>NZ_FXTH01000003.1 GCF_900182555.1 Fodinibius sediminis | reverse complement strand
TTGTTCATCGCATGTTTGCAGTAATTAAACGTGGCAAACCATATACTCCGATAGCATGCAAAATAACTTGACTAAACCATAAGAATAAGAGGGATGCAGGGAGATTGACCAACCCTGATTATATCAGTAAATTCTTATCAATTTGGGCCTTTTAAACAACCTCAAAACTCATAAATAGGATCCATTATAAATGAAATCAACGCATTTATTCGCAAACGAAAAGCCAGGGAGGTCATAGACGGACTGGAAACCGAAGGGGTCTGCTGAATGACGCTCATCGATGGGTGTGCGGTAGAAGGTCATGTACCGGTTGAAGATATCAATCGTTTACTTGATGAACGTCGCCGGGCCGTGGGAATATCAGCTCCCGTGATGCCGTCCAGTTCTCCCGGCAGAAATGCCTCGTTTAATACCCCTTATGATGTTTATCTTATGGATCAAGAAGGGAATAACCAGATTTATGCCAGTCATTAGCAGTCTAAATATAACTACGGTAACGTGAGAACGGATCTGCTCTTTATTTTTTCGTTAATCATTTTAATAGCTATTAGTTGTTCCAGCGAACCACCTGATCAAAAGGAACCGGTTACCAAGGGACGATGGTTCACCCAAAAGCAATTCCAGTTGGGAAAACAGGTGTTTGCAACCAACTGTGCCAGTTGTCACGGCAGCCGAGCCCAGGGACTTGTAGAGAACTGGAAACAGCGAAATCCAGACGGATCTTTTCCCGCGCCCCCACTGGATGGCTCGGCCCATGCCTGGCACCATCCCCTGAGCGTACTCGTCCAACAAATCAATGAGGGTGGAGTCAAGCTCGGAGGAACCATGCCTGCCTTTGGTAACTCCTTGAGTGAGAAGGAAGTCATTGCATCAATAGCGTACTTTCAGAGTTTCTGGAATGACCAAACCTATGACCGATGGGTACAGATGAATGCTGAGCAATAGTATTCCAACTTATTACTGCGGACACCTTACCGGCAAGCAATACTGGATAGACTGCGATTTGAGGGTGTTAAAAAGGGGCTTTCGTATCATGGAAAACTCCGGAAGAAATAGCTCCGAAGTTGGGCTATGGTTCAAGGAATGAAATGAAAACGGCTTTTTAAGAAATGCTGAACTTATCAGTAACGAAATTTATCCGGTCAGAAGATAAACAGAGGCTGCCATTAGACAAGCTTCTCTGACACTTGGAGATAAAATTTGACTCTCGACCATGGTAGAGGCCTTATATTACAGATGAATTGCATTCTGTAATAAACAAGAGGAGTTGTTATGCCATTTAAACAAGGAGAAGTTTATCAATGTCCCGACGACAATTGTGGCTGCAAAGTCACCGTAACCAAAGGAGCCCCCAGCGACTGTCCGGGGACTCAAAACCCCACCTGCTGCTGTGGAAAAACCATGGTAAAAAAGAACTGAGATTAATGAGTATCCGGGGTTCTACCCCGGCTGTTCACAGTATCTACTGATTTGACCTGCCACAGGTGATATATATGATTGAGAACAAGGACGAAAAATACAAGGGCATCACCACCTACAAAATTGGTGAAGTGGCCAGGCGGACTGATGTCAACAAGGAGACGGTCCGCTACTACGAAAAACGCAAGCTCATACCCAAGCCTGACCGCCGCCGATCGGGCTACCGGATCTTCACTCAGCACCATATTGACCAGATTAAATTCATCAAGCGTGCCCAGCAGCTGGGGTTTACCCTCAGTGAAATTAAAGAACTCCTTGAACTACGCGTTGATGAAGAGACCTCCTGCTCAGAAATCAAGGAAGAGGCGCAACGAAAGTATCAAGCTGTATCAGAAAAAATTGAAGCCCTTTTGCGCATTCAGGAAACATTGACTGATCTTATTGATTCCTGTACTGAAGACGGACCGATCGGTGACTGTCCTATCCTTGAGGCCCTGGAAGGCAAAAATGAAACCGGGAAGCGACTTAGAAAATGAATAAACAAATACAACTCCAATCCACCGTCACCTGCCCTGAATGCGGGCAACAGTCTAATGCGACCATGCCAACCGATTCCTGCCAGTTCTTTTGGGAGTGTCCGAATTGCGGGGAGCTTCTCAGAGCTCAAAAAGGGGATTGCTGCGTATTCTGTTCCTATGGCGACAGCCCGTGTCCTCCGGTTCAAAAGGAGCAATCCTGCTGCTAGCCATTGCATTGATGTCAAGCAGTCAATTAAAATGTCGGGAATCTCTTTCTCAACGCGCCCTTTCGGTACTACAAAAAGCATGGCATGCGATCTCAAAACTGCAGCCTGCTTCATACATAGCCGTGCCTTGCACTGGCTTCGGATCACAAGGGTGAGGGTTCGAATTCCTGCAGGACTACAGCAAAATAGTCAGTTCCCAACCCTTTGAAACCACCATGAGAAACAATGCTATACGCTACCTCTCCTCTTTCCAGATCTATCATCAGTCCATAGATGGTCCTATGTTATCTCCCTGAAGATTGTTTACGGTGGTATCGGAAATCATGCCTGCAGAAAGAGTGTTTGGGGGGTTCAAATAATTGGAACCTTCTGACAGCAGGGAGCACGATTTGCCTGGAGTCCATTATGTTGCACCAAGCTCACTGGGAAAAGGGCGTTGCCCCATCCGGCCCAAGATCCCGAAAATTGGGAAAGCACGGGCGGCCGCCGGTGCTCTGATAAAACCCTTTATGAAGAAAAGCCGAACCAATCTTTTACTTTCTTCGAGGTATGTCCCTTGTCCTCGTCACGGGTGTCTCCAATAAGATAGGCATAAGGTTCCAGGGCCTCGATATGGCTGAAAACTATTTTTACCATTCCCAGCAGCGGTATCGCTAATATCATGCCGGCCACGCCCCAGATAAGCTCGCCTATGATGATAATAACCACGGTAAAAAATGGATGAATATCGACTTCAGCTCCCACGATATACGGTTCCAGCAAATAGCTTTCAATAAACTGCGTGACGGCAAAGACGGCAATAATACCGATATACAGGTAGGGTCCCCCGCCCTGGGCCAGTGCCATGGCCAGCAGAATAGCAACACTGATAAAATTACCCACATAGGGTATAATACTCAACAAGGCCGCAATCAGGGCCAGAAAAAGGGCGTTGTCCAGGCCTGTCACTGTCAGCCCGATGGAGTAAAGGATCCCCAGGATCACGATTAAGATGCTCCGCCCCAGGAGATACTGCTGGGCCACATGGCTTGATTCAGTAATAATTTCACGGGCTTGCTCTTTCTGATGCTCCGAAACAACCTTCATTACAAAGGTGGGAAATCGTGACCGGTAGTACAGCAACAGGAACAGATAAACCAGAACCAGTGCGGAGTTTGACATCAGCCCCGTAAAAGATCGCAGAAAGTTGCCTATCACCGAGCCAAAGCTGGACGAATTTCCCTGCATCATCTTTTTTTGCTCTTCAGGAGAAAGCCCGAATTTTTCCTGAACCCATTGCTGGGTCGACCCCAGTTCCCTGTTAAGCCGCTGCTCAATGGAAGGGAGGTCATTACTAATGCGGACTATCTGGGTTGAGAGCAGAGCGCCCACCCCCACAATACACAACATTAACAACAAAATACAAGCAAAGGACGCCAGTGCTTTAGGAAGGCCCCAGGCTTCCAGTTTCTTGCATAAAGGGGTCATGAGCATTGTCAGAACGGCCGCAAAAGCCAGAGGGACTAAAAAATCGGCTGCCAGATACAACCCCCCAAAGACCAAAAAGAATAAGAGCAGGATAAGATTAACGCTGACAAGGGGGGATAATCGTGTATTCATTTTGAATGTATCGGTTTGTTGTTAGTAAGCCTGTGGCTTCCTTCACAAATTAGCAACCAACGATAGCAAAAGGCAAACAATAGAATTCAAGGTTGGGTGCTGGTTGGCAGCCCTCCCAGTATTTGTACCACCTATTTTGGGATGACAAGTAATTCGAACATCCTGTTTTTGACTATTTGAGGTTTTAATACGTTTCCTTTATATGCTTTCACCAGCCTGGCACTCAAGAACGTAATTATTTGCCAAAACTCACGTAGTAAAAAGAACCACTTTGCACAGATCATCCCGATTCATCCAAATCAGAGCCAGAATTACTACGTCAATTCTTTGATCTGCGGAGATATCCACCAGAATAGACAAATCTTCACTGAGATCCATGTGGCAAACGGGCTGGATGACAAGGTGTGGCAGATTCAAATCTTTTTCTATGTTGTCCCGGAGCCACACAGGAACAACACCATCTTGTCCTGTCTTCGGATCACAAGGGGAAGGGCTGGATCCATTAGCAGGCTTTAAGTTATTGCCTTGCAGTATTTAATTTTTTCAGGGTGTAAAATAGGTGTAATAATTATCCAAAAAGATGGATCTTCTTCAAGCTTCCATTCTCCCTCATCCCTATAATACTTTTCCATGAGCTCATCCACATAATAGTTTGGATTCAGGCTCTTGTTCAACATATCGATTTGTTCGGTTGTGACATTGCCGAGGGATACTGTTAGATAAGATTTTTTTCAGACATACTAATATCACTTGGCTCAGGAGGCTTAAAATATTTATAAATGTATCCTGTCATACAATATTATTGTATAATTTATGCTTGAATCCATCTGTTAATTGTACTTCAACTATTATCTTCTAATTTTTTTGAACTCTTATACTCAAACTCAAAAGCCTGTTTTTCATTTCAGCTTCTTACATCATTGAATTAGAAAGTTCATATACTTATCATGATGTGTGTCCGGAAATCACCTACATATCAGAAAAACGACTATTACCCTGCTGATTATAGCAGCGAGCCTGTTTTGTGTACTGTTCGGCCAAGGCACTCACTTTCATGATCTGGACATACATATCGGGAACCATCTTGATGTCCATGCTCATGTCCATGCTCATGAAAGTAATGATCAACCCTCTCAGGAAGATTCCAACCAGGACAACCATCAGCACGAGGTAAACAAAGCCACTGATATTATCGGGACGCTTACAACCTCCATTCAGGTTAAACCTGAAGAAAAGGCCCCTGAGCTTCTTTCCCTTGATGAAGGTCACAAGCGGTCTGACCGGATACTGGATGAAACGCCCACCATTTTTGATCTTCCGCCACCAAAATCGGCAGCCCGTCAATATCATCTCTCCTCTTTTTCTCTTCGCGGCCCTCCCTTGGCTTAATAATCCCCTATCAGGGGACTTTCCTTTTCTAACTCCATCATTTATTAACTCACAATTCAACCACCATGACCAGGTATATCCGGTGGACTGTGTTACTGGTAGTATTCCCGGCTGCAGTCCATGCACAGTCGATCCCTGTTTCACTCGATGAAGCCGTCAACCTTTTTAAACAGAACAGTCTCCAGCAGGAACTGGCTCGCTACGACCAGCTGCGCAAACAGGGAGAGGCCATCCGGTACAAAGCCTATCCCAACCCGCAAATCAGCGTTAACCGGGAGCAGCTAAATGCCGGAACCATCGATTACCAGGAAACAACCTACATGATTTCTCAACCTGTTGAGCTGCTGGGTCAGCCCTTTCTGCGCAGTCGCAGTGCTTCCAAATCACAAAAGGCGGCCGAATTACAATTTGAATACGACCGGCGCCAGCTGATCCGCCAGGTAAAATCCCTCTATGCCGATTACTGGCAACTGTCACACAAGCTGGAGACTTATGAGCAAGCGCTTGAAGTTATCCGAACAGCCCGTTCGGCAGCCAAGGCCCGCCAGGCCGAGGGCACCTTTTCCAGCCTGCAGGTGCAGCGTTTTAATGTGGAATACAGTCGGTACCGGAAACAACGGGATCAGGTTCAGCTGAACCTTAAGCAGACAGGCGATCGGTTAGCCACCTACCTGTTTTCGGGCCAAGAGCTGGATACCGAAATCCAACCTTCAGATAGCTTAACGGTCGAGCCCATCAATGTGCAAAAGCAACCTCTGGTACAATATGCCTTGGCTAATCGGCCGGACCTGGCAGCATTAAAGCACATGGTCGATGCCTCCGAGCTCCAGTACAAGGTTGACAAACAGGATCGCTTGCCCGATCTGAACGTTAATGTTGGCTATAAAAATCAGTCCGATGGCGCCGAGGGATTCGTTATCGGCGGCTCGATCAAGCTTCCCATCTTTAACCAAAATAGAGGCAATGTAACTTTAACAAAAGCGCAAACACGTTCGCGCCAGACCGAATTGATCTTAAAACAGCAGGGGGTACGCAACCAGGTCTCAACGGCCTACGATCGAGTTGAACTCCTATTCAAGCAGTGGAAGTCGATGCAGAAGGAAGCAATGGAGCAATCAATGCTGGAAGCGGCCCGCGCGGCCTACCAGCAGGGACGCTATTCGCTGGTCGAACTGCTCGATGCGACCCGGGCCTATATCGATGGCCAGACGATGATCTACGAAACCATAGCCGATTATAACCAGGCACTTTTTGAACTGAACGTACAATCTGCAGGACGAATTTCTAATACTCAAAACAACTAATACCATGAAACGCTTACTTCTTATTCTATCAATCTCAGCAGGATTAACGATAACAGGATGTGGCTCGGATGATTCGGGTCACACCCACGGCGAAGACACGCATACCCACGAAACAGAACAGCATGCCCACGGTGAGGGTACAGAAGCAGCTCACCAGCATGAAGGTGAAGAAGGTCACGATCACTCTGAGGCTGAAGAAGAACATTCCCACTCCGGTTCCGGTGAAGATGCCCATAGCCATGAGGGAGAAACCTCTGAGGCGATGATGGGACTTGATGAAAACTATGAGCAAGTCCGAAAGGGAATTCGCTTGACCTTGTCTTACGACAGTGATTCTAAATCTTTCAATGGCACAATTGAAAACACGACCCAAGATGTCCTGCCGGCGGTATCGGTTAAGGTTGAATTATCAAACGGATCCGAACTTGGCCCCACCAGTCCAGTGGATCTTGCAGCCGGTGAAACCCATTCGGTTGAATTGGGTGCCGGCGGAGAACCATTCAACAGCTGGAGCGCCCATTCCGAAATAGGCCGTAGCGGACATAGCCACGGGGAAGACGACGACCATGAGCACCCCAACTAAAGGCTGATGCCGCAGCATTATTTTAATTCAAAATACCAAAGACCATGAAACGCTTACTTATATTCCTGTTTATAACAACCGGGCTTCTGCTTGCTGGCTGCGGTTCTGCTGATGAAGGTCATAGCCACGGGGAAGGAGCTGACCACGCTCACGACCAGGAGACGCAGACCGAGCCACCTTCTTCACAAGACACACAAGAAGAACACGGGCATCCCCACGACGGGGAAACCGATGCCGATCACACCAGCGACAGCGCAACAGGATCAGAAGCAGCACTGGTAGCGTCGGAAGGTGCTGGTGCGGTGACTTACTGGACTGATGAGACCGAACTCTTCATGGAATATCCCGAAATTGTCGTCGGCCGGGAAGCCACCTTTGCGGTTCATCTGACCCGGCTCTCCGATTTCAGCCCCATTGCAAGCTCCGAGGTGTACTTTAGCTTCCGTTCGGAAAATGGCACCGAGCTATCAGCCCGGGAAACCGAAGTGCAGGTACCCGGCATTTATGGCCCTGACATTACGTTTAAACAGGCCGGACGCTATGATTTGACCATTGAGATTTATGGTATGGTCAACGACACCTTGCAGGTAAACGGCATTCCGGTATATAACTCAGTTGATGACATTCCCCACACGCACGCCGAGGAGGATCCCAGCATGATTACCTTTTTAAAGGAGCAGCAGTGGGATATTCCCTTCGCAACACAGGAAGTACAACAGCGAACACTCACCCAGACAGTGGATGCCACCGGCGAGATTATGGCCGCCCAAAACAGCCAGGCCGTCGTTTCCGCTCCCTTTTCGGGCATTGTGCTGTCCAGCCAAAACGGCAATCTGCCTGTAGAAGGACAGCAGCTGCAAAAAGGAGCCTCAATGGCGGTGTTGAATCCCGCGATCCAATCAGGCGGCGGTGATAACTATGCCCAGCAGTTTATCAATGCGCAATCGGATCTGGAACTGGCCAAGGCCAACCTGGAGCGGTCCAGGCGCTTGTACCAGAAGGAGGCCATTCCCCAAGCGGAACTTCAAAAGTCCCGTATTGAGTACCGCCAGGCGTTGACGCGTTACCAGACCATTAATGAAGTGATTCAGGTGGATACGGCCGCCCTGGAAGGCTACGGCGAGTCAGCGGAATCCTACCGGTTTGAACTCAAGGCTCCCCTCAGCGGTACGATTGTGCAGTCTTACGTAACCCCCGGCATGCAGGTGGAGGCCGGCCAGCCGCTGTATCGCATTGCCGATGCCTCCAAGGTATGGCTCAAGGCTAATGTTCCGGCTGCGCAGCAGAGTCGTATTGCCAATGCCAGTCAGGCAGCTTTTCGCGTGCAGGGTGACGACCGCCTGTATGAAGTCAGCGAGCTTGGAGGACGGTTAATCAGCCGCGCGAATAGCATCGATCCCCAAAGTCGAACTTTGTCCCTGATTTATGAGCTCGACAATTCAAAAAACGGATTGCCATTGGGCATGTTTTCTACGGTGCATATCAATACTGAAACCAGGGAAAATGTACTGGCGATTCCACAGTCAGCTCTAATTGAGGAAGAAGGAAATTACAACGTCTATGTACATGTCTCCGGTGAGTCCTTTAGAAAACAGCGGGTGACAACAGGCATTGAACACCGGGGATGGGTGGAAATCACCTCCGGGCTGCAGGGTGGAGAACATGTGGTTACTGAGAATGCCTACCAGGTGAAACTGGCTTCGCTCTCATCCGAAGCTCCTTCCCACGGGCACTCCCACTAACCCGAATATCTCATAACTGATGTGACATCATGGATGCAAATTGCTGACAATAACCATCTCAAATCATAGAAATTTAAATCTTACTAAGCAGATATGTTAGATGCCATTATCAAAGGATCGCTGAGGCAGCGGCTCGTTGTCGTAGTCACCTCCATTATTTTATTCATCGCCGGTGCGTACGTGGTCATCAACATGCCCGTGGACGTCTTCCCCGATCTGACGGCTCCCACCGTAACCGTGATGACCGAAGCGCACGGGATGGCCCCGGAGGAAGTGGAACAACTGGTCACCCTGCCGATTGAAACAGCTACCAACGGTGCCAGCGGGGTGCGACGGGTGCGCTCGGCTACTTCAAAGGGATTTTCCATCGTCTGGGTGGAATTTGAATGGGGCACAGATATCTACAAGGCCCGCCAAATCGTCAACGAAAAACTCTCGCTGGTAAGCAGCCGCCTGCCGGAAGAAGTGCCACCGCCGGTAATGGCACCGATCTCCTCTATTATGGGCGAAATCATGCTGGTGAGTGTAGAAAGCGACCGGCATTCGGAGCTGGAAATACGCACGGCTGCCGACTGGGAAATCCGTCGACGCCTGCTGGCGATTCCCGGTGTGGCCCAGGTAGTACCTATCGGCGGAGGATTAAAGCAGTACCAGGTTCGCGTTGATCCGGACAAGCTGAAAGCCTATAACGTGACCCTGGACCAGGTAACAAAGGCGGTTGAGGCCTCGAACGAAAACTTTTCGGGCGGGTTCTTCCAGGAATACAGCCAGCAGTACACCATTCGCGGCATTGGACGGGCCCATTCGCTGGATGACATCGAACAGTCGGTGGTAGCTGAACGCAACAATCAACCCATTACGGTCGAGGATATCGCCGAGGTGAAAATTGATGCCGCCCAAAAAATAGGCGACGCCTCTGTCAACGGGGACCAGGCCGTGATTATCTCCATAAAGAAACAGCCGGAAACCAATACGCTGAAGCTTACGGAACGCGTGGATGAAACGCTGGCGCAGATTGAGCAAAATCTGCCCGAAGGGTTTACGATCAATACCCACATTTTCCGGCAGGCTGACTTTATCAACCTGGCCATTGAAAACGTGATTGAAGCCCTGCGGGACGGGGCTATCCTGGTAGTCGTCATCCTGTTCCTCTTTCTGGCCAATATCCGGACTACAGTCATTTCACTCACAGCCATACCGCTGGCACTCATTACATCGGTATTTGTACTGGAATTTTTCGATATCACCATCAATACCATGACCCTGGGAGGGATGGCCATTGCCATCGGGGTGATCGTGGATGATGCAATTATCGATGTCGAGAACGTGTTCAGGCGGCTTCGAGAAAACGCCAGGCTTCCGGAGTCAAAGCAAAAATCAGCTATGCAGGTGGTCTTTGAGGGATCCAAGGAAATACGGACCTCCATCATTAATGCCACGCTGATTATCATGATCGTCTTTATTCCACTCTTCTTTCTGAGCGGGCTCCAGGGACGTATGCTAAAACCGCTGGGGCTCTCCTATATCGTATCCATCGGGGCCTCCCTGATTATCGCCATGACGGTAACCCCGGTACTTTGTTACTACCTGTTGCCCGGACAGGCGTCAAAGGGCAACCTCGAAGAAAGCTGGTTCACCAAAAAGCTGAAATCCGGTTACGGCCGGGTACTGGATAGCATCCTGCGCTACAAGAAAAGTGTGCTGACGGGTACACTGGTCCTGTTTTTAGGTACATTGCTCATTGTACCGTACCTGGGCAGTTCCTTTCTGCCGGAATTCAATGAAGGCACACTGGTGATCAGTGCCGTGACGATTCCCGGCACCGGCCTGGATGAATCCAATGAGATAGGCCAGCGAATCGAAAAAATCCTGCTGGACCACCCGGCGGTCACCGGTACGGCACGACGGACCGGCCGCGCGGAACTTTCCGAGCATGCCCAGGGAGTCAACGCCTCGGAAATTAATGTAGACCTGGACATCCCCGAAGGCAAGAGCAAAGAACAGGTTCTGGAAGAACTGCGTGCTGACGTCAGCATGGTTTCCGGAACGAATATCACCATTGGTCAGCCCCTGGGCCACCGTATCGACCACATGCTCTCTGGAACGCGTGCCAACATTGCGGTAAAGATCTTCGGCCCCGATCTGTACCGGCTGCGAACCCTGGCCGAAGAGGTTCGTGGCCAGATGGAGGGCGTGGAAGGAGTCGTTGACCTTGCAGTTGAGCAGCAGCAAAACGTCCCTCAGATCCAGATCCGTCCCAACCGTCGGGCCCTGGCGCGATATGGCATGAGCATCGGCGACCTGTCGGAAAAGATAGACGTGGCCTTTGCCGGTGAGACGGTTTCACAGATTATCGAAGGCGACCGGTTGTTTGATCTTATGGTCCGTTACGATGAAGAGCACCGAGGCCGCATTAAGGCTGTGCGGAATGCTGAGCTGACCCTCAAAAACGGAACGGTGGTTCCGCTTTCGGAGCTGGCCAGTATAAAATCGCGCAGCGGTCCCAACACTATCAGCCGCGAAAATGTGCAGCGTAAAATTGTGGTGTCGGCCAACGTAGCAGGGCGCGACCTGCGCGGCACGGTAAATGCCATCAGCGCCAATGTGACTGAGAATATCAACTTTCCGCAGGGATATTTCGTGGAATACGGCGGACAGTTTGAAAGCCAGGCGCAGGCCACCCGCACCATATCGCTGCTGAGTATCGTCGCCATCCTGCTCATTTACCTGCTGCTGTACCTGGAATTCAGCTCCCTGAAAACGGCATTGCTGGTGATGGTGAACCTGCCTTTTGCCCTGATCGGGGGTATCTTTATCGTCTGGTTCACCAGCGGCATCGTATCCATTGCGTCCCTGGTCGGGTTTATTACCCTGTTTGGCATTGCCACCCGAAACGGGATATTGATCGTTTCCCACTACCAGTACCTGCGTTGGGAAGAAGGCAAGTCTTTTATAGACGCTATACACCAGGGTGCGATGGAGCGGCTCAATCCCATCCTGATGACCGCACTCACTGCCGGTCTGGCCCTCATTCCGCTTGCACTGGCCGCCGGGGAACCCGGAAACGAAATACAGTCGCCCATGGCACAGGTAATCCTGGGCGGGCTGATCAGCTCTACCCTGCTTAACATGATTGTGATCCCTGCATTGCTGGCACAATTTGAGACAAAGAATTCTGCAGCGTCGTTGTAAAGGTATTCCCCAGAGGAGCTGGGGAATACGACCTGCGAGTCACACCCCATGGTATTCCGGGGGCTGTTGCTGTTTGACGGCAGCAACAGCCTTCTTATTATTCCTTACCTTGTATGCTAGCCGGAATGTAAAAAACGAAGATCATGAAATTTATCATTCTGAAATACGCGGTAACAGCCTTCATCATCGTCCTGGTTTCAGAAGTGGCCAAGCGAACCGACCGGCTGGGAGCGCTCCTGGCTTCTCTTCCCTTTGTCACCATCATGGTGATGATCTGGCTGTACCTTGAAGGTCAGGGCGACGAAAAAATCAGCAATCACGCCTTTTTTACCTTTTGGTACGTTATTCCCACGCTGCCGATGTTTTTGGCCATGCCTGCATTATTAAGGAATGGCCTCAGCTTTTGGTGGTCGCTTACCATTTGTGTTGGAATCACCGTTATCTGCTTCATTATTACGTCCCTTGTTGCAAGTAAATTTGGCATAACCCTTATTCCCTAATTTTTGCGGGGGCCCAATTGTCTGCTGTGGTCTGCGCACATCGATGCGGCTGTCTTTCGCAAGTACTTCCTAAAAGATCTTCTGCAAAACCATCATCAAGGAAGATTATCCCCCCTCCGGGAAGAAAGGATAACTGGATGGAAGTTAATTGATGGTCGACGGGCAGCAGCCACCTGGCAGACAGTACCTGAAGCTGATCCTTGTGGAAGGATAAACACCGGGTGGCACCATGGCTGAAACCGGGGATTCCCGGCTGCATGCCCGCATCAATACTTCCTTTTACCCGTTGTTATCACTCCCGGCATAGAAGAAGTGATTTAAACCAGGTACATTTGGGATCTGCTCAAAAAAATCTAAATTGTGAACGATAAAAATAGAGCCCTATATAAGTGCACACAGTAGAATCATTGCACAAACTTGATTCCAAACTTCAGAACAGAACGCAAGACATCAAAAAATTTATTATATGCGTATTGCTGCTGTATATGACATTCATGGGAACCTTCCGGCCCTGGAGGCCGTGCTACAAGAGATCTACAAAGCCGGGGTAGATTGCCTCATTGTGGGCGGAGATGTAATTGCCGGTCCTTTGCCAGCTGAGACATTAACTTTATTACAGAATATCAGTATTCCCACCCGTTTTATTCGTGGAAATGCAGAGTCAGAACTCCTGAGACACATAGCGGGTAAAGAACCCGGAGGTCTATCAGAGCGAGCCGATAAACAGACCTATTGGCTGGCAAAAAATCTGACTGAAAACCATAAGCAATTCTTGTCGGGCTGGCCTTCGACATATAAGCTAAAGATAAAAGACCATGGCAATGTTCTTTTTTGTCATGCCACCCCCCTTAGTGATATTGAGGTTTTTACCCGACAAACACCCCTAAAAAAATTAAGGGCCATTTTTGGGGGTCAAGACGCGTCATTGGCTGTATGCGGCCATACTCATATGCAGTTTGATCGAAATATCGGAGAACTCCGTATCCTCAATGCAGGGAGTGTGGGAATGCCCTTTGGTCATACAGGGGCTGACTGGCTTCTCATTGATACTGAAATTGTATTCAGACATACAGACTATGATCTTTCCAAAGCTGCTGAGCGGTTACGGCAGTCAAACTATCCGCATGTGGAAGATTTTATAACAAATAACGTTTTGCAACCGCCAACCGAAACGAAGGCACTCGCCATGCTCTCCCAGCTGGAAACGTTGACAGCTGCCAAGGAGTAAGCAGCCCCTCAACCCATATTTAGCCTCCGAAATCAAACCTATTGATGAAATAAGGGATCTTTTTTTGGAGCAGAACGTCACTCCTCTCAGCTTTCTATTCTTCTCCCGTCTCCGTTGCGGCAGCATGATCACCGCCGAGCCGTGCCTTCAGGTCCGTGGGATCCTCGGCATGACCCACGATGGCCTCCAGCGCGTCGGTGAGCGTAACCAGCCCCACAGTTCGTTGCTCACTGGTGACAAGAGCCAGTTCCTGGTGGTGGTGCTGGAAAAAGTCAATAAGATCACTCACCGGCATATCATCGGCCACACGTGAATCAGCCCAGCTCAGCTCCTCCAGGGTTAGGCGGTCCTGCTGCAGTTCCATCACATTCCCAAGCAGCTCCGCAGTGTACAACACGCCTATAAATTCACCCGACGATTCTTCCATCAAAGGGTAACGCGACCGCATGTTGTTCTGAACGATAGCCAGGTTATCTTTAAGAGACCGGTCACTGTACAGATACACAATTTCCTCTTCAGGAACCATAATATCACGGACCGGTACCTCATCAATTTCCAGGGCATTCACAACCTCATTTCTCCGCTCTTCCGGCAATCCCTTCCTTTTCAAGAGATCCACAATCTGGGTTTGCACTGTCGCCTCCGATGCGCCTTCCTCCTCCACCCATGAGCGTTTCATCCGTATGCCGAACAGCCTGAGCGTGGCTTTTGTGATCCAGTCGCCGAAATACAGCAGCGGGTAAATAGCATAGGTCCACCATTTTAGGGGAAGCGCACAATACCGGGCCACCCCCTTGGCGCGTTCCACTCCCAGGTAGGTGGGAGTCTGCTCTCCCCATACGGTATGGACAAAGTTGATCAGAATGATCGAAAGCACAATGGAGATGGTATGGGAAGAGAAACCGCCAATCTCTGCGGCGGGAATCAGGGAGTTGATGAGTACCGTGACCGCCGGCTCTGCCACCACCCCCAAAAGGATGCTGGTGGATGTGATCCCGATCTGGCAGGAGGTGAGATAGATTTCAAGCTGTTCCGTCATCTCCCAGGCCCTCTCCAGCAACCCGTCGCCTTCAAATTCCCCGGCGGGGTACTGCCTCAGGCGCGTCAATGCAAATTCTGCTGCCACAAAAAAAGCATTTGCCAGGAGGAGCAACAATCCGCTTACAAGCCTGATAGCTGTTTCGTACGACATCAAGTTGATGATTATTGGTATTCAGTGACCATCCATAACACCTATGCCCACCGAAAAAGTTTATATTTGTTCAGGTGAGAAATACAGCGTGCTATCTCCTCTCTCATTTATGGTGTCAAACCTTCTCAACAGCTAATAAAACAGACAACATAACCGCAGCTCTCTCATTTGTTCGTATTACATTTTCACTCTCCGTGTTCCATCCCCGGTGCAAATACTGCAGATAAGCCAAACGGGCCGGCGCGTTCATCAAAACAGGTGGCCCGTGATACAGCAGTGCTTTGTTGCATTACTCCATTAGAGCCGCGGACCGGAGAGTATACCAACCTGGCATTCTTCCCAGCCTCTAAGCCTTTATAGTAAAGCCAACCACTCCAGGGTAATGCAAGAGAGTACTTTACCCTAGTGAAGTGATCTGCTTCAGGGTAGTGAGAAGGTCTGTTTCAGCTGCCTGTCCCATTTATACCAAAATGGCGCTTTATAGGCTGTCTTACCACCGTAGATTGGTATTCCCTGAAGAACCATGTTTTCATCCTCCATGCCGGCTGTCCAGGAACTCTCAGCCCCGCTCCTCAACCACCCGCTCGTAGGCCGTTTTCAGCTTGATGCCGGCAATGGCCTCGTTTACGTTGAAGAGATGGTCACCAATTTTTTCCAGTCGATTGAGGTAATCCAGGAACAGGAAGCCCACCTGGTTGGAATAGCGGTTATTCTCGAGCTGGCCGTAATGAAAATCCATCAATTCATCGCGATACAGGTCGATGGCATTCTCAAGGTGCACGGATTTTTCCAGGTCGATGTCTTCATCGTCGCGGGCCAGGTTCTCACGGACATTGCGAATGGCATCGTGTACCAGGTCGAGCATTTTCCCTATCTTGTCCATCGCAGCCTCCGGCAGTTCGGTACCCTCCGACTGCATGCGCTCAAAGGTTTTCGACATCTGGAAGTAGATATCCCCCACCCGTTCAAGGTCGTTGATCATGCTGTGCATGCCGCGCATTCTCCGGCTGGCATCCTCGGTTACGTTATAGCTGGATATTTTGGTCAGATATTCGGCAATCTCCAGCTCAATGTTATCCGTGATCTTTTCTCTTTTTTCAATCTTTTCCAGGAACTGATCTTGTCTTCGCTGCTTGTTAAACAGCAGTCCCTTTACACTGAAATGCATTTTCTCGATCAGCTTGGCGAATAACTCAATCTCCTTGTGAGCCTGTGATATCGACAGCTCGGGCGATGACATCATGCCCGACGAGATGTACTGCAGCCGGTGCTGGGTGTCTTTCTTTTCTTTCTGATACTTCTTTATAAAGCGAACGATATGCGGAACGAAGGCCACAAGCAGCAGTACATTGACCACATTGAAGGTGGTATGAAACAGGGAAAGGGCAAGGGTGGCATTGGCCCTCCCGAGCTCATTGGTCGCGTGAAGTATGGAGCCCGCTCCCGGCGAAAAGTATCCCATAATGGTATCGATGCCCATGAGAAAGGGGTTAATTAACGCCAACATCCATAGCACCCCAAACACATTGAACACAAAATGGAAACGAGCGGCCCGTTTGGCATAGACGTTGCCGACCAGGGCGGCAATATTAGCCGTAACAGTCGTCCCAATATTTTCACCCAGGACCATGGCGGCGGCGATGGGGAAATCAATCCACCCCTGGAATAACATGACAAGGGTAATTGCCGAGGCCGCGGAAGACGACTGGGTCAGCAGGGTGAGCAGTGTACCCGCAAGAACGAAAATTACAATGGAAGCGAAACCGAATTCGGTGAACTGATCCAGGAACATAAACAACTCGGGGTTGTCCTGGATATTGGGCACACTGTTCTTGATGAAATCGAGTCCAATAAACAGGATCCCAAACCCAATCATGGCTTCAGCCAGGTTGCGCAACCGCTCACGGCCGAAAAAGATAAACGGGAAAAAGATGCCGATCACCGCAATGGCAACCGGGGTAATCTTCATTTTGAAGCCGAAAATGGAAATCATCCAGGCCGTGACCGTCGTACCAATATTGGCCCCCATGACGACCCCTGTTGATTCAATGAAGGTGATAAGCCCCGCATTGACAAAGCTGACAACCATCACCGTGGTCGTGGAAGAGGACTGGGTGATGGTTGTAGCGGTAAAGCCGGTGAGTATCCCGCGAAACCGGGTACTGGTCATACCTTTGAGGATAGACCGTAGTTTATTTCCCGCCACTTTCTGAAGGCCGTCACTGAATACCTTCATCCCGTAGATAAAAATTCCCAGTGACCCGATCACCTGCAGCAAGTCAAAAAAGCTAAAACTCATTCTTCCTTTAAATGTGATTGTTGATCGTCCATCGAAATGTATGTCAGCTCCAAAACCAAGGCTGGAAATATAATAAGATGTTTTTATTCTTCTTAATGGTATTCTGGAACTTTTGGCCCAGCCATCGAGGCTCTCAATGTAGGGGATTCCCTGATAAAGCAATCAGCCTTTCTATTACGCACTTTTTTCTACCCATCAGCTACTTTAGCATCTATTACAGCCAATGCTTTATTTTATTACATTCGTATTGTTTTCGCTATAATTTATTGAACCCATGATAGACGTTGACCGCCGCTTGCAGGAGTATTATATCACCAAGAACTACAAGGGGTTTTACAAAATAAGAGAAAAAAAGTATCACCTGATTGGACAGACGCATATCACTTTTTCCAACGGGGAAAAGGAGATATTTGCCACCGGGCTGTTCAGAGAGGGGGCGCTGGAAGACATATTTAACAAGGTCGATGCTTATTATTCCCAAAAAAGAGACTAAATAGTCCTTTATCAGTTATACCGCACCGGACAGCCGCCCCCTCCAATCAACCGTGTAGGTATTTGCTCTACACCTCTAAGAGCGCTGTACCCCGTTATCGCATCGGCAGGGAATGCATAACGTAACCCCACTGGAAGTCAATGGGTCATGGCCCAGGAAAGGCTGCCTTTTGTATTTTCAGCGGTTAATCCTGTGCTCACCGAACAGAAAGCCCACATTTGACAGCAAAGAGAGAGAGGAAATCAACATGACACCACAAATAAAATCTGTAATCGCATTTGTCGTTTTACTTATCCTGTCGTCGATCGCAGGACCCCTGAAAGCCCAGGCCGAACTCAAAGCTGAACAGGTCCCGACAGAAATCGTAAAATCCATCCAAACGGACTTCCCATGCTGGGATATCACAAAAACAAAATGGTATTCCTACGGTATGAGAACCAGGGGATGGGCCCCCATCAACAAGGCTGAGGTTGATCATTATGTGGTCGAGGTCTCTGGGAAAAACTACCGTGTACACGCCGTGTATGAGAAGGATGGAAAACTGCGGTATTCAAAAATGACCATTTCCGATGCCCCAATTCCCCGTGCCATCCTGGACAAGATTGCATCAGAGAAAGAGTACAAGGGATGGAAGGTTACCGGCGACCAGGAAATTATAAGGAACTTTAGAGAAGACCAGAAAATCTATCATGTGCACCTGGAACGGGATGGAGATAAAAAACGGCCAAGTTCGTGACCGGACGGGCTGGCTAGGGAGAGGTTATGCACGGGAACTGGCATCAATGCAGCGAACGGCAGATCATTGTGCTTGATTAAGGGAAGCCAATGCCTCAACAGCAGCGACAGTCCGGGGAAGCAGGGATTCTTTCCATAAAAAGAGGAAGAACGGATTTTGAGCAAGACCTGCTTCCCCGCCGGCATTGTTTTTTATCCCACTGTTCTCCTATTTCTTATGACAGTCACATCACTGCATCACAGATACAGCTGTAGGTATTCTCTCCACAGCTAAACTATCGCTAAGCCCTGAATCAACTGTAGCGGGAATCCATAAATTGTCTCTACTGCAAGAAAGCAGCCCGACAGACACAAGAAATTCAGATCTGCTCTGTTGAATTTAAAAGCCTCGTCAATCTGATACAACTATCTGAAAAAACTCATAATAGAAGGAAGGAACAAACGATGAAAACACTCATAAAACCGGTATTCACATTCGCTGCTTTACTACTTTTTTTGGCCGTTTCCGTACCCCTGAAAGCGCAAAAAAAGGAACTGAACCAGAACCAGATTCCGCAAGCCATTGTCAGAGCCATCCATACTGATTTTCCCTCCTGGGACATGAATCAAACCAAATGGTATACCTCGGGCCAGGAAACCCGAAATTGGACACCGCTGCAAGGTGCGGATCATTACGTTGTTGAGGGAACCGGAAGAAACTACAAGGTTCGTGCCGTTTATAGCAAGCACGGAAAACTGAGGTACTCCAAGACAACCATCACTGATGCCCCGCTGCCTCGTGCCATCATGGATAAACTGGACTCAGAAGAAGAATACAAAGGCTGGAAAGTCACCGGCGACCAGGAAGTGATCAGGGACTTTCGCGAAGACCGGAAGACGTACAAAGTGTACCTGCAGCGAAATGGAGAGAAGAAATCCGTTTACTTTGACCCCATGGGCAACAAAGTAAGACGCGCCCGTCTGCTGGGAGGCTAGGATGAAACAAAGCGTATGCTGCTGCATTACATGGAAATTCTTGTTTTTCGGCCATCGATCTAACCGCGCCGGAAGTCTCACAACTTCATTCAGCAGCGTACTCTTTCGTTAAAACAATGATCCCCGGGGTCAGCTCAGGCAGTATAAGCGTATCGGCTTACTATACTCCATTGCCGCCTGCCTCCGGGGATTATCATCAACCACCTGCCGGCACCTGAACGAAACGCATGTCCACAGCTTCATCCCCCTGCCCCAAACAGGGTAATCCCGGGCGGATCAACCGACGGTAAGTAAGGAATATCATTACTTCATTCCTGCTATTCCTCTCACAAAAACTCCCTGCTATCGCCTTCTGTACTGCGCCGCTGTTCTATCTAATTTATTCCAGTTGCAAACGATAGCTGAAAACCAGTGGCCGGCCCCATGTCCGCATTATTAGATATATCACACGTCAGCAAGATCTACAGGAAAGGAGAGATAGAAACGCGTGTGCTCGAGGACATCAACCTGCGGGTTCAGGGCGGTGATTTCATTGCGCTGATGGGCCCCTCGGGATCCGGAAAATCCACCCTGCTCAATATCATTTCAGGACTGGATACTCCCACTACCGGTGAAGTTGTTGTGAACGGACGCAACATAACCGGGCTCTCCGAATCCGCTCTTTCCGCGTGGAGGCTTGAACATGTCGGCTTCATTTTCCAGCAGTACCATTTGATGCCGGTGCTTACAGCATTTGAAAACGTTGAACTCCCCCTTCTGCTGTTCAACCTGGGCAGAAGCGAGCGCAAGTCGCTGGCAGAGGCGGCCCTTTCGATTGTGGGACTTGAAGACCGAACGGGCTACTATCCCCGGCAACTGTCGGGCGGACAACAACAGCGTGTGTGCATTGCACGAGCCATCGTGACCGACCCGCTTATCATTATTGCCGATGAACCAACCGGAAACCTCGACTACGATTCCACCAACGAGGTTCTGGCCCTGTTTGACACGTTAAACCAGGATCTTGGCAAAACTATCATCATGGTAACCCACGACCCCCATGCTGCAGAGCGCGCCGGCGACATCCGGTACCTCCAAAAAGGCCTGATCGTTGAAAATGAACGTGATAAACGCTTCCGGAGTGACGATCTGGAGGCAAGCCACCGATAAATTCTTGATTAACGCACTGCTATGAAATGGCTGATCCTGATAGGCAAAAACCTGCTCCGCAACAAGAAAAGAACCTTCCTGACCATGGGAGCCGTCGCTTTGGCCTTGTTTATTTTCACCATGCTCCAATCGGTCCTTACCGCCATGGAATTCCAGGTTGCGCGCGGAGCCGGGGAAACGAGAGTGGGCGTCATTGAAAAATACAGCGGTCCCCGGAGGTCGCTGCCGGAAGGCTACTGGTCGCAGCTCGAGCGTTTTGAGGGGGTCCGGTCCGTTACGCCCACCAGCTTTGACATTCTGGGCATGAAAAGGGCCACCACCTATTACATTGGATTGCTGGTTGACCCGGAGAGCTACCGGAAGGTTTTTGAATCCACAGCCTCCTACATCCCCCCTGACCAGTACGAAGATTTTATTAAACGGCGCAACGGAGCCATCGTGGGTAAGCAGATCATGCAGGCCTACGGATGGAGACCGGGTGATGCCATCACCCTGCGGTCGCTGCAGCACAAGGCCGATCTGGAGCTGGTCATCAGCGGCGTCTATCCGAGCGTACCGGAAGCCACGGATCAGATGGACAACCGCATCCTGATCCACCGCCCCTACTACGAAAGCATCGTCAACAAACCCGGGCGGGTTGCCATCTACTGGCTCCGGCTGGAAAATCCCGCCAGCATCCTGCCGGTCATCAAGGCGGTAACCGACTACTACAGCATAGGCCCGAGAGAAGTGAGTGTGCAGACCGAAGGGTCCATGCTGGCGCAGCTGACATCCTATACGGCAACCATACAGTTAATCATCCGGGTGATCTCCACGGTGGTGCTCTTCACGATTCTGCTCATCACCATCAATACCATCGCTCTTTCGATGCGTGAACGGCGGAAAGAGATTGCACTCATGAAGGCGCTCGGCTACACCCCGATCAGGATCCTGGGGCTTGTTGTCGGGGAGGCCGTGTTTACCTCCGTGGTGGCGGGTCTCATCGGTGCAGGCGCCGCCTACGCACTGTTCAACATGAGTGATTTGACGCTCTCGCTCGGGCTGACTTTCAACTTCATCGTCCGCCCGGCCGTATTCACCACGGCCCTGGTACTGGCCGTCCTGCTGGGTATCGTCAGCAGCCTGGTACCCGCCTACAATGCATCAAGAATCAATGTTATCAATGTTTTACACAGCCTATGAAAATCCCGGTATCCTATAGCATCAAGAGTTTGTTCCAGCGCAAGGTGTCCACGCTTGTCACGGTAGCTTCCTTTGCGCTTGTTGTGCTTGTCCTCCTCGCCCTGCTTGCCATGGTTCAGGGGGTGAATGCAACGCTTATCTCCGCCGGTGCCGACAACCGCCTGTTCGTTCTCAACAGGAACGCCACCACAGAAAACCAAAGCCGCATTGACACCGGCGATGTTTCAACCATTGGACTGTATCCCGAACTCAAGCTCAATGCTGACGGCCGCCCCGTGACCTCGGCCGAAATGGTTAAAACAAGCTACGTCGAAACCCTGTCGGGAGAGAGAATACAAGTCAACTTCCGGGGCGTGGATCTCGAGAAGGCCCGGAGCGTACATTATCACATGACCCTGGTTGCAGGACGTTTTTTTGATGCCTCCGCCTACAATGAAGTTATTCTCGGGGAAACCATCTTTGAGGGTATGGGAGCCCATATAGGGGATGTGTTCACGGCAAACCGGCAGATATGGCGGGTCGTCGGGGTCTTCCGGGACAACGGATCGCCCTTCGAATCAGAAGTCTGGACATCCACGGGCAACATGGCTTCAGCCTTTGACCTCTATGAATTTTCCAGCGTCTGGATGGTCATTAACAGCCCCCGGGCGATGCCCGCCCTGGTTGAAAAACTGAACAGCGACCCCAAACTGTTTGTCTACGCCATCTCAGAGAAGCAGTACTTTGCCCAGGGAACCACGGCTGCCCAGGGATTTAAGGCCCTTACCTGGTTCATCGCTTTCATTCTTTCCATCGGTGCGACATTCAGTGCCATGAATACCATGTATGCTTCTCTCGCCGATCGCACCGGCGAAATCGGTGCACTGCGGGCCATCGGATTCCCCGCTTCAGCGGTGCGGTGGGCCACCCTCCTCGAGACCCTGATCATGGCTGTACTTGGATGGCTTTTGGCAACGATTTTCGTCTATGTCCTGCAGGGCACCACTTTCCGGACGCCCCTGACCGGGCTCGGCTACGTGAGCTTCAAGCTCACCATAACCCCTTTTCTCATTATTACAGGCTTCCTCTTCTCACTGGCCATGGGGTTGATCGGAGGCTGGATACCAGCTCGCCATGCCACCCGCATGCCCATTATCGAAGCCCTGAACAGTTAACAAAAGTCATTATGAAAACAACAATCGTCCTCGTACTCATCTCGGTTTTCAGCCTTGCCATCTGCGGCCCGAAGCTGATCTACGCCCAGCAGCAGATCCTGACGCTGGACGAAGCGCTGTCGCTTGCCGAGGAGGAAGGCTCCCTGAAGGGGCAGTATGACCATGCCCGCGAAGCGGCCCGGCAGGACCTGCTGCTCCAAAAAGCGGATTACTGGCCCACCCTTCAGTTCCGGGTCAACCTGAGCCATGCCAATGAAGCCCCCCGCATTCCGGTCGAATTTGAGAACGACACCGCGCTGGCCCGCCAGGGAACGCGCAACACCTTTATTTCGCGGCTGGAACTCAGCCAGATGGTTTATGACTTCGGCAAAACGCGACATGCCGTTGATGCGGCCCGCATGCAGACGCAGCTTGTATCCGCAGAGTATGACCAGCAGCATCTGCAGCTGCGCCGACAGGTACGCCGATTTTTCTACCAGTCCCTTTATTACCAGAAGCTGGACAGTGTCTATGCGGAGGTCCTCCCGCTGGCACGGGAGCTGGCCCGCATCCATGACGTACGAATTCAAAATGGCGTCGCCCTGTCTGCAGAAGCACTGGAAGCGCGGGTCACCCTGCAAAATATAATGTCTCAACAGACCGTGGCCCGTAACGAATACCGCAGGTCCCTGGTCCAGCTTGCGTCCCTGACCGGGCGACAGCATATCAATTTTGAGACCCGCGGCCCCCTTCCCGCCGGGCCCGGGCGGCAGGAGCTGTCCGGGCTGCATGCGCGGTTGTACCAGGAGGCCACAGAGCTGCGTGCCGATATCGGTCAGCTGCAGGTTAAAAGCAGGCAACAGGCTGCATTGGCAAAATCCATTGAGGCCCTCAAGTATCCCACGCTGATACTGCAGTCCGATTTTTCCTACTTCGGACCGGAGGCGTTCGGATATTATTCGGGGTTGAGCAGCCGCGGGCTGGACCCCGTAAACTGGCGGGTCGGCATCGGGTTCACCTATCCTCTCTTTGACGGCCGCAGGATACAATCCCAGAAAAACCGGGCGCTGGCGCTGCAGAAGGAATACCGGGAACAGGCATATCGGCTGGAGCGACAGATCAGCTCCGAAATCCAGGCGGCACTCAGTCACCTGGAAAACCTGTACGTGCTGGCCGGCCAAAACCGGTTGCTGGTGGACCAATCGGAGGCCAACATAGCCACAGCTGAACAGGCCCTTGCATACGGCAATATTTCACGCATGGAGTATCTCAAAATCATGATGGCCAAAACCTCTGCCGCGGCAGCGCTGCTCAAGACCAAGTCGGATATTGCCGGGGCCCTGCTGGACCTCGAAACAACCGTTGGCAAAGAAATAACCCGGACGTGGCACACCCCATAACCGAACCAGACAAGAAGATCATGCAACCATCAACAGAATTCACAGAACACAGTAAAAGCCGCAAGCAGGAGCCCGCCAGGGAGCCTGAACAATCCCGCATTCAACAGCTGGCCTCCCGGTTGACCCGCCGGCGAGAAGGGATGGGTCGAAGGCACAGGATCCGACGCTGGGCCTACTGGCTGCTCTTCTTTTTGATTCTTGCCGCCGGCTATCTGCTGTGGCAAGCTCACCGGCCTGTACCGGTTACCACCACCATCGTATCGTACCAGCGTATCGGGTCTGCGGCCCAGCCCATACTGCGATCCAGCGGCTATGTGACCTACCCCCGGATTGCGACCATAAGCGCCCGGATACAAACCCCTGTCTCCCGACTTGCATTCAATATCGGCGACCGGATTCAGGCCGGAGCCATCCTGGCCGAATTCGACCGCAGTGAGCTGCTTTCACGACGGGACGTTCAGCAGGTTGGCGTTCGTGACCTGGAGGCTACCCTGCAGAGAATGCAAAACCTGTATGAGGGAGGAGCGGTATCGGAGGCCTCCCTGCAACAGGCCCGAACCGAGCTGGCAGCCGCCCAGGCCAGCCTCCGACTGCTGAATACACAGATTGACAACAGCGTCATTCGGGCCCCCTTTGAGGGTATTGTCATTGACAAACTTGTAGAGGCCGGTGAAGTGGCTACACAGGGCGTATGCCGGCTGGCCGACGACTCCCGGACACTGGTCACCGTCGATATCAACCAGGAAGATATCGCCCAGATATCAATGGAATCATCGGCCGTGGTTACCCTGGATGCTTATCCTGAAACCGAGTACGCCGCTGCCATTTACGAGATTATGCCTGCGGTGGATCCCGCAAAAAATACCATTGAAGTCAAGACCGTGCTTCTTGCCCCTGACAATCGATTCAAGCCGAATATGAGTGCGAAAGTGTTCTTTACCGATGAGAAAGTGACAGCGAATGCCAGGCTTCAGGCTATTCTCACCGTTGACAGGTCGGCCGTCATAGAGGGGAAGGATGGCCGGAACGAACTTATGGTCGTCCAGGACCAGGTTGTCAAACGGTGCCCGGTTGAACTGGGCAAACCCATTGGCGACCAGCTGATTGAAGTGCTGTCGGGCGTTGACGCCAACCAGCGGGTCGTCCTTGATCCCGGTCGATACGACATACAGCCCGGAGACCGGGTAGAAATTCTTTAGTAAGTCTTAAGGAGGGACTGCGATGCCGTTGACCCGCCTATAATAGACGATTGGGCAGGTTTCCACTGCCCCGGGACACCTTTTCACCTGCACCTGTGATATAAAAAGAATACTGATGTATTAGCCTTGTGAAGCTTCACCGGCCGATTTGTTTCTCCACAATTTCATAAAATGAAGTACCTCTTCGTCCGTCAGGTTTCCGAAATTCCTGTACCCCTGCGATACCGCAAAAAAATCTCGGTATTTCTCCAGGATGATCACCTCATCTGTTTGTGCACTCAGCTTTGAGAGTTTGCTGTAGCCCGATACGGGGGCCGCCACGATCAGTTTTTGGGGATTCTGCTTTTGGCACATGGCAATAGCCGCAAAGACCGTCGCACCGGAAGCGATGCCGTCATCAATCAAAATCACAATCCGGTTCTCGAGACTGGCCAGGGACCCGCCGGCCCGGTACATCCGGATGCGGCGCTGAATCTCATTCTTTTCCCGTTCCTTAACCCTGTTGATGATCTCCTTGTTCAGATACCGGTTTGACCATGGATCCAGGTACAGGCTTCCATCTTCGGCGAGGGCTCCAAATGCAGCTTCAGGCTGCTGGGGATAGCCGAGTTTGCGTACAATGATCGCATCAAAATCACACTCAAGGTGCAGCGCTGCATAATACCCCACTTCGATGCCTCCCCGTGGAATGCCCAGCATGAGCGGCTGCATGGCTTGGTATTCCTCCAGCGCTTCACCCAGTTGATTTCCCGCGTCTTGTCGGTTTTCAAACATGATGCTATACCATTCATTTTTACTGCTAATTATTATTTTGTTGCCAGAAAGTCTATAGGTTGGAGGCTGAGATCACTGTAATGGATAGGCTTACATCAGCCCACGGCAGAAATCGTCTCTTCCAGGAAGAACGGGCTACCAGCGCAGCAGTAACGTGCCATCGTCAGAGCGCGTTACAGACGTTTCCAGCTCTTTGCACACCCGGTTCAGACGATCCATCAGCCACCGCACATCTTCCTCTTCGGCGTTATGAAGACGAAACCGGTGCATCTTCATCGGTATGAGCCGGAGAGCAGCCAGCTGACCCGAAGAATCGAGATGGGGAAAGTAGAGCAGCGACAGTTCATCCCTGAACGCTTCATACCCGCCAATACCCTCATAGTCATTGACAAGGTCCCCGCAGCCATAGAGCACAAGATGTCCCTTGTACACCTCCATGCCCTTGGGATGATGCGAGGAATGCCCGTGGATCAGGTCAACCGAACCAGCGTCAATCAGCTTATGGGCAAATTTGCGATGCGACAGAAGAATATTATATCCCCAGTTACCGCCCCAGTGAATGGACAGCATTACGCGATCCCCCTTTTTTCGAAAGCGGTTGATATGCGTAATGACCCTCTCAATCTGCCCGTCTCCCAGGCCATGCAGGAGATTGATACCCGGTTTCTTTTCTCCGGCCATCCACGCCCCCGGAATTCCCGAGTCGGTGACCCCATAGCCAAAAACAAGCAATCTTCCGGATGAGGTATTAAGCACCGCCGGAGCTGCAGCTGATACCGCATGGTCTCCGGCACCGGCCGTCTGTATTCCTGCCTCCTTCAGCACTTTCAACGTTTCAGCGAGTCCTTTTTGTCCCCAGTCCAACACATGATTGTTCGACAGGATACATACATCGATCCCCGCTTCCTTCAGCAGGGGAATATTGCGGGGATGCATCCGGTAGTGTATGCGTTTTTCCGTCCAATGATCATCACTGGTCGTCACCGCTGTTTCCAGGTTTATAACCCGAGCATCGGGAGCTTCCCGGTCCAGCACTTCCAGCGCATCGCCCCAGATATAGTCATAGCCGAGATGATCAGGAATGGGACCCGAGTGAGCGGCGGCGAGCTGTTTGTAGATGCGTGCATCTTTTACATACTGTTCATGCAGCCCGGGGGCGACAGAATACGGAAGGGCCTGGTCGATCCCCCGGCCGGTCATCACATCCCCGGATAGAAAAAGCCTCATCATGTCAGGACCCGTTGTTTTCTCGGCATTGGTATTAGCGGCCTGTCTCATGGAAAAAAATCCCACGGCCCCGCAGGAGATGCCGGTTAAGCCGGTGCATATCCTTTTTATAAATATCCTTCGATTCAAAACGTCTAAACATGCGTATTATAACTACCCCTTGATAACGCCGACCGGCCGTAATTTGGCCACTTTCCGGGCCAGTCTGGCACGGTGCACTGTTTCAACCACCAAGTCGATATCCTTGTAGGCTACAGGCGCTTCTTCAGCGAGACCGGCATACGACCCGGCCTCCACGGCAATATCATTTGCAAGCAATTCTCTCTTGAGAGTAGGGGCATCAACCATTTTCTTGGCCGCTGTACGTGACATGCGCCGGCCGGCACCGTGACAGGTGGACCCAAAAGAATTTTCCATACTTTCTTTTGTCCCGGCGAGTACATAGGAGTGGGTGCCCATACTTCCCGGAATCAATACCGGCTGGCCCGTCTTGCTGAAATCATCGGGAATTTCGGGACTGCCGGGCCCAAAAGCACGGGTTGCCCCCTTTCGATGAACCACGAGCCGGTGGTTTTTCCCGCTGATGCGATGGGTTTCAATCTTCGCTATATTATGAGCCACATCGTAAAGCAGCCTGAGGTTTTCACCCGCTTCTTTCATAATATATTCCCACGACTGACGAACTTCCCAGCTGATGACTTCCCGGTTGCACCAGGCATAATTGGCCGCGGCAGCCATCGCTTTAAAATAATTCTGGCCGTCTTCGGAGCTGAAAGGGGCGCAGGCCAGTTCCCGGTCGGGAATATGCAGTCCATAGGAAGGCATGGCATTCAGGAATGTTTTTAGGTAGTCGGTGGCTACCTGGTGTCCCAGTCCCCGTGAACCCGTATGAATCAATATCACCAGCTGACCCTGGAAAAGTCCGAAAGCTTCGGCTGTTTCATCATCATAGATTTCCTCCACCCGGTCCACTTCCACAAAGTGATTGCCGGCCCCAATCGTACCGAGCTGGTCATGACCCCGCTTGACAGCATGGTCAGAAACCCTGGCAGGATCCGCATGCTCCAGTCTTCCCCGGGATTCGATATGGTCCAGATCCTCGTTCAGCCCATACCCATTTGCAACCGCCCATTCAGCACCCCCGGCAAGCACCTCCTCCATCTGCCCGGTGGAAAGTACCAGCCGGCCGCCCCGGCCCACGCCCTTGGGGATCATGCGGGATAACTCGTGGACAAGCTCCCCTATTTTCCCCTTCACATCGGCATACCGGGTCGATGATGTTAGCAATCGAACTCCGCAGTTGATATCATAGCCAATTCCTCCGGGTGATATCACCCCCCGACTGACATCCGTAGCCGCTACACCGCCAATGGGAAATCCATATCCTTCGTGGCCATCAGGCATAACAATGGCTGCTTTTTGGATGCCGGGCAGGGTCGCCACATTCATCAGCTGATCCAGGGTACGATCCTTCCTGAGATCCTCAAGCAGTTCCTCAAGGGCATACACATAAGCGGGTACCCGCATGTCTGCCCGTGCTGATTTCGGGATTTCCCAAAGGCACTCATCCACCTGTTGTAACTGTACTTGATCGATCATAATATTAAATGTCAAAAATAATGATGGTTTCCCACTCTCCCTTCTCGTTTACCCTGACTTTGGCCTCATGGTATGTCACCGCCTTGATGTCCTCCTGGAAAGCATTGACCTCCATGCCTTTCAGGACCCCTGACAACCGGCAGCGGCTCATCTCATGTATCTCGACCTCGATGAAAACAGCCTTGTAAATCTGGCTCAGCGTCAAGACCTCCGAAAGAAAGTCAATAATCAGTGCTGTGAGATCACTTGACTGTATGTTAATATTCTTTACGATGGTCAGATCACCTTCCCGGTGATTGATATCCGGTACCAGCAGCTGATTCAACACCCTCAGCCCCAGGCGAAAGAGACCTGGCAGCGTTTCTGCGGTCACCCTGACTTTAACATCGGCAGTATGTGTTAAAAATTCTGTGGTTTCGCTCATTATCCTCTCCTTCAGCATCCAGGGTTCCCGGACCGGCCGTCAGCGGGACCAGCTCACCCGGACATAGTTTTCAGCATCATAGGAGATATCCAGCTCGCCGTCGTAAGCCTGTTCCAGCGCATGCCCGATCCGACGTGCAAGGTGCATCCCCGTAGTATTGACAACCGTGCTCTCCTCATTATCCTCAACATTCATAATCCTCTCCAGGGGATGCTCCTCAGACTCGACACGTGCTATGTTCTGCACCATATGCATAATCTCGAATCGGTGATCCTCAAAAAAAGAACCGCCCACCTCTACAATACCGGCCGGATAGTGGTCCTCTATTCTTCTGCAGGCCGGGCAAAGCGCCTCGGAAGCTGCTTCGTTGGTATCTTCCCATGACCACCGGCCATTAATGAAGAGAGCACTGCAGCCGGTGCAGCGGGCCGGCTCCTTGTATTTCATCTGTTCCCGGTACGGATCAATGCGATTGTCGTCGTAGATCCTGGTCCTTTCCTGTTTAAAGAACCGATTTTTTTGCCTTTTCATTATTATTCACCCAAGAAATTCTTTTTCAATATTAATTTGATAGCGGTAAAGGTATTTTAAAAACCATTTGTTGGCGTATCGTGCCATCTGTTCCAGTTTCCCTGATTCTTCAAAAAGGTGAGAAGCCCCGAGAATAACTTTCAGCTCCTTAACACAATGCAACTTCCTGTAGGCCTGTTCGTTCAGCTCGATCACCTGTGTATCCAATCCGCCAACCAAAAGCAGAGTGGGGACTTCCACCGTTGCCAGTGAACTCATGGCCATATCCGGGCGGCCGCCCCGAGACACAACAGTCTTGATGATATCCGGTCCTAATATCGCAGCAGCCCGCAGTGCCGAGGCTGCGCCGGTACTCGCCCCGAAAAACCCCTTGTTCAGCGCAGTAAAATTCCGCTGCCCATGGATCCAGTGCGAAACCGAGACCAATCGTCGCGTCAAGAGTTCAATATCAAATCGCCGTTTATAGTGGAGATCTTCTTCTGGAGTCAGCAGGTCAAAAAGAAGGGTCGCAAAACCATTGGCCTCCAGCACCCCTGCTACAAACCGATTCCGTGGACTCAGCCGGCTGCTGCCGCTCCCATGGGAAAAAATAACCAATCCCCTGGCATCTTCCGGCAGATGAACATCCCCTTTCAGTGTAACACCATTTGCAGGAATATCTACTTCCTTTTTCATAATAGTCCATTTTAATTCCAGTTAAGCTGGTTCATCTATAGTGGTGAATTATGCCCCCTGCTGCCATAGGAGATTACTGCACTTAGTTGTAGGGTTTGCTATTACGATTGATCAGTCGCCTGCCACCTTGCAGAACGTAGATGTAGGCAAATCATCTACAAGATAAAGGATGGATATCCTCATTCCCGGCAGCCGGGGGGTTGGATATACTGTTACATCCATGGCAAAGACAATGAGCAATCTTCGGTTATTTACCTTGAATGCTTCCTCCGACTTTGGGAACCGCATAGCCCGGCATATGGGGATAGCCCTGACCCCACACGAGGAACGGGATTTCGAGGACGGGGAGCATAAAATTCGAACCCTGGAGAGCGTCCGTAACTGTGATGTCTATGTAATACATGCACTGTATGCCGACGACAGCCAGAGCGTAAACGACAAACTCTGCCGGATGCTTTTCTTTATAGGCTCACTGAAAGATGCCGGGGCTCAAACGGTTACAGCTGTCGTGCCCTACCTCTGCTATATGCGCAAGGACCGGAAAACCAAGCCGCGCGACCCGGTGACCAGCCGCTACGTGGGTTCACTGTTCAAAGCGGCCGGTACCGACCGTATCCTTACCATTGATGTTCATAACCTGCAGGCCTACCAGAATGGATTCCGCTGCTATACCGAACACCTGGAGGCACAAAAAATATTTACGGATTTTTTTGCTGCCATGGCAGGCCATGAGGATATTGCTGTGATGTCTCCCGATTCGGGAGGTGTAAAACGAGCCGAACAGCTTCGCCGTCGCCTGGAGCGCGAAATTCAGCAATCGATACCACTGATATTTCTGGAAAAGAAGCGCAGCAAGGGCATTGTAAGCGGCGAAACCGTGGTCGGGAAGGTGAAGGGCAAAACGGTTGTTATCATCGATGATCTGATCAGCAGCGGAACAACACTGGCCCGCGCGGCACAGGCCTGTGTGCAATTGAAGGCCACCAGGGTCTATGCCGCTGCGACCCACGGCGCCTTTATCGGTCAGGCCGCCGGGGTGCTGGAGGAAGAAGCGCTCAGCCAGGTAGTAATAACCAATACCATCCCCCCCTTCCGACTGCCGGATGCCATCAAAGAACAGAAGGTGAAAGTCCTGGATGTAGCACCTCTTTTTGCCGAAGCCATCAGCAGGATGCACGAAGGGGGCTCGCTTGTTGAACTCATGGATCCAATTGATAACTAACCATGAATACTATCAAAGACGAAGCCGGAGCTGCACCCGGAACCATCACGCTGGAAGAAAAGGTAGCTTTTCTCAAGTCCCCGGAGACCTATTCCACCTCAACAGGCCGGGTGGAAACCGTCAAAACACATATGTCGTGGGTCTTCCTGACAGAACAATATGTATACAAGCTTAAAATACCGTTCCGCTACGATCACATGCAGCTGCTGACCCCACAGGACCGGTATAAAAACTGCAGGGAAGAGGTCCGGCTGAATAAGCGTCTTGCCGATGATATCTACCTTGGCATCATCCCCCTTTCTGTCGACAAAGAGGGTCGGCTCCGGCTCGGCAGGGGAGAACGAATTACAGACTGGCTGGTAAAAATGAAGAGGCTTTCCGCTGACAGGATGCTCAAGCACAGGATAACTGCAGCTCAGGCACTGTCGGAAGAAGAGCTGAAGCCCGCAGCTCGTTTGCTGGCCGACTTTTACATGAAGGCAGAACCGGAAGCGGTTACGCACAAGGAATATTGTCAACAGCTGGAGGAGGCTGTCGAACATACGTGCCGGGAGCTGCACGCTCCAGAGTTTGAGTTACAACAGACCGACCTGACGGCTGTCTGCCGAAAACAACTCGCCTTTATCCGGGATAACAAGGGCCTGCTGTCAAGCCGGATTGACAAGGGGAAAATCATTGAGGGGCACGGAGACCTGAAACCGGACCATATTTGCCTGTCTCCCCCTGCCGTCATCGATTGTCTTGAATTCGACAAGCAGCTGCGGATCCTCGATATCCTCGACGACCTGTCTTTCCTTTCCCTGGAGTGCGAACGGCTGGGAAGTCCCGGGGTGGGATCTTTTTTCATGAGGCACTATATCCAAAAATCCGGTGATAATCCCCCACAACACCTGATCAACTTCTACAAAAGTTACAGGGCTGCCATTCGCGCCCTTCTCACGATTCGTCACCTCCGGGAGCAGCAGTACCGCAATGATCCCAAATGGAGAAGAAAAACACTCCGGTACCTGGAGATGGCGGATACCTATCTGACTGCATAAACCAGCTATTCAGCCTTAGCCAGCTCCCCGAGCAGCCGGGCGTTGCGTGGAGCATAGCCGCCAAAATCGTTGTTGAAGTAACAGAAAACCTCCTTCCCCTCCATTCGCCACTGTTGAAGGTCTGCGACCCACCCCTTCAGTATGGCCCGGGAATAATCTCCCTCGTATTCGGGGGCAGGGCTGTGGAACCTCAGGTAGATGATTTCAGCCGTTGCCGGCTTCGGGGAAGAGTGCCCTTCCAAATCATAAATGCAAAAGGTTGAGCCGGTCTCTTCCAGCAGATGAATAATGTCATCTGCAAACCAGGAAGCGTCTCGAAATTCAAAAACGTATCGATAGTCTCCCGGCAGCATCCCGATAAAGTCGCTCAGTCTCTGCCGATTTTTTAACCAGTGCGGGGGCAGCTGAAAGAGAATGGGACCCAGCTTGGGGCCTAAATATTGTATCCGGCTAATAAACATATGAATGCTTTTGGCCGGGTCCTTCAGCTTTTTTTGATGCGTGATGTACCTGCTGGCCTTAACAGAAAAGAGAAAATGATCCGGGACGCTTTTTTTCCACTTCAACAGTACTTTACGGGTCGGAAGCCGGTAAAATGTACTGTTGACCTCCACCGTATCAAACTGCCGGCTGTAAAAATTCAGCATATCCGCTGCTTTGATCCGTTGTGGGTAGAACGAAGCCGTCCAGTGTTTGTAGCTCCATCCCGATGTGCCAATATGAAGACTCCTTTTTCTATCAGCCATAAAAATAACCTCCCGGCCGGCACTTGCTGTATCAACTGCGGCTGTACCGGCCCACCAGTTCGGCCTGTTCGATAACATGTCCCTCCATGGCCTGCAGCAGCTCCTTTTTCATAACTCCCGGGTCTATTTCCAAGAGTGTATCAAGCGCATACAGTTTCATATGATAGCGATGTGTGCCGCCCGGGGGACACGGACCGCCATAGCCGTAGTTTCCAAAATCATTGACCCCGTGCAGAGCCCCGCCCGCGATCTCCTCATCCTCTTCAACCTGCGCCTCCAGCCCCGTCCAGTCACCCGGAATGTTATATAAAAGCCAGTGCACCCAGGTTTTGGAAGGGGCATCGGGATCATCAAAGATAATGGCGAAAGATCGGGTTTCGCCGGGCACCTGCGACCATTCCAGCGGCGGTGAAATATTCCTGTCATCACAGGTGTAGACAGAAGGAATCTTTTCATTTTGTTCAAAGGCGGGGCTCGATAATTGCAACGACATAATATACTCTCCCTGCTTTATTTAACATTTTTGCCAATGGCGCTGTATTCATAGCGATGCAGTACAATAACAGAAAAATCACTGGAAGAACATCGGGGATTTACTGCTGCTGTGATGGGCATATCCCCTGCCTGCATCAGAGCTCTCTGCCGAAGCGGGGTCGAGCCAACTCAATGTTCGCAATAAAGGAAGACATGTCTCATGCCGATGAAAGTACTTGATTATATCCTATTTACTCGTAAATTATTGTTCATGTTATACACTGCATTCGTACAAGGGAACCCATTCCGGGATCTACCATACTGACCAGATACCCAACATCACATGAAAAGCCTTCAATATACCACTCTCCAGTTTATCCTCTTACTTGTCATAGCAACCGGCTGCAGCTCCCAGGCCCATGACCCGCAAGCCCCTCCGCGGGTAAAAAATGTTATCCTCATGATTGGCGATGGCATGGGCACCGCCCAGATCTATGCCGGCCTCACCGCCAACAGGGGATCTCTCAACCTGGAGAAAGCAACACACACCGGTTTCGTTAAAACCTACGCTTCTGATAAATATGTCACGGATTCCGCGGCCGGGGCAACGGCCTATGCCACGGGACATAAAACCTATAATGGAGCCATAGGGGTGGATTCCACGGGCAAGCCCGTCCCCAGCATCCTGGAAGTTGCTGAGCAGCAGGGGCTTGCAACCGGCCTTGTCGCCACTTCCTCCATTACCCATGCCACTCCCGCCTCCTTTATTGCCCATCAGCCTTCCCGGGATATGGCAGAAGAAATTGCCGCCGATTTTCTCAGCACGGATATCGATGTATTCATTGGAGGCGGCAGGGAATATTTCAGTGACCGGGAAGATGGACAGGATCTTCTTGAAGAACTGCGTGCCAGAAACTATAAAGTTTCAACGGACCTCAGGGAAATCACCCGTACAAGCGATGGCAAGCTGGCCGGCTTTTTACCTGTACGCCGCTGGTCGGAGGGACGCGGAGACCAGCTGCCGGAAACCTCGCAGACGGCCATCAACCTGCTGAACCAAAAGAAGAAAGGGTTCTTTCTGATGATAGAGGGTTCGCAAATTGACTGGGGAAGCCACGATAATGACCTGCAGTATACCATTGAGGAAATGCTCGATTTTGATAAAACGATTGGAGATGTACTGGAATTTGCCGAACAGGACGGCGAAACCCTGGTTGTCATCACGGCGGATCACGAAACCGGAGGACTCACCCTGAAAGACGGCAGCCTGGAAACAGGGGAAGTGAAGGGAGCGTTTTCAACAGGAGGGCATACCGGCACGCTTGTCCCGGTATTTTCCTACGGACCGGGAGCTGAAAATTTCAGTGGCATCTATGAAAACACCACCATCTATGACAGGCTTATGGACGCACTGAATCTTGATGCATCGGCCTCTGTAGCTTCTAAGTAGGCGAATTTATTAGCGACCGACTGCTTAGATGGAAATAAATATTTCCCTTTTGTACAGGAAATAGGTCAAATACCACATGAGTCCCAGAACAATGGCGGATGTCAAAATGCCAATCCATGCAGCTGGCATGGAAACCCAGCCCAGTATGCCTATCGTAAATACTTCCACCATGCTGTATACCCAGTCAACGCCACCAAGCTCGCTGAAAAGGTATATAAACAGGGGATTCATGCCCACGATGGCAAAAAACCGGGCTGATGTTATCCTTGTCTTTTTCACATCGAACAGATAGAATGAGGCAACCAGTGCCAGCAGGCACCAACCACCACTCACAATGGTAAAGGAGGTGGTGGCGATGCGCTTGATGATGGGCGTCAAGGGATCAAGCAGGTAGCCCATCACAACCAGCCCGAAACCAGCCAGCAGGAGTTTTTTTATTTTTTCGCCCGTCTCTCGGCCGCTTATTAATAACTGCCCGGCGATCACGCCCCAGATTGTATGCGCTGCTGTGGGAATAGCGTTCACAGCCACCCAGTGTCCCCCGCTCAGTTTGCCCATAAGAATGAGATCCATCCAGGAACCGAAATTATGATCGGGCGTAAAGGGCTGGCTGAACCCTTCCACCGACCACAGGCGGTACAGCAATTCCGTCAGCACCAGTAGCCCCACAGAAAAGCTGATCTGAAATTTCCAGCTTTTGCGCATGATTAAAAAAGCCACCAGGTAGGTGAAGGAGAGCTGTGAAAGGACATTCCATAATTCAAAAACCAGTTCCCCCGCATAGATGCAGTGCAGCGTCAGACCCAGGGTCAAGAGCACCAGGGACCGGTACAGGGCATGTCCAAACGTATCCCTCCAGCTGTCTCCGCGGGCCCACCGTTTTCCAAAAGAGATGGGCATGGCCACCCCGACAATAAACATGAAGAACGGCTGTACGAGATCCCAGAAACGAAGGCCATTCCACGGATGATGATGAAACTGGGTACCTATCATGCTCAGGAGGGTTCCTTCAAAATAGGGATCAACAATGGCATACCACAAGCCGGCCCCCTCGGCAACCAGCAGAAACATCGTCAGTCCCCGGTAAAAATCAAGCGACAGCAATCGCCCGTATTTATCCAATAGTGTACGATCAATGTTTTCCATCCGAACTACCCGTCATTTTCTGTTGACATTCCTGTTCCATCCCTGCAGCAGCAAGCTAAAACATTAATAAAAACAACGGTAAATCTCTAAAAGAAAACCATCTGAAATCCAGGATCTTTTGTTCCATAAACTGAAGCTTTTCGCACAGCGCCTCCCGGCTTTTTATTGACTGTGCACAGTCATGGGCTGTACCTGTAAATACAAGAGTGAGTCGCCCTGATAGTCATGTTTTATCGACAAAAAGCGTACCTATAGCTCATACAGGCCTATAGAAATATTTTATTTAAAATTATTCTAAATAAAATTTGGGCTTGCCACCTGCTGAAACTAACTTCTCTGCCTCAATTAAGAATCGATCTAAATAAAACGCATTTATAGCCGTGCACGTACGAAACACCATTCCTTTACTTTTGATCCTGGCACTTTTCTGTCCTGCTGTGCCGCAGCTGGCTGCCCAAACCGCGGGTACTGGTATTTCCGGACAGGTGTTGAACACTGCGGGAGATCCACTGGCCGGTATCACCGTCAGACTGGAGGGAAGCACTCGTGGCGCAGCCACCGACACCCGCGGATATTTTGAGCTGTCGCGGCTGGCTCCCGGCGAACATACGCTGGTCTTCTCGGCTATTGGATATGTTTCAGAGGAACGGAGCGTATTGCTTGCTCCCAACGAAAGGAAACCCCTGCACCTTACCCTGAAGGAGGATACCCTGCAGATGCAGTCTGTTATGGTTCAGGGCAAATCGGAAGCCAAACTGAAACGGGAAGAAGCTTTCAGCGTCGCTTCAATAAGCACCAAAAGCCTGGAGAATACGAACGCCAATATTGATGACATCCTTCAAACCAATCCGGGCATTCACATTCGCCGGGAAGGCGGGCTCGGCTCCCGGTTCAACCTTTCCCTCAATGGCCTCTCCGGCCGCCAGGTACGCTTTTTTATGGACGGCCTTCCCATTGAAAATTACGGAAGCACCTTTGGCATTAACAACATCCCCGTTAATCTGATTGAACGCGTGGAAGTATACAAGGGGGTGGTTCCGGTGTACCTGGGCGGTGATGCCCTCGGTGGGGCTGTCAACCTGGTGACCGAGCAGTCGCCCCGGCACTACCTTGATGCTTCGTACGCGGTGGGATCGTTCAATACCCACAAGCTGGCCCTGGATGGCCAGTATGTACATCCGTCGTCTGGTTTCATCCTGAAAACCAGCGGCTTTTACAACTACTCCGATAACAATTATACCATCGACGTGCACATCCCTGATCCCGAAACGGGCACCTATGGCGAAGAGCAGCAGGTCAAACGATTCCACGATGCCTATGAATCGCGAATGTTCAACCTGGAGACGGGATTTCGCGGGCTGCATTTTGCCGATGAAATTATGGTCGGGCTCTCGTTGGCCGACAACCGGGACGATGTGCAGCACGGGGTGAGCATGGACCGGGTATTTGGCCGCGTCCACACCACCAGCAACACGAAACTGGGTTCCCTGACCTACCGCAAAGAGCTGAACAGGCTACAAATCAAAGCTTTTGCCTCCTTCCTGAACAGCCACTCGGGGGTTGTGGATACCAGTGCTGTCTCGTACAACTGGCTTGGTGAATACGAACGCAAGAACAATCAAAACATCGCAGAATCCAGCTGGGAAAAAACGCTGTTCCGGTACAATGATGAGGCTTTCCAGAGCAATGTAAATTTGAGATATCAGTTCAGCGATCAGCACGTAGCGGTTTTAAATCATACCCGGAGTTACATCAACCGGGAGGGCCATGATCCCATAAGCACGAATCCTGTCGCTTTCGCGGATCCAAACACGCTGAACAAGAACGTGCTTTCCGGCAGCTATAAGCTCCGCTTGTTTGACGATCGCTGGTCCACCACCATTTTTTCGAAGCTCTACTTCTTTAATTCAAACGTTATTGGCGTTGACTGGGACGGGAAACGATCTGAATTTAACAGTAATACCTTCAAGCCGGGCTATGGTATTGCCACCACTTACCATCCGCTGGAAGGCTTGCAGGCAAAAGCCTCGTACGAAAAGACCTACCGCTTCCCGGACGGCTATGAAGTATTCGGGGATGGACTACTGCTGTTGTCCAATCCCCAACTGGCTCCCGAAAACAGCAACAATTTTAATCTTGGGCTTCAAATTGAACGGCTTCTGGGCAGTCACCGCCTGATGGCTGAAACCAACTATTTTCGACGGGATGCCAAAGATCTGATCCGAATCCAGGTCACCGGCCTTACCAGTCAGTATATCAACCAGCGCAGTGTTGTAAGTTCGGGTATTGAAGCCGGTCTTCGCTATGAATACGAGCGCTTGTTTTTTGCTGATCTCAATACCACCTATCAGAATATTCTAAACAACTCAAAATACGAAAACGGGCGCATCAGCCATATCTACCGCGATCGTATTCCTAACATTCCCTACCTGATGAGCAGCCAGTCTGCCGGCCTTAAGTTCGATGGGCTGATTGTACCGCATGACCGCCTCTCATTTACGTGGAGCGGCAACTTTGTTGAAGAGTATTACCTCAAATGGCCCAGCCTGGGCGCAGATGAGAGTAAATATGTTATTCCGCGTCAATATGTGCAGCATCTTCAACTGGGGTATTCCCTCGAAGATGGACGATACAATATCAACGTAGCGTGTTCCAACATCACAAATGCGAAGGCCTACGACCACTTTCGGCTGCAGAAACCCGGGCGGGCATTTCAAATCAAATTTCGATACCTCTTTAATTAACAATCTAATGAACAATCCAAACACCCATTCAATCATGAAACTGAACAGATACCTAATCCTATCACTATTACTGAGCCTGCTTGCTGTTCTGGGCACCGCCTGCAGCAGCGTAACCGGATCAAACGACGAGCAAAAACAACAGCAGCCAACAGAATATACCGTGGCTTTTACGGCCCAGGGTTCGGCAAATGAGTCGACCGACTATATTTTAAATACCGAAAACCTGATGAGCGGATCACTCTCTGCCGAAGGGGTCGGTATTGAGCAGACCGGCTGGCGTTATATGGCAAATCACAACAACACCCTGTTCAGCATAGGCTATTTTGATGATAATAATGTCATTGCCTATGAACTCAACGAGCAGGGCGTAATCACTGAAAAAGGCCGTTTTGTTTTCCAGAATACCCTTGACATGGTCGGCCATGCCAACAAGGAAACCATGTTGGCCATGGAGGTACCCCGCGTGGATTTTGCCGACCGGGTACTGCACAAAATTGATGTGCCATCCGTCTCCATCAGGGAGAAAGTCAATATGCGCATCTGGGAAAGCAGGGAAGATTCGCTGGTCGCCTGGCCTACGGCTCTGACAGTCCGCGACGGCAAGCTCTTCGTGCCTTTCTACAAGATTCACGCCCGTGGCGATTTCTCTACTCCACAGACCGATACGGCTTATGTAGCGGTATACTCATACCCCGAACTTGAATTTGAGCAGTATTTAAAAGATATACGCATGGGGCCCATTGGCGTGTACGGCCTCTTCAACGGGATGATTGCCGATGAAAATGACAACCTTTATGCTTACTCCTCTGCTTCTCTGGCAAACGGCTTTACCACGCAGGGCAAACCTTCCGGTATTCTGCGCATCAACAACGGGGAGAACCGCTTTGACAGCAACTACTTCTTCAACGTGGAGGAGGCCGCAGGCGGCAAAATCAACTTCCTTGAATATGCGGGGAACGGCAAGGCTGTTGCCAACATTGTCACGGACGACTCTCAGCTCTGGGGCTCCTTTTCGGCCGCCAATGAAATCCACAAGCTGGTAGTGCTGGACCTTGAAAACCAAACATCCACCGAAGTAAGCAATATGCCGCTCCACGGTGGATTTTACGGGAGTCCGTGGCATGTCGATAATGGAACAGTGTATATGAGCGTCACCACTTCCGAAAGTGCCCATGTCTACAAAGTGGATGTAGCAAGTGCCACCGCCGTGAAAGGAGCCGAAATCATGGGAAAAGAGTTGAAAGGCATTTACAACCTCAACCCGTAACGGATGATCAGCGTAGGCAAACGACCATTTAAAAAGATCGCCGGCCACATTCACCTCTGGCTCGGGCTTCCCACCGGGCTGGTGGTGTTTGTAGTCGCCGTTACCGGCTGCATCTACTGCTTCCAGGAAGAAATTCGCAGCCTCTATGAGGACTATCAGCATGTGGCCCCGCAGGAAGTCTCCTTTATTCCTCCCTCAGAGGCCCATGCTATTGCCGAAGAAACAATGCCCGGACGTCATATCCACAGTGTCGTCTATGGCGCCCCCAACGAGGCCCTTGAGGTCATCTTTTATGAAGCGGAACCCGAATTTTATCAAAAAGCATATTTGAATCCCTACACCGGCCAGCTCATCAAAATGGTTGACCTGGAGGCGGGCTTCTTTCATTTCATCCTGGAAGGGCATATCTACCTGTGGATGGGGGAGGTGGGCAAAAAGATCGTTTCCTACAGCACGCTCATCTTCCTGCTGATCCTCGTATCTGGACTTATCCTGTGGTGGCCCAGAAACCGCAAAGCGGCCCGAAAGCGAGTCCGGTTCCGCTGGTCTGACCGGACCCGATGGAAACGAAAAAACTATGACCTACACAACATCCTGGGATTTTATGCCTCCCTCATTGCCCTGGTCGTTGCCATAACGGGTCTGAGTATAGCCTTCAATTGGTTTTCTGAAGGTGTTCATATTTTGACAGGGGGCGAAAAACAGACCCGGTTTGTACTGCCGGAGAACATTAGTTCGGTTCAGGAAACAGGGCCATCCGGCAAACCCATTGATATTATCTGGAGACAGATGATGCAGGAATATCCACAGGCCGCAAGCGTGGAAATGCACTACCCCCCCACCGAGGAATATACCATTTACGCCTACGTAAAGCTGTCCAAAGGCACGTACTGGGATTCCGACTTCCGATATTTTGATGCCCGGACGCTTGAAGAGGTTGAACCCGACCATATCTATGGCAAGCTCGAGCAGGCTTCAATTGCTGATAACATTCAGCGAATGAATTATGATATCCATGTGGGCGCCATCGGCGGCTTCGCGGGTAAAATCATCGTCTTCCTGAGCAGTCTTGTCGTGGCCAGCCTGCCGGTGACCGGCATTACCATCTGGTGGGGGCGACGGCGGCAGGCTGTCAGAAGGAAAGAAAACCGTTCTGCTTCGTCTGCCGTCAGCTCCAGGGCGGCCTGACGATCGATAGCCCCCGGCCTTCACCGGCTGACAATTAACACCTCGAGCCTGCGGGGGCCGTGAACACCCTCCACCCGGCTGAGTTCAATATCCGAAGTGGCGGAAGGGCCCGAAATAAAGGTGAGGGGAGGACCCTCCTGTTCCACGGATGCTTCAAAATACCGAAATCCTTCGGACACAAGCTCCACAATCTGGCTTTCCCAGATAATGCAAAGGTGGTAATCAGGCAAAAGCGTTAACACCCGGCGCCCCTGCCCCGCACCGGCATCCAAAACAAGGGTCCCGGTCTGGGCGATGCCAAGCGCACAGGTGGTAATCACGCCATCTGAACGGTCCAGCTCCCGGTGAGAAAGGGGGGCGTCTTTTTTATCCTGCAGAAGCGTCAGGTCATCGGGCAGCCATTCCCCGGGGAAGCCGTCGGGGACCGCCAGTGCTTCCACCCCCTCCCCGCGGCAACTCTCGGCTATGGTGTCTTTCAACTCCTCTTCATGAATCCGGTTTACCGTGGCCTTGTACTCTCCAACCCGCTCTGCAAACCGTTCGACTATGTCAATGACGCCCCCTTCTCCCTGCTTCCGATAGTCCCGCGGCACCTCGATATCTTCTGGTTGTTCTTCTGCGGGCACCTCTCGGAGGGCCGCCCTGATGCTGCCCAGTATGTTGTCTTTTGCACTACTCATCACGATCTCCCCACCACTCGCGGAATGTTTGTTTTGGAATTGGTTTCAAATCGCGCATGGCGGTCCACCCGGACAACTCACCGGGTAAATTTGAAATGGTCCCGTCCCGGACAAATATTTTCTGGCCCAGACGGGCGATTTTCTGTGCTCGCTCATAACGCGACCGTTTAGTGAACGCACGCCCCATCCATCGCATGCCAACATGTTCAGGATCCGTTTTGGTCTTAAGACCTCCTTCGCGCTTCTTTCGATCCACAATCTTTCCCCGCAGGTGAACCAGGACCTCCGGAATATTAATTTTCACAGGACAAACTTCGTAGCAAGCCCCGCACAAGGTAGAGGCATAGGGCAGGGAGGCCGCACCCTCGTCATCCAGTCCCCGTAGCTGGGGCGTTAAAATAGCACCGATGGGACCCGGGTATACCGAATTATAGGCATGTCCCCCGGTACGCTCATAGACGGGACATACATTCAGGCAGGCGCTGCATCGAATACAATTAAGAGTCTGTCGTCCAACCTCATCGGCCAGTACGTTGGTACGTCCGTTATCCAGTAACACAAGGTGAAATTCCCGGGGGCCGTCCCCTTCGGTCACACCTGTCCAGAAAGAATTGTAGGGATTCATGCGTTCGGCAGTAGACGACCGGGGCAGCAGCTGCATGAAAACTTCAAAATCGCGCCAGCGGGGGATGATCTTCTCAATTCCCATCACCGTAATCAGTGTTTCAGGGAGGGTGGTACACATCCGTCCATTGCCTTCCGATTCAACCACTGCTACGGTACCTGTGTCCGCGACGGCAAAATTGGCCCCGCTAATACCCACCTTCGCATTCAGAAATTTCTTGCGCAGGTAAAGCCGGGCGGCCTCCGCCAGGTCTTCCGGGCGGTCGCTCAGCTCCTGCTGGTTCAGTTTTTTTCGGAACAGCTCCCGTATTTCAGAGCGGTTCTTGTGGATGGCCGGAACAAGGATATGGGAGGGTTCGTCTTCTGCCAGCTGTACGATGAGTTCGGCAAGATCGGTTTCCAACGCCCGTATGCCTTCTCCGGCCAGGGCTTGGTTAAGCCCGATTTCGTCCGTAGTGATAGACTTTACCTTGACAACCTCTTCTGCCTGCTGCTCTTTTACCAGGTCTGCAATAATACGGTTAGCTTCTTCGGCATCGCCTGCCCAATGGACCTTTCCGCCGGCCTCCTGTACCGAGGCCTCCAGCTGCAACAGGTAGTCATCAAGGTGTCGCATGACACGCTTTTTAAGCTGGCTGCCGGCCTCACGCAATATCTCCCAGTCAGGCATCTCGCCGACCACTGTCTCACGTTTTTCGCGAATGGTATGCGTTGCATGACCGATGTTGCGGCGCAGCTGCGTATTAGACAAGTACGCCTTTGCCGTCTCCTCAAAGGTGGGTGTTTTCTTTTTATTCTTCATGGTCACGCTAATAAAGTCAACATTAATCCAATCGGCCCCTGTATTATGTTCAGGCATGGCCGGCTTATGATTCCTCTATGCCCCATATGTCGGGTATTTCGCATTCCAGCTATTCAGTCTCTTCCGTTGAGGCGAGTATCTCGGCCAGGTGCACCGGTTCGACCCCGCTGCGCTGGCGTTTCAGGGCCCCGCCGATATGCATCAGACAGGAGTTGTCAGCAGCGGCACAAACCTCTGCCCCGGTACCCTTGATATGACGGATTTTATCTCCCAGCATCGCCATAGAAGTATCCGCATTCTTGACAGCAAAGGTGCCGCCAAAACCGCAGCACTGTTCTGCGGCGGGCAGCTCCACCAGGTCGATGCCCCGCACGTTGCGAAGAAGAATCAACGGCGCGTCGCCCACATGCAGAACCCGCAGCGAGTGACAGGTGGGGTGGTAAGTTACCCGATGCGGGTAGTAGGCACCTACATCCTCTATGCCCAATTCCTTCACCAAAAACTCCGATAGCTCAAATACCCGGGGGATCACCTCCTCCACGGCATTGGCAAGCTCCGGATCCCCCGCCCGTTCGGCCACCTTTGAATAAAATTCCCTGACCATTCCCACGCAGGAAGCCGACGGCGCTACGACAGCTTCAGCCTCACCAAATACCTCCACAAAACGGCGTACCAGAGGAATAGTTTCTTCCTGATAGCCGGTATTATAGTGCATTTGGCCACAGCATGTCTGTTCGAGGGGAAAGTCCACCTGATGCCCCAGCCGTTCCAGGAGCTGTACCATGGCCTTTCCTGTTTCGGGAAACAGGGTATCATTGAAACAGGTTATAAAAAGAGAAATTTGCATAATATACTTCTACTGATCACACCATTGCTATTTACTATTGGTGGCCGGGGGCTCCCAGGTATAATGCCCGACCTCCAGCTCTTCAAGGGGCTTGTGTCGTTCCAGTCCCAGTAAAGCCTTCCAGTCGATCGACTTTTTCCACTCCCCGTTTCTTTCATTCATTACCATTGCAGCACCCAGCGCCGAGGCATGGGGCAGGGATGCGGTATAAACTTCCCTGTTTGGCAAAAAAGATGCCAGTAAATTCACATAAAAATCGTTTTGACTAAAGCCGCCCGCTACAATCAACTTATCCACTGCCGTATTCCCTTCAGCCAGTTTTATCGATTCGACCTGGATGGCCGCCAGGTCGAGCATAAGCTGGTGATAGCCCTCTTTGTAGGAGGCAAACTGATCGACCTGCCAGTCGCCGGCTCCCTCCGTGGGAAAGGGGCCCGAGGTGTGCGCCGTTTCGAGCTGCAGGCGGGCGGGCGGTGAGGCTTCTTTGCTGAGCCTGTTGAGCAGAACCGGGTCCAGCTTGACGCTGTTCTGGCGATGCTCTTTTCCGAAGTGGCGACTCAGCTTTTTGGTCTGGTGCATGTACTCGCTGCCCAAAAAAAGCCGGGCAGCCTTCACCTGGTTGCCATGGATATCCATATAACAAAGGCAATCTCTCTGGAGCTCTTCGTACGTCAGCGGCTCCTTGTTGAAGGGATTGAGCGTAATGCTCCAGGTGCCTGTGGAAATCAGCATAAACGAGCTGTCTGAGGCAAACAAGTAGGGGGCCAGGGCCGCAGAACTATCATGAATGCCGATCCCCACCTCCATTTCCGTGCCATAGGTGCTGACGTCATTGACTGTGGATACCGGCCGAATGGGCGGAAGGAGCTTTGTCATGCCCTCCTGTTCCAGCCAGCGGTGGTAACCGCCTTTCTCATAATCCCACAGGGCGGTGTGACAGCCGATGCTGGTCTGCTCGGTCACTGCCTTGCGTGATACCAGATAACTCAGGTACTGAGGAAAATGAAGCGTACAGTCTATTCGCTTAAATTTCTCCGGTCGTTCATGCTTGAGCCAGTACAGCTGCAGTCCGGAGTTCAGCATTCCCATCGGAGGCGAAGCCGTCTGCAGCACAAATGCTTTTCGGCCGCCGTACTTTTTGTAGAACTGCTGAAGCAGCTGCTCCGGGTAATGCTTGAGATAACTATAAAGCGGGGGAATCGCCCGGCCCTGCTTATCCAGGTGCACCAGGCTCGCGCCATAGCCTGAAAAATTTAGTGCCCTGATGTCGATTTCTTCATCCCGGCAGGCTGCCTCCAGCTTGTTCAGCATCCAATATTCGAGCTGGCGCAAATCCTCACAGGGATCCCCGTCTTCGTCCTCTTGCTGGTCGAGGGTCGTCTGCTGCTTTTGAAGTATGGAATAATCCTCATCGAAGAGAAAAAATTTTTTGTTCGTCTTTCCAATGTCGAATACTGCCGTTACGGGCGTCGCCATGATAAATTACAGGTCTTCGTTATTAAGAGTTACAGGCCGGTGGCTATGCTCTTGGTGCCGCGTTTCTTGATCAGCTGCTTTCGCACCCCCAGATCGCGGTAAAGTTTAAGGGGAGCCGCGGCGGCCTTGTTCGCTATCCTCGCCTCACGCAGTAACGGGCGAACATCCGTTTGAAAAGCATCCTGCAGGGTTTCCTGGGCTGCCACCGGGTCATTCGACATCCGGGCCTCGGCCAGCTTCTCCCGATCGATCAGCAAAGCCTTGGCATAAGCTTTGTTTATGGCATCCACCGACTGCAGCAGATCTTCCAGGGGATCTTTGACATTGTGGCTCGCATCAATCATCCAGGCAATTTGGTCAGTAAAGCCTGCCCCGCCCCCGGCAATAAGCTCACTGAATATCAGGAACAGCTGATAGGGTTTGATGGCCCCGGTCGTCAGATCATCGTCCCCGTACTTGGAATCATTGAAATGGAAGCCACCCAATTTCTGCTCCATCGAAAGGATGGCCACAATCTGTTCGATATTGGTATTGGGTAAATGATGGCCCAAGTCTACCAGCGTCCGGGCATTCTCGCCAAGCTTATTGGCCAGCAGAAAAGAAGTACCCCAATCCGGGATGACCATGGAATAAAAGTTGGGTTCATACGGCTTATATTCGATCAACAACTGCCAGTCGTCCGGGAGCTGCTCATAAATCTCCTCAAGCGATTCCTGCGTTCGCTGCAGTGCTTTTCTGAAATTTTGCTGACCGGGAAAATTAGAGCCGTCCGCCAGCCAGACCGTCAGCGCCTTCGACCCCAGTTCTTTCCCGTATCGGATCACATCCAGGTTATGCTCGACCGCCTGTTTTCGGACTGCCTTGTCGGTATGCGAAAGGGAGCCGAATTTATAAGAATATTCCTGTTCCTGCTGATCCTGGAACGTATTGGAGTTGACGGCATCAAACACCAGGTCATACTCGCGGGCCAGTGCTTTCACGGCTTTGGTGTCTTCGGGGATATCCCAGGGGATATGCAGGGAAAGAGCCCCGCTCGAGCGATTGAGGGCGTGAAGCAATCCCACATCCTCAATTTTCTCCTCCAGGGATCCCGGCTCCCCGCCCATGGGGAAACGCCCAAAGCGCGTACCGCCGGTGCCCAGGGCCCAGCTTGGTATCGCCACCTGGAAAGAGGCGACTTTATTTACCAGGTCTTCCACGGCCATGCCCTTACCGTCAAGCTGACCGGCCAGCGCAGAAAAGGAAGCAGCGTGCTCTTCCTTCGCTTTTTGATTATGCTCATGAATGTGCTGCGGAGTGATGATCATAAGGTCTGTATGTACAGTTCGAACACTAGAACACTGTTATGGCTGATACCAGATCCTACAGCTCCTGTTCCTTCATCCAGAAGGGAGCCGTAATAAACCACATAAGCATGCCTGCGAGCATCAACAGCTTATGGGTTTCAAGAGACAGCCCCTGGCTGAAGACCAGCACCGACGGTATTACCGTCAGTGCCAATCCAGCTATCGACAGGAGTACAAGCAGTGTTTTCATGTTCCGATATGATTAAAGGCCACTGTTAGCGCAAGAAGGCGTCCCTGAGCCCACCGTCGACGGGAAGAACATGCCCCGTGGTATTTTCATACCGCGAGCTGAGCAGAGAATAAATTGCTTCGGTCTGCTGATCCAGCGTAATAGGCTGTTTGGTCAGCGTGCGGCTGGCATAGAAATCAGCCAGTTTTTCACGAAGGTCGGCCGTACTTTCCTCCCTGTCAAAATCAATTTCATACTTTGTCAGTGAGGCAATGACCCGCTCTCTGGGGAACATGCTGCTTCCCTCGACAACGGTAGCCGGCGCCACGCCATTGACGCGGACCCTGGGGGCAAGCTCAATGGCCAGCTCACGGATCAGGTGATTGGCTGCGGACTTGCTGGTATCGTAGGCCAGGCTTCCCGCCTTGGCGACCACCGCGTTGGCGCTGGTCGTAATAACCATGCTTCCCTTCAGGTTCTGGGCATCCCAAACAGAACCCACTTCATCGGCCACAATATAATTCCCTTTGACATTCACGGCAAAGGCACGGTCCCAGGCGGCATCATCCACATGCCCCTCCTCGTCGGGCGTGGGATACAGACCGGCCGTCACCGCAACATTGTCTACGCCGCCGTAAGCAATGATCACCTGCTGCAGGGCCTCTTGAACGGAATCCCGGTCGGTAATATCGCATCCGAGCCCTATCACATCACCGGAACCGCTGATGTCCGAACCGGCTACACCAATACCCATGCCAATATCATCAAGCACTTCCCTGGCCGTTGCTTCGGCGGCCTCGCTGTCAAGATCGAGGGCAGCCACCGTTCCCCCCTCTTCAATGAGACGCCGTACGAGCGCTTTACCGATACCGCTTCCGGCCCCAACAACGGCGATGACCTGTCGTGAAAGTTCGCTTTCAGGAGGCATGCGCTGCAGCTTTGCCTCTTCGAGCGCCCAATATTCGATATCATAGGCCTCCTGTTTGGGCAGCGCCGTATAGTTTGCAACCGATTCGGCCCCACGCATCACACCGATGGCCGCGGTATAAAATTCGGCGGTAACCCTGGATTCACTTTTATTTTTACCCCAAGCAACCATGCCGAGTCCCGGGATAAGGATGACCGTCGGATTGGGATCGCGCATATCTGGAGAATCCTCGTCACGATGGTCGTTGTAATAGGCGGCATAATCTTTTCGGTACTGCTCCAGGCCCGATCTAATAGCCGATTTGAGCTCATCAATCGATTCCTGCTGCGGATTCCAATCAACATAAAGCGGTTTGATTTTGGTTCTCAGAAAATGATCGGGGCAGGAGGTGCCCAGTTCTGCCAAGCGCGGTGCATCTTCCGCATTGATAAACTGGAGGGTTACATCATCATCCTGGACCGTCCCGATAAACTGGTTCTCCTGGCTGACCTGTCCCCGCAAAAAGGGAAGGACCTCCGCCAGCATATCGCGCCGCTGCTCTTCTTCAACAGCATCATACCGGGATCCCCCGAATGATTCCTCCCCCCGCTCGTGCTCATTCAAATAAGCGGCGGCCTTGTTGATAAGCTCGATACTGGTTTCGTAGCATTCCTTTTCATCATCCGCCCAGTTTATCAGCCCGTGTCCTCCCAGGATAATACCCCTTATATCCGGGTTCTTCTCGATCACTTCCTGCAGCTTCAGGCCAAGTTCAAAACCGGGGCGCATCCAGTCGACCCATTCCACCTCATCACCGTAGACCTCACGCATCAACTCGGGACCATTGTCCGCTGTCGCTATGGCGATAACCGGAACGGGGTGCGTGTGATCGACGAACTTATAGGGAATAAAGCTATGCAGCGGTGTATCGATGGATGGGGCGCGCGGGTTCAGATTGTACGTACAATGCGCGTACATTTCGGTCATAGAGTCTTCAGCCGGCGTTTTAAGCCCGGTATTTTCCATACCGTGGTAGATATCCTGCAGCTTCAACAACTTCTGCTGGTACAACGAAGCAAAGTTGGGCTTGGTAGCCGTTCGCAGATCACCGCCCGAGCCCTTTACCCAGAGTACTTCCGCCTCCTCCCCGCTAATAGGGTCTTTTTCCATCACTTTGCTGGACGTATTACCTCCCCCCGTATTATTGATGTACGAATCGCTGCCCAGCAGGTTCGAGCGATAGACCAGGCTGGCCAGCGGATCTTTGCCTTTGGCTTCCTGGTCATCCCATTTGCTTTCAACTTGCCTGAAATATTTTTTTGTGGTACTTGTATTCATATCAGTATGATCTGTATTTGCCTTTATTTTTAAGTTCTTTTGTTGTTATAACATCCAAAAAATCCGTCACGCCTGTAGTTGCGGCTCTCCTGCCCATCAACCCGTTGCAGAGGGTACGGCAGTGAACTGAACCCTCTTCTGATATATGGCACTCAGCCCCACATACAACAGTGAAGCGATAAACCATCCGGGCAGCCCCAGAAAGAAAATCTCGATACCCACATATAAATTAATAAACAGGCACAGCAGGAGCGTCACAAACCAGGTTAGTCCCGCCGCCCAGTTAAAATCCAGGGACGCTTTTTCTGCCAGGTTGCTTTTCATTTTCATCTTCGGGAAAAGCATGACATCCAGAAAAATAACAGCGCCCATCGGCATTAAGACCAAGCCATAGAGAGCTACAAAATCCAGCAGTTTCATAACAAGTGCCGGGAAGCAAGCCGCGATGGAGGTAAGCATCCCGGTAAAGAGCGTTACCTTCCATCGTTTCCAGTCTGGCGTAACCGACTGGAAAGCCAATCCGGCCCGGTAAATCGTGGGGTTTGCAGTGGTCCATCCGGCAATGACAACGCATATTGCACCGGCAACACCCGCACTGTTAAAAGCAATGATGCCGGGGGCTATTGCACCGGCCGCTGCAGCGGTTAAGATGCCCGAGGCCATCCACGCAATGAAGTGCCCGAAAAACATGCCCGTGGCCGACGAAAATCCATGCTGCCACTTTTGGGCGAACCGCAGGATCGACATATCCGACATTCCTATATGCATGGCCATATTCGCAAACCACGCAAAAAACATCACATGCCAAAATGTAAACTTGCTCTGTCCTTCTGCCGGTACTCCGGTCCATATACGCTCCCGGGCAACGGTCCAAAAATCAGAAACTGAGGATACTCCCAGCTGTGGCAGTACCGCCAGGGCCGCTGCAATAAAAACCAAAATCATCCAGGGGAATGCGATATTCGCAAAACGAGCTACATAATCATATCCAAGTATGGCTACAAGCGTAATGACAAGACCGACCGCAAAAACCGTGATAATCCATCCGATGCTTGTTGGCAGCCAGTCGCCGAGGGCCGGCATTGCAATCCCGAAAGGGAGTCCCACCGCTGTTGCAGAAACAGCTATCATCGATCCGGCCAGAAAGCAAAACATCAGGGCATTGACGATATTGTAAACCAGCGCCAGCCTGGAACCGCATATTTTTTTGAGCTGCCAGTACAACGTCAATTTTGTTCGCACCGCTACCGGGGCACACAGAAAGGCCCAGCTCAAAACAGCCAGGATGTTCCCCAGGATAAGTCCCCAGATCAAGTCAACAGCAGCAACCCCGTGCGCGACAAAGAGCGGGCCAATGACAAATTCCGTACCGGCCGTGTGTTCCCCGGCATACATACCTATGAACCCCTTCCAGCCCTTCAGCCTATCTTCGGGCACGGGCTCACGCTCGTACTCATCAATAGCATCAAGCCGGGTGTCCAGCCGCTTTAAAAACCCTTCAGTCATTCCTGTTCATTCTGCTGTAACTTCCTGTTCCAATCAAAAAATCTTCAACTAACATTCGGCCGGTATCCATATGGCGTCTCAGCTATATAATGATGCCGTACTATCATCTCCATCTTTAAAGAGACATCGGTACGACCAATCTACTATCCTTTTATCCTTCCTTTGTCATTTTGTATTAGGGCTGAAATCATACTTCAGCATCTCTATGGCTTGCATCCATGGATCAGGTGATAGGGCGATCTCCCTCTCGCATCACATTTCCGTGTCCACCGGGACCGGCAGGCAGATGCTGACGCTACTGAAACATCCAGGCTGCAAATTTATCCATTCCAGCAATCAGGTTGATAGTTATAATCTACTATCTCTTAAATCAATGTAATATCTTGTTTCCCCCATACTTAGCCATATATTGCTTCGCCGTACAATTACAGATATGCAATAAAATTCAAAAATTCAATTCCATTCATTTAATAACCATGTGGTATTTAGCTTGAGCCACTAGTCAAGAAGATCTACAGGGGTGAGTGTTACAGGTCCCAGAAGACCGGAATCTGAAGGTTTCCATCCGGAGGCATCAAAAAGGCCGTGCTCATCACGGTTTGCAGCCTCCCAGGCAGAGAAATTAATATTATAGAATTTTTTCCAGCGACTGCCCGTACGCTCCAGGAAGGCGATACGGTTGCCCATCAAGTTGGCCACTTCGATTTCAAGACGGTTATCGCGTCCCAGACGGTCACTGTTTATGTAAAGCTGGTAGGACGGACCGATGAGCGTCCCCAGTTCCTGTCCGTTGAGTGTTACCCGGGCACTGTGTTTTACCTCACCCAGATCGAGCAGCCAGCCCTCCGCTTCTGCTTCAGGAGCCGGGAGGGCATACCGGTACACCGCCGAACCCGAAAATTCTGCTCCAGCCTCTCCACCGAAATCCGTCCATGAAACAAGCGAATCAATCTCAACGGAGCCGGGCACAACAGGTCCGCCTTCTGTAAACTCCACCTTCCAGCGGCCGTTCAAGGCAACGGACCGGCCCTTCTCGCCGAGGTAGGGGTAGGTAGCGTGGTCATACTCCTGCTGACCGGTTCGGAGTATGACCGATTCTCCCGCTTCCAGCTGGAGATAGACTTCCGGACCTTTTTGACCGGAAGTCCGAATCTTTGCAAACCCTTTGGCCCTGCTCATCGGATCAAAGAGGACAGCGGATTCAGCCGGTACCCCGATCGGCACCCATTCATGGATGGCTTCATCCCCCCGGTTGGCGATGAAATAGGTATGACTTTCCCCATCGCTTCGACGTAGAAATTCAAGATCATGATCCACCATCTCCTCGCGCCGCAGGCGGGCTGTTTTCAGCAGCCGATCCAGATCCTTTCCCATGAGGAGCTTCCCGCTACCGAGCGACGCCGTGCGCACACCAGAATCTTCACGTTCTGAAAAAGAGAATTCATCCAAAAGCGCCTGGAACCTTTTCTCTTTTTCCTCGAGGTTGGCGAACCCTGCCGCCTTTTTCGGAAGTCCCTCATAAAACAATATCGTCGCCCCTTTCTTGGCCAGTTCCCGGATTTTTTCCAATGTCTCGAGCGGAACAAACTGGCTACGGGGCAGAAGAATTGTTTTGTAGGAAGTTTCGCCCATGCGGACCTGTTGATCTGAAATAAAATCGAAGCCATAACCGCGGCGCTGCATAAATTTTGCAGCTTCCTTAAAAGACGTGCCCTCAAACTGTTCCTCAATCCCCCCGTCAAAATGTTCCAGGTAGCCCGGACCGGCCTCCGACCAGCGATCATGAATCGGATAGTAAAGCAGCACCCCATTGTCGGACCGACCACTCTGCAAAAAAGACTGTGTACGGGCAATATACGCATTTAACGCCCCAAAATGCTTCCAGAACGGATTGCGCGGGTTAAAGTGTACGGCCGCATAAAACAACCACCCCGGCCAGGGCTCCTTTTTGGGAGCGTAGGCCGTGCCATGATAAAAAATATGATTGACACCGCTGAGAAAGAACCGGTCGACCGCTGCCTTGACATCCGAAAGGGAAGAGGTGAAATGCTCATTAAGCCAGGTCGCAGACTCTGATGCCACGAGCTTTTTTCCCGTTACATTGGCAGCAGAAGAGGCCATCTTGGCCCGGAAAATATCAGTCCCCTCTGTTTCAGGGATGTCACTTGCAGCATAAAGATCAAGAATATTGGCCGGTGATCCGTGAGCCTGGTTGCGAATCAGTGCTCCTTTCTCCGCAGCCCACTGATCCCACGGGCGCGTAAAGTTATCCAGCAGCAGCTCCGAAAGGGTCTGCCGGTAGTCGCTTAATACACGGCGGCCTTTCTCGCGATCTACCTGCCCCAGCAAGGCCGGCAGCTGCTCTTTCAGGCTGTATCCCCGGCGCTCCTCAAATTCCTCCAGCAAACGGGCTGTCCAATTGGCTTCTCCACGCGCATCATCCACTTCATAGGAATCATTAAAAAAACTGCGAAGTCCCGAAATATCATACTCCTCAAATGCCTCATTGAACTTTTGAAGATACTTCCGAAGAGCTTTTTCATCAAAATGATCGATCGCCAGCCCCTCGCCCCCGGGACCGGCCCGCTCAACCATTTTTCCATGTATTCCTTCAAAAAGGGCATATAGTGCCCATTCCCCCGCCGGTGCGGTCCATTCCAGCCTCCCTTCCGGGTCTACCCGTTCGGTAAGGTCAACAGTCTGTCCTTCATCAGAATAGGCCATGAGTGCAACCAGCGGCAACGATTCTTCAAAGCGCACCTGTTCGAGTGCCAGCGACTGTAAATCGTCGTTGGCTGAAATAGGTTGCTGTACATCGGCAAGGCCGACCTCCTTACCGGGAGCAAGGACAGAGCCGCTTTCCACATCAACCATGCGGTTGCCCAGGGCTCTCACGAAAGGCTCCTGCACATAGGTTATCTGCTCTTGGAGCTGTTCGCCCTCCTGAAGATTATAAGTTTTGTATGTCATGTATTTTGCAGCCTCCTCCGCTCCTATCCAGGGACCCCCAAAAGGCCAGCCCGTTCCTGTTGCCATATCAACACCGATGCCGAGGCTGTCTCCTTTCTGCAGAGTATGAACGAGCATCTCCATCCACTCCGGGGATAAATAGTCGATAAACTGGTCTTCATATCCGGCGACGCCATAGATCGGGGTTATTTCCACACCCCCGATGCCCGCATCCCTGAACTGCTGCAGCTCCCGGCTGATGTTCTTCTTGTCCACAGCGCTGCCATGCCACCACCAGCGTGTCCACGGCTTGTTTTCGGAGGTTATTTCCGGCCATTGCGGCTCGTGCAGGTCTTCTTCCGTACAGCCAGCCATCACATACAACAGCAAAATTCCCGTGATTAAGACGATATGTCTGATTTTCTTTCCCATCCCTGATCCTCTGTTCAAAATTAAAATATTTGCATCCTTGAAATTCTATTCCAGGCTGAAATCCGGCTTGACTATCTGGGGCGGAGCGGGTTTGAAGGTCGTGGAAATAGAACCTAAAGAGTTGCCCGCCTCCGCATATTTCTCCATGTGAAAGCTGGGATGAGAAATTGCAATTGATACCATCGACTGCCATGCTGTACCTGTTCATCGCCCTTATCGTTTGTGATCGGCTGCCCCGAACTTTCAAGTGAAATAAGTAATCCCGGCAGGCTTATGATATGAAACAGGGAAATTTTCATGGGCTGTGATCACCATTCACCGACTTCCCTTTTAACATTTAAACAGGACCCGGCAGCCCTAATCAATCCATATGGAAAACCTCTTTCAAAGGGGTGGCTACCGGCGAATTATCGGGATGTGTTTCCATGAGATCCTGCATGTAGTCCCACCATTTTTTTACCACCGGGTGGGAGGCAAGCCCCTCTTCACTGTATCCCTCTTCGCGTTTTTGGACAGCAAAAAGCGTAAGATTTTTCTCGTCCAGGAAAATAGAATAGTCGTGCACACCGGCTTCTGAAAGCAGCCGTTCCAGCTCTGGCCAGATCTCATCATGGCGTCTTTTGTATTCCTGCTCACAGCCGGGCTTAAGCTTCATTTTAAAGGCATGCCGTTCCATTGAGCTCTATTCTGTTTAATTAATACTTATCTGGAATTCTTTATGCGTTTCTGCTGACCATTTTCCTTCAGAAAGGAAACCAGCTTTTCAGTTACCGGTCCAGTAATCCACCACAAGAACATCGGCAAGATGCGGCTCCAGCACTTCTACAAAGGCCTTATGGTCGGGGTGGGGAAGGTAGACGGCCCGGTCCTCCTCGCTTGCAAAAGTTACCAGGAAGCAGTGGGTAAACCCCTTATTCAGTCCCTCCGGACTGTTATTTATGCCCCATTCATAATCCCTGATTTCAGGAATTTTGTCCGGCAGCGCAGAAAAAGCGTCTTCCACCTCGGCTATATCTTCCTCAGAGGTATTTTCCTTGAACTTAATCAGCACGACATGACGCAACCGTTTTTGGTCCATATGTTCGGTATCTGTTATATTTTCTTCTTTTGCAGGTTCATCCGCTTTCCCGGAAAACATTCCGGGGGCATAGTTAAACCATAATGCAATGATTACAGAGAGATAAACAGTGTATTTCATTGGCCTGGGTTATCCTTCATTTTTTGTGCCCGGGCAACGCCCCGGGCTGTAATGTTATATTTTATCAGTGCCTGGAAATAATTATATCCCAAACTCCTCGCACTTTTCCTTAATCAGGGCATATCCATTCTCTGCCACATCCCACGGCTTTGAATATTCGCGCCATACGTTGATCGAGTTTGCAAAATCGGGGTCATCCCTGGTGAACGCCTCAATGGTTAACCACCCGTCATAGCCGATCTCAGCCAGGGTACCAAAGGTTTCGTCCCAGGAAATATGGCCCGAACCCGGTGTTCCGCGATCATTTTCACTAATATGCACGTGTCCAAGAACCGGGGCCGCCCTGCGGATGGCGTCTCCAATATTCTTTTCCTCAATATTGGCGTGATGGGTATCAAAATGTGCCTTCACGCTGGGATGCGATACCTTTTCCACCAGGTAGACCAGCTGTTCCATGGTATTGCACAGGTAACATTCAAAGCGGTTGATGGCCTCCGGGGCCAGCAGGATTCCGGCCTGCTCGGCATACTCGCCCGCCTTTGCCAAAACCTCGGCACTGCGCTTGTATTCATCCTCGTCCGGAGCCTTGTCATGAAAGGTGGCAAAGGCAGAATGGAAAGGGCCGCATAATGCTCCGGCATTCATATCATCCGCCCGATCAATAGCCCATTTGATGCGGTCAAGTCCTTTTTGCCGCACTTCTGCAGAAGGACTGATGGGGTTTTCCTCCGGTCCCAGTACCATCACGCAGGTCATATCCAGGCCCAGGTCAGCCACCTCTTTCCCGAAGTTACGGTAAACCTCCTTCTCTATCGGGGCCAGAAAACATTCTATTCCATCATATCCAATATTCTTCAACCGTTCCGCTATGGGTAACATCTCATCCGAAACAACTGCTGACCAGGCCAGCAGGTTAAAACCAATTTTTGCCATTGTATTCTGTTATTTTTGATTAAGGATATCTTAAACTTGCCAACAATTCCTACCCACTGTCATAATCACCTATTTGAAATCGGAGGGGGCCAATCCTTTCCTGTGGTCACCAAATCCAAACATGGTGGGATTATACTCACCGTTTATCGAAACATCGCTTTGGTCAGGAATCTCATCTTCCATCCCTGCCGCCCAGTAACAAGCGTTAACCAGCAACCGGCGCAGGCCCTCGCTTTTCAAATCGACGGCGGCTCCCATGGTCGTAGCAAACACCCTGCCGCTTTTTCCGCTTGCACTGCTGTATTCTCTTGTCCAGGCCACCGGCATGATCGACTTCTCCCAATTCAGCGGGGCTTCGGGACGCAAGCCCGCTGTCGACTGTCCCCAAACCAGTACCTCAGGATCTCCGTCCAATTCCGTAACACCGTAGACGTCCGTGGGGCCCCATATATCGTGCACGCCTTGCAGGATGGGATGCTCCTTCCGCTCCTCAATGCCGTCAATAAGCCCCCTTGTTCCCTCTTCGCCGTGGACACCGTGATGATCGATCCACGTCTCGCCCAGGATCTGGCGGCCGAAACCGCCTTCCCAACCCTCTTTTTCACTTCTAAAATCGTATTTGGCATAGGGACTGTCCGTATTCCGCTTGTAATTAAACGCGTGCGTAGCCGTACGCAGCCCCACAACAGGCTTCCCGGCCGCAATATATTCATGGATGTATTTCATTTGCTCATCCGGCAGCTCCCGGAACCGCGTAAAAAGCACCATCAGGTCTGCCGAACGCAGCTGTGCAAGGCCCGGGATATTCGTCTGGTATTCCGGATCAACATTACCGGTTTCGGGATTTATGGCAAACAGTACGGTTGTCTTGAAGCCATGTTTTTCGGCTAAAATGCTCGCCAGCAGCGGCAGGGCTTCCTCCGACCGGTACTCCTCATCTCCACTGACCAGTACAATATGCTTTCCGTTGCCCGGCCCCGTCCCCGGTTCATAGGAGATCCACTGTTTACCTTCCTGTCCCAGGGCCGTTTCCATATTTACTGAAAGAAAGAAAAAAAATAAACCGCAGCATACTGCAGCCCTTGTGACACTGGCTTTTTTACATTTCATAGATGTAATCTGTTATTCTGTATTAGCATTTCCTGTGAACCGCACATTAGTCTCTCTGGGCAATGAGCCCCTGTTGTCGTTTCTAGGCAAAGCAGGTGCATGCTTTGATATAGCCTATTATTAGGTTTTATTCAAGATCTTATGACCAGCTGCTCAGATTTAAATCATCTCCCGTTTTTTTCTGAAGCTCCTCAAGACAATAGATGAGCCGCCGAACGGTGGATTTCATATCCTCATGCCCGGCCAGATCGTTGGTTTCAAGGGGATCCTCCTCCAGATTATACAACCGTATTTTGGAAATTTCGGGATACAGAATCAATTTATACGGCCATTCGATGACTGCACGCTGCTTGTCCATATAGGCTCCGTAGATGGCGGGGTGCAGCTGTATTTCTTTTCCGCGAATCAGGGGAACTAAAGACCTAAACTGATACGAATCCGGTACCCGGCCGCCGGCAAAGTCTATCGTGGTCGGTACTGCATCCTGCAGGTAGACGGGCGTCGTCCTCTTCTCACCCTCCGGAATCCCCGGTCCCGCTATGATAAGGGGAACCCGCAACGAATGCTCGTACATATTCTGCTTTCCCATTAGCCCGTGCTGTCCAACAGCCAGGCCATGATCAGCTGTAAAAACAAAAATGGTGTTATTATACCTGCCTTCGGACTTCAGCTGATCCAGGATCCTTCCGATCTGTTCATCCATATGTGATATAATCGCATAATATTCCTGTCGATGTACCCGGACGGCATACTCGGTCCGGGGGAAAGGCGCAAGACGCTCATCACGCAGTTTCCGGCCGGAACCCATCGCTTCGTTGTAGGGATACTCGGGAAGAAAATTTTGCGGAAGGGCCAGCTCATCCGGGTCATAGGATTCTACAAACGCTTTCGGTGACTGCCGCGGATCATGGGCTGCATTGAATGCCAGGTACATAAAAAACGGGTTCTGCTTTTCACGAGCATGCTCGATGAACATCTCAGCATCCTGCGCGAGCACTTCCGACCAGTGCGTGCCTCCTTCCCAGAAACCACCGAATTCAGGATCATATGGACTCCATTCATCTTTTTTTTCTTTCCTGGGACGGTCGTAACCGGCCTCGGTCTGCTTCGGCATGCCCGGGCGGACATGAACCACATGGTCAAACAATTTATTGGGATCCAGTCCGGGAACGTGCCACTTCCCGGTGAAATAGGTTTCATACCCCGCCTGCCTGAGCTGCTGGCTCCAGAAATTGCCTTCCTCCTGTATCTCTGCATACCCTTCGTCATAGGCCTCTTTGGCCTTCCACACATAGCGTCCCGTGTTCAACATGGTACGACTGGGCATGCAAACAGCCGGACTCCAGGACCCCATATTGTAGGCCCGGCTAAACATCACGCCCTCCCTGGCAAGGGCATCGATATTGGGCGTTCGAACTTCATGGTTACCATAGATGCCTACGTCGTGGTAACCAAGGTCGTCGGCAAAAATAAATACAATGTTGGGGGGCTGTGACTTTGCCCCTGCGTCAAATGGGAATGCCGAAAAGGCAAAACACGCCAGCACAATCATTGGTGTGGGCAGGTATCTCAGCACGTTATCAGATTATTGTTAAAATTGCTTTCCATCCCTGCATTGACAATTTCTAATCCTCAAAAGGATGTTCCTCAAGCAACTCCGCGGGGGTATACAAGCCTTCCTTGTCCTGAACCGCAGCCCGTATCTTCTTGACTTTATCCGGTGTTACAGGGGAGGCGTCATTACCAAAAGCGTTGCGGACATACGTCAGCACGGCCGCCACTTCTTCATCGTTTAACATCCCTCCAAAAGCGGTCATGGGAACCTGGCCGGGATACTTTTCCCCGCCAACCTCAATCGGCCCCTGCAGACCCTTTAACACAATTTTTGTAAGAAGCTCTTCCTGCCCTGTCACCCATTGGGATCCTTCGAGGGGCGGAAAACCAGAAGCTCCCTTGCCGTCAGGCTGGTGGCAGGTTCCGCAAAAACCATCCTGTTCATAGATAGCTTTACCCTTGATGAAAAGCTCCCTTGCCTCCCCTTCAAGATCAGTTTCTATCTTATTTTCCTCTTCCTCTTCTTCCGTCCGGTAGGCCTTGCCCTGGACGCGGGCTACCGCCGCTTTGAACGGTTCCTCCATCCACTTGTCCAGGGAATGTTTTTTGGCTTCATTCAAAACGGGCATGCCCTCCTCTTCACTCAGCCAGGATGCCGCGACAATAGCTTCCAGCCGAACCCGCCCGTGTTCATCCCGTGCGGCATCAACCAGCAATTTTTGCTGATCGGCAACCTGATGTCCCATGTAGCGGAGAACCCGAACCGCGGCCGCGCGCACCCGATGGTCCTCGGCCTTTAACAGCTGGCGAAGCAACGATTCATCCACCTTGTTGAGCCCCCAGGAGACCCATAATGCTTCAAGAAGATGATGCTCGTACTGCGGATCATTATCATCCAAATTCTGTGTCCACGTTTCAATATGATTGAGCACCTCGTTGGCGTCACGGCCTCTGAGCTCTCGCCGGGTCCGGTATCGGCTACGGTATTCGGGCAATTTCAGATTATCCAGCAGCTGGTCGATACCGGCTCCGGCTATCTCTGCGGGCTCCACCAACGGCCGCTCGGGATAGGTTACACGATAAATCCTTCCGTGCGAGTGATCACGAAGCGGATCCCGGGCATTATGCTGCATGTGTCCGATCAGCTTGTTGTGCCAGTCAACCAGATAGAGGGAGCCATCCGGGGCAAATTCAGAATCAACCGGCCGGAAATTGGGGTCCGACGACTGCACCAGATCCTGCCGATGCTCGGTGGTGTACCCGGTGCCATCGTCTATCACCTTATGCTGCTTGGTTCCCAAAAAACCGATGGTATTGTTGATGAGCAAATCACCCTGCACCTCCTCCGGGAAGTGCCGGCTTGATACAAATTCAAGTCCCGATGTGGGACGCACCATATGTTCGTCCTCGATCAGGTTTTCCGTCATGGGTGAGGCTTCGCCGTATCGCGACTGGATGGTAGACGGCATCATCCAGCGGACATTCGGGCTGGAGGTTTCCGCAAAAAAGTTTTGCCCCCACCGGTCAAAAGCAATGCCCCAGGGATTGGGAATCGAGATCTGGGCTGTCCGCTCGAGTCGTTTTCGGCTAGGGTTATACCGGTAAAATCCTCCATTCGTTGCCCGAACGGTTCCGTAGGATGTTTCAACATTCGTATGCAGGAACACCCCTTCCCCCATGTAGATCGCCCCTGAGGGATCGGCGGTATAGGCACTGTGGGCATGATGCGTATCGTGATCATCAAAGCCACTGAGCACCACTTTTCTCTGGTCGGCTTTATCATCCCCATCAGTATCCTTGAGCAGCACCATATCAGACCCCTGCGAGACATACACTCCCTCGGTCGCCAGCTCAAAACCCACAGGCAGATGCAGACTGTCCGCAAATACGATCTGCTTATCGGCCCGGCCGTCAGCATCCGTATCCTCATATATGAGAATTTTATCATTGGGCTTGTCACTGCCCGGCTTATAGTGGGGGTAACTGGGCATTACGGCCACCCACAGGCGACCTTCATTATCAAAGGATATTTGTACGGGATTGGCAAGCGTATTGAATTGTTTTTCGGAAGCAAAGAGCGATATTTCATAGCCGGGAGCCATATCGAACTTTTCCAGAGCCTCCTCGCCATACAGATATTCCGGATTTCCGTGACCATAGGCATCGGCCCGATAATTCGTTTTAACTTCCGGCAATTCTTTAGTTCTGGCATCCGCTGCCTCAAGGTCCATCTTCTCACCGTCAAGCGCCTTCCAGATGGCTGTGTCGCGAACAGCCGTCATTTCCCGTATCTTGGCAATCTCGTAGGGATAATTGTCAGGACCATACGGCTTGTATCTTCGTCCATAGGCATGAACGCCATTGGGAATCTTATAATCATTTTCCCACATCCAGTTTTTTTCGAGCACGGCATTGTGCACCTGCTTGCGATGCTCTTCAGCCTCCGGCTCTTTATCCCCGAATATGTTATCGGCCAGCAGCCTGGCAAATTGCTTATAGCCCTTCTCATTGAGCTGCGAGCCATCGATCGTCAACGCTTCATCACTGTTTTCCAGCCACTCTTTGGTCGGGGTATAGACATTTACGAAGGGCACGTTTTTCTTTTCAGCAATTTCCTTCATCCCATCCGTATAAAGCGAAAGATTTTTATTTATTTCTTCACCCTCCGGCAGGTCGAGACTGTCGGACAGGTTCTCAAACGCAATAGGGGAAACGATAACAAGCTTCGCCGGATTCTGCCCGTTGTACTCCTGTTTCCTGGTATGATCGATGAAAGCCTCCAATTCAGACTTGTACGTCTCAAGTCCTTCCTGTCCTTCGAAAGATTCGCTGTACCCAAAGAAGGCGATGATGATATCCGCCTTTAGCTCGGTGAGCCAGGCATCCGGCGTGGGATAATGTCCCACGCTGCTCGGCTCGGCCGCCAGCTCATCCTGAAATTTGGCTGCACCCGGAAAAGCCCAGGGAGAGTTGCGGGCCGCGTGGGGCCGGAAGCCTGGTGTATTCCCCGGATCCGCCATATTTCGAATGTACAGGAGGCTGTCGGGGTAGCGAAGGTGCATCTCCGTTTCAAAATGGCCAAAATCCATCATCCGGGACCCCAGATTATTCCCAATCAGGACGATATGGGACCCTTTCTCAACGCTAAGTTTTGGTTTTTCAGATCCCGAACAGCCTGCCAGCAGTGCAAGCACAAACAAGGATCCAATTAACGCGTTTACCGTTCGTGCAAAAGAACATTTCATATAATCCATGTATTAAGTAATAAGAGCCTGCTAATAAGTGTGGACCTTGCCGCAAGACAAGGGAACCCGTCTCATAAGTACTTTATAATTTTCTTTTTTTCCTAAAATCCTTTGTGCTTAATAACCCGGGTTCTGGGTGAGGTTCTCGTTATTCCTGCGCTCAGCTGCCGGTATGGGATACAGCAGTTCCCTTTCCGAGAGGGTGGGACCATAGACAAAGGTGTGCCCCACGTAATCCTCAAAGTCGCCCGTTGTCACGTCATAGGCCTTGCGAAGGCGAACCATGTCGAACCAGGTTTTATTTTAAAAACTGAGTTCATGCCACTTCTCTTCCCAGACGGCCTCCCTGAAATCGGCCTGGGAAAGGCCCGACAATTCATCAATCTCCGCTCTCCTCCGGATCTTATTGACGGCCTCGTAAGCTGAAGCCGTGGGCCCGTTAACTTCATTTTCCGCCTCGGCATAAATAAGCAGGACTTCGGCGTAGCGGAACAGCGGCCAATTGAGACCAGAAACTGCCGTTTCCGTATTGGCCTCGTGATCAAAAAACTTGTACAGGTACCATCCCCCCAGGTTCACCGGCGTGCTGCGATCGGAAACCTTGGTAAATTCATGATAGTAGAACTGTTTCTCCTCTGTCCGTTTGTCACCGGACTCATAGGAATTTACAAATTCCTCCTGGGCGAATATGCCTCCGGTCTCCGCAGAAAAAAGGGAAATATCCTGGTTATAGGGAAGCGTGACATACTGCAGGCCGTTATGGTCAACAATCTCGGCATCATATTGCACCATAAAGATATGTTCGCCCGAATTCTCGGTATCATAGCTGTGCAGATCGGCATAATCATCGAACAGCCGGTATTCCCCGGAATTGATAACCTCTTCTGCCTTATCTCTTGCAAGCTGGTAGTATTCCTCGCCCCCCTGCAGCGGGTGGCCCGCCATGGTCAGATAGACACTTGACAAGAGCGTCTTCACGGCTCCCAGCGTTGCCCGGCCGCTCTGGCTGTTGAACGGCAGCGGTGCATTCTGCTCCACCCAGGTCAAGTCGCTGACGATGGCTTCGTATACCTCCGCCACCGGCGCTCGCTCCGGTTTCAGCTGCTCAGAATTCAGTCCCACGGGCTCCAGTATCAACGGCACGTCGCCAAACAGGCGGACAAGGTTGAAATAATAATACGCCCGTAAAAACCGGGCCTCTCCAAGCAGGCTGTTCTTCCGTTCTTCTGCTATCTGCGGTATGTCCGGGATGTTGGCAAGAGCTTCGTTGGCATTGGCAATGCCGCGATAGTGGCTGTTCCAGTAGGCCTGTCCATAGCCGTTGTCGGCACTGTTGTCGAGTGCCCGGATATCCAGGCTGTTGGTCGCCTGTCCCAGCTCGGTATTGGCAAGCCCGGTCTGGAATTCGGTCATCAGCCAGGCTGCGCCTCCAAAACCGCCGCCCCTGACTGCTCTCAGGTCTTCATATATGGCATTTACGACTGCTTCGGCGTGGGCCGGCTTGGTGTAATAGTTCTGGTCCGTAAAACTGGTGGGGTCCGACTGCGAGAGGAAACCGTCGCATCCGGCTGCCGTACTTACGATAAATGCCCCAAGTAACAGGTAGTGAATGAAATGTCTCATAGGTATGGTGCCAAATATTAATATTAATAGGTTGCGGAAGTCTTAGAAGCCGATATCCAATCCCAATACAAAGGTCCTCGACTTGGGATACTCAAAATATTGAGCCCGTCCACGAGAGAAAGGGGATCCTGACGTTGACACTTCAGGGTCGTAGCCCCTGAATTCCGTAATAACAAATAAATTCTGCGCCGCAGCGTATACCCTGATATTTCGGGCACCCCAGGGCTGGATCGTGGATTGCGGAAGATTGTAGGAAAGGGTGAAATTTCGCCCCCTGATAAAAGATCCATCCTGCATGCGGTGGGTATCATTGTCCGTATCATAACCGGCCTGTGTGGGACGCAGCTGGGCAATGGGGGTGTCCTGGTTCTCGGGAGTCCAGGCGTTCAGCACCGACCCCAGGCTGTTAGCTATCCCCACCCGGTCTTCGGTGGAGTGCACGGCCTCCCACATGACATCGTTACCATACATAAACTGAATATCCGCAGTAGCCTCGAAGTTCCTGTAGGTGAAACTGTTGATAAAGCTGCCGTAGCCATCCGGCACACCATTCCCGATGGGGACCCGGTCATCCTGATTGATGGCCCCGTCGTTATTGACATCCTTGTACTTGATGTCGCCCGGAAGCCGGTTGTACCGGGCCGCCTCTTCCGCTTCATCCGTATTCCAGGTACCCAGGGAAACATACCCCATGAACGTATTTACGGGTAATCCTTCCCGGATGATACTGCCTGCTCCGCCTCCGTGGACGCCACCGCCGGTTTCGATATCAGAGCCTCCATGTAATTTCAACACTTCATTCTCATTGATCGAAATATTGAATTCCGTGGTCCATGAGAAATCGGATTTCCGAATGTTGTTGGTCGTTAAGGCCAGTTCTATGCCCCGGTTTTCCATACTCCCGATGTTCTCGAAGACCGTGGCATAGCCGCTTGTTCTCGGAAGGGGACGCTGCAGCAACATATCCTCAGATTTCCTTCTGTAGACATCCGCTTCCAGGGCCACCCTGTTATTGAAGAGTCCCAGTTCAAGACCGATATCGAACTGCTTGTTGATCTCCCATTTCAAATCCGGGTTAGCCAACCGCTGCACACCCACACCGACATTTCTGGTCCCGTTGAAGATGGCCGTATAGGTACCCAGACCCGCCTCATACTGGTAATTGGCTATTTCGGAATTGCCCGTCAATCCATAGCTTGCGCGCAGTTTCAGGTTTGATATGGTGGCGTTGTCCTGCAGGAACCCCTCTTCGGATACCCGCCATCCGAGGGCCGCCGAAGGGAAAAAGGCGTACCTGTTGTTCGTACCGAAGCGGGATGAGCCGTCAACCCGACCCGTTACGGTTACCAGGTATTTGTCATCATAGGTATAGTTTAACCGACTGAAATAGGAGGACATGGTATACTTGCTCGACGTTGAGTTCGGCGGGCGCGGGTTGTCTGCAATGCCCAGGTTATTGTATTCAAAATAGTCGTCCAGAAAGCCCCAGGCAGAGGCGCTGGAACTTGACCGGCTGGACGTCTGGATGGATTGCCCCAGCAGAGCAGAAATGGAATGAACCTCATTCAGCTCATCGGTATAGTTGAGCAAGTTCTCAAACTGCCAGTTGTCGCTGCGCGAAGGTGAAATGCTGGCAACACCATCCTGGTCGCGCGACAGGAAAGGGAGCGTGCGTCCTGAATACCGGTCCTGCTCCTGGTTAATCACATTCGTACCAAGCATCGTCCGCAGCTCCAGCTTCTCGGAAAACTGTATGGTCGTATGGAGGTTGGCCAGGATATTTTGAGTATCCAGTATATGGATGCTCTCCTCCGATACCCTTCGCTGGTTGGGCCCTCCTTCCATCCCCGGATAATCCTCGTTGCCGGCCCATGTTCCATCCGGGTACTTGACCGGTACGATGGCAATCGATTCATAGAGCATTCGCATGGACCAGGGATGGAGCTCCTTCTGGGACTGGTTACTGTAGGTCATGCTTCCACCGGCGCTCAGCCATTCTGTGACCTGGGTTTCAATATTGAACTTGCCGGAGTAGCGTTCCAGCCAGGAGTCTTTCATCACACCCTCTTCATCGTTGTACGACACATAGACGCCATAGGTGGTCTGCTTGTCGCCCCCGGCAACAGACAAGTTGTGCTTCTGGGTTATCGCCTGCCGGAAAGCCTCATCCTGCCAGTCTGTATCGTAAATGGGATTCCCGTTCTGATCAAAGAGCCGGGGATCCGTTCTCTTCTCCACCGGGTTGGTATATTTGCCCGCCGCAAATCCCGCCGGATCATATTTTTCCGCATTGGAATAGGCAATTTCTTCAACTCTCAGAAATTCTTCGGCATTGAGCACATCAATCTTTTTGGCTACACTGCTGGTGCTCACAGAACCGCTGTAGTTGACGCGGGGCCCCTCCCGGCTGCCCTTTTTGGTTGTGATCAGGACAACGCCGTTTGCTCCCCTGGCCCCGTAGATGGCTGTGGCAGAGGCATCCTTGAGCACTTCAATCGATTCGATACTGCTGGGAGGGATGGAATTGATGGCATGGGTCCCCTGCTGCATGCGTTCAACATTCAGAATCACGCCGTCAACCACATAGAGCGGATCATTGGTATTACTCACCGAGCTGCTTCCCCGTATCCTGATCTGTGGCGAGCCCCCCGGCTCACCGGAGCTCAGCGAAACATCGACCCCCGAAATTTTTCCGGCCAGTGCCTGTGAGACATTCGTAGACGACCGCTCCTGGAGCGATTGTTCATCCACCGTCCCCACCGAGCCGGTCAGGTCAGATTTCTGCTGGGTGCCGTAGCCCACAACCACCACATCCTCGCCCATGATGGCTTCGCTTTCCAGGCTGACATCAACGGTGGTGCGGCCGTTGATGGGGATTTCTGCTATTTCATATCCAACGAAGGAAAACAGTAACGTATCGTTCAGTGAAGGCACCGTCAGTGAATAGGTGCCCTGCCCGTCGGTTGCCACCCCAACCGTCGTCCCTTTGACGGTAACATTCACGCCCGGCAGCGTTTCGCCCGACTCGGCATCCACTACCGTGCCGCTGACTTCCTGGGCAAACCCGGATGAGCAATTGATTCCAAACTGCAGCGCGAAAAACATTATCATCGCCGCAACTATTTTTAACCCACCATAACCTTTTCTTTCCATAACCCTTATCCCTGTTGTTAATATTTGGCTTACTTATTTCGGGGCCCGTTAAAGGCCGCAATCCCCTGCATGCATAAAGAGACATCACCATGAACAATCTACTCGGGAACGGATTAATTTTTTATTCTGAAGTGGCGGGTCGGGGTGGTCTTCAGCTACAGAAATAAGCCGCAACCATGCTACAAACAAATAGTAGGGTCCAGTGAAGCATACACCTCAAATTTGATCCTTACATTTAACGACCCATAAGGAGTTTTATCTGTGCGGGAGATTGATCGGCGTCCTGAACTTCTATGCGAATGCTGTTCTCCTCACGGTTATTATGGTTCACAGCAAGCGTGAATTCATGAATCCCCCTGGACAGGTTAACCTCATATTTATCCCCTGAGCCATCTATTGGTTTTTGGTCTGCCCAAGCCGTGATATCGGCCGTGGAATTGAAAGATAGCGTTGCATTTCCCCCCGACAGTACCTCAAGTTCAAAAGAGATAACGCTATATTTCTCTCCATTCTCCAATTCAACAAAAGACAATTCCTGCAGCAGGAGCCCCCCATCCACTTTACTATAGGCAGGCATCCAGTTCATTTCCTCCTGCCCATTCACGACAGACTCAAGTCCATTGTTACTGATATTCTGGACGGTTTTTGCACTGTCACTCAGTACCTTCCAACTGCGGACATACCTTCTGTTGGGGACGCGAAACTCTCCCTCTTCCCCAATTTTAGAAAGGAATCCTACCAAGTCGATAAACTCCTTGCGTTCCAGGCTGGCTGTCAGGCCTGGTGGCATTAACGAGCCAGGTACCGTCTCATGAACGTCTATCTGGCTTTGGGGAATTGAAACTTTATTTCCGGCTACTTCCTGTATCACGACCTCAGAATTTGATTCATTCACCACGTAGCCGGTTACGACACTGCCGTCATTTCTGACTACGCGGTTGAGCTCATATCCATCTTTAATATCCTCGCTTGGATTCAGAAGACTCTGGATGATATAATCAGTTGGAGCGTTTGCCCCCAAACTACTTACACCAGGGCCTATTGTTCCTCCTGCGCCTCCAATGGTATGGCAACTCATACATTCCAGTTTCCTGAATATTTTTTCTCCTTTTGCGGGATCTGCACTTGCTTTTATGTCGAGTTCCAGCCTGTTCATTTGTCGGTTGCTTAACTGCTGCGGCATGCGATCCGGCGGCAATTCGCCTCCCAATTGCTCAAATACCTCCTGGAGCTTCTTTACATCCTCATCATCCTTGCGGTGGTAGGGTACCTGCTGCTGAATGGCTTTTACCCCTTCCTGGGCTGTCTCTTTGGGGAATTCCTGCCCGGATATTTTTTCTGCGAGTATCCCGGGCCCCTCTGTCTGGGCAAAAAAGGCAGAAAAAAGCTGGGACGCCATTTCCGGTTCCAATGTCTCCTGCAACAGGGTTACAGCAATATGCGCCGCCTTGGTGATATCCAGCGATATCAGGCGTTTGAGTGCCATTATGCGTAGCTCAACCGGCTGGTCATTGCCGGTCAGGTCATCCAGCATTTGCCGGCTTTGCTCATCGCCCAGCAAAGCGAGGGCATCCATGGCCGCTTCTCTTGCCATATCGTTACCACCATGGGTTATATCATCCAGCCTGTCCCGAAATTGCTCCAGCTTCCAATAGCCCATCAATTTTATGGCACTTTGTACGACCTGCTCGTTATCATCATCCACAAAACGGATGATCCGATCCAGGTTATTTGTGGGCTTTTTCTCTTGCTGGCGGGCCGCTTCCTCCAGGGTATTCAGGTAGGACGCGCGGCGATTCTCGTGAACCGCCCGATCACTCAATGCTAAATCCAGGAAAATGTTCAACTCCTCCACCCGCCCCCACTTGGCGACTGCATTAAACAGATCCTGGTTGTATTCTTCAGGTACCTTCCCCTCCAGGTACAACGCTACCAGGTGCTTGGCTGCCTGGGAATTATTCACCGATTTAAGCGCATACGCCTTCATCTTCGGATTACCGAAAAACTCCGGCTCATCCTCTATGGCTTCCATCCAGTGCGGCTCCAGCTCACGGACGGTCTGCCAAAGGGCAAAGTCCAGGAATTCATCCATGGGAGATGCCAGCACCGAGAGTGCCGTTTTTGCGGCTTCTGCCGATTGCTCATTACGGAATGCAATAACAGTCTCCAATCGTACTTTTGGGTCTTCATCGGCTGCAGCATCCTGAAGTAAACGATAGGCATCATCAACGTCATCGTACCAGTAATTCAACACTCTCACGGCTGCCGCCCGCGCCTGGTGTTTTTGGGCATTCAGTACTTTTTTGAGCAGTAACTCATTCACTGCATCGACAGATTGAAAAACCCACAGGGCTTCCAACAACTGATGCTCATAATCGGCATCATTGGGATCCAGATCACTGACCCAGGATTTTAGTTCAGGCACGATTTCTTCGGTACCGCGTTCCTTTAGCATTCGCTTTGCCTGGGAACGGGTCCACTTTTCCGGCTTTTTCAGTGCCTTCAACAACTCCCTGGTCGTTGCCCGGCTAAGATCAGGTTTTTCAACCAACGGGCGATCCTTTGCCGTGATTCGCCAAATGCGTCCATGCTGGTGATCCCGACGCGGATCCCGAAAGTCTACTTCTCCATGCTGGATGATAGGATTGTACCAGTCGGCCACATAAATTGCTCCATCCGGGCCCACCGAAATATCGACCGGGCGGAAGGCGACGTTATCAGACCATATCAAGTCTTCCTGTTGTTTTGATACGTAGCCGCTGCCTTGTTCCTCCAGGACAAACCGGTTAATGCGATTGGCGCGAAAATCATTGGTGATCAAGCTCCCCCTTAACGAGTCAGGAAAGTGCCGCCCCGAAATAATGTCAAGCCCGGAATGTTTAGGCTGCCCCGGGTTCAGACCATGCAAAATTCGTTCTGCCCCCGGTGCCGCGGTAAACGTGGCCCCTGGAAAAGCAAAGTTGATGCCTTCGCGGCCCGCTCCATCGGTTAAAAATGATTGTCCCCATTTGTTAAACTGAAGTCCCCACGGGTTAATGAGTCCCCGCATATAAATGCCCAGCTCCATCGTTTCAGGCTGATATCGCCACGTACCGCCGCCCTTGAGCTCTTTCACCCCGTACGGCGTCTCAAGATAGCTGTGAATGTAAATTGACTGGTTGAAATAAAATCTTCCGGCCGGTCCCCATCGAAACGTATGGACGAGGTGATGGGCATCGCCGGTCCCAAAGCCACTTAACACCCTGCGCCTTTGATCTGCTTTTCCATCACCATTTGTATCTTTGAGGTGCAAAATTTCCGTTGCGTTCGCCACATAGACTCCTCCGTCTCCCGGTAATATTCCAGTGGGGATCTCCAACCCTTCAGCAAATACTGTAGAAACATCTGCCCTGCCGTCTCCCGTGGTATCTTCCAGCACATAGATTTTATCATCAGCTACCTCACCCGGCTTCAGCTGGGGATAATTTTTACTGCCGACCACCCAGAGCCGTCCTTTTTCATCCCAGTTCATCTGGATGGGTTTCACCAGCATCGGTTCCTCGGCAAACAGCTTTATTTCATATCCCTCCGCCACATTCAGCGTCTTCTTTTCAAACTGCGGGTCGGGATTCGGAACATCTCGCAAATTATCCTGTGCCTGAGAACTCATTGGGAGCAACACAACCACATTAAGGAGCAGCATTCCAAAGAAACTACTGCCTAACAAATTGAACCATCGGGGGTAAATGTTCATCTGCTTATCGATCCCAGGTGAATTGATTTCTGTTTCTGCTTCGTATCAATCATTTCATGCAAACTCGAATGTTGATGTGGCTACTATTTAACAGCGTGTACCCGGTACACTTTGGGTTGAGGTTTTCTAAGCTGGAATACCTGATCTTCCATCCGGGTGATAAACAGATCTAGCTGCTCCAATTCCTTGGTATTTTGTCCCTGTTCAAATGACCTAAACCCAACAAGGTACGTCCGATTCACTGGCCGGTACTTGCGGAAGTACAGCTGGTTTTTATTTACGATCAACTCTTGAAGTTCGTTTGCCTGCTCGAATAGCAGGCCCCGCTCAATTTCTACGCCCTCGGACCAGCGTTCGGCCGATGCTGATATTATATCAGCAGGGCCTTCGGACAGGGTATAGCATCCCCGGCCGAGCCCATTTATTGTAAAATCTCTTGTTTGAATTTCTATGACCGTATCAGAATCCGGAGGTGGCAGGGGAAGAAGCTGGCTGCCCAGTGTAAAATTTATTTCTTCATCCCCGAACTGCGCCTCTAAAATTGTGGCCATACCTGTAGCTTTCGCATCCTTTCTAGCACGGTCTATCTCCACCCTCCACTTGCGCGGGGGCAGTCCCAGTCCATCCTCCATCACCGACGCTAAATAATAGTATCCATTCTCATTTAGATGGACACCGTCGGTTGTAAACTGATCGCTGTTATCCAGTCCTTGAAAAGGCTTAAACAAGTTGATGAACCTAATATGGCGGGCAGAAGCCACTTCGGCAATGACCTCTGAATAAAGCTTCAAATTCTTATTGCGGGCGTTAAGTTCTTCTTCCGCGAGCATCTGGGACATATGGGGGATGGGAGACAGCAGGACGGCCCGGGCTTCCATTTTTTCGATATCATCCAGCAACTTGTTTAATCCCTGCCGGAAATCGGGAATTCCTTCTTCTCCTTCATACGCCTCATTGGCACCATACCCGACAAACACCACCGTTGGCTCCACCTCTTTTAGCTGGTCGATCAGCAATTCATACGGGCCCGGTGGTGTGGTGTAATAAGTGCGAGCCTTCCCATGTACCGTGTCGCCCGTCCATCCAAGATTGCGAAAGGTGATATCTTTTTGGGGCCAACGGGTAGTCAGGGCGTATTCAATATACCCATGCTGTTGGTCGTACTGGATAAGCGAATTCCCCAGCAGCACCACCCGATCTTCATTTTCAAGCTCAAAATCGGGGAAATCTTCCACGGATTTAACTTGTTGCGCAGTTGCACAACCACTGATATAAGAAGCAAATAATATGAATAAAGAACTAACAATTACCGCTTTGTACATATGCCCGATGCTGTACGTGCTAACTTTTCCAGTGCTTTTGATCCAAAATAAAACCTAGGCCCATAGAGAATACTGCTGAAATCATTTATTAATAACGGTTACCTTCGTTGAAAAAAACATACAGGCCGTCCTTGCCGGCCACGACGATATCTTTCCATCCGTCCTTTCCAAGATCCACCACCTCAAAATAGATACCCGCCCCCTTGCCTTCTCCCAGCGGTCCGTAGGAGATGGTGTTTTTCACAAAGGCCTCCCCATTCCATTTGTAGTAATAGAGGCCCACCGGATCATCTCCCCCGGGATCATTGCCGTTGTGCGCCCGGTAACGCTTGCCGGTCACCAATTCATTGCGTCCATCCCCGTCGATATCGACCCACTCCATCGTGTGAAACTGGGAATTATGGGGGTCGATGGGATGCCTGACCCATGCTCGTTCTCCTGTCTTTTTTACTTCCTGCTCATACCAGTCAAGTCCGTAGCTGTGGGCCTGTCCCACGATGAGATCGTTCCTGCCGTCCGCATTCACATCCACGACCAGGATAGGAATGCTGGCATCCCCCAGGGAAAACTCCTCGTGCCGGATCCATTTCCCGCTTTCTGGCTCGACCGGGGCCTCGAGCCAGCCGTTGCTGACGATAAAATCGCCCCTTCCATCCCCGTTGATGTCGCCAAAGCCAAGCCCGTGATCCTGCCGGTCTGCTACGGCTACCTTTTTGAACGTCCCAACCGCCTCTCCGCCGTCATCCCTGTTCAAGGTATAAAATTTCAGCGGATCATTCGGGTTGTTAGGGACGATCTCCCGATAACCATCGCCGTCAACATCCCAGCTCCGAATGGTTTCCACATTGCCCGTTTCATCAATGATATGCTCCTTCCATTCGGTGGCTTCGCCCGGGTTCTGGTGCCACTTTATGTTCTTGCCAAACCAGCCCCCCGTAACATAGTCGGTATGCCCGTCGCCGTTGACGTCCATGGGAATCGTGGCAAATTCATCCCAGTACTCACCAACATTGTCGACATCCCGGATATAATGGCGATCCCTGAAATCGGGCCCGCCATACCAGAAAGCCCCGGAGACGATATCCAGGTGGCCGTCATCGTTCACATCAAAAACCCCGGCCGACTCAAAGCTTTCAGAGGCAACCTGCATTTTTCGAAATTGAACAGGGGGTACCTCCCCGGGCGTCTGAAAGGAATAGGCGCCGACCGGGCCGGCGCATACGAAGAGCACCCACAAGCATAGCATCCTGCCCTTACGATAAAATTGATCCATAAGCGTTCCTGTAATTTTTTCTTCCGTTGACCAGAGCACAGCCCCTTCAATACATAAACCACCCCGGAACCAACGCCCCGGGGCAGTAAAGTACCTTTTTTCGGTTCAAGTTGTAAGCTTCACCTAATTAGCCGAAGCCACAGCCGTGGGAACAGCACAACCAGCCGGCCTACTCATAGCCGGGGTTCTGTACCAGCTTGTTGTTTCTGTTCATTTCATCCCGGTTGATGGGAAAGAAATACATTTTGTTCTCCCACTTGCCGTCCATGATTTTAATCGGTGTGATGGTTGGGATCTCAGCGGTCGTGTTATCGTCCTGCAGCTCATATACAATATTGACTCCGTGCACATCATGGTAGGCCTGTGGACCGATCATCCAGCGGCGGACATCGAAAAATCGTTTATTTTCGTACACCAGTTCGATGCGCCGTTCATTTCGGTATTCCTCCATCAGCGCCTCGCCCGAAGCGGTAATATCGGGCATGTGGGCCCGCTGCCTCAACATATTGAGATACTTGCGGGCTTCTGCCTCCTCGCCAAGCTCAATGCAGGCTTCAGCATAGTTCAGCAGAATCTCCCCGTACCGGATATAACGCCACGTCAAATCCTGGTTCGACTGCTGTATATCCACCGATTTATCCAGAAACTTCAGCATGGTGGCTCCCGTCCTGTTGCCGTTCCAGGGATTGGCAATACTGTTCCGGGTGTCCAGCCCGTATTCCCTGTACATCTCATTGTTTTCACTGTCCCAGCGCTCCCAGGTACCGAACTGTCCGACCCCTTCCGGATCATATTTTACCAGGTCGGCCGGCCGTGGCCGATAGGCATTGCCTTCATACAAAATGGATGCCGTCAACCGCGGATCCCGGTTTTCATAGGGCTCCCGGGCGTGGTCCGGATTGCTGCGGTCAAACTCACTTCCGTCCGCCATCCTGTAGGCATCCACCAGTTCACTGATAGCGCCCACCCCGGCGTTGCCATACCAGCCGTTGGGAGCGATCCCCCATCCGTCGTATCCCTCGTTTAGCGCGTTGGACCGGTAGCGCACGAAAATATCCTCCACACTTTTTTGCGAGGTAAAGAGATCCCCGTAATTCCGGGTAGCCTCTTCGTCCGACGCCGGATCGGGCTGGTACAGACTGTAAATACCCAGGTCGATCACTTCTTTGGCTGCTTCTTTAGCCGCCTGCCACCGGGCCGTGGCATCCCCCCCCGTATATCCCAGGAATTCAGGATTCGAATAGCTACCGGTGATGGCACCGTTTTGGGCGGGGTTATACAGATTACTGGCCGCATAGAGCAGCACTCTTGATTTCAGAGCCAGCGCAGCGCCCTTGCTCGCCCGGCCATTGTTGCCGCCCGAATTGGTCAGGGGCAGCAGGTTGGCGGCTTTATCCAGGTCTTCGACAATAAAGTCTATCACGTCGGCAAACGAGTCGCGGGGCACCTCGTATTCCTCGTTCAGCTCGTAGACCTTGGTAATGATCGGCACTCCTCCGAAATGACTTGCCAGGTTGAAATAAAAATAAGCTCTCAAAAAATGGACTTCGCCCGTCATGCGATCTTTCAGAGAAACCCCGTCCGATTCGGCATTTCCAAAATCGATTTTATCGATATTAACCAGGAACTTGTTGGTTTTCCGTATACTGGAATAGTTGCCCCCCCAGTTTCCAAAGCCGGAGTTGTCAGGGGTTATCAGGGCGTTATTGACATTATAGCCATTTCCCGAACGGTTTCTTGATTCATCAACATTACCCGCATTTCTGGCTACCCCCCAGGGCACCTCGTCATAGATTTGATTGACATAGGATTCTGCCAGTGCCGGATCTTTCCATATATCCGACCGGGTAAACTCCGTGACCGGTTTCTTATTAAGAAAATCCGTGCACGAAGCTACCAGCACCACAACCACCGAAAATGTTACAATATGTTTTAAACTTCTCATAATACCTTGATTTTAAAAAGTTAATGATACACCGAAATTGTAGGTCTTGTTCAATGGATAAACCTGGCTGTTCACCCAGATGGAGCTGGGCGATGCACTGGGCGATTCGGGATCGAAATCCTCGAGGCCCGTTATAGTGTACAGGTTTTGTCCACTGACATACACTCTCAGCGATCCGATGCCCAGTCGCTCATTCACCGTTTGAGGGAGAGTGTATCCGATGTTCACGCTTTTAAGTCGCATATAGTCTGTGTCCCGCACCCAGTAGGTATTATTGGGGGCACCGTCGGTCATCCAGTATTCCTTGCTCCTGTTCCAGGCCCTCGGCTTGGAGGCATCCGTATTTTCGGGGGTCCAGCGTCCCTCTACATTATCCATACGGAAGTTGCCGGCCTCTCCCGAGAATTCCCGGAAGGCCCGTGCTGCACCGGCGGCTCCCTGCAGGAGTATTGAAGCATCAAAGCCTTTGTAGCCCAAGTCAATATTAACCCCCCCCGTAAAGGTTGGAATATCCGACTTGTCGTACCGTACCCGGTCCAGTCCGTTGATTTCCCCGTCACCGTTCACATCTTCAAAAATTAGATCGCCGGGCCGGGCACCGTCCCAATGGGGATAAGAATCCACATCTTCCTGGTCATCGAAGACCCCGATAGCATTATAATAGAGCCCGGAGTTCATGGGGTGCCCCGTGGATTTTTGATATTCTGGGGCCCCAGGCGGCTCATCCCAGAATTTGATCTCATTTTTCGAATGCGAGGCATTCACAGAAAATGCATAACTGAAGTCTTTAACCTGGTTATTATATCCCACCTGGAATTCAACCCCGCTGTTGGCAACCTTCGCGATATTTTCCTGGGGGAGTGATAAGCCGGTGGACTGGGGAACCGAGGCATTGCGCCACCAGAGAATATTCGACCGGAGATTATGGAAATAATCGGCCGAGACGGTTACCGATCCGTCAAATAGTTCTCCGTCGAAACCAATATTCTTCTGATTTGCCACCTCCCAGGTAATACTCGGGTTGGGCGTACGAAGCTGGTTTAACGTTTTACTGGGTTCATTGCCGTTGAATACATAGGTTCCACTGTACCCATAGGTCTCAAGAAACTGATAGGGAGCGATCCGATCGTTACCCGTTTCACCCCACGACCCGCGAATTTTGAAATAGTTTACAAGGCCGATGTTGTTGCTCCAGAAATCCTCTTCCGAAATTTGCCATCCCAGTGAGACACCGGGGAAAAAGCCCCACCTGCTGTCTTCAGGAAAAATATAGGAGCCGTCATAGCGGAAAAGGAATTCAACGAGGTATTTGGAGTCATAATCGTAGTTCAAGCGGCCGAAATAACTCATGCGGGCCTCATGGCTGGCACTCCCGCCGTTGTCTTTCTGACGGTCGCCACCTGCCAGCATCTCATCGATAATGGTGGAATTGAAATACCTGCGATAGGCACTGAAATTCATCCATTCGCCTTCGATCCGCTCCCAGCCGAGCAGCGCTTTGATGTTATTGCGCTGTCCTATGCTCGTTTCATAGTTAAGAAGCGCCTTGAGGGTCGTGCGGGTGCCATCCGACATGCTTTGCGACAGCCGGGGCTCCGAAACGCCGCGCTTCCCGCGTTCAAGTACGGGGACCCCCTCTTCATCCCGGGTTTGTCCGTCCCACGTATACACATACCAGGGTTTGGTAAACTGCTTGTTGTTGTTGACGTTTTTGTCCGCATTCACATTGGCCGTCAGCGACAGTCCCTCGACCCAGGGGATGGTCACATCAAACTTCAGGTTCGTCTGCAGTATATACGTTTTGTTGTTGACATATCCTGTTGCATCTGTGGTGGTGAGTACAGGATTCTGCCCATACTCTACATCGGGCCCCGGCTCGCCGGTGGGCCAGTAATCGGGCAAGTACGGATACTGGCGGTTCAACGCCCACCAAGTATCCAGGGCCCCTCCGCCCACTCCTCTTTTGCCGGGATAGTTGCGATCTTCCTGCCGGGCTGCCACATCGAGACTGATCCTGATATTGTCGGTAACATCGGCATCCAGGTTGCTCCGTAAATTCAGCTGATCATAGTTCGTGGCACTATTATAGAAAATCCCATCCTGGTAGCTGTAGCCGAGTGAGGTGAAATATTGTATGCGATCCGAGCCTCCGCTCAACGATATATTGGCATTCCGCTGCGGCGACCAGGGTTTGATGACCGCATCAAACCAATCCGTATTGGGATGGGTCCACGGGTTGGATCCTGTTCGATATTTCTCGATGTCTTCCTCCGAATATCGGGGCGGCTCATCATTGTACATTTTAATTTCATTGATCATCTGCGCGTAACTTGCCGCATCCGCCATGTCGGGAAGCACCGTTGGTGTATTCCATCCCTGGTTAAGATTGATTCTGATCTGCGGCTTGCCTTCCGAGCCCCGCTTGGTCGTCACCAGTATAACCCCGTTGGCAGCCTGGGATCCATAGATAGCAGCGGAAGCATCTTTCAACACCGTGATATCCTCGATTGTAGCCGGATCAATACGGCTCAAACTGCGATTTGGAATACCATCAACCACGATGAGCGGCGAATTGTCGCCCAGCGTATTTACACCACGGATCCGCAGAGTGGAATTATCGTTGCCAGGCTCTCCCATGGGCGTTACCGCAACCAGGCCCGGCATTCGGCCCTGTAGCGAGTTTGTGGTATTCACCGTCGGCATCTTGTCTATATCTTCCCCCCCCACGGCACTTATCGACCCGGTGCTTGTCGCCTTGTCCTGGGTGCCATAACCTACGACCACGAGATCCTCGCCCATAATGGCCTGCATGGACAGCTCGACATCAACGGTCGTACGGCCGCCAATGGGGACCTGCTGTTCCTGGTAGCCCACAAAAGAAAACACCAGCGTGTCGCTCAGGGAGGGTACTGCCAGCACATAACCCCCCGTACCGTCTGTGGCCGTACCGGCCGTCGTTCCCTTTACCGTTACATTTACGCCCGGAAGCGTCTCGCCCGACTCGGCATCAACCACCGTGCCGCTAACCTCCTGGGCCATTAGTGGCGATGATGCCACCAGCAACTGTATCCCTAGCAGCCCTGTAATGGCTATCATCGCTTTCATCACACTACAACATTTTTTTCCCATAACCTGTATCTCCGTAATTATGTTTTAATTGCCCTGCATGTTATTCGTTCAGGGGATCCCTTTTCCCCTTTCAACTATAAAGAGACACCGCGACTATTGATCTACTCTCATTAACTACTCAGGCTTTAACGGATGGCTATGGAAACCAGATCAGGGGAGGGGAGAAGGGGGGGATCCCTATTACTAAGGGATCGATACAATAATAATGGATCCGATTATCTGGAAACATTTTTACATACCGTAAAAAATAATGTTAACAGTTCTGTTTCCTGATACCTGCCAAATATTGCCTTTCGAAAAGTTGAAATGAGAAATAATACTTTACATTTTCATTTGATCAGTTTGTCAAAATTGATGGGTTCCCCCTCCCAATACCATACTCCATTCTCTTCCCACAGGATCCGGGCTTTACTGCCTGAGACATGGGGTGCACTTCTCTCTGGTAACCACTTTGCCAGCTTTTCCTTTATATCGGCATATTCTGGATTATTAGCCAGGTTTGACCATTCATGGGGGTCGCGATGATGATCATACAACTCCTCTGAGCCATTAGCATACCGTATGTAGCGCCATCTTTCTGTCCTTACTGCATGATTCCCGGGATTAGCAGTTGTCAGAGCCGGACGTTCTCGCGGAGTGTGAGCATTTTCGAGTTGCGGTACAAGCGACAGCCCCTCAATATTTTCTTTGGGAGGCAAACCTGCCAGTTCAACTAATGTTGGATACATATCCAGAAGCTCGACAGCTTCCGGTGATTGTGCTCCGGCAGAAACACCCGGCCCTGCAAAGATCAATGGCACATGAGTGGTTCTTTCCCAGAGGGTATTTTTTCCAGTAATTGCTTTTTCCCCAAGGTGATATCCGTGATCTGACCAGAATACGACAATCGTATTTTCAGCTAACCCCTCTTTTTCAAGCGTGTCAAGAAGACGACCAACCTGGGCATCCATAAAGCTGACAGTGGCTAAATATGATTTTCCTTTAGAATGCCACTCCTCATTTTCAATAACCCAGGATAGACGCGGCTCCGGAAGAAACCAATGGGTGTACCATGCAAAATCGGGAATATCATCCCGATCTCCCTCGGGAGCTGAAGGTAATACTACTTTTTCCTTCGCTGGATACAGGTCAAACCATTTTTTCGTTGAATACAAGGGGACATGAGGAGAGACAAATCCCACTGCCAGGAAAAATGGTTCCTCATCTGTTTCTTGACCAAGCTCTTCCAATTGGTTCACAGCCCAATTGGCTACTTTATAATCACCCATTGCAGAATCCTCTTCCGGAAAAATACCCCAGTCCACCAATGGATGATCAACCATGTCAAGAGGTTTATCAACAAGTTTATTTTCAGGAAATGGACCGAAACTACCACCGGGGCCCCATTCCTCAAAATCGGTTTCCTTGGTGACATCCGATACATTGTGAAATATTTTGCCGGTTGAGTAGGTATGGTACCCGTGTTGTGCAAAATATTGAGGAAGCGTGACTACTTCTTTTGTAGGCTCGGCTTCTCGATGTCCGGGAGCAAGTCCATAAATGCCCGTTGTTGAGGGACGAAGACCCGTCAATAAACTGACCCGTGAAGGATTGCAAACAGGAGCCTGCACATGAGCATTCGTGAAAAGGGTCCCCCTCTCGGCAAGGCGGTCAATATTGGGTGTTATAACCTGCGGATGAGTTTCAAGAACACCGGCCCAATCATTATAATCATCTATGCCAATAAACAGGATATTGGGCCGATCAACTGAGTTTTGAGCGTGTACAGGCCGTAACATACAGCATAAAATTATGCCCAAGCTCAGAAAAAACAATATAGAAGAGGTGGTGATATTTATATTGGGATATACATTAGCTCTCATTTTACAGGACTTAGATTTATATCTCTCATGAATGGTTATCTCTACTTAGCAGTTATCAAGTTTGTAAGCTTCTCCATTTTTTAAACCATTCTAAAAGTTAGGTTAACAGTTCCAGTGGTGTTTAGTACCCCAGTGATACCGTATTAAACCCAAAACCCACTTTTTGTTTTATCCATTTAACCGGTCTGCCAAAGATATTACTGAACATCTTTCTTCCATTGCTTCCATTTGTCACGCATTTGCTGAAGCAATTCTTCATATTCCGACTCATCAGCTAAATTGTTGGATTCATCCGGGTCTTTTTTTAAGTCGTAAAGTTCCTCGTAGAGCGGATCGCTGTCCAGATATCGCAGATATTTATACCGCTCGGTACGAACGCCTTCCGAAGGCGGAATCCGGTCCGGGAAGCTGTGATGCTCGTAAAAGAATTCGGTTCGCCAGTTCTCGGGTCTTTGCCCATCAACAATCGGGGCGAAGGACTGCCCCTGGACGCCATCCTTCGGGGTGAGGCCGGCCCAGTCAAGAAATGTGGGCATAAAATCGATCATCAGCACCATCTGCTCTCGCCGGGTACCGCGCTCGGCCCCTGCAATTCCCGGGTGGCGTACGATAAGAGGAACGCGGATGGAAGTTTCATGACCCAGCCACTTGCCGGCCAGTCCCCGGTCTCCCAGATACAAGCCGTGATCACCCGTTAACACAATAATCGTATTGTCGTGGCGGCCGGTCTCACGCAATGCATCAAGCATTTTGCCAACCTGGTTATCGACCCCCGTAACCATTCGGTAGTAACGCCGCATAGACCGCTGGAAATTCAGAGACTCAGGTGGGCCCAGCCGGTAATCCCAGCGCACCCGTCCCAGGGACTTTCGTATGAGTTCTGGCTGGCTATTAAAAAATGTGGAATCCGACAGCGGAGGAGCCGGTATTTCATCTTCTTCGTAGAGCACCGCTGTTGAAGGAGACGGCGGATACGGCTCAACCGGATGAAATCCGTCCTGTACATGGGGGGCTTTAAAACCGACGGTCAGCGCAAACGGCTTGCCATCGGGAGCTTCCCGGATCATGTCGACGGCCTTGTTACCCAGGTGATCTGTTAAATGGGTGCCGCCATCAGAAGGTCGCTCTTCCGACCAGAACTGTCCCTGCCCCGAATAGCGCCGATCGTCATCAAATACTCCCTCCGGTACCCGACCCAGATGCCACTTGCCGACATAGCCCGTGTAATAACCCGACTCTCGTAGCTGGGCCGGGTAACTCATCTGTACCTGCTCTTCGGTGAGCTCATCAAACTGGTCGAAATAGATCCCCGTACGTGCGGCATAGCGCCCGGTCATCAGGTTTCCCCGGCTGGTGATACAGGTGGCGGTAACGGCAAATGCATTGCTGAAAACGATCCCGTCACCGGCCAGCTGATCAATATTCGGTGTTTGTATGATCTCATTCCCCATGAAGCCAAACGGTTCATGATCCAGATCATCAACATAAACCATGAGGATGTTGGGACGGTCATCTGTATTATCTTGAGCATAAACAACCGTCCAGCCCATAATAACGACTAAAAGTATTGGAAGCATATAAAGGTACAGGTATTGTAATCGTCGCATTTTCAGATCCATCTGTTGTTAGAAATAAACTCCGGCTTTTGTTGAAGACCTAAAATTCAGGGTTCCACCAGCTGTCCAGTTGTTGCGTCAGCTCCTCAACGACCGCCGGATGCCCGGAAGCTACATTCTGCTGTTCATGGGGATCATTCACAATATGATAAAGTTTCGGTTCTTCAACCATATCTATAAACCGGCCGCCGCCCGAAAGTTCGGCTTCCTGCGGACTGCCCTGCCGGTTGGGCAGGATCAGTTTCCAGGGCCGCTTCAGAATCACCCGGTGCTCCACACTCTTCGTGGGCTCATGCACATCGGCAATGTCATGGTTATAATCCTCACTATATACCGCCTCCCGGGCCTGAAGTTTTTCCCGGTCCAACACATTGATCCCCGGCAGGGCATCTTTCGGTGCAATATCAAGGAGACTCAGTACTGTTGCAGCGATGTCGTTACTGCTGACAAAAGTGGTTGTATCCATCCGGGCCGGTATTTCTCCCGGCCATTTGTAGGTGATGGGCGTCCGTATGCCGTCGTCATAGGGCGACTGCTTGGAAGGCCAGATAAACTGGTTATCCGTATCCGGGTTTTGCACCCATCCATTATCTGTTACATATACCACCAGGGTATTTTCCTCCAGCCCCCGCTGTTCAATCGATCCCAGGAGCTTCCCGACCGTCATATCAAACCAATCGATCATCGCCCAGTACTTGGCAATGGATTCACTTGGGGCATCAGGCAGATATTTGTTTAACAGCGAATCGGGGGGCGTATGCGGGGTATGAGGCATAAAGGGAGCATACCAGAGAAAGAATGGTTTTTCCCGGGCCCGGGCCTCGTCCATAAAGTCTTCAATAGGCTCCATCCCCTCTCGGCCTATCTTCAGGCCTTCATCTCCATGTCGGCCTCCCCGCGATGGATCGCCGTGGGTCATCCCATGGGTAAATCCCCCGTCCTTCCAGCTGCCTTCCCACCATTTGCCGGTCTGCAGGGAGAGGTATCCCAAATCCGACAGGTAATCGGTAAGGGAAGGCAACGCATTAAACCGGTTGGTGACCACACCATTTACCTCTTTTCGCGCCTCAAGCCACTCCGCCCGGGAACGCGATTGCCGGTCAAATTCGAATGCCGGATCATTGCCGGTGACCCCGTGCTGGTGCGGATACAGACCGGTGATCAAAGAGGCAAGAGACGGCCTGCACACCGGGGCCGTCAGATACCCCCGGGTGAACGTCAGGCCCTCCGAGGCCAGCTCATCAATATGGGGCGTCTCTATATGAGGATGCCCCATAAAGCTATAATCGGTCCAGGCCTGGTCATCCGAAATAATGAATACGATGTTGGGAGACTCTTGACTTGCATTCGCCTGCTCCCCTTCACCAGAAGCCGAACAACCAACAAGTAAAACAAAAATTAAGAGATAACTTCGACTGATATATTTCATAAATTATTATTCAAGTAAAATTCTCCTACCAGCCCGGATTTTGTGTTACGTCTGCGTTTAGTGTCCATTCCCTTTCCGGTATTGGGTAGAGTAGTTTGTACTCTTCAATGTTATATACAGGTTCAGTAAAGTGCGGCTGAATATCCTTGACATCCGTCGCATGCTGCTGCATAACCTCCAGAGCTCTTCCCTGTCTTAACAGATTATACCATCGATGATTCTCAAACGCCAATTCAAGGCGCTGCTCATGGTAGACGGCCTCCCTGAAATCAGCTTTTGAAAACCGGCTGTCAGCGGATCAAGACCCGCTCTCAGGCGAACCTCATTGATATAACCGTAAGCCTCAGTAGTGGGACCCTCAATTTCATTAATGACTTCAGCCATCATCAACAACACATGGGCATAACGGTAAACCGGTATGTTGTCATTGGTCCTCCCAAGAACCGAATGATCGGAGGCATATTTTTTTACATAAAGTTTTGTTCAAGAGATCCCTGCCCCCTTTCAACTATAAAGAGACACTGTGACTTTTGATATACTTACATTGACTATGTGTGTTTTACCATTCGGCCATTGAGGATTATATCCGGGGAGGAAAAATGAACAGCTATAGGGTTCATAAGACTATTGGCAAAGAGCAGGGAGCACACACTCGGTATGTTCGATATATACTGCATGGACCGTGAAAATAAGAAAGACCTTTACTTGGCAGACCAGCAGCCGCAAGCAACCAGTCACAGCAAGCAATAACAAGCCGGAGATATGCTTTTACACCCGGTGCAATTTGACGGGATAGGTATTGCCGGCATTCCACTGGCAGACATACATATTCTTCTCATCATCAATACAAACGTCATGGCAGTGTTTAAAAACCGGTTCTTGCTGAACCATCAGCTGCAGCTCGCCCTCCTGATATTCCGGGGCAGTCCCTCCCGGGTTGGATCCACACGGTTTTCTCCATTCAGGATGGTAACGAAGCCGGATTCCCCGGTCAGGTTTAAATAACGCAGTCGCGACCAGCATACTCCGGCATATACATTTTCCCCATCCACCACCGGCCGGCACACATAAGCTCCCGGCAGAAATATCGTTTCCAGGTACTGCCCGTCAAGCGTGAACCGCTTGAAACTGTTATGCCGGCGTGAAGTAACAAGAAGGGTTGCCTCCGCACCCCGGTTATCTATCGCCACCCCGTGCGGTTCATTCAGCTGGTGATCCGCATTGCCCCGGCCACCAAATTTGTCGATATATTTTCCCTCGGAACTATACCTGAGGATGTGATGGGAACCGTAACCGTCGGCCACATAAATAGTTCCGTCCGGGCCTATCGCCGTTTCCGTCGGCCGGTAATCGGCATCTTCGGCATAGCCCCCCGCCAACCGGGGATCTTCCAGCGTCAATAAGACCCGGCCATCCAGCGTCGTCTTTTGAACACGTGCTGACTCGGACTGTGCATCTGTAATAAAGAGAAATTCCTCGCTGCCCGCCCTCCAGAGGGTCAACCCGTGGCCACCCGGGTAATCAGTGCCCCAGCTGTCGAGCAGCCGCCCGTCCTTGCTAAAGATCAGAATATTATTTTGCACTTCATCTGTTATCATAATAAGGCGTCCGCGGCGATCCATCACCATTTCATGGCAGTTCCTGACCGGATGGCGGGCCGGATCGAGATCGGCCCAATCCTGCTCGATACGGTAACGAAAATTGCCGTGCCCAATAACCCTGTCGCTCAAACGAGGTTGCCGTACATTGATGTTGACACCGGCAGCAAATGCCGGGGCAGCCAGGGTGGCCCCGGCCGTTGTCAGGAGCTGCTTGAGAAACCGTCGGCGGCTATTATTCATGATAGCGGTAATTTAAATAATGAGTGTTGATCGAACCGGTCATTACAATACCCAGCACCGTTTATGCAAATAATTCAGGAATGGCTTTCCCTTCTCCATCCGGTGTGGTGTAGACCGGTCGGCCCTCAATGACATAATGCGTATCAGCTGGGATGCCCAGGGCCTGGTAAACGGTCTGGTGGATGTTATCAATTCTGACCGGTTTCTCAACCGTAGAACAGGGACGCTCATCCGCCGTTTTGCCGTACACATTCCCCTTCTTAATTCCGCCTCCGAACATCAGTATGGAACAGCCGTCCGTAAAATGCTTGTGCATCCCATACTGTGATTTTTTCTGCATGACCTCCGGCTGCCTGGCCTGCTCCTTGACGGTTTTTCCGGGGCGGCCTTCAACCATCATATCACGGCTGAACTCGCTGGCCAGAATGACCAGGGTGCGATCCAGCCGGCCCGTCTTGTCGAGATCCCGGATGAGCTGCGCTATGGGCCGGTTGATCTGCTGTTTCATCTTCACGGTGCGGCTGTGCCCATTCTCGTGCGTATCCCACCCCATAAACGGGACATATTCCGTGGACACGCTGATGAAGCGGGCCCCCGCTTCCGTGAGGCGTTTGGCCAGCAGGCAACCCAGGCCAAAACGGCCAGTATCATATTCCCTGTAGCTCTCCTCCGGTTCCTTTTCAAGATTAAACGCTTCCGACTCCGGCGACTTGAGCAGCGCGTAGGATTTCTCCATGGCCCGGACCATCGATTCCTTGTGGTAGGCACTTCCATGCTTTCCCAGCGTACTTTGCTCCACCAGATCACGATACAGCTGATGTCTTTTCTCAAAACGGTTGATATTCATTCCAACAGGAGGACGTACACTCTCCAGTCCGCTGGAAGGATCAGGAATCAGGAACGGACCGTATTCACTGCCAAGAAACCCCGCCGAATGGTACGCCTTCAGCTCTTCCCCTTCTCCAACATCAAAGCGCTGCCCAATACTAATAAATGGAGGGATCACGGGGTTCACAGGCCCCCGCTCATGCGCAATCCAGGCCCCCAGATGCGGCATCTGTATCGTCTGGGGAGGCTCATAGCAGGTATGCCAGTGATACTGGTGCCGGGTATGCAGAATGTGTCCCAAATCCGCAGCGCGATAGGAACGGATGACCGTCCCCCGGTCCATCACCGAACCGATGGCCTCAAGACCCTCTGAAAAGAACAGATCATCTACTACTGTGGGACTTTGGGGGAAGGTACTCAATACCCGGTTGCTTTCCAGACCCGGCTCATACGGTGTATAGGCTTTCGGATCGAACGTTTCAGTATGCGCCATACCCCCGGCCATCCATAACAGGATCACCGTATCAGCCGTTGATTCCATCTGTTTGCCGGCCCGTTTACAGCTGCTGAGAAAAGAAGTGCCCGGGATCGTTGCTCCCATGGCAGCCAAGGTGGCTGCTGACGTCTTTTTAAGAAATTCACGTCTTTTCATAATACTAATTAACCTCCAAGTTGCCTGGTATCAGATTCCAGTTGTCATCCAGTGTGGTGATGCTATATCCATGCCCCCTTGCCGACCGCTAATCAATCAGCTGAAACTCAGGATTCATGACAATGGCCCACAGGATATCCTCAATTTGTTCTTTCCCGGGCTTGTCTGCTGCCAGCCTGCTGTTCAATATTTCTTGTTCATGATCTCCGGGTTCGCGTCCGTAGGCGGTCAGATAGAGATCCGTCATCATCCTTTCCGTAGCCTGTCCGTATTCATTGACCAGCCGTTCGGCGCCCCGGGCCATCACTTCATTCAATTTATCCCCGTTGGTCAGTTCCAAAGCCTGCAGCAGCGTGGCCTCCGTCTCGCGGTTGGTAGTCACATTTTCGCGGGTGGGACGGCCCATCTCTTTCAGGAAATCATCATTTTCAACCAGCGACGCCCGGGCAAAATTAAACTGATTTCCCATATCATGAGTAAATTTCAGCAGCTGTCCCCAGTGCTTGCTGCTGCGGCTGCTCCCGAAAGTACGCACCTCGCCCCAGCTGCTGTCATCAAAATCGGCCGTTTGCCATCCAGTCTTGGGTTGACGGTCCAGCGCTTTCCACCCTTCCTTGCCTGACTTCACGATCAGTGCTGTCCCATCCTTCAACTTGATCCTGAGGTTAAGCAGCATACCCGCCGGATTTGGTATGGAGCCCCCATTCCTGCCCGCTGCTGCTATGAGGTTTGTGCCCTGACTGAGCTGTTCGGTCACATCGATACGTTCAATTTTCCGCCAGTCGGCGCCCTGGCCCACCAGCGTGCCGTTCAGATACAGCTTATAGGCTTCATCCGCCGTCACCAGCAGCTGTGCTTTTTCTATTTCCCGGGCGGCGGGCAGATCAAAACTGTGACGAAAATAGTATGTTCCCGGGTCCGGCTGACTCACACGATCGTTCTCCATCGTGTTGAACCAGATCCATGCCCCTTCCGCCGGCGGTTTTTCGTAGGGATCATAAGCTACGGAGTAATAGAAGGGGGCCGCCACTTTTGAAACTGCGTCGGCAAACTGCTCGGCCGTCATCCTTTTTCTCAGCGGTCCCCGGAATACATACTCTTCTGAACCTGCTTCTTCCCCGCTCATTCCAATCGAGGGAAGCTGATACGTTTTTGATCGGACAATAACAGAAATAAGGCGCTTGAGATCATAATCGTGGCGGATAAGATCGGATGCAAGCCAGTCGAGCAGCTCCTGGTTCCAGGGGATGTTATCCATTTCATCCACCGGCTCTACAAGACTCCGGCCCATGAACAGCTCCCAGTATCTATTGGCGATCGTTCGGTACAGGCGACCATTCTGTTTCTGTGTCAGGATATCCGCCAGCCGTTCCAACCGCTCATCCCGGGACAGGCTTTCATCGATATCGCCCAGTTCCTCGCTGTAGATAAAACTTGCCTCTGCCGTATCACCTGTTGCTACCTCACAACGCTGGATGGCCAGGGGGTCCTCTGAGAACACCTGCGCAAAACCATAGGCCTCTTCCAGCGTTAAATTGCTGACAAAACTGTCGTGGCAGGATGCACACTTCAAATTGACCCCCAGCAACGACTGGGATATATTCTGTGCCGCCTGCATTTCCGTAGTCTGACTGGCGTTAACGGCTCCCCGCCACTTGATTCCCTTGATGAAGCCGTCGGACCGTTCGCCGGGGTTGGTCAGCTCCCGCACCATCCGATTATAGGACATATTCTGGTACAGGGCCTCATACAGCCAGTCCGTAATCTGCTCCCTGCCTCCGGTGATAAAACCCGTTCCGGTATAATCATTTCTCAGCAGGTCATTCCAGAAAGTCAGCCAATGCTGTGTATAGTCATGCCTGCGGCTAAGCAGGGAATCTACCAGGCGGTCTCTTTTATCCGGCGAGGGATCCCTCACAAAGGCCCTGAGCTCGACGGGATCCGGCACCAGCCCGATCACATCCAGGTATACCCTTCGCATGAACGTTGCATCATCTACCGGTTCGGGCCAGCTGATACCATGCTCCTTGAAATAGGCCGCCGTAAATTTATCTACGGGGTTATCGAAATCAGATTCCGTATCCGGAGGCGCAGGAGCACGAAGGGCCATCGGCGCTTCCCTGAACGTTTTTACCTCCTCGTCAGACCACGGAGCGCCGACCTCTATCCATAAGCGGATAAGCTCGACTTGGTCCGGACTCAGGGAACTTCCTTTCTGTGGCATCACATCCTCGTGACCAGCCGGCAATGTGAGGCGATGGATTAATTCGCTTTCTTCCGGTTTCCCCGGCACAATGACCGGCCCACTGTCTCCTCCCTTCATCACGGCTTCTTCGCTGTTGAGTACCAGGCCGCCCTCTGCTTCATTTGAATCGTGACAACGATAACAGGTTTGAGCAAAGATTCTTCGAACACCTACATTTAATTCCGTTTTATGGGTTTCTGAAAGAGTCCCCATTTTTCTATGCTGGTTGACTTCCTGTACCAGTTCATTAAACTCCCCGTCTGATAGTGACTCATAATTCCATGGTAACACGGAGGTCAGGTAATCGTCTCCATGCGTCAAATTAGCCCCGAAATGGCCGGTAACCGTCAACACAAGAATGGCGACGGAAAGCATCCACCGGTACATATTCAGCTTTTTCTTTTCACCACTTTGGCTTGCGCGATATAAAAGCCAGGCTGTAATCAGCGAAAGGATAACCGTTAAAATACCGCCCCATTGATGGTAAAAAATGGTCGATTCTGAATAATTCCCTCCATATGCCAGCATCAGTCCCACCCCGGCTGCCACAGAGGCCGATCCGGCACCTATATAGACAAGCCACCTGATACCCGATCGCAACTCGGTCCTCTTGCCGCCCATCGTCAGCATTTCAAGAAAGAAGGCAATAACTAAAGCCCCTATTGGAAAATGGATAACCAAGGGATGCAACCTTGCCACAAACTGCCAGATCCATAACTCTGAGAGGCTGTCAAGAATCATAACAACTATAATTAAACGTTTCCCTGCGGATATAGACTTCCATCTGCACGTCCCATACCCCCAGTATAATCCCTTATGCTATATCTATTAGATGCGAAACACATTGGTCAATGTCAATAGTCCCGATCCCGGGTTAACCTTTCCATAATTCAAGTCTGTCCGGCCCATCGCTTTTCTCCGCCAAACCACGGTTTGGACCTTTGCCCTCAAATAAAAAACCCCCGCCCGGCCACCGAATCGGTGAACACAGGCAAGGGTGTTAGGGGACAATACATACGGTGTCCTACTTATTTTCCTCCTGCACAAACATTTCGTTTTCCTCATCCCCGCCCGACTTCAAGTACGCCACGAGGTCACGCAGTTCTTCAGCGCTGAGGGAGTTTACCAGTCCCGGTGGCATCTGGGATACTTCTACCGGCTCGATCGAAGCGACCTCTTCACTCGGGATGATAGTGGGACCTTCATCGGGATCACGACCGTACACTTTTACATATTCTTCCTCTTCCACAACCAGGCCGGAGATGGTATCCCCGTCTTTTAGCTTGACTTCTGAACTGTTATACTGACTTGAAATGACCGCACTGGGAGTAATAATATCCTCAAGCAGGCCCTGTGTCGACAAGTTTTGGCCAACCGTGCTCAGGTTCGGTCCAATAGCCCCCCCGTAGCTATCAAACTGGTGACAGGAGGCACAGCTGATGGCAAAGAAGGCGTTGCGGCCATTCTCAAAATTTCGATTCTCGAGGTTGCCCTCTACAGCTTCCACGGCTTCCTTCACCGTCCATTCACGCCCCGGACCTTCAGGCGGTTTTATCTCAAAGGGCGGCTCATGAGCCAGGCTTTGTGCCGTCAGATCTTCCACAGCTTCCCGTTCTTCTTCGGATGCATTGACAAGCGCCTCGTCGCGCACCCGCTCCAGGAAACCGGTATAGCTGGCTCCGCCCATGGCATCTGCGGCATTATTAATAAAGGTAAAGTATTCGCGCCGCTGATCGATGGTCCATCCCTCACTCATATTGCGCAGCATAAAAGCGTACTCCAGCTTATTGGTGGGAGGGGGATTATCGATCATATCCTGTATGGTACCACCATAGTTTTCGTTACGGGCAAGCAGGCCTCCCCAGTCCGGGGTCCCCGGTTTCTCTTCACTTCGCATTAAAGCAAGCGCTTTATCAATAACCCGTTCATCCTTCAGATAAACCAGCAGGCGGACAAGCTCCACATTTACCCGGTCATCCTCATGGGGCAACAGTTTCTGAAGGGTATCCGTAATCTGCTCCCTGCTGTCTTCTGCGGGATCTCCAAGACGCATGAACACGAGGGCCATCGCACGCAAATACCCAAGCTTCTGTTCAGGTGAAAGAGCCTCCAGATCCATCGCGAGCAGCGCTTCTATTGCTTCCTCCCGATATTTTTCAGGCGCTTTGCGGGCAAGAGCAATCATTCCGGTAATCCGGGCCTGCGGATCTTTTTCCGCGAGCACCTTTTCTGCCCAGGATTCTACCGGCTGCCACTCGACAGCCACCCGGGCAGCGTGACGCAAAAACCGGTCGTTGCTATTAAGGTAGGGCCAGGCCGTTTCAACGGCTTCCGGGTCCTGGCGTCCGTGAAAAGCCTCCAGTTCATGGCGTTCCGCACGCGCCTTTTCCGCCTCGGCATTTTCTACCGGTTCGGCAGGAGCCGTAGATTCATCACCGGTGTAGGTGACGCGGTACAGCTTGGACTCTTTGTCCCGGCCACCGGTGAGAAAATACATGGCACCGTCCTTCCCGATCACGGCATCGGTCAACGGCAGCGGACTGCCCGATAAAAACTCTTCAGCCTCCGCAGTATAACTGGCCCCTTCAGGCGTCAGGTGGAAAGCATACATCGTTCCAAAAGTCCAGTCCAGGCCAAAAAGGGCGCGCTGGTACTTGGCGGGAAATTGAGCGCCCGTCCCAAACAGGACTCCCGTGGGTGAGCCCGGACCCACATTAAATACCGGCGGCAGGCTGTCCTCAAAATACTGTTTCCATTTGCCACTGCCGCTGCGCCAGCCATAGTCACTTCCGCTTACCGAATGCACGATGCGCGTCGGACGGTACCATGGCATGCCCATATCCCACTCCATATCCGCATCGTAGGTGAACAGTTCACCATCCTGGTTGATAGCCGCATCATAGGTGTTTCGATAACCGATACTTATGATATCCCATTGAGTAGCCATAGGATTGATGCGGGCGATATAGCCCCCGGGCGCCAGGATTCCGCGGGCATGTCCGCGGGCATCCCATTGGCGGGGAAGCAAAATATCCTCTTCCCAGTTGGTTACACGGGTGGACGTAAAATCAGGAGGTGCCGTATGGTTGCCGTTGACTACATAAAGTTCCTTGTTATTCTCCGTCGGGAATACAGCATGGTTGCCGTGCTCACCGCGCCCCTGCGGTCCTCCAAGGTACTCCATAACATTAAACTGGTCATTGCCCTTGGTATCTTTCAGTCGGAACAGCCCTTTTCCATTTACATTGGCATAAAGCTGGCCAAAGGCCCACGCCATCCCCTGTGCTCCCGAAGCAGGCATAATAATCTCTTCGACATCCACCTTGAGGCTGTCCGGATTGTCATCATTTACCCTAATGCGATACATTCCTTTGGCCTGCTGATCGGAAGCAATCAGCCTTCCTTTCGGGTCAACCGTCAGTCCAACCCAGGAACCCTGCTCCTCTCGGGGTACACGGTATACCAGCTGTACTTCAAATCCCGGGAGGGTTTGAATGGAATCGCTCGTATCCTCCGGTACTGCGCTGTGAAGATTGACCGGCGAATGTTCTTCAGGTAGTGAAACTTCATAAGCTACCATGAGCAGGGGCACCAGCAATACCATCAAAAAAGGACCGATTCCCATTTCCGTTCTGTCTGTATTCATTCCCATTCGTTTGTTCATTTAATATTTAAAAAATGTATCACTGGCTGTAAGGCTAAGGTACCCAGCGCTCTTTCCTGCTGTTTCTTTAGAATTCTTTAAAGCGCATATTGCGAAATTCCACCTTCATGGGTGGTCCCTGGTGGATCTGTACCCCCAGAAGTCCCTTCATTGCCCGCTGTTCTCCGTCATCGATGACCACGGCCATCACCTGGCCGTTGAGCATATGAATGAGCGTGTTACCACGGGCAATCAGGTGGTATTCATTCCAGCCGTCACGAACTACGCCGGCAAGCTCGTCCTCCTCCCCGACAGAGCCAATTTCCCGGGGTGTATCGTCTTTTCTCACGTGTGTTATCTGTCCGCGCACGGCCAGAAATTCACGACCTCTCTCCTCATAGAGCTGGCCGCTCCACCTGTTCGCCCCATCAAGATCTGCCTGGTAGCCGCGAAGGGCATACTTCACCCCATCCACAGTCTCACTTCGATAGTTGATGCCGCTGTTTCCCTCGTCCGAGACCCGGTACTCCACCTTGAATTCAAAGTCCTCAACCTCCTTGTCCCATATGTAAAAGGTGTTCTCTTCCAGCAGCTTATCTTCCGTGACCTCGCCGATCAGGACTCCATCCTCAAAACGCCAGTAGTCGGCATCTCCAGACCACTGGTCCAGGGTCTGTTGAGTCAGGATCTGTTTAAAACCTGCATCCTCATTTTCTGCGGGTACCGGAAACTGGGCCTGAAGCGCCGAGGTCGCCGCCAATGTCATTCCCAAAAGGGACAGTAAAAATGTTTTCATGTTATTCGCGTGTAAATAGGGCATAGGCACCTTTGTCGTATTTATTCTTATAAGAGACGGCCGAATCACGAATCTACTCCGATTTCTCTGCTTCCCCAAATTAATCAGGAAAGAATACTGTACTATCATGAAGCCTGCCGGCACGGTCCACTGGTCCAGCGGCCGCACCAACAGCTTTTTGAATGCTGGTGCTCGTGGCACCGCTCGCCAGCCTAGATGTCCAGGTCCGGGTTGCCTGGTCCGAAGTGCTTGAGCATCACAATGGGGTCAGATTTGGAATGGTTGACGATCTGCACCCCTTCCCTTGCTGCCTGCTCACTCACAAAGTATTCATCATGGGTCAGCTGGCCAAACCGAATCAGGGACGGCGTCTCAATATTCCACTCTCCCATCGTACCGTGCCCCTGCATCATGATCATACCGTAGGCACCGGAATCTTTGATTGTTACCGACTCGCCGGGCAGCACCGTCAGCTCCTTGGCACTGAAGGCCTCCGATTTATAGCAAATCCATTTTTCAATATAGCCTTCCGACTCCATCTGCTCCCTGCTTTTTACGGGAAGGGGCTCCATGAAGCATTTTTCCTGCAGATTCCCATCCACGTTCAGCTCCCAGTCCAGCACTTCGATCAGGAAATCATAATCTCCAACGCGATCTTCGGGCGTATCTTTCCACAGGAGTTCCTCCGGTACAATAGCATCTCCAACCAGCGACTGATACATGGCAAAGACATCCGAGGCTTTCTGCGGCTCATAAGTACACAGACTACCGGGGGCATGGAGCAGCCCCGGCGGCACATTCCAGCCCGTGCCGGGCTGCAACCGCTGAGCACTGGAGAGATTCGTAATCTTGTTATCGCCTTCGGTAAAGTTCTTCAGGCATTCCAGCAGCTGTTCCTTGGTCGTGCCCGGGTTAAGTCCAAAAAAGGTGTAAGGGAAATCGCCGCCGTGGTTATTGACCTGGGGCGGAAAATAGTAGGCCTCGGGCTTCCCATTCTGCCCGGTAAGCTGTGCATGCTCATCGCGGTGATGCACATGGTGAGGCAGTGCCCCCTTGTTATCAAAAAATTTCGAATACATCGGCCATGAGCCGTGTTCATCCCAAATACGATCGCCAATCAGCTCGCCCTTGAGCTCCTGCACCGCATCCCGGAGCAGAATACGCTCTGTCGATCCGTTATCTTCAAAGATGACCTCACTCAGCCCTTCAATTTCACCAGTCAGCGGGCCGTTGTCCGCCGGCGTAGTTGAAGAGAACCACCGTTCGTCGATCCCGCCGCGCTCTCCACCCAGCGCATAGTAGTCATCGGGATGCAGTTTAATACGGCGTCCGGGCACGCAGAACGACCGCGGCACCCAGTTGGGGGCCAACCTTAGAATTCCCTTCCCCTGTTCAAAAGCTTGTTGTGCAATCGTAGAATTATTACTCATGTTCTTGTTCCTTTATTTTTATATTTATCAAATTCCTGTTCGGCTTGCAGGCCCTGAGACAGAGCCGCTGCCTCCTTCTTCGGGCCGGCAGCCTTCAGCTTCCCACCGTCAGACTGACATCGTAAGACCGCGTTTCCCCCACCTCCAGCTGCATCAGCACCCCCTCTTTTCGCGCGGCCGACTGCCCGATAGGGGGATTGGTGCAGGGTTCCAGCGCCATCACATATTCATGCTCGCCCCAGTGCTGCCAGTTGGTCAGCCACGGAAGCTGCGACTTGGAAAACGCCACTTCCAATCCCAGATCAATGGCAGAATTGACCACCCCGCAGCGGCACCGTCCGGCGGAATCCGGTGTGATATCAATAAATGCTACGGCTTCGCCGCCCCCCCGGTGATCGTCGATCGGCGGGCTGCATTTTTTAAAATCATTCTGGGAATTAAATATTCGACTGCTTTGCCCGTTCGGGGCCTTCCAGTCTCCATCCCAGAAAATTTCCGCTTCCTCATCTACCAGGGGCCAGCCGAAATTCAAGTGATACAGCAGCATGTGGGGGGCGGGCCTGTTGCCGATATTTGTGACTTCATCATGAATGCGGATAACCGGTTCACCGAGAGTTGCAGCAATGGTTCTTTTTAACTCCAGATGGGGACCAAAAACAGAACTCTGTATCATCCTGCCGGTCAGGCTCATCTGCTTATCATCCGACCGGAGATCCGGCTGCTGAATGGATTCCACCTGTGCGGGAATATGACTGATTCTGTCGTGCAGCCCCCGGGCCCCGAATTTATCCTCTTCGGGCCCGCCCACATGGGTCAGGCCGCAGGTAGTCAACAGCCCCCCTCCAAAAGAATCGAGCCAGGTTGCCCCCTCCACCGCTGCTGGATTGGGAGGGGATATACCGCCGTGGCTTATCCAGGCCAGGTTATACTGGTCGTAACAGGCCCCGGCAATATCCATCCCCCGGTCAATGACCACCTTAAAACGCAGCCCGCTGCCGGTATCTATCCACGCTACTCTAGTGCCGTTGCCGGCACCATTATCGAGCACGGCCGTTTCAATGCCTCCCAACTGCTGATAATTTGATACTTTACCCTTCCAGCTTCCGGGAAGCAGGTGCGAGCTTCTTTTTGTTATTGAGTCTGCCATCAAACGTTATCATTTAATGTCTATTCCCGTTCCGCTTTGCACAGCGCTCACCATTCCACGCCTGTTTCTTTCCAGCTGCCAGAAGAAGCAGAATCCAGAATGGCCTCGCACACTTTTTGCGTTTCCTGGGCCTCCTTGAACGTTGGAGAACAGGGCTCATCGTTATCCAGACTCTTGAGGAAATCGGCCACCTGGTGGACAAACGTATGCTCATAGCCAATAGAAAGTCCGGGCACCCACCACTTATCCATAAAAGGGTGTTCCCCTTCAGTGACATGGATGGAACTCCAGCCCCGCACTTCGGGCTCATCAGCATAATCAAAAAACTCAAGACGATTCATGTCATGCAGGTCCCAGCGGAGCGAGGCATTTTCGCCATTAATTTCGAGCGTATACAACGCCTTGTGCCCCCGGGCGTAGCGGGTTGCTTCAAAAAGGCCCAGAGAACCATTGTCAAAATGACAATGGAAAATACAGGCGTCATCGATCTCTACTTTTTCCTCTTCTCCCGTTTCCTGATGCACCCGTTCCTTTACAAATGTTTCAGCGACGGCAGAAACATCCTTGATGCCACCATTCAGCCACATAGCCGTATCGATGCAGTGGGCAAGCAGATCGCCGGTGACACCCGACCCAGCCACCTCCTTGTCCAGCCTCCACAGTGCTTCTCCGCCCTGGGGAACATCCGGATTAATGGTAAAATCCTGGAGGAAGTTTGCCCGGTAGTGAAAAATGCGGCCGAGCTTACCCGAATCAATGATATGCTTGATTAAAGAGACGGCCGGTACCCGCCGGTAGTTATACCAGACTGTGTTTGGAACACCTGCCTTCTCAATGGCATCAACCATCCGCTGTCCCTCTTCCACATTGCGCGCCAGCGGCTTTTCACAAAGTACCATTTTACCTGCTTCGGCCGCGGCCACTGCAATTTCCTCATGCGTACTGTTCGGTGTGCAGATGTCAACTGCGTCAATGTCGTCACGGGCAATTACATCCCGCCAGTCCGTCTCTATAGACTCATAGCCCCATTGGTCGGCGAAGGCCTGCACTTTTTCTTCCGTTCGGGAACATACTGTCTTCAACACCGGTCGATAACCGACTTCCGGGAAAAAATCATTGACCCGCTTATAGCCATTTGTATGAGTTCGGCCCATAAAGCCACAGCCGATCAATCCAATTCTCAATTCCTTCTTATCTGCCATAATCCTATGATAATTTATATGTTTAAATAGATTATTTTAACAACTACGATTCCGACCAGCCATGCTGATTGCGTACCTCTATCATCGCAGCAAGAATGTCGTTCCAGGTTTGCTGTTTGGTCATGACCTCATTCGGAAACATGCAGCCATCCCAGCATATGTGCTTGAATGCCTTGGTCAGCTCTCCATTTTCATCGCGCAGCCAGTGGCCGGCATCCTGAGCTATATCAAGCTTTCCCTTGGGATCATTCGGCAGGCAGTGGCGCCCCGTTTTATCGTGCGTACCCGAACCAAAGACCGAGCCATCATTTTGTGCAACATGAAAATCGATAGTCCATGGTCGCAACGCAGCCGTCATCTCTTCGAGTCCCCGGGTGAGCGCTTCCCGGTCTCCCCACTCAAAGTCCTCGGGCAGGATGCGGTCTTCGGGAGCGTTATAGCCCAGCAAATACAGCAACGTATGGGCCATATCAGCCTGGAATCCAATATTGGGACGATCCACGGCTTCCAGTGTATCAACCATGGTTTTCCAGCTGTGCATGCCGCCCCAGCAGATCTCTCCCTCTGCCGCAAGATCCTCATCATAGTCGGCGGCCACATCACAGGCCTCGCGCCAGGTTTGGGCGATAAGCTTGGTATTTTCCGCTGGATTTTCAGCCCAGCTTGCCGGATCCACGGACGAATCAATTCGTATAACGCCGTAGGGACGCACCCCTTCTTCGCGCAGCACTTTCCCGATTTCACAGGACTTTCGGACCTGTTTAACGAAATTTTTTCGATCCTCTTGGCTGCCCATGGCTGAACCGCCGCCGATGTCGGGCCAGACCGGTGCTACCAGGCTGCCTGCCTTGAGATCGTGGCCTTTCAGTTTTTCAGCCAGTGCTTTAATGTCATCTTCCGAACTGTCAATGTCGATGTGTGGATCGTATAAAAAGAGGTCAATACCGTCGAAGCCCGTGCCGTCGACCTCGGCTGCAGCAGTCATCTCAAGCATCGAATCGAGATCAATGGTAGGTTCAGAGTCCGGTCCTTTTCCCACAACTCCCGGCCACGCTGCATTATGTAGTTTTGGATAATTGTTTTCCTGCATAGCTTTATATTTTAATTAGAAATTGATGATGAATATGACGCTAAATGTCAAGCAGGCGGAAGTGGATAGCCGCTGATGCCACATGACTTGCTTCCATACCCGCCGGAATTTAAAGCCGGGCTATTTATGGAATGGATAATCTCCTGTGATATCAGCTGTATTTTCCCTTATCCTGGGTTCCCCCCGGCTATCTAATTATCTCATTTAAAAAATAATTTGCAAAAACTTTTATTACAAAGAGACAACCACATTAAAATTATACTCTTATTTTACTCAATGTTGAGTTCTGCAAGCATTATCACCCTTGTTGTCAGCGATAACAAACCAAAGTTACTTTAGATATGCTACTTCTGACATGCAGCGTGAGCATAACTGAGCAAATTTCAAGACCTTCGGGCTGAGTTGCTAGCTACTCCTGTACAAAATTCTGCATTTTACTGATGGCCTTTGATACGTGATTGTATACGCTTTGCTTGTTTATATCCATAATCTTTGCAATCTCTGTATTGGAAAAGCCATCATAATACTTAAGGTGAATGGCTTCCTTTTGTCGCTTGCTCAGGGTCCGGATGGCAAGAGCCAGTCGTTTTTTTCGTTCCTCGTCGAGCTCAAAACCGATAATGAGCTCCTCCATGTTTCTCAACTCAACATCATGCTCCTGCCCATAGTCGTGATTGCGCCGGGTACGATTATTCTGCTTTCGCATCCGCCGGAAGATAAGTCGCCGCAGCGCGGATCGAAGATAGGATCGGACAGAACGTGCCTTGTTGATGCGGTTTCTTTTTTCCCACAAAATCAGGAAAAGATCCTGCATTGCATCCTTTACAAAGGCCTCCTGCGGCACAATCCGGTACCCATAGCTGAATAGCCACGCATAGGAAACACAATACAATTCTGACAGTGCCCTTTCATCCCCCCTTCTCAGATGCGACCATAACTCATCAATGTCTGTCGTCCCACTGCCTCTGTCATACTCCGGTTTATCAATATGTACAAACATACACCATCCTCATTATTTATAAATTTCCCATTATCCAAAACCCATCCCCTGCCGGGCAGCGCATGATCCGCTGAGCCCGGTACTTTTATAATCAACACACCTACGAAGGGAAGGTCAGTCCGACAAAATGAACATTTGTTCAGTAGTGAATAAATGTTCTTCTCTCAAATTAAAAGAAATATTTTCAATGTCAACTAAAAATTTTTTATCTATTTTTTTATTTACTGCAAATTTATTGGCGGTCGCTCTTCTTGGCCCGCTGCCGACCTGCCCTGCCGGCGTCGGCGGCAGGCGTAGCGTGCTTCCCTTCACAGGAAATTTCTGTTTTACGATGGTTTGTTTATCTTTGGCAGGAACAATAACCGCTATATAAATCCCGTTGGTCCGTTATAGCTGTATTTAGATTTTTATTTATATGGTAAGAGGCGACAAGTCTATTAAAAACCGGTTGCTGAGCAAAGTCAGCTCTATGTACTACGATCAAAACCTGAATCAGCAGGAAATAGCAAACCGGCTTCACCTTTCACGTCCCAAGGTTTCACGGCTCCTGAAGCAGGCGAGGGAAGAAGGCATCGTGCGCATATCGGTTATTTCTCCCAGTGACAGCTTCATGGAACTGGAGAAAGCCTTGGAAAAGAAATTTGGACTCAGAGAGGCGTTGATTGTTGATGCAGATGCTCAGATTTCCGAACCTTCTCTCAAACGGGAAGTCGGTTCCGCAGCCGCAAACTACCTGCACCGCACCATCGCAAAAGGGGATGTTATCGGGGTATCATGGGGAACTACGCTGCAGGCCATGATCGATGCCATGCCGGCCAAAAAAGTGGATGATGTACATGTCGTGCAGGCTTTGGGCGGGGTTGGTCCCCCCGAGGCGAAAGCACATGCCACCGACATCTCCAGGAGACTTTCCCAGCTTCTCCACAGCCGGCTGACCCTGCTCCCTGCACCGGGTATTGTGAGCAGCACCGAGGCCAAGAAAGTGTTGCTATCAGACCGGCAGGTGAACGGTGCTCTGGATATGTTTTCGGAAATCAACACCCTGTGCGTTGGCATAGGAGCCCTTGAAACAAATCCCGTTCTGGATCATACGAATGAAGAACTACCGCCCGAGCTGTATGAGGAGATCATAAACTCGAAGGCAGTAGGAGATATTGCCCTTCGCTTTTTCGATACGGACGGCAAAGAAATCGATTCGAGTCTCAAAGACCTGGTTATCGGCATTTCCCTGGAGGAAATGAAGCAGGTCGACACCGTCGTAGGCATTGCAGGCGGAACCCAAAAGGCCAATGTTATACGGGGGGCTTTAAATGGGGGACTCATTGACGTTTTGATTACCGACAACCAAACAGTGGAACTGTTGCTTTCCGACTGAATGCCCAAACACCATACTTGCTCATGAGCGCCCTGCAGATCTTTTCACACTATTCTGGCAAAAATTATTTGACGGCAATCAAAAATTAGAATATATTTAAGACAAATTACTCTTAAATAGATTGTCGCATGTTATTATCAAAGTCGTGTGTTTATGGATTGCGGGCCACTCTGCTGCTCGCTTCTAATCAGAATGGAAACTACACCTCTATCAAGGAACTGAGCGAAAAGCTGGATATCTCTTTTCACTTTCTCACTAAAATCCTTCAGCAACTAACGGCTGTGGATCTGATGGAATCCCTGAAGGGCCCCAAGGGGGGCGTACGTCTTTCCAAATCCGGTGAGGAAATAACACTGCTGGATATTGTCATTGCCATTGACGGGGAGGACCTATTAACAGAATGTGCGCTGGGCCTGCCGGGCTGTGGAATTGAAAAGCCCTGCCCGCTCCATGATATGTGGGCCAGCACGCGGGATGAAATTCGGGAAATGCTCGAGTCTACAAGCCTGACACAGATGGCCAATAAAGGAAAGAAAATGAACCTGAGGATTACAGCCGATGGCAAATTTACCTGGGAATAATTCTGCAAGACCCTTGCAGAAGTTCAAAAACGGATGAACCGATGTCTTGCAGAACTGCAATACCCATTGACGATTTATCAAGAGCGATACTTACAAATCACTTGAATCAACATTTTATCGCCGCTCATCGGCTGCAATCGCGATATTAAATCAAATACTGTAAAATTGGCACGTAAATTGTTCACTTATAAATATAAATCATACAAAATACTCTTAATTATGAATTTATGCGATCAGCACAGAATACAACCCAACCACTCATGCCGCTGGTGTCATCACTGACCGCAATACTAGGAATTACAACACTCTTATCAGATAACAAATAGACTGAGGATTGAAATCAATGAAAAACCAAATCAGCAAACTGCTCCCCGTCATCATTATTATAAGTTTAGCAACCATGGTTGGTTGTGGTGGACAAGAATCTGGCAGTAACTCGGAAACCGAAGACTCCGCCAACGGCACTGAGCTGACAGACTTCCAACTCGAACACGGTATCGGACCGGTAACAGAACCCATTAAGCTCGAAGATATTGATCCCGCCCTGGCAGAAAAAGGTGCCCAATTATTTGAAACCAAATGTTCGGCCTGCCACAAAATGGACAGCCGCTATGTAGGTCCTCCTCTGGGGGGAATAACGGATACGCGCACCCCCGCATTCATCATGAACATGATATTGAATCCGGAAGAGATGGTTGATAAGCATCCAATCGGGCAGGCCCTTTTGCAGGAATATATGACGCCCATGGCGAATCAAAATTTGAGCCGGGAAGAAGCGCGGGCCATCGTGGCCTATCTCGCATCGGACATGGCGGAATAACAATGACTAATAAATCACATCAAAAATACATAAAGAGGAATACCATGAAGACTACAACAACAAAACATTGGCTTTGGTCACTGCCTGTCGTTGCCTTGCTTGGCTTGCTGTCGTATGGATGTTCGTCAAACGGCGAACTCGGATCCAGTGCAGAAGCGGCTCAACAGGTATACGTGGCACCGGGCGAACACGATGAATTCTACGGATTCTTTTCCGGCGGATACAATGGTCAGCTCGGCGTTTACGGGCTTCCATCAGGGCGACACCTGTTTACCATCCCGGTTTTTTCCCAGGCGGCCGTGAACGGATATGGCTACAGTGAAGAAACAAAAGCCATGTTCCAGACCACCGATGGCTTTGTACCCTGGGGCGATGCCCACCATCCGGAACTATCACAGACAAACGGAGAAACCGATGGGCGGTGGGTGTTTATCAATGAAAACAATACCCCACGTATTGCACGTATTGGCCTCGACGATTTCAAAACACAGGAAATTATCGAAATTCCAAACTCGGCCGGTAACCATGCATCCTCCTTTGTAACCCCCAACACCGAATATGTGTCGGCGGCGACGCGTTTCAGCATCCCCATGGATGAAGAGGACCTGAGCAACATGGATGTCTCTATTGATACCTACAAGGAGAACTTCAAGGGAACCATCTCCTTTATCAAAGTGAATGAGGAAGGAAAAATGAACATCGACTTCCAAATCATGATGCCGGGTTTCAATTATGACCTGTCACATGCCGGCAAAGGCCCCTCCGACGGCTGGTCATTCTTTACCAGCTACAACAGCGAACAGGCCAATACACTCCTGGAAATCAACGCTTCCAAGAATGACAAAGACTTTATCGCTGCCATTAACTGGGAGAAAGCCGCTGAATATGCGCGGGAAGGCGAAGGAAAGGTAATTCCCGGCAAGCACTATCGGAATTATATCGACCATGAAGAGGGCGGCATCGCCAAAAGCGAGCTTATTGAGGAGGTTCGCGTACTCGATCCTCGTGAACTGGAAGGCCTTGTCTATTTTCTGCCTACCCCCAAATCGCCCCACGGAGTCGATGTAGACCCCACCGGGCAGTACATTGTGGCCGGCGGCAAGCTCTCTACGGTCATTCCGGTACACTCATTTGCCAAAATGGAGGAAGCCATAGCTAACGAAAATTTTGAAGGCGAAGTAATGGGCATTCCGGTCCTCAATTACGACTCCATCCTGCACGGCGAGGTCCAAAACCCGGGCCTGGGACCGCTGCACACCGAGTTTGACGGAAACGGATATGCCTATACCACGGCGTTCATCTCCTCTGAAATCGTAAAATGGGACATTGAAAAAACCGAAGTAGTCGACCGCATCGATGTCTACTACTCACCCGGTCACCTGATGATTCCCGGCGGCGATAGCCAGAACCCGGACGGCAAATACCTGGTAGCGCTCAATAAGATTACCAAAGACCGCTACCTGCCGACCGGACCCGAAATGTTCCACTCTGCACAGCTGATTGACATTTCCGGGGACAAGATGAAGCTGCTGCTGGACTTCCCCACGGAGGGCGAACCACACTATGCCCAGGGAATAACCGCCGACAAGGTCATCAAGGAACAGAAACGCTACTACGATCTCAGCGAAAACGGTCACCCGCGGGCTACCACCAGCGAAAAGCAGACCCGGGTGGAACGCGACGGCAATGAAGTACATGTATACATGACGACCATCCGAAGCCACTTCACCCCGGATAATATTGAAGGCATCAAGGTAGGCGACGAAGTCTATTTCCATGTTACCAATCTGGAACAGGACTGGGACGTACCACACGGCTTTGCCATCAAGGGAGCCAACAATGCCGAACTGCTGATCATGCCCGGCGAAACGCTGACCCTCAAATGGGAGCCCAAAAAAGTAGGGGTCTTTCCGTTCTACTGCACCGACTTCTGCTCGGCACTCCACCAGGAGATGTCCGGCTACATACGCGTTTCTCCCGCAAATTCAAGTACAGAAATCACCTACGGAACAGGTCAATGACACACGACCTCAATCCTCGTGGAAGGGAGGGTGAAATCTCCCTTCTTCTTTGACGTTAATAACTAATTGCAACAGAGGAAATCATGAAATCAAACCACCGAATAGCAATGGCCGTTGCGTCCCTGATACTCATCCTGGTGTATTTCTTCCCCATATGGAGTATCAGCATGGAGGCCCCGCAGTACCCCGAGGGCATGGGCATGAATATTTCTGTCAATAACATTGAAGGCAAGGAACCCCAGCACCTTCAAAACATCAACGGACTGAACCATTATATCGGCATGAAGGAGATCACCCCAGAGTCGATCCCGGAGCTAAAGATCATGCCCTATATTTTCGGCTTCCTGATCGTTTCGGGCCTGGGAATTGCCCTTTGGGGCAACCGCACCTGGGTATTGATCTGGCTGGGACTGTTTGTACTTTTCGCCATCGGGGGACTGGTCGACTTCTATCTCTGGGGGTACGACTACGGTCATAATCTGGACCCCAATGCCCCTATTAAAGTCCCTGGTATGACCTATCAGCCCCCACTGATCGGCAGTAAACAGCTGTTGAACATTAATGCCACTTCACTGCCACACATAGGATTTTATATTGCACTAGTGTCGATGTCCATTGCCACAACGGTCTGGTGGACCAGTTCCAAGAAGTAAAGTAACAAAAGGCATCATTGGATTGGATGCCCAAAAAAAGGATTGAGGTAATCATTATGGAAAAAATATCAACCATGCGCATCCTGCTGCTGACCATCACCAGCGTGCTATTCGTGGCTTGTAGCCAGGAGCCGGCAGAAATTCATTACGGCAGTGATGAATGTGTTCACTGCAAAATGATGATCACGGATAATCAGTTTGCTTCCCAGCTGGTCACTGAAAAGGGAAAAGCCTACAAGTTCGACGCTATTGAATGCATGGTGGCCTACCGGCAGCAAAACCAGGAAGAACTTTCCGGTGCCCTATTCTATGTCAGTAATTACGACCAACCCGGTCAATGGCTGAATGCCAGGGAGGCCCAATTTGTAAAAAGCGAGGTTGTCAGAAGTCCCATGGGAGAATCTCTGCTGGCCTTTCCCTCCAAAGCTGAAGCAGAAAATCATGTGTCAGAAAAGCCCGGTAACCTCCTGACCTGGCAGGAGGTATCCCGGATCCAACTGTAACAGAGTCGGCATCTAAAAAGGAATTGAGGATATGAGAGCGTTTTTAAATATAGCAGCATTAATACTATGGATGGTGTCACAGGTCCAGCTTGTTTCGGCCCGGCAGCTAACGGTCGCACCCAATGGTCCGGTTTCTTCGGTCAAAGAAGGAATTGCCCTGGCCAGTTCCGGCGACACGCTGGTCCTCAAGGAAGGGCACTACGATGAATATGATATCACGGTAGACAAGCCCCTGACGATCATCGGTGAGGGGCAGGTCGTAATTGACGGAAACCGTAAAGGATTTGTGCTTGTCATCACTGCTGATGATGTGACCGTAAAAAATATAGAAGTACGACATGCCAGCACCAGCTTTATGGAAGATTATGCCGGTATCCTGGTTGAAAACACCAATAACACCGTCATAGAGAACGTCACACTGACAGATAATTTCTTTGGAATATACCTGGCAAAATCATCCAATGCATTGATCAAAGACAACCATATAACCGCCTCCGGAGGACGCGAAACTTCCTCCGGCAATGGCATTCATCTCTGGTACTCCAAAGACATAGATATTCAAGGCAACTATGTGGAGGGGCACCGCGACGGTCTCTACTTTGAATTTGTGGAAGGCGCTACCATTTCCGGCAACGTCAGTGAACACAATATCCGGTATGGCATCCACTTTATGTATTCCGACAACTGTCGCTACGAGGGCAACACCTTCCGTGACAATGGAGGAGGCGTCGCCGTAATGTATACCCAGAACGTTGAAATCATCAACAATCGATTTGAAGACAACTGGGGATCCTCGGCCTACGGCATGCTACTGAAAGAAATAAACCGCAGCCAAATCGAGGGAAATGAATTTGTCAATAACTCCGTCGGCCTGTATATCGAGGCAACAAGCCGAAACAGCATCAAAAAGAACAGCTTTCGACAAAATGGATGGGCTATAAAACTGATGGCCAACTCCACCGATAACCGCTTCACTGAAAACAATTTCATTGCGAACTCCTTTGAGATATCGACCAACAGTCGTCAAAATTACAACGCCTTTGATAACAACTACTGGAGTCAGTATGAAGGATATGACCTCGACAAAGACGGCATAGGCGATGTGCCTCACCGGCCTGTCCGGCTTTTCTCCATTATCGTGGAAAAACATCCGCCGTCACTGCTTCTGCTGCGAAGTTTGCTTATCGACATACTGGATGCGGCGGAAAAATTTATGCCGGTGCTTACCCCGGAAACCCTTATTGACTCCCAACCCAAAATGACCAAAATACTATGATTACCATAAAAGGATTGAGGAAAGATTTTGGTCCCCGTACCGTACTTGATAATATACATCTTGAACTCCCTTCCGGCCGGGCCACCGGCATTGTGGGGCCCAACGGATCTGGAAAAACCACCACCATCAAAGCGCTGCTCGGACTGGTTAAGCCAACGGAAGGGGCTATTTATATTGACGGTGAATCGGTACAGGGACAGTGGCAGTACAGGCAAAATATTGGCTATATGCCACAAACTGCCCGATATCCAGAAAACATGTCTGTCAATGAGCTCTTTGAATTTATCAGTGAGGTCCGCGGAAATCCGACTGACAACAAAGCAAAACTCATCGAATATTTCGACCTGGAACCCGAGCTGGACAAAAGAATGCGTACACTCTCTGGTGGGACCCGTCAGAAAGTGGGAGCTGTGCTGGCTATGATGTTTGATCCCCGGATTTTGATTTTCGATGAGCCAACGGCAGGCCTGGACCCCAGGGCGAGCGTTCAATTCAAAAAACTGGTCCATAGAGAAAAGGAAGCAGGAAAAACGATTCTTCTCACTTCGCATATCATGAGCGAAATTGAGGAGTTGGCTGATTACCTGATCTTTATCGTGGAAGGCAGGATCAGATATCACGGCCCCATGAAAGAACTTATCGAAAAACAGAAAGAGCAACGACTCGAAGAAGCTGTAGCTAAAATGATGGAAGAGGTAACGGCATGAAAACACTGACCATTTTAAAATACCAATGGAAGGACCTCTTTCGTGGAAAGTGGATTATTGGTTACGGGCTCATCTACCTGTTAGTTGCTGATGCCATGATCCGCTTTGGAGGCACGGGCCCCAAAGCAATGCTCAGTATTGCTAATGTGATGTTGCTTTTGATCCCGCTGGTTGGCATGATTTACGGGGCTTTGTATCTGTATCAATCGCGCGAATTTACGGAACTGCTGCTGGCGCAGCCCCTCAACCGCAGGACCCTGTTCTGGGGACTGTTCGGCGGCGTAGCCATGCCCCTGGCCCTGGCATTCAGCCTGGGTGTTGGACTTCCCATGCTCTACAGCGGCATCATAGCCACTTCTCCGATAGTGTCCGTTCTCCTGGTACTGGTACTCGGCAATGTTTTAACCCTGCTGTTTACCGGGCTTGGTTTCTGGCTCGCACTTGCATTCTTCAATGACCGTATCAAAGGCCTTGGATTTGCCCTTGTCAGCTGGCTTTTCCTGGCTATACTCTACGACGGGCTTGTCCTGCTGACCATCGTCACCTTTGGCGATTACCCTATTGAAAAACCCATGCTTGCTCTCGCCTTGATCAACCCAATCGATCTGGCCCGTATAACGGTATTGCTCAATTTTGATGTTTCGGCCCTCATGGGATATACCGGAGCCGTATTTAGCCGCTTCTTCGGAAGCATGCTCGGCATGAGCGTAGCGGCAGGCTGCCTGATGATATGGCTGGGGCTGCCCCTGTGGCGAAGCGTTCAGCTTTTCAAGAAAAAGGATTTCTAAGAAATGCATCATCAATCGGTGAAGCCAACCCGGCATGATGCAGCGTTTATAATGACGGGATCGCACTTTTGTTATGCGACCCATCTAACTTCTTTGTGTTATGGATAATATTGACTTAAACCTCATAAAAAAATACAACATCCAGGGCCCGCGCTATACCTCCTATCCAACGGCGGTGCAATTTGGCGAAGCGGATGACGGAGAGGTCGAAGCCCTGCACCGGTACCTGCGGGATCGCAATCAACGGCCCCGTCCGGTATCCCTTTATTTTCATATCCCGTTCTGTTTTTCACTGTGTTGGTACTGCGGCTGTACCAAAATAATAACCAAAGACCAGGACCGGGGCGATGCATACCTCGATTATCTGGAAAAGGAAATGGATCTCATTGCTGATATGCTGTACCCGGATTCACCGGTAACCCAAATTCATTTCGGCGGCGGTACCCCCACCTTTCTGAAACCCCGGCAGCTTCGCCGGCTGGGTGCAGCCATTGCCAGCCGGTTTCGACTCACCCCCTCAACAGAATTCGGGGTGGAGATCGACCCGCGCCGCTGTACCCGGGACCATATCACCGCACTCAGTGAAATTGGATGCAACCGGGCTTCCCTGGGCGTCCAGGATACCAATCCCGAGGTGCAGGAGGCCATTCACCGGATCCAGCCGTTTGAACAGACGCGTCAGGTAGCCCACTGGCTGGACGAAGCCGGCATCAACTCTGTCAACTTTGATCTCATTTACGGCTTGCCCCGGCAAACACTTCACACATTCAAGCAAACCATGGACGACGTACTTCAGCTTCAACCTGACAGGCTGGCCGTGTACAGTTACGCCCATATTCCCAGTGTCATGCCGGCCCAGAAGCTGCTGAAGGAAGAAGAAATGCCTTCTACCGACCAAAAGCTGGGCATGCTGCAACAGTCCATTTCTTACCTGACCGAAAGGGGCTACCGTTTCATCGGCATGGACCACTTTTCAAGAGAAGACGAAGAACTCAGCCGGGCGATGGATGAAAACACGCTTCAGCGAAACTTCCAGGGATACAGTACCCATTCCGGAGCCGATCTTTATGCCTTCGGCATGTCCGGCATTTCAAATGTAGGCCGCTACTACTGGCAGAATACCAAAGAGCTCGGCGACTACTACCGGTACCTTGATGCGGGTGATTCCCCCATTTTTAAAACATTGGCCCTGAAAAGGGAGGATCTTATTCGCAAAGATGTTATAATGAATATCATGTGCCGGATGGGTATTGATTATAACCGGATGTCCAAAAAGTGGACTATAGATTTTCAGGATTACTTCGCCTCTGAACGGGCACAACTGTTAACCTTCGAAGAGGATGGTTTAATCATGGAATCAGCTGACCGACTTCAAATCACCGAAAAGGGGCGGCTTTTCCTGCGGAATATTGCCATGTGCTTCGATCAATACCTGAATACTTCCAGTACCAAACAACAATTCTCAAAAACTGTGTGAGGGAGCCTCTTATGAAACCAAAAAAATACGTTTACACCTTTGGCGGCGGCAAAGCGGAAGGAGACAAATCCATGAAAAATTTACTGGGCGGCAAAGGGGCCAACCTGGCTGAAATGAGCGCCATTGATTTGCCCATCCCCCCGGGATTTACCCTTTCAGCTGAGATCTGCGATTATTACAATACCTACAACGGCGAATGGCCCGTCGGATTGGAGGAACAAGTCCAGGAAAGCGTGCGTCATGTGGAAGGTTTGATGGACCTTTCCTTCGGCGATGCCTCTGATCCCCTGCTGGTCTCGGTACGATCGGGGGCGGCTATTTCCATGCCCGGCATGATGGATACGGTACTTAACCTCGGACTTAATGATCAGTCGGTTCAGGGATTAGCCCAAAAAACGAATAACGAACGTTTTGCCTACGACTGCTACCGCCGCTTCATCGATATGTTTGGCAATGTGGTTATGGGAATCAACCACGAAGAATTTGAAGAGGTCCTGCAAAAACTCAAGGACGAACACGGGGCCGATCTCGATACGGAACTGGGTGTTGAGGAGCTGAAAGAGCTGGTAGATCGTTATCAGACCGTGTACCGCGAAAATACCGGCGATCATTTCCCGCAGGATCCCAATAAACAGCTTCACCTGGCGATTGATGCTGTTTTTGGATCCTGGAGCAGCAAAAGGGCACAGACCTATCGCAAGATCAACCGCATTACCGGGCTCCTTGGAACGGCCGTAAACGTACAGGCAATGGTCTACGGCAATATGGGACAAGATTGCGCCACCGGAGTCTGTTTCACACGAAATCCCGCCGACGGTACCAAAGAACTCTACGGCGAGTTCCTGGTCAATGCCCAGGGCGAAGACGTTGTGGCCGGCATACGCACGCCCCGCAACATCAACGAACTCCAGGCGGATATGTCGCAAAGCTATGAAGAACTGCTGGAGGTGACTGAAAAGCTGGAGCAGCATTACCAGGATATGCAGGATATTGAGTTTACCATCCAGCAGGGCACCCTCTATATCCTTCAAACCCGCAACGGCAAGCGAACGGGAACTGCTGCGCTTAAAATAGCAACCGACATGGTCGAAGAGGGACTGATATCCAGGAAGGGAGCGGTGTTGAATCTGGTGGAACCCCGGCACCTCGATCAGCTCCTTCATCCCCAGCTGAGCCAGTCCGACATTGATAACGATTCCATCATCGGACACGGCCTGCCCGCCTCCCCCGGGGCCGCCGTGGGCAAGGTTGTCTTCAGCTCCGAGAAGGCGGAGCAGGAACACAAAAAAGGAGAGCCGGTTATTTTGGTTCGCATTGAAACCAGTCCCGAAGATGTAGGCGGCATGTCGGCCGCAGAGGGGATTTTAACCTCTCGGGGCGGCATGACCAGCCATGCAGCCGTAGTGGCCCGGGGCTGGGGCAAGCCCTGTGTAGCCGGCTGCGATGATATTGTGATCAACTACCAGAAACAGCTTTTCAAAAATGGCAGTACTGTAATCAGGGAAGGCGACTGGATTTCCATTGACGGCGCCAGGGGCATCGTCATCAAGGGGAGAAAACCGGTTGAAGAGCCCTCCTTCAGTGACAATTATCATACGTTTATGAGCTGGGTGGACGACATCCGAGACATGGAGGTGCGGACAAATGCCGATACCCCCGAGGATGCAACCAAGGCGCGGGAATTCGGTGCGGAGGGCATCGGGCTGGCCCGGACCGAACACATGTTTTTTGGCGAGGAACGGATCAAGGAAATGCGCCGCATGATCCTCTCGGAAAGCAGCGAGGAACGCAAAAAAGCGCTCCAGGGCCTGCTGCCATACCAGCGGGAGGATTTTATCGAAATATTCGGCGCCATGGAAGGACTGCCCGTAACCGTGCGGCTGCTTGACCCGCCCCTGCACGAATTCCTGCCGGATGAAGAGCCGGAAATCAAAGCCCTCGCCCGCGAGCTGGACATAGCTGTCCAGGAGCTCAGACAAAAAATCAGAATGCTCAGGGAATTTAACCCCATGCTCGGCCACCGTGGCTGCCGACTCGGTATCACCTATCCCGAAATTACCGAAATGCAAACCCGGGCCATACTGCAGGCGGCCATCAAGCTTAAAAAGGAAGGAAGGCATGTGGAACCGGAACTCATGATCCCCCTGGTAGGAACCTCCGAGGAGTTCATTCATCAACATGAGGTCATCGATCACGTTGCCCTTCAGGTTTTCGAGGAGGAGCAGGAGACCGTGGACTATAAAGTGGGAACCATGATTGAAGTGCCCAGGGCCGCTCTTGTCGCTGATAAAATTGCCGAGGAGGCAGAGTTTTTCTCTTTTGGCACCAACGACCTGACCCAGATGACTTTCGGATACAGCCGCGATGATGCCGGCAAGTTCCTGGAATCTTATCTCCAGGAAGGTATACTCGAGAATGACCCTTTCCAGGTGCTTGATGAGGAGGGGGTCGGATCACTGGTCAGAATGGCCACAGAAAAAGCACACAGCGTCAAAAGAAACCTGAAGGTGGGCATTTGCGGAGAACACGGGGGGGATCCCGTCAGTGTCCGCTTCTGCTATAACCTGGGCCTTAACTACGTTTCCTGTTCCCCTTACCGCGTGCCGGTAGCACGGCTCGCCGCGGCGCAGGCGCGTCTTAGTGCGGTCGGACGTCACTAACAATCATTGATCAACTATAATTTTAATAATTATTAATGCAACCACCGAACAATCAAACAGACCGATACGTTGCCGTTTGGCTGTGGACAGGAGTTGCGCTTATTTTTATGATACTCATCATAGGGGGGATCACCAGGCTTACAGACTCGGGGCTTTCGATGTCTGACTGGAGCCTTGTCATGGGAGCCTTCCCCCCGATGAATGAGTCTGAATGGCTGGCTACCTTTGAACAATACCGGCAATTTCCACAGTACCAGCAGCTTAATGCCGGGATGTCGCTCACAGAATTCAAAGCGATTTTTTTCTGGGAGTATCTTCACCGCCTTCTGGGACGAGTAATTGGCCTCGTATTTCTGCTCCCTTTTCTTTTCTTCTGGCTGAAAGGCTATTTTAGCCGGCGCATGCTCCGCCGCGCCGCTGTTCTGTTCGGCATGGGAGCCCTGCAGGGAATCATGGGCTGGATTATGGTCAAAAGCGGACTTGTCGATGTTCCCTATGTTAGTCATTACCGATTGGCTGTGCACCTGTTACTGGCCATCGTCCTCATATCCCTTTGTGCCTGGTATGCCCTCGACCTGAACAGGGAAGGGGCCTTACAGCAAAGACCAGAAACCGCAGGAGTGCTGAAAAACTGGGCTCTTCTTGTTGGAGTGGCCTTTTTCCTCCAGATCGTCTGGGGCGGCTTCACAGCCGGGCTTGACGCAGGCTATATTTACAACACTTTTCCACTTATGAATGGCCAGTGGCTGCCCCTGAATGCCTGGGCATTGCAACCGGCGGTCATCAATTTCCTGGAAAATCCGGGAATGGTGCAATTTACACACCGCCTGCTGGGAACCCTCCTGAGCCTGCTGGTTATTGTACTTTGGTGGCGAACGCGATCCTTTGAATCCCTGATCCCATCCCTCAAGCGCAAGGCCGACCTGCTGCTCATTTTGCTGGTCCTTCAATACCTGCTGGGCATTGCGACCGTTCTCTGGCATGTACCGCTGGTCCTGGGGGTCATGCACCAGGCAGGAGCCGTACTCTTTTGGATCGGCTGGCTTTTTTACTATCACCATCTCCAAAAAAAGACTATACACTCAGCAAAATTGACCGTATATTAAGACAAAATAGTCTTAATTAATAAATAACCATTTTCAATAACCGAAAACCACACAATCTACACTATGGAAACTTTGCAAACACAAACTGTTGGACAAATTGTAGCCAATGACTACCGCGCGGCTCAGGTCTTCCGAAACTTTGGCCTCGATTTCTGCTGCGGGGGAAATAAAACCATTGAAGAAGCCGCCGTCGACAAAAACATTGACCCGCTGGACGTAAAAAAAGCACTGCAGGGACTGAAGAAAAATGGTGTCGAACAGCACAATTACAATCAATGGTCCCTGGATTTTCTGATCGATTATATTGTCAATAACCACCATAAATTTACGAGGAACAAACTACCCGAGATAGCGGCTTATGCCCATAAAGTGGCCAAGGTACATGGACAGCGTCACCCTGAGCTGCTGCAGATCAACCAGGAATTTTCAATCATGCATTCCGAAATTCTGAATCACCTTGAGAAAGAGGAGCGTATTCTTTTTCCCTACATTAACAAGCTGTTGGAAGCCAAGGAAAAAGGCACAAAAGCCGATATAGACAACTTCGGAATGGCGGCTGATCCCATCTCGATGATGGAGGAAGAACATGACGAAGCCGGAGCTTCCATGGCGAAAATCCGTCGCCTCAGCAATAACTTCACGCCCCCCGAGGATGCCTGTGCCACCTACCGGGTCCTGTTCGAAAACCTTGCCGGTTTTGAAAAAGACCTGCACAAGCATGTGCATCTCGAAAATAACATCCTCTTTCCAAAAGCTTTGGAACTGGAACGAACACTGCACTAATTCATTCAGCGCCGGGAATTCATTCCCGGCCGCTGTATTATATTTCAACTAACTTCATGCCTTATGCTAAACTTTCTCCACGATTTTTCCATTCCCGTCATGGGGACCGGCCATTCTATCGACTCACCGATCCGGGTGGGGCCCTATGGCATTAATTCGGTCATTTCCGTGGTCGACGATCTCCTGGTAGAACGGATCCGCAAGCACTACTGCCGGAAATTTGATTTCCCCTACAAGAATATTGCGCGCAATGCCGAGGACGGGCGGGCCCGGCGTATCACCGCCTACCTGGATACAGTTCAAAAGATTGTCCAGAACAAGTTTGAACGCATCAGAAACCAGCCGTTCTTTGAGAAAAATGACAAGACCAAATATTTCGAACTCCTGCCCGATAGTCATGAGCTCAAGAAGAAATACAATCAGCTGATGCATACTGACAAGGGCAGCCTTCGCGATCGCCTGTCGTCGGAGCTGTCGCGGCTGATGCAGCCCGGCTCCATTGATATAAATATCATGGCCAAGGTGGATAAGATCAACTATACCAAAGGCGGCATGCCGATGAGCCAGGAATTCAGTGATGCCAGTGCGGCGCTGCGAGGCTATGCAAAAAGCTCCCTTTCCTCCAGTCTGATTCTTTCTGCCGGCTTTAACCCCCGGCTCTACAATTATCTGACTGAATTCAAGGATTTTTACCGGGATACCAGGGGGGACATTAAGAAGAAAATCATCCTGAAAGTAAGTGACTTCCGATCGGCGCTGATCCAGGGCAAGTACCTGGCAAAAAAAGGATTGGAAGTTTTTGAATACCGTATCGAATCGGGATTGAATTGCGGAGGGCATGCCTTCGCCTCCGATGGATTCCTGTTACCGAGCCTCTTAAAGGAATTTCGCGAAAATAGGGATCAGTTATCTACCGCGGTCCAGCCGCTGATTGACAAATACTACGACAAGGAGCGCAATGGGTTTTCTGCCGACTGGGATATTCAAGAACCACGGCTTACGGTGCAGGGGGGTATTGGTGTAAGCGGTGAAGCCCACCGCCTGCTCCAGGATTTTGACATGGATGCCACAGGCTGGGGCAGCCCATTTCTGCTGGTCCCCGAGGCTACAACGGTAGACCAGCCGACGAGAAGACTCCTTGAAAATGCCAGGGAAAAGGACCTATACCTTAGTGGTGTGTCACCTCTGGGCGTACCGTTCAACAATGTACGAAATACCGGATCAGAACAGTGGCACAAGAAACGAATTGCAAAAGACAAGCCCGGGTCGCCCTGTCCGAAGGGATTCCTGGAAGCGAATACCGAATTTACGGAGCAGCCCATCTGTACGGCTTCCAATCAATACCAGCTGCTGAAGCTGGACCAAATCGCCCAGAGCGAAATGGCAGAAGAACAGAAAGAGAAGGAACGCGAAAAAGTTCTTGGGAAAGCCTGCCTGTGCGACCACCTGGGCAACGGGGCCCTCATCGACCTGGGTATCCTGGCCGAACATCGTGCCCCCCAGGCCATCTGTCCGGGGCCCAATATTGCCTTTTTCGATGGCGAATACTCGCTTCGGGAGATGGTGGACCATATTTACGGACGATGTCCTTCGCTTGTGCCTGCCGAACGCCCCCATATGTTTGCCAAGGAAATCGTACTCTATGTTGATTACTTTGAAGATCTTGTAGCACAAAGTGACGGCAGCAAGGGTACCCTCAGGAAACTGAAAAAATTCAAGAACAACCTGGAAAAGGGGATGGCTTACTGCCTTGATATTGCCCAGACAGATCCTTACCGGGATGAAAATCTTGCTTCCATTCCTCCCACCGTACGGGAGCAGCAGAAGCGTCTTAATCGCTTGCTTGAACAGCTTGAAACCCAATGCCTGGTAACATCCTCTTGATTCTAACCAAACGGTTGACAATGTTACCACATACTGTAACATGAAATAAAATCTCGTGGTTATGTCATCATCCAAGCGAACACGATCCTGGGCAGAACCCTACAAAATCAAAATGGTGGAGCCGGTTAGGATGATCAGCCGCGAAGAACGGGAAGAAGCCATCGCAGAAGCCGGCTATAATACTTTTCTGCTTCGTTCGCGGGACGTCTATATTGATTTGCTGACCGACAGCGGTACCTCGGCCATGAGCGACCGTCAGTGGGCCGGCATCATGATGGGCGATGAGGCCTATGCCGGAAGCGAAAATTTCTACCATCTTGCAGAAGCCGTTAAAAAGTATTACGGTTACACTTTTCTGGTCCCTACGCACCAGGGGCGCGGGGCTGAACATATCATCTCGCAGCTGCTGATTGAAGAAGGGGACTTCGTCCCGGGGAACATGTATTTCACGACGACCAAGCTTCACCAGGAGCTGGCCGGCGGCACCTTTGTTGATGTCATCGTCGACGAAGCGCATGATCCGGAAAGTGAGCACCCCTTCAAAGCCAATGTGGATCTCAACAAGCTGGAAGATCTCATCAAGCGAAAGGGGGCGGATAAGATTCCCTATATTGCCATTGCCACATCCGTGAATATGGCCGGCGGACAACCCATTTCCATGGCCAATTTAAAAAAAGTGCGCCGGCTTACCCGCAGGTATGGCATACCCATCATCCATGACATGACCCGGGTGGCAGAAAATGCCTATTTTATTAAACAGCGGGAAAAAGGATATGAGAATACGCCTGTCAGGGACATTGTCCATGAAATCTGTTCCCTCACGGATGGGGCCACCATGAGCGCCAAAAAGGATGCGCTGGTTAATATCGGCGGTTTCCTGGCCCTGAACGATGAGGAGCTTTTCAGAGAGGCCCAGAACATGGTGGTAATCTATGAAGGGCTGCATACCTACGGCGGCATGGCCGGGCGGGATATGGAGGCGCTGGCAATCGGCATAAGGGAGTCCGTGGATGAAGATCATATTCACGCGCGGGTCGGACAGGTACAATACCTGGGGAATCAACTGATTGACATGGGAGTCCCGGTGGTGCATCCCATAGGCAGTCACGGAGTCTTCCTCAATGCCAAAAAGATACTGCCCCATCTCAGCCAGGACCAGCTGCCCGCCCAGTCACTGGCAGCGGCCCTTTACGTGGACTCCGGCGTACGAAGTATGGAGCGAGGGATTGTTTCCGCGGGACGCAATCCTGAAACGGGAGAGCATCATTATCCCGAGCTTGAACTTGTACGGCTGACCATCCCCCGCAGGGTCTATACCCAGGCCCACATGGATGTGGTAGCGGAGTCGGTTGAAGCCGTCTATGACAACAGAGACCATATCTCGGGACTTTCATTTGACTATGAACCCGAATATCTCCGTTTTTTCCAGTCCCGCTTTAAAAAAAGCAAGAAATCCTAGCCCAATTGCCGCTTATCCGTCATCAGCGATTCACTTCCCGGAGCACCCGGGCAGACCAGGGACAAAAATAACCGACCTGGTCGACCCAGTAGTCGAGGTCATCCTCCACCATCTGCGGACGGCCGTCGCACACTTCCACAGACATCTCAACCATATCCCAGTGGCCCGGCGTAAACTTCCAGCTCCAGCCTTCATTATAGCCGCCGTTCCCTCTTTCAATATCACCATTGATATGCAGGTTGCGCTGTTCGAAAGGGAGCTGCAGCTGCTTCTCGACCTTGTCAATCACCCCGGGATCCGACGTTTTAGCAACAAAACGGTAACTGGTTTTCCCGTCCTCGTGGGCAAATTCAAAGTAGTGTGGCTCTATCTCACCATTGCCTGAATTCGTATCACAGGCCGCAAAAAACAGTATCAAAAGAGACATTAATAGCTGAAGAGTTCGTTTCATCACGACAATATCCATTGACTACTATTCCACTGAATGCTTGTCAACGCTTGTCTGTTGGTCATATTCTGCCGGAAATGACCCGTCAAGGCCTTCGGTTCACCTAATTTTAACCCATACCTTTGGCGGGGCATAAATTATCATTATATTAAGACATAGCACTCTTAAATAGGTTGAGAATATACCGGATTCCATTTTTTAAAAGTTTCGAGGACTGAGGTTGTACCGGATGCAAGTAAAATACAACGGGTTGAAGGAGGAGCGCTGGTTATGGCAGGTGTCGGTGGTTTCTTTTATCCTCGCAGCGCTCACCGGCCTTGTTTACCGGCTGGGACTCATCGGCTGGCTGCCCGAATGGGGGCTTTCGCTCGGAAATATCCGCCATGCCCACTCCCACCTGATGTTCTTTGGGTGGGCCGTTCCCCTCCCTCTTTATATCATGCGCAGCCAGATTATGAGTGTTTCAGGCCGGCAGGAAAGGGGCACGCCATGGATGAAATATGCCCTGTTCGGAACGCTGTTTTTTGGTATGGCCTCCTATCCTTTTTTTCTAATTTTCGGCTATCGCCCGGTAGCCATCGGAACGCTTTCCCTGCCTTTATCGGTCATATTGTCCGGAATGGTGATGATCTGCTGGTATATTTTCATGGGAGGCTACTTGAAAAGGCGCTCCTTGCTTGATGGGGAACCCTGTCAATCCTGGTTTGACAGTGCGCAAATCCTGTTGCTGATCAGTTCCCTCGGCGCGTGGAGTGTTGCTGTAGTTCAGGCCCTGGCACCAAATAATCACCTGCTCATGAAGGGAATGACCCATTTCTTCCTGGCGGCATTCACGGAGGGCTGGATCGTGCTGGCGCTGCTCGCTATCCTGGTGGCAAAATTTTCAATCGGCCAGAAGAACTGGCCAATATCACACCATGTTTCGCTGGGATGCATAGCCATCGGGGCTCCGCTCACTTTTCCCTATGGCATATCAGAATCCCTGTTGTCGCCAACCCTGCTTTGGACAGCACGCCTGGGTGGTTTATTAGCAGCCTTCGGACTATTCCAGGCGCTGTATGTTATTATATCCAGTAGCCCGTGGAAAAAAAGTCCCTGGGTCTGGCCGGTTGCACTGCTGGCACTCAAAGCCCTCATGCAGATGGGTGCATCCTTTATTCCATCCTCATTCCTGTTTTCCGATCACGCACTCCGGATTTTTTACCTGCATGTTTTACTGCTGGGGGCATTCACATTGACCATGACGGGCTGGCTTTCCGTTAAAGCCAGTATTCCGGGCAGGTATTTCTCTGGTATCGCGGTCACTGTTCTGCTCATGCTGCTCAGCCTGCTGCCGCTCACTTCATTTTGGCCTGTCAGATGGAGCGGCCCCTGGGTTTTCTATGCTGCTGCGGCGACAGCGCTTCTGCCTGCCCTGGCTGTAACGGCACAGTGGATTAAAATTATCCAAATCGAAAAGAACCCTAACCCTCATTATGATGCATGACATTCGAGATGACAACGATGTAAAGACGCTGGTACACAATTTCTACAATAACGTTGAACAGGATGAACGCCTGGGTTATATCTTCAACGACGTAGCCGGGGTAGACTGGGATCATCACCTTCCCAGGATGGTAGATTTCTGGTCCAATCTCCTGTTTCAAACCCGGCGTTACAAGGGGCGGCCTTTTCGTCAGCACCTCCCCCTGCCCCTTGAACAAGAGGATTTTGGACGCTGGCTTGAACTGTTTGAAGACACCGTCGACCAGCATTTCAGCGGAGAGCGGGCCGATTATGCCAAGGAAATGGCCCGCAAGATAGCCTCTTCATTTTCCATTCGCATGGAGATGGAAGGCAAATTCAACCATACTAATGAAAAACAGCCATGAATAACGAGAACCCTGTTAAACCGTCAGATCTGGAAACAGCCCGGAAAATTCGCTCGGCCTGCATCAAAGCCGCCCGCGAAGGTTTCAACAATGCCTCAATGAGCGGTCTCTGCAGCGAAGGGGCTATGGAAGCTGCCATCAGTGCCATCCAACAGATCGATCTGGAGAAAACATTAAAAGAAAACCCATCATGATGCGACATTTACTTGTTCTTGCCACGATGCTCGGTGCATCGGCACTCTTTCTCCTCGGATGGAGTCATTCAACCCAAAAAGCGAACTCCCAACCAGAAACCATGCCCCTGGTGCCCATGATGCAGCAGCTGTTGACCGATATGCAGCAGGCTGACCGGGGCCTCTACACTGAAAATTACGACATGATTAAAGAGGCTGGTGGAAATATTTCCAATCATCCGACCATGACACCGGAAGACAAACAGCTGGTAAAGTCAACCCTGGGAGACGAGATGAAACAATTTGTTGAGTATGACATGATTGTCCACCACCACGCCGACTCCATGAGAATCGCCGCCATCCAAGAAAACATGCAGAAGGTCCTGCAGCATTATGCCATTGTGCAGCGTGGATGCGTTGATTGTCATACGGCCTTCCGGACCCCCATCTCCTCAGCCCGGCAAGACAGCAAACAATCCAAATGAAACAACCGATTATTGGTTATCACAAAGATGAGGAAGATTGCTGGGTTGCAGAACTGCGGTGCGGCCATCAACAGCATGTACGCCATAACCCGCCTTGGACACTCCGTCCCTGGGTCACCACGGCTGGAGGACGCGAAAGCAGGCTGGGCCAAAAGCTGAACTGTAAAAAATGTGACCGCGACGAACCCAAAGATTTCATATTACCATGCCAAGATTAGCACGGGCATTTGTCAAAACCGGTCTTGTCTGTTTTATGTTGTCCCTGCTTCTGGGGCTCTTTATGGCTTTTCAATGGCTGCCCCTGCCCGGTATGGAGCCCCTCTTCTGGCATCTTCTGATGGTAGGGTGGATAACACAGATCATCTTCGGCGTGTCCATGTGGATGTTTCCGGGCCGAAACCGCAGCGAGGGGTTCTGGGTCCAAAAATGGGGCTGGTTTACCTACATCCTGTTAAATACCGGATTACTGCTCCGCGTCGTGGCAGAACCCCTGAACTACCTCTCGGAGAGCCCCGTCTGGAATCTGCTCATCATTCTTTCGGCATGCAGCCAGGCTGCAGCTGCTGTTACCTACACCGTAGAACTCTGGCCCCGCATACAATCGAAGCAGCAGCGGCGGGAACAGCGTAAAAAGAAGCGAAAACGCAGGAAAGCCGACAGGCAGAAACCAAACCGGGAACGTACAAATTGAAACAACTATTTTGAACTGAAAACTTTCCAATCGCATGCCCACAGTCAGCCGATGGATGATCCGAGCCTCGCTCGTCTACCTGCTTGCCGGTTTCATAATCGGGGCCGCCATACTTATCAGCAAGGCCTATCCGTCCTACTCCTCGGTATGGTCGCTGCTGCCCATTCATATCGAAATGAGTATTTTCGGCTGGATCATCCAGCTGACCATGGGCACCGCCTACTGGATTCTGCCCCGCTACCTCAAGGGGACAGCCAGGGGAAATCCCACGACGGCCAGGATCATGGTGATCATATTCAATGCGGGCATCTTAGTAAATGTATTCTCCTTTATGAACATTTTGCCTTCAACAGCCATTGTCCTGGGCCGCTTGCTTGAAGTGCTGGCCGTCATCCTGTTTATAGCCCTGCATTGGCAGCGGGCTGTCAGCTATAATAAATAACGCTCAGCTTGCAGTTTCTCATCCTCTCAGCAGTCGCATGGCATAGTAGAGAATCCCCAAACCCAGCAGCAAGTTCAGGCGTCCCAGCCAACTCGACATTTTCCGCATTTTATCCGTCCTTGGACTGTCGGGCTCTGTATCCAGCAGGGTCACGGCTTTGGGACCTGCATAAAAGTCATGGACCCCGCTTACGATTAAGACCAGGGCAAAAAGATGTAGTTTTATAAAGAGGTTGCCCCCGAATACTTCGGTCCAGAAAGACCCTCTGAGAAGCTGATCAGCAGCATATCCTCTTGTGATCAGATTCGTGACCCCCGTGATTATGAGAACAATAAACAACACCCAGGAGATACGGCTGAACTTTTCTCCCACAAGGGCAAAAAAGGCTCCCTTTTTGTTTCTCAATAATTTATCGCGCGTGGCCGGTACCAGCACACCCGCCGTGAAGAGCATTCCCCCAATCCAAAAAAACGCAGACAGCAGATGAATAAATACAGAAAGGTAATACATATAAGCGAGTCAAGGTATAGCTCTGAATATTGGCAGTACATAAAAAAGGCGACTGTATATTCAGTCGCCTTTTCGTTTAACAAATAAATGTGTAAATCTTATTCAACCTTCAGGATGCCCTTCATGCCGGCGGCATAGTGTCCCGGAAACGAGCAGATGAACTCATATTCGCCTGTCTCCTCGGGGGCCGTAAAGGTCACTTCTACCGTCTCACCTCCTGCTGCCAAGTCGGTATGAGCTATAATCTGATCACTCATATCAGAAGGGATATACTCATTGTCCCTGGCTTTGGAAGCCGCGTTGACAAAAGCCTGTACATCAGCTTCCATGGTCATCAGTACAAAATTGTGGGCCATGGCCGAAGCCGGCAGGTCGCTTTCGGTTGTAAGTACGATCCGAATTTCTTCTCCGGGTGATGCCGTAATTGTTTCGAGCAGAGGCATACCACCAGCAACCGGATCTCCGATCGTGATGCCTTCGGCTTCTCCTTCCACTACGAATTTCATCTGGTCAACACCTGTAATCTCAATAGTGCGAACATCACTGGACTGATCCGCACTGCTTTGTGCTTCCGTGGCTGTACTTTCAGCTTGCTGCTCTTGCTCACTTGATCCGCCACCACATGCAGTAATAAAAAACATAAGGGGCAGTAAATAGATTAGATATCTCATAATAGATTAGATGTAATTTTTATTTAACTTTATTTCAACCTTAAATATAAGGTTAAACACAATATAAAATACAATTAATTTAACGTCGCTTCGAGCGTTATCGCAGGGCCTGCCAATGCCTTTGAAACAGGGCACCCCTCCTTGGCTCCCTCCGCAATTTCCAGGAAGACATCCTTATCAATATCAGGGACGTCTGCTTTTGTAATTAGCTTGATGCTTGTTATTTCTCCCTTCGAGCCGTCAAGTGTTACTTCGGCCTTTGTTTTTACTGATTTTGGATCATAGCCTGCTTCTGCTAATTCATTTGAAAGAGCCATAGAAAAGCATCCTGCGTGAGCAGCACCTATCAGCTCTTCCGGGTTGGTTCCCGTTCCATCTTCGAACCGGGAAGCAAAGGTATAGTCCCCTTCAAAAAAACCGCTGCCCAATTCCATCGTTCCGCTTCCATTTTTGAGATCACCATTCCACTGTGCTTTTGCATGTTTGGTAGGCATAATAAATAATGTTTTAGTTGATAATTGTGTGATGTTACTAAATGATTTTTGTACTCATTTAATTTCCTCTAGTCTACATTTGTTCCTTGGTATCGGCTGTTGATATCATTCCTGCATAACAGGTTGGCAAATCGTACAGTCGCAACAATATAAAAATCACCTTCCATTTTTCTCATGGATTATTCACTGTTTCTAATACCCGTGCTGCCGTTTCCCGGCGGGATGCAGCTGTAGTCGTGATCAGCCGTACAGCAATACCGCCCAGGAATAGCAGGATAGCAACGATGTTACCGTAGCTTCCTGCTTTTCGCACGGCCGGCCACCATGCTAAATCACCCATCACCCGAAACACTAAAAATAGATGAAGCAGTATCAGCGGCAGATAAAAATAGTTGTGATAAGCCACCAGTTTCCCAGAAAGTGAGGGAATAATCACCGAAGCATGCGCAAAAATCATGCTGAATACGAATCCCACAAAAATCATGTGCAACAAGGCATCATAGATCGGACCCGCTGTCGGAAATCCCCGCCAGATCCCAAACAAACCACCAGCAATAAGCCAGCCGTAGCCCGTGAGCAGACTAATGGCGCTGTAACGCGTCCATCCCGCTGCCTTAATTGTACGCCGGGCCACGTCATATCTGATAAGCCAGGCGGCAATGACCATCAATAAAAGCGAGGCCAGCCTCCACCCGGCGTCACGGTCAACGTGCGTTGTAACAAGCGCCAATATCCACAAGAATATCAACAGCCCAAACAATTTACGGGCTTTTTCGGGGGGACGCATAATACGATTCAGCTCCAGCCGTTCTCCGAAAATGGTAAGCATGGGAAAGGCAGCCCACCAAGCCACGAAAACATAAACGGGATAATGAAACAAAAAAGCTGTGTTGCCGACAGCAAGTGAGGCCGCCCCGGCTGCCATGATCAGATGATATATTTTGGGTTGCAGGTAATACAAATAGATCATGACGCCTGTTAATCCAATCGAACCGAGCATCATCAGCCAGCGCCCCGGCTGCTGATATCCGGTCAGCATCAACAGGGTTGAAAGAGCGATAAACACCGGTGCAGCATAGGCCCATTTTTTATCCAGGGCGGCCGCACGCTCGACTCCAATCAGCGTTCCCAGGAAACCATTGATCATGAGAGGACCGTGGGCAACAGGAGAAACAGGATAAGCGGTCACCGGAGCCGAAAATCCAAGACGCAGCAGTCCTGCATAAAGTCCACTGACAAGTCCACCGGCAGCCAGCAACAACAGACCTACCAGAATGGCTGTCGTGTACTTTGTAAACTTCATCATGGTTTCATGTTAATGTTGACCATTACCATTGTAATACAGAGTTCCAGAACATGCAGCTGATGCGGGCTTGATCGTTACGTTAATCCTGCATCGGGGGTGGATGAGCAAAGAAGGTGACCTCCTCTTTGATCATGTCCACGGACCACTCGGGCTCCCACACCACTTTTGTGCTGACTTCCGCGGTTCCATCGATGGAATCCACGGCGGCTTCTATCTGCTGCTGAAGATAACGGCGCATGGGACAGCCCGGCGTGGTAACGGTATATTCTACAAGCACCTTGCCATCGCCAAACAAGATGTTATACACCAGTCCCAGGTCCACGATGTTCACGCCCAGTTCAGGATCGATGACATCACGGAGTCGCCGGACTATCTCGCGCCGCTCTATGGGAGTAGAATCCATGGTTGACTACTTGGCTGTCTTCCCGATAAGCACTTTCCAAACTTTGGGGCCTTTCTCCAGATATTTCCAGCTAAGGTTATCTTCTCCATGCATGACTGCCAACTGGTATCCAAGAGGTTTGGGATCGTGATCATTAATGATAATAAAGGTTTCCCCAACCCTGAGTTTGTCGTATTCATCAAATACAGTTGCATGTTTTTCGTGGGGAGATATATTACGAACGTCGATTTCTTCTATAGTTGCAGGCATCGTTTTTAACTTTAGTTATTGATTAATAGTTATCAGGATTTGTCCCCTATGAATAACCATTAACAAATAACTATTTTACTGCTTTTAGATCGTCCCAGCTTTCCACCAGGTATTCCCGCTTGTGTTCTCTTCCGCTCCATCTATCCACTTCGGGCAGCGGCTCTTTAACTTCGGCAATCAGGTGCTCCTCCCATTCGGCGGAAAGCCGCTCATTCAGGGTGATGTAGTCCTCCCATTCCAGGGGCACTTCATCATCAGGGAAAATGGCCTCCTCCGGACATTCTGCTACGCAGGCATCACAATCGATACACTCCAGAGGGTCAATGACCAGAAAATTAGGGCCTTCCCGGAAAGCATCAACCGGGCAAACAGCCGCACAATTCGTATGTTTACACTGGATACAGGGATCCGCTACTACATATGCCATAAAACGGGACTATTGATCATTGGCCTGTGGTTCGCCCCCAAGTTAGAGTTCCGGAAAATCAATTTCAACTATAAAAACGGTTTTTACCAATTTTATTGATTTATTAATCCCGACTGCCTATCTTGTAGGTGTTGCAACAAGCCCCAGAACCAACCAGACCCTCACTATGAACTCATCTCCCCTGACCAAACTGTCCCCGGATGCCAAACTTTCACAGATCATGTCTGCCAACCATTGTGCAGCGGAACTGCTCCGATCTATCGGATTGAGGCCGTCTAATCACAGCAATGAGACACTGCGGTCGATATGCAGGCAGCGGCAATGGAATGAGGTGGAAGTACTTCAGTGGATCAAAAAGAAAAGCCATTCCGGTGAGAACTGCAATGAATTCGCTGAACAGCAAGAGCCTCATTATGGAAATGACCTGTTGAAATGGTGTAATTATGTGAGTGATACGCTGCACGTCCCCACCACCTCGCTGCTGCAGGAGATATCAGGCCGTTTTCCCAAATTCAGTACTGGCGGTGTCAACCAGTATCCACGGCTTGAAGAAATGCAGCGATATTTTACAAATTTCAGCGAAGATCTGCAGCTTTACATGAAATTTGAACAGCTGAAACTTTTCCCCCTGGCGAGAAGGGTCTCACAGTCGGACGCCCATATCCTGGACGGTACCATCCGTCAACTTCAGCGCGGGGTGCAAATTATTTCCAGCGACCAGAAGCGGCTGTCCAGGCTGCTGGATACCGTAGCGGAACAGGGGCACCACTTCCATACCCCGCCTGATACCAGCTCAGCCCACAGCATCCTCTATAAGACGTTATTGACCCTCAAGAGTCAGCTGAATAAACAATTTAAAGTAGAAAAAGAGCACATAATTCCCCTTATTCATAGATCCCTGCGTACCCTCTGATTCTTAGCCCAAATTTTAATTCATAATCCTCTTGTCATGTTTACCGGCTAAAAAAAAGAATTGCTTGACCTTATTAAACGCAGGGGGACCCTCTCAATTGATGAAGCCACAGCCCACATCGACCTGGCCAAAACAACCCTCCGCGAGCATTTTCTTCAGCTTGAACGGGACGGCTATGTGAAGCGCGACTACGTGCGCTCGGGGCCCGGCCGACCCAGCCTGCAGTATCAGCTTACTCCCAAAGGCAATCAACTCTTTCCCTCCTTCGAGTCCAGCCTGATCAGGGAACTGATTGATTACCTCAAAACCAGGGAGCAGGAGGAGATGATTGAGTCCTTTTTTTCTTCCTTTTGGGAGGCACGCCTGGAAAAAGCACGCGGGGCCATGGACCAGGCTCCCACCGGGGATCTGCAGGGTCGCCTGCAGGCATTGGAAGAAATGCTGCAGGAAGAGGGATTTATGCCCGAGCTGGACCTGGATCAAGAAAACAACATACTCACCGTTAAAGAATGTAACTGTCCTTTCCGCGAGGTAGTGAAAGAAACACGTTTGCCTTGTAAGCTTGAGACGTTATTTTATCAGCAACTATTTAATAACAGGGTAGATAGAAAAACCTATATTGCCGAGGGAGATCATTCCTGCACCTACGAGATTCCGCTGGATAACAGCTAACTCTTCTCACCCTAAAAACTGTCAATAACCAAACTGATCATCATTCACCCTATGGAGAATCATAATAATGATGCCAACCATTCCATCAACTCTTTTCTGAATGGTCTGAAGGCCCGCAATCCAGGTCAATCTGAGTTCCAGGAAGCCGTACAGGAAGTACTCGAATCGGTATGGGACATGCTCGAGGAACGGCCCCGTTACTACCAGGCGAATATTCTTGACAGGATAACAGAACCCGAACGCGTTATCATGTTTCGGGTTCCGTGGATGGACGATGAAGGCAAAGTCCATGTCAATAGAGGATATCGGGTAGAATTCAATTCAGCCATCGGTCCGTATAAGGGCGGACTGCGATTTCACCCGTCCGTGAATCTGGACATACTTAAATTTTTAGCCTTTGAACAGATCTTCAAGAACAGCCTGACCACCATGCCCATGGGAGGAGCCAAGGGCGGTGCTAATTTTGATGTCAAGGGGAAATCGGACATGGAAATCATGCGATTTTGTCAATCATTTATGACGGAATTATATCGTCACATCGGCCACAATACCGATGTACCCGCCGGGGACATTGGAGTCGGCAAAAGGGAAATCGGCTATCTCTTTGGACAGTATAAACGTCTCCAGAACGAATATACGGGCGTTTTAACAGGGAAAGCTGTGGAATGGGGAGGAAGCAAACTGCGTACGGAGGCCACGGGTTACGGACTTGTGTACTTTGTCCGCCGGATGTTTGAGAGCCTCAATGAGTCCCTGGAAGGCAAAACCATTACCGTCTCCGGATCCGGCAATGTAGCCCAGTTTGCCACTGAAAAAGCCATTCAGCTGGGCGCTCGCGTGGTGACCTTGTCAGACTCCAACGGGGTGGTATATGACCCCGACGGCATTGATGAAGAGAAGCTGCAGTTCGTAAAACAGCTGAAGAACGTCAAACGGGGACGGATCCGGGAGTATGCGGAGAAATATGATGTTGAATATATCGAAAACGGCAGACCCTGGCATATCGAATGTGATATTGCCCTACCCTGCGCCACTCAAAACGAAATTGATGCCGATGATGCTGCAGCCCTTATTGAGAATGGATGCAAATGCGTAGCTGAAGGGGCCAATAAACCGGCCCAGCGAGAAGCTGCAAAAATCTTCATGGACAGCGAAATCCTGTTTGCACCGGGTAAAGCAGCCAATGCCGGCGGCGTTGCCGTATCCGGGCTGGAGATGACACAAAATGAGATGCGTATCCAATGGCTGCGATCGGAGGTTGATGAAAAGCTCCAGGATATTATGAATGAAATCCATGATACCTGCGTCACCTACGGGGATACCGGCAACAGTTATGTCAATTATGTTCAGGGAGCAAATATCGCAGGCTTTATTAAAGTGGCGGACGCCATGCTCGACCAGGGGGTCGTTTAACCGACATGCTGGGCCTGTGCACCGCGCTCTTATCGCAAGCGAAAAGAGCTGCAACTAGCCAGAAGGGATAAAACCGCCTATTTAAGACATCTTCATCTTATATTCACAATCAGCTTTTATTATGCTTTCAGAAGGAGGTTGTGTATCCCCTTTATTTAAGATAAAGTAGTCTTAAATCTTATTACTGTTGGTTTTTGATGAAAAAAATATACTCAGTCATACTACTTTGGTCTTTTCTGATCGGCGCCCTGCAGCCGGTCCTGCCAATGATCGAATATCAGCTTTACGAGGGCAGCCTCATTGAGCTGATTACCGAAGATTTTTGTGAGGACGGGCATTCCGGGACAAAGATCTGCTGTACGATCGGGCAAAGGTGTACGACCGGGGATAAGGAAAATGACCAGCAGGACTTATTGGATGTGGACTATTATCCCCTTGCTCTGCAGATTTCAGAAATTCCCTCCCCAATGGTCTTTCCCCACACCTGGTCGCTGTTCCCCGCGAAGGGAAAGGACGTCACGAACCCGACTTACCTGCCCAATCCCCCACCGCCCCGCTGGAGCTAATTTCTTCACTGCCATTTACACAGCAGATCTGCCCCGGCCCTGACGGCCAATCACAAAGAGCAGGACTGCCATCAATTTGATCAAGAAATTAGCTCTAAACAAAGATATATTACTATGAAATCACGAAAAAACTATAGTCGGCAATCAAATAGCTCCACCGGTGTATCCCGCAAACAATTTATGAAAAACATCGGCGGGGCCATGCTCACGGGAAGCATCATGGCGGGCACTGGCTTTTCACTGAATGCCAGGGCTGCAGCTGCAGCATCGCCAAAAACAGATACAACGGCCTCTTCCGCTGTTGAAGTTGACCGTATTGCAGCGGATCCAACTGCTATTCCCGGGCCCATCCGAAGAAATACTCCTAAAACCCATGAAATTGAGCTGGTCAGCCGTGAAGTAATCAGTGAGATCGAAGACGGAGTGCAGTTTCACTACCTGACGTTCGGAGGCCAGGTACCGGGACCCTTTATCCGGGTACGCCAGGGCGATACGGTGATCCTGACCCATAAGTCAGCACCAGAAAACGTACTGTTGCACAATGTAGATTTCCACTCAGTCTACGGTACGGGGGGAGGGGCAGAAGCAACCTTCGTCACCCCTGGACAATCCCAGACAATCAAGTTTAAAGCAATGTATCCCGGTGCTTATATCTATCACTGTGCCGTACCGCGCATGGACTATCACATCAGCAGCGGCATGTATGGAATGATGCTGGTTGAACCCGAAGAAGGACTACCCGAAGTCGACCACGAATTCTACTTTGGCCAAAATGAAATATACTCCCAGCAGCTGGCCGGCGAAAAGGGGATGCATGAATTCAACTTCGAAGACATGCGGAAGGAAACGCCCCAATACGTATTGTTGAATGGAGAAAAGCAGGCCATCACGGCCAATCGGCGTGGTGCCCTCAAAGTTAAAAAAGGAGAAAAGGCCCGGATCTTCTTTGTAAATGGAGGTCCCAACCTGTCTTCCAGCTTCCACCCGATCGGGAACGTCTGGACGAAAACCTGGCGCGAAGGTGCTATTGCCAGCAATCCCGAGCGTTTTGTACAAACAGCCCTGGTTCCTCCGGGAAGCTGCGGAATTTTTGAAATGGATTTTCCCGTAGCCTCTACCGTACACCTTGTGGACCATGCGCTCAGCCGGGTAGCCAACAAAGGCATGATGGGAGATATCATTGTCGAAGGACCGGAAGATCCTGAAATTTTTGACCCCAATTACAGTGCCTGATCCCATGGCTGAAGCAACAACCTACATTCAACAATCAAATATTACTGTTATGTCTATTCTTAAAAAACTAATCGCCTTCTCCGTAGTTATTTTAACTGCTATCGCTCTTTGCATTCCGTCAACAAGCTTTGCACAGGATGTGAAAGTGGTAGAAATGGAAGGAAACGACCAGCTCAAATTCACTCAAACGGAGATCACAGCAGCCCCAGGGCAAACGATTACCGTAAAACTCACCACCGTAAGCCGGCTTCCCGCTACAGCCATGGCTCATAATTTCGTACTTCTTGAGTCCACGGCTGACGCCACGGAAGTAGCCCAGGCCTCCGCCAGGCATGCCGACAATGAGTATATCGCTCCCGACATGGAGGATCAGATCATTGCCTACACGGCCATGGCAGGCGGCGGGGAAACAGTGGAAGTAACTTTTACAGCTCCCGAAACTCCTGGAGAGTACGTTTACCTGTGCTCCTTTCCCGGGCATTTTATGGCCGGAATGAAAGGAATACTCACGGTTGAATAGTTTTCCAGCCATTACCGGTGAAGGCCTGGCGGGACACATGCCCACGCATGTTCCCCCGGGCCTTTTTTATACTGTTAATCTTTAACAGAAGGAATTGATCATGAATAACATACATCACCTGTCAAAATCACTGTTACTACTGCCAGCGGTCATTCTTTTCATTGCCGTTGAGAGTCATGCCCAGCTTAATGTAACTGGAGAATTCCGTCCACGCACCGAATACCGCAGCGGCTATAAAATACTGAGCAGCTCATCCGATGATCCAGCATTTTTCACCTCTCAGCGATCCCGGCTCAATCTCAGATACCAGGGGTCCCAATACATTTTCAAATTATCCGGACAAGACATCCGTACCTGGGGTGAGTCGGAACAGCTGGGCGATACTCCCAATGTCAACATGCATGAACTTTGGGCCGAGATTGGCCTCTCGGAGACAACGGCCCTTAAACTGGGACGCCAGGAGCTGATCTATGATGATCAACGGCTGCTGGGCAGCGTCAACTGGGCACAGCAGGCCCGCAGCCACGACGCCCTGCTGATGAAGTATCGCAACTTGCCCGCTGCATGGACGATAGACCTGGGGGGCGCATACAACCAGGAAAGCCAGCAGCTGCTGGGTAACACCTACACCTTGTCAAATTACAAGGTCCTGGCATACGTCTGGGCAGAAAAAAGGATCGGCTCCCTGGAAGCCTCAGCGCTGGGGCTAACCGATGGATTTGAAATACCATCCGGGTCTGTCAACTATCGCTATACCTATGGGCTGCAGCTCAATTACCCTGTGGATGCCCTGAGCCTGCAGGGCTCTTTTTACGTGCAGCGGGGCGATGATGCCATCCGCAGCAACATTTCGGCTTACATGACGACTATCAAGGGTACTTACAAGCTAAACCCGATAGTATTATCTGCAGGTTTCGACTACCTCTCCGGCGGAAATGCAGACGATGAAAATCCTCAAAGGCATGCTTTCCATACGCTCTATGCCACCAACCATAAATTCTACGGCTCGATGGATTATTTTAATGATATTCCACGGGATACGCGCGGGGGCGGGCTGCAGGACCTCTACGCAAAAATCGGATATGTTATGTCAGATCAAATTGCCGCAGACCTGGGGTATCACTACTTCGCGCTGGCCGGCAATATCAGCGATCCGGCCGACAGCGAACGCAGGCTGAAACGCGGCCTCGCTTCGGAACTGGACCTTTCTTTTTCCTACTTCTTCTCTGATGAGATCACCTTCCGATTGGGTTACTCTGCACTGTTTGAAAACCATTCTCTGGAACGACTTCAGAACCGTCCCGCCGGCGGACTGCAGCACTGGGGATGGACCATGCTGGTGCTCTCCCCGCAGATTATAAATTGAAATCATACATGCCATTATAATATTCATTTAACCCTACGGAACACTAACATCAAGCGAAATCATAAACCAATGCAGAAACCAAAAAAACCACTGGATGTACGAACCCTTATTCCTATCCGGCGACATCAAAAACTGCTGCAGCTTTTTAAGGATCTGCCGGCAGGCGACAGTTTTGTGTTTATCAATGACCACGACCCCAAACCGCTCTATTACGAATTCCGGTCTATCTACGGTGACGTAGTGGACTGGGAATACCTGCAGCGGGACCCTGAAGAATGGAAAGTGCGTGTTAGCCGTACAGAACCCTCAAAGGGACGAACGCTCGAAGGGGCTTCCACTCTCATGGACCTTCGCAAAACAGCAAAGAAGGACTGGAAATACGCGGTCTTCCACCGTTACGGCATGATGCTCAGAGGCGATACCATGGAGATCATCGCTGCAGAGGACCCTGAAGAAATCCACACTATCTTTGAAAATAAGTTCCAGGATGAATACCGGTGGAGCTATCTGAAGAAAGAGGCCGGGGAATATATTATACATATAACCAAACAGGACGAAGCCGATCCGGTGGCCGTGGATGTTGCCGTAATCAAGAAATTTGATGTTCGCCCCCACCCGCCTGCCAGGCGCCACGATATGGTCTTTGATGCCTTCGATGCCCTCTCCATGGGCGAGGCGTTTGTCTTTATCAACGATCATGACCCCAAACCGCTCTACTACCAGCTTGAAGCTGAGAGCACGGATCCCTTTAAGTGGGAGTATCTGGAAACGCTGCCGGGCGAGTGGAAGGTCAAGGTTACGAAGGTGGCCTCCTGAGATCATCTGTCGCAGCAGAGTACGTCCCGAGCCTCAATGGGAAGGGAATCGGGCTAATCGTTCTTCAAAATCCCCATATATCCCGTAGGCCGTAAAGGATGGCCCTGCCGCATACCGTTGTATTAACTGGTGGATCTCATCCCGGAGAAGGTCGCATCGGGGGACAGGGCTCGATACCGCGGATTCCACGGATCCGCTTTGCCCTTCCCCCACATTGGCATACTTCTCATCGCCATCGGTCAAGATAATCTTACTCTGTTCCAGGAGATGCCGGGCACTACTCAGATCATCATGTTTCCAGGCGATAAATCCCTGCAGGAAAAAAGCCTCTGTGCTGCGGAAATTGCTTTTTAGCACTTCCCTGAGATGTCGGGCGGCCTCCTTCATTCGACCCTGTATCAACTCAATTTTAGCAATCTGCAGCAAGGGACCACTGACCTCGGGATTCAACACCAATGCTTTATCAAAATGCCTGCGTGCCCTTGCCAGGTTGTAAAAATCGGTACCAGCTGATTGACAGCCATATAGATTTCCCAGCTGTATGTACCCCCGGGCACTGGCATCATTTCTTTCGATCAGCTTGACCCAGTGCGATTCCGCCTTATCAAAATGAGCCAGCTCCAGCTGCATATTCCCCATGTAGTAAAGGGAATTCAGATGGGCGGGTTTTATGTCCAGGGCTTGCCGGTAATAACGGGCAGCGCTGTCGTAATCACCGGCAATACGCCGCTCGGTGGCCTGGTTATAATCATCCCAGAATGCCATCAGCTCTTGCTGTTCCCGATCCGGCTTTGAATGGACCTCGGCCGCCACGGATCCCGACCCGGGGGTATATTTCTGGTACGTAATATACAGGAAAGCCAGCCCCAGCAGCAGATATATGATGGCAAATGTTTTCTTCATCGGGATACCTTTGGTACTCTGTGCGTTTCAAAGCCTGTTTCACCCTCGGTAACCGTAACAACAGTATTGGGCTGGACGTTGAGATAGACATCCTTTGTTCCACTGGGCCATGCTATGGAAAGCGTATCAATGACCGTCTTATCCCCGAGACCGAAATGCTGGGTGCTGCTGTTCTGGGATAGGTACGAACTTTGTGACCCCACCTCCCGCAGCTGTATGGTGCCGGAAGATACCAACCGTATTTGGGCCCCGTATGCCGAGCGATTGCTTTCCTGCCCTGCGAGTTTGACGGCGAGCCAGTTGTTACCAAGCTCATTGTCATTCCTGAGGAGTATGCCCGGACCGTTGTGGTTGACAATAAACAGATCCTGGTCACCGTCCCGGTCATAATCCGAAAGGGCCCCGCCCCGGCCCACGAAACGTTTGGCGAAATAAGGGCCACTGAGCTTTGAGACTTCATAAAATCCCTGTGCCCGGCCTGCATTCCAGAATATCTGATCATTCATGGGATGCAGCCGTACCGGATTATCAGGATATTGGTTGGTACTTCCATTGACAACAAACAGATCCAACCGGCCGTCCAGGTCGAAGTCCACAAATGAGGTGGCCCAGCCGATGTAGTCCAGCGATGACTGGCCGAGTCCGTGATTGGCTGAATCATCAGTAAACTGAAGAACTGATGAGGCTCCTGCCTGCAGGGTATCAATAAAACCATTGGTGTACAGGGCATTTTCCTGCGCGATCCAGTGAGTGATAAAGAGATCAGCATCCTGGTCATTATCCCAGTCACCGCCCGCAATGCCCATCGCACCCCGGTAGTCGGCTACATGGGCAAGATGACTCACATCCACAAAGGTGCCGTTTTTATTATTCAGATAGAGCACATTGTCAGATACATCATTCGCCACGTACAGATCCGGCCACTGATCCTTGTTCAGATCAATCCAGGTGGCAGACAAACTTCGGCCCGCTTTATTCTGCACCCCTGCCTGCCTGCTTATTTCCGTAAACGTGCCATCCCCGTTATTTTTATAGAGCAGGTTTCCGACAGGATCAAAAGTGGAGGGATTAATGCTGGGGGGCTCTTCGGCGGCCAATTCCTCCTCAGTTAAGTCGATCGACCTGTATGTTACATATCCTGTAATATAGAGATCCAGGTCCCCATCCCGGTCATAGTCGGACCAGGAGGCCCCGGCCCAGAACCCTTTTTTTCCACCTACCCCAGCCTGCTGAGTTACTTCGATGAACGTTCCCTCGCTGGTATTTCTGTACAGCCGGTTTTCCCCATAGGTGGTAATAAACAGGTCTGTTGCACCGTCATTATCGAAATCTCCTGCTGCTGCCCCCATGCCACGGACCGCAAGATCCAGTCCTGCATGACTGCTGATATCTGAAAAAGTCCCATCCCTGTTGTTTTTATACAGTTTGCTATGGCCAATTGTTGCTGAATCCGTTTGGACTTCATTGCTCAGCGGCCTGGCGTAATTCAAAATAAAGAGGTCATCCCAGCCGTCATTATTGAAATCCAGCCAGGCCGCTCCCGACCCCATATCTTCCGGCAGCTGGGAAGTCCGATCATGAGGGTAATGGTAAAAATCAATGCCAGCCTCACCGGTTGCCTCTTTGAATCGTACGCCCCTGTAGGTATTCGGGACCTCGCGATCGAGCCGCGCCGTCAGTCCTTCCACCTGCTCTCCGGGTATATAGGCACTACGGTCCTCTTCATGCCAACTATACCAGGCAGCAATTGCAAATGGGATTGCCATAAACAGCGATACAATCAGCAATTTTCTTTTCCGTCGGGACATGGTTTATCTTGTTGTTTTTTGAGACCTGCTGGCCGACAGTACTCTTACTGTTTTATGGGCCTCTGAAATGGTCGTGACAGGGGCCGTAATATCCTCCTCACCAAAGAGTATATTCATGAGGTATTGATTTATTTTCCGGTATTGAAGGCGAACCGATACATCCAGGTGGCCAACTGCCTGATTGTCAGAATAAGGGGCTTTGATACTGATCGGAATGTCCCGCTGCGACCCGACCGTATCCGAAAGCTGGATTTGGTAATGGGCATTATCAGAATGTCCCGGATAAATCGCCCTGCTGTAACGCACACCCACCATTTCCCACAGGTTGTGCTGATCAATCACGTTGTTGTACTGATCCACCGGCTCGGCTTTGAAAATAAACGCACCGGGCTGTATGAAATGATCTTCATCAAGGGTACCCGAACTGTAACGTATATTTCCCCGTTGATCTGTAACCGTGATCTCCAGCCAGGCCTGAATCATATCCAGCGGGCCGGTCGGGAAATTATGCCCCCCTTTGTTGTTGGTCACAATAACATTAATGTCAAGAGTGGAATCGCCCCGTACTTCTTCGGGAGCGGATATGGTAATGGGAACAGCTTCACCCGGCTCCCATTTCCCGGCTATTTCGGGGATCTGTACCTCCCCCCGGAGCCACTGCTCTGTCAGCGCCACCTGCTTGCGGGCTCCGGGCAGATCAAGCATCTCGGGTACCATTTGATTACCCCCCAGAAAGCGATGGCTGCGATGCTTTCCATCCTCTTCCGAACGATTATAGTCCAGGGGATCGCCGCTGGCCGGATCAAAAGAATCGACCAGGGGCATGTGGCATTCCCGGCATTCAGTGGTCTTCGCTGCATCTCCGGGATGATTCCACCGGCTTTTTCGCCAGTTATCATATTGATTCTGCAACTGCACCCAGCCCACACTGTTGATTTCCTCATCTATGAACTGCTTGTGACAGCTGCCGCAAAATTCCGGCGTTTTCAACAGGGGACGCTGATAGGTCTCCATATGCTTTTCCGGGTAGGCACGGATCAGGAAATCGCTGATTTTTTTGGCCATCTTCCCGTCTTCCAGTTCAAAAATATAGCGCTCCGGCGGAGCAATGGCATAATCCGCGTTGCCCGATACATCCACCTGCTTTACTGCATGGCAAGAAGCACAGGAAATACCCTCGTTCAATCCCACCTTGTTGGTCAGGCTGTCACTGAACAGGTTCTTGGTCCCCGAAAACAGGGAAATGGGATCATGGCAGCCCCCGCAGTAGCGCGTGGCTATTGTTCCTTTCTGTGTGCCCATCTTGTTCTGTATTTTACGAAAGACAGGGTCCATGGCCGCATAGCGGTGCGCACTGGCCTCCCACTCCTCCCCGATCTGTCCGTGACAACCCGAGGTCGTGCAGGATTCCGAACCACCCAGCAGCTGTACATCAATACCATCCCCGTTGGTGGTTGTCGCCAGACTTGGAGCAAATGGACGATTGTCGCTGCTGGTTAACCTGTGATAGTCATCGGGCAGTGTATTGTTAACCGGGGTAGGCTCAAAAGCATAAAGCAGGAGCAGCACCACCACAAACTGGGCTATGAGCGCCAGCAGGCTGTTGATGCCAAAATTTTTCTCAGAGGACACCCGCTCCCTTAAATTCGGATTGGATCGGGACTGGTAATCCCGGATAATAATGAGACCAACATGGGGAAAGACCGAGGTCAGCAGAAGAAACGTAGCCAGCAGGTGTATCTTGTCCCACACGGCACTGATTCCAGTCGAGAAGAAAGCCTGCCAGGTTATTACCAGACCCGACACAACGGCCCCAACCGCAGCAACCATGGAAATATAACCCGTCAGTTTTATTTCATTCAGCGATCGATGCCGGTATGTCAGCCAGTGGCGCAGCTGATAGACCAGATAGGGTATAGAAAACGCCACTCCAATGATGGTATGCACCAGGATAGTTACCTGGTTGCTGACACTAAAAGGGAGAACATAGATCATCAACCCGCTGATCATCTCAAACAGCAAAAACCCCGTTACCAGTACAAGAAGCGGATGCCTCCATTTTTTGGAGGCATCCGTGCGGGACCTAAACTTCATTGCTTATTTCATATTTAAGAGTATTATATCTTTTATTAAAATAAATGTAACAGATTCTCAAATCCCATCAAAATAAAATCGTACCATACGGGCGGGAATACGTGCTGTAGACTGTCAGATAATGCTATTTGAACAGTTCCGTCACGGCTAAAAAGCAACCGAATTCCGGGATCTGCCTTCAGGCAACTGTGTCAGCGGTACCCACCAGAGGTAAACCTGCCGCACCCTTATCCCTGCGGTATGAAGCCGGAAAAGGTTGGCACCCTGCTAAAAACAGGGGCGGTGACAAGGAAGACTTGAAGCATGCCTGCCTTATAGGCTGTGTATGTGAGAATGGATTAAACGGAACCATAGCCCAGCCGTCCACTGACATGATAAAAAGCATGAGGCTGCTTTGCATAACGAAAGCAGCCCCATACAGCGATACTCCGCCGGTGCTGGAAACGTATTACAACCTGTCTATCGTCTTACTCAGCAGCGAACGAACTTCTTCGGCTACTTCTTTCAAATCTTCATTTTCGATAGCCTGCATTGATGCGACCGGATCGACCGCTGATACCTCCACAGTCCCGTCCTCATGTTCCTGTACAATAACATTGCAGGGCAGCATCAGACCGATATGATCTTCAGCAGATAGCGCCCTGTAGGCGTGTTTGGGACTGCAGGCGCCAAGAATCTGGTATTTTTTAAAGTCTACATCCAGCTTCTTTTTAAGGGTGGCCTTTATATCTATCTCGGTGAGCACCCCAAATCCATTTTCCTTGAGTGCTTCCGTAACATTATCGATGGCCTTGTCAAAAGAGACATCCAGTGTTTTGCTAAAATGATAGGACATAATAGATGAAATTAAAGAGTTAAAAATTATACGTCATGGTTTACAACCATCAGCTGACGGCGGTTAACAGCGATCACCTACGTACTCATACCATCAGGCCTTTTACAACAGGTCTTCTGCTGCAATCATTTGCTGATTAATCCAGTGCTGCGACCACAACCCGCGGAGTGAAAATAATGTCGGTTCTTATGGATCGCGTAATCAGGCAATTTTTTTCGGCTTTTTCCAAAATACGCCTTGCTTTATCCGCCAGCTTCTCATTTGTAATGATCAGCTCCGGTTCCAGCGTTATTTCTGTCATCATAAACCGGCCCTCTTTTTTAGCCATTTTACCAAGGGCCTTTATATTCAGGCTTTCATAAGCAAGCTTTGAAAATTCTGCGATAGCGGTAAAAGTCGTCATAAGACAACTGCTGACCGATGCCACGAACAGGTGCTCCGGCGACCATTTCCCCGGGATGCCACCCTCAAATTCCGGGGGCGTTGCCACTTCGATCACTTCCTCCAGTCCAGGAGATGACATGGTTCCCTGCCGTCCCTCTTGCCAGCTGATATTTACATCGTAAAAATACTCTTTATTGCTCATTATGCACTCAGTTTTTGATTAATAATGTTCTTTAGCTGATGCAGCTGCACCACGCCGGACTGTTGCCACAAAATACGTCCCTTGTGGAACAGGATAAGAGTCGGTACGCCCCGTACCTGGTATTTAATGGCCGCATCGGCATTTTTTTCAGCGTCGATCTTGATGATATTCAACTCCTCGCCCATTTCCTTTTTCAATTTTTTCAAAATGGGATTCATCATCTTGCAGGGGCCACACCAGTCGGCATAAAAATCAACCAGTACCGGGGTCTCACTGTTGATGATGTCTGAAAACGAGGGTGATGTCTGTTTTTTTGCTTCTGCCATCTTAACTTTCTTTTATTTCGGTATAGGTTACATTATGTGCACGGCCGGTCTGTGATTCCTCATCCGGCACTGCTGAAACGGCGGGCTCACACGTCCGTGCCACCAGGCATCCACTGTTGGTGATAGCCTGGTAGAGAAAAAACATCCCTGCCACCGCCGGTATGACGTCCCAGTAGCGGAACGCCTGGAAAACAAAAAAAGATCCCAGCACAAGGGCAACCCAGCGCATGAAATGCCAGTTTGTCAACAGTTCCTGCTCTATAAATTTTTTCATATCCATCTGTCTTATTTTAACATGCCTGGAATGTGCATCATTCTCCATTCCGTGTTTCAGGCATTTTCTATCATTTTAGGTATTTTTTTCTACAATCTCAGTGACATAAGTTACAGAAGGCGTATTTTGTTTCTTCCCAATACCACCCGCTCTTCCTCTTCCAGCTTTTTAAGCAGTCGTGAAACAACTTCCCGTGCTGTTCCAAGCTCCTGAGCCAGCTGCTCGTGCGTTATTTTCAGAATTCGGCTGCCAGAGACTTCAGCCCGCTTTTGCAAAAACTGGAGAAGACGCTCATCCATGTTCTTGAAAGCTACCGCATCCACGACTCCCAGGAGCTCCTCAAATCGTTTGTGGTAGATCTCAAAAATATAATTCAGCCATTCCGGATGCTCCCGGATGAGTATCCGAAACCTTGCGACGGGTATAAAAAGCACCTCGCAGGGCTCTTCAGCTATCGCTTTTATCTTGCTGGTGCCCTGGTACAACCCCGCCAAAAACGACATCACACAGGTTTCCCCCGGACGCAGGTAATACAAAACCATTTCTTTGTGCGTATCATCCGATTGCATCACCTTTACGCTCCCTTTCGTAATAATGGGAATTGAATGTACGTTAGCGCCTTCACTGACGATTGTCTGACCTTCCTTGAACTGCTTGACAATCCCCAGATCATCAAGCTGCTCGCCCTTTTCAAGGGCAGAGGCCAGCAACTGCAAGTTAGGGGTCTTCATATAGGAACAGCAATCATAGATTGAAAATTATGTTGAATAATTTAACAAAAAAGAGATTTACTTATCTTAAATAATCATTCTAAATTGCAGGCTTTGGTACAGCCAGCCTCCAGACGATCGTTTCCTCAACTCATGGTCCAGTCTGGCAATATGTGCACTCCTCATCCACCCCTTCACGAGTACTGCTGCAGATTGCTATTACAACGGCATCCCTTTAAATTTGTTGGTTTATATTAGATTATTTCTAACATTCCGTATACATGCTTTTTCGCGATACAGACTCCCGTATCATCGCCCTCGGTTTTGCCCGCATGGCGGATGCCGTGGCCAATTCTTTTCTCATCATTGTACTTCCGCTCTATATAGCCAGTGGCAACATTACCGGCTGGAACCTGGGACTCACCGAGGCCGCTATAACCGGAATTATACTGGGCACCTTTGGCATCGTAAACAGTGTGATTCAGCCGCTGGCGGGCCAGCTGTCGGACAAAATTGGCCGACGCAAAATCTTCATCCTCCTTGGTTTAATACTGCTGGCTGCATTCAACCTGAGTTATGCCTGGACTACCAGCTACCTGTCCATTCTTGCTGTCCGGATCATACAGGCGGGAGCCGTAGCCTTAACCATTGTTGGCAGCGTAGCCCTGGTCAGCGAACTGAGCCCCAAAGTGGGACGAGGCCAGAACATGGGAATCTACAACTCTTTTCGGCTCATTGGATTTGGGGCAGGACCGCTGGCGGCCGGTGCTGTAGTCACCGGGGGGCCCTACCTGTTGCTGGGACTGGAAATTACCGGCTTCGAGGCCTCCTTCTACGGCTCAGCCGTTGCCGCTTTACTTAGCGCCCTGCTGGTCAACCTCCTGGTCAGTGACCCGGATCATATTCGGCCCTCCAAAAGCAAGATGTATTTCAAAGTCCGATCCGGAGAAACCGGTAACATATTTGATCCCATCTTCACACTGGCCATCGCAACTCTGTTGATGGCCGCCTGTATCGTCCTGCTGGCACCTATAGAACCGATAGTAAACGAGCGTCTTGGACAAGGACCCATGCTCTTTGCCGTCGAATTTGCTGCTTTTATCGGAACCCAGGCAGTGGTTCAGCCGTTGCTTGGAAGCCTGTCGGACAGCTATGGCCGCAAGCGTTTTATTGTATGGGGGCTGATCGGCCTGATTCCCGCCACGCTATTGCAGGGCATAGTCACAGCCCCCTGGCAGATGATTATTGCGAGGCTGCTTCAGGGAGTAACAGCAGCCATGGTTTTCGCGCCTGCCCTTGCCTTAGCCGGTGATCTCGCACAAGAGGGGCAGTCAGGGGCCCAGCTTTCTATCTTAACAGTATCATTCGGCCTGGGCCTTGCTTTCGGGCAGTTTATCAGTGGATTTCTGGTAGAATTCGGCTATTTCCTTCCCTTTGCCACGGGTGCTCTGTTGGCTGGTATGGGATTACTGCTTGTACATACCCAGATTGATGACGACAGGCAAACAGAAGATACACCCGCTACTGATCCAGATCCGGTTAAATCACCTGCCTGCAATATAAAAACTATGAAACAGGATTTCCCGCATTAGGCTGTCCGGGCTGTTCCACCTGACGACCACTGCCACATTCACTCATGAAACCGGCTATGCATGGAAAATAAAAGCCCGGATGCTCTCACATCCGGGCTGAATTTATTTTTTGTCCGACAGATCGCTGCTAGTATCCGGGATTCTGGGTTAGTCCCGGTTCTACTTTCAGACTATTTTCATGGAAAGGCCACAGATAGTTATGCGGTTCAAAAGATCGATCTTCTATATGCAGCGACTGAAGCCCGCCGTTTACCTTTCTCGTATGTCCCAGTGCCGGCTGATTCAGTACCTCCTCGGCAATTCGCCACCGTATGATATCCGCATAGCGAAGTCCTTCGCCGGCAAATTCAATTCGCCGTTCATTCCTGATGAGGTCAATCCATTCTTCCTGGGTATAAGCGCTGTAGCGCGGCAGGGTCACATCCGCCCTGGACATATCCAGCCCTGCCCGTTCCCTGATCTGGTTTATGGCATCTTTAACCGATCCATCGATTTCGTTCATCATGATTTTGGCCTCAGCATAGGAAAGCAAGACCTCGGCGTAACGCAGAAGCCCGAATTCAAGGTTTCCGCCCGATTTAAAGGCATCTGCTTCCGATACAAACTTCCTGAACCAATAACCCGAAGAGCTTCCCCTCTCCGTTTCGTAGTACATGGGACTGTTTTCATTATAAATGTCGATGGTATCTTCATAGAAGACATCCCCGTGTCCCATGATGCTGGCTTCATAGCGCGGGTCCCGGTGCAAATTGGGATCCAGCTCATGCTCTTCCTTCGTATGCTGCGGGCATTCGTCAATACGGTAGCCATCGAGGGTCCAGTAGGCATCCACCAGAGATTTCAAAGGTACCAGGTATGACTCTCCGTTGCCGGTCCGGTAGTGGGGACCCAAATCCCGGAACGAATAGGTGGTGCTTCCACTGAAGCTCTCCTGGTTCTGGTGTATGATAAACTCATTATTGTTGGAAGCGGCCTCGTACTGGAACAGGTCCCCGTAGTTCGGATGCAGCTCGTAATGCCCGCTGTCCATGATTTCCCGGGCCAGCGAGGCAGCAAGCTCATAGCGCTCATTATAGAGGGCATATCGCATCGTGAGGGCCTTCAGTGAATACTGGTTAAACATGTATTTGTCTGTTGTGTATTCTTCCTCCGGAAGCTTTTCAGCAATATCGAGGGCCATCGGGAAGATGGTATCCAGTATTTCTTCCTTGGGTGTGGTAGGCTGGGTGGCATTTGACAGATCAGCCGGCTCCAGATGAAAGGGGACATCACCCCAGCGGAAGGTTAACTTGAAATAATGCCAGATCCGCAGGGCTTTCAGGATGTTTTCGTACTTGGTCCTGGTGACCTCATCCTCTACATAAGGCACATCCGAATTGGCAATGAACGTATTCAGCCTTCCCAGGTGCTTCATCTGCAGTTCGTAATAGTAGGAAAAAGCCGCCGTGTTGCTGTTGAAATCACCATTGGCTATCCGCTGGTGGTGATCCCCCTCGAGCCGGCTGTAGGCATTATCGGACTTGCCGTCCTGCATGTAAAACAGGGTTTCCCGGTTATAGTGATGTGTGAATACATCATAGTAGCTGCTGTACACAACCCGCCGTAAATCTCCCTCGTCGTTATAAAACTCGTCAAAAGAGGTCGCCGTCGGATCTGTTTTATCCAAAAAATCCTCGCATCCCATTACGCCAACTGAGATGACCATAAAAAAGTATATTAGCTGTTTCATATCTGAAATAAGCTTTGCTATTAATATTTTAAGCTACTGCCTGGTTTTGCTTTTAGTAGATGGAGGCCTGTATGCCTATGCTGTAGCTCGACATGCGCGGGTAATTACCGTTGCCCCCGTTTCTTTCCGGCTCAAGGCCTTCCCAGCTGGTAAAGGTGAAAGCGTCCTGGGCATTCAGGTAGATACGCACGTCCCTGATGCTGTTGCCAATGGTCGGAATGGAATAGCCCACTTCAATATTCTTGATCCGGAAGAAGGAGGCGTCACTCAGCCATACGTCGCTCAGCTCGGCATTCGGAGTCGAACCTGTCCATACCCTTGGGAATCGGGCATCCGGGTTATCCGGCGTCCACCTGTTGTTCATGTAGTATTGTCTGGGCGCTCCCAGGCTGTTGGTGGAGCCGTCCATCTTCACGGGGTAGCCCTCCAGTCCGTTCAGCCGGCCGGTTCGCTTGCCCACCCCCTGACCGATGACGCTGAAATCCCACCGTTTATAGTTCAGGTCAATATTAACCGAATAGTTAAAGTGGGGAAACGGATCCCCGAGATTGACCTTGTCCTTGTCGTTGATTACACCGTCGCCGTTCTGATCTACATACCGTATATCCCCGGGCATGGTGTTGGGAAGCTTGGCCTCAGTGGATTCCACTTCCTGCTGATTCTGGAAGTAGCCATCGCTTTCGTAGCCATAATAATTATCAATGGAAATGCCCCGGTACCATATTTTATCGGGATCATCCGTAAAAATAAGGGTGTCCGATTTGGCATAGCCGGCCTTCAGCACCTTGTTTTCATTGTTAAAGAGCATGCCGCCCACATCATAGGAAAAATCGCCAATTTCATCGCTCCAGTTTGCGGATACTTCCCAGCCCTTGTTCTCCACTTCCCCGATATTGACTGACGAAGTGAGGTAGTACGAGCCCGTCAGCGGAGGAACAGGAAAGTTTGAGTAGATCAGGTCATAGGAATGTTTGTTGTACGCTTCAAAGGAAATATCGAGCCGGTTGTTGAGCGTCGCGAGGTCGACCCCGATATTTTTCTGCTTCTGTTTTTCCCAGGTGAAATCCGGGTTGGGGACACGCATGGTCCACCCCCAGGCATTAACCACCTCCTGCCAGAGATAGGGATCCACATTTTCGTTCCCGATAATTCCGTACGAAAGGCGTACTTTCAGCTGATTAAGCAACCCGCTGTCGGTCAGTCCCGACATGAAATCTTCGTTGTGAATATTCCAGGCAAAAGCTCCCGAGGGGAAAAAGCCCCAACGGTTGCCCGGAGCAAATTTGCTGCTGCCGTCGGCACGAGCCGTTCCCTCCAGGAGGTAGCGATTGTCAAATGAGTAATTCACCTTGCCGAAGAATGATGATTTCGATATTTCACGGTAATCGGTATAGGTGTTATTCATGATTTCGGAACCCGCGATCAGGTAGATTTTATCTTTTTCCTTCCTGAGGTTGGTCTCATAGTTGACCAGCGCCCGCGCGGTTATCTGGCTCCTGCTCACTCCCTGCGAGGAGCCTACGGCATTCTGCCATACATCAACCGGCTCTCCGTCTCCATCGAAGAATTTGAAGGTATCTCGGGTATACTTATCGGCGGATTTGTTCACCATATACGAGACATTGCCCGCCAGGTGTAGCTTATCGTTGATGTAATACCGGGGTCTCAGGTTAATAGTACTCCTGTCGTGAAGGGCATTCCAGGCCCCCCCGTGATAAATGGAAGCAAGCGGATTCTGGTTGTTATGGAGCTTGTAGTGATCATCCAGCTCAGAATCATAAAAGATCTGCTGCGTCGGCTTCATCTCCCAGGCCATGCGATACAATCCATGGCCGTCGGTATTCGAAAGCAGGCGGTCTACTTGTAAACGGTGGGCGTAAAAGTCCGCCATAAGTTCGAACTGGTCGGCGATGTTGATGTTGGTATTGAAACGCGCGCTGAACTTCTGAGTGCCTTCGTATAGATTCAAGCCGTTTTCCTCCAGATATCCAAGCATCAGGTTAAACGTACCGACACCGCCACCACCGGAGATACTGGCCGAGGTATTGTGGGAATAGGCCTTTCGCTCCATGACCGTGTTCAACCAGTCGGTATTGGTATATTCTCCCCCCTCGGCCTGCGCAATCTCCTGCTGGGTAAAAAGTTCTGACTGTCCCTGCATGGACCGTGCTTCATTATTGAGGCGCATATAATTGGCCGAATTTACAAAGCTCGGCAAATTGATTGGGTCATCGATGGCTCCCCAACTATGGACATCAACCATAAACCGATCGGCCGTTCCCCGTTTTGTTTCGATGATGATTACGCCATTGGCCCCGCGCGAACCGTACATGGCGGCAGAGGCCGCATCCTTCAACACCGTGATATCCTTGATTTGATTGGGATCGATATCCGTCAGTGACTGCTCCATCCCATCAACAATAACCAGGGGCGATGCATTTTGAAGCGTGCTGATTCCCCGTATTGAAATAGTCCCCGGCACACTGCCCGGCAGGTTGCTGCCCTGCATAAGTGTTACCCCCGGCAGGGTTCCGCTGAAGGCTTCTTCCAGCTTGGCAATGGAACGCGTCTGTATATTTTCCATATCCACATCCGCCACCGAAGAGGCCAGGTGCTGGGTTTCCACTTCGCTGTATCCCACAACCGTGACTTCATCCAGCCCTATGGTTTCCTCGTATAAAACCACATCAATCCGATCTTTGCCTTCTGTATTCAGCTCCTTGTCCTCAAACCCCATCATGCTGAAAATCAACGTAACATCTCCGCTAACGCTGATTTCATAATGCCCTTCGGCATCAGTGGAGGTCCCCACATTGGAGCCTTTGACCAGTACGTTAACCGCCGGAAGGGGAATGCCCTCTGCATCTGTTACCGTACCTTCTATCGTTCTCTTCTCCTGTGCAAGAGCGGCTGATGAACAGAAGACGAGCAAACTAAAAACAAGTAGTAGCTTATTTTTCATTGTTAGTATCCCCATACTATAATTGAAGTTAAGAGTTGAGAGATAAAAGAAAGGGGAGTATACCCTCTTCATCCCGATGGTAAATATTTAACAGAAGTACCTATATCAATTAAAATTTATTTATTATTGATATAGCAACTGTTAAATACGTTTCTGTTAATAATTTTTTAATAGATATTATGATATTTTTTTATAGGGAGGTACAGTAGTAAACATACTGATGATAACAGATGCATCCCCTTACCCGCCGTTCTTGCCCCTGATCACGGCCCGGGCAAGAACAGTGTTTCCCCTTGTTATACTTTTCCCGTTCTTATTCCTTTAATAAATCCCAAAGTACAAAAACTGCTTGCCTATCATCGGTAGGTCTCATGGCTCGCATCATCCCATCCCATTTCTGCGACATATTATATGAACATATGCTTGTATAGACAACCAGATAGCAATGTAATAAAAAAAGTGGACTCTCCAAATTTCATATGTAATTCTATCTTAATTTTAAGTTTATAATCTAGAATTTGACATACTCATTGTACAATAGAGAGCTGATCCTTTCTATTATTTTGTATCCCCATCAGGCGTACCTATATTATATCAGCATTAGGGATAATTTTGAGGTCTTCGCTATCATATGTAACTATAAAAAATAGGAGACAGGCTGTTCCTTTCTTTTAATATAAATTATAGGGGATAATTATGGATACTGCTCATCGCTTTTACAATATTTCATTGGCTGTTGCCACCCTGCTGATATTTGTTGCCAGTTGTTCAGATAACCAGAATGACTTTGATCCGGAAACCGCTGAGATTGTGGGCGAAAAGCAGGCAGAGCTGACCCTGCCGCCTGACGTACCGCCGCCCATCGATCGTGACAACGCTACCAAGCTGATTGTTAATATGGAAGTAGTGGAAAAGGAGATGCGTCTGGCCGACGGCGTTACCTATACGATGTGGACCTTCGGGGGATCCGTACCCGGTAAATTTATCCGGGCCCGGGAGGGAGACATGATCGAGTTTCATCTCCAGAACCATCCCGACAACAAACTGCCTCACAACATTGATCTTCATGCCGTCAACGGTCCAGGAGGCGGTGCCGAATCAACCTTCACGGCCCCGGGCCGGGAAACGGTATTTACATTCCGGGCCCTGAATCCGGGCCTGTACGTGTACCACTGTGCCACAGCCCCCGTGGGCATGCATATAGCCAATGGCATGTACGGCCTGATTCTGATTGAACCGGCTGAAGGCCTCTCGGAAGTCGACAAAGAGTATTATGTCATGCAAAGCGAATTCTACACCGAGGGCGACTACGGCGAGAGGGGGCTGCAGCCCTTTGACATGGAACAAGCCATCGAAGAGAACCCCGAATACGTAGTCTTTAACGGCGCCGTCGGTTCCATGATGAACGACAAAGCCATCACCTCGGAACAGGGTGATAATGTCCGCCTTTTCGTTGGTAATGGCGGACCCAACCTTACCTCTTCCTTCCATGTCATCGGGGAGATACTGGACAAGGTGCACTATGAGGGGGGCGACCGCGTTCAAACCAACGTGCAAACCACCTCTATACCGGCCGGGGGAGCTGCCATGGTAGAATTTGAAACGGAAGTCCCGGGCAATTACATCCTGGTTGATCATGCCATTTTCCGCGCCTTTAACAAAGGGGCCCTGGCTACACTTGCCGTGTCGGGCGAGGAAGATGAAAATGTTTTTACCGGACAGCAGTTAGACCGCGTTTACCAGCCGGAGGGGGGGGCCATACAGGAGCTTCCGCAAGAGAAACGAACCATCCCAACCGCCAGCACCATCGAAGAGCGGATCGAATTTGGACGTGAAACCTATATGGCGGTATGCCAGGCCTGTCACATGGCCGACGGTTCGGGTATCGAAGGGGCCTTTCCCCCGGTGGCAAACTCTGACTACCTGAATGAGAACCCGGATCGGGGTATCAGCGCCATCGTTCACGGACTGTCCGGGGAAATTACCGTCAACGGTGAAACATACAACGGGGTCATGCCACAGCAGAACCTGACGAACGAAGAGGTGGCCAATGTCATTACCTATATCCTCAACAGCTTTGATAACGAAGGCGGAGAAGTTACTCCCGAGGATGTCGAACGCATACGTCAGCAAGAGGGTGTTGAAAGTTAGTGCAGTTTTAAAATATCGCTTTTTTCTCCTGTATATCCTGTTCACAGCAGGGTTCGGTGCCAATGCTTCGGCTCAAACCGATTCCATGGCCTTTATTGAAGGAGGACATTTTATGCCCTTTTACCATACGTCAGACGACAGCGTTGCAGTCGCATCCTTTTACCTTGACAAGCATCCGGTTACGAATGGTGAATTCCTTGCCTTTGTCAAGGTCAACCCCCAGTGGCGGCGCTCGCAGGTCAAATCAATTTTTGCGGAACCGGGATACCTGAACCACTGGTCGGGCGACCTGGACCTGGGCCCCCGGGCTGAACAAATAAAAGATAGTCCCGTTACCAATGTGTCCTGGTTTGCAGCACGGGCCTATGCCCAATGGAAAGGGAAACGGCTTCCTACCCTCCATGAATGGGAATATGCCGCTTCGGCCAGCAGGGATCAGCCATTGGCGGGGCGCAACAAGGGATTCGTCCAGCAAATCCTTGACTGGTACAGCCGTCCCAGCCCCACCATTCTGCCGGCTGTTGGTCAGCAAACCCCCAACTACTATGGCGTTTACGATCTTCACGGATTAATATGGGAATGGGTGCAGGACTTCAACACGGTTTTTATCAGCGGCGAGTCACGCGCCGACCAGGGAGAGCTCAAGCAGTTCTATTGTGCTGCAGGCAGTTCCGCCGCTTCCGATATCGACAAGGAAAATTATGCTGCCTTCCTGCGTTACGCTTTCCGGGGAAGCCTGGAAGCTGATTTCTCGGTTGGCAATCTCGGTTTCCGCTGTGCGAGGGACAAACAATAAAACATTACTGTTATGAAATTCCATAGCCTTGTCGCCTTTCTTCTAACAAACGCTCTTTTCCTCATCGGTTGCAGTGGAGGCGACCGTGGAAGCCGGCAGCCTTCCAGCCAAACACAGATGACGGAGGATCACAGCTCCCATCAAAAAATGACTATGGATGCGACCAAGCCAACCGATGAATCAATTTACAATGTAACCAGCACCTGGAAAAACAGGGATGGGAAAACACTCAACCTGGCGGAACTGAGAGGGAAGATCCAGGTCGTAGCCATGGTTTATACCCACTGTGAACATGCCTGTCCCCGCATCCTGGCCGATATGAAGCGCATACGGGATGGACTATCCAGGAAAGCGCTCGGTGAAACAAACTTCGTGCTTGTATCCATTGACCCTCAGCGCGATACTCCAAAGCGGCTCAGCCGTTTTGCCGACGACAACAACCTTTCCGAAACACAGTGGACCCTGCTGAATGGAGCCCGGGGAGATATCCTGGAACTGGCTGCCCTCCTCGGCGTCCGTTATAAGCGCATCAGCGATACCGATTTTACCCATTCCAACATGATTTCGGTGTTAAACAAAGAAGGGGAGATCATCCACCAGCGCAAGAAACTGGAAGACCAGCAATCGGCTGTTATAGCAGCCATCGAGCAACATACTTCCAATTAATACCCTGTACTTTTTGCCTTTCCTTCCTCCCGCAATCAGCCAATCGTGGTTATGTATTCCTGAAAAAATATAATAAATTGGCCGATTCCGTTGTTAACTGTCTTCATGCCATCGGCCGCAACACCCTGCTGCTGACAAGATAAAACAGTAACATACTGATTTTGCATGGACGGTTTTTCTCATTCAGCTACATAATCATATTCATAATACTAATTTCAAAAAACGCTATGATGCCTATTACAACCATGATCAATAAAGGTTTATTACCTGTAATTGCGGTCCTTCTGCTTTTCGGAGCGGCTTTTGGACCAGTCAACAACAGCTCGGAACCCAGAACCATAGAAATTGTTGGTTCAGACCACATGAAATTTGATGTAACCTCTATTGATGCGGCCCCGGGCGAAGAAATCCGCATTGTTCTCACTACCGAAAGCAATCTTCCCAAAATGGCCATGGCACACAACGTCGTGGTGCTGGATGATGAAACGGATATTCAAAAATTTGTCAGTGCTTCTGCCAAAGCGCGCGACAACCAGTATATTGCTGACGGCTTTGAAGATCAAATCATAGCCGCCACTGACCTCGCCGGCGGTGGAGAAACGGTTGAAGTTACCTTCACGGCCCCGGAAGAGCCGGGGACCTACGAATACATCTGCTCCTTCCCCGGGCATTATGCCTCCGGCATGAAGGGTGTGCTGAATGTTGAGTAAGGTGTTTGCGATACTTCTTTACTGAGCGCAAACCCAAAGGGATGGTCTGACGGACAGGCCATCCCTTTCTTTTATTATTTTTTCCCTTCGCCAAAAAACTTTCATCTTTCAGAATATACGGGGGCGAATTATCGTTAAGCTGTGCAGGTGGCGCACTTTACTTCCATGTTAATTTTTCAGAATATAACTGTAGCTACACACATTCAACCTACCACACTGCCATGAGGCCTCTTGACACTTCCATTGAGCGCACGCTTCCCTTCAGTACCGACGCCAGCCTGCGCCGCCGCTTTATGATTATTGACAAAGATATCCCCGGCAATATGCGATGGGGGCGGCTTCTGGAAGAACTGGACAAGCTTGCTGAGGATATCGCGCTGGATTACGTACACCAGTTTGAACCCCGGGGGCGGGTCGTAACCGCCGCAGTGGATGACATCGCCCTGCACGTACCAGGCGACATCAACAAGGATGTCTACCTTCGGGCCCGTATCAACTATGTGGGGCGCACCTCCATGGAAGTGGGAATCCGGGTAGACCAAGACAAGAAAGCCAAACACTCACTGGCAGCCTGTTATTTTACCATGGTGGCCCGGCTGGGCAAGGGGGAGGACGCCCAGAGCCTGCCCATCCCACCGCTTGAATATCAAAGCGATATCGAGAAAGAGCGCTACCAGGCGGCTATCGAACGACGAAAAGCCTACCGCGAGCAGATTGATGCGCTGGAGGAGCCGCCCAGTAAGGAAGAATTCCACCATCTGCGCGAGCTGCACAAGGCCCAGGAGCAGGAGAATTTCAAGGGCCTGCTGGCCGGTGATCTGATCCGTAACAGTATGGAGCGGATGTACCCGGACCAGGAAAATGTCCCCAAGAAAATTTTCGGGGGCTATGTCATCCGTCGGGCATTTGAGCTGGCACTGATGCATGCTGAAGAAATCGTATCCCACCGGCCTGTTTTTGTGCGGGTAAATCGCATTAACTTTCTTCAACCCATCCGAATTGGCGACAAGCTGGATTTTACCAGCCGCATTGTGTACACCGGCGACACCTCCGTAAGCATTGAGATCAACATTGAGCGGACCAGTCTCGACAAAATCACCAAGGCACTCTCCAATACCTGCGTTTTTACGTTTGTAAATGTCGACGACGAAATGCAACCCCAACCCGTGCCCAGGGTTTACCCAACCACTTATGCCGAGGATGAGCGATACCTGAAGGCGCGTCGCCGGCGGCAAGATCATCTTGAACTAAAACCATAACGCTCCCTCTTATGCGTGCCCTTATCGTTGAAGACGAACCCCTGCTGATTGAGGACCTGGAACAGTGCCTGCTCGAGGAACAGTTCTACGTTGACAGCGCCAGCCGGTTGCAAAAGGCTACTGACCTCATTGCCGCCGAAGAATATGATCTTATCCTTCTTGACCTGGGACTTCCGGATGGTGACGGCACCAACCTGTTAAAGCTGGTCAAAAAACATCATCCGGATACGGCTGTTATCATAATAACAGCCCGGGGAGAAACCGAGGATAAAGTCAGGGGCCTGGAGCTCGGAAGCGACGATTACCTGGCAAAGCCTTTTCCGATTGCCGAGCTGCGTGCCCGGATTCATGCGGTTCTGCGACGAAAATTTAAAATAAATGACAACAAGGTTTCAGGCGGACCACTCTCGGTTAATCTGGATCACATGGAGGTTACCATCAGGGATGAATCCATTGATGTCACTGAAACCGAGTACAAGATGCTTCGTTACCTGCTGCTCAACAAAAATAAAACAATTACGCGTATCGCCCTGGCCGAACATATTTGGGGCAATCGTATTGATGACCGGTTTTCGCTCGATTTCATTACTTCTCATATGAAAAATATCCGGAAAAAACTCTCACAGGCGGGCGCCGACAACCTCATTGAAACGGTATATGGCGTAGGTTATAAACTCGTTCCCGATGAAACTGAATAACAAGATACTGCTAAGCAATGTCATCCTGACGCTGGTGGTTTTTTCCTTCACCAGCATTGGTATCTACTACCTGGTGAATTCAACGGTCTATGACGAACTGGATAATCACCTGCTGCAACATAAAGTGGATTTAATCGACCAGGTTCAGGAAGATACCTCCTCTCTTGAAATGATGAACCAACTGGGAACGCTTGGATCTTATGAATGGATCGAGATTACGAAATACGATGGGTCGACGCCACTCAATAGTAATGAATTTTCCACCATTGACACGCTGCGAAATCCCGCAGAAGAGCTTGAGACGAACGCTTATCGCCAGCTCACCACAACCATCAGTGTAAATGACCGCTACTATACACTAAAAATATACGAGGAGGTGGCAGCATGGACCCATATCAGCAGAACCATTTTAATAAGCATCCTGGCCGGATTGGCCATCTGGATCCTGCTGCTGTATATACTGAACCAACTTGTATTAGACCGCATTCTAACGCCCTTCTACAACACTGTGGCTTCGCTTGAAAAAATAGCTGACCCCTCGGATCTTGATGAATCATTCCCGGAGACGACAACATACGAAATCAACGTCCTCAACCGGGCACTCAACACCATGATGCAGCATATCCGGTCTTCTTTTGAGGACCAAAAACAATTTATCCAGAATGCTTCTCACGAACTGCTCACGCCTCTTTCCATTATTCGCCAGAAGGCGGAAAAAATCCTCTCAATCCCGGAGCTGCTTGATCGATCAACCATCGAATCAGTCGGTCAAATCCAGCATACGGCGGTGCGCTTGAGCCGCTTGAGTAACGCGCTGTTGCTTATAAGCCGGATTGAAAACAAACAGTTTGAGCTCGGAGAAAGGGTCGACATTCCAAAAGTTACTGAAGCGGTCCTGGAAGAGCTCGATGATTTCATTCGGATGAAAAATCTTAACATCACTACTTCTTTTGCCGCTCCCGTCGTCGTGAAAGGTAATAGCGAACTTCTTCATGCGGCCGTCTATAACATCATACAGAATGCCATAAAATTTAGTCCCGAAGGCGCAACCATCACCATTAGCACTCGCCGCGATACTGAAAAACCCTGCTTTTCGGTGCTTGATGAAGGCCCGGGCTTTCCTCCGGAATTCATTGACGCGGCGTTCGATCGATTTAAAAAACCACCGCCCGACGCTGCCGGCTTCAATAACAACAGTCCCGGGCTTGGACTCTCCATCGTACAAAGCATCTGCCAAATGCACCACTTTGACTGCCGGGCCAGCAACCACCCTGAAAAGGGAGCAGAAGTAAGCATCCATTTCTAAATCCATATTCTCTACAGATTTGATTTGTAGCTTTTAGCAGTTAGTGCAAAAGACATATCGTTGCGTTTAACAGCTAAAAGGTTAAGAGATGCTATATTCCTTTATTCTGACGTTGGTTTTCTGGGGACAAATTATCCCTGCCGACACCACGGATCTTACCACAATTGATGTTCGTAAGGCGCTCCAGATTGCCTACGAACATAATCCTGAAATCAACCAGCTAACAAATAGAATCAGAGCCCAGCAACAGCAGCAAATACTGAGCATTGGGCTTCAGGATCCCGAGCTTTCGTACGTGAAAGAGGGTATCGGCAAAGGAACATTCGGGGAGCAGCGCTGGTCGATCTCCCAGAAAATTGAATTCCCGCTTAGCAGTTACTATCGCTATCAAAATGAAAAGAAGCTGACCGCCGGGCTTGAATATCAGCTGCAGGCACGAAAACTCCAGCTGAAGGCCGATGTAAAATCAGCCTACACCAGGCTTGCCTATGCTATTGAAAACAGTCACCTGGCCAGAGAGCAGATGACACTGTTTGAGCAACTGAGTAGTGCCGCCCGAACCCGCTCTGACCTGGGCGAAGCCTCCGAAATTGATGCCATGCAGGCCAACCTGCAGCTATCTGAGGCCCAAAACAACCTTGAAACAGCCCAAAACCAGATCATGAATGCCCGATACGATCTGTTTGAAACCATTGGCCTGGATCCGGAAGATCAAACCTATGACATCAGCTTTCCTGATACGCTGCACTATATCGAGGTCGATATTAACCAGAATGAGGTGCTCCAACAGCTGAATCATCATCCCGAGCTGCGACAAGTCAGCCAGGCCCAGCTGGCAATGTCCCTGCAGGTAAAAGCAGCCAAAACAAGTTATTTGCCCGACCTGAGTGTCAGCTATTACCGGCAGGATTTCGGTGGTGATTATGAATTTTATGGGTTTCAGTTTGGCATCAGCCTTCCACTTTGGTTCGGAGCCAACAAGAGTCCCAGGGTCAAACAGGCGCATGCCCGCAAAAGGGAGACCGACTGGAAATTCGACCAGCTTCAGCTATCGCTTAAAAAAAGGGCTGAACAAACCTGGCACGGCTATCAGACAACCCGGGCCAATATTGATCGTTTTCGTAAATCCATCCAGTCAAGATCCATTGAACTGGTGCGCTTGACCCAGAAAGGCTACCGGTATGGAGAACTTGATCTTTTAACCCTGTTGGAGGCCCAGCGCACCTACCTGAGAACCCAGGAAGCCTATTACCAAACACTCAGAGACTATTATCTGAAGGTCATTGAGCTGGAACAATACCTTCAAACCGATATCATCTTCAAATAACAAATTACAGGATTCTATTATGACGCTTCTTTCAACCTATATTTTGAGACCTGCCGCAAGATGGAACCTGCTTCTTCTGATGACAGGCCTTTTACTCTCGAGCTGCGGAGGAGACTCCGTGGACGGCGACGCTGCCGTTGATCCCGGAACCCCGCCTTCCGTCACCGCCTCAACCGCCACCAAGACGGTTCACCTTTCAGAACAGCAGGCCCGGGACTTAAATATCCAGACGCTGACCATTGAACCACAGCAGGTTTCCTTTACCATTCAGTCGCCCGGTCAGGTATTTGCCGCGCCCCAGCACATGTCGCTGGTAAGTGCCCCAATCAACGGGCGGGTCGCTACTATTTATGCCCACGAAGGGGAACAAATTACTAAAGGGGCGCCCCTCGTTGAACTTGAAAGCCTGGAATTTGCCAACCTTGTAGCTGACTATCTTGAAGTGACCGCAGAAGTCACCTACCAACAGCAGCAGGTGGAACGCCTGAAAGTATTAACAGAAGAACGAATTAGTCCCGAACGCACGCTTCAGAGAGCCCAGGCAGATCTGCAAATGGCCCTGACCAAGCAGAATGCATCACATGCACGCCTGCATGCCATCGGCATTTCAGACCGGGCCATTGAGCAGTGGGATCCACAGACATCAGAGCCTCAATCCCGTTTAACCATTCATGCTCCGATAACAGGCACGATCAATGAACATATGATTGAACTGGGGCAATCGGTCAATGCATACGAAGAAATGCTTAGCATTATTGACAATAAAGAGGTGCTGGTCCGCGGGTTTGTTTCTGCCTCAGACGCCCCCTTTCTGCAAAGAGGCAACAGTGTAATTATTACAGAGCGAGCCGGGGATGATGTATCATCAGGCGCCCGTATTGAAGCTACGGTCACCTCAATAAACCCGGCCCTGGATAAAACAAATAAATCTATTGTCCTGAATTCTATAGTGGCAACCCAAAATGGATGGCCCATCATCGGCCAGAATGTACGCATGACCTATACGGCCCGCGCCGAGGAGGGAACAATCAGCATCCCAATGACAGCCATCCAGTTCGATGAATCCGATGCCACGGTTTTCGTAGAACGATCGCCATTGGAATATGAAAAACGGCCGGTAGGGATCAAGCGTGCAACAGCTGAATACGCCATCATTGAATCCGGACTGCAACCGGGCGATAAAATAGCTGTCACCCAGGTTTTCAGCCTGAAAGCATTGGAACGGTTTGAACAATTTGCCGATTAACCATCACAATATCGTCACATGTTATCTCGATTAATTGATTTCAGTCTCAAACAGAAATTTGTTGCCCTCTCTCTCACCCTTCTGATGGCGGTCGGTGGTATTTTCGCACTGTCGAATATTCCCATCAACTCCCAGCCGGACGTCACACCCGTTCAAGTGCTTGTCATCACCAAGGCCGGTCAATATTCGCCATATGACGTTGAACGGCTGGTAAGCTATCCGATTGAAACTTCCATGAATGGTCTTCCAGACGTTAAAGAAGTGCGCTCGATCTCCCAGTTTGGCCTGTCAGCTGTAACCGTTGAATTTGAAGAAGGCACAGATATCTATTTTGCCCGGCAGCTGGTCAGTCAACGTATTCAAGGTATCACCGGGCAGCTTCCCCAGGGTGTTTCCTCGCCACAACTGGGACCTATCTCCACAGCACTGGGGGAAATTGTGCAATATGTGGTGCGGGGCGACACTTATACCCTTACTGAACTGCGGACCATCCAGGACTGGCTGATTGCCCCCCAGCTCAAAACAGTCAAGGGCGTCACTGAAATCAACTCTTTTGGAGGCTTTGTCAAACAGTATGAAGTGACCGTTGACCCGGATCAACTCATGAACTTCGGGATTGGACTCAAGGATTTGACCGATGCTATTGAAAACAACAATAGCGTCTCGGGGGGCAATTACCTTGAACACAATCGCGAACAATATATTGTACGGGGGTTCGGGCAAATTGGCAATATCAATGATATTGAGGATATCATTGTCAAAGAGCTGGAAGGAAGGCCGGTCTATGTCAAAGACATTGCCACAGTCTCCATCGGCCGACAGCTGCGGCAGGGGGCCGTTACCCAGGATGGAAAGGGCGAAGTGGTAACCGGTATTGCCATGATGCTAAGAGGAGGTAACGGGCGTGAGGTCATCAATGACATGGATGCCAAGATTGACGAGGTAAACCAAAGCTTGCCCGAAGGCGTCTATATTGAAAAATTTTATGATCAGTCGGATCTTGTGGATCGCACCACCGATACCATCATCACCAACCTGGTGGAAGGCGGCTTCTTTGTCATCGCCGTCCTTCTTCTCCTCCTGGGAGAAATTTCCGGGGCTCTCATTGTAGCTTCCGTCATCCCTCTTTCCATGCTTTTTGCCTTTATCGGCATGGAGCAAGTGGGATTGGCGGCCAACCTGATGAGCCTGGGGGCCATAGATTTTGGTATGGTCGTGGATGGCTCGGTGGTAATGGTCGAGAACATTGTGGAAAAGTTACATAATGACCGATCTCAAAAATCCCGCCTGCTCATTATTCGCGAAGCGGCCCACGAAGTTGCGCGCCCCATCTTCTTTGGGGTTCTCATTATCCTGATGGTCTATGTGCCTGTCATGACCTTCTCGGGAATGGAGGGCATCCTCTATCGTCCCATGGCCATCACGGTGGCTACGGCCGTCCTGGGTTCCCTGATTCTGGCGCTCGTTTATGTGCCCGCGCTCTCAGCCATCGTATTTCGCAATGGCGTTAAAATCCGCAAGAACTACGTTATCAACTGGCTGCGCCCACGGTACGAACGGTTTCTAGAAAGAAGCCTGAACAAAAAAGGGATCATCGTTGCGACTTCCGTTACGATTTTCGGCCTTTCGGTAGCCCTCATTCCCTTGCTTGGCACCGAATTCCTGCCGGAACTGGATGAGGGATCCATCCTGATTGAGCAGGTTCGGATGCCTTCGGTGACCCTGGAAGAATCCGTTGAGAATGCAGACTGGCTGGCCGGCAAGCTCAGCCGGAATATCCCTGAAATAAAAACAGTGGTCCCCAAAACTGGACGGTCTGACCTGGCCAACGACTGGATGGGTGTGCACCAGACCGATGTCTGGGTCGTATTGCATCCACCTGAAAAGTGGCGCGACGGGATGAGCAAAGCAGATATCATCAATGATATTCGCCCCTACCTGGAAACTGAGCCGGGGCTCTCATACAATATCACCCAGCCCATTGCCATGCGGGTGGATGAGTTGACCAGCGGGGTTAAGTCGGATATTGCCATAAAAATATTCGGTGAAAACATGGATACCCTCAATGTCGTTGGACAACGCATTTCCAATATGCTCAACAATATTGAAGGAACAGACAACTTCTATCTTGAACAAAGCAGCGGGCAGCCGTACTACAACATTGCCATCAACCGCGAGGCGGTGGCTTCCTACGGGTTAAATGTCAACCATGTACAGCACGTCATTGGAACCGGCATCGGGGGCAGTGAAGCTGGACAAATTTTCGAGGGTCAACGGCGGTTCAATATTAATGTCCGATTACCCGAGGAACTCAGAAACAGCTTTCAAGACATCATGGAAGTTCCTCTGCAACTCCCCAATGGAGGCTATATACCACTTAAGGAAGTAGCGGATATTCACGCCGAAGAGGGGCCTCGCGAAATTGCCCGTGAAAACGGCTGGCGACGGGTCGTGCTGGGTATTAATATCCGTGATATTGACATGGGAACCTATGTTTCAAATCTGCGCAACACTATCGCCGACCAGGTCAGCATCCCTGCGGGATATTTTATCCAATACGGCGGGACTTTCGAAAATCAGCAGCGAGCCATGAATCACCTCTACCTGGTGGTTCCCATTTCACTTTTGATAATCATCGGACTGCTCTACCTGATGTTTGGAAAACTCCGGTTCACCCTGCTCATATTTTTAAACCTTCCAATGGCGCTGTCCGGGGGAATATTTATCCTCTGGCTGCGCGGACTGTACCTTTCCGTATCAGCCAGTATTGGTTTCGTTGCCCTTTTTGGGGTAGCTGTGCTGAACGGTATTGTTTTGGTGGCTCACCTGAATGATTTGCGAAAGGAAGGCAGGGATCTTAAAACAGCTGTCATTCAAGGGGCCAGTGACCGACTGCGGCCGGTGCTTATGACAGCCCTGGTCGCCAGTCTCGGATTTATCCCCATGGCCTTTAATACCGGTCCGGGTTCCGAAGTACAGCGCCCATTGGCTTCGGTCGTAGTCGGAGGGCTCATAACTGCTACCCTGCTTACCCTCCTGGTGCTGCCAACCGTCTATCACTGGATGGAAAAAGACAAAAAACTGGAAACAAAAAAAGAAACATTCTAACTAAAAAGGAGATATCATGGATGCCGACTATCTACACCTCATTGTTAACCATATTCCCATTTTCAGTATGCTTTTCGGCCTTCTGATCCTGGGGTGGGGCCTATTCAAACATAATCTGCCTATCCAGCAAATGGCACTTGTACTGTTCCTGCTGGCGGCCGTCAGCAGTTACATTGCCCTGGAGACCGGCGAAGCAGCGGAAGATATCGTTGAAGAACTCGGTGTTGCTTCCTCACAGGTTATTCATGATCATGAAGAAGCAGCTGAAATTGCCTTCTGGTTTTCTGTTGTCACCGGACTGTTGAGTCTCGCAGGCCTGTTTGCCCTCTCACACAACCTGCGGTGGAAGAACACCCTGCTTTCTATTTTGGCCATAGCGGCCATCCTATCGCTTGGTACCCTGCTTTTTACGGCCTACCAGGGCGGAAAGATCTATCATGGCGACGCTGCTGCCCAAGGCACCGTTGAGCAGTTCAATAATAACCAAGCAGATATCGCAGAGCTGGCACTGAGCTATTATTCCTGACTTATTATCTACCAAAAAGAGAACACCCATGCGGCGGAGTGCCGGGTAGTCACTCCACCGGAACGGATTCGTTGATCTTTAGCACACGATTTATTTTTCAGGACCGTTAACAGATCTATAAAACCAGAAAAAATCAATACCTTCGATATTCTTTTTCATATGAAAAGGTATTTTTTTATTTTACGGACAAGTTACTCTTTTTTTACTTGCTTTAGTGCTTAAACCGTATAAACACATACAGCCTTTTGTTCTGACCCTGCTCCTGTCAGCATGGGTATTCCAGGTTGCCGTACCGGCATTAACGCTCATGCAAAAGCACCTTCACACGGAAACCGCTGCCTTTTGCGATCTTTCGGACCCGGCCTCATCTTGTGCGGTGGATGGCCAAAAAAACTGCATGTGTACCCACCATGCCCCCTCAGCAGACGACAATGCCACAACTACGCTATGCAATTGTACCCATCACGGAGGTCAACCGATGGGTATGGCTCCCGCCTCTCAAATAAAAGGAGTGCTCCTATCCACAACCGGGCTTTCCATGAAGATCTGCGCGAGCATACAGTTTCAAACCGTCAAAACAATTATTCCACTCTTTACACGCGAAATTTTTCACCCTCCCCGCCTGATCGCGTGACCACCCGGATCTAAACATTCATCATCATCTCCCGACCCCAAGCGGCAGAAATATGCTATATCGCTGCTCTTTTGGCCCAGCCTGGGGACTGGAACTTAAATCTCATGCATCATGCGTATATTGAAATTACTAGTATCTACTATCGGAATATCACTACTATTAGCTGTGCTTGCCGGTACCCTCCGGGCGCAGCAACGATCTTTTGAAGGAAAAATCCTGGACCGCACCACCGAACAACCGGTTATCGGTGCCCATATTCACTGGCAGGAAGAAGGCCAAACCACTGTCACAGATAAGAACGGGATGTTTGAATTCAAAACAGGAAAAGCGGAGCTGACCCTTCATATCTCATATGTAGGCTACCGAGACCTGAAACTGCAAATAATGGCTGAACCCGCATCGGGGACGCCCCATCGAATCTATCTGAACAAGAAAACCCATGCCATGAGCCCCGTGACGGTGCTCGCCCGGAAACAGGGGCGTCAGCCAGATCAGCATATGGATGTCATGACCTCGGTCAATCCATCTCATGACGCCGGGACCTTTCTCAAGGATTCTCCCAACATCTCCGGTATCCGGAAGGGGGGCGGCTTCGGAGTCGATCCCGTAGTGCGGGGATTCAAAAAAAATCAGCTGATTGTCCAGCAGGATGGCGTACTGCAGTCCCAGGGAGCCTGTCCCAACCGGATGGATCCGCCAACCTCACACATCCAAATGGAACAGGTGGAGGAAATCGAGATATTGAAAGGGCCCTACGCCCTCAAACATGGACCCTCGTTCGGCGGAGTTATTAATTTCAAGTCTCAACGTCCCAACTATTATCAGCGTCCCACATTCAACAGCTATATGACAATCGGTTATGAGAGCAATATCGGCCGGCAACGCTATGCCGGCGGTATTGAAAAGGAGGGAGGGGACTGGACCACCAACATTCACGGCAGCTTCACTTCCACCGACGACTATAAAGACGGTTCCGGAAATAATGTACGGGCCGGCCTGTCCAATGTGGAATATACGGTGGAGACCAGCGCCCGCCTGACCGATGTCAGCAACCTTTCGGCCCGTTTCAGCCAGGGTTTTGTGCGCGATGCCGAGTATCCGGCCCTGATGATGGACATGCGGGAGGACAATACGACCAACCTCACCCTTTCCTACCTAAACACCAGCCTCCGAAAGGGGCGTCTCGAGACCTCCCTCTTCGGCTCCTATGTTGACCACCAGATGGATAACCTGGAACGAAAAATGGCCCGTATGGTGGAAGCCGTCACAGATGTTACCACTGAAACCTACGGCTATGATCTGTCCTATACGCTGCCGGCGGCTTCGGGAAGCTGGTTCGTAGGCACAGACGCCACCTTTCGTGCCCTGGAAGGCTTCCGCAACCGCACCTTCCAGATGGGCGAAATGGCCGGCAGCAGCATCCGCGACAATGTGTGGCAGGGTGGTAAACGCAACCGATGGGGCACAGTTGTTGAATACCAACCCAGCATCCGTGACTGGGCTTTTGTGATCTCCTCCCGCTTCGATTACTATTATTCCAATGCCAGCGATCCCGATGCCTATTTTAAACAACAGCTAGGCGACCTGAAGCAGGAGCATCTCGGCTGGAGTGCCAGTGCCGGTTTCACCAGGGAGTTGTCGTCCCGCTGGTCGGCCGGCTTCTGGGTGGGGCGCGCCGAACGCTACCCCGGTATGGATGAGCTGTTTGTCAACTACCTGTCCATTGGCATGGATCCCTACGAATATGTGGGCAATCCCCGGCTCAACTCCGAAACCAACCATCAAATAGATGCCTTGCTCCATTACAGCAGCCGCACCCTCTCTGTGAAAACCTCTGTGTTTTACAGTTATGTTCGTGATTATATCAGCGCTGCACTGCGTACCGATCTGCAGCCCAGGCAGGAGGGAGCCCCGGGCGTCAAGCAGTTTAAGAATATCGATGAGGCCGCCCTCTACGGTTTTGAATGGACCCTTGAAAACAACGGGCAAAACCGGTTGGGTTATGAACTTTCATCAGCCTACACCATCGGCCGCAACCTCTCCATGCAGGAGGACTTGCCCCAGATTCCCGCTTTTGAGGCCAATCTCAAGCTGGATTACCGTCTCTTCGATGACAGGCTCATTCCACAGATCCACCTGCGAGGCGTGGCTGGGCAGACGCGCGTGGCCGAATCGTTTGACGAGCGGCCTACCGACGGCTATCTGCTGACCAACCTCAAGCTGACCTCCCGGCTGTTCAGCATGTTACGCTTATCGGCAGGCGTTAACAACCTGTTTGATGTAACCTACCACGAACACCTGAACCGAAGCCTGCAGGGGTCCACGCTTCCGCTCAACGATCCCGGCCGCAGCATCTTTGTGGAGTTAAAATGGAACGGACTCTTCAATTAGATAGAAAGCAACTCATACATATTCACCTTGGCGCGACAACAAGGTCGCGTCAAGGTATTAACAGCAATCAACGGATCGGCTTGTGGCAGCGTGCTATGGCCAGACTGACCAGGGAATACGAATGAGGATAAACAGGGTTCCCAGTCCATAATAGATTAGCAGCTTTTTATAGCGCGCGGCATCATTGGTGCCCGATTTCGCCTTCGAATAGCCAATAGTAATCAGGATGATGCCGATAATCATCGTCAGCGGATGCTCCAGCATATACAGCCGTGACATGGCATCGCCCATCGCCTCCCCGGAAAAATTAGACACCCCCTTTGGAGAAATAAAATAGAGCACCAGCCCGATCAGCAGCTGCAGGTGAGCGGCAATCAATCCCACAAGCGACGCCTTCCGCAACTTATCCGTAAACGGCCTTTTTTTCAGGAAGTTCAGCAACACATAAATAAAGGAGAAAATCAGGACGGCAAGCACAATATAGGCTATGCCGGAATGGAGATGTAGAAATCCGGTGTACATAAGTCAGGGGACTCAGAATTAAGTGATTGTAGTTTGGGAATCAAGGCTCCGCTTTGTTACAGCCGCCGGCTTTGAAGGCAGTGCATGATCTTTGACTGCTTAGCGGTGCAACTGATGCAATTTTTCTATATTACAAAAAACGATAGCGATCCGTTTGTTTAAATAATAAAAATTGATGATTTATAATAACAAACAAAGAACTCACAAACCAAACCCCGGGAACCTGCTATCATCCGGGCTGCTAATCTGTTCTTCTATTTCCAAACGATGACTATTCCATGGGCCACGACCACTCCTCGCATGTAAAAACCTACGGAAAAGCGTTTGCTATCGGCATCGGGCTGAACATCGCCTACGTTATCATTGAAGTTCTTTATGGCCTGGCAATCGATTCATCTGCGCTGCTCGCCGATGCCGGGCACAACGCCAGTGACGTTCTGAGCCTGGTCTTTGCCTGGTTTGCCATGAGCATCGCCCAGAAACGCCCGGCCCAAAAATACACCTATGGGCTGCGCCGCAGTACCATCCTGGTCTCCATCCTTAATGCCCTGCTCCTGTTTGGCGCCGCCGGGGTCATCGGCTGGGAAGCCTGGAACAAGCTGTACGAACCGGTGGAGGTACCCGGCACCCAGCTGATTATTGTTGCCAGCATCGGCATTGTTATCAACACCCTGACGGCCCTGCTCTTTATCAAAGGCCAGAAGAAAGACCTGAATATCAAGGGAGCTTTTTTACATATGGCAGCTGATGCGGGGGTTTCCGTGGGCGTAGTGGCAGCCGGACTCCTTATTAATACCACCGGCTACCACTGGATCGACCCGGTGACCAGCTTCCTCATACTCCTTATTATTCTCTACGGAACCTGGCAGCTCTTTATTGATTCCCTCAACCTGGCCCTGGATGCGGTTCCCAAAAACATCGACTACCTCGAAGTGGAGCGGTTCCTCTCCTCGCATCAGCATGTACGCAGCATACACGATCTGCATATCTGGGCCATGAGCACCACGGAAAATGTACTTTCGGTACACTTGGTAGTGGCGGAGGAAGCTTCTGATGACCTGCTCAAACGCATAAAACACGAACTGCATGATAAATTTGGAATTACTCACACTACAATTCAGTTAGAACAATCGAGGCTCGATGATTCTCTCTCATCCAACGAATGAACAATGGACGCCAACAAACATTTCCTCATAAAAAACATGGTATGCAGCCACTGTGCGGAAGTCCTGAAACAGAAACTCGAGGATAATGACTTCCGGGTACAGAACATTGATCTCGGCGAGCTTGAGCTGGCCGAGGACCTCAGCCCAAAAGACTACCAGCGCCTCTTATCGGTGGTACGCAACAATGGCTTTGATATTATCAACGACGAGGGCAGCAAGACCGTAGAACGTATCAAGCACCTCATCATCAAGCTGGTGCGATCCGAACAGCCGCTGGAGGGCAACCTTTCCGACTATCTATCCGATAATATCCACAAAGATTACCAGCAGCTCAGCAGGCTGTTTTCAGGGGTGGAGGGCAAGTCCATCGAGCGCTACTTTATCCTGCAGAAGATTGAACGGGCCAAGGAACTGATTGTCTACGGCGAACAGACGCTCAGCGAAATCGCCTATGCCCTCGATTACAGCAGCCAGCAGCATTTTTCACGGCAGTTCAAGAAGGAGACCGGCCTGGCGCCCTCCCACTTCAAGGAGATCAAGGAAAACAGGCGCACGGCCATCGATCAGCTCTGACACAATTCTGCACAAGATATACATAAAGATATAAGAGCCGGTCCCCCCGGCTTCCTATCTTGATGCCAAAGATTAACCAACAAAAGTTCTTATCGCATTTTTCAAGAAGTATAAAGAAGCCATGATCAGCGCCCTGCTGCTTGCCGGGGCCCTGATCATTGAATTTGCAGTTGCTTTTCCCCACCGGCAGTACCTCTACCTGCCGCTTTATACCGGTTCCTACCTGGTGGTGGGCGGGCCGGTCTGGATAAAGGCCTTCAAATCCATTCGGGATGGCACCATCTTCAGTGAATTCCTGCTGATGGGCATCGCCACCGTCGGGGCTTTTGCCATCGGCGAGTATGCCGAGGGCGTGGCGGTCATGCTTTTCTACATGATCGGGGAGTATGCCCAGCACGGGGCCGTCCACCGCGCCCGTCATTCCATCCGCGAGCTGCTGGACCAGCAGCCCGAGGTGGCCACGGTGGAGCGGGAGGACGGTATCAGGCAGGTGCATCCCGCCAAGGTGGAACAGGGAGCCGTCATCCGGGTGAAGCCGGGGGACAAGGTGCCCCTGGATGGAGAACTGCTCGACGATCGAGCGAGCTTTAATACTGCTGCACTGACCGGCGAGTCGCGGCCTATGAGCCGACGCCGAGGGGAGGAAATCTGGGCCGGGTCTATCAATCTGCAGTCACCGGTCCGGATCAAGGTGACCAATGGCTATGAGGATACCAAGCTGTCGAAAATTCTCACCATGGTACAGGAGGCCACCCAGCGCAAGGCCCCCACCCAGCGCTTCATGACAAAATTGGCCAAAGTATATACGCCCACGGTTGTCTGGCTGGCCGCTGCCCTGACCTTTCTCCCTTACTTCTTCGTTGAAACCTACCTCTTCCGCGAGTGGTTCTACCGTGCCCTGATCTTCCTGGTGGTTTCCTGCCCGTGCGGACTCGTTATCTCTATCCCGCTCGGCTATTTCGGGGGTATCGGAGCTGCCTCGCGCAATGGCATCCTGTTCAAGGGTTCCGACTTCCTGGACCGACTACGCAGGATGGATACCCTGTTTATGGATAAGACCGGCACGCTCACCATGGGAAACTTTGAAGTACAGGGGGTACATTCGATCAACGGCTTCGACCGGGACGAACTGGTACAGCTGGCGGCATCACTGGAACAGCACTCGAGCCACCCCATCGGCCGGGCAATCCTGCAGCATACTAACGGCCAGCCCCTGCAGAGCGTAGCACGACAGCAGGAAATTTCCGGCAAAGGACTGCGGGGCACCATCGGCAACAAGGAGGTGCTGGTGGGAAACCGAAGCTTGCTGGCTGATCATAATATCCGTGCCCATACCAACGAGCTTCAGTCGCCGCATACCCAGGTTCACGTGGCGGTCGATGGTCTCCATGCCGGCACCATCAGCATTGCGGATCAGGTCAAGGCAGACAGCGGCCACGCCGTCCGCGGCCTCCGCGACCGCGGCATCGGCACCCTCACCATGCTCTCGGGCGACAGCCAGAAGGTAGTTGATCATGTGGCCGGGATGCTCGGACTCGATCAGGCGCACGGCGACCTGCTGCCAGACCAGAAGTATGCTCGTGTTGAGCAGGCACTGGCTGCTGATCATCCCGTGGGCTTCATCGGTGACGGTGTCAACGACGCACCCGTCATCACCCTCGCAGATGTGGGTATTGCCATGGGCGGCATCGGCTCCGACGCTACCGTGGAAACGGCCGATGTGGTCATTCAAACCGACCAACCCTCCAAAATACCCGTTGCTATTGATATCGCCCGCTTTACCCACAAGGTAATCTGGCAGAATATCGCCTTTGCCCTTGGCATCAAGGCACTGGTAATGGTGCTGGCCACCCTGGGCATGGCCACCATGTGGGAAGCGATCTTTGCCGACGTAGGTGTAGCCTTAATTGCTATTGCCAACGCCATTCGCATACAGTACCACTTCACCGACGAAGACTTCAGCCTGCCCAGCGCACCACCGTCGTCCGCCGGCAGGGGATCCACCGAAGCGGACTGCTGCTGTACCTGCTGATCTTCTTAAAAAGCAGCCGGTCTTCCGTGAAGCTTTGCTTCTTGACCTGTCTATTTGGATATTGCTACCTTAATTCAACGGAAGCATCCTTTACCATGTAGACGCTAATACCCCTGAAGATACTACCTAACCATGCCTGCTATCTCCAAAATGAAAAATGAAATCAGAGCCACCATTGAACAGTTCTTCACCGCCCTGGACAAACAGGAGTTTAAACTGATGAACAACATCATCGCGCATGATACGGAGATGGTACATATCGGAACCGACAGGGATGAAATATGGAAAGGATGGCAAGTACTTCGCACAGCTACCGTGGAACAGTTCAAAGAACTTGAATACTACGACGCTGATATCAAGAATCTCCAGATTAACCTCTCGGACACCGGCCAGGTTGCCTGGTATGCGCATCTTCTCGACGCCCGCATAAAATCCAATGGCCGAGAGCACCGCTGGCTTGATGCGCGATTTACCGGGGTGCTCGAAAAAAGAAACGGGCAATGGGTACTGGTGCAAACCCATGTCTCGCTCCCTGAAGCCAAGCAGACCCGGGAGCAGTAACAGCGCTCCGGCATGCTTGTTTCCGGGCGTTTATCATTCAGCCCCGGCAACCGCAGGTTCGCAGCCGGTTCTCCAGGGTAAATCAAACAGTCAGATGCGATGGATAGTCAGGAAACCATTGGGGAGTTTCTCGAAGAGCAGTTCCACAATACCTCCCCGTTCTTTGTCTATAAAGACAACCAGCTGCTTAAACAGGGCAAATTTCAGACATAGGAACGGGAACAGACAAACAAAGCCAACAGGATATATTGGTCTGTCGCATTTGGACTGATTATTTGTTCCTGTTAGGTGGTTATCCATTTGATTCAATATGCAACCGCCCCAACCAGTACGCTTTTACCCAGGGACTAACAGCTTTGACAGGTCTTGTTCTTGCCTTGCAGTATCGTTACGTCTCCAAACTGCTCGATCAGTAAAACATTCTACTGTACGGGCAGCTGACCAAAGAGGAGCATGAAGCCTGATGCATTACATTTGTGCGCTTCGACTCATGGGAGACTGCAAAAATATGTACCGGAAAGTATCATCGGAATATCTGCGTCCCCGGATCATAGATATTTACATAAAAAATCATAGTTGCCTGGCCTTTTGGCAGTGTATCATTCAAGCACCCCGTACCAATCTCCCTTTTGCTCTTATATTTTAACACTATGTGTGCCAGTCAAACATCCACATTATCCTGTTCCATCCAACGGCTGTTGATCTTGTCGACCAGCCTGATCATCACAGCCTGTTTATTAACCGCCTGCTCGGAAAATCCGTCTGAACCGGGCATAAATACCGCCGATGTACAGGTTGAAGAAGACGGCATCCGGGTGACAAACGAGCGGCGTTACCCCATTTGTTATTTTGCCGTAGGTCGTTATTATGCCGCCCAGATCAGCTGGGCGCCCGTATCCAGCCCGGAGAATGAAATTCTTCCCCGCCAGAACAAATTCATCCCCTTTTCTGAGATTGGCGGCTATGAGCCGGGCAGCGATATCCTGTTCTATTATTGGTCAGGGAAGGATGCCACACCAGAAGATATCCGGCGTCTGGTGATCAAAGCCGGCTACTGAGCAATCCTTTTTCCGACTTGATACCGGCCTGAAAGAACCCAACCCCATTTAAAGTTTTGATATTCGACAGAATATTATAGCTTCTATACGGTAACGACGCCAAATACCGAAAAAAACAGGGATACGTTATGTTCAACCACCGAATGTTTGCCATTTTTCTGCTGCCGCTGATGCTCACTTTCCTGTCCTGTCAGAATGATACAACGGGACAAACCGAAATCACCAAATGGAAAGACGGCAAACAATCTGCCGTCTCTCTCACTTTCGATGACAGTTCTATTAACCAGTTCAGGGTGGCTCTGCCCCTATTGAATCGACATAACATGCCGGGTACTTTCTATGTGCTCACCGGGGCCATACCCGGATCAAAATACGAGGCTGAATTTGTGGGACGCCCGGTGGAAGAAATTATCACTGAGACTGCTGAAACCCCGACCAATGAGGAAAACCTCTTTGAGCGCGCCTCGGCCATCCGCTTTTCGGGCTACAAAGGCACCTATGAGTATCATACCCGGGCAGGACGCCTGTTTGAATCGGGCGATGTTGAAGAGGCCTACACGGTTATTGACGAAGGATACCGCAAGATCCGGAACGGGGAGTTCGAGGAAGCCGAAGGGAAAGGATATGACCTCTATAATGTAATGGCGATCGGGGAACCGGGCACCGAGCGCATCACTTGGGATAAGCTGCAGACCTATACCGAACAGGGCCACGAAATTGGCAGCCACACCATTCTGCACCCGTTCCTGGCGGTGCTCGATTCCGCTAATATTCACCATGAGCTGGTAAAAAGCCGTGAGGACATTCGCAACCACCTGGGAGTTGAACATACCTTTTCTGCCGAGTGCCCCTATGGCACCGAGGATGAACGCGTGATGGACCATGCGTATGAGCTGTTCCCGGCCCTTCGCAACCGCATGCCGCACCCCTGGCTGGCCGAACTGAACCGGTCCAGCGACGAGAACCCGCAGGACCCTCAGGAGGAATATGTACAGTGGCAGCGAGGCGCCCTCTCCGACACCCCGATGGACACTATGAAACAGTGGGTGGATACCTCCCTCGAAGATGACAACATCTGGCTTGTCCTGGTATTCCACGGCGTGGAGGGCATCGGCTGGGAACCACTGACGGAGGAGGAGCTCCGGGAGTATTACGGTTACATCGGAGAACGGAAAGATGACCTGTGGGTGGGCACATTCAGGGATGTCACCAAATATATCCGGGAGCGTATGAACGCGGAGGTCAACAGCAGCTACGACGGCGATCAGATCTCGATTGAGCTGACGCACTCGCTGGACCCGCGGCTCTACCAATACCCGCTGACTCTGAAAACCTATGTACCCTCCGGCTGGGAATCTGCCGTAGTACAGCAGGGCGAGGACCAGCAGCAGGTGGAAGTCAGGGAAGATGAACAGGGTACTTATATCCTCTATAACGCCCTTCCCAATGCCGGGCCTGTCGAACTTTCATCCTCCTGATCATCAAAACACGGTTGAGTCCCTTCAAAACCTCCTGACAGCTCTCCTCTTTGATCGCAAGGCCGTTATCAAGGTGGGCGGATACCTTCACAATACGGTTGGCGAAGACATGGAACCTGGTTGTTCGCCTCCATGAATATTACCGCAGTCAAAAAACCCCTTATCGTATACGTTTCATTTCAGAACCGGTATGCTGGACCGAAGTACCCGAAGACAAGGCTTCCCTTGCGCAACAGCGCAACCGCTGGCACCGGGGCCTCGCTGACAGCCTGTTTCGGTACAGGCACATGCTGTTCAATCCGCGATACGGCCGTATTGGACTTTTTGCAATGCCGTTTTTTGTCTTTGTTGAACTGCTTTCTCCCGTCATTGAATTCTCTGGATATATTCTTGTCCCCCTGTCCTGGTGGATGGGTATCACAAACGGTCACTTTGCCCTTCTTTTTATGACCGTTGCGGTCCTCTTTGGCATGATACTTTCTGTCAGCGCCGTTTTCTTGGAAGAGCTCACCTCGCGCAGGTATGAGCGTCCTCTCGATACCTTTATCCTGGCCGGATACGCTCTTTTAGAGAATGTGGGCTACCGTCAGCTCCATGCATGGTGGCGGCTCAAGGGACTGGTCGATTTTATAAAAGGCAATAAGGAATGGGGCACCATGTTGCGCAAAGGTATTGGATAATTATTATTCTGCCGCATACACCAATAGACGATAGGGAATCCGTGAACAGGCATTAGCCCGACCCTGCGGTGTAAATGGGTAAAACCAGCACTTTCCTGTCATAGATAGGACTTTCGAGTGTTTTTTACCGAAAAAATGTGTTATTTAATAATACATTCCAATATATACCGGAGGGTGCTTATGAAAAAGTTTATCTTTTTTCCCGTCCTGCTCATCCTAATCCTAACCGGGTCTATTTTTTCACAGCCCGTCCCCGGCGAATATAAAAAAATAGACTATATCCGTGTTGGTCCTGAGCAGCTGGCTTCTTTTGTGGATCAGGCCAATGATGAATTGAGAGCTGTTTATCAGCAACTGGTCGACGGAGAAGAGCTCAACGACTGGCGCCTCTATTATGTGCGTTACCCGGGAGGCGAAACCAGCAGTTACAACTTTGTCAGCATCGTCTCTGCAACTGATCTGGATGCCTTTGAATCAATCTTTTCATCGGTATCGGTGGCTCCATACGTTCCTTCTGCATCGATTTCCAGCATAGAAGCCAATCATGAAGCAATCGTAAAAACGGAGCTTTGGAAGGTTCAGAACGCCCTGTTGGACTCAACCAATGATTACCCCAGTTCCTACATGACGATGGATTACATGGATGTGGCTCCCAATAAAAATCCGGACTACCTGATGCTGGAAGACGAGGTGGCCAAACCCATCCACAGCGAACGGATGGATAAAGACATTATGGCCGGATGGGAAGTGTATTCACTCCTCACGCCAGGCGGGGTCGGGTATGGGTACAATTTTGCTACTGCCAATTTTTATGATGCGCTGGAGCATATTGAATACGGCTTCACCAACGAAATCATAAACCAGGCGATCGGGGCCAATGCAAATATTCCGGAACTCTTTGAAACGATCTATGCCACCCGCGACCAAGTGAAGGTAGAACTCTGGAAATTAGTCACTCATACCGAGTAAGGACTGAAGCTTTCAGGCAGGACCCTCGCAGTTATTTATTCATCGGACGACCATCCGGTCGTCCGATGCGTAACGTTCTCTTTCTATATCTTTATTAACGGCAAAGTGTTTAACTTTCGCCGTCTACTGCTGCCTTACCGGGTCCCAGCAAAAAGATCACAATAAAGGAGACCAGGTACAGGGCGGCCGTTTCAAAGCCTCCGAAGGCATCACCCGACGGTATGTGATGAAAGAAAATGGCTACCGCCATGTTAATCACCAGGATAAGGGACGCCAAACGAGTCCAGAACCCGATAAGTACCAGAAAGGCACAGACTCCTTCGGCAAAAGCGGCGAGAACAAGCGAAGCTGCCGGCCCGATACCCAGGGGATCCAGGAACTGAAAATTACCTCCCAGTACATTCATCACCTTCCCAAAACCATGCCCGTAAATCATGAAAAAAGCCACCAGAACACGAAAGATCATGGCTGAGGTTTTAACATCAACAAATTCACTTAGTGTAGAAGATTTTAATCGTTTTAACATAAGGCAAGTGTCATTTTTTAAAACGTTGTGCTTCAAAAGCTGAGGGCCCTTCTTTGTATCCCCATTTTAGGAAGAAGGATGACCTATGCAACGCATTGATTGTCAGATGAACTATAATAAAACAACATTTCGGGGAATAATGCCAATAAAGTGTTGAAATACTTACAGTTGAACCATCTTGGATATGCACGCACCCGCCCGCTCCAAGGGAATATTGTACTTTTTTCAGTATGTCCTGCCGCAGATGTTGGTTCCGGTATTCCGTATAGCCCCCGTTTGATACAGCATTCGTTAAAGATAACTCTGGGGCCACCTGCTGCCCTACTCATTCTCAGACAATTATCGTGCCCCTTTCTGAGGTTGCACTCTTATTTCCCGGGCATAAATAAAGTCACCAAATTCGGATTGGTCACCATTCGCCGCGTTGGCTACTACATTAAAAACAACATTCCCGGTAATACGTTCAGGAGCCTTCCAGTTCACAGTCCAGCTCGTTCGGCCGTCACCCAGCGGCTTGCTTCCCGCACTCGAATGCTGAACATATTCCAGGGAGTCGGGGGCAGACGGGGTCAAGATAATCCTATTACTTTCACTTATATCAAAACTTCCTGCCTGGATACCATCTTCATATCGCGCCGCCAGCTGGAAGCCTGCCCGTCCCATCTGATCCCGTGTCAAGCGAAGCTGAATCTCGATCCTCTCGCCCCGGTCGATGGTTTCAGGAATACCTGTGACCGATAGTTGACCCCCTGCGGGATTCAGCTCATAATCAAAATGGCAGCTCCGACAGGTCTGTTCGCCGAATCCCCCCGTAAAGGCCCCGGTCAAATGCTCGGGATAAGCAGGAGAAGCCGTCCTCGTGGCTGACTGACCTGCACTAAACAACAAGCCGGCAGCTATTGTAACAAGTGGCAGATATAATATTTTCATCAGTGGATGCTGACGTTATGAACCAGAAAACAGTGAACAAGAACCATAGAACCAAAGCATACCGGAGTTGATGCAATTCCACCTGTTGATCCTGTTCCCACCACTGCTACTGAATTTGGGCACGTCCCAGGTAATTGGTGTCGGTCCCAAACCAGACAGCGTTGGTCGGCTTGTGGAATACCATGTGCCGGACCGTCCCTCCGCCGCTTTCTATGGGCGTTGAACCTACAAATGTTTTACTGTTCGTATCAAAGCCCACAAATATGTTCGGAGAGACTCCGGTCTCCACCAGCCAAATGCGATCCTGATCATCCACGGTCACCGCATAGGGCCGCGACTGCTCACCTGAAGGCATCTTCCACTCCTCGAATGAACCGTCTCCGGGGTTATACCGGCCGATATACCCACGGGCGTAGTCGCCATACCAGATCATGCCATCGGATGTTTGTGCCAGCCGACGAGGACGGGCATTTTCCTCAGGCAGGGCAATTTCCCTGAGTTCCATCGTTGACGGATCCACCGTAGCCAGCTTATTGGTGCCAAAAAGACAAATCCAGGGGCGCTGCCTGTCATGATCCATGATAAGACCATAGGGCCGGGCCCGGGGCGTAGGCACCGGGATGATCTGTGGCTCACCAGTCTCTACATCCAGCTTTCCTACTGAATTTGCTCCCTGAGAAGTAAACCAGATATCCCCCTCCTGATTAAAGGCCATCGTATGCGGATCGCGAGCACTGTTATCCTCCGGCATCATAAATTTCGTTATCTCCCCGCTTTCGGGATTGATCCTGCCGATGTGGTTGGCCCGGTTTCCGGCATACCACGGGGTGCCATCCTGGCTCACAATAACTGTATGCGGGCCGGCTCCGTCCTCAAGATCGAACTTGCGAAATTCTTCGGAATCGGGATCAAACTCAGCCACATAATGCGACCGTTGCCCCACAAACCAGACATCGCCGTCCGGGGCTACATACGGATCACGGGGGCGGCTTTGCTCCCATGGGACCTGCCACTCGGTTATGGCAACCTCCACCTTCGATTCAGATTTCTCTGTAAACACAAAAGCGGAAACAACAAAGGAAACAGCAACAAGCGTCGATAATACTTTTGTCATGGCAAATAAACTTTTGTTAAACAGTACTTAAAAGTAATAGTTAACTGTTTAAAAACAAGAGGTTACCATAATATTTTACAATTGCCTCCCTGAATACAGTCTCCGTTCATCCTCGTTGGCATTCCCGAAACATGGTACAGCCGTCCACTCCCTGAAATTATTCAGCATTTTTTTTCCAGGAACTGCACCGGTACGCTTTTTACAAGCCAGATACCCGGGTCACTCCCCGATTGATAAAAGGGATACTCACTCCTGCTCATTCCGGCTGTGTTAATACAAAGGACCACAGGCCTGCCATGAGGCTTCCCTATAATCCTGGCATTTTTTTTCTCAGCCGAAAGATGCACAAAATTGCGGCCGCCCGCCCGGAGGCCTTCACTCAAAATAGAGGGGAGGAACTGTTTGGCCGTGCCGTGAAAAAGTGGGTCCGGCGGTATTCGGGGTCGCAGCTGCAGGTCCACATCAATGGAATGCCCATAACCAGCACGGATGAACCTGCCGTCTGCGCTGAGGTTAAAACGCTGCCTGGCGCTTTCATCAATAATTTTGTTGATCAGGCTGCGATCCAGCCGGCGTCCCTGCTGACTGGCTTTTTGAATCAGTTCTCTTATCGACGCCCAGCCATGGCTGTCGACTTCCAGATCAATGGCTTCCGGATGGTGACGAAGCACATAACTCAAAAATTTGCTTGCTGACCTCACACCCTCATTTTCCATCAGCCTGCATTGCTGTTAGATCTCATGAGTACCGTAGTGGTTCAGAACCCCGTCAAACGCTACGGATTCAGCTTTGAACCGACCGGCTTTCCACATCCAGTTCGATACCCGGTTCTTTTTGTACATTCCCCTGCAGGTACTGATTAAACCAGCGCATCATCCGGAGGCTGTAGTCGTATCGCGCCGTGGAGTTAATGTTGCCGTGTCCCTCACCAGGATACAGTACCAGTCGCACCGGCGTATCGGTGCGGGTTTTAATATGACGATACATCTCATACGACTGGCTGGGGTCGACGCGGGTATCTTCTTTTCCATGCATGATAAGAAGGGGGGTCTTGGCCTGGCCCGCGTAGTAGATGGGACTTTGCTCCAGAAAGGACTGGTAGTTCTCCCAGATACGCTCCCGGGCGTGCACCTGATAAAGCTCTTCAGGAATATCGCTGGTACCCCACTTTGAAATATTATTGCTGATACCTACAAACATCACCCCCGCGGCAAAGTGATCGGTATAGCGTGTAGCCATCCAGCCAGTGGCATAGCCTCCATAGGATCCCCCCGTAACCCCTACCTTGGATGAATCCACGAGCCCTCCTTTGATCAGCTCCTCAACACCGGCTACAATATCATCAAATTCAGCCCCGGCCATGTCGCCCTGACTGCTTTTGGCAAAATTCTCACCTCGGCCTGTACTACCCCGGTAGTTGGGATAAAAAACAAAGTACCCCTGGGCTGCCCCCACCTGTCCAGGTGTGGAATAGCTCGTCAGCCAGCCGTTGTCATAGTGGCTTTCCGGCCCTCCGTGCACGGTGGTTATCAGGGGATATTTTTCGCCCTTCTGATAATTCACCGGGTAAATCAACAGTCCCTGCAGTTCGGTTCCGTCACTGGCAGTCCAGCTTACGGCCTCCTGGCGGCCCAGTGCGATATCTGCAAGCCACTCATTATTGTTGGTCAGCCGTACCACGGTATCCTTTTCCGCATAGTACTGGTATAGTTCGCGGGGGTGGGTGATATGATCGGCCATGAACACCGCCGTTCCATCCGAGGCACGGGCGAATGTTTCCAGGTAGGGTCCACCTTCCTCCACGATGCTTTCCATGCTGGTTCCGTCTGCGTTGATACGGCCGTAAACAGACCACACGCCCTTACTTGCCAGGTAATGCAGTTCGTTGTCGCCCGTCCATTTAAACTGCTCAAAGGCTCCGCCAAACTGGGGCTGAAGCTGCTGGGTTGTGCCGTCACTGGCTGAAACAATATGCAAACGGCCTGCTGTCGGGTCGTGCAGATCAGCCGCTGCAAGCATCGCCAGACGGGTTCCGTCCGGACTCCACTGCACATCGCCCAGCTTCCCTTCATGGTCCACCGTAACAAGCGTTTCCTGCCCGAGCGAGTCCGTAATCATCACCTGCTGCTTCATGTAGTAATCATCCACCAGGGGGGTGGGAGCTGCTGCAACGACGAGTCTTCTCATTTCAGGGCTCCAATCGATCTGGTAGATGGAACCATCAACCTGCAGCTTCCGCGGCTTCGGATCCTGATCTGCCATATTTACAATAAATCCGTGCTGGTTACTGAGGTTTTCCTCATAAATTTCCGGCTCATAGGGCAGGGATGACTCCGATTTCTCCGCAGTATCGGCCGCGATAAATGCAAGATGGTTCCCATTTTTAGCCCAGGAATAGGATGAGATGTCCGTGGGGAATGTCAAGATGCGCTGTGGTTCTCCACCGATCATCGAGATTTCAAACAGGCCTGCGGTACTATCGCTCTCCCGCTTACTCAGAAAGGTGATGCTTTTTTTCGAGGGACGAAATGCAATGTTGCTCACACTCATGGTTGTCACAAAAGGGACCGATTGCTTGGAATCCAGATCGCGCACAAACAGCCGATATTTAGCCGGCCGGTTTTCCTTTCTGGGATCAGCCGGTTCTGAAACAGTGTATGCCGCCTTATCTCCCGAGGGAGCTATGGCAATTTCATTTACCTGCTGCAAATGAGCAACCTGGAGCGGTGTCATACCCTGGATCGTCGACATATCCTGCGCCTGCGCCATCAGGGGCAGCATCAAAAAAATGAATATCCAGTATATCTGATTTTGCAATTTCTGAAGTTCCATATGCTTGCTTTTTAAAAATTTGATAACACCTTTATTAATCTGTACCAACGCCCAAACTTAGCATTTTAGTATCATTTCCACTAATAGCCAGCAGAAACGTTTTTAAAATACCTTTTTAAGTACAAAAAATATACCTACCATATCAACATTGCTTGCTTGCCGTGACCGGCAGCTGGCTTCGGATGAGCGATTAATGCGTGTAGGTTCGAAACTGATGCACTTTAGTGCCTGCACCTTGCGGTCCAAATATTTAAAATACCAATGGCCTCCACATGGTATCCACCTTTCAGAACAGAAGCCGGCAGGCTCCTCCTTGTTCCCGCGATTGCGATACTGATTGCAGCAACGGATGGGATACAGGAATTCCTGCACCGTTCGAGGCGGCCTGCTGATCGCTTTAGCAGCATCTACCCGCCGTTCAACAGAAGCGGAACCGCGGGATAACATCATCCATCTTGAACCGAAATAACTTCCGCACATAATCTTGAACGCCCTTGTCACTTGCTCAGATATCACCATCCGGTTTGACACTGAAACGGTTTTACAACATTTCAGCTGTACCATTCCAGAGGGCAGTCATACCATCTTCAAAGGAGCGTCAGGGTCGGGTAAAAGCACCCTCCTGAAGCTTTTGCTGGGATTTGTAACCCCAACGGAGGGAAGCCTCCAATATGCAGACGGACAAACAGCCCGCCAAATGCGCAGCCATATCGCCTGGCTTCCCCAGGATCTGGACCTGGGCGACGGCAGCGTGGAGGAGCTTATGTATCGCCCTTTTGAATTTGCCGCAAATCAGTTAAAAACGCCAAGCGCAGAGACCCGCTTATCCGTATTAAAAAAACTTGGTTTGTCGGAAGACACCTACCGCAAGCAGTTCCGCGATCTGTCCACCGGCCAGCGGCAGCGTGTTGGACTGGCAATCTGCCACCTGCTGAACAAACCGCTGCTGCTGTTGGACGAACCCACCTCAGCCCTTGACAAAGCCTCCAAAGACCGGGCTATTGATCTATTGCTTGCACATACAAATAAAACAATTATCTCAACGTCCCATGATCCCTACTGGGTTAAGCAGGGCGATAACATCATACTCCTGGACTAAATGGATATCATTGATCTGACATGGATGCAGCTGGCTGTTGCCTTTGTCATACTGCTGCTGCCGGCCTATATCCTCTGGAAATACAGAACAGGGCTTAACAAGAAACTACTCACAGCCACCCTTCGGATGGTGCTTCAGTTATTGTTCGTCGGCTATTACCTGGAGTATCTCTTCAAGTACGACAATCCATGGGTTAATGCCGGCTGGATTTTAATTATGGTGCTGGTAGCCGACTTTGCAACCATTGACCGCAGCGACCTCAAGCGAAAGAGCTCCCTGCTCATCCCCATTTTTGCAGCAACCTTTTTGGGCATTATAGTTATTGACCTCTTTTTCCTGGAGGCAGTGATCCAGCTTCCAACCTTTTTGGCCGCCCAATACACCATACCCATTACCGGGATGGTGCTGGGAAACTGCCTGCGCAGCAATGTAATCGGCATTAATGCCTTTTACTACAGCCTGAGTGAGCACAAGGAGCGCTACCAGTTCTTTCTTGCCTGTGGCGCCACCCGGAACGAAGCGCTGCAATCGTTCATCAGCGAAGCGCTGCAGAAATCTGCCAATCCCACGCTCGCTTCCATGGCTACAATCGGACTTGTTTCGCTGCCGGGCATGATGACAGGCCAGATACTCAGCGGCAGTTCGCCCATCATCGCCATCAAATACCAGATAATGATTATGATCGCCATCTTTTCGGGCACCATACTGTCGGTCTTCCTGGGCATCTACCTGACCAACTTCTTTGTATTTAAGGACACTGACATGCTGGATGAAAGCATCCTGAAAAAGTAGGAAGAGCCGCCAGGACTTATTAACTGTTTAGTCAAAACTAACCAGAGGACCACAGATGTATCAATCAGTGACCATCACGGCCGGGGCCGTCGGTTCGGAAAAGTGCTGAACAGGTGGAGAACTGATCAGCACTGCCCACCAGCACCAGCCGGTCATCAGGCTGAAGGCGGAACGAGCCGGCAGGATTTCCCATCGTATTTTCTCCCCGCTTGACGGCCAGTACGGTAAACCCGTATTTCTTCCGAAGCTCGAGTTCCTCGAGCGTCTTTCCAGACACGGGTGAACCTTCACGAACAGCCACCGCCCGGGTGTGCAGTCCCTCCTCATCCAGTCCCTGCAGTACCATCAGGTGGGCCTCCTGTATGCTGCCCCTGAGAATTTCATAGTCGTCAGCCCTCAGGATACGGACATATTCCTGGATTTCCTCTTGGGGCACCATGTAGGCACCAAGTACATGCGTAAAGAGGCGAACGGTTGTCTCCATCTCTTCCGGCACCACAATATCGGCGCCCATTTCTTCGAAATACTCCAGCTCGCTAAGGTAGCGCGAGCGCACAATAATCTGCAGAGTGGGATTCAGATAGCGCGCCTGCCGCACAATACGTGGACTGGCCAGGGGATCATTGGTGGCAATGACACAGAGCTTGGCCTGTTCAACTACTGCCTGAGAAAGGATGTACTGCTGGCAGGCGTCTCCAAAAATGACCGGAATATCCTGCTGCTGCATCTCTTTTACCGAATCCGGATTCATCTCAATTACGATGTAGGGGATGCCCGTATCCCCCAGGACCTGCACGAGGTGACGCCCCGCTGGTCCATAGCCGATAATGATTACATGATCTTCCAGGGACTTTTTATCAGCGGAAGGCACTGGCTGGCTATCGGAATCTTTGCCAAACATCCGAAAGCGGCTGACCATGGTGCCTACCGTGGAGCCGCGATCCATCAGCCACGGGGTTACCGTCATCAACAGAACGGAAACTGCTATAAAAATCTGCGATCCCAGATCCCCCATGTCGGCCGGGGTAAGGCCGGCCATGCGCCCGGAACGCTCGAGGACAAAACTGAATTCCCCAATCTGTGCCAATCCAAAGCCGGCCGTGGCAGCGATGCGGACTGGATATTTCAGGGCCAGCAGACTGCCGGTACTGACTAGGAATTTTAGCAGGATAACCGACAGGGCAATCCCCGCTATGATCAGGGGATGTTCGATCACATACTGAAGATCCAGCAGCATGCCGACAGAAACAAAGAACACCGCGTTGAATATGGTTCGAAGGGGCAGTATTTCACTGATAGCCTGCTCGCTGTAGTGGCTTTCGCTTACCACTAGACCTGCCAAAAAAGCTCCCAGCGCCAGGCTCACCCCTACGAGGTTGGTCACAGCCGCGGTCCCAAAGCAGATCGCCACTACCGTCAGCAGAAATAGCTCCTGCCGCCGGGTCTGCGCTACCTTTTCAAGCAGCCAGGGCACGATACGCTGGGCTAAGACAATGACCAGCACGATGAGCATCGCCGCCTTGCCGATGATAACCGCAATATCCGACAAAGACTGCGATTCTCCCGCCAGGATTGGTACCAGCAACACCATCAGTACAATGGCTAAATCCTGGAAGATCAGTACCGCGAGAGTAAGCTGTCCTGTCGGCGTATCGGTTTCACCGCGCTCATTCAGCAGCCCCAGGATGATTGCTGTACTGCTCAACGCTACCAGACAACCGGTATAGATGCCGCTGTTCCAGCTAATGCCAAATAGCCAGAGAAGAACCGCAACCAGCAGGGTTGTAATGCTCACCTGCAATCCTCCTCCCACAAGAATCGCTTTTTTGATGCGAGCCAGTTTGTCGAGGCTGAATTCGATGCCGATGGTAAACAACAGCAAAATGATTCCGATTTCCGCCAGCATATTCACCAGTTCCTGATCCTGCACCAGGGCCAGTGCATTGGGACCAATAAGGACCCCGGCCAGCAGGAAGCCGACAATGGGTACAATCCTGAAACGATAGCAGATGTAGGCAATGACGACACTGACCCCGAAAAGCGCTACCAGTTCAGACAAGAACGGAAGTGAAACCGCAAACACCATCAGTCGGTACCTGTTTCTGCGGGTTGGCCTTGAAGCTCTTGCAGCACCCGGCCCTTGCTCAGGAAGGAGATGCCCTGCTGCTGTGAAGTGCTGATCATCACCGCTTCCACCACCGGCGGATTCACCGGGTGGTCCGACAACCAACTAACCAAAAAGTTAGCGCCCACCCCTCCGCGCAGATCCCGTTCTTCAATAACAAAGGAGGTGGATGAGAGCGGCTGCAGGGTCGTTGGCTCCTTCAGATATTGTTGCACCAGCTCGCCATGCGAATCGTAGTAGATAACCTCCCTGATGATCATCGATCGATGCGGATCAACATTGCGGATACTCAATGTAGTCGTTAAATTAAAAGTTTTCTGACGATCCTGCTGGTAAATATGGGAATAAACCGGTACGTAGATAAGCTGTCCCAAACTGCTGTCTTCGCGCTCATAACTGGAGGCATCCAGTGGTTGGGGCAAAGCAGATCCAGCATGCTGTTTCTGCGATCCCTCTTCCGGCGCAGTAGAAGAGGCAGAACCATTGGAACTGCCGCCCTGCTGACCTGCACAACCGGACAAGAGAACTCCCACTAAGGTGATGATCACAACAAATCTCATAATACGTTGGCCTGATATTGATGATTAGCCTGTACAACTGCAGGAAATATAACTAATGAGTTGCTAAGGTCTAATCACTTGATAGATTTATTGAAAAGAAGAAGGAAAACTAATAAAGTTTTCCCGTAATCCCGCGGTAAGGAATACGGTCCAGTCTCCCTGTGCAACGGATACTGCCGGTATGTCTTGAACTTCAGTTTTTCTTCAAAATTATTGCTTATCCTCCTACATATGAAACTGCTTATTATCGAAGATAACGAAGACCTGCTGCAGAACATCCGCACCTATCTAAAGCGGGAAGGATATATCTGCGAATATGCCAGAGACTATAAGCAGGCATTCGACAAAGTGATGTCCTATACCTACGATGTGGTTTTGATTGACATCATGATCCCCGGCGGATCTGGACTGCAGGTTCTTCGGGAACTCAAATCGGTGAATCCCCAGACTGGTACCATCATCATTTCTGCCAAGAATGCCCTGGACGAAAAAGTCAAGGGGTTGGAACTGGGAGCCGATGACTATATCACCAAACCCTTCCAGCTGCCGGAACTGCACGCTCGTATCAAGGCCGTTAACCGCCGGAATCAGCGCGATGGCCGGGAAATCATCAACGTCAATGAGATTGCGATCAATACGGATACCATGGAAGTGACCGTCAATGATACCCCCGTGGACCTCACCCCTAAAGAATATGACCTGATCCTGTACTTTGCCTCCAACAAGAACCATGTGCTTTCCAAGCAGACAATCGCCGAACACCTGTGGGGCGACTACGTGGATCACCTCACGAACCTCGACTTCGTTTATCAACACATCAAAAACCTGCGCAAAAAACTGGAACAGGCGGGCGCCCGGAATTATATTGAAAGCGTCTATGGCATCGGGTACAAGTTCAAAGTGACCAATCACGCATGAAGCTGATCAATAAATTTATATCAATTTACCTGGTCGTGACTGTCATCGTACTGGGTATTGGAGGCTATATTTCTTACTTCGTCATCAAGGGCGAACTGGACAACGAGCTGAAGTGGCGTTTCATGGATCGCATTGATCGAGTCACCCATCTTCTCCAGCAGGGCAAACACTTCCACCACCCCAAAACCCGCGGGGATGATGATCGCAATCTTGTCATACAGCCCCTTCCTGTAAACCGTGAGCCCGAAACCATTATTGAGGATACCCTTGTATGGCACGATCGACTCCAGCAGATGGAGCCCAACCTGAAAGTTTCTGCCTACCGGACGGTGGAGGATACAACCTACTTCATTTCCACATACGGGGCACTGGTCGAAACCGATGATATTACCGAAGCTGTTGTTCAGATTCTGCTGTGGATCCTGGGACTTCAGGTTATTGGTGCTATAGGGGTGGGCGTGATTGTTTCGGGCCGGCTCTTCAAGCCCTTTCGGGAAACGCTCGACCGGATCAGGCAGTTCAACATTCAGAACAAGGAACCGATTCTGGCTACCGAAACCAATGTCAAAGAGTTTGACGATCTCAACCGCTTCGTGGAAGAGATGACCCGCAAAGCCGTGGCGGACTATAAAAACCTGAAGGAATTTGCCGAAAATGCGTCACACGAACTGCAGACTCCACTTTCCATCACCAAGGGAAAGATGGAACTGCTTACCGAAACCGACCTGACTCCCGAGCAGTATCAATATGTGGAGGCAAGTCAGCGGGCCATTAAAAAATTATCACGTCTCAGTGAATCGCTCGCTCTGCTTACCAAAATTGAGAATCACGAGTTTACCAGCAAGGATGAAGTAAATCTCACGGATCTCATCCGGCAGAGTACGACGTCTTTTGATGAGTTCATCAAGCTGAACGGCCTCCACGTGGAGACTAACCTGGAGGAAGACGTCATCCTCAATATTCATCCGGTGCTTGCCGATATTATGTGGACCAACCTTTTTCAAAACGCCATCAAGCATAATGTAGAGAAGGGAGAAATCCGCATAACCCTTACGCCAACCGAGCTGGAAATCCGCAACACCGGAAAACCTTTGAACATTGACCCCAATACCCTGTTCAAGCGTTTTAAAAAAGCCGACCACGGGATGGACTCCATCGGACTGGGCCTCTCGATTATCAAACAGATTGCTGATCAGAACGGCTATACCATAGCCTACGATTACAGAGACAACTGGCACACGATAACGATTACCTTTGCCTCTGAGCAAAGCTGATGAGCGTCAACAGGCTGGATCCTGTTTTCTGCCCCCCGAAAAAGGAATGGTTCATCCCAACTGCTAAAACAACCTTTTTCATTCGCCACCTGCCATCTCATCTTACCTGTGCCACTGGACAGTCGTTAAAATTTCGGGTGGTACGTCCCCTCTTTATGCCGGTCAGACAGGTCCATTTGTAAATTTATGTTACAAATTGGCTGCGGGATAAAGACTTCAGATTTACTTCAGATTTCGTTCAACGTTACCACAAGTTCTCCTGTTACGTTAACCTCACAACATGAAACCAAAACTATTGACATCGAGCAATGAAAAAGTTTTTATCCATAGCTCTTCTGACATTATTTGCGGCCTCTGCAGCCTATGGGCAGGCTGACGAAGCCATTGTGACAGGAACCATTTATGACGAAAACGATCAGCCCGTACCCTACGCCTCGGTGGCCGTGTACGATTCTACCGAAACCAACGTGGTAACCGGAACTTCCAGTGATTCCAGCGGCACCTTTCGTATTGATGTTGATCCGGGCAGCTATGTGTTAAAAATAACTTTTCTCTCTTTTAAGCCCTACACCGAGCCTTTCCGGGTCGCTTCGGGTGAGACAGAAGACCTCGGTGATATCACCCTGAATCCAACAGCCGAATCCCTGGGTGAGGTCGTCGTTGAAGGGGAACGGTCCCAGATGACCATGAGTTTCGACCGGCGCGTTTTTGATGTGGGACGCGACATTACCAGCCTGGGCGGTTCGGCCATTAATGTGCTCGACAACGTCCCATCGATCACTACTGACATCGATGGCAATATCAGCCTGCGCGGCAATGAATCGGTGCGGGTGCTTATCAACGGCAAACCCTCCTCCATGGTCAGCAACGGCGTGGATGCGCTTCGAAGCATTCCAGCCAACATGATAGCCGAAGTAGAAATTATCACTAATCCCTCTTCCAAATATTCAGCCGAAGGGACGGCCGGTATCATCAATATCATCCTGAAAGAGGATAAACGCCTTGGCCTTAACGGCAGCGTAAGCCTGGGCACCGGATGGCCCCAGGATCATGAAGTGTCGGCCAATGTCAATTATCGCCGGGGCATGATCAACTGGTTCCTGGGCGGAAGCCTGGACTACCGGAAAGATCCGGAGGAGGGAAGTTCATTCCAGCGCTTTGCCGGAGCCGACACCTCTTACATGTATGCGGAACAAACGGATGCCGATGAATCAGAAATCGACGGAAACCTCCGGTTCGGGGCCAATTTCAATTTCTCTGAAAATTCGGTACTCACGGCCAGCGTCTTTGCCAACCTGGAAGAGGAAGAAAACCGTGAAGATATTTTATATACCGATTTAAATTATGTACCCAATGGCCAAAATATAGGCGACGGAAACATCATTACCCGCACCGATCGCAATTCTGTTGAAATAAATGATGAAAAGGATCTGGACTTCAATCTGGACTATCAGAACGAGTTCGATGGTGACGAACACAAGCTGGAGGCCGATGCCAGCTTTGATATCAGCCGGGAGAAAGCCAATGCCGATATTGAGGAATCCATTCGCCAGGGCAGCGGGGATCCGCTGATCCAGCGAAGCGTAGATGAAGAAGAAGAAAAGGATCTGCGCTTCAATGCCGACTATGTGCGTCCCCTGGGTGAAAACGGCAAGCTGGAGGCCGGACTTCGAAGCGACACCGAGTGGATGGAAAACTCTTTTCTGGCCGAAGAACAGCAGCCCGACGGCAGCTGGCAGGCCGTGGAAGGGGAATTTAACGACAACTTTCTCTACCGCGAGGGCGTATACGCTGCCTATACCAACCTTGGCACCGAATGGGGAAAATTCTCCGGACAGATCGGCGTTCGACTGGAAAATACCCGCATCCGAACTGAACTGTCGAGTACGGATGAAGTCAACGACCAAAATTATGTTAACCTTTTCCCGACCGCTTTTCTCAACTACTCCTTTAATGAGGAGCAATCGGTGCAGTTCAGCTACAGTCGGCGGCTGCGTCGTCCCTGGTCGCGCATGCTGCTTCCCTTCTCCGACTTTTCCGACAGCCGCACGCGGTTTACCGGCAACCCAAACCTGAAACCGGAATTCAGCAACTCCTACGAGGCAGGCTACCTGCATTACTGGGAGACCGGCTCCTTACTCACCAGCTTTTATTACCGCCATCGTACGGATGTCATCGAACGGATTACGGAACAGGAAGAAAACCAGATTCGCATCTATCCCATTAACCTTGCAACCGAGAAGGCCTGGGGCGTTGAATTCTCGGCCGATCAGGATATTATGGATGGCCTGACCCTGACAGCCAATGCAAATCTTTTTCGTTCCAAATCAGAAGGCACCTACCAGAACCAGGTCTTTGACAGTGAGGGCGAGACCCTTACGGCCCGGTCACGGCTTCGCTGGGAAATCAGCGAGCAGCTGAACTACCAGGCTTCCCTGCGCTACCGGGGCCCGCGCAATACCACCCAGGGCCGACGCGAGGGCAGCACCATGATGGATTCCGGGCTCTCCTACGAAATGATGGAAGGAAAAGCCCTTCTTTCGCTCTCCGTTCGTGATATCTTCAATTCCCGAAATTTCAACAATACCGTTACCGACGACGGGAATCCCAACACTGATTTCTACTCGCACCGTGAGTTCAGCTGGTCAACCCGCTCATTCTCCATTAACTTCCGCTATTTCTTTGGCAATACGGAGGATCGCCGCAGAGGAGGGGGCGGCGGAGGTCCCGGCGGCGGTGGCGATGACATGGGTGGAGACTTCTAACCCCCCTGCCAGCATTATTGATGAATTGTCCCTTGGAGATCCCCCTGCTGAAACATTTTGCGGGGGGATTTTTTAATGGGATTCGCGTTTCACCTCGCCTCCTGAGCTTCCCACCAGGAAATCCATGTCTGCCCCCAAATGGGCCTGCTCTACATGATCGATATAGAGCCTGACATAACCCCGGTCAAAGTCATGGACCGGTGGATTCCAGTCAGCCCTTCGTTGCTCAAGCACCTTTTCGGGCACATCCAGATGGAGACGCTTGTTCTTTACATCCACTTCAATCATATCCCCGTTCTGAACAAGCGCGAGATTCCCGCCCGCATAAGATTCCGGAGCCACATGCAGGAAAGCTGTCCCATAGGCCGTGCCACTCATGCGTCCGTCGGAAATGCGAACCATATCCTTGACGCCCCTGTCCAGGATTTTCCTGGGCAGCCCCATGTTACCGACTTCGGCCATGCCCGGGTATCCCTTCGGGCCCACGTACTTTAATACCAACACCGAGTCTTCATCCACCTCCAGGTCGGGATCATCGATACGGGCGTGATAATCTTCAATATTTTCAAATACGACCGCCGGTCCCCGGTGCTGCAGCAGCTCTTCCGAAGCAGCAGATGTTTTAATGACCGCTCCTTCCGGGCACAGGTTGCCGCGAACCACGGTTATTCCCGCCTCCTCCTGAAAAGGGTCGTCCACCGACGCAATCACGTCGCGGTTGTAACAGGGAGCCCCCCGGTTATTATCCGCCAAAGTTTTGCCGTTTGCCGTTACGATATCGGAATTCAAATATTCCTCCAGTTCGGCAATGACGGCCGGAAGTCCGCCCGCATAGTAGAATTCCTCCATATGGTACTCACCGGAAGGTTTAAGGTTGACCAGCAAAGGGACTTCACTCCCGTACCGATCGAAATCATCGAGCTCCAGCGGTGCCCCGATACGCCGGGCAATAGCCATGAGATGTACAATAAAATTTGTGGATCCCCCAATGGCTGCATTCACCTTGACAGCATTGACAAAGGCATCGCGGCTCAGTATAGCGGAAGGGGTTAGCTCTTCATCCACCATCTCCACAATCCTTCGGCCCGAGCGGTGAGCCAGCACCTTGCGCCGTGCATCAACCGCAGGAATAGCCGCATTGCCCGGGAGACTCAGCCCCAGGGATTCGACCATGGATGCCATGGTCGAGGCCGTGCCCATCACTGCGCAGTGGCCCGCGCTCCGGCAAAGCGCACCCTCTGCCGCTCTGAACTCTTCGCGATTCAACGCACCAACTTTGTATTCCTCTGCGAACCGCCACACATCCGTGGTCCCGATATCCTCCCCTTTGAATTTGCCCGTGAGCATGGGGCCCCCGGAAACCACAATGGATGGAATATCCACGCTGCAGGCTCCCATGACCAGGGAAGGCGTCGTCTTGTCACAGCCACACATCAGTACCACCCCGTCCAGCGGATTGGCCCGAATTGACTCCTCTACATCCATGCTGACCAGGTTCCGATACAGCATGGCCGTGGGACGAATCAACGTTTCTCCCAGCGACATCACCGGAAATTCCAGCGGCAGACCGCCGGCCTCCCAGATGCCCCTTTTCACCGCCTCTGCCAGGTCACGAAGGTGTGCATTGCAGGGCGTGAGCTCCGACCACGTATTGCAGATACCGATGACGGGCTTCCCGTCAAATTCATCAGGCGGAAAGCCCTGATTTTTCATCCAGGCCCGGTAGATAAACCCGTCTTTCCCCTCTTTTCCAAACCAGTCGGTGCTCCTGTGCTTCTTCTCAGACATGTTATTTTCTTTTTACTCTTGTTTTAATGCTGGAAAGCCACCTGTTACCTTTATACAATCTGTAATTCTATCCTTTAAAACGCGATGCAGCAAATCCCCTGACCGGAACACTGGCTTTAAACAGGGAACCGGAAAGCGGCCATTCCTCAATTTCCTCTTCCCTCATATGTTCCCGGGCGGTTGTAATATAAAGCTCATTGAGTTCCGCGCCTCCAAAGGTACAGCAGGTCGGCTTGGGCACCGGCAGCTGAACTTCAAAAAGGGTATCCCCGGTCTGCGGATCGACTCGAATAACCCTGCTACCCCCATAAAGGGCAATCCACAGTTTCCCCTCCCGGTCGATGGTCATGCCGTCGGGAAACCCCTCATCCTCCCCAAATGACCGGATCACGGATGGATTGGCAATCTCACCAGATTGGGCATCATAATCGAAAACCCGCACCTTTCTGGTCGGCGTATCTATAAAGAAAAACTGATGATCGGTCCAGGCCAGTCCGTTGGAGATCGTGATTCCCCGCAGCTTTGCTTTTGCCTTCAGGCTGGTATCCAGGCAATACAGGCTGCCCGCTCCCTCCTCCAGCTCATACGACATCGTTCCGGCCCAGAATCGCCCGGACGGATCGCACTTGCCATCATTAAAACGATTGCCGGAGAGTCCCTCTTCGGGATCAGTGACCGGAATAAGCTCCTCTTTTGCCGGATCAAAAAAAGCAAAGCCCGACCGGATCGCCATTACCAGCCCGCCCCGCTCTCGAAGGGCTACACAGCCGATATGCTGCCCGATATCGTATGTCCTGTTTTCTGACGTCGAGGGATCATAGCAAAACAACGTGCCCGAAAGTATATCGACCCAGTACAACCTGGCCGCCTGCTCGTTCCAGACCGGTCCCTCGCCAAGGACCGCCTCCCATTGCAGTTCAAGCGACGCCTGTATTGATTTCTGCATAACAACTCAGTCTGTTTTGCTTCCTGCTATTTTGATCCCCATCCCGCCGTCTATGCGAATGGGCTGTCCGTTGATAAACGATCCCTTGTCGCTGGCCACAAAAGCTACCAGCTCGCCGATATCGCCCGGCTGGGCCATCCGTTCCACAAGGTGCAGATCGATGGTTTCCTGACGAACCTTACTGGGGTTCGGCGACTGCTGAAACGCCGCCCGGTTCAGCGGCGTATCCACCCCGCCGGGGCAGATAGCAACGCTTCGTACTTCAGGGGCATAGTCAACGGCAATACTCCTTGTGAGTCCGATCAGTGCCGACTTGGAAGTAACATAGGGGGCTACATTCGTCTGCGTTACAAATGCCTGGACGCTGGACATATTTACCACAATCCCGGACCCGCCTGCTACCATATGGGGGATGGCATACTTGGCACACAAGAAGGCCCCTTTCACATTAACATCCAATATGCGGTCCCAGTCCTCTTCGGAGGTATCGGTCACTTTCGAATATTGCAGGATACCGGCATTGTTGACCAGCACGTCCACCCCTCCAAAGGCTGAGACAACCTGGCCAATGGCCTGCTTTACCTGCTGCTTGCGGGAAACATCGCATTTGATGAAACGGGCACGGTCTCCCAGATCGTTGCAGAACGCCTGACCCGTTTCCTCATCCAGGTCCAAAACCACAACGTTGCCGTTCTGCCGGTAAAAAATCTCCGCACAGCCGGCACCAATGCCTTTTGCCCCCCCGGTAATAATGATTGTTTTGTCTTCAAATGACATAATCCTGATCGCTTTATCTGTGTTCCAATGGTTTCATGCTCCATACCGCATGATGACGTTATGACGAACCAGCCTGTTTCTGCCAGTCGGTATGAAAGAACGTGCCCTGCGGCTGGTCGAGCCGCTCATACCGGTGCGCCCCAAAATAGTCGCGTTGGGCCTGAATGAGGTTGGCCGGCAGCCGGCTGCTCCGAAGCGCATCACAATGGGAGAGCGCCGCAGCCATCGCGGGAACCGGAAAACCCGCCTCCAGAGCCCCGGCTACAGCCGAATGGCTGCTTTCATCCATTGTGGCTATCATTCCTGCCGGGGCCGGCGCCAGGAGCAAGTGTTCCAGGTCCGGATCCTCCCGGAACGCCTCTGCAATAGGGTCCAGCAGCGCCGACCGGATAATGCACCCGCCGCGCCAGCTTTCGGCAACACGGGCAAACGGGATTTCCCAGCAATATTCTTTTTGAGCGGCCCGGAGCAGCCAGAAGCCTTCCGCAAAAGCAACAAGCTGTCCTGCCAGCAAAACATCCTGCAGCTGCTTCAGCAGGCCCTCATCCTGCAGCTGCTTTCTGTCGACATGCATTGCTTTGGAGGCCTCTTGGCGCAGCTGTTGAAAACTCGACATCGTTCGTGCAAAAACCGCTTCCGTAATCAGTGGCAGCGGAACCCCCAGCTCCAGGGCCGTAAGAGCCGTCCACCGGCCGGTGCCTTTTTGGCCGGCCTTGTCGAGGATATGATCCAGAACGAGAGTTCCGTCTTCTGCCCGCACCCTAAAGATATCCGCAGTTATTTCAAGCAGATAACTTTCCAGCCGACCGCTGTTCCATTGACCAAAAGTTTCGGCAATACGTTGACTGTTCATTTTTATTCCTTCGCTCATCAGCTGGTAGCATTCGGCAATCAGCTGCATCACCGCATATTCAATGCCATTGTGGACCATCTTCACAAAATGGCCGGCCCCCTGGGGCCCCATCCATGCGCAGCAGGCATCACCCCCTGGTGAGCTGGCAGCCACAGCTTCTACAACGGGCTGCAGGTGCGGCCACGCCTCATGATCGCCGCCCGGCATCAGGGATGGACCGTGCCGTGCCCCTTCTTCTCCACCCGAAATACCCATGCCAACGTAGCGGATGCCCTCATTGGCAAGTTCCTCGAGGCGCCTGTTGGTATCCGTGTAGTGCGTATTGCCACCATCAATGAGAATATCCCCCTCTTCCAAAAGGGGAACAAGCTGCGCAATGACCGAGTCCACCGGCGCACCGGCTTTGACCATCATTAAAATCTTTCTGGGTTTCTCCAGGGAAGCTACAAACGCTTCGGCACCTTCAAAGGCCTCGATATTGGTGCCGGCCACTTCATTATTCGCAAACTTCTGCAGCAGGTCTTCCTCGCCGGGCAGCTTGCGATTATGGACAGAAACCCGGAATCCCTTGTCGTTAAAATTCAATGCCAGATTGCGCCCCATCACGCCCAGCCCATAAACGCCGATATCAGATTTTTCCATTGCTTCTTGTTTAAATAAAGATCAAATTTTGATCAATTTTCTACCGAGCCGATCTCTGAAAAAGATGCAAGACCACAGATGATCTTGCAAGTTATTCTTTTGATTTATTCAGAGAAGATCCCGGGCGGCAAGCTTTTCCAAAATAGCGGACACAACAGCTTCCGGTGGACGATCCACCGAAACGGTAATAGCCTCGTCCGGCTCTTCCAGGGTTTCAAACTGCGATTTCAGCAGAGACTCGGGCATAAAATGACCTGTTCGCTCCGAAAGGCGCTCCGCTATCAGGGAAACTGTTCCCCTTAGATAAATAAACTGTGCCTCGTGTTTGGAGATAAGCAGTTGCCGATAGCGCTCCTTCAAGGCCGAGCACGCCAAGACAGCGCCGCCTTCAGCCTCCCATTCAACCATCTTTGCAGCCAGTTTTAGCAACCAGGGCCGGCGATCCGCATCATTGAGCGGCCGGCCGGATTCCATCTTTTGAATGTTCGCGGGCGGATGAAATTCATCACCGTCGTAAAAGGGAAGGCCGAGCCGGCGGGCCAGCTCCTGACCCACCACCGTCTTTCCGGCACCTGAGACGCCCATGACGATATAAATCATAAGTGAATTAGTTTAGTCTTACTTATTAAGGTGTTTCCAATTATTCCGGGCGTCAAAGAACTGGTTATTTACAATCTTCATAATGGAACAGGAATTGGCGATCCCTCCGCAGTAGGATGGTTCCTGTGCTATCGTCAGCCCGTCCATGCGTGACAGTATGTAGCGGAACGCATCCCTTTCGATATTAATGACTGATCTAATCTCTTCTTCGGTATAGGGTTCAAAGGTTCCGGGGTAGAACACATTTCCCTTGCCATGGATAAAATAATCCAGGTCGATATCCAGGAATATATTCCGATCATCGCGCTGAACCAGGAAGGCTTCCATGCGTTCTACATCCCTAAATTCGAAAATTCGGTGCTCACAACCATGGCGATCGGCAAACGTATCTTCCATTGGACCGGATGAGTTCTTGAGAAGGATGATGTCTCCCACAAGGTTGAGCCAGGCCGCGCAGAAAATGTGGCCGTCGTTGGTCTGGTCAAACCGTCCCCAGACGTAATTGGAGACATCAGAAAGATTTGACTGGTCGAGCCCCAGCAGCCCTTCTTTCTGTTCCCGGTCCGGCGGGGCCAGGTCGCGGTGCCAGTCGATGGTAACCAGTGTGGGGGCCGCCTGTTCGAGCCAGCCCCGCTTTTCCAAAGCCCGTTTCCACTTCATCCAAAAGACGAATGCAAAGCGGTGTTCCATGATAATCGCTTTCTCAATGGCACGATCCTCGCCACCGGGATGAGCAACAACTTCGCGGAAAGTGCCCGGCGGGTTGCATTTCAATGGCTCAATATTTTCATACATGATGGCAAGACGTTAGCTGCTTCCAGTTGACCATGCATTAAGTTAGGAGGAATACCGAGAATCTCAACCCCAACATCCATCAATCGGCTAATGATTGTTGACCAGGGCTTCACAATACCAATTTGAGCCCATTCCGAATGATGCTTCGTATATACTACAAGTGAAGCGGGGATTCAAAAGCCCCGGACTGATCATAAATCGATAATCAAAGAATGCTCTCAACACGTTATTATGAAGACAATAAAACCCGACAGACAGAATATATTTCATAAATTCATGCTGCTGGTAGTCCCTCTGGCGCTGGTCCTGGGAACGATGGCCGGCTGCGAAGGTCCCCAGGGACCTGAAGGAGCACAGGGACCAGAGGGTCCGCAGGGACCTGAAGGACCCGTGGGTCCGGCCGGTGAGGACGGCAGCGTAATCCATGCCGGCAGCGGCACCCCTGACGCAGCAACAGGCGTGGCGGGCGATTATTACCTGAATCAGGATACCGGTGAACTCTACGGCCCGAAGAATGACAACGGCTGGGGGACCCCCATAACCCTGAAGGGTGAAGATGGAGCTGACGGGCAGGATGGAGCCGATGGACAAGATGGGGAAGACGGAAGCCAGATTCATTCCGGCACAGGTGCCCCGGCGGCCTCTCTGGGCGTGGCAGGCGACTACTACCTCGACAAATCCAGCTATGAACTGTACGGGCCCAAAACCGACAGCGGCTGGGGAACGCCCATCAGCCTGAAAGGGACGGCCAATGTGATATACTCTTCATGGACCACCCTGGATTCTGCCGTCCGTGACACAACCATCGACGGAAGTGACATGAAAGTAGGTGATATTGATGCACCCCAGCTCTCGCAGGAGATCCTGGATCAAGGCGTAGTCAATGTCTACATGAAATTCTCAGACGACATATATCCCCTGCCCTATACAGGATATGCCGGCAGTGCGTCGAATGTCATGGACTTTCTCCCCCGCTTAAACAGGCTGTTTATTACACGGTTCACGCTGGACAACAGTGCCAGTGTCGGTTTCAACAGCTCGCTTGAATTCCGGTATGTCATCATTCCCGGTGGTGTAGCAGCTAAAAAGAAGCTGAATAAAGATCAGCTGCAGAATATGTCGTACCAAGAGATACAGGAGCTGTTCTAAATTAAAAGTTGGAGTTGATTCAGTTATCCTTGGTAAAAGCAGGCCCCGTTTAGAAAGCGGGGCCTGTTTTATTTTGTAAACCACGACAAAAATTCACAAAGAAGCTGCATTGTCTTATCTTGTTGCAAACCAAAGAAAAATTATGAGTACTGTGATTGACTCCTACAAATTAGGTTCCATCAGTGTTGAAATCAGCGAAACCGATCACCCGAACAAGCTGAAGGTGATATGCAACGACGGCACTTACCGCTCGGAATTTACGGTCCGCAAATACGAATACAAGAATTACAAGCGTCATATGAACCAGCGCATCAAGAATGCCTACAATGATCAGTATGAGGAAGAGTAGATCACAGTTTTAAGCTTTTTGGCCACCACAGGGTTGAAATTATTGAAGATATGAATGAGGGGCTGGTCGCTTAGTCAAGTCTGTTAGACTAAAAGATTTCTTAATCTAAAAAAACGGATAAAGTAGATTAGTGAAATCTATTTAGCTTTTTCATCCTTCCCGGCCACCCACACCTCCCAACAGATGTCCCCCAACAAAAGCGGCAGGTCGCCGGGCCATCACACGGCCGGCATCGACTGCCACACCGGGCACTTTTGAGAAGAAAGGCGGGCTGCAGCAAAAGATCACCGGATCATAGGTGGACTATGAGCTGTGCAATGCTTTAATTGAAGCTATCGGTATGTTCACAACTCATTTAATGATCTAACTATGGCCTGGCTTAAAGATGTTATTGTCGATCTCATTGCTTCAGCAGTCATCATTCTTGCGGTTCTGTTTCAATCTCCCATACTTACCGGCATTGTTTGGGGATACACCGGGCTCCTGCTCATCGTAAAACTTCTGGGTTACTTCGGCGACGGGGTGTTAGACCTGATGAGCAAAGCCCAAAACGCAGCACCTCCGTGGTTTAGTCATCTGCTGTATGCCCTCAACACCGGAGTCATCCTCATCGCCGGCTGGTTCTATCTTGCTATCGGATGGGCCATCATCTGGTTTTTTTCCTATCTGACGCAACGTAAGATCGATCAGAAAAGGGTTGCCCAGTGACTGGGGACCAGGACCATCACCCCATCTCCATCAGCCGTTGTACGCGATCTTCCGTTGCCGGGTGCGTTGAAAAGAGGCTCATCAACCGCTCTCCGCTAAACGGGTTCACCGGGAACATATGAGAAGTGGATCGCATAGCAGACTCCGAAACATTCATGGGAATTTGCTCAGCCGCCTTTTCGATGCGTTGCAGGGCCGAGGCCAGCTGTCGGGGGCTGCCCGAAATTTCGGCCCCTTCCCGATCTGCTTCATATTCACGAGTTCGGCTGATCGCCGCCTTCAGCAACATTGCAGCGATGGGAGCTGTTATCAATACAATTAAGGCCACCAGTGGGTTTGCGCCGCGGTCCCGGTCGCCCATCGGGATAAAGTAGGCAAACTGCGCCAGCATGCTCAGCGCACTGACCACCGTGGCAACAACGGTTGAGGTCAGGATATCGCGGTTTTTAATATGGGCCAGCTCGTGAGCTGCCACTCCCCGAAGCTCCTCTATTCTGAGGGTTCGAAGGATACCCTCGGTAAACGCCACCGCTGAATGTTCAGGATTTCGTCCTGTTGCAAAAGCATTCGGCTGCTGCTGAGGGATAACATAAAGCGCAGGCATAGGCAAATCGGCTTTCTGCACCAGCTCTTCCATCATACGGTAAAGTTTTGGGTGCGACTGCTGATCCACCGGCCGGGCATCGTACATTCGAAGCACCATTTTGTCAGACTTCCAGTAGCTGAAAAAATTCATCCCTGTCGCTACAACAAAAGCGATGACCATACCTGTTGTTCCGGCCACCAGGCGACCGACAAAAATGATCAGCACCATAACGAGTGTCATTAAAAATACGGTACGCAAGCCATTATTATTCATAATAAAATTCTATTTACTTCTCTCTAAAATTATTCAGACGTTAAAGACCGTCTCTTCAGAAATCAATTCATTATATAAAACGATTTTCATTTCGTTTAAGTATGGGCAGAAATAATATGAAATCACGTATTAAAAATCTCGAACGTCAGGCCCGCATACTTGAAATGGATGGGGCTGACCGGTCTGAGTTGCTGAACAAAGCACGAAACTACACGGAGCATTTTCTGAACACACTGTCGGAAAAGCCGGCCTACGTTGACACTCCGGACAAAGGCCGGGAAGTATACAAGCTCCCCATTGAGGAAGCCCCCCACCCATTGTCTGACCTGCTTGAACTGCTTGAGTCCGAGGTGGACACCCCGGGACTAAATCCCACCGCTCCCACGCATGCCGGCTATATCCCCGGCGGAGGCGTATATCCCTCCGCTGTTGCCGATTTCCTGGCTGCCGTAACCAACCGCTATGCCGGCGTTTTCTTTTCCTCCCCCGGGGCGGTTCGCATCGAGAACATCTGCATCCGCTGGATGTGTGACCTTATCGGCTACCCCGGGAAAGCGGCGGGCAACCTTACCTCGGGCGGTTCCCTTGCCAATCTTATCGGCATGGTGACCGCCCGTGATGAGGCTGGGATCCGGGCTAAAGATTTTCACCGGTCCGTTATATACACCACGCGGCAGGTTCATCACTGTGTCATCAAGGCCATAAAGTTCTCGGGGCTTCAAGAGGCAGCCGTCCGGGAGGTTGCCATGGACGACCGCTACCGGATGAAACCCGCAGCGCTGGAAAAGCAAATAGAGTCCGACAAAAGGGAAGGACTGATCCCGCTGATGATTTTTGCCTCAGCCGGCACTACAGATCTGGGGGCGGTGGACCCCCTGGATGATATTGCCGACCTGGCTGAAAAGCACAAGCTTTGGTTTCATGTTGATGCGGCTTATGGCGGCTTTTTTATGCTCACCGAACACGGTAAAAAGGTAATGAAGGGAATGGAACGTTCCGACTCCCTGACTATCGACCCGCACAAGGGCCTGTTTCTTCCCTACGGACTGGGGGCAGTGCTGGTTCGCAACGGTCGAAAGCTCTATGATTCACAGCACATGACCGCCAACTACCTGCAGGACACCCTTAAAGCAACCGAAGAATATTCCCCGGCGGATCTCTCCCCGGAGCTCTCCAAGCATTTTCGCGGTCTCCGGATGTGGCTTCCCCTTCAGCTGCTGGGCGTTGCTCCTTTCCGCGCGGCCCTCGAGGAAAAACTCCAGCTTACCCGCTATTGCTACCGGAGACTCAGTGATATGCCCGGTATTGAGGTGGGACCAGAACCGGAGCTTTCCATTCTTTTCTTCCGTTACCTACCCGAGCACGGTGACCCCAATGCCCTCAATAAAGCCATTGTCGATTACATCCATCGTGATGGGCGCATTTTTCTGTCATCAACCCATATCAGCGGGACGATCTACCTGCGGTTGGCCCTGCTGAATTTCCGCACGCACCTCAAAGAAGCGGAGCTGATACTCGATATTATTGAAGAAGCAATTGAGCAGCTGTAAAACAGCTGAGACCACATCCCCAGTTTACGCCGTCAACCAATTCAGTATGGTATCCAGTACAATACCTTGACGGTCCGCCGCCAGTGACGATGCGGTCACACCATCCCCATTATTCAGCAAGGATGCATTAATAGAGCTGGTAACGGCCGGATAGTAGCAAAGGGAAAAGATATTGAGCAACAGCTGACCGGGATGCACCGAGGCAATAACATAATTGGATGAAGCCTCCTCAATCTGTCCCGTGAAAACCTCCTGCTCAAGTGAAACCTCCTCATCAAAGATAGGTCGCAGCCAATCTTCATTCCTGCTGGTTTCGGCAATCACAAAGCTCAGTACTTCAGGATCACGCTCGGCGTTCTCCAAACAGGCCGCGACCAGCTGTTCAATTTTTTTAAAAAGTGGAAGATCAGCCTCCAAAAGTTCCGACAGACCACTGAACATTGCCTGAACAGAACGGCGATAAATATATTCAAACAGCTCAGCTTTCGTGTTAAAATAATAGTGAATCATCGCCTTGGTGACGCCAATCTGATTTGCAATATTCTGCAGGCGGGCACCGCCATATCCATGGGCGATAAACTCGTCTTGGGCCGCCTGAATGATCTCACTCCTGCTATCCTTCTTTTTATCCGTCATTTCAGTAATACCAATTGGTTAGTTAGTTTCTGTGATTGAAACATAAGGTATGCATTAGTCTCATTCAACAGAAACTAATCAGAAAGTTAACCTGTATGGCGGGCTTATGTCTCCAACTGCCGGGCATCTCTGCCGCTTGCAGCAGGGCTCCTCAGAAATCACATGATTTTCATTGTTTCCAGAATGCTTTTTAATATCTTACCTATATGAGAAATTTCATCTTCCTCATAGCGTGCTTGTTGGCAATGGCGGGTGCAAGCTGGTCGCAGACTGATACCACGGCAGCGGCGGGCGCATCGAGCTCCACTGTTGCCATGATTTCAGTAGAGAGTTCCATTTCCCCTACCGCCACCAATTATATCAACCGGGGTATACGGCTGGCCAAGGAAGAAGGAGCGGAATGCCTGATCGTGCAGCTTGACACTCCCGGGGGCCTGCTGGAATCCACCAAGGATATTGTACAGGCATTTCTCGATTCTGATGAAATGCCCATCGTTGTCTATGTAGCCCCAGAGGGAGCCCGGGCCGCAAGTGCCGGTACATTTATTACCATGGCCGCTCATATTGCCGTCATGGCTCCCACTACCACCATCGGGGCCGCCTCGCCCGTCCAAATGAGCGGCGGACAAGTAGACTCGGTGATGCAGAAAAAGATCTTCAATTATTCCGAAAGTTTTATCGAAAGTATTGCCAACCGACGCGATCGCAATGCCGAATGGGCAATATCGGCCGTACGGGATGGTGAGTCGATTACCGATTCCGAGGCCCTTGAGCTCAACGTTATCGATTTCATCGCCAGCAGCCGCGAAGAGCTTCTCGACAAGATTGACGGGCGCGTTGTCGACGGTGACACCCTGCACACCCGGGATGCCACCATCTCTGAGATCCCGACCAACCTCGCTGAAAACCTGCTTGGCTTCATCATGCGTCCCGAAGTCATGCTAATTTTGACCATGATTGCCATTTATGGCATTATTGGCGAAGTGACCAATCCCGGTGCCATTGTCCCTGGTGTGGCCGGTATCATTGCTCTCATCCTTGTACTTTACGCTTCGGCCTCCATGCCCATCAACATTGCCGGTTTTGCCCTGATTGGCCTGGCTATTGTGCTCTTCATAGCCGAAGCATTTACGCCCGCCTTTGGCATCCTGATAGCAGGCGGTGCCATATCCTTTTTTCTGGGTGCCCTGATGCTCTTCCAGGATCTTCCCGCATCCATGGAACTGTCCTGGGCATGGCTTATTCCAGCTACAATCCTGACAACCCTCTTTTTTGTCTGGATTGTGACGGAAGGCATCCGAATCCAGTTTTCAAATAACATCACGGGCAAGGAATCGATGATCGGAAAGAAAGCGGAAGTCGTTGAACCCATCGACAACAGCCACGGGCGTATCTTTATCAACGGCGAATACTGGAATGCAGTGAGCGAGGAATCTATTACAGAAGGAGAGAGCTGTGAAATTGTTGATATCCAAGGATTAACAGCCAAAGTGAGACGTTTCTCGTAATTCAATAATACAAACCCTAATCAACTCCACATCATCATGGAAAACGGCACAGAATTTATTGACTCGCTATCATGGATTATCACTATTGCTGTACTGGCAGCCATCCTGTTGCCCCAGATGTTCAAAATTCTGCGTGAATATGAGCGGGCGGTTGTCTTCAGGCTTGGAAAATACAAAAGTACGAAAGGTCCGGGACTCATCTTCCTGATCCCATTTATCGATAAAATCGAACGGGTGGATCTGCGGGTGCTGACCATTAATGTGGATAAACAGGAGGTTATCACCAAAGACAACGTGACGGTTAATGTGGATGCCATCACCTTTTTTCGCGTACTGGACGCCGAGGAGGCCGTCATACAGGTGGAGCGCTATATTCATGCAACCTCCATGCTGGCCCAAACAACCCTCCGGAGCATTGTAGGGCAGGTGGAACTCGATGAACTGCTGGCCAACCGGGACAAGATTAACAAGAAAATTCAGGAAATCATCGACCGGCAAACGGATCCCTGGGGCATCAAGGTAGTGTCGGTAGAAGTGCGCGATGTGGTCCTGCCCGAAAACATGAAACGGGCCATGGCACGTCAGGCCGAGACCGAACGCGACCGGCGGGCCAAAGTCATTAACGCCGAAGGGGAATATCAGGCTGCCGAACGGCTGGTCGACGCTGCCAAGATGATTGAGCAGGCGCCCGCGGCACTCCAACTCCGGTTCCTTCAAACCATGACCGAAGTTTCCGAGGAAAACACCTCATTCGTCATGCTCCCGCTTCCCATGGATTTTATGGAAGCGTTCCGAAGCATGAAGAATGTTAATCTCCCGGCACAGGGTCCGGAAAAAAGCGAAGGTGAACCCCCATCCAACGAGTAGCTGATTTCCGAAGCATCTGAAAAAGTAAAATAACCTTAAATACAGATTAGATTTTCAACATGGACAACAACCATCTTCGCTGGGGCATTTTAAGTACGGCCAAAATTGGAGTTGAAAAAGTGATCCCCGCCATGCAGCAGGGGCAATACAGTAAAATTACCGCTATTGCCTCGCGCGACCCCGAGCGGGCCCGGGAAGTGGCTCAATCGCTGAACATCAAAGAGGCTTACGGTTCCTACGAGGAACTCCTGGCCTCTCCCGAAGTGGATGCCATTTACAACCCGCTTCCCAATCACCTGCATGTCAGCTGGTCGATTAAGGCACTGCAGGCCGGCAAGCATGTACTTTGTGAAAAACCCCTCGGACTCAACCTGGAAGATGCCCGGAAACTAGCCTCCGAGGCTTCCAAACATCCAGACCTCAACGTAATGGAAGCGTTTATGTACCGGCATCACCCGCGATGGGTGAGGGCCCGGGAGCTGGTCAAGGAGGGCGCGGTGGGCAAGGTGCAGACGATCCGCTCCTTTTTTTCCTATTACAATGATGATCCCGATAACATCCGCAACAAACCGGGCATAGGCGGGGGTGGACTGATGGATATTGGATGCTATTGCATTTCGGTCCCCCGTTTTCTGTTTGATGAGGAACCCGACAGCGTCTTTGGCACGATGGAGATGGACCCTGAGCTCGGCATCGATAGGCTAACTTCCGGCATCCTGGCATTTCCCGGCGGTACTGCCACCTTTACCTGTGCAACGCAGCTCGCCCCGCACCAAAGCGTCCGTATTCTGGGTACAGAGGGAAAAATGGAGATCGCCATGCCGTTCAATGCTCCCGTTGATACCCCGACGACCATTCTCCTGACCCGTGGAGATCAGCAGCAGGAAATACGTTTTGAACCCTGCAACCAGTACACGGCTCAGGGTGATCTTTTTTCAAAAGCAGTTCTTGACGGCGACAGCGTGCCCACCCCGCTGAATGACGCCCTGGCAAACATGAAGACCATCGATGCCGTAGTGCAAAGCCACAACGAGGGCTGCTGGGTTGACATTGACTGACTTATCAGAAGGCCTCTTCACCCATAATGCGGTCAAGCAGGCCGGACAGCATGGCTGTACGACGCTCAAAGCTAGGTTCAAACCGGAAAAAACCCGTAACCCTGGATGAGTCCCTGTTAAATTGCAGGCGATAATTCCAGACATAGGGTGCCGGTCGGCCGGTAAGCCAGAAGTCAGATCGTCCGAATCGCAGGTCATGCATGAAGAGTTCTCCGGAAGAATCCCGATCGGCTACATAGTATCCCTGCGAAAACCAGAGAAGTCGCTCCAGGGGCAACTGTTCCCGGTAGGGCTTTATCAGCTCTTCATTTTTTGCTATACGTCGAAAATGGATTTCCCGGTCGTCATCCAGCACCGAATACAAGCCCACCAGCAGGGTGTCTCCTTTGTTGGCGTAACCCGTCCACAGCAACACATTGAAGGGGGTCGGCGTACTCATGTATTGCTCCGGATTCACATGCTGTGCGCTAAAATTATGTTCAAAAACCGTATTGACATGGGCCTTGATTCCAAAACCGATCAACAGGTATAGCGAGCTGACCGTTATGCCTGCATAATTGAGCCATCGGCGTCGATATGATTCCCTGGGCAAAAAAAGAGCTGTGACAACCCCGGCCATCATGGGCAGGGTATAGAAAGGGTCGATAATAAAGATGGAGTTCAGGCTGAAAAGCCGGTCACTGAACGGCTGCAGGATCTGTGTTCCATAGGTGGTGCATACATCAATAAAAACATGGGTGGACAGGACCCAGAATACAAGCCATGACCATGACTGCCAACCAAGACGTTCCGTGCGGTGAAGCCTGTTGAGCGCCCAGCCCAGCCCAAAGGCTCCCAAAATGCAGAATAATACCGAATGAGAGAGCCCCCGGTGAAGAGCCAGAGCCTGAACATTGGATACAAATGGAATAGCTAAAACGTCAAGGTCGGGTACAACCCCCAATACCGCCCCCCAGAGGGGAGCCTTATTGCCAATCTTTCGTCCCAGTATCCATTCACCAACAGCGGCTCCGAGGGTAATTTGTGTTACAGTATCCATATAAATGTCTTTATGGCTTTTGACTATGGAGAGACGTTGGAGTCCCCCCAAAGGTGGCTGGCGTCTTCAACGATTGTAAAATAACTTAAAACCGCCTCTCTATGGGTATTTCTCCACGAAAGTTCAGTTTTTCTTCAGAATTAATTCGTTTCTTTACTATCTAACAAGTTATTACATCTCTTGATCGTTCTTTTAAGTAAAATTCAACATGCTGTATTCAAACAGCATGCCTGTTAAATAACACAATCTGAATTTCTATTACAATAACGAATGAACCTTCCCAAGGCTAGTCTTTCAACCCAAAAAATGGCTCTGGTTTTGGCCGCTCTGATGCTGGTATCCTGCTATGGCGAGTCAGGAAACAGCGAAAATGCAGGGGGTCCCAGTACTGCTTCCATACCCGCTGTGGAAGCAGTACAAGCCCGATATGGGTCTCTGCCGTTATCTGAACGGCTAAGCGGTACCGTCGTTGCCGAAAACCAGGTTGCCCTCTACCCGGAAATATCTGGTAAAGTTGCACAGATTCACGTCCAAAATGGAGATGCCGTGGCCAAGGGCGATCCAATCATCTCGCTGGAAGATCGCCAGTATCGCGAACAGGTCGAACAGGCGCGGGCCAGCTACCGTATCAACCAGGCACGGCTTAAGCAGGCTGAGGCCCGGTACCGCGAACTGGATGCCCGATACAAACGGACCCGTCAGCTGAGTGAACGGAATCTTTCAAGTGACATGGAGATGGAAACAATAGAGGCTCAGATGGCTTCTGCAGAAGCTGATATCGAGCTGGCGAAAGCCCAGCTTGAACAATCCGAATCGAGCCTGCAGGAACAACAGGAGCTGTTGTCCAAGACGGTAATCCGGGCTCCCATTGATGGATCGGTAGGCCAGCGTAATGCGGAGGTGGGCATGCAGGTGGGGCCCAACTCACCTCTTTTTACGATTGGTGACCTGAACAACCTGCGCGTCGAGGTGGTATTGACCGACGAAATGCTCGACGAGCTGGAAATTGGACAGACAGCCCGGATCTATACCGGATCCGGAGAGAACCGCGACGTTATTGAAGCAGAACTCTCGCGTATTTCCCCATTCCTGAATAATATCACCCGGAGCACAGAAGGGGAGATCGATGTCTCCAATGAGAGTCAGACCCTCAGACCGGGCATGTTTGTCCCAGTTGATATTCTGTATGGAGAAAGTCAGCAGGCAACCATCATCCCCACCAGTGCCCTTTTCACGGATCCCAATACCGGACAGGAAGGTGTTTACGTTGCCACCTCGCTGAGCAGCGAAATAGAGCCGGCACAGCAAACCGACTCTTCAAGCCTTCCGCCTCTCACGGAGCCGACGGAAGTGCAATTTCAGGAAGTGGATGTCATTGCGGAAGGCCGGTTTGAAATCGGCATCGCCGGAGTTGAATCCGGCAGCTGGGTTATCACTGTCGGACAGGACCTTCTTGCGACAGGTTCCGGGGAGGCCCGGGTGCGCGCCAGCTCCTGGGAGCGGATTTTGGCATTGCAGGGATTGCAGCGCCAGGACTTGCTGCAGCGCGTGCTGGAGAATCAATAACGTGCAGGCATCCTTAATCTACATCTGTGTTATGACTGTTAAACCCCTACTGTTATGAAACTGACTGAAACGGCTGTCGAGCGGCCCATTGCCACAACAATGTTATTTCTCATCATCATCGTGCTCGGGGTGATGTCTTTTCGCTACTTACCGGTGGATCTTCTGCCTCCCGTGGAATATCCTCAGCTGACGGTTGCCACAGAGTACCCCAATGTGGGATCAGAGGAGATTGAAAAAATCATTACCCAGCGTATTGAAAACACCATTGCCGGAGTGCCGGGCGTAGAGCGGGTGCGATCGAGCTCCTCAGAAGGCCGAAGCCGCGTAACACTCGAATTTGCACAGGGCACCGATATCGACGTTGCAGCCAACGACATCCGTGCGGCCCTGGATCGGGTGCGCGACGAACTCCCTCCAGAAGCCGAACCGCCGCGGATATGGAAGTTTGATCCCAATAACTTTCCGATCGTTATTGTTGGAGCAAATTCAGAGATGAACCTGCAGGAACTTACACAGGTACTCGAACGTGAAGTAACCAAGCGCTTTGAACAGATTGCCGGGGTTGGCTCTATTGATATCTGGGGCGGCGTTTACAAGGAAGTCCACATCGAAATCAAACGCGACCGCCTTATTGCCAGTGGGCTATCATCCGCCCAGGTACAGCAGGCCATTGCCAGTGAGAATGTGAATCTTCCGGGAGGCAACGTTAATTCCGGCGTACAGCAGCTGTATGTGCGTACCCTTGGCGAATACGAGTCTATCGACCAGATTGCCAATACTATTATCGTCATGCAAGAGGGTAAACCCATCCGCGTCAAAGATGTTGCCGAAGTACGCTGGGGTTACGAAGACCTGAACCGGCTGGTAACGATTGATAAAAAGCCAATGGTTCGTTTTGGTATCCGTAAGCAAACCGGGGCCAATACCGTTGCCGTTGCCGAAGAAATCCGGGATGAGATCGAGCAGGTCAATTCGGAACGCAGGGATATGAACCTTTTCGTGACCACGGACCAAAGTGAATTCATCCAGAATTCAATTGACAACGTCCAGAATTCGGCCGTCTGGGGAGCCTTGCTCGCTATTGTCGTGTTATACCTGTTTTTAAGGAATGGCTCATCAACTTTTATTATTGCCGTTTCGATTCCTATTTCCATTATTGCCACTTTTGCACTTCTCTATTTTAATGGACTAACTCTCAATCAAATGAGTTTTGGGGGACTTGCACTCGGAGTTGGACTTATTGTAGACAATGCCATTGTCGTACTTGAAAATATTATTCGCCTTCGGGAAGAACGGGGCAAGGAACTCAAGGCCAGTGCCCTGGTGGGTACACGAGAAGTCGGGGGCGCGATCGTGGCCTCCACTATTACGACCTCGGTCATCTTTCTGCCGGTTGTATTCATGCAGACGATCTCGGGATCCATCTTCCAGCAGCTGGCCCTGGTGGTGGTCTTTGCCCTCGTCTGTTCGCTGTTTGTGGCCCTCACCCTGGTGCCCATGCTCTGCAGCAAGTTTCTGACGATCCAGCCTGCCGATTCCAGGGGAGCGCAGAAAAAGAACTGGTTCCAGCGCATTTTTGCCATCATGGAACATAAATATGCCAAGCTCATTGATCAAACCCTCAAGCGCAAACCACTGGTTTTTGCTGTAACCGGAGGGTTGGTTTTGACCTGTGTGCTGCTCATTCCGCTCATACCGGTAGAGCTGGCTCCACAATCCGATGCCGATGAAATTGACGTGGATTTCATGATGGCTGAAGGAACCAATATTGCGGTTCAGAACGAATACCTGCAGGAACTGGAAAAAGTGGTTCGTGCGAATCTCCCGATGGAAAATGTAGAGCATATTACTACGGATGTGCGCGATGGACGGGCAGAGGTTGAAATCGCGATGGTTGAGGCTTCCGAGCGATCCATGAGCACCTCCAAAATTGCCGACCAGATCCGCGAAAACGTGTCTGGCCTGGTGCCAGGCGGCGACATCCGGGTCAGTGCGCAATCCGGGCTGTGGATCCTGCGTCGGCTTTTCGGATCAGGGGGCGGAGAAGCCGTAGAAGTTCAGCTTCGCGGCTACAACCTGGAACAGGCGAAGTCAATTTCCGAAGAGATTAAACGACGAATGGAAGAGATCCCGGAAGTCACAGGCGTACGTACTGACCGCCGGGAGGGGCGCCCGGAACAGAATTTCGTTTTCAACCGCGAAAAAATTGCCGACCTGGGGCTTTCCGTTCGTGAAGTCGCCCAGGTCATCCAAACCAATGTAGGAGGGAGTCGCGCCGGCACATTCCGCGTAGGTGGCGACGAATTTCCCATTACGGTCCGACTGCGACCGGAAGACCGCCTGAGCACCACGGACCTTGAAAACATTTCCATCCGTACCCCCGGGGGCGAGGTATTACCGGTATCAGCCGTTGTTACCAAGAACAAGGGCCGTGGACCTACAGATATCAACCGGATTAACAGCCAGCGGGTTTCCTATATTTCCGCCAACCTTGAAAGCGGGGTGCCCCTCGGCGAAGCCGTAGAAAAAATTCAGGCCAGGCTTTCCGACATGCAGCTTCCCGACGGTTTCTCGATTGTCTACGGTGGAGAATATGAAGAGCAGCAGAAGGCGGCAGCCGACTTCCGTCTTTCCATCATCATGGCACTGATTCTCATCTACATGGTCATGGCGGCCCAGTTTGAACGCTTCTTTGACCCACTGGTAGTGATGTTTTCAGTACCACTGGCCATTATTGGCGTCATCCCTACGCTGCTAATTACCGGTACCACTATCAACATGCAAAGCATGATGGGCATTGTGATGCTGATTGGCATTGTGGTCAACAACGCCATTGTGCTCGTTGATTATATCAATCTAATGCGCCGCGAGCATAATATGAACATTCGCCAGGCGGTCATCCACTCGGGCAAGCTGCGCCTGCGCCCCATACTGATGACGACGCTCACCACTGTCCTGGGCCTGCTCCCCCTTTCATTCGGACTCGGATCAGGGGCCGAGCTCCAGGCCTCCCTGGCTCGGGTGGTCATCGGCGGACTCACAGCCTCCACGCTTGTAACCCTGATATTCATCCCGGTGGTATACGTAGCAGCCGAACATGCCCTGGCGAAGATCAAGGCCAAGAGCTGGATACCTTTCAGTGGCGGTGAGAAGATCAAGCCGGCCAAGGCCTGAGGCTGTTTCCGGCCGTGGCCCATGAGCGGCTGAACGGCCGGAGACAGTGCGGAATATACAGTCAGGATATCCAAAAGATAATCTGTCTTTTACTTTTTGGTAACATTCCATTTATTATTCTATAGCCAGTAACAAGTATTTGAACCAGGAATTAGGATAACATGTCGATTTCGCGCAAACACTTTTTAAAACAGGCCGGAGCGCTTACCCTCGGATTTTCAGGGCTGTACATTTTTAGCGGGTGCAGCACATCCGAAGGAGCCCCCACACGACTTATCACGGAACCTTTTGGCTCGCTGAAAGCCGATCCCAACGGACTTTTTGACCTTCCAGAGGGGTTTTCCTATAAAATTATTTCCACCTTTGGCGACAAGATGGATGATGGACTGTATGTACCCCACCGGCCGGATGGTATGGCCACATTCCCCGGACCGGACGGGCTTACTATCCTGATCCGCAATCACGAGGTTAATGCCGCCAAGGGAGGAGCCGAAAGTGCCTTTGGCGAGGATTTTGCCCTCACCGACAAATTAGGTGCGAACGAATTTTATGATCCGGGACAGGATAACAACCCCGGACAGGGCGGTACTACAACGGTCGTATATGATACTGAAACACAAACCGTAGTACGAGAATTTCTAAGCCTGGCGGGCACCCTGCGCAACTGTGCGGGCGGGGCTACGCCCTGGAACAGCTGGCTGACCTGCGAAGAAATTGTTACCCATCCGGATGACGTCTATGCCAAAAGTCACGGCTACGTCTTTGAAGTCCCGGCCAGTACTGAAATTGGACGGGCAACCCCGACCCCCATAAAAGCAATGGGCCGCTTTAACCATGAAGCGGTGGCTGTTGATCCCGGCAGCGGGGTTGTCTACCTCACCGAAGACGATTCAGAAGGACTGCTCTACCGGTATATCCCCAATACGCCGGGCCAGCTGCTTGACGGTGGACGATTGCAGGCCCTGGCCATCCGGGGACATGCCAGCCTTGACACCCGGAACTGGGGCTCACGAACCGTTGAGGTAGGTCAAAAGTTTGACAGCAAATGGATCGACGTCAAAGATGTAGACAACCCTGATGACGACTTGAGATATCGCGGCTTTGAAGACGGGGCCGCACGGTTTGCCCGAGGCGAAGGCATGTGGTACGGAAATGATGCCGTCTACTTTGCCTGTACCAACGGCGGGCCGGAAAAATTGGGACAAATCTGGAAATATACGCCCAGCTCATCCGAAGCTGCTTCCGGAGAAGCGGATGCCCCGGGCACCCTCGAACTCTTCGTCGAATCACTGGACAGTACCATCATCGAAAATGCGGATAATCTCACCGTTGCTCCCTGGGGCGACCTGCTTGTCTGTGAAGATACCGGGGAACAACAACACCTTAACGGCATTACCCCCGAGGGACAAGTGTATAAGCTCGGTCTCAACGCCAAATCCAATTCCGAGCTGGCAGGCGCTACCTTCTCTCCCGACGGGTCGACGCTGTTTATGAACATCCAGCACTCCGGCATCACGCTCGCCATCACGGGTCCCTGGGAAAAGGCCCGCGGCTGATCCCTTTTCTCTTTTGTTGCAGTATTGCATCTGGCTCTTGCTGCAGCCTTGCAATACTGCAACACCTTCATATCTGCGGTTATCCGGCTCCTCCCGCTCTAAAAAAAAGATTCTGTAAAACCCTTTCTCACAGCTCGTAAAGCCTCCCTTTGAGGGTTCTGCATATTTTTTTGGCCCGCTCTTACCTTTTTGGAACAGATGTTGTAATCATTACCCATAGAACACAATGGTGATGGTTAAAACCAATACCTAGCCAAAGAGATTCAAGAAAATTACTGACCAGAATTTAAAATAAACAAGTACTAACTAAACATAACCAAAACAGGGTATCATCATGAAATCCTCCATACAATATATCACCTTATTCCTTCTCGGCTTCTTCATGATGGCGGGAAGTGCTTTCGCACAATTCGATCGGGATCTACAATATTATACGTATCCGGATCAGCGGGGACTCAACCAGTTTGAAGCTCCCTTCGAAACCGACGTTGAATTTGACGGCGTAAATGTCCGCATTGGCGGGGCCAACACGCTGCAGTTTCAAGGTCTGAGCCAGGACAATGCCGGCCCGTGGCAAACAGGGGTCGATGAAAACGGCGAACCTATAATGAGCACCTTGCCTGATCTGGAATCCAACTTCAACCTCGCTACTTCAAATCTGGACCTTGACGTGGCACTGGGGGATGGACTGCGTATGCACCTGCGCACTTACCTGACCTCCCAGCACCACACGGAAGCCTACGTCAAGAGCGGGTATATGCAGGTAGATCGCCTGGACTTTATTCAGGAGGGACTGCTTTCCGGACTGATGGATAAAATCCGTATTAAAGTAGGTCACATGGAGCTCAACTACGGCGATGCCCACTTCCGTCGATCGGATAACGCCTTTGCCATCCACAATCCCTTTGTTGGCAACTACCTGATGGATTCTTTCACCACGGAGGTAGCCGGCGAACTTTATTATTACAACGAAGGCCTGCTGGCCATGTTCGGCGTTAGCAATGGCAAGCTGAACCAAAGTGTGGAAGCCGGAGATATCAAAACACACGCAACTGTGTATGGCAAGTTGGGATATGAGAAAAAAATGGGTGATGCATTACACCTTCGCTTAACGGGATCCATCCTCAATGTATCCAACTCTTCATCGATCTATCTGTACTCCGGTGACCGTGCTGGAGCCCGGTACTACGACGTCATCGAGGCGGGCAACTTCCGCAGCGGTCGCATTGCTCCCAGCTTCACACCAGGACGAGGTGCTACGCCAGCTGCCGGTGAGATGACAGCCATCATGATTAACCCCTTCGTTAAGGTTGGCGGTCTTGAATTCTTCGGCCTGTACGAAAATGCAACGGGTAAAATCAAAAATGGTGTCGATGACTCACGTACCTACAACCAATATGGCGCCGAACTCCTCTATCGCTTTGGAGCCAACGAAAACGTCTACCTCGGCGGACGCTACAACTACGTCGATGGTGAAAGCCTGAATGGCGACCTTGAAGTCGACCGCTTCAACATCGGCGGCGGATGGTTCCTCACCAAAAACGTCCTGGCCAAGCTTGAATACGTAAAACAGTCCTACGACGGCGAAGCTTACGTGGATGGCCCCTATGACAACGCAGAATTCGACGGAGTCATGCTTGAAGCCGTCATCAGTTTCTAACCCAAAAGGTCCTGACTAACTCATAAAGAGAACTCATCTATAGCCCTGAACATTACATTTCCTAATCCCTAATCCCTACAACGATGTCACCATGATATGGTGGCATCGTTTTTTTTATGGTACTTCTGCTAATCCGCCCATTCGATCGCTGGTCCAACGGTCTATTCATGCCGCTGGATTGATGAAACATCACCCTTTGCTTCCCTGAACACTTCCTGAAAGCAACCGCTGAAAATCAACTCCTCTCTGCCCCTTTTCCTGTATCCGTGTCCCGTTATTGGTTACACTCCTGCCAACCGCGCTCCAACAGATCACCACGTACACCGATGCATACGGTCTCCTGTCTGCATCTGGAACCATTTAGCAGTATTCACAGGCAAAAAATCCTGCAGTATCCAGTCTCTATCAATGAGTCGGTCAAGGGTTATTGGGCAGATCCCAGGTGTTCACGTCATACGGAAGGGAATGCCGGCAGTGTATCAATATTTGCAGCACTCCAAGTCAGGTTGGAGCTTGATCTCACTGCCAGATCTCTGCAATTAACGGCGCAAATAGGTACAGAGACTCTCAGACCTTCGATTTGTGGCCGGGGGCCTAACCCAAGGACGCCATCACTGCAGGTACTTTTCATCGTTAAAAAGAATATCACACTTAAAAGCCGCAGGGGCTTGACCTCCTGACAGGGGGCGAGGCGTAGCCGGTAACGCAGGTCCATGTAACAATTACTGTTACAACCCGGAGTTTTCGGGACCACACCATCAGCAGCTATCTAAAAAGCTGTTGCTTTGCCAGCCTGCAGGACAGAACAGTTTAGAAAACTTCTCAGAAGTCATTCAACTATTAGAATAAAGTGCTTACCGATAAATATCCCACAGAGATATTTTTGGGTTGCCGGAGAGACGAATGAATTAACTCACAATTAATTCTGAAGCACTGGCTGTAGAAGTTTTGGTCAAAGAAGCTATTATTGGATCTGAAGGTACTCCGAAAATGGATTTTCCCATACCTATCGCCAGCTATGAGATTTACCTCCATGCGGATGTAGAGGTTGAACTTCAAGCGTATAACGCTCAGCAGTCACGGGAGCCGCTGACCCGGCCGACCAAAAGAGGTTACCTGTACCATTCCGGTTGACACGAGCCCGCGGCCTGTCGTGACCGCTCCCTTGTCTTTGCCCCAGTTTTATGGGGGTAATTGTGACTGCCCGGCGGGGGGATCATGTTCTCATTTTCATGGGAGAGTACCATCATACGGTATCCGATGCCTGGAACAGCAGGGCAGGAAGCTCCTCCCGTTCACGACTGTATACTAGATGCCATACTATAGTCAGTCAAAAAGGATTACAATCAGGGGCGATTCCGCCTGCAGGCCCCTAATCAAGGGTTTGGCAATCTGTTTCCTCCGGACAATCCCCATGAAAACCGAATTGAATTCTACCCTCTCATCCCGGCAAGGAATGGAATTACAGACAGGATGCTGTAACTGGACTGATGAGCAATCCGCTGGATCGCCCCATTTTGTATAAAAAGCTGAAATAAAACAGTAGGCTGCGGGTCTTAAGAAAAGAAGTGTTAACCAAAGAGGGATCAGGAGGAGCTCTTTTTACCTGCCAGCGGGAGTAATCATCCGTTTTACCAGCCGGATCAGTTCATCGAAATCCAGCGGTTTCAGTATAATGCCACTGGTACTATCCATCAGAGCCAGCTGAATGCTTTCAAGTGCGGCATAGGAGCTGATGATGATGGACTTAACCGAGGGATACCGCGCCTTTATAATTTGAGGCAATCCTGTTTTCATAGCCAGCTGGCTATCCAGAATCACAATTGCAATAGCTTCTGCTTGCAGTATATCCAATATTTCTGATTTACTGGAGCTGGTGAAACATCTGTATCCTTCATCACTCAATACCAGCTCAAGCGAGTCGCTTACAGCTTCCTCCTGATCTGCAATAAGAATAGCTCGCTGTTGCATTGTCTCAAAGGTTTTATGAAGGTTTTTCAGGTACTCTACCTTATATCAATGCAATTTGCAGACCATTCTTTTCTGGTTTATCGCTTTTATTTTTTATCGGCCTGTGCATCCTCATGCCGGATTTTACTGATGCATTACCCTTTACATGCAAAAATTAATAACCGGGTATTGCATAGCTGCAACGGATGCAAGCCTCCTGGTTGCAAAGCTGCAATTCTTTGATAATCCACTCTCCAAACGGCACGGGGACCCGTTGCCCATCGCCCTTTACAGGCGTTCATCAGGGTTTTTTCTAGAAAGAAAAATTCGTCTTTCATCATTTTTGGAACGGGGATTGCACTATTACTTATAGAAAACATTTAAACCATAAAATGAGGTTATTATGAAATCCTTACTTGCTTCAATATTCTTATTCCTTTTTACCTTCAGTGGCAATGTCCTTGCCCAATCGACCGGCTACAGCCTGCTTGAAAAAAGCACCATGCAGGTTGACGGTACCTCAACCATACACGACTGGACCGCTGATGCCGAAGAAATAGATATCACCAATTTTAATTTTGACGCGGCCGCCCTTTCATCAGATGCCGAAAACAGCCCGGTTACCTCCCTTTCGCTTCGCGTTCCCGTAGAGAAACTGGAAAGTGGCAAAGGTCGCATGAACGGAAAGATGTATGACGCCCTCAAGAAAGATGACCACCCCAATATCACCTTTGAGCTTTCCAGTGCTGAACTGAACGGATCGTCTTCGGGCTCCACCTTCACCCTCAACACCTCCGGTACGCTTACGATCGCAGGGGTCAGCAAAGAAATAAACTTTCCGGTCGAAGGAAGTGTTGTAGAAGATGGCACGTATAAATTCACCGGTTCCTATGAACTTAACATGGAAGATTACGATGTTGATCCTCCCTCTGCTATGTTTGGAACTATTAAAAGTGGAGAAATGGTTACTATTTCATTTGAACTCTTTTTCTCTCAACAATAACGATTAAGGACGAGCGGTCATGTTGGGCCTCACCACATATTATACAAACAGCATCTGGACAGCAGGCAGTCATATTGCCCTGCTGCTCCTTTTTCTGCTCCTTTTACCCTTGCATGGCGAGGCACAATCGCTCGCCGGCTCGGGCAATATAACCATTGATGAAGGAGGCAAACTGTGGATCAAAGGCTCAGCCGGACCGGTCGACTTCAGCTGCCAAGCCCGGGAACTTTCAGGCAAGGGAAATATTGAGAACACGGCGAACCCAACTTCAACGGTAACCGGCGATGGGCAGGTACACATTTCAATTTCTCTGCCTGTTGAATCCCTGGACTGCGGCAAACGCAAGATGAACCAGGACATGTATGGAGCCCTGAAAGAGGACCAACATCCCGTCATCACTTATCGTCTGCTGGATGCTTCGCTGGAGGATTCGGTAGAAGCATCTTCCTCCCACGACGAATGGATGAGGATCCGTACGCGCGGCGTCATGGAAATTGCGGGAGTTAGCGACACCACCACAGTGCTAGTAGAAGGCAGAATACACAAGGGGAATAAATTCCATGTGAAGGGACAAAAGCGGATTCACATGGATACCTACGATATTGAGCCTCCGAGCACCATGTTTGGACTTATCAGGGCAAAAAAAACACTGAATGTTCTTTTTGACGTTACCGTTACCCTCAGCCAGTCCCATGAGGCCCAAGCCACGAAGGTTAAACTGGGCAGAAAGACTTTCCGTCCATAAACCGTACGTAACTATTCCGACAAGCCCAGCCGCTCCATCTTGCGATAAAGGGTAGATGGGTCAATACCCAGCAGGCGCGCCGCTTCTGATTTATTCCCCTCCGTACGCCTGAGCATACTTTGGATGTGGTGCTTCTCAAATACCCGTACAGCCCGATCCAATGTATCTGTGTCCATTTCCATGGTTTCGGAATCAGCCACTTCCCGAATGGCACTGGGGAGATCTTCCAGCAGGAGATAATCGTTGTCACTAAGTAATACCGCACGCTCAATGATATTTTCCAGCTCCCGGACCTGCCCCTTCCATTCATAGGCCATCATAGCACTCATGGCTTCGCTGGATACGCCTTTAATATTCTGGCTAAGCTCCTTATTGTATTTCTGAAGAAAATGGTGGGCCAGAAGCGGGATATCCTCGCGCCGATGCTGCAGTGACGGCAACTGAAGCTCCACCACATTAAGCCGGTAATAGAGGTCGTCACGGAAGGTGCCGTTTTCAATTTCTTTTGCCAGATCTTTGTTCGTGGCCGAGATAATACGGGTATCAAAACTTATGTTCTGATTAGCTCCGACAGGTTTAACTTCCCGCTCCTGGAGCACCCGCAAGAGGTTGACCTGCAAATTCAAAGGAATTTCAGCTACCTCATCCAGAAAAACCGTTCCCCCATGGGCGGCAACAAAAACGCCGTCCTTATCAGATGTCGCTCCTGTAAAGGCCCCCTTTTTATGACCAAAGAGCTCAGACTCAATCAGGTCTTCCGGAATAGCCCCGCAGTTGATGGCTAAAAATGGTTTTTTGGCCCGGTCGCCGTTAAAGTGGATGGCCCGTGCTACCAGCTCTTTACCCGTCCCGCTTTCACCGGTAATAAGCACGTTACTGGTTGCCCCGCTGACCCTTTCCACCATCTTGTAGACCCTCTTCATGGCATCGCTTTCACCAATAATATGGTTGAAATTGTATTCCTGGTCGATCTGCTCGCGGAGATATTTATTTTCCTGTATCACCTTCTTTTGCTCAAGGAGGTTTTCAACCCGAATCAACACCTCGTCGAAATCCAGGGGCTTGAGAATATAGTCAGCCGCCCCTTTACGGAGCGCCTGTATAGCCGTCTCTATCGTACCATGGGCCGTAATGATGATGGTCAGCGTATCCGAAGAATGCTGAAGAGCATGTTCCAGCACCCCGAGACCATCTACTTTCGGCATCTTTAAATCCGAAATAATAATATCAAAACTTTTACTGTTGATAGCCTCAATGGCCTCTTTACCATTCTGAACGGCCGTACAGTGATAGCCCTCATCCTGTAACACAATGGTCAGTGATTCACGGATGCCCGATTCATCATCGGCAATTAAAATCGATCCTCTCATAGTTCCTTATTTTTTAATGGGCAGTTTAATAATGAAGGTGGTTCCTTCTCCATATTCAGATTCGGCGCGGATGGAACCGTCCATCTTGTTTATTATGCCATGGCTCACCGACAGCCCAAGTCCTGTACCTCTTCCCACATCCTTGGTGGTAAAAAAGGGTTCAAAGATCCGGGACTGATGTTCTTCTTTAATTCCTTTGCCTACATCGGACACTGTTAACTTGACGGTGTTTTTTAATCTTTCGGTGGAAACAACAATCCGGGGGTCAGCGACATCTTTCATCGCATCAACTGCGTTAAGCAGGAGGTTGACCAAAACCTGATGGATCTGATCGGGCACACAAGGAATCATCGGAAGATTATCGGCAAGATGAAGCTCAAATGCCACATCCCGGCAGCGGGCATCGTGTTTTAACAGCCCTACTGCGGAATTGATAATGTCATTGATCTGGACATGCTCGGTCTGCATGCTCGAGGGACGGGAAAAGTCTACCAGCTCACGCACGATTTTATTGATTCGCTGAATGTGTTCGCGGACCTTCTTGAGCTGGTCCTGAATAAATTCATCCTCGGTCTTGCGCTGACACACCTGTACCAGCGATGAGATCGCGGTAAGCGGATTTCCCACCTCATGTGCCACACCGGCTGCCATATGTCCCACGGTAGCCAGTCGCTCCGATTGCTGTATCTGCTCTTCACGCATTTTCACATCGGTCAGGTCGCGCAATATCAAAGAGCGCCCCACCACTTCATCCTCCTCATTACGGACAAAAGATTCCGTGAGATTCACCAATTTTTTCTCTCCGCTTTTTGTCAGGCGCTCGGTTTCAAAATTTTGTATATACCCCTGATACCGCATGCCCGAATCAATATACTCGAGTTCTTTCAGCTCAAGAAGCTTATCGGGCACAATGGTTTCAATAGATTCGCCTATTATATCATCCCGGTGCCACCCCAGCATCTCCTCGGCCCCGTGATTCCAGGAGATAACCGTACCGTCGTTATTCAGCGATATAATGGCATCCGCGGAGTGCTCTATGATATCGCTGTAGCGCAGCTTGGTGGCCTCAAGCTGATCTTCATAATACTCGCGGTAGTTGTATACGGTCCATGCCGCCCAAATCATCAGCACGAGTGCTGACAGAACACCCCGGCTAAAATAAAGCCACTGCATGGTATTTTGAGGCGTATCCTTCAGGAGGGTTTGATCAATAATTTCAAAAGCGCCGAAAATGACCCCCAGCACTATTAACGAAGTGAATAGGAGATAAACGATCCGTGCTTCCCGTAAAAATCGCAGTATATCCTTCATAATAACTGATCAAGTAAAGCAGGCCCCTGATTACCAGCTGCCCAGCTGCCGTCGAATTTGTACAATTTGCCCAATATGATAGGCATTATGATCCACAAATAACATGGCTTCTCGAAAAAGCGTTTGTCCGTCGCCATGTTCAAAGGGAGCCTGCAAATCATATCCTGGATTCGCGACCATGGCTTTCATCTCCTCTAATCCTTCCCGGACGGCCAGGATAGCCTCCTGCAGCATCTCGGCGCTATCCGGAGAAACCGTTTCGGGCCAGTAATCCTGTGGCCAGTCAAGTTTCTCGTAATCCGGGTTTTTACAAAACTCCAGAATGTCGTCCTGGACCATACGGATATGCTCAATAAGTTCCCAAATAGTATGGGGTACTCCCTCTACCTTTATGCCCGCCTGCTTGTACGTTAAACCCTGCACCGCCTGATTGAAATCAATATGGGCGTTCCGGCTGTTTATTTGCTCGATAAGCAATGTGCGAATAGCTTTGTAAGTATCCATAACCTTTTTTCCAGAATATGTTTTCGTTATCTAAGATAACAGCAGCTGATAAAAAACTAAACTACCGGCTTGAGATAACAGGTCACCGATTCATAGAACAGGGGAGTGGGCGAAATGCACTAGTAGGAGAAGGGCCTGAACAAGGAAAAGCCCTGCGCCTGCAGAGCTTTAATTGAAATCACTGTTTATAATGTACAGCTATTACCCAATACAGAACAAATTTTTATTCCATCAGGGGATTAATATATAAGTAATATATAATTAAAAGTAATTATTGTTTATTTATTGTGTATCTTTTAGTACTTTCCGATTTAGAAACTGTAATTACTAACAGTCCGTTAAACACCTTACCTGTGCTCTATGCCTAAACAAATTGGGAATCTCACCCTTTATTCTGTTGATGACTTGCACGAGCAGCTGGGCCTGAGTAAAATGACCATCAGGGCCTACCTGCGGGAGGGTAAAATCAGGGGGCGAAAACTGGGCGTCAAATGGTACGTAACCGAGGAAGCGCTCCGCGAGTATTTTTCTATTCCTCCCGAAGGAGTTCCGACAGAGGCCAAAAAATCCAAAAATTATCGCTATGTTGTTAAAGGCATCAACGATCTGGTTAGCGAACAGGAAGAATGCGATACGATTGAAGAAGCTATTGCCTGTATTAACAACCAGGCCATTATCAGTCTTTTTCAGGTCGCGGTAATTGATCGCAGCAACGATGAAATTGAAGAACTTGTTAAAGCCCGCGATTTTTTGGAACGGCACCAGCCGGCCTAAACCGACCGGGAAGCCCCGTCTTCCCAATGCCGTGCTTCTTTACGAAGCGATCCTTCTATAATTTTACATTACAGGCCAACCATAACAATAGATTATTTAGGGCATGTTAAAAAAAGATGACACCAAGCTCGAGATTTTTGGGTTTGGCGATAATACGGACGACAATTTCTATTGCCTGGTCAACATCAAGAAAAGTCCCGATGGCATTGATCTGGAAAAACTTTCGGCGGCGGACCCCCGAAAGTTTGATGAAGTGCTCAATGAGATGGGATGCATCCTGCTGCTTCGCGGAGACGAGATCGAAGAATTGATCAAGCGCGGGGCGATCACAGATGCCGACCTCCATGCCTCCATTTACGAGCTGGCGGTGGAGCAGGATATCATTCAGTAAACAGGCACCCGGCTCACATTTGTGACGCCCCTCCCGGTTTGTCATATACTGAACGGCTGATGTTCCTGCCACCAGTGCCAGCCGCGAAGGAGGGTGACCATGCTCTTGCCATCGGCGATCTCCCCGGAATGGACCATCTCCACGGCCTTGCGGAAGGACAGGCGCTTTTTTAACAGAAACTCATCCTCATCAACCTGCTGCTCATAAGATGTGATGTCCCAGGCAATATAAAGATGAATAATTTCATCGGAATAGCCAATACCGGGATAGAACCGGCCGAGATACTGGTAGTGTTCGCAGGTCAGCCCCGCCTCTTCCTTCAGTTCCCGGCGGGCCGTTGACCCGGCCTCTTCGCATGGATCGATTTTTCCAGCAGGCACTTCCAAAAAAATTTGGCCCATGGGATATCGGAACTGCCGTACCATCATGATATCCCCATTCTCAAATACCGGCAGCACAGCCGCCGCCCCCGGATGTTTAATCCATTCACGCGTTGACCTCGATCCATCAGGAAGACTTACTTCATCAAAAAATACGTGGAGCAGGCGTCCGCTGAACACCTCCTTCGAAGAAATGGTACGCTCCACAAGTTCATGGGAATCGTTCATAGCAAGAATTTTATGTATCTTTGGTAATTAAAGATCAAGTATAAGAAACAATTAGGTTCCCGTTGACTGAATTGCACAATATAGAACGGCAAAAGGTTGAGGTCAGGCAGATACTGTTTACCTGGTCGAACCTGATCTCCTTCACACGCATCCTGGTAGCTGTTCCCATCGTTTACCTGCACTATACCAATGGACAGCGCATTACCTGGGTTATTGCTGCGCTGGTTTTCTATGGCATTATCTCGGACTACCTCGATGGATTTGTGGCCCGGTGGACCAACCAGGTTTCGGAGTGGGGCAAGATTCTCGACCCGGTAGCAGACAAATTCTGTGCGTTCATTCTCTTTTTGTATGCCGTATATATCGATCTTATACCTCTCTGGTTTTTTCTCATCGAAATTATCCGTGACATCGTTATCATGGGGGGGTCATTATACATTCAAAAAATGCGCGGTAAAGTGGCCATGGCTGGAATGTCGGGCAAAGTCAGCGTAAATGCCCTGGGCCTCTACTGGCTGTCGGTATTTTTTTACCCCGGGGCCGAGGCCGTTCACCTGGTTCTGATGGGCAATTCTTTAGCGCTTATGTTTTTCTCCTTCTTTGATTATCTTCATCGTTTTAACCAGATACGTAAAGGCGTCTACTTTAACTGAATCATTACATACTGCTGTAATCTCCGCTATTGGTCCGGATATTACACAGTCTCATAACCGAACAAGAGCATGGGTTTTTTAGAAAAAATAGGTCTTAAGAAGAAAGAAAAGGTTGAAAAAGGTGTTGAGAAGAGCCGCTCCGGCATCATGAAAAAGCTCGGCAAAGCCATTGCCGGTAAAAAGACCGTGGACGCGGCGGTACTCGACGATCTTGAAGAAATACTGATAACCTCGGATGTAGGCGTCAAAACCACCCTTGAGATTATCGACCGCATTGAGGCACGGGTGGCCCGCGACAAATACCTGAACAGCAGTGAACTGCAGAAAATTCTACGTGAAGAAATCATCGCCCTGCTTAAAGATCACACCCCTGACAAGCCGGCCGAGTTTGACGCTGAATTTCCACAAAAACCTCACATCGTCATGATTGTCGGCGTTAACGGGGTTGGCAAAACCACCACCATAGGCAAGCTGGCCCACCTGTACAAAAAAGCCGGTAAAAACGTCATGCTAGGGGCCGCCGACACCTTCCGGGCCGCAGCTGTTGATCAGCTGCAAATATGGAGCGAACGGGCGGATGTTCCGATTATTCAGCAGGGCCAGAATGCAGATCCTGCGGCAGTAGCCTACGACACCGTAGCTGCCGCCAAGGCACGCAGCGCCGATATCGCCCTGATCGATACCGCCGGACGACTTCACAATAAGAAGTCCCTGATGCAAGAACTGGCTAAAATTAAACGCGTCATGGGGAAGGTGGTCGACCATGCCCCGCACGAGGTTCTGCTGGTGCTCGATGCCTCAACCGGTCAAAATGCAATGCAGCAGGCCAAGGCTTTTACCGAATTTGTCGACATCACCGGGCTGGTTCTAACCAAGCTCGATGGAACGGCCAAGGGCGGTATTGTGATTGGCGTGTCCAACGAGCTGGATGTTCCTGTAAAATATATCGGTGTAGGCGAGGATATCGAAGATCTTCAGGTCTTTGACCGTGAGCTTTTTGTCAACGCAATGTTCAAGGAGTAACAGCCGTCAAAGTGCCTGCAATATGCCAGCCGAATGCTGGTATGGTGTTATTCAGAGACCGAATCACCATCGTCTCTATCGGGTTTAGTCTCTTCTTGATCCGGCCTGGATGACAAGACCACCCAACATAAACCGTCTATGGGGATAAGCATCATGGGACAGTATTCAGATTTTTAGCAGTTCCGTATCTCTAAAAGTGCCATTATTTTAGCACAATTTCCATTGTTTTTAATTTTGTAAAATGCCACTATTTTAAGGGCAATGGGGCCTTTTCTTTTTAGGTTTGATGGTAATCACAAAACAGTTGGCGGGATAGAACGGGGTAACAGCAATGTACAAATGTTGGCTTATCATTATTCTTGCAGGATGGTGTCTGCCGGTAACCGGGCATGCCCAAAACCTGGAACCGGCAGATTCCCTTTTCCAGAAGGGCCGACAATTTGATGACAGCGGCCGGATGGTACAGGCCGAATTTTATTACAGACAGGCATATAATCTATATCGAAACGGCCAGGATACCACCGGCTGGCTCGAAGCGGGCAAGGAATACGCCAGTGCCATGGTCACACAGTTGAAGTACGAACGAGCCATGAAACTGTACCAATATCTCCTGGAGATTAACCACCCCGATAATGATACCTACAACCGGGGCGATTTGTATAACAGCATGGGATGGGCCTCCAACCGGCTGGGAAAATCAGATTTAGCACTAAATTACTATGAAAAATCCCTGCCCCTGGCCCAGAAATCCGGAGATGCTGAGTTAATCGGCGTAGTTTTGGATAACATTGGAAGTGCCTACAGGCGCAAGGGCAACTTTAGCAAGGCACTCTCCTACAGGGAACGCGCACTCCCGCACCTCCAAAAGCTGGATAATAAACTACCCCTCAGCATTGGTCTCAGCAATATCGGGGATCTTTATGAGGTTCTCATGCTCTACTCCAAAGCGCTTGACTATTACAACCGCAGTCTTGAACTCGCAAAACCACTGGGCAATGTAGACCGTCTGGCAATAGTCTACAGTCAAATTGCAGGCATCCAGGAACAACTTGGAAATTTTGACCAGTCACTGATTGCGTACCATAAAAGCCTGGACTACGCCCGCAAATCGGGCAGACCCAAACGAGTTCAGACAATCCTGAATGACCTTGGCCTCCTGTACAAGAACCTCGGGGAATATGAGAAGGCCATTGCATTTTATCGTCAGAGCCTGGAGATAAGTAAAAAGAGAGAGCAACTTCAGAGTATCGCCACAACCACAATGAATATTGGCAAGGCACTCTGGGAGCTCGACAGGAAAGAAGAAGCTGCTGATTATTATCTCAAATCATACAAATTGAGAAAAAAGGTTGGGAACAGCTACAAAATGTCATTTTCTCTCAACACGATGATCGAACTGGAACTATACAAGAAAGATTATGGCCGGGCCCGGATGTATGCCCGCCGGCTACGTACTATAGGAGACTCTATCAACAACCATTCGATTTTGGAAAACGCTGCCAGTTATTTCGGAAGGATCCATGCGGCAGAAGAAGAGGACCGGGAGGCCCTGGAATACTTTCAAAAGGCCTATAATCACAGCAGGCATTCCCCGGAAGAGAACCGTTTCACTGCCCTCCACAACCTGGCAAAACAGCATGATAAGATGAACTCTGACAGTGCCGTGGTCTATGGGCAGCAAGCAGTCGATATCATTGAACGTTATCGGTCCAACGCAGGAGCCAGCTCTACGCTCAAGAGGGGATATTTCAAAAAATATTCCGGCTTTTACACCCAATTGGCTTCATGGGTGCTGGAGTACGAGCAGGACACTTCGCGGGCCTTCCGACTGGTTGAGCAGGCCAAAGCACGCTCGCTGCGTGATGAGCTGGCCAACGCTTCCCGGAGCATTCAACAAAACCTGCCTGTAGAGATCCAAGAAAATCGCAAAAAGAAACAAGTGGCAATAGACAGCCTTTACAACCAGTTGGAAGTGGTTTCGGGCAAGGAGGAACAGGAACAGCTAAAGTCTGCCCTTCGTACAGCAGAGCTTGACTACGCAGCCTATGAAAACAGCCTGAGAACACAGTTCCCCAGACTAAAAAATATGAACCAGCCGGAGCCAATAAGTTTAGAAAAAGCACAAGCGATCACAGGGACAGAAACCGCTGTCCTGGAATATGCCATCACTGAGGATGAACTGATTGCTTTTCTTATTAGCCGGGACAAAGTACACGTTAAGCAGTATTCACTGGCAGAAAAAACAGCGGTAGACAAGCAGCTGAACACGCAAATCGCTGCTTTCAGAGATGGTATTTTATCCAACGCCAGCCGGAGTCAGCTGAAGAAATCCTCCGACAAGCTTTATGCAATTCTAATAGAACCTTTTGAACAGCTGCTGGCCGGCTATTCAAATCTGATTATTGTACCGGATGGTGTGTTAGCCCACCTTCCCTTTGAAGCACTCATGCAGGGAAACCGGTACCTGATTGAAAAATTCCGAATCAAATATGAACCCTCAATCACCAGTCTCACGCTATTGAATCCCCCCGGTGAATCCGTGGATCAGAAAAAAATGCTGGCGGTTGCCGGATCCCAGTTTGCAAAAAATGCCAAGGAACGTCCCTCTAATACCAGCCGACTTTCAAGCCTTCCTTCAACTACTCTTGAAGTAGACTCCATTGTCTCCCACTTTGAGCAGGTGAAAACACTCAAAGAAGAGCAGGTTTCGGAACAAGCAGTCAAGAGCCTGCTCGCAAATAACAGCTATCAATATGTACACCTGGCAACTCACGGCATTATCGATGAGAAACGACCCCACAGGAGCGGACTGGCTCTTTCGTCTGGAAACTACATTACCGCATCCTCTGAAGAGGACGGACTGCTGCGCAGTTCTGAAATTTTTGGGCTGAACATAGATTCCGACATGGTGGTTCTGAGTGCTTGCAACACTGGACTCGGAAAGGTCGTTGAGGGAGAAGGCATGCTGGGCATGCAGCGTTCCTTTTTTTATGCCGGAGCCTCCACCGTTGTAGTAAGCCTGTGGAATGTATACGACCGGTCCACCTCCTCCCTGATGAACCTTTTTTACAAAGCGCTTATGGCTGACGAAGCCGCTGAGAGCTGGTCCGACCGCTTCCTGCGCTGGATTGGCTGGGATATTTCCCTCCCCTTCGGCAAAAAAGCCAATGCCATGCGAAAAGCCAAAATGAGAATGATAAACCATCCACTGTATAATCATCCCGTTTACTGGGCCCCCTTTATCGTCGTGGGCAGGTAAAACACCCCCATAACAGCCTTACTGCATCCTACCAGAATCGAAGACCCTGTTGGAGAATACCCTTTTGGGCTGTGTACCCTGCAAATTAGCTCTGAAACCTGTAAACTTACACCCGCAGGCAATAATCGATCCCAATGTACAAAACCAACTATGATTTATTCCAACTCGAGACAACTCCTGCAAACAGCTTTCTTATCCCTGCTTATCTGGGTGGTCTTTGCTCCGGATGGTGCCGCCCAGCAAAAGAGCACCTCTCCTTTCCGGATCATTGCCTACGCAGACGGGGGAGTAGACAGCTGGAAAATGGATGCCGGAAAACTAACTCACATTAACTATTCTTTTGCCCATGTGAATGATAAGGGGGAAATCCATTTCCGGGACGAGATTAAAGCGGCCCGGCGACTTGCCCGGCTGCAGAAACTCAAGGCTAAGAATCCTGCACTCAAGTTACTTGTTTCTGTGGGCGGATGGGGTGCCGACGGCTTCTCGGATGCGGCTCTCACTGCTGAATCCCGCGATATCTTTTCATCAAGCGCCGTTAAACTCATCAAGACCTACGGGCTCGACGGCATTGACATTGACTGGGAGTTTCCCGGCCAGCCGGGGCCCGGCATCAAATACCGGCCTGAAGACAAGGGAAACTTTACCCTCATGCTGAAATCACTGCGAACACATCTTGACAGCCTCAGCGATGAACGCGGGCTTACCGGAGATGACCGCTTTCTTCTGACCATTGCCAGCAATGACGATCAGTCCTTTTTTGATCACACCCAGATGGACCAACTTCATCCTTACCTTGATTTCATCAATGTCATGACCTACGACATGTTTACGGTTGGCTCAGAGACGACGGGCCATCATACCGGACTGTATCAGTCTTCGCCCGGTGCCCCTGCGCGCACTGCGGCAGCGGCTGTCAGACGGCATCTCGATGCAGGCATTCCAGCCCGCAAAATTGTACTGGGTGCTGCTTTTTACGGTCGCAGCTGGTCCGGTGTTAATCCAGAGAACAAGGGGCTTTACCAGCCGTTCGAGGAATTCTATGAATTCATCCCCTATGCCCGGCTGAAATCCGATTTTATCAATGAATACGGATTCAAACGCTACTGGGACGACGGAGCCAAAGCGCCCTACCTGTGGAATATTAAAAAGAAAATCATGGTTGCCTATGAAGATCCCGAATCCCTGAAACACAAAGCCGCCTATATCCGGGATAAAGGCCTGGGAGGCGTCATGTACTGGCATCACAGTTATGATCCCGAACAAATCCTGCTTCAGACCCTCCACAGGGAACTGACCAGGCAAGAGCCCTCGAAGCAGTAACACGTTCCTCCCTCCTTCAGGGCCAATGCCATCACAGCATTCCGCAAACTTGCTAAAGGATGCACGCTATTTTTATTTCAGTACAGCCCTTGCTCTTCTCATCTGCGGAACTTCCCGCGTTAGCCGCGACCATACTATAAGTCCGCGCTTGTCTTTTCAATAAAAGCCTGGTTGTCCACGGCTGGTGCCTCCGCGGCATTGGCAATCAAAACGGCAGAGGCATACATCGTCCGCACAATCTTTGCCATCTTTTCGAACCGAATTTTGTGAACTTCATCCGAAGGACGATGGTAATCTTCATGCACCCCTGTAAAGAAAAATGCAAACGGGACCCCGAGTCGACCGAAATTCCAGTGATCACTCCGGCGGTAAAACTGGTTGGGATCATTCAAGTCATTATATTTTTTGTCAAGTATAATTTGCCCTGACTGCCGGTTGGCTGCCTCAATAAGGCTGTCCAGACCGGAAGAGATGAGCTCACCGCCGATGATATAGACATAGTCTTCAACCCCTTCGGCTTCATGCTCCGCGTCAATTCGTCCAATCATGTCGGTATTTAGATTCGCCACAGTTTTCTCTATCGGCCAGGTTGGATGGTCCGAATAATAACGAGATCCCAGGAGCCCTTTCTCTTCACCGGTAACATTCAGAAACATGATGCTCCGTTTGGGACGTACACCGTCTTCGGCCGCGGTCCGAAATGCGTTAGCCAGGGCCAGTGTACCGATGGTGCCGCTTCCATCATCATCGGCGCCGTTATAAATACGGTCGCCTGTGGAATCGGGCTGTCCGATGCCCACGTGGTCGTAATGTGAGGTTACCACCACAACCTCATCTTTCAGTTGGGGGTCCGCTCCCTCGACCAGGGCCAGAACGTTTTCTGTTTCCAGGGACAGCCTGGTCTGATAGGGAATCTGGGAAAGTAGAAACTCCAGGGGACGGGGTTTGAATTCGGCTATATTGCTCACCAGCTTCTGACGATAGCCGGCCAGTGTTTCCTCCGCTTCCAGGCCGAGCAGCCTTTTTGCCATCTCCGGGCTTACCAGGCTGTATCCCTTATCAAATCCGCCGGAACCTTCTTCCTCCTCCAGGTACGCCAGCCGCATGGCGGAAGGCTTGTCAAAACCAGTTTGCATGCCGACCGCCGATGCCCGGAATTCCTTGCTGCTCATGTCTGAAATCAGCAGCAGTCCCTCGGCTCCCTGATTGAAAACGGCACTGAAACGGGCACGGGCATCTATGGATGGATCCACCAGGGTGTCGCCATCGACCACATGAGGGATCTCCTGGAAGACCATCACCCATTTTCCCTGCAGGTCAAGCCCCTCCAGCTGGTTGATGCCTTGTGAAGGATCCTGTACGCCAAAACCGGCAAATACGATCTCGCCCTGCAGGGAATCGGTTCCTCCAAACGCCCGGATATAGTCGGCAGTTCTGTTGTTACTGGCTACCGAGCGGCTTATCCTCAGCTTTTGATCATCCTTCAGATCAAATGTTTCGAAAACCACACTGTCGCTTTGGATCGCTTCCAGCATAAACTTTTGATAATAATCGTCCCCCTCCCCAGCAGGCTGCAGCTCCATCTGCCGGTACTGGTCAACCAGGTAACGCGCCGCTTTTTTCTGGCCGGGCATCGCCGTTTCGCGCCCCTCCATTGAATCAGCGGCAAAGATGGTCAGATGCTCCCTTAAAAAGTCTTCTGTGATCTCATCCTGGTACTTTAAGAGTGCATCGGTATCGGTTACAGGGGGGGAGGTCTGCTGCGCTGACTGCTGGGTACCTCGACAGCCTGCGAAAATTAGTACCAGACCCGTAAAAGCAGCTAGCAGGGGGCGTCTCATAACTCTGTGATGTTTTCAATATTAAATTTAGGAAGTACTGATAATCTCGTCTACCGGTTTCAAGTCCAGAAAAAAATCCGTCGGATCATCATCCTCGACATACAGATTAATTTGACGCTCTTTGAGCATCTCCAGAATAGCGAGGAAGGTAACGACAATCTTGGTACGGCTTTTCAGCTCGTGGCAGAATGTCCGGAAGGCCGTACGGCCCTGTTCCTGAAGCCAATCCAGCACATATTCGGTTTGCTCTTCAATGGTATGCTGAATCTTCTCCACATGATGAACGGTCTGCTGTTTTTTAATATCCGTTAGTACTTTCTTAAATGCCGACATCAAGTCAAACATGGTCACATTTTTCAGGGCTTCCCCGCTGGCCTGCTTTTCCACTTCGTCGGCGTCATGATACCCTCGGAAGTGTTTTTTCTGAGCCTCTTCTTCAATGGACTCCATTTTCTCAGCCATTTCTTTATAGCGCTTGTATTCCAGCAGCCGTTGTACGAGCTCATAGCGCGGGTCGTGCTCATCGAGCTCATCATTCGATTCTTCCTGCGGGAGCATCATTTTGGCCTTGATTGACATGAGCATGCTGGCCATCAGGATAAATTCGCTGGCCACATCCAGATCGAGCTCCTCCATAAAGCTGATATACTCCAGGAACTGGTTGGTGATGTAGGAAATCGGAATATCATAGATATCGAGTTCGTCTCTCTTTATGAAAAAGAGGAGTAAATCCAGAGGGCCCTCAAAGTTTTTTAATCGTACTCGATACATTATGCCGTTCTAAATAGTCTCATGCTGCTTTTTAACTTCTTATCAGTGCAAAAAAGGAAATTTTTGCCGTTTTTACTACCAAAATTTGTAAAATTGGGCTATCCCATTTTTATTACGTAATATTAATGGGATTTATTAGGGTGATAGGGTCAGTTATTTGTCATGGATTATTCAGAGTTGGTGGCCGCCCTCAATGAGGACGACCCAAAAAAAATAAACAAGCTGATATCGGCATTGCGTTCCCGGCTTATGGCCTTCCTGAGAATTCATATGAATGCCAGTGAAGATGATGCTAAAGATGCGTCTCAGGAGGCGTTGATTCGAGCTCTCGAATCAATAAAAAGGGATAAGCTCAAAAACCCGGATTACGTAGTATCCTATATCTTATCAATCTGCCGCAATTCATACCTGAAATTAAAACAGCAGAAACAAACCACCTCACTGAATGAACTCACCGACCAGCACCACCAAGCCCCCAGACAGCTGCAGTCATTACTCAATAAAGAGCAGATGCGCCTTCTGCAATGGTGCCTGGATCAGCTGGCGGAAAAGCACCGCCAATTTATACAGTATTGGTTTGACCACCCGGATGCTCACACCCAAAAAGTAGCCGACCGGTTTAATATCACTGTCAATAACGCCTGGACCCGTAAACACCGCGTGATAAAAAAGCTTAACGACTGTTATCAGAAAAAAATTAATTTATAGTGTAAGGATTGGCTGGGAAAACGATCTTACCTATAAAGGAACATCTTTCAAAGCACCTGTATAGGCTGCTTTAGCCGTTATAGTAAATTAAACCGACACAATATGTCACGAGACATAGAACTGGAAAAACAGATTGATGCCTATATCAAGGGGCATTTAAATGAAGACCAGGCCCAGGAACTGTGGGAAAAGCTGCTGCAGCATCCGGAATACCTCGAGCTTTTAAATACTGAACTTGGGGTCCAATCGCTTATAGCAGACCCTGCAAATACCTCCCCCGAGCAGAAAGATCACCACGCGTTGATACATTCCCTGCAAAACTCATGGAAATGGGTGGCGGCGGTTGCCGCTGCAGTCGTTGTGGCCATTGCTTTCAACTACTTCTCCTTCCATGAAGAACCAAGTCTCAGAGAATTAGCGCTGAATGAAATCATCTTATCTGAAAATCTTGCCTCCGCGCCAACCATACGATCGCAGCAGCATCAGCTTACTCCCGGTGATTCGCTGCTTAACCTCGGATTTAAAGCCGCCCTGTCCGGCAACCTCTCGGAAGCTGTAGCATATTATAACACCATCATCCGGGAATACCCGCAGCAGCCGGCGGCCGTTCAGGCCTACCTCAACAAAGGAATCATCCGTTTCAACCAGCAGGATTACAAGGTTGCAATTGCCTCTTTCAACGAAGCGATCGACCGCGCAGAGGAGCATTCTTTCACTCGTGAAAAAGCATACTGGTACATGGGCAACACCTACATCAAGACGGACAGCCTGGAACAGGCCCGTACGGCAATATCTGAAGTATATTCGATGAAAGGCATTTACCGAAATCCGGCGGGCGATCTCCTTAAAGAACTGGATAACCAGCTGAATCGACCGGAGTGAGAATAACAGGAGCGTATCCATCGGCTCTTCTGTTTCCCATTTCCGGTGAAAATCAATTTTTGTCGCTTCCCCTTCGAATATTTGCAAATAATGCGTTAATTTTATCATTTGTTCAGACCTTGATCTGCTAACCGATTAATGCCACTATTTTGCAAAACCCTCTTTTAGATGCCCAAGATAATGACGAGGCTTATGAACAATCGCTCCGGCCTGACCGCATCAGCGAATTTATAGGACAGAAAAAAGTCCTGCAAAACCTGTCTGTGTTCATCAAGGCCGCCCAACAGCGCCAGGAAGCCCTCGATCACGTCATCCTTTCAGGACCCCCGGGATTGGGAAAGACCACCCTGGCCCATATCATTGCCAATGAAATGGGGGTACAGATCAAACCGAGTACCGGCCCAGTGCTGGAGAAGCCCGGAGACCTGGCCGGCATGCTCACCAATCTTGAGGACGGAGATGTCCTCTTCATTGATGAGATTCACCGTCTGAACCCGGTGGTGGAAGAGTATCTCTATTCCGCCATGGAGGATTACCAGCTGGACATTGTCATTGACTCGGGACCCAATGCCCGCAGTATCCAAATCGAACTCAACCACTTCACCCTGGTCGGTGCCACTACTCGCAAGGGCCTGCTCACCGCGCCACTCCGTGCCCGTTTTGGGATCGACATGCGGCTGGATTATTACGACGTGGAACTGCTGCAGCGCATTGCTCTCCGAACCGCATCCATTCTAAATATGGGCATTACCGACAAGGGAGCTCACGAAATTGCCCGCCGAAGCCGGGGAACCCCCCGCATAGTCAACAAGTTGCTCCGGCGGACCCGCGATTTTGCACAAGTCAAAAATATGGATACCATCACCGATGAAATTGCAGATATTGCCCTGAATGCCCTGGACGTAGACCAAAATGGGTTTGATGAAATGGACATCCGTATTTTAACTGCTATCATTGAAAACTATGAGGGCGGCCCGGTGGGACTGGGCACCCTGGGTGTGGCGGTCGGAGAAGACAAGGGTACAATTGAAGAAGTCTATGAACCGTATCTCATCAAGGAAGGATTCCTGCAGCGTACTCCCAAAGGTCGGATTGCCACCCGCAAAGCCTTTCAATATCTGGGTACGGCCCCTCCGACAGACCATTTCTAATAAAGTTACGTATTAAAAAAATAGTACCTAAAACTATATATTCAATATATTCGTTCCATTCATTTATTAATACATAAAAAATATTTAACTTATAAATTTAGGGAACTTTTGATGACCATTATGTGATTATAGCCCATATCTTACCCTTAAATAAATCACATAATGCCATGGATACACTCATATACAATCCCTCGAAAAAATCGATCGCTTTTTGGCGAAACGGACTCATCGCCCTTCTTGCACTTGTTATGCTGCAAGCCTGTGATGACGATGACGGCCCCACCAATCCCCCGGATACCACCGGTAATATTGCCGAAGTCGCCAGCTCTGATGACAACTTCAGTACGCTGGTTTCAGCGCTCACAGATGCCGGTCTGGTAGCCACATTAGAAGGGGACGGCCCCTTCACCGTCTTTGCTCCTACCAATGATGCTTTTGCCAAACTCCCGGACGGCTTGCTTGCGAGCCTTTCCAATGAACAGCTGGTAGAAATTCTGAGCTACCATGTTGTAGGTGCAGAGATCGCATCCGGCGATTTGCAGTCTGAACAAACAGTCGAGGCCCTGGCAGGCGGTGAGCTGTTTGTAACCGCAAACGGCGGGGTGACTGTTAATGACGCGGCCAGTGTCATAACCGCTGATGTCGAAGCATCCAATGGAATCATCCACGCAATCGACACGGTATTGCTGCCCGACAGCTACCAGACTGTTGTCGGCATCATAGCAAAGCGTTATGGACTGCAGGCACTGGAGAACGCAGTGGTACAGGCAGAACTCGCCGGTACGCTTTCAGGGGATGGTCCCTTTACAGTCTTCGCCCCCTCTGATGCCGCCTTCGAAAACGTAGATCTGTCTGGTCTCTCCCAGGAAGAGCTCAAGGCCATTTTGACCTATCATGTTCTCCCGCAGGAAGTGCTTTCCGCTGACGTTCAGTCCGGCACTGTTGAAACCGTCAACGGAGCCACGATCGATATACAGGTAGACAGCAATGGTGGTGTTACGCTTACCGACCAGGCGGGCAATACCTCTTCAGTGACCACTGTGGACCTGCAGGGCACGAATGGTGTAGTTCATATTATTGATGGGGTCTTGCTGCCTGCAGAATAAGCTCCGGACCTTACATTCCATTCCAACCCACCTTAACTCCAAAAATGTATCATTGAGCGGCACGCTACCCCGTGCCGCTTCATGGTACAAATCCCTCACTTTCGACCCTGCATTATTAGCCTTTTTTTTGTAGCTTCAAGGCTTCATAATATTCAATCATGATCACGAATTTTTAGTACAGATGAAAAATCTCTTCACCTCCGAATCCGTATCTGAGGGACATCCGGATAAAATTGCCGATCAAATTTCAGACTCTATTTTAGATGCCATGCTTGAACAGGATCCAGAGTCCAGAGTTGCTGTTGAAACGCTGGTAACAACCGGCCTGGCCCTGATATCCGGGGAGGTAACCACCGAAGCCTACGTTGACGTGCAGGAACTTGTTCGACAGGTCATCCGGGATATCGGCTATACTAAAAATTCGTATCGCTTTGATGCCGACTCCTGTGGTGTACTTACAACCATCCACCAGCAGAGCCCCGATATTGCACAGGGCGTCGACGAAGGAAATGACAAAAAAATGGGGGCAGGCGACCAGGGCATGATGTTCGGCTATGCCACTGACGAAACCGATACCTATATGCCGATGTCGCTGCAGTATTCTCATGACTTGCTCAGGGAACTGGCCCGCATACGAAAAAAAACGGAGCTGCTGCCTTACCTGGCGCCCGACAGCAAGAGCCAGGTCACTGTTGAATACGGCGATGACGGACACCCAGCACGCATTCACACTATTGTACTCTCGACCCAGCATGATGAGGGGGTGAGCCAGGAACAAATCAAGCGCGACCTGAAAGAACAATTGATCGCAAAAGTTATTGATGAAAAGCTCATTGATGAGGAAACCATCTTTCATGTCAATCCCACGGGTAAATTCGTTATCGGCGGTCCCCATGGCGATACCGGGCTGACCGGACGGAAAATCATTGTTGATACCTACGGCGGGTATGGCGCACATGGCGGCGGAGCTTTTTCCGGTAAAGATCCATCAAAGGTCGATCGAAGTGCCGCTTATGCCGCCCGCCATATTGCCAAAAACATTGTAGCCGCCGACCTTGCCGAACAGTGCCTGGTTCAGATTGCCTATGCTATCGGGCTTTCTGACCCTGTCTCTATCAATGTGAATACCTATGGCACCGGCAAAGTCAGCGATATGGCACTCGCCAATGCCATCGAAACCACTTTTGATTTAACGCCGGCCGGCATCATCAGCCGTTTTGACCTGCAACGCCCCATTTACCGGAAAACGGCTGCCTACGGACACTTCGGCCGGGATGAGTTTCCCTGGGAAAAATTAGATCATACCGACAAAATTGCCAATGCGCTGTAGCGCAGGGCTGTGTTATTCATGAATTTCGGGGTACCACTTCTAAAATGGAGCTTCATTATGAAGCTCCATTTTTTTATTTATTAGTTACCCGAACTGCCGGCAATGGTTTGACCGAAGAACACCGCGTTCAGAAACAGCTTGTTGGTACCATACCAGAACGCCCGGAAGTTGGGGTTATCTGTCATTGATATCACCCGGCCACTCCCGGTATCACTAACGACAATGGCTGCGGTTCCGGACAGCTGTTTCAGGTTGTCATCGGAAATATAGCCGCTGGCAAGCGGCTCATCGGTATAGTAAAGAGGAGTGGCATAGGGATTCTCCGCTTTTTTCATAAAAAGCGTGCTGTTTCTAAACACCGTCAAGTCATTATCATTGTAACCGTAGCCCAACGGGTGCGTGAGATCAAGGATGGCATGAAAGATAGATCCCCCGATATACTGGGCGCCGCGGCTCTTGTTCATATCGGCATAGGCTTTGGGCTTCACTTCTTTGCTCCCCTCCAGGGTATCAGCTTCTGATTCCACAAATTTAATGTGAGCCAACCCCTGCTCCCGGGCCCAATTATTGGCATACTTGGTGGTGATAAGTGTCCCGCCGTTTTGAACCCACCTCCGGAGCTCCTCTACAGACTCATTGGCCAGGCCGTCATAACGGCCATTTACCATAACCATGACATTATACCGGCTGAGATCGGCTCTTGCTATACGGTTGCCGGGCAATAGGGTAGCCTGCATTTCATACCGCTGATCCAGCAGATGCCAAACTTCACCCACTTCATAGCTGCTGGCTCCCTCGCCGGACACGATGGCAACGGAAGGCTTTTCCAATATCTCAAAGCTTCCGCTTCCCAAATCGATCCCAGCAGAGGTAAGACCGGTGCCCATGCCATAAACCGTTACCCCATCCTGTTCCGCCGCCTGTTCAATCAGCTGGTGAATCTTTTCTCGGTCCGTACGCTGTGGACCCAGGGGGACCATGACGGTGCCGTAATCAAATGTCTTGACTTCCCCGTCGTCAAGATTCATCGTAAACGGCTTGGTGGCGACCTTTGCCCGCACCCCCTGATCCAGCAATCGGTACAGAGCACGGGGAGCATAATATTCATCCCATTCGAAAAGATAGGCATAGCTGCTTCTGCCGCCCACCACTTCGCCCTCCGGGAAGGAGGGGAGGCCTTCGACTTTGTCTCCCCTTGCAACCCCGCGCTCCACTTCAACAAAAGGCAGGTTGAAGGCATAGGGCATTGTCCATGTTGACACATCATAAAAAAGACTGTCGCTAAAGGTGGTGCGCCGTTCAAACAGGGCTTTTATAAACTTGTATTTCTTCTGGTCGGATGGCACTACGTAAGCCGAACCCGCTTCAAACGATTCGCCATCCACGTCAATATCCTCGGCCAGTTCATACAGCTCGATCCGGTGCCGTTTCAACATCTCCACAAAATGATGGGTTCGCGCCCGGTCATAAGGTGTTCCAAAGACATACGCCGCAGTAGAAGCCTCATCGCCGGCCTGCCTGGATTTTTTAAAAAAATCGCGTTGGTAGTTAAGGATATCCACACGCAGGTCCTGGGCGGCCTCGAGGGTGGAAAGAGAGGTGAGAAATTGATTTTTGATGGTGAAGGGGAATGTCAGCACTCCGTGAATACTCTCCTGGGCATGCCCCCGCGAGCTGGCCTGCTCAAACAGGATGCCGATTCCGCCATTCACATCCGGGTAGGTCGAACCCTTGCCGTAGTAAAAATCGTCGTAGCTTTCCTCGGAATAGTAAAGGTGCTGCTCCTTATCCAGCTTATCGGCATGGTAGCCGGCAATCGCTTTGGTAAGCTCCTGATTTTCAGGCGAAGTGATGGGATGCGTCCTGGACTGAATACCCGGCTGAAAAAAGAACGTGGCATTGGTACCCATCTCGTGATGGTCTGTCAAAATGTTGGGCATCCAGCGGTGAAAATTCTCGATGCGCCCCTGGCTTTCGGGGTGCTGGACCAGCATCCAGTCTCTGTTTAAATCAAACCAGTAGTGGTTGGTTCGTCCGCTGGGCCAGCGCTGGTTAAGTTCCATGCTGTTTGGATCGGAAACCACGTTTTTACTTTTATGCGTATTGGCCCAGCTGGCAAAACGGTTCAGCCCATCCGGATTCAGGCTGGGATCCAGTAAAACAATGCTGTTTGCAAGCTGCTGCTCGACCTCCCCTCCCTGTGCCGCAGCCAAATGATATGCAACGAGCAGAGAGGCATTGGCACCGCTCGGTTCATCTCCGTGGATGCTGTACCCCATATAGAGCACGATCGGCATATTCCCGGTATCCAGTTCTCCCGACCGGTCCGGGTCCGTCAGCGCCAGGTGCTCTTGCCGAATCCGGTCAATATTGCCATGGTTTTCAGGCGAGGTTATGGTCAGGTACAGCAGGGGACGGTCCTCATAGGTTTTCCCATACTCATGAAGCGTAACCCGGTCCGACGCTTCAGCCACCGCTTGCATATACTGTACCAGCTGGTCGTGGCGCACGTGCCACTGGCCGGGGACCGTGCCCAACACCTCTTCAGGCGTGGGAATTGAGGAGTCGTAGCTCGCTTCCGCGGGCAGGTAATATTCCATGGAAGCTTCGGCATCAGCCGGATTCTGGGCCCGGACTCCGGAAGAAAGCAGGAAAAAAGAAAGCGCGGCAAGGAGCGTAGAGAATCTCATCATATATAGTAGGGATCTGGATTTTTGCCCGTATGCGAGCTGTATGTTATGGAACAAGAAATATCAAAAAAACAGGATCTGCAAGCCCACAAACGAAAAAATCCCCGGAAGCATCTGCTCCCGGGGATTCTAATTACTTCCGGATGCCAAGGGCCGGTTCAGGCATATCGGAAGATGGCCGCTATGGCTGCTGAGTTCGGCATGTCATTTTTATCCAGCGCATATACATTACCGCTCTGTACGAGGGTCTTGATAGCCGCCATATTGATCAGGTCGTGTTCTCCATTCTTGGGACCGGTACTGTGGTGCACCACATCGCGCTCCTGGTCGAACCAGCCCCAGCTGTGTTCGCCAATGGGCACAAACAGCGAATCGACCTTACCATAATACGCAGCCTCTACAATCTGCGTTAAGTTATCCGATTGTTTGTCCGATCCGGAGAGATCTGCAAACCGGTCCATGTCCCTGTACATATCTTCAAGGAAATGGGATTTCACGATATTCCAGCTGCGCTGACCCACCTCTTCATCACTCAGCGGATCCGGATTCTCCGCAATTGCCTCATCGATGAGCCGGCTGTAATGATTGACCTTCCTATATTCCGCAACAGCCTGCTCAACCCCGGCCAGGATCAGCGGATCGTTGCGTTTTTGCAGAATCGAGGTCACTTCATTTTCTACCGTCTTCAGATAATTAATGATTTCCTGCGTGTTTGTATCCCGCGCCCCTCCCTGACCGTGGAATATGGCACGCCCCTTTCCCTGCCCGGAGTGATGCTGCAGGTGCGGCTCGTTGACATCATATTTCAGAAACTCATCGAGGCTGGTCGGTACATCCTTCAACGTGATGGGTTCGGCTGAATTGCGCGTGCATTTAAGCAGTCGAATATTCTTTTGGCTCAGTACCAGCGTGCAGAACGTTCCCTCAAGGGTAATCATCGGAATGATAGGAGTAATCAAGAAGTGATCACTGACCATCACCTGCTCCTTGAACCGAAGGGGCACCCGATAATAATCAAAGCTTTCTTCACTAATAAACAATGCCAGTCCCCTGTCATTGTGCTGCCAGAACAGGGGCTGGTCCAACAACTTTCGAGGCTCCTCCAACAGCTTTTCGATGCGCTTGTCTGACAACTCTCTTTCATCAAGCTGTGTCTGGGCCTCATTCAACAAATTTTTTAGCCGGATAGAATCTTGCTGAACCTGCTCGCCCGTCTTGTGGGTGGGAAGATAGATTGAGATACCAACATCATGTTGTTGCTTGGCAAGGTTAAGAATATTATCACGCGTAATCATATAAACCTCCACTTATTAATATTAACGCTGTATAGTAATTAACAAACAGTAACTGATAAGACAAGATTCAAATAGATCTTTTTTATTGATGCAACGTCTCATGAGTTCCCTTCCTTGTTTAGGTTTGTCATTTAATGTCCAAAATTGGTATATACCCTCAAAATTAAAATGAACTTTTTTTTGAATGACCGACGAAGGGAATAAGGCGAATACATTCAACTGGGATGGCATAAAAAAAAGCCTCGGTCCGGGCCTGCTGATGGCCGCAGCCGCCATAGGGGTATCCCACCTTGTTCAATCTACGCGTGCCGGTGCCACCTATGGACTGGCCATGGTCTGGGCCGTGGTGCTGGCCAATATTTTTAAATACCCCTTCCTGGAGTATGGCCCCCGTTATGCCATTGCCACCGGGGAAAGCATGATCGAGGGCTACAAGCGGCTGGGCCGCTGGGCCATCGGTATCTATATCATTTTTACCCTTGGTACGGTCTTTGTCATACAGGCGGCCGTCACCATCGTCAGCGCAAATCTGGCAGCGGAACTCACGGGCCTCGCCCTCTCCCCGCTGCTGTGGAGTGTGCTGCTGCTGATCATCTGTATCTTTCTACTCTTATCGGGACAGTACTCTGCTCTTGACGGGGCCATCAAACTGATTATGGGGGTACTGGCCGTATCGACGGTTATCGCTCTTGGGGCTGCCCTGCTGCAGGGGAACCAGCATGAGGCGGCCACGTTCTACCCCGATATCTGGGATGTGGCCGGCGTTTCCTTCCTCATCGCCCTGATGGGGTGGATGCCCATTCCTATTGACGCCGCCGCCTGGCATTCGCTGTGGTCGCTGGAGCGCCAGAAACAAACAAAGTACAGGCCGAACCTCCGCGAAAGCCTCCTGGATTTCAATATCGGCTATATCGGGGCCGCCCTGCTAGCCCTCGGCTTTCTTGGACTGGGCGCCCTGGTGATGTACGGAAGCGGCGAGGCCTTTGCCAGCAGCGGCACCGTCTTTGCCGGCCAGCTGATCAGTCTTTACACCGGCAGCCTCGGAAATTGGGCCTATACCGTCATCATCATCTGTGCCTTTACGACCATGTTCAGTACAACCCTGACGGTAGCTGACGCCTATCCACGGGTAATCAGCCGTTTCCTGGAGGTGCTGATGCCTGAGACTTTCGATAAAACAAATGCCCGCCGCTACTACCGCATTCTGCTGGTTATCATTCCCCTGTTCTCCATGAGCGTGCTTTATTTCATGGGCGATACGTTTACCTTGCTCATTGACTTTGCCGCCACGCTTTCTTTCTTGACCGCACCGGTGCTGGCCTATATCAACTACCGATTGGTTACAGCCGACCATGTGCCTCCGGAATGCCGTCCCCAACCATGGCTTAAAACACTCAGCTGGGGCGGCATCCTGTTTTTGTCCGCTTTTGCCCTGCTGTATCTCTACTGGATCATTCAATTTGGCTAGCCCGCCTTTTATTAATTACCTTTATGTTATTCACCGCTACAGGGCGGTATCCAATGCCGCTCTATCGGCCCGATCCCGGCCGTAAAAACAGTGATGTTAGTGCACGCACTTAGCCCGAACGATATGAAAACCTATATAGCACTGCTTCGCGGAATTAATGTTGGAGGACATCGCAAAATCAGGATGGCCGAGCTGAGAGAAATGTTCAGCGGGATGGGCCTTGCGGATGTACAGACCTATATCCAGAGCGGCAATGTGATTTTCAAGTCCCCGGATCGGCACGAAGCCGGCCTTGCCGCTGCAATACAACATGAGATTGCGGATACCTTCGGCTACAGGGTGCCTGTTATCATCCGGACCAAGGCTGACTTCGAAAGGACCGTTGAGCGCTACCCTTTTGAAGAGAAAGAGGGATGGAGGGGATATATCACCTTTCTGTCTGATCAACCCAGCAGCAAAAAGCAAGAAGAATTAGAAGCCCTCTCTACTGAAATTGAAACCTTCTGCATGGGCCCGCGGGTGGTCTATGTCCATGTGAACAAACAGGCTGCTGAAAAACCCCTTTTTTCCAGCAATTTCATACAGCAACGCCTGAATATCCCCTCCACAAATCGAAACCTGCATACGATAAGAAAACTGCTGGCACTGGCCTAAAATACGTAATCAGCAATTATGAACCGCATAGACTGATTAATCTCCCTGATTATTTAGCTGTAGGGGAGGTCGCGAACAACAATCGGGAAGCTGTACGAGCACAAGGTGGAACCGCTGGGACTGCTGCGAACAAACTACCGCATGTTCCGCATGGATCGCATCCAAAAGTACCGTCCCCGGCGATCGACTCACGGATACCACGAACATATGCTGAAAGCGTTTTTGGTACGGAGCCTGCAAAAAGAAACGGACCTTCGAAAAATGGTGGTGCGTTTTGATCAGAATATGATTTGCTACATCCGTTATAAGAAGTACTACCACGAGTGGTCTTCAGAAAAAGAGGTGGCGGGCTGAAGATGACTTTCCAGATCTCCTCTCATGAATACTTTTACCGCTGGCTGCTTATCCGGGGAGCCGGAATGACTTTGATCCTTAACTGGCAACCCAGGATATAACACTGGAACTACCGTGGAACCTATGCCGCTATTTCCTCACGAACGGGAACATGAAGCCAGGAAGACGCAGCAATCTTTGAAATACGTGCCTTCAGGGCAATTACCCATGAAAAAAGTATGGCTATGCAGGAACTATCGGTTTGCCTTTCATGAGATCCCGTACTGGGTGGAAACGGCACTCACCACCGATATGCTGGGCTTTACCAGACATCCTATTTCAAGTTCATACGGGCCCAGTGCTGATGATCAAACCTTTTAGGAACAGCGCCTTTAGGTTGTCACAGGTCGCAAGAGGGGAGCAGCCGTTTGCCCATTCTCTGCGGGCCGGTAAATGTTATTATGCCAACTCATCGGAAACCAGCTTGTACCGGGGATCCTCCCAGTAATTCACATCGATGATGGCCGAAGCATTGTCGAGCATATCCCGGCAGTCTGAACTGAGGTGCTTGAGATGAACCGTCTTGCCCACTTTGGCATAGCGCTCGGTGACTTTATTCAGCGCTTCAATAGCCGAGTGATCCACCACGCGCGATTCTTCAAAGTCGATAATTACTTCCTCGGGATCCTCATCCACCTTGAATTTCTCCTGGAAGAGTCCCACCGATCCGAAAAAGAGCGGACCGTAGATTTCATAGTGCTTGATGCCTTCCTCGTCAATGCGCTTGCGGGCACGGATCCGCAGGGCATTCTCCCAGGCAAATTTCAGTGCAGAAATAATTACCCCGATCAGCACAGCCACGGCCAGGTTGTGGAAGATGACCGTCACCAGGGCCACCGTTATCATCACTATGAAATCGGTGTGAGGCACATTTTTGAACATGCGCAGACTGGCCCATTCAAAGGTTCCTATCGCCACCATGAACATCAGTCCCACAAGCGCTGCCATGGGTACCTGCTCAATCAGCGAAGAACCCATGAGTACAAACAGTAGCAGCGCAACAGCCGCCACAACACCCGATATTCGGTTCCGCCCGCCTGAGCTAACGTTGATGATACTCTGACCAATCATGGCACAGCCGCCCATCCCGCCAAACACACCGCATACCGTGTTGGCGATGCCCTGTGCCACACTTTCCTTGTTGCCGCGTCCCCGGGTCTCTGTCATCTCATCAACAACGGCCAGCGTCAGCAGGCTTTCTATCAAGCCTACCAGCGCCATAATCAGCGAGTAGGGAAATACAATCATCAGGGTTTCAAGATTAAAGGGGACATCCGGAATATGAAAGGAGGGAAGCCCGCCCGAAATAGACGCAATATCGCCCACTGTTTTTGTGGGTATGCCCAGCGAAATGATGATTCCCGAGACCACCAAGATAGCTGCCAGCGATGCCGGTATAGCCTTGGTCAACTTGGGCAGAAAATGAATGATTGCCATCGTCAGCAGTACAAAGCCGAGCATTATGATCAGGGGAGTACCTGTAATCCAGTGCATGGCTCCGCCGGCCCCCTCGTATTGGAACTGTTTGAACTGGGCCATGAAGATGACAATTGCCAGCCCGTTGACAAAGCCGTACATGACGGCATGAGGAACCAGACGTATAAATTTGCCCAGCCGCAGGGCCCCGATGAGAATCTGGATAACTCCCATCAGGACCACCGCTGCAAACAGATATTCAACACCGTGTCGCGCAACCAGGCTCACCACGACCACGGCAATAGCCCCCGTAGCACCCGAAATCATTCCCGGACGGCCGCCCAGCAGGGCCGTAATGAGTCCGATGATAAAGGCTGAGTACAATCCGACCAGGGGACTTACTTCCGCTATCAGTGAGAAGGCAACCGCCTCGGGCACCAGGGCCAACGCCACCGTAAGCCCGGATAACACTTCGTTTTTCAGGTTATATTCGTAGTTCTTGAGCTGTTCGAGAAATACCATTCGTTATTGCCAATTAAACTATCATTATATGTTATGGGGGCTGTTGTCTGGATACAGGCGATCCCCTGCGACACCATCGGTTAGTTTCAGTTGTTCCTAAGTTCTTCTGACACACAACCTGGAGGTCCTTTTAAGGCGGGCAAAGATAAGGGTTATTTTCCGGATTCTGTATTCTTATTATCTTCCGAAGCCTGCTTACCAACTCCGGCGCAAACATTTTTTATATCTCCCGCGAATACTATGTAAAAAAATTGCATTCCATGACATTACAGGTTTTAAATGCTGCAAGGCCACCAGCCAAAGACCAGGGATCATTGAACTGGCCAATGAATGAAATGCAACACCCTATGAAATGCCAAAAATATCCCCGACAAGTTCCAGCAATTGATCTAAATGATCGGTTTTTTAATTGAATTAAAATATATTGCAAGTATTTTCAGAACTGCATCGGTGGAAACATGAAATCATCCTGCAGATTATTGATGATCCTACTGCCCAGTGTAGCAGTATGGTCGGCCTTGTCTACCATATGCCTGATGCATATGCCTGATGGGTTCCTTGTCCTTCACCGGCAGCAAAAGAACATTTTCATGACGTCTGGGATTGGCCGGACATGATCATGAATCCCATAAGCATAATCTTCCTTTACCGGCCGACAGCCACAAGCTCTAAGGGAAGGAGGGGGGAGGTATTCCAGGGTCAAACCCTATTCAAAACCAAAGATTCTGATTTCAATCACCTTAGCATAAGCCTGACGCCTGTTTGGCCTCCTATCAGTGGTAATTTATTTCTTTAACACTTAGAACCTAAAAACCCCGCTGAGGACCCACCAAATACGGGCGATGGAACCTCAGTCCTCTTTTTTGTTTTTGGTTCGATGATAGTACCGCTTTGCTTTTTCGTTGCTTCCGCAGCTTTCCATGCTGCACCATTTGCGGCTCCTGTTTTTGCTCTTGTCAAAAAAGAGCCAGCCGCAGGCACCACACGCTTTCACCCGCTCCAGCTTCCCGGAGGTGAGCAGCTCGTATGCAGATTTCAATACAGGACGCATGGGATATGCAAGGTCCTTCGGGCTATCCCATAGCTGCTCTACCTGCATTTCTTTATCTATCGTTAATTTCAGAAATCTCATGGCCTGCTGCAGTCGTGCATTGAAGGTATCCTGGGTATGCCTGTCCGGCATTTGTCCGTTTGCAATACACCGGAACAGCTCGTAGAATAGCCCACGCAGCTCAATGGCCTCCCGATGGACTCTGGCAGCCCCTTCTATATTTGATTGCGCAAGCAAACTAAGAGTTTCCCTCTCTTCAGAACTCATAAGGCCCGCCTTCTCCGACCATTCCAGCAGATCACTGTAATCCTCCAGGTAATCATAGGGATCTGGTTTCAAATAGTCGTGGACCGTATTTATAAAGTTCAGGCATAAAACCCCTCCGTCCAGGGGAAGTGTTTCTATGGAACGTTCTTTCATAGTCAAGCTGTGGATTCAAGTTTCTGCAATATACCCCGTTTTACTACTAAAATAAACTTTGGAGGTGATAATTTAGCTGTATATATTTTTACTATTGAAACTACTTTAGACAGTAAAGTAAATATTATGCATCCCGACCTGTCCCTGCAACAAATTGAAAAACAACTGGCCCTCGTCTTTGAAGGGGATCCCTGGTATGGCCCATCCATGCGCTCCATACTCACCTCACTTGATACCCGATTCCTGTTTAAAACGCCGGCCGCCGGCGTGCATTCTATTGCTGAGCTCCTGGCCCATATACTGGCCTGGCGGCGATTCGCTGAACAGCAGCTGCGCGGACAGACAGGGGAACTGCCGGAACAGGAAGAGACCTTTGACTGGTCACGGTTTTGCACCGATGCCCAAAAGGTCTGGCCGGTTATGCTTGACGAACTCAGATCCAACCAGCGCAGTCTCCTGGCCCTGCTGCGGCAATACGATGACACCATACTGGATCAGCGGGTGCACGGCAAACCCTACTCCTACCGCTACCTGCTGACAGGAATTATTCAACATGACCTCTACCATTTCGGCCAGATTGCCTATATTCAGAAGATCCTTACTCCAGAGAAAGATCGTAAGCCAGTCCCCGGCCTCTTAACCTACAGTTACCGGGTATTTCCCTTCGAAAACCTCTCACTGCTAAAATGAGTTTAAAAGTTTATTCCCTGCCTAACCGTCTCCCGCCGCTTCTGCAGGGATCAGACGAAAGAATAACCGTGAACCTGACTGTGACAGGGGGCTCCGGATGGATTTTTTTCAACCAGACCAACAATATTAATTCATCATTATGAACTACAATACCTTGGGCTTCCCCCTGCCAATTGGGACTGCCTTTTAATAATTCTCCGACCGTTCATAAGCCTATATAGCCTGCAGTGATAACTAACTAATTAATCACCTCTATAATTAAGCCAAAAAACTTTAATCCGGGCTTGTAATCCCAATATCGCCATCAATATCGTTTATAAAAGGAATAGAGCTGTTCTTCCATTATGTACGAGCGATTCACTTTTCATTTGAGTTATGCTATCAACTTTCTGATTAATAACAACCGACGAGTAACGACACATGATACCAGGCTTTCCGGGATATGGATCTGCGCTGATTTCCGAAGCTGCGTAGGCAGGAGTTTTTGTCTTTCGTTAGGGAGTGGAACCCATACAGCTTCTTTTTGAGAATTATTGGTAACGGTGAGTGGCGGACCAGCCATAAAGCCAGCAGACAAAAATGAAAGGAAGTAAGATTAAATCCTTTAGAGGGGGGGAGACGACGGGCTATCCGGAGATGGCGGTTGACCATAGTAGTTTAGCGGCCGCCTTAACCCACATTAGTATTCACTCCCAGCTTTTTTTCATTCTGCCCATCTCTGGCATTAAAGTGGCAAAAGCCAAATAACTATCCTATCCGATAATTACTATGAGCAGGCCATTCATCACTGCCCAAGTAGCAGAACACGTATAAAAAGATTCTTTGTTCATTGATTTTCATATCAGACTAAGTGACCACTCCTCATTTAAATACGCATCAACCGATCGCCTGAAAACACTCCATATCCTTAGCCCAAGCTCCTCCACAGGTAGATATTGAGGTACGACTCCCAGCCTTTAAAAGGGGCAAAGACTCTCTCAATTTCCTTTCGCGTGGGCTTGCGGTTCAATTCAAGCAGGGATGATACCGAGCTCTGCAGGCCGGTATCGCCATAGGTCACGCAATCGGTTCTGCCCATCGATTTCATCAGGACATAATTGGCCGTCCATTCACCGACGCCCCTAATTTTTAACAGTCGCTTCAACATCTCCGTCCGGTTTTCACAGCTGCCCAACTGCTTTTTCGTCATTTCCCCTTCAGCAAATTGCTGTGATATTCCTATGATGTACTCGGCTTTACGTCTGGAGAATTGGAGTTTTCTGAACGCACTGATTTCCAGACGGAACAGCACTTCCGGCTCCGGGAAATAGTAAAATGTTTTTCCATCATAAGTGACGGAGCGGCCATAGGCCTCTACAAGCCTTCGTTTCAACCGGTAGGCAAAAGAAAGATTAATCTGTTGTCCGGTCACACACCAGCACAGGGCCTCAAAGAGGTCGGGGATGCCCATTAAACGAAGCCCGTGGTAACGGTTGGTCATCCATGAGAGGTTTTCATAATTATTAAGTTTACAATAAAAGGGCTTTAAATCTCTTTTTAGGTCAAACCAGTCAATAATATAATTTTTGATCCCTTGCTCGTATTCTTCGGAGGTATCACCCAGAAGTATTTCAATTTTTAATTCGTCTTCATGATCGCTCACCCGAGTCAGGTAGCGATCGGCTCCAATCTTCAGAGCCTTATACACACTTTTTCTATTGATATCGATATGGTACAGGCAATCGTCATATCCCCGATCGAGGAAGTGCAGGCATTCCGGGAACGAAAATAGGTCTGGTTTTTTGAGGTATATGGTTTGTTCAGTTTCAGGCATAACCTCATAATAACAACCATCCACGCTTAAAATACAATCCGTAATATGCTTTTACGGTTATCATGCTAAGGCATCTTGCCTTTAGGTGGTCTAAAAGATTCAAAAATTTGCCGCCTTTAGCAGCGCAAGCCAATAGTTTTCACCCATATCATACAGGGAAAACCACAAAGCCTCTCTTGTAAATAAAGAGGTGAGAGCGGTTACAACGACCCTGGTGTTCTCATGTCCGGTTTTACAGCCTGCATAACTCGTCCCAACAAAGACAGGGATTGAGAGAAGATTCGGCACTTTCTATGACAATAACGCCGCGATCCTGTTCGCTATTCTAAAACTTACTGCCATAGTTCCCCCTGCTTACAAAGATTTTCTTCTATCAATTCAACCACTTTGTCTGGTCTTTACCGGCAGTGCTCCTCAAGTCGATTTTAAAGTCCTGCCAGCTATTTAACCATGCCAGCATAACTTCTTTATTTGGTACCTGGCGCAATCACAGCAGATCGAATATCACATCCAAGGCCGAGAATCAACAACAAAGCCCCTGCCTACCATCAGCAGATCTTGGGTGGCAAAGTGCATATCCGGGACCGTCATGATAATCCCAATATGGAAGTGCCGGACGAATATACCGACAAGGTGCTTCATGCCCGCTATCAATGCACCGGAAACATGATTATGGCAAATGATGTATTTCCCGGTTAATCCGCCCACAAAAACAGCGGCGATATAGCCCTGACGGTTTTTCCGGATGATACCGATAAAGCATGCGAAATATATGATGCCTTTGCCGAAGACGGTGAGGTGCAATTCCCTTTTGAAAACAGTTCTGGGGCGACTGGCTCGGAAACCTGACCGACCGCTGGATGATCAGCATGGAAGCGGGATAAGCGAGTGTAGGAAGATCTTGAAGGGGAATCTTCTACTCATAATATTAATACGTACTGCTGCATTACTATCATTTGCATAGCCGACTGCACTCTCTATAGCAGCCGCGAATGTTGTATCCATTGCAGGCCGAAAATATGACGGGCCCCTTAACCTAACTGGTCCAGCTGCAAGAATTGAACTGCATTATCATGGTGCCATTCCCGGGCTGAAATAGCCTCAGCAGATCAGCTGACAGTAAGAGGAAAATAGACCATCAGCAGGAAATACAGATGATAAATTTCAGGAGTCCTCATCGGCTTATCGCAGTAATTCAGAGGCTGCACCTGATCTCATACGAATATTCTCTCAAATCCTTGGCCTATTTTCTCCCAATAATGCCACCGTCATCCGGGATTTTCTGCATTAATGCAGTACAAATTCATTAACTATTCTACTAAATCAACACGCAGAACTTACAGCGATCCCTGCTTCCTGTCCCCATCCCAAAAAACGAATACCTCTATCGAACCCAGCACAGTCCATACCCGGGAATATCGATTTAGATACGGTAGGTGTCACGTTTTGGGCTATGTATCATATGTATTAAAGACACATTCAAACCACAAAATTAAAAGTCATAACGGTGGAAGAAAGAATGATATTTGAGGATATTAACTCTGCTCAAATGAAAGGACCGGTCTACAGGAGGAATAACAAGGTCATCGGAAGCCAACGCGCCGGTTGCAGTCACCAAATAACCGCTACCGGGCTGTCCCACAAGTGGTAAATACTCAACCAATGGTATAGCTGGTACTGTATTGTCCCCGCTGTTAGCTTCCATACAGCTGACGATAATTTAGCCCTATAGATTCAAGGTCGTTTGATTGCAAAATAAAATTTACAACCAAAGTTAAACAACATGCCAATTAGGAGAATAGTGCCAAATATAGAATCAGGAAATCCGGCAAAGAGCATTGAATTTTACCAAGGATTCCTGGGATTGAATGTTGCGATGGATATGGATTGGATCATTACTTTTATTTCAGAAAGCAACCCATCTTCGCAGGTAAATCTCATCCGCAATGATAAACCGGAAGTACCGCATCCGGACATCAGTATTGAAGTAGAGGATGTTGACCAAATATTTACAAAAGCAAAAGAGCAGCAACTGGAGATTGTTTATCCCCCTGCTAATGAGCCCTGGGGTGTGCGCCGGTTTTTTGTTAAAGATCCCAATGGAAAAATTGTTAATATTTTAAGTCATCTATAAAAAGCACCTTGCCACAGGAGGCTTCACATCAAGCGCAAAAGGCCTCCTTCTCGCTCCACCAGTTGGCGGTTTTTTAAAACAGCGGGATGTCACTGGAGCCGTCGTTTTCTGTTGTTTCTCAAAGAAATACTGTTTGTTCAAGTCAACTTGCAAATGATTTATGAATGAGATGAATGAAATCCAACATGTAATAAGCAAATTCGCCCATTCCTTTGACACAAAAGAATGGGAAAGAATGAGATCAACGTTGTCGGATGAGGTCCTCTGTGATTATTCCGATCTGCGCGGCGGCGTTAAAGATACCGTCGGCGGTGATGTCTATGTAGCAAAGCGGATGGAGGCGCTGGATAATATCCACACTCATCACCTGATATCTAATTATGAAATAACTGTTACAGGCGGTAAAGCCAGCTGCACTGCCTCTGCCATCATCTGGAGGAAAGCACAGGGCAAAGAGTTCAACACGCATGCACAGTATACGTTTGAGCTTCAAAAAAAGACGCACAGCTGGCGGATTTGTTCTATCAAGCAGGAAATCTACTGGAATAAAGGGGATCCCTCAATTCATTCGGGCGTACAAAAATAGTTAATAGTGAAGTTCCGCGGCCGCGGCTGCAGGTTCTTTTCACCGGACATCATTTTTGGAACTCCGAGGCCATCCATATCGAATAATGATCAATGCCCCGGGGAATCCCGAATCCAACGAATTTAATGACCCCGAGCAATGAGCTGGCAGGCGAACCCAAGTTCATTTATTAATTTCACAATCATTCTTGTACGAAGGTTGTACCCTTCCACACGCAGTATATTATCATGGTCATCCAGGTCAATGCTCCAATCATAGATGTTCTCCCTGAGCCTCAGGATTTCCAGTTTTGATGCCTGATCAGTGCCCTCAATATTTGTTTTAAAAACCAATACTCGGTTTCCCATTAGAATAACTCCCATTTCGTTTATGAATTCATTCACCTTGACGACGAGATGCAAAGCAGAAATGTGACATCTCTGAGAGGTCCCCTTGAGCCTGCTGTACAAAATGTCGGGCCAAGGGGAACCGTTTCGTTTGTGGAACAGCAGGGATCCTCTATCCATGGGGATGCATCACACCATCGCCAACCACTTGTTACTCCCGGGCAGATCCAGGATTTTATCAAATTATCCCGCTTCATATTGCCCAAGTGTGGGCAGGAAAGCAATATTAATGCGGTTAAAGGAATTAATGAGGGTAATGGCAAGCGTGAGATCGCCAATTTCAGAGTCTGAATAGAACGACTTCAACCGATCGACAAGCGAGTCTTTCACTTCATGCGACGCCACTTTTGTCAAGATCTCTGCGTACTCCAGAACGACTTTTTCTTTATCCGTATAAAATGGACATTCCCTGAAGGCAGGCAGCGAATGCAGGCGCAGAGCGTCCTCATCGTTGGCTAAAGCTTCTTTGTAATGCATCTCCAGACAGTAGGCACAGCCATTGATTTGGGAGACGCGGTAATTAACCAATTCCAGGAGTTTCGGGTCCAGTCCGGATGACTTCAGGTAGCTTACCATCTGGAGCAGGGGGTTCATCATTTCCGGTTTCAGATTATTCAGAGAAATTCTTTCTGTCATAACAGGTGGGTTCCTTTGGTATGGGATTTTGTTCAATGGTATGACGAGAAAGAAGAGGAAAATGTGACAACAATTACGTACTGGATGCTAAAAAGAAGAACCAAAAGATTAATCGGGGAAGCCCAGGTGCTGTATTTTGTGGGGATTTCGAATGACATAAATGCCTGCTATGAGGTTGTCCTGTATGTCTAAAGCTAACACTCCCGATATTCTATTGCCGCCTAATATAAGGATGCCGGGGCGCCGGTTAACCTGAGCCGGTTGCAATTCCATTTCTTTGGTTTTTTTACTGGAAAGGTGACGAAGAAAACGGCCGATTTTGTGAGAGCCAACGATCAGTTTGGGCGCGGCAGTAACTTCTCCCCCGCCATCAGAATACAGTATGGCATCGTTAGCCAACAGTCTCTCAATTTCTTGAATTTCACCAGTTTGCAGTGCCAGGATAAACTCTTCAGCTTTACGGGCGTCCCGGATTTCGGTAACCCGCGGCATGGGACGCTGTTCCTGAATATAGGGGCGGGAACGCTGGACAATTTTACGGCAGGTGTCCGGTTTTCGATCAATAATTTCAGCTATCTCTTTGAAGGTATAGCCAAAAATATCATGCAGGAGAAATACAGCGCGCTGCACAGGATTCAATTGTTCCATCAGGTGCAGGAAGGCAATGGTCAGGCTGTCGGTCAGCTCTGTATGGCTGTCGGGGACCTCCCAGCCGGAAGTTACTACGGGTTCGGGCAGCCAGGGGCCCTGGTACTGTTCCCTTTGGGAGCGGGCCGATTTCAACTGGTCGAGGCAGAGCCGGCTCACGACGGTGGTAAGATAGGCTCCGGGAGATCGGACAGCCGAATGGTCAACACCATTCCATTTCAGGTACGCCTCCTGTAGCCTCTGAAAGTCGGCCCAGCATCGAATAGGCTATTTTCAGCAGCCTGGGCCGCTCCCGTTCAAAACGTTCGGTAGCATTCATGGTCTGCCTTTTTTTCTGGTTGAGGGTTATACCATTATGACAAATGTAAGGTGAAATGTGTGACAATACATGTTTAAAAAAACTGTGACTGTATTAATATATCTTTATGCATAGCCGCCACTAAGATTTACAGGATCCCGGGTCAGGAGGTGATAAAAAGCAAGAATCGGGTTTCATGCGGGCCCGTTCGCTGTTACCTTGAACTAAAAACCCACAGAGCAGTCATGAAAATCGATTACAACCGTGTAGCCAAAGCTATCAAATACATCGATGACCACGCCACGGAGCAGCCGAGTCTGGATGAAATTGCAGAAGCCGTGCACCTGAGCCCCCATCACTTCCACCGCATGTTCAGGAAATGGGCTGGAATTACGCCCAAAGCGTTCCTGCAATACCTCAGTTTAAGCCATGCCAAAAGCCTGCTGCAGGCTAACCAAACCATAGAAGAAGCAACATTCCATACCGGGCTTTCCAGCAGCAGCCGCCTGCACGACCTGTTTGTCAATATAGAAGGGATGACCCCGGGTGAATACAAAAAGGGCGGGAAAATGCTACACATTAAGTATACGTTTACAGAAAGTCCCTTTGGCAGGATCCTGGTGGCATCAACGGGCAAGGGCATTTGCAATCTGCAATTTACAGATCATGCGCAGGAGGGCGTTCGGCTCCTGGAGAAAATCTGGCCCAATGCTGATTTCTCAAACTCCATGGATCATCACATTGAAAAGGTGGAAAAACTATTTGCTCATGACTCGGAGGATCTGGATGACATAAAACTCCATATCCGGGGCACAGATTTTCAGCTCAAGGTATGGGAGGCCCTGCTGCGCATTCCCTCCGGCCATCTGACCACATACTCAGCAATCGCAGGACGGGTGGAAAAGCCAAAAGCAGCCCGCGCCGTGGGCAGTGCCATCGGGCAAAACCCCATTGCCTACCTGATCCCCTGCCACCGAGTGATCAAAAAAGTGGGTAAAGTGGGGGAATACCGATGGGGCAGTACCCGAAAAAAAGCCATCATCGGGTGGGAGGCAGCCCAAAACGACCGGAGGGGAAGGAGTTAAACAGGGGAAATAATATTCCCTTTACATCAACCTCAAAATCAATGGAAAGTACGCGAACCGTGTTCTGGTACTGGAGGGTTTCAGGACCCCCGGTTCGGTTTGCCTTCCCTTGATATTCCAGCAATATGCCCAATCTTCTTTGCGTAAGTAAGAAGGAGGTATTGGAAACTAATAGACTGCACCCCTTGTCTTAACTGGACAAACCGCCACCCCAGACACGGAAACTGGAATCCTGTTTACGTGGTGAACACGCTGGATTAATTACCCGCGATGATCAGCTGGCGATAAATTCTCTACATCTGCCTATTTTCTTTACACACTTCTGTTTAATGCGTAAGTATCAGATATAGCTATTTGTGTTATCCGACTGGGAGTTACGATCTGAAGCCGATTTCAGCATCTATTGATCTAAAAGATTCAAACCCGGTAATTTGCAGCTACATGAAAGACTGATAGAAAAACAGATTTTTGCGGGACCGGGAAATCTTCGGCTTATCATTTTGGATGACGGGCGACTTCATCGGGAACCGCGCGAACATAATATCAAAGCCGGCGGTCTGCCGCCCGGCCTGTTGGATACCCTGATGCTGAACGGTAATAAAACAAGCTGCAGCAGTCGCTTTACTATTTCAGTCCCAGGATACAGTCGCATCTTCTCAGCCCCATAAAGCCCGAATACGGCTCCTCCCATGCCAACCGAATTAAACTAACTGGTTAGATACCTGTTCTTTAAGCTGCCCTGATCACCGTTAACATCTCAGTGTGGACTCGCCACTGATCGTTTAGAAAAGCTCGGACTGCCCGCCTCTTGATTTCGGGATATCCAGGTTGAGCCCCAGGCTTTCATTGAGTCGGCTGATAAAATGAGCGGCCAGCTCCGGTGATTTTTGCTCCTTGTTCTGGTGTACGAAGAAGTGGATGTTCTCCAGTCCCTGCCCGGTCCATTTGTCCAGCCGCTGCACCCAGTCATCCAGGCGCGTATAGTCGGTGGGATGGTTAGCCCCGACATAGCGGATAAACACCTCGTTATTGGTCAGTCGCATATGCAGCAGGTCGCGCCGGCCGGCTGTATCGGTTATTACATTGGCCACATCGTGCTCTTCCAGCAAGGCATACAACTTATCCGCCACAGCCGGATCATTAAACCAGTCGGAATGCCTGAACTCGATGGCCAGCGGCACCCCCTCGGGCCAGTATTCAACGAACTGCTGAACACGGTCAAAATACTTGGGCGCAAATTTACCTCTAAGCTGAAGGAAGGTGGTGCCCAGCTTTTCCCCAAAGTGCACGATATGGTTATAGAAATCATCCGTTGCCTCTTTAATACCCGACAGCCACTTGCGGTGGCTGATATAGCGGTTCACCTTGGGAAAGAACCGGAAACCCTCCTGCACCTTGCCACGCCAGGTTGCCATCTGATCGGCATCAAAGGTATTGTAAAACGTGGCATTAAGCTCCACCGCATTAAACTGCGATCCATAGTATTCAAGTTCGTCTTTGGTCCCCTTGGGATAAAAATTCTTCAGCTCCCTGCTGTTCCACTTGGCACAGCCCACATACACATTGAGCGAACCGATACGCTTTGATTCAGCAAGGGTGGCTGCAGTTCCCGGGTGGTCAGCCGGCAAAGAAAAATCCACCTGCCCCGGTTGATCGACGCTGCCAAATTTCATGATTCAATAACTGTATTTGAGTTAACGGCTCCCCAAATATATTTATAATCCCTCAATTTCCGTATAGCCTTTATAGCGCAACGGCCTCCTTATTATACTTGTCCCGGTACTCAACCGGGGTCAGTCCCGTAATTCGGCGAAAGAGGTTGCGGAACGATTTGCTGTCGGAATAACCGACATCATACATCACTTCTGTTACATTCTTGCGGGTCGTCTCCAGATCCTTCTTGGCGGCCTCTACCTTGACGCGCTGCTTGTATTCGGTTACCGTGTTATGGGTGGCCTTCTTGAACCGGCGTTCGAGGGTTCGGCGGCTGAGCGCCAGCTCCCTGGCCAGCTGGCTCACCCGGATTTCATCCTGGTAATGATCTTCAATATAATGCTGGGCCTCAATTATCTTCTGATCCTCATGATCCTTCTGCCCTTCAAAAATGATGAACGGCGACTGGCTCTCCCGGTCGATATCGATAGAAAAGGCTTTCGAAATCAGGATAGCGATCTCCCGCCCGGCATACTTCTCAATCAAATACAGCAGCAGATTCAGAAAAGCATACGCTCCACCGCTGGTATAGATGCCATCCTCCTCTGTCAAAATTTTCTCATCCACTACATGGACCTCGGGGTACATCTTCCGAAGGGCATCAACATGCATCCAGTGTGTGGCACACTGTTTGCCATTAAGCAGACCTGTGGCCGCCAGGAAAAATGCTCCCACACAAAGGCTTGCAACTTCTGCACCCTTTTCATACTGCCCGACTATCCACGGGATAAAGGCCTGGTTCCGGTCGCGGGCCGTACCGGGATCATCGTGAATGGCGGGAATGACAATAAGGTCGGTCTGCTGAACCTCGGCCATCAGGCAGTCCGGGGCTGCAGAAAAAAGACCCGTTGACTGCTCAACCTCCTTATCCAGGCCAACCATATGCACCTCAAAGGCGGGTGGCCGCTGTTTTTTTTCCAGGAGCTCGTTGACCATGTTAAAAATTTGATGCGTCCCGGCAATATTCACCAGGCTGGTATGGCCGCGTGGTATAAGTATTGACACATGTTTCATAACCTGTTCCCCTTATTTGATACGTCCGTTCCCTCAATCCTGCTTACCGTCGGATACGGAATAATTACTTACAGAATTTTACGCAACTGATTTGTCGCAATCAACCCGTGAAAATGACGTATTTGCACCACGCATCATATCAACCTTGCCATTATACTTATTTGTAGAACAAACAACGTAAAACTGCGAACAAGGGATTGGGATTATGAAAAACGCCATGCTGACCCAGTTTGACCTTCATCAGCAATTATATAACAACGTGCTGGATGGGTTCTCCGATGCCGAAAGCAACCGTCGCCTTCACGGGAACCGGCAGATGAACCACGTAAAATACCTGGCGGGCCATCTGCTGGACTCCCAATATGGGCTCGCCCTGATTGCAGGGGTTGATGTTACGCCCAGATGGCAGGAGCTGTTTGCCGGGCGGGGACAGTCGGAGGCCAGAGACGATGCCCCCTACCCTGAGTTGGAAGACATTAAAACCGAATGGAACAGCCTGTATAAACCCGTCAGGCAGGGATTGAGCAGCATAGCCCCCCAGGAGCTTAACAGTACCCCGCCGAAACCATTTGATCAAGTCGCCCGATCAACGGGCGAACTATGGGCCTTCATCAATCACCACGTGGCCTATCATATTGGACAGATCGGAATTCTCCGGCGGGGATTTGGCAAAGAGTCCATGCAATACACCTAAATCAACCTTCAACCCAATATTTGCTATTATGGCCAAACAAATTTACGTCAACCTGCCCGTACAGGATCTTGATCGATCCGTTGCATTCTTCAGCAGCCTGGGCTTTGAATTTGACCCACAGTTTACCGACGAGAATGCCACCTGTATGATCATAGACGACAATATTTACGTCATGCTGCTGGTCGAAGATTTTTTCAAGACCTTTACGCCCAATCCCATTGCCGATGCCACCCAGAGTACCGAAGCCATCGTCGCACTTTCCGCCGACAGCAGGGAAGAAGTGGATGAAGTGGTAAGCAAAGCCGTTGAGGCCGGTGGAACAACGCCCAATAAGAAACAGGACCAGGGATTTATGTACGGCTGGGGCTTCCAGGACCTCGACGGGCACCTGTGGGAAGTTATGTATATGGATATGGATCAGGCATCGGGCAATTAGCCTGATAGTTGGTTTCACAGCAGGTTTATTAGTTTAATTACAGACACAATAAATGATTATGAAATCGATAAATCCATACCTCACCTTCAAGGGCAGAACGGAAAAAGCATTCAATTTTTATCAATCAGTATTCGGAGGTGACCTTCAAATCGACCGGTACAGCGATCTCGATGACAATATGGGCGCTGTGGGCGATGATCTGAACCTGGTCGCAAACGCTGCTCTTTCCCTTGGTGCCGGAACGACCCTGTTCGGGTCGGATATCCTGGATTCCACCGACCAGAATCTGACAAAGGGAACTAACTTTTATATCAACCTGGAAACAGACACGGAAAAAGAAACCAGGCGGCTGTTTGATCGGCTGTCAGCCGAAGGAGAAGTCCAGATGCCGCTGGAGCAAACCGGCTGGGCCAAAAAGTTCGGGATGCTCAGAGACAAATTTGGGATTGGCTGGATGCTCTATTACACCGGTTAGAACTGGATGGGGGCTGCCGGATAGCGGAAGAATTTCGTTAACAGCCAGCCACCTCTGGACAATTAACACATGGATTAAATAATTAAAAAGGTCGTCATATGGATAGCGTACAATACTCACTCCCCAATGTGGTATCACAGCAGGAATGGCAGAAAGCCCGCAGAAAACTGCTGGAGAAAGAAAAAGAGCTGACCCGCCAGCACGACAAGCTCAATGCGGAGCGCCGGCGATTACCCATGGTTGCCGTTCAAAGTACCTATCACTTTGCAGGCCCCGAGGGGCAGATCTCACTAATCGACCTGTTTCACGGCCGACGGCAGCTTATCGTCTACAGTGCCATGCTCGAACCCGGGGCAGCCCCCTGCAAGGGGTGTTCTATGGTCATGGATAATATTGGTCATAACCTGGCACATGTAGCCGCCCGAGATACCTCCTTTGTGTTTACCTCGCCCGCACCCCAGGAAGAAATTCTGGCATTACAGCAGCGAATGAACTGGAATGCACCGTGGTACACTGATCCGGCCCGTCGATTTGCCGACACTTTTGATGCAGGCAAGGGTTTCGCCGTTAATGTCTTTATCCGTGACGATGCAAATAACATATACCGCACATACTACACCACCGCACGCGGGGCAGAGCTGTTTGATACTAATTTCAAACTGCTTGACCTGACTCCCTACGGACGACAGGAAAGCTGGGAGGACTCTCCGGAAGGCTGGCCGCAGACACCGCCCTACCAGTGGTGGAGGATGCACGATGAGTATGAATAATGAAAGAACAACCCCCATGATTATCAAATCAAGACAACTAAGCATTCCGGTAAAAGAGCTGGATGAAGCCCGGGAATTTTATACCCAGACGCTGGGGTTTGCCATCCGGGCAGACATTAATTTTTCGCCGGGATGGCGCTACCTGACCGTAGCCCCAAGCAAAGAATGTGAAACGGTACTTGAACTGCATCACGTCGATGATCCCGGTAAGCAGTCCCGCATCGGGAAATCACCTGTAATGGCCCTGGTGATGTTTGAGACCGATGACATTGAACGGGATTACAAAGCAATGAAGGCCCGGGGCGTCTCCTTTTTAAATGAACCTCAAGAGGTACCCGGCGGAAAAGGAGCAGGATTCATCGATCTATACGGCAACAAGTTCGATCTCTTCCAACCCATGGAACACTAATACTAAACGATCACCATGAAAAACACCAACACTCTGCTTCCGGAAATTGTCTCACGAGAAGAATGGCTAAAGGCGCGCAAAGAGCTGCTTGTCAGGGAAAAAGCACTAACCCGGAGCCGCGATCGTCTCAATGCTGACCGCCGCAACCTTCCCATGGTGGAGATAAAGAATGATTATACCCTCGAAGCACCCGGCGGAAAAGTCCGTCTGCTCGACCTGTTCAAAGGCCGCCGGCAGCTCATAGTTTATCACTTTATGTTTCATCCGGACTGGGCGGAGGGGTGCTCCAGCTGTTCCGCCTGGGCTGACCATGTTGCACGGGGACATCTTAACCATCTGCACAAGCGGACGACCACACTTGTGCTGGTTTCGCGGGCTCCCATTTCAAAAATAATTTCCTTCAAAAAAAGGATGGGCTGGACCCTGCCCTGGTATTCATCTTATGGCTCAGGCTTCAACTACGATTTTCATATTACACTGGATGAATCCGTCAGGCCGGTTTCCTATAACTACCGAGACCAGGCCACGCTGAAGCACCTCGGTTACCCCACAGAGGGTGAACGGCCGGGGATCAGCTGTTTCCTGCGAATCGAAGACACCGTGTACCATACCTATTCCACCTATGCCCGGGGGGTTGAACAAGTGGGGGGCGCCTGCTACTTCCTTGACCTCACAGCCCTGGGCCGACAGGAAGAGTGGGAAGAACCCCGGGGACGGGCGTCCGCTTTTGAGAGGAGGGCGGCAGTTCAAAATTCCGCCTCCCCTCTGTGAATGCGATCCTGAAGAGTAATACCGGAAAAGATTAGAAGAATATGAGAAAAGGCTTAGCCTGCAAATAAAACTCTTCGCTGGATAGGCTAACGCCGACCTAAATCAACATTATCACAAGAAACCAAGAGGTTGAATCATGACATCTACAGACAATAACAGAATCCAGAAAATAATCCCGCACCTCTGGTTTGATGACCAGGCCGAGGAAGCGGCTACATTTTATACCTCCATCTTTGACGACTCGAAGATTGCGAATACAAGCCGGTATACAGAAGAAGGATACGAAATACATGGACAGGAAGCCGGTACCGTCATGACCGTGGATTTTGAACTGGCCGGGCTAAAATTAATCGCTCTGAATGGAGGGCCGCATTTCAGTTTCACACCGGCCATCTCATTCTTTGTTACCTGCGAGTCGGAAACCGAAGTTGATAGCCTGTGGCAGCAGTTATCTGAAGGGGGAACTCCCCTGATGCCCCTGAAAGAATATGGCTGGAGCGAAAAATATGGCTGGACCAAAGATAAGTATGGGTTGAGCTGGCAAATTTCTTTGGGCCGGCTTGAGGATGTACACGGGCAAAAAATTACCCCTTCACTGATGTTTGTCAGCAACGAAGGGCAGGCCGAAGAAGCCATAAACCTGTATACTTCTCTATTTGATGATTCGGATATCACCGGGATTCTTCGATATGGTGCAGGCGAAAATCAGCCGGAAGGAACGGTCATGCATTCCCAGTTTTGCCTCAACAACGGGGAAGTATTTATGGCCATGGACAGTTCTCCCGACTATGCTGACTTTACTTTCAGCGAAGCCATTTCGCTGATGATTCAGTGCAAAACACAGGAAGAAATAGATCATTTTTGGAGTCTCTCTACCGTACCAGAGGCCGAACAGTGCGGCTGGCTGAAAGACAAGTTCGGAGTGTCATGGCAGGTCTCGCCGGTTCAGCTTTCGGAAATGCTGAACGATCCCAACCCTGAAAAGGTAAAACAAGTAACAAAAGCTTTCCTGCAGATGAAAAAGTTTGACCTTGACAAGCTGCGTGAGGCGTACCGGTCGGCCTAAGTCATAATAAAAACATATTACGATCATATTTTTTGATGTCGCACTCTCACTGGTCGGGCTTATACCTTCACCGCGAGCCATACGCCTCAGAAGCAGGGCCTCCCCGATCAGGGCCGTCCCGCAAAAGGTGGCCACATTAATATTAGTTACAACAACATCCTCACGGGTATCTAAATAAGAATCCCCAAGTGCCAACAGCTTAACCTGGAACAACAGGAATGAAACAGCTTGCTTTTTACGACGATATGAATATGATCGAAGTTTATAAAACAAATATAGACAAGAGATCGGAGGCAAAGTCCATTCTAAGCGTCATACGCGAAACGGTCCCCGGCAGCGATCCAAGCATCGACCTTGAGGATTGTGACAGCGTTTTGCGTGTTGAGCATCCGACTTCCAGACTCCATGAATCAACGATCCGAGAAATAGTAAACCGTTTCGGCTATGACATGGAAGTTCTTCCCTGAAGATACTGCACAATGCCAAAGTCATAATTAGAACAGTATGGATAACAAAACTGCAGATCATATCACTGTAACCCCTGTTCAAATAATCGATAATTACAAGCCGATGCTCATTGCCGGACTGAGTAGGGAGTATCCTTCCTGTGGACCTTTTGAAGTTACCAGCCTGTGGGACGAATTCAACAGGCTGCTGCTCCGGTTGCCCATACCCAACAAGGATATAACCTACGGATTATGCTCTGATCCGGGTGCTGAAGGCGGTCTCGAATATACTTGCGGGGTGGAGATCTCGGGCAACTGGGATCTCCCTTCACTGCCAAATCATATTTCCATAAAACAGCTTGCCTCTCACGCCTACGCCATATTCGAACACAGGGGGAGTGTTACCGACATTCGGACCACCTGTGACGCTATTTACAAGGAATGGATTCCACAGACAGAATATACCACCAGCCCGGAGGATATCGATTTCTTTTTCGAACGGTATGGCAGGGAATTTGACCCCCGGCGCGGTAAAGGAGATATCCAGATATGGATCCCAATCAATACAGGACCAGGTCTGTCATAACGCGACTCAGCCACCCAACCCCATTATCCAGGCTCATTTGAAACAGCTGACATAACAGGGGTGATGGCCTTCAAACGGTGACTGCCTGTTGTTAGCGCACTTCTATGAGATCAGAATCATAGACTCGAACTTCAGACCAGAGATCGCTGTATTTCTCGATAAATTCCATATGCACCGGGTGTTCAGCATAAATCTCATAATCTTCCATGGTTTCAAACCAGGCGAAAATAGAATAGCCAAAAGAATGGTCGGTGACGTCCCGTTCCGGTGTCTGGGCAGGCACCCCGAGTTCTGCTTTATGAATCTCATCTATGGCAAGAAGTTTCTTTAATCCCGACTCAAACTGTTCTTGCTCCTCCGGAGTCACATCGTCATTCAAATAAAAATATACAGTATGCTGCAGCATATTGGTCGTCGTTTCTGGGGTTTGAGTTTCTGTTTGCTCAACAGTTGGCTGGCAGGCTGCCAAACCTGCTAAAATTAGGCTTACAATAAAAATATGTGATGGCAAAGGGAATACATTCATCGGCTTGCTCGTATAAAATTTACTGGACATTTGATTATTTTTCACAGCTAACAAGATACATCTTGTAGCCTCTTTTGCAAGGTTAAACAGCACTTTTTACAGAGGGGGTGGGGATCCATGTCCGGAGGGGGAAACAGCCATTGCCAGCTATTTTCAGTATCAGCCCTGATAATGAAAACTGGATAAGACAATGCTTCCCTGCATTTCAACGAACTGCTAAAATACAATCCCTTTTTCCAGCAACCATAGGCAGGAACCCTACCAGCGATGATCGCCCGGTCGTATGCTACGGGCGTATTCTGTGGGAGTCTTTCCCATAAACGTCTTAAAATCTTTAATGAAATGCGCCTGGTCATAGTAACCCAGCCCGAGCGCCAGTTCGATCCAGTCGGCCGGATTTTCCTTGTCCGCAATTTTTTTTGCGACCTCGTGTATTCGGAACCGCTTAATAATCCACTGGGGCGAGACGCCGACGTACCACTTGAACAGTTTTTTGAGCGAGCGCTTGCTAATGGCCATACGGTCTACCAGCTGATCGACGTTGATGAGGCGCTCATCATTCTTCACCGCCTCGATAAGATTATTCACTCTATCAATCCGCTCATCCCGTTCGGGCAAATGCTCGCGCAGAAAATGCTCAGTCCGTTTGACCGCCTTATCCCTGCTGTCAGGGGAAATAATGTCTTCCTCAAGTTTTGTTATATCCGTATCAAATACCTTTCCGGGATCAAGCACCCCGTCGGAGATAGCCGAGACCGGCGACTCATAGAAAGGGTAGAAGCCTCCGGGCCGAAATTTGATCCCTACCGCACTTCCTTCTCCTTTGATAGTACGCCTGAAATTGCTTGTTACAACTCCCCAGATCCAGCTGTTTCCCTTCTCAAGGACAAGGTGCACCGAGGGGTATGACTTGATTTCCTGCTTATACGAATCGCCCTCCAGGTTCCAGTCCATGAACCAGTAGTACTCAATAAAATACTGAAGATCTTCAGAAGGCATGCATTTGGAGTAATCATACTTCTCCCCCCCGTCATGGGTATTGAGCAGCTCCTTGGATTTTCCCCTGCTGGGCTCAGGCATGGCAGTAACGGTTCGTGAGTTAATTGTCGTAATATTATGTGCTCCATCCCCATACAGTAAATAAAGTGCCATAGAATTAAGAATGCAAATAGAATTGCTTGAATTATATTTTATTATTTAAATAGTCGTTGCTTTAAGACCACAGTGCCTTTTTTGTTCCCTCTTTCACAAAATATTTTTTGCACTGCGTTCTGGAATGCAACGACTCTTTGCTACAGCTTTCTTATGCCATTAATAAAATATCTGGCTTACCCTCGCTTTCTATCACGTTGCTTTTTGCCAACTTGAACCGTTGTCCATCCGGTTTGGGCGTAAGAATTACTGACCTGACGTTTATACAGCTAATATGCGTACCCTGGGCAACCCGCCGGGAAATAAATTAGCCCCCATAAATATGAATCTGAGAGCAGGTTACCCTCTTGCTAAATACCTAATTTAATATCCCCAAGCTTCTTCTCTGCCCGCAATCATTTTCCGGGTAGTCACTTGGTAAACGAAATCTTAACTATTATAATGAAATCTGTTTAAATAATCTTAGCAAAAAGTCGCTTTTTTTAATTTTTTTGTGCAGAAAAGAAAGCGTTGATACATTTTTTTGCCATGACTGCCAAAAAAATAACTATCCTACCTTAAATAGCTCCTGAGAGGAAGAGAAGGGCGATCTTGGCTATAAAAGAAATGAGAGCGGCAGAACACCGGACCGGCCAGGATCACCGGGAAGGAAGAAGTATGGGATGCAATACCGTACTCATCAACTGAAATGCTGTGCTATTTACTGGTGCCTATAGGCCGGAGAGACCTCTCCTGAGCTGCCAGAGAAAATTATCCAGCTGGGATGGCCATGCTGACGACCGGGTTATACTTCTAGGAGGCCGGCCGGGCACTTTCCCCATCCCCGTTTTCATCGGTAACGGTTAACTCGGTGGGGTTGGATAAAAAATCATCATAGTCACAAGGCATCTCGGCCTTTTCATCGGGTCGAACATCGAAGGTGCCGCAGTAGCCGTTGTTGTTATTAATATAGATGTCAAAGGGAGCATTAAAACGTTCGTCTGTCACTTTCACCGTAACGAAGAAACCCTCATCGATGTATGCATCATCATCAGGAGTTATACGCGCCGTGGAGACGGTACCCACTTTACTTCCACCGGCAACGAGCACAAGGTCAAATGTTTGGGTATCTTTGTCAGCTCCATTCCCGTCCGTGACCGAATCCTTGCACCCGGTGATCATAATGCCGGCCAAAAGCAGCATGCAGGCCCTGTTAAACCATGTCCACTTGACGAGCCCGGAAGAAGGACACCTATATTTTCTGAATCTCATCGTCATTATTTTTTGTTATTGTAAATTCTATCTACAGTGATATACGCAGTTGAAGAATTAACCGGATCATTTTATTTGGCTTTTATTGACAAAGGGTTGTCAGTATAGCCTCTTATAATGCTTTTCCATTGAAAAACAAATAAAATAAATCTCATTATGAAACATAAAGCCAAGCAGCAGTACGATTATCATCACTGGGCAAACAATCGCCTGCTAAAGCACCTGCACCATTTGCCGGGAGAAGTATACAGCAAGCAGGTCAACAGTGTCTTTGCTACCGTCGCAGAGGTGATCACTCACATCTATCGCACCGATGGGATGTGGTTGAGTGTTATGACAGGAGATCCGTTAGAAGAGACAATGGTGCTTATCAAGCAGCACGAACAGGAGGTGGAAGGACAGGATCTTGGCGGGATGGAAACGTTATACACTGCAATGTCTAACAAATACGAATCCTTCTTTAGGTCACAGGAGGACCTCGATGTGATCCTGTCTATAGAGCATCCAAAATATGGCAAGCTGGAATGTTCCATAGCCGAACTGGTACAGCATGTAGTTAATCACGGAACCTATCACCGGGGAAATATAACAGCCATGCTGCGACAGCAGGGACATCCGGGAGTACCAACAGACTATGTTTTTTATTTATATGATAAATCCTGAAGGTCGCCGCTTTGTTCATTTCAGGAAGGTACCGGCAACGGCGCTGACACCATTGTTCGACTGTAGAGCCACTGTCAATAGCTGCCAGAATCGTATGCCCTGGCGATCATAGCCGGGCCTTTTCCTCCTTTTCCTTGAAGCCAATGAACGAAAGGTTTTCATCAAAGGGCATAAACGCAAAAGTGTCATCAGGCGAAATATTCGGTAATTCCCGATTCCCGGGTGCTTCAACGGGAAAACCATCCCCCTGCTTTATGATTCCGGCATTCTGGAGAGGAGCGGGGTGCTCTTATAACTCTCCCACTGCCCAGAGGAGTCCATTTGCCACCATCTCAAGAAACTCTTTTTTCTGATAAATTTCATTGCTGTGGCCCAGCGTAGTGGCAAACACCCGGGTACTGTCGCCCTCATGCGTCCAGGTTACCGGTTGAAATTCCTGCATCTCTTCCCCGAAGGCGCGGGCCAGCGTCGTTATTTCGCCCCATTCTTTCTCCATGATAAAAATTTCTTCTTTGGAGGTGGTCCAGGTCGCTGGAAACCCTTTCATAATCGAATTTTTGGGAGCGATGTTCTCAATTTCAAGTGTTCGGCTTTCCTCCGAAGCCATGGACTGGTAACCCATGAATTTAAACCAGCCATCAGACGGTTCAGCAAAGCGGTAGCTCTGTATTGCAGCATGGATAAGCACTGCCGGTGTCCCTTTGTGATACTTCACAAGCTGATCAACAAAATTCGGATCCCGTACGCGGGCAAAACCGGTATTATGTACCACTACGTCATAATTGTCGGCCCAGTGGGGCTCCTTCAGCACCGATACCTGGTGCCCAGGATCTCCTTCATCTTCATGTACAATAGTCCATTCTATTTTGTGATCCAGCCGTTCAGAAATTCCCTCTGTTAGCAGTTTTTTCTGCGTCTCGAAGTCATGCCAGCCACCGCCCGTGATCAGCAGTGCCTCAATAGGGGCATTCTGTCCATTTGCAACCGGTACAATAATCACCGTTACCAGCAGTATCAATAATGAAAAAAAACGATGGGTCATAGTCTATTACAAGTCTCTTTTTATTTCTTATACTAAAAACATATACCTTGCTTCAAACCGATTATTTTCGATCTCAGCAGACCATAAATTAATAGCTTTTCTCTGAATTTGTCCACGATAAATCGGTAAAAAGCGCAGTCTCCAAAATTAAGATAAATTAGATATAGCCAATGGATCATTATCGCGCAACCATTGCCTGGGTTCGCAATGGTGCAGCATTTACCGACCACCGATACAGCAGGTCACATCACTGGTACTTTGACGGCGGGGTAAAAGTTCCTGCCTCCGCATCCCCGGAAGTGGTTCCTGTTCCCCTTTCAAATGCCGCGGCCGTGGATCCCGAAGAAGCTTTTGTAGCTTCGCTCTCCAGCTGCCATATGCTCTGGTTCCTATCCATCGCTGCATCGCATGGCTTTGTAGTTGAAGATTACCGCGATACGGCCGAGGGAGTTCTGGACGAAGATGAATCAGGACGAACAGCCATAACGGAAGTGACCCTTCGTCCCGAGGTCTCGTATTTGAACAGTGCCGCTCCCGAAGCCCGGGAAGATACCGAACTTCATGAAAAAGCCCATGACAACTGCTTCATTGCCCACTCGGTTCGCACGGTTGTCCATGTGGAACCAACCATTATAAAAGTCGACGCCGAACCATAAAATCGTTTGACTGTTTTCCATGCCAACAGTAATGAGCCAGGATCCGTCTAATGGCCGCCCATGCTCATGATCGGATAGTCGGCCATCGCATACCTTGTGTCCACATTTTTGCGCACATCGATTACCTTCATAATTGTCTTGTCTCCACTGGCCCGATCCTCAGAGATCATTTCCATCATCGTACCATAGGGGTAGTTTTCCGGGAGGGTTCCTCTCATCTTTCGGGTATTGGCATTGGCCTTAAACAGGTGGTGGCTGCCAAAAAAGTCATCCCGACTTACCCACACTTCAACAACCCCTTCACTGTTCTCCGACCGGTAACCGTCACATTCAAACCCCTGAATATTTTTAGTCCCGATTTTTGTGTATCCCTGCCATTCTTCTACTTCTTCCCAGTTTATCTCTTCCTCCTCCGACAACGGGTTCTCCAGGGACTGCTCCCAATCATAGGCAAAAGAAAATTTATCGTTCTTATTCTCCATCAACATGACCATGGCAGAGTGTTTTAGGTCATAAATAATAAATAGATCCCCCTCGTCCTGCTTCATTTCCTCACTGGAAAAGCGAGTCCCCGTATATAATTCTTCTTCGTTAAAATACATTTCCATGATAGCAGGGGGTTCCGCCTGCCCATCACTCCTGACGGTAGTAATTTCCATTGTAGTGGCGGTATCGAAATTGTAGACATCCTCCGTTTCAACATTGCTATTCATGGAAAAGGGCAGGGGACCGAAGCTACTATCAGCAGAAACCTCCCCAAATACGGTATTCCAGGATTTTTCCACTGCTTGACGCGCCGCCAGTTCTACCTGTTCACTCAGTTTCTCTTCCGCCTTTTGTTCAGCCGCCGCTTTGGCCTTTTTCTTGAGCCTATTTAAAAGCTGGGCTTCTGCACTGTTGCTGAATGTGAGGACAGCCAACACGGCTGCCAATACTAAACTTATAGATCTCATGATGCTCTCCCTTTTTTATTCCCGTGATTATTGTATACCAATCTACAGAAAGATTCCCACAAATGAAGCAGAGAAGTCATCTATTCTTCAAAAATATTTCCTTTTAAACTATTTGCAGTTCCCTCTCGTTGCTACTATTTGTATCTTTCGATCACCATGAAATTACGCATGAACTCCTTACGCGATCATTTACGAGAACCAGTGAACAGCATAACCCATGGAGTGGGAGCAATAGCAGCACTGGTTGCCTTTATTCTGCTGCTCTTCGAGGCCGCATCCGGAGGGTCCTTGAGCCAGACCATCGCCTTCTCAATGTTCGGCCTCAGCATGGTCCTTCTTTATACCTCAAGCTCGCTCTATCACGCCCTGCAGGTTAAAGAAAAGACTCTGAAATTCCTTCAGAAGCTTGATCACAGCATGATTTACGTGCTCATCGCCGGCACTTACACCCCCATCTGCCTGCTGGTGCTCGACGGCAGCTGGAAGTGGGGGCTATTTACCACCGTCTGGGGCCTGGCAGTCATCGGCATTATCAAGAAATTTCTGTGGATGGGAGCCCCTCGCTGGCTTTCCACTGCCTTCTATCTCGGGATGGGATGGATGGCGGTACTCCTTTTTCCCACCCTTGTAGAAAAACTGCCCCTTGCCTTTATCATATGGATTGTCATTGGAGGACTGGCTTATTCCATTGGCGCTGTTATTTATGGGATCAAAAAGCCCAATCCTATCCCAAACTGGTTTGGATTTCATGAGATATGGCACCTTTTTGTAATGGCCGGCACCTTTTCTCATTTTTGGGCTATCTACTATTACCTGCCGGGCTATGCAGGATAATGCTTTCTGAATGTTCCTGTCGGTCTGTTTAAGGTTCGTTTAACCCTCTTTGAAAGCCGCATCATGTGTCAAAAACTATTCTCTTTTTTTTTCTTTGCATTAGTTCTTCATCCCACCGCCTCTGCCCAGCTTTATCCCACCCAGCATCGTCCCCCCGACCAGGATTGGCAACAATTGAAAACACCTCATTTCAACCTGCTCTACAGCCGCGACAACGACACAACCGCCCTCCGGCTGGCACGTATTCTGGAGGATCACTATCCCCGGGTTCAACAGCTGGTGGGTGGGGAGCTTCGCAACTTTCCCGTTATTCTTAACAGCTACAACGACCGCTCCAACGGCTTTGTTACCCCCCTTCATTTTCGCTCAGAGATTGAACTGCCGCCCCTCAAGGGAAAATCACTCAACCCACAGACCGGAAACTGGCTCACTAATGTTGGTCCCCATGAACTGGTTCACGCCCTGCAATACAATAATTTGGGCCAAAATAATATCCCGCGGTTGATCAGCCTGCTCTCTCCCGATCTGGCCCGATCTTTTCACGGGGCCATCCCAGCAGGCATCACTGAAGGTATCGCAGTCCAGTATGAAACCGAACAGGTTGCCCCCGGCGGGGGCCGGGGTAACTTCCCGATGTTCACCAGTCAGTTTGATGCGGTATTCAACAGCGACCGGCGCTGGTCCATGGGACAGATGGTGCAGATTTCATCCAATACCCGACCCTTCAATCGACACTACATCGGGGGCTATATGTTCAGCTCGTGGCTGCAGCGTGAATTCGGCGACACTGCAACCCGCAATGCCCTGTCCTTTTACATGAATTATCCTTTTCTGGGCTACGGGTTGGCTCTCCGACATGTAACTGGGTATTGGCCCGGACAACTTTACAGCCGCTTTGAAAAAGCATACGATCGATTCCAGGATTCAACTTCAGCCGCCGGCCCGCCCCCTCTGAACGTGCCTTTTCAGGGTCCGGAAATTCGCCGTCCATTGTGGCTGTCCGACTCTACCTTGGTCTTCCACGGTTCGTTTTATAATGCCCGCCCCGGATTTTATCGTTATGATCTGGCCTCTGGCAGCATGAAACGCTTTCTCACGACCAACTCCATCCAAGACTACCGCTATGACTTGTCTCCAGACCGATCAAAGATGGTATTCAGTTATTACAGGGCTGACCCGCTATACAACCGCACCTACAAGGCAGTATTAGCCAGCTATAACTTTTCTGAAAATCGCCTTCTAACGCTTACTGACGATGCTCGGGTCTACGCACCGCAGTATGCCGGCAAACAACTGCTGGCCCTGCAAAGCCGACCGGCCTCCTCCGCCCTTGTTTCCATCCCCGGTGATTCTCCGGCAGAAAACCATAACCCAGCTGAGCTGCTATCCCTCGGCGAAGATGAAATTACAGCTGTTTCAGTCGCCCCGGATGAAAATCGTTTAGTCGTCGTCGCCAACAAAAAAGGACAGCAGGCACTCTGGATTACCGACATCAGCCGGGCGGGTGTAACCCTGCCGAAGCACCCGGACATCGCTTTTGAAGATGGCTCAGTTTTTGATCCCTATTGGCATCCTTCAGGACAAAAACTCCTGTTCAGTAGTGATTTTTCGGGTACGCACCAGCTTTACGAATATGACCTGCCCAGCGAGACGGTTAGCCAGTTTACCCAATCTGCTTTTAATGCTTTTGAGGGATCCTACAGCCCGAACGGCAGCCGTGTGGCATATATCCGCCAGGTTGGCAACAAGCGATTGCCGGTTATTGCCCGCCGTACCGATGGCACCGGCCGCATCCTCCCCGACTCGCTGTGGCAGCCTGTGACCAAACAAAGCAATACCATGCGAGAGTATATGGTATCTGATTCCATCAGAAAGGCATCCAAAAGCTGGGAACCGGAAGCCTATACCTCCGATATTAGCTGGCTAAAACCCCGTGCCGTACTGCCTTTTGGGGAGGAGGTTTCCAACAGCGGCCACTACCAGTTTGGCCTCTCCCTACACAGCAACGATGTACTGCAAAGCCAGGCCTATGACATCGAGATGAGTTACCTGGAGGAGCGGCTGTGGTATGATTTGTCGTACGAAAACAAGCAGTTTTATCCCGGATTCAGGCTGCAGTTCTACAGTGAGCCTTCCTACATCAATTTTCAGCGGGATCAATTTACAACCACCTTACTCCGGCAAAACCGATCTCTGGACCTCAGCATCCCCCTGGATATTCAGTTGCGCGATAATATTTTTTCTACCTCACTGTTTATCGAACCCAAAATCCGGTATTCCCAGCTTCGTTTTTATGGTCTCTCCAGGGATCACCGTTCATCCGATTTTTCGAATATAACTGCTGCCAATCTATACAGCCAGCTTAATTTACGACTCCAGCAGAATATCCGGGATATTCAGCCTAATTCGGGTATCGTCCTCTATTCCGAGCTGGAACATTACTGGAATTCCTACGATCTCAGCATTCCCCTCCAGCAGAACAATATAAGACTTCAGTTCCAGCAGCCGACAGCCCTCAAGGCGGGCCTGTTGACGTACCTTTCTCCTTTACGACGATGGAACCAGTCAATGCGACTGGCCATAGAGGGACTCAGCCAGTCGGGCCTGGTGTTCAACAACCAGTCGCTCGTTTCAGATGCCTTCTCAGAACCCGTGCTTGTCAATGCCGATAATTTGCTGAGTATAAGCAGCCGCTATACCATTCCTCTCATTCATGCTGATGAAGGGGGCTTTTTGCTGCCCCTGTATTTGGCCAAGATTTACCTGGTTGCCTTCTCCAATACTGTAGCGGATCCCTCTGCTTCCGACTGGTACGAGCAGTCGCGCTCTGTTTTTGGATTAGGCCTGCGAACAACATTCCGAGTATCCAACCTGTCATTTGATCTGGGTATCGGATATGGATACGAACCCACACGTAATCAGCACCAGGTATTCATGGGAAACTTTTAAGTACATTATTTGTTATTATGTCGTAGCCAACAAGTCACAGACCTATTATTATGTTAACCAGACAGATACCGCTTTTATTTCTTCTCCTGTTGATACTTGTCGCAGGCAGCTGCTCCCAGGACAAGCCAGAAGAAACCGAGACGCTGCGGAGGAAGAGCCCCATTGCTATTGCCAAAGTAATGCATCATCCCACAGATACCTACATCAAAATTATTTACGGGCAGCCCTACAAACGAAATCGTGATATTTTTGGGCAGTTGGTTCCCTACGACAATATCTGGCGCACCGGGGCCAACGAAGCTACTGAACTAACCACCACTCATGATATTCTTCTGGCCGGAGAAAAGCTCAAAGCTGGTACCTATGCCCTCTTTACTATTCCTCGCGAAGATGAACCGTGGACTATCATCCTGAATGATGAACTGGGACTTTGGGGAGATTTTGACTATCAACAGGCCCACGATGTGCTTCGCGTTGACGCAACAGCCATTCAAAAAGAATCAGTTGCTGAAGCTTTCACCATCCAGTTTTCAGATGTCGTGGACGACACAACGCAGATTGTCATGCAATGGGATAAAACAGAGGTTACCATCCCCATCAGGTTTCTGGAACAGGAGTCAGAAAGCTGAAATTCTTATGTCCACCCGGGGCTGTCTCACAGATAAGATAGGCTGACAACTGTTTCTGCTGTTCACTGGAATAAATGGAGATCAAACTCAGGATTCCCTCACATTACTGCACTGTCCAGATACAGCTGCAGGATTTACCTTTTCAAACCCGCCCTGTGATATCTTTTGGGTTGGTGCTGAGCTATTCAGTCAATGGCCTGTTATACCCCGCATTCCTTTCATTCTTGATGCTGTTCTGTTACGGCCCCAGCCGGCAGTCAGTCTTCGAAGCCGATGGAGAACATGTGCTCCAGGTCATGCCGTGAGAAGGTCCGGAAAGCAATATGCGTCTCCGTATCTGTAATTCCCTCCACTTTGGCTAACTGACTGGTTATCAGTTCCGCCATCTCATCATTTTCCTTGACGCGTATCATGGCCACCAGGTCGTACTGCCCGCTAATGGAGTACACTTCGGAAACCCCTTTAATTTCAACCAGTTTTTCGGCCACTTCGTTAATGCGGGTACGCTCGGTAGTGATAAAGACTAATGCGGTAACCATAGGATCCTGCTATTTTATACTATCTGCTCATGTTTGCTTGGAACTTATAATAATATCACCACTTATACCAGCGCAGTTGTTCGTCTACGGCCCCACGCCGCACAGCATTTTTTGCCAGTGTCCAGGCAGGACAGGATGGTTGAAACTATAAAAACGTTTCAAAACAACAGTCTTCCCTTCTAATCCAGCATACACATTCATGTATGTGAAATGGTACAGCCTCGCTGGCAGTTTCGGCCGGGACCCTATACACATCCTTCCCCCCGGCTATTTCTTTTAGCAGATAGTGAGGCCATCTATGCAGTTCGGTAAACACTGAAAATGGAAAGCACAACGCACCGGGTTGCTGTTGACATCAAACTGTCCAAAAGTATTCCCAGCCGGACAAGCTGCCTGTTATCTTCATGACGTAAATCAGGATACAGTCATGGGTTTGTATCCCGTTCGATCACAGAATAATAAAAGTGTTGCCGTATTGATAGGGGATAAAAAGCGTCAATTCCTTCCCTGTACCTTCTGCAGAAGCTTTTCAGGAACCTCCAGCTCCATGCGCAGCAGGAGCGCGGCATGCGTCTTGCCCTGGGCGTCGAGCTTCAGGGAAACGGTGCCGCCCCCGTCCAGGCTGTCATGGAGAACAAAATTGAGCGCCCCGATATTGGGCAGTTCATATCGCTCCACCGTGCCTTTGCAGACATGCTTCATATGCTCCCTGACCAGCCCGGCCGTGAGTTTTTCTTTCAGGAACGGATAGATATCCGGATGGCGGGCGATAATACCCACATTACTGTTGTTTCCCTTGTCGCCGCTGCGCCCGTAGGCAATATCAATGAGTTTGACCTGTTGCATACCCTTGTACATTCGTGCTAATAACCGATGAAGATAAAAGATAGCCGGCCGGAACGGTCGGTGCAAATTGAAATGGCCAGCTGCAAACGATTTCAAGATCAGTCTCGTTGCAACAGAATCACTAACGCTTTAATATTAAATTAATTCACTTCAGATTATGAGTTATTTAAGCAAGATTACCGACATCTATGATCACATTTCCCAGGGTGAAGCTATGGATGCTTTTGAAAAGTATTATGCCAAGGACGTGGTCATGGTGCTCGAAGACGGGTCCAATGTAGAAGGAAAAGCCGCCAACCGGGAACGGGAAAATGATTTTTTTGAGAGCGTGGATGAATTCCATGGGATGGATGTAAAAGCGATCACTTCCAACGAAGAGAAAGCAGCAACTTCTGTGGAATGCGTGATGGATGTCACCTTTACCGATGGCAACCGCATGAGCCTTGAACAGGTAGCTGTGCAGCACTGGGAGGGCGACAAGATAGCGAAAGAACGCTTTTACGCCACCCAGCAGGGATAGAATCACCAAATACAAACAGCACTGCTCAAGGGGCCGTTTTCTTGCTCCCTTCAGCCATGTGCTTTCCCGGTTTTTTAGTAAAACGTCAGAAATCCGTCTATTTATATTTTCTTCTACACGGGATGTTTTTCCTGAATCCAGTCTGCGGCCGGCAGCCTCAGATATTATATGCAGTCCGCCCATATCCTTCTTATATTGGGCACAGATAAAATTTCTATACTTAAAATATTCTTACGTAGCATGAGCAAGCCGAACAGAGTCGTCATTACCGGGTTGGGTGCCCTTTCTCCTTTAGGCAACAACGTCGATGATTTTTGGAAAAATTTAATAAACGGCGTCAGCGGTGCGTCCCGAATTACTCATTTTGATCCTTCACAATTCCGTACCCATTTTGCCTGTGAACTCAGAAATTTTGACGCCAGCGAACACCTGGAGCACAATATGATCCGGCGTTCCGATCCCTACAGCCATTATGCATTGGTTGCTACCGAAGAGGCCGTAAAAGATTCCGGACTGGATTTTGATGCAATGGATCCTTTTGATACCGGCGTCATCTGGGGCAGCGGCCAGGGCGGCATGTACACCTTCGAACAGGAGGTAAGGAATTATGCCGAAAATGATTATAGCCCCCGCTTCAACCCCTTCTTTGTACCCAAGCTCATTATCAATATGGCACCGGGACTTATTTCAATGAAGTATGGACTTATGGGTATTAATTATGCGACGGTTTCAGCCTGTGCAACCTCCAATACCGCTATCATGGATGCCCTTAACTACATCCGGTGGGGCAAGGCAAAAGTTATCATTACCGGAGGATCAGAAGCAGGGATTACCGAATCCTCCTTTGGCGGTTTTTCTGCCATGCGGGCCATGTCGCAGCGGAATGATGATCCCGAGCATGCATCCCGTCCCTTTGACAAGGACCGGGACGGTTTTGTAATGGGAGAGGGGGCTGCCACACTTGTCCTGGAAGAATATGAACATGCCAAAGCACGCGGTGCCAATATCTATGCCGAGGTGACCGGAGCCGCGATGACGGCGGATGCCTATCATATGACAACAACCCACCCGGAAGGCAAAGGTGCAACCAGGGCGATGAAGCAAGCACTCAGTGACAGCCAGATGAATGCTGAGGATATCGACTACCTTAACACCCATGCTACATCTACTCCGGTAGGTGATATCAGTGAAATGAATGCCACGGTAAATGTCTTTGGTGAGGAGCCGGACCACCTGTCTATCAGTGCCACAAAGTCTATGACGGGCCATCTTCTGGGAGCTGCCGGGGCTATAGAGGCCATTGCCTCTATCAAGGCCATCAATGATAACATCATTCCTCCCACCATCAACACGAAACAGATAGATGAAGAGATCCCCTCTTCACTGAACATTGTACTGGAAGAAGCCGCCGAAAAAGAGGTCAATGCCGTAATGAGCAATACCTTTGGCTTTGGCGGTCACAATGCCATTGTGGTATTCAGGAAGGTCTGATCTTTTATCCTGTGTACTATAGTTTAGTCAAGCCCGGTCATTCTCGCCGGGCTTTTTTCTTTCCCTGAAAAAATCGATCAGGGAGGAGACCAACATAGAATGGTTGACCTCCGTAATGGGGTGCCCCGTGCGCGGCAATACGGCCAGTTCAGCATAATCCATCATTTTGTATACCTCAAGTGTATCATCGAGTCCAGCGGTGGTATCCCGGTCACCAATATGGAGCCGAACTTTCTGCTTAATTCCCTGCCAGTCACCAGGCTGAATAAAGGGATGAGTTCCCAGATATTCCATCATATCCCGTGTGCGGTTCACAACCCGCTCCCAGTCGCCGGAATGTCGCTCCTTCAGCTGCTCCGCAAAATGCGGTACCTTCTCTGTGATCTTGCCTGGGTGCAAATAGCGGCATTCACGACGGGCTACCTCCGCAGTCCACTGCAGCACTGTCCCCAGTGTCGCTACCCGCCGGATACGCTGGGGATACTCTTTTGCCAGGCAAAGAGCCACATAACCGCCCATACTGTATCCAAAAATATCTATTGTATCAAGTCCGTGCTCATCCATATAACCCAGAACATTCTCTACAAAATAGCCAATGCGGAATGGGCTGTTGGGGACCGCAGATTCTCCATGGCCTTCAAAATCCATGCGGTGCAACTCAGCATGCTCTTCCAGCTGTGGAACCAAGGACTCAAGCTGAGTAAGATCACCAAGCGACCCATGAAGCAACAGCAGTGGTCGTTTATCCATATCATCCTCCCTTTTAATATAAATTTATAATCCCCTATAATGGGATTTAAAGTCGGTATCTGTACAGCCAGGTGATCCCTCCAAAAGCCCGATATAAACGGTCTTCTACGATGATCCTATTTTCCCGAGCTCAATTATCTCTTCATTCATCTCCGCAGCATGGGCTCTCACTTCCCCCGCAATATCCGGATTAACAATGACAATGAGTCCAATACCCAGGTTAAAAGTGGCCCGCATATCATCTTCAGGCACATTACCAATTTCCTGGATCATTTCAAATATTGCCGGTCGGTTCCATGCATCCCAATCTAACTGAATGGTTAGATTATCAGGTACAACGCGTTTGGTATTTCCTATGATTCCGCCACCGGTTATATGTGAAAACCCATTCACACCATCCAGGTCACGTAATTTTTTAATAATCGGCAAATAGGACTTGTGTACTTTCAGCATAGCCTCTCCAACGGTGGTATCGAGCTGATCTACATGATCACTTACCTCGTACTTTGAAAAAAGCACCTTTCGTGCCAGCGAATATCCATTGGTATGGAGCCCGGAACTGGGAACGCCCAGCAGGAGATCCCCTTCTTCAATGGCAGATCCGTCAATCACATGATCGCGGTCAACCAGTCCAACAATGGTTCCTGCCAGATCAAATTCTCCATCGCTGTAAATATCGGGCATTTCGGCTGTTTCACCACCAATGAGGGCAACGTCATTTTCTTTACAGGCCTGCGCAAATCCCTTAACTACCTGGTAACCCACCTTCTGCTCCAGCTTGCCCGTAGAAAAATAGTCTAAAAAGAAGAGAGGATCTGCTCCACAAACCGCAATATCATTGACGCAGTGGTTAACCAAATCCTGTCCAACAGTGTTATATTTACGGCATTTGAATGCAACAATAAGCTTGGTGCCAACCCCATCTACGCTGCTGACAAAAACAGGATCACTGTAGCTGGAAAGGTTGGGACGAAAAAAGCCTCCAAACCCCCCAATATTACGCAGTACGGCATCACTGTGGGTCTGTTGGACCAGGCCTTTTATTGATTCAACCATTTCCTCACCGGCTTTTATATCGACACCGGAATCCTTGTAGGTAATTTTTTTTGAACTCATGCTGTAAGAGTGTATTGGCTTTTTAGACTGTTAAGAATATAGAAAGATTGAGCTTCCTTTTTAAGGATTATTTCTCCACATTATCCACCGGAAAACATAATATATATTAGATAGATAAATTTTGTAGTACATAGTAGGGGCTGTGGATAAGTGGAAAACTTTTTGATGCACAAATATTTATCTTTAGATAATGGATTGTGGATTATTTTGTGGATAAGTAAATGAATAAAAACAAGGGTTTACGGGAATTAAAAATAAGTTATCCACATTTATTGTTAAAAGCTATGTCAAGTTATTTTTTTTATCCGCACGAATATTGAGCTGTATAATCTGTGGATAATGGATTTTTTTTGTTGAAAGCTGTGGAGAATTTTTGTTGGTTTTCATTGGTTTATTCTGAGAAAGAGTTATTCACACAGTTGTCCACATAATTATTAACAGGCATAGATATGAAAGTTGTACTTCAAAGAGTTTCTGAGGCAGCCGTAATGGTGCGCGATGAGCAGGTGGGAGCAATTAATAACGGAATGATGCTGTTGGTGGGTATTCATGAAGATGACGCGGAAGAGGATATGGAATGGCTGGCTGAAAAGATTCTGAACCTGCGTATATTTGATGATGAGAAGGGGAGAATGAACCTATCGGTTGTAGATGTGCAAGGGGAGATATTGGTGGTACCCCAATTCACACTCTACGGGGATTATGAGCAGGGGAACAGGCCCAGTTACATTGAGGCGGCGGATCCCAGCAAGGCCGAACCGCTGTACGAAGCGATGGTGTCCTATTTTAGGAAACACTCGGAGCTAAAAGTACAAACGGGCCGTTTTGGGGCCTACATGGATGTACAGCTGCATAACGACGGTCCAGTCACGCTGGTACTGGAGCGATAAATAATATTCTGATAATAACTAACTGGTTGGAAGTTTAAATAATATGTCCGTTATTTTCTTATTTATTGACGGAGTTGGCTTGGGCCGACGACAGGACAGCAACCCTTTTTACAGGGATCGGTTTTCAGGCTTCGAACGACTGGCCGGTGATCTTCCGCTGATAGGCGATAGAAGGGATATTCTTGAAACTAACCACCTGTTTAAATCTGTCGATGCCACACTTGACGTTAAAGGCTTGCCTCAGAGCGGTACCGGCCAGGCCACGCTCTTTTCTGGAGAAAATGCAGCAAAAGAGATCGACAAGCACTTTGGACCTTATCCCCACTCTGGAATCAAACATTTGCTTGAGGATCATAGTCTTTTTTTGAAAGCCCAGCAACACGGAAAACGCTGTCATTTCATAAATGCCTATCCTGATGTGTTTTTTAAGAAAGCCCGAAAGAGGAATCGCTGGAGCTGTACGACTTTGATGAGCAGGAGTGCAAGCATCTCCCTTAATTCAGCCAGGGACGTCAATGAAGGCAAAGCCATTACGGCCGGGATTACGCAGAAAGCCTGGCGCAATCGACTGCAGATTAATGTACCAATTATCGAGCCGGAAGAAGCGGCGGACAGATTAATTAATCAGTCGGTTGAATATGATCTGATCTTGCATGAGTATTATTTGACGGATAAGGCTGGACATGGTCAGGATATGGAAGAGGCCAGCTATTACATTCGGATTTATGACCGGTTCTTGAAGCGCCTGATTGTACGGAAACCATCCGAAACGACCATAGTCTTCAGCAGTGACCATGGAAATGTGGAGGATTTATCCGTAAAGACGCACACTGTTAATCCGGTTCCCCTGGCGTGTGTGGGGCCGGGTGCGGCCGTTTTTAAAACGGCGACCACCATTGCGGATGTCACGCCCGGGATTATTAAAGTTTTAACAGAGTCCTCTAATTGAACGGTAGGTATTGCATGCTGACGCTCCCGGGATCCTTATCCCTTTTGGGACTGGGAGGAAAGGGTACGTCTGATGCGGCTGAAGATCTCTTCAATTGATCCGGTTCCGTCTATTTCCTGCACGACGCCTTTATCCCTGTAGTAGGAAAGTACGGGTTGTGTTTCCTGCTTATAGACTTTTAACCGCTTCTTTACGCCTTCTTCGGTATCATCGGAGCGTCCTTCTCCACGGCTCAGTATTCTTTTTATAAGCTCTTCCTGAGGGACCTTCAACTGGAGAAAAGCGGTAAGATTGGTTCCCTGCTCTTCTAAAAGGGTATCGAAGGCCCTGGCCTGTGGCACAGTGCGTGGAAAGCCATCGAGAATGTATCCGTCATCATATTTGCTGTCTTGCAATTCTTCTTCTACAAGTCCGACTACCTTCTTGTCGGGTACAAGTTCTCCGGAATCCAGGATAGCTTTGACTTCCTTGCCGAGCTCGGTTTCATTCTTGATGGCGGTCCTGAAAATTTCACCCGTTGAAAGATGAGGAATATTGAATTTTTCACTGATAAGGGCAGCCTGTGTACCTTTTCCGGCGCCCGGAGGGCCAAAGATGATGATGCGCATAATAATTTTTTAAGATTTATCTTATGAGAGATTAAGAAAGGCCAAAATACCGCAATCAGGGGGTATATTCAATAGGTAAAGAAAAAGCAGAAGAAGGGATAAGGAGAAGCAACGAAGATGGACGGTGTTCTTCGGAGTACCAGTTGGTATTTCTCTGAAGGATGATACTAACTAATAGATTAGTTATAAGTATAACGTCAGGCGAGGGCTCCTCACAGTACATTTTATTGCTCCTGGTCCTTGGTTGATATTCTTCTTGTGCTGCATGGAGTATTTTAATGAGGTAATTTTTTTAAATTTTTTTGTAAGGATTGACTCTTTTTCGGGTCTTACTGGTGAGCGGCCTTTTTTTATAGCTGCTTCCAACACAAAAAGTTCAATTTCAGAGAAGAATACCATGGCTATTGAATATAAATTGATTCCCGATCCAACACCTGAGAATCCCGATAACCACAAGGCGGTCGTATTGCACAAGAATGTTGCTAACCTTGATGATATTATCGATCAAATATTGTCCAAGAATAGAATAGATATGGACCGCGAGGAGATACGAAAAACGATTGAAAGCTATCTTGCGGCGATTCAGCTGGCTTACATTGACGGAGAAAAAGTGATGACTCCGCTGCTGGAAGTTACAGAAGAGGGGATAGAACCGGGTGCCTTGTTGCGATGTGTAGCTGATAACATTGAGGTTAAAAGAGTGGATTAGTGCTGTATAGCGATTAAAAACTTAACCAACGGGTTATTGCTTCAACTGATTCGGCGTAAGGAGCTGTAGGAACAGTGGATAATCTTTGGATGTAATCCTTGCGGATTATCATTATTTTGGTCCTATGAACATAACCGGATTTATAGCACGGAGATACCTTTTTTCCAAGAAGCATATCTCGCTCATTTCGACTCTAACCCTCATAAGTATTGCCGGGGTGACCGTTGGTACGGCCCTGCTTATCGTTGTTTTGTCGGTTTTCAACGGTTTTTTTGATGTAATCAAGGGTTTTTTGCTACAGAACGATCCAGATATTCGTATTGAATCGGTTGAAGCACATACGTTCCTCTATACGGATGAACTGCAGCATACACTTTCGGCTATTCCGGAGCTTAGGGATATTTCGGCTTATGTTGAAGGCAAGGCGCTGATGGTGAAAAGCCGGGATAATGATAAGGTTGTGCAGGTGAAGGGCATTACACCGGATGCTTTTTTTAGCATCAATGATCTTCAGAAAAATATAACATCCGGATCCGCTGATTTAGCCGTCAGAGATGGAACGCTGGGGATGCTGGTCAGTGAACAGATGATGGGGGAGATGAATCTGAATACCGGTGACGAGCTATCCATGTTAAGTGCCAGCGGCATGCGAAAATCCCTGACCCAGTTCTCGCTTCCCCGTAATTACCGTTTTGAGGTACGTGGCAGCTATTCCCAGATACAGATTGTCGAAGGGGCTGCTGTTTATATTGATATGAAGGCTGCTCAGCGCCTTTTTGAAGTGCGTAATAAAATTTCTGGCATTGATATCCGTCTCAACAACCCGGCATCAGCGGAACAGATAAAAAAGTCGCTGGCGGATCAGCTGGGAGATAAGTTCAAAATTTCCACCTGGTACGACCTGCAGCGACCGCTTTACGATATTATGTATCTTGAAAAATGGAGCTCTTATCTGATCCTCATGATTATAGTGCTCGTGGCTGTGCTCAACATCATAGGATCATTGACCATGATCGTGATACAGAAGAACCGGGATATTGGCGTGCTGCAAACCATGGGATTTACTCCGTCGGATATAAAAGGGATTTTTATGCGACAGGGGTTATACATCGGCCTGATTGGCTGTGTTATCGGAGGGGGCATTGGACTGCTGCTGAGTTGGCTTCAGATGCAATATGGACTCATTAAACTCTCATCGGCCTTTATCATCGATGCGTATCCGGTGAGTATAGAGCTGATGGATGTTACCATTGTCCTACTGGGAAGCCTCATCCTGTGCCTGCTGGCCAGCTGGTATCCGGCTCGTCGCGCTGCTTCGGTGGCCCCGGCAGAAGCTATTCGATATGATTAAGCATGGACGGGTTCCCACAAAAAAGGGGATGGACCGTTCGGCCCATCCCCGGAGGGTTTTATGAAGCTACTCACAAATTGAGATGTTGCTCTCAATCCCCGCTTATATAACTTATGAATCTTCTGAATTATTGTCTGGGCTTTGCAATCCTATTTTTTTGCATATAGCCGCCAGTTGGTCCAGTTCCTCGTTTGAAAGGGGGGCAAACTCGGCCATAATATTTTCAACGTGCTGGGGGAAGTAGGAGCTGATCAACTTTTCGCCCTCCTCGGTTAAATGAATGAGCATGGAACGCCGGTCTTCCGGATTCTGATGGCGCTCAACCCATCCGCTTTTTTCGAGGTTATCAACAACCAGGGTAATGTTGCCCCCGCTTTTTAGTAGTTTTTCACCGAGGGCTTTCTGATTGAGCGGTCCAAGATGAAGCAGGGCTTCCAAAACACCAAATTGGCTGAGCGTCAGGTCCTGTTCAACAAGATGACGGTTCAGGCGGTTATTTATGGATTCAGATGCACGCATAAGTTTGATAAATGCGTTCAGCGTTTTGACTTCTTTTTCACTTCCCTGGTAATGTGTACCCATTTTCGATTAACGGTTTGATGGAAAATTTTTTATAGGAAGACTGCTAACCAATGTATCATAATTATGTTGAAAAAACAGATGCCATTTCATCATTGACCGAAAGGCCGTAGAAGAGGCACTTCCAGAAGCTTATCTTGACGGCATGACGGTACGAGCGGGATTCTTCAGGAGATGAACCGTCAGGCTATCACCGGAATAGCCCGTGAGATCTACCACGACGGTATGGATATTTAGGGCATCGGCGGTGAAGGTTTTTTTGGCATTTAAATTTTACCGTAAAAAAACGAAAGAAGTGAAGACCGGGCGTGACCTTTTGTATGTCTGTTTCCCTGGGGTACATCAGGCTGCTTTTAAAGAGTTTGTCGGATACTTTGACTGTCAACTCCGGGGTCTGAGGATGGGAATTTACAAACCGGATATAAGCATGAGTTTTGCTTCCGTTGTAATTGTCACGTATTAAAAACCATTGCGGGAGATACTGGTTGTCGTCGGTAAGTTCGCTTCCGTCCATTCTCGTCAAATTGATGTCCCTAAGGTATTCGAAAGACCACCGCTTTCTTAAATTTATTTGCTAAATGAATGCAGCTGTAGGCAGAGGTAAGGGCAATCATGGCCGCGATGAGAAGATCAGCCAGCTCCACTGAAGCGAAATGGCCACTATGACCCCCAAAACCGTATAAATCACACCTTCCGCCGGCGGTTAACGACCAGTCCGAGGTGAAACTCAACGATCCATCTGAATCTCCTGAACTCAGGTGGTTGTGTTGCCTGGGGAGGATTACCCCAGATTATAGGAGATTGTAACCGGAGCATGATCGGAGAGATCCCAGTCTTTTTCAATGACTGCTTCCTCCGCGGCATCAAGCAGCTCGGGGCTGGTCATGTGATAGTCTATTCTCCAACCTTTGTTGCGTTCTTTGGAAGCAGCCCGGTAACTCCACCAGCTGTACAGATCGGGCTCACCCTCATGCAGGCGCCGGTAGACATCCTCAAAGCCGGTATCCAACAGCAGGCTAACCCACTTGCGCTCTTCCGGCAGAAAACCGGAGGTATTCTTGTTGCGTTTGGGGTTATGGATATCAATAGGCCTGTGGCAAATATTAAAATCACCGCAGAAAACCACCGGTTTATCTCCCTCCAAATGCTGGTGGGCGAAGGGGAGGAAGACATCCAGGAACTCCATCTTAAGCTCTTGTCGCGCATCGCCGGTAGTGCCGCTTGGGGCATAAATGGAAAATACTGTTAAGTCCGTATATTCAGCCATTATGACACGGCCCTCCTGGTCAATCCAATCAACTCCGATCCCGTCCTGTACGCTGATGGGTTCTTCCCTGGAGAGAATGCCCACCCCGGAGTAGCCTTTCTTTTCAGCCGTATGGTAAAAGGCGTGATAGTTCAGGCTCTGGATGGGACCGGGAACCTGGTGCTCCATGGCACGAAGTTCCTGGAGGCAGATGATATCGGGGTTAGACTGGGCAATCCAATCCTTGAATCCTCTTCGGTGGGCAGCCCTGATTCCATTGAGATTGAGGGACGATATTTTAAGCATACGGGTGTAGGGAATATTTTCTTTCTGTTAGGGACGAAGAATAGACTGGAGAGCAGCAGGACATTACATGCCGTGCATGACTGCCCCCGGAATGAACGGAACTACTCGTATGGATGCTTTGCACAAAGGCAGGTCGCCCGCGAGTGCTTTAAAGTACTTCAAAATAAAGACCACCGATAGCCGGAGGGGGAGATTTTACTGCAATCCAGGGTTATGACCGCTTATTTTGTCTTGACGATGGCAAAGTTCCGTTTTCCAACTTTAAGCGTGAATTCGGTATCCCCGTCAAAAGTAATGCTGTAGCCTTTATCGGATATTTTCTCATCATTGATGGAAACACCGCCCTGCTTAATAAGGCGCTTTGTTTCCCCGTTGCTGGACGTAAAGCCGGCGTCGGACACAATATCGAGCAATCGGACTTCATTACCGGCCTCGTATTTCAGGGTCGGGGCATCATCGGGGATGGCATTGCCGATCACGGTTTTTTCAAAATGGGTGCGGGCTGCCCTGGCTTCTTCCTCCCCGTGATACATCCGGGTAATGGCCAGGGCCAGTTCATGCTTGGTATTGCGCGGGTCTTCCTCTGCTTTCTTTTTATAGGCTGGAAGATCCTCCACCGGAATGTCGGTAAGCAGCTCAAACCAGGAATAAATAAGATCATCCGGAATGGAAAGTACTTTACCGTACATCTCATTGGCCGGCTCAGTGATGCCGATATAGTTATCGTACGACTTGGACATTTTCCTGGTTCCATCTGTACCCACCAGGAGAGGCATCATGAGGGCAATCTGCGGTTCCTGTCCATCGTCTTTTTGAAGCTGACGTCCTACCAGCAGGTTAAATTTCTGGTCCGTTCCACCAAGTTCCACATCCGACTGCAGGTGTACAGAATCCTGTCCCTGTGCGAGGGGGTAGAGAAACTCGTGCAGGGAAATCGGTTCATTGTTGTTGTACCGCTTGGAGAAGTCGTCACGCTCAATCATCTGCGCAACGGTGAGCTTGGAGGAAAGTTTGATGACGTCTTCAAAACCCATGGTTCCGAGCCATTCCGAATTGTAAACAATGGTGGTATGTGATTCGTCCAGGATCTGGGTGGCCTGCTCGAGATAAGTGGAAGCATTTTCCTCAATTTCTTCGCGACTCAGGGGCGGACGTGTTTTATTTTGTCCTGTCGGATCTCCTATAAGGGCAGTGAAATCGCCAATGATAAGGATGGCTTCATGGCCTAAATCCTGGAACTGGCGCAGTTTGCGAAGGATCACGGAGTGGCCCAGGTGAAGGTCGGGGCGCGTAGGGTCACAACCGAGCTTAATTTTTAGCGGTTTATTTTCTCTTTTGGAGCGTTCGAGCTTCGCAACGAGCTCTTTTTCAGGCACAAGCTCCACCGTGCCTCTTTTGATAACGTCGAGTTGTTCATCAACAGGTAAAAATGCCATGGAATAATAGAATAGTTACTGTTCGAAAAAGGGAAAGTTGTTAATGAGACTATGTTGGTCAATGGTTTTTTCCACCGTTTCAGTAAAATTTTCGGCCCCGGGATATACTGAGGCTACGGTGTCGTAGGCCCAGGGAGCGAGGTACACAACATAGCCATAGGAAATAGACTCTTTGCGAACCTCCTGCGAGGGCATATTAAAGCCGGCAGCCATCAAGAGCACTGCGCTGATTATAACACCGCATTTGAGGGCTCCGAACGCCAGGCCGCTGGCACGGTTAATAAAATTGAGGTGAATTGTTTGCAGCATCTTTTTGCTTATATACGCCACGAGATTGACAGCGATGAGCGTGCCGATAAAAATAATGAATGCGGCTACAAAAGGAACATACTCGCTATTTCCCTCAAAGAAAGGCTGGATATAGGTGCCTGCTTCCTCCATATACCGGAAGGTTAAAAATACCCCCAGTATGATGCCGGCAATACTGAGTACCTCTTCGATAAGACCGTTTTTAAAACCGCGGTAGGCAAAGAACAAAATGGGAAGTACTATCAGCAGATCCAGGATGTTCATGCTTCCATTCGCTCAGGAGAGTTCTTCTTTCACTACCTTGCTTACCAGCGAGCCTTCGGCCTTGCCTTTCAGTTCCTGCATCATGGCCCCCATTACTTTGCCCATGTCGGACATGTCGCGGGCACCGAGCTGCTCAATTTTCTGACGGGCTACTTCTCGCACTTCCTCTTCAGAAAGCATTTCCGGAAGGTAACTGTTAATGATCTCCAGTTCCTTCTTCTCGGAAGCTACCAAATCGTCACGCCCGCCCTCCTGGAACTGTTCGATGGATTCTTTGCGCTGTTTGGCAGCTTTCATCAACACTTCGATGGCCTGTTCATCCGACAGGGAGGCCTCGCCTTCTTTTCGTTCACTGATTTCGCGCTCCAGAAGCTTGGCTTTCAGCGACCTAAGCACACGCAGACGGTCCTGCTGCTTGTTTTTCATAGCCGTTTTCAGGTCGGCCATAATCTGGTCTTTAATTGCCATAATAAAGTATGATTGTGTTGAAGTAATGGTGATGACAGGCGTAGAATCCCGTCAAAAAAAAAGGTTCCACCCGCAGAACGAATGCAACCTCTTAGGGGCTAACAAAGAATAGTACTATCCTTTATTAGCTTTAATGAAGTCCTGAACTTCATCCTGGTCTACAATCGCTTCTTTGTAACCAAACTTATTGTTAGCCGTCTTTTTAGCAACAATCACTTTGGCCATGCGCCGATCGGCTGCCTTGTTGTCTTGCGCTTTCTTTCCGAAAACTTGTTTCTTAGCCATAATTTAAATCAATTACTATTTAATTTCCTTGTGAACCGTATGCTTCCGAAGAACCGGATTGTATTTCTTGAGCTCGATGCGGTCGGGATTGTTGCGACGGTTTTTCGTCGTCACATACCGCGAGGAGCCCGGCTTTTCGGTGCATTCTAATATTACTTGTACTCTGTTTCCTTTTGCCATAATGCTATACGTCTTTTAAAAGAGTTCCTTTTTTTCTGGCTTCTTTTAAAACGGCACTGATTCCTTTCTTGTTAATTGTGCGAAGCGTCTTGGCAGAAACCTTCAATGTTACCCATTTGTCTTCCTCGGGAACATAAAATCGCTTTTTCTGCAGGTTTTGCTGAAATTTGTGCTTCGTCTTATTATTTGACTTTGAGGAGCGATAGCCGTTTAATGCTCCTTTGCCAGTAATGTCATCTTTGCGTGCCATGATGTTGTGAAAACTCATTGTTAACAATTCGTAGATAGACGGGAAAAATAGGCTTATTCCTGAATAATATCAATCATTCTTTTGGTATATGTTTTTGTTGTCGGACTGAAGCTCAAAAGAGGGGCGGTTTCTGCTCGAAAAGTCCATTTCTCCGGACTATTAAAATTAGATTTACGGACAGATCTCTGCTTTTGCCAGTAACGGGCATAGCTCGCTTTGATTTTGCCTATTTATACACTATTTTCAGGCGTCTTCATCATCATTTTGAACCCCAGTCACACCTAATTTTATGGCGAATAAAAAAGGATCAGATTATAAAGCGGAAAATATCCAGGTTCTGGAGGGTCTTGAAGCTGTTCGGAAACGTCCGGCCATGTACATTGGCGATGTTGGACAGCGCGGACTCCACCACCTGATCAATGAGGTTGTTGATAACTCCATTGATGAGGCCCTGGCCGGATATTGCGACCGCATGGAAGTCATCATCAACAAGGATGGTTCCATGACCATCAAGGATAATGGTCGGGGGATCCCCGTGGATGAACATCCGAAAATTAAATTGCCGGCGGTTGAAGTGGTACTTACCAAGCTGCATGCAGGCGGTAAGTTTGACAAAAATACATACAAGGTTTCCGGTGGGTTGCACGGGGTCGGGGTGAGCTGTGTGAATGCCTTGTCTTCCCATTTTTACGCGGAAGTGCATCGCGACGGTGAGATTCATGTGATGGAATTTGAGCATGGAAAAACGGTACAGCCCCTTAAGGTGAAGGGCAAAACGGATGAAACCGGTACTATCATTACCTTTACCCCGGATGAGACGATTTTTACACAGACCACTGAATTCAAGTTTGATATTATTGCCGATCGGATGCGGGAACTGGCCTTCCTGAACCCGGAAATTACGATTGTGCTGCGTGATGAGCGGGATGATGATGGACCGCTGGAAGAAGAATTTCACTTTGAAGGCGGTGTAAGAGACTTTGTGGAATATCTCGATGAGAACCGTGAACCCATGATGAAAGAACCGATTCTGATTCAGGGAGAGGTTGACATGGTTCCGGTGGAGCTGGCTATTCAGTATAACAGCAGCTACTCCAAAAATGTACACTCCTACGTTAATAATATTAATACGCGCGAGGGAGGAACCCATATTTCCGGCTTTCGCCGTGCCTTGACGCGTTCTTTGAAAAAGTACGCCAAGGACAACAACCTTATAAAAAGTAATATCAAGGTGTCGGGCGATGATTTTCGGGAAGGCATGACGGCCGTGCTGAGTGTAAAGGTGCCGGAACCACAGTTCGAGGGACAGACGAAAACAAAGCTGGGCAACTCGGAGGTTCAGAGTGCTGTTGAGGTGATTGTCTATGAAAAGATGAACGAATACCTGGAACGGAATCCAAAGGAAGCCAAGAAAATTCTGGAAAAAGTCATTCTGGCGGCTGAAGCACGCGAGGCTGCACGAAAGGCCCGTAAACTGATTCAGCGCAAAAGCGCCATGAGTGGCGGAGGGCTTCCCGGAAAGCTCGCGGATTGTTCGATCAAAGATCCAGAGCACAGCGAAATTTACCTGGTGGAGGGGGATTCGGCCGGCGGTTCCGCCAAGATGGGCCGTAACCGAAGTTTCCAGGCCATTCTCCCACTTCGCGGTAAGATCTTAAACGTAGAGAAAGCCAAGATTAACCGGATCCTGGAGAATAATGAGATCCAGGCAATGATTACCGCGCTGGGTGCAGGCGTGGGGCATGCCGAAGAGGATTTTGAGCTGGAAAAGCTGCGCTATCATAAAATCATCGTCATGACGGATGCCGATGTGGACGGCTCCCATATCCGGACGCTGCTGCTTACATTCTTTTATCGTTATATGTATCCGCTTATTGAAAACGGTCATATTTATATTGCCACCCCGCCATTGTACCGCATTTCCTACACGGGCGGTAATATCGAATACGCCTGGGATGATGAAACCCGCGACAAAATTATCAAGGATCTAAGGAGCAGCCGTACAAAGTTTGATGTTTCCCGCTACAAGGGACTCGGGGAGATGAATCCGGAACAGCTGTGGGAAACCACAATGGATCCGGAAACACGAACGCTCCAGCAGGTTACTGTTGAAAATGCAGCTTCTGCGGATAAACTCTTTTCTACCCTGATGGGAGGCGATGTGGAGCCCCGGCGTAAATTTATCGAGCGCAACGCCAAGTATGCGACCCTCGATATTTAAAGGCTAAACATGGTCTTATCTTTAAATTTTATTTGGAACTGATTTAGAAGAACGTATTCATGGCTCGAGAAAAAATTATACCTGTTACAATTGAAGACGAGATGCAATCGGCCTACATCGATTACTCGATGTCGGTAATTGTTTCTCGCGCCCTCCCTGATGTCCGGGATGGACTGAAACCCGTACATCGTCGCATTCTTTATGGGATGAGCGAACTGGGCATGCTCCATAACCGAAACTATAAGAAGAGTGCTCGAATTGTAGGAGAGGTACTTGGTAAGTATCACCCGCATGGCGACTCTGCTGTCTATGACTCCATTGTTCGGATGGTGCAGGATTTCTCCCTGCGGTATCCGCTGGTCGATGGACAGGGAAACTTTGGCTCTATTGATGGTGACAGCGCTGCGGCGATGCGTTATACCGAGGTTCGCATGGAACGCATTGCTGAAGAAATGCTGACCGACATCAATAAGGAAACGGTCGATTATCAGAATAACTTTGATGATACCCTGCAGGAGCCTACGGTGCTTCCGGGCATGCTTCCCAACATGCTGCTTAATGGAGCCTCTGGTATTGCAGTTGGTATGGCTACCAACATGGCTCCACACAATATCAACGAAACGATCGACGGCATTATCGCCTATATCGACAACCCCGATATCGATTGTGAAGGATTGATGGAGTATATTTCTGCGCCTGATTTTCCAACCGGTGGAATCATTTACGGCTATGGCGGTGTGAAAGAGGCCTATGAGACCGGACGGGGAAAGATTACCCTTCGTGCGCGATGCACGACCGAAGAACTGAGGCGGGGACGCGAACAGATTGTCATTACCGAAATTCCGTACCAGGTCAACAAGACAACGCTGGTTAAGAAAATTGCCCGTCATGTTGAGAACGAAAAGATTGAAGATATCTCTGAAATTCGGGATGAGTCTGACCGCGAGGGGATGCGTATTGTCGTTGTCCTCAAACGTAATGCCAATGCGGGCATTGTGCTGAACCAGCTTTATAAGTATACCCAGATGCAGACCACCTTCGGGGTGATCAGTCTGGCGCTGGTGAAGGGACGACCTAAAGTGATGCCACTTAAGGAGCTTATTTACCATTATGTTGAGCATCGCATTGAAATTATTATCCGTCGCACGCTCTACGATCTGGATCAGGCGGAAGCACGGGCACACATCCTGGAGGGACTCAAGATTGCCCTGGACGACCTGGATGAAGTGATTAGGACTATTCGGGCATCCGATAGTCCCAAAGAAGCAAACAAGGCGCTGCGGCGTAAGTTCGCTCTTACCGATATTCAGGCCAAAGCTATCCTGGATATGAGACTGCAGAAGCTGACGGGTCTTGAACGTGACAAGGTTGAACTGGAATACGGTGAAATTACTGAAAAGATCGCAGATTTCCGCGATATCCTTTCCAACCGAAGCCGCCAGACCAGTATCATCAAGGAAGAGCTGCAAGAGATCAAGGGTCGATATGGTGATGAACGGCGGACACAGATTGTACATTCTGCTGAGGATTTCAGTGTAGAAGACATGATTGCCGATGAGGACGTCGTTGTTACTATCAATAATAAGGGGTTCATTAAACGCATGCCGCTCAGTGGGTACCGTCGGCAGAAACGGGGCGGTAAAGGAATGAAGGGAACGACCACTAAGGATGATGAATATGTAGAACATCTCTTTGTGGCCACTAACCATAACTATATTCTGTTCTTTACCGAAAAAGGACAGTGTTATTGGTTGAAGGTCTATGAAATTCCGGAAGCTTCCCGATTGGCCAGGGGACGTGCTATCGTAAATCTTATCGATATTGACAAAGATGATGCGATAAAAACGTTTGTCCCGGTCAAAACGCTGGATGATGAAGAGTACATCAATAACCATTACATCATCATGGCAACACGGGAGGGCAAAGTTAAGAAGACAGCCCTCGAAGCTTATAGTCGTCCCCGTAGAGATGGTATTATTGCCATTAATATCAATGATGATGATACCCTGCTGGAAGCCGCACTTACTGATGGAGAAAGCAATGTGATCCTGGCCAACCGAAAGGGACGGGCTATCCGGTTCCATGAGGAAGATGTCCGCGATATGGGACGAAACACTTCCGGGGTCAAGGGAATGAGCCTCGGCAAAAATAATGTGCTGGTAGACATGGTGGTTATTAAGAATACGCATGAAGCCACGGTGCTGGCGATTTCCGAAAATGGCTACGGTAAACGTTCACTTGTCGAGGACTACCGTGAACAAAGCCGTGGCGGAAAAGGAGTCATTACGCTCAAGGTAACGAAAAAAACCGGTGAGCTGATTGCACTTAAAGAAGTCTCCGACAGGGATGACCTGATGGTTATTACAGAAAGCGGGAAGGTTATTCGCATGAACTGTGGTGATATCCGAACCATGGGAAGAAACACCCAGGGGGTGCGAATTATGCGTCTTGACTCGGAAGGCAAAATTGCGGCGATCACCCGTGTGGTCAATGAGGAGGAGGACGCAACTGTCTGACCATAAACGAACCACCTTCTTAAAGGGCTTGTCGAACCGATGGTTTGGCAAGCCCTTTTTTATTTCAGAAGGGATTGGCCAGAGATGATCGATAGAATGGTCCAAAAATGGGGAAGCCTACAGTTGGATTGGATACCGCACGAGAGTTTGTTTGAAGAGGCGATTGTATGGGCATGGTGGAGGGGCATCTCAATATGGCGGATCTTACATAATACTATAGAGCAGGGTCTGCTGCAACCTGATTCAGTGTAGCTGAAAAGTGGGCAACCCCATCAAAGACTATTTTAATATTCATTATAGAATAAACATTAATATCTATTTTATAGAGATCATTTCTTCCAGGAGATGGTTTCTTTTTTCTATTAAATCATCAGGACTAACAATTTCTACATTTGTATGAAATTGGAGCAGCCACTTGTTGATATAGTCCATATTATTGAACTCAAATGATAACCTAAAAAAATTAGGATTATAATTTGTTTCCCTAATAATCTTTGTTGGTAAATTGGCTTTAAACCGGCTTAAGCTGTCTTTATGTACATTTACCTCTATTTTACGGGATCTCTCGTCAGATCTAAAGATAAGGCCCTCTATGTCGATTTGGCCGTAGGGAGTGAATTTTTCGGATAAAATTTCCACTTTTGACATGCGATCAAGGACAAAATTGCGAACAGCATTCCGTTTATGAGAATGCCCGATAACATTCCAGTGATCTTTGTAGAATACAATAAGATAGGGGTCAATCCTGCGGGTGGAGACATTGCCAGAAGTTTTTGAGCGATAGTTGAAAGAGATTCGCTTGTTTTCTGCAATTGCATTACTGATTAGAAACCAGTTTCCTCCTTCCTTTTTCTCTGCCCCGAAATTCATGTAGGGGTCCACGACTGTCCGTTTTTCCAGAGACTCCATAAACCCGAGCAGGTCATCGGGCAGCACCTCTTTCATTTTTAATTCAACTCCTTTGGCATCATTAATGAGGGTTTGGTCCACCTGTGACTTTACAAAATTGAGGCCGACTAAAATTGTGGCCAGTTCTTTGGAGGTAAACATTAGTGGAGGGATTTTGTAGCCTCGCATGATACCATAGCCCGTATATTCATCCCATGTTACCGGTACATTCATTTCCGACAGGGCGTTGAAATCCCTGAATACGGTACGCCTGCTTATATCGAATTTCTCTGCGATATCATCGACGGTAATGCGGCTGTTCGACTGTTGAAGCATTAAAATAAGCTTCATCCGACGCTCAGAACTATTCATATTGCTGTGGTTTCTGCTTCGTTTAAAAGAATAGGTTGAGCCAATATAAGCGAAATAGACTAATAGTTACAGTCGGAAAAAGAGGACTTAGCGCCGAATAATGACAAGGGCCTTGCCCTTGTAAAAATCTGATCCCTCGGTAAGATCATATCGTTCAATGGAGAGGGGGGGCTCTATACCCGCGAGTTCACCCTGAAATTCAAGTCCTTTGTATAGAACCATCGCTGTCCAGGGAAGGTGTGAAGTCATGGAGTAAAGGTCATTTACCTTAAACGCATGCTTTGATATAAGAAGAAAGGGCGTGTCGTATTGCAGGTTAGCTACAGTTCTGTCAACGATGGTGATGTTGTCAAGTCCGAGGTGACGAACCATCTGTTTGACCGCAAGACATTTTTTCGTTACGATATCATTGAGAATAAACGACTTGCCGGGATGGGTTATGGCCAGTGGAATACCCGGAAGCCCACCGCCAGTACCGGCATCAATGATGTTTTTTTCTGAAATGAAAGGGGAAAGTTGTGAGATGAGCAGGGAGTGGTGCAGGTGGTTCTCTATTGTTTCACGTGAAACATCCCGGCTGACAAGGTTAATCCGGTCATTCCACCAGAAGAGCTGGTCGATGTACTCCTCCAGGAGGTCTTTATGAGAGGCGTACAAGTCTTTGGTGGCCTCAAACGTTTCACGTGAAACATTGGAGGTGGTGATTCGATGATGTTCCACGTGAAACAATTAGTTTTTCAGGTAGACCATTAGCACAGAGATGTCGCTGGGGCTTACGCCGCTTATTCTGCTGGCTTGTCCAAGGGTTTCTGGTTGTATTCGTTCCATTTTCTGGGTTCCTTCAGCCGAAAGGCTGCTTATTTTGCGGTAATCAAGCGTGTCGGGGATGATGGTGTCTTCCTGTTTGCGCATTTCCTCGACCATCTCAAATTCTTTCTCTATGTAGCCGGCATACTTTATTTGTATTTCAACCTGATCAAAGACATCGGGGTCAGAGCTTATTTCGTGAGCCCTTCTCTTTAGTTCGGGATCTGCATCCAGGAGGTTATAGATGGAGAGCTGGGGGCGGGGGATCAGGGTCTTTGCCTTGACCGGTTGAGAGAGCGTACTTGTTTCCTGCTCTTCAAGCATGGGATCCATTTTGTCAGGATAAACCGTATAGTCCGCGATAAGATCATGAAGTTGGTCAATAGCTTCCTTCTTTGTTTGGAAGCGTTCATGACGCTGCTCTGAGACCAGGCCGATCTTGTAACCGAGTTCAGTTAGACGCAGGTCGGCATTGTCCTGGCGTAACAGTATCCGGTGTTCTGCGCGGGAAGTAAACATCCGGTAGGGTTCTTCCGTGCCTTTGGTAATGAGATCATCAATGAGGACGCCAATATAGGCTTCTGACCGTTTTAATATGAATTCATCCTCGCCCTTAACCTTGCGTGCGGCATTAATGCCGGCCATAAGTCCCTGGCAGGCGGCTTCTTCATAACCGGTTGTGCCATTGATTTGTCCCGCAAAAAAGAGCCCTTCGGTGATTTTGGTCTCCATGCTTCTGCGTATTTGATAGGGCGGGAAGTAGTCATATTCAATAGCATAGCCGGGACGCAGCATGACAGCTTCTTCAAAGCCTGGAATAGTCTGCAGTGCTTTGTACTGTACATCCTCGGGAAGGGAAGTAGAAAAGCCATTGAGATACATTTCGTATGTGTCCCATCCCTCCGGTTCGAGGAAAAGCTGATGGCTGTCTTTATCGGAAAATCGATTGATCTTGTCTTCAATACTTGGACAGTAGCGGGGTCCGGTAGATTCAATGGTCCCATTGAACATGGGGCTGCGATCAAAGCCCGAGCGCAGCATCTCATGAACCCGTTTATTGGTAAAACCAATCCAGCAGGTAAGTTGTTCCTGCCTGGTGGGAAGATTATCCGTCATGAATGAGAACGGGCTGGGATCCTCATCTCCATATTGAATATCCAGCTGTTCATAATCAATGGATCGTCCATCGAGGCGTGGTGGTGTTCCGGTTTTAAGGCGACCCACCTCAAATCCCAGCTCTTCGAGTGCGGCGGAAATACCGATGGATGCCCGTTCGCCGGAACGTCCGCCTCCAAAATTGGTTTCCCCTATGTGCATGAGTCCATTGCCAAAGGTGCCGGTAGTAAGTATAACTGTCTGAGCTTCAAAGGTTTGTCCGGTGCTGGTGCGAACACCGCTAACATGCTTCCCGTCTTCTGTTGTAAGTACATCGACGACGTTATCCTGACGGAAGTGAAGATTGTCCTTTTTTTCCAGCTCCTTGCGCATCATGCTGCTATAGAGCGCGCGGTCACTCTGGCATCGGGGACTCCACATGGCAGGTCCCTTGCTTGTGTTGAGCATGCGAAATTGAACGGCTGACTGGTCGGCAACAAGGCCCGTTAGTCCCCCCAGGGCATCAATTTCGCGTACCAATTGGCCCTTTGCTACTCCCCCAATGGCGGGGTTGCAGGACATTTTGGCGATGGCATCAAGATTCATAGTAATTAAAAGGGTCTGGGCACCCATAGCTGCTGCGGCCCCCGCCGCTTCACTGCCGGCATGACCAGCCCCGACGACGATGACATCATATGTGGGAAATAAAGACTTCATTATCAGTTAAGTGTATGTTTTTATTACACTTATAGAATTCATTGTTAATTTACGAAACTCTAATGGCCTATACAGGCCATATAAACCTTTAAAATAAGGGTTTTTAATGAAATAATTTAACCGGAAGCAGCCTTAATGCGAATAGACTTTTCAGGCCCTAAAACCAAAGATAGGGAAGTTTATTTCAGGGCTAGTCCAATCAGGCAGTTACCATGGGAACATCAGGCTGAGTGACGATTGATGTCAGATTCGCGGGGGTGTAAGCAGAGAATGCGAGCCGCGCGCCAGAAAACACTCATGTTGTGAATATGTAAAAGAGTGAAGCCCGGCGCATTACTGCTGCTCATACCACTCAAGGAAGTCTACAATAGTGTGCCAGATCGCTTCCAGTTTTGTATCAGATTCGTTTTCAAAAACAGTGTCCTCATCAGCAGTAATTTTACACCGCTTTCCCTCGATGAGAACGAGATAGCCCAAATCTTCTTCAATTTTGATTACCACAGGCATCATCCATTTCCAGGACAGGTGAAATTTCATGTCTTCCACAGACAGGAAGGCCAGGGGAATATCCTTGACATCTTCCTGTTCAATTTTAATGGTGCTTCCCATTATATTTTCAATAAGCCTGCTGCCCTTGTTGATTTCTTCTTGTTGCATAACAGATAAATTGGTAAATATGGTTTAAATATCAGTGAGTGAAGCTCCTAAAGATAATTAAAAAATAAGAAGCAGAAAGCCTCTTCTGCCCGGGCAGGATGCTGATACAGGAGTTATCTACGAAAAAAATGAGTCCGCCATATAATGTGGCGGACTCAAAACAGAGTAACGATATGTAGTTACTCCTGGGGCTGGGCAAGAAGGGTATCAATGATAAAGACCATTCCGTTAGAGGCTTCAATACCATCAGAGGCAATGAGGGCCTGGTCACCATTGATCGCCACGGTATCACCATCAGCAGTGAAGGTGATGGATTCTCCGGAAAGCGTGGTTTCGGAATCGGTTTCTTTAAGTTCGTCATGGGTAAGCGCCTTTTCAACGACATGGTACTGCAATAAACGGGTAAGTTCTTGATCGCTCAGGCTATCTGCCCCGCTTTCTGAAAGGGCATTATTTGTAGGGGCAAAAACAGTTACGGCATCCTTGGAGAGGCTGTCACTCCACGCCTGTTCCGATAGGTAATCGTAGTATGAGGATAAGTCGTCTTCCTGTTCTATTGTTTCAAGAGCAGTCAGGTCGCTGTCCGGACTCGTGCTGTCATCATCACAGGCAGTAAATCCAAGACCAGCTAATAAAATTGATAATAATATTAATTTTTGTATATATGATTTCATGTCAATATCAATATGTTATAAATATTACATATGATTAACATTTAATTACACGATAAAAAAGCAAATAACTACTCGTAAGGGGATTTTTTGAAGTATGGGCTGATAACCGAAATAGGGGTATCACAAAGGAAAGAGATGGACTACAGGCAAAGAGCGGGGGGAGAAAAGATACGCCGTCAGAGTAACCCATGAGAATAATACAGCTTTGTTTTTTATGTCTATCTTCTTTAATTGAAAATTATGGAATTTGTCAAAGGTAAGCAGAGATGCCATTAAAGAAACAACTCACCGAAACGTTACAGAATACAACTATGGATGTTAAACGCTCAACAGAGGACAAGATCAAAAATATTTCACGCCGTAAATTTCTGGGGAATTCGGCCGCACTCGTCGGGGGCGCCTTGCTCAGCCCCTTGTCCGGAAATAAAAGCGCCTACGGAAAGAGTAAAAAAGACAGGCTCAGCATTGCCTTGATTGGCAGTGGCTCAAGGGGGGCAGGCGCTACCGTTAATGCCCTGGAAGCTGACCCGCAGGTGGAGCTGGTGGCAATGGCTGATATCTTTGAGGATATGCTTGACAAGAGTTATGAAAACCTTATGCGGGTCGACACTATCAAGGATCGGGTGAACGTTCCAGACAAGCATAAATTTATTGGACTGGATGCTTATCAGAAAGCTATAGATCTGGCCGATATAGTTATTTTGGCAACCCCGCCTGCGTTTCGTCCTCAGCATTTTGAGGCGGCGATCAATGCGGGAAAGCATGTCTTTATGGAGAAACCGCTGGCCACGGATGCACCCGGGCTGCGAAAGATTCTTGCTACGGGTGAGTTGGCCGACCAGAAAGGATTGAATGTAGTTGTTGGCCTGCAGTACCGGTATTCACGTCGCTTTCAAAACCTGGTTGAAAAGCTGCAGACTGGCGAGATTGGGGATATCAGTTCCATGACCTGCAACTATCTGCTGGCCGGCATCAAACAGGTGGCCCGCAAGGAAGGAGATTCTGAGCTGGAGTACCAGTTGCGCAACTGGCGTCGCTTTGAATGGCTGTGGGGCGGTTCGCCCGCGGGCCTGACCATTCATTTTGAAGATATCGCACACTGGGCCAAAGGGTCATACCCGGTACGAGCATTTGGCACAGGCGGACGTATTGCACTGGAGGGACCTGAAGATGGAAATATCTATGATCATTATTATATAGATTATGAGTATGAAGATGGAAGTCACCTGCACAGTCGGACTCGCCATATGCCGGGATGCTGGACAAACCGAAGCCTTGACTTCCAGGGGAGTGAGGGGTCAGCCAGGCTATCGGCCCGGGAAGGAACCAAGATTGAGGATCTGGAGGGAAAGACGCGGTGGAGCTATGACGACTCTGGAGATCCCAATCCCTACCAGACGGAACATGAACACCTTATTCAGGCTGTAAGAACCGGCCGCCACGTAAATGATACGGAATGGGCCGCCAAGAGTACGATGACCAGCATCATGGGACGCATGGCGGTGCAGTCGGGCAAGCTGGTTGAATGGGAGGATGCACTCAATTCGGATCTGGTGTTGGTGCCGGATAACCTGACCTTTGATTCCGAGGCTCCCGTTCTTCCCAAGGATGATGGATCGTATCCCTATCCCATTCCGGGCGGCAAGATACGAGCTATATGATGGAACATTAATTCAGGCAGGAAGTAGCGGGGAGCTCCTGGCTGCCGTGATCGCCTTCTTGCCTACAGGTTCCACCAGTAGGTGAATTTGACCATCAGGGAGCGGGTTTTGACGGAGAATAATCCCGGCAGGTAGTTGTCAGTATAGACGATAAAAAGGTCGGAGGCCGGCTGAAAGCGCCACTGAAAGCGGCTGTTGATGTTCACGTTATCCAGCTGTTCGTTGTATTGGGTGAAGGTGGTGAAGTAGATGTTTTTGGTGAAGGTAATATCTAAGCGGGTTCCTATGAGCCAGAAGTCCGTTTGATTCCATGGTTTAGGCAGATTTAGATGATTATAGCTGGTGTGCGCCGAGATGTTGACATACGGCTGAAAACGATACCCCAGCTGGGTGGTGGCATAGAAACGCTCTCCATCCGCAAAGAAACCGCCCTTTTGGACGGAGAAACCGTAGGTATACAGGCTCTGGGGTTTGGAGGTAAATTCCAGCCCGAAATTTTTCCAATGGTGGCGGGTGCCTGCTTCCAGGAAATAACCAGAGGCATTGGTCGGATCAAAGGGATTAATGAGCTCCACAAACTGATTGGAAACCCAGCCGTTCAGGGTATTCCCATTTCTGAAATTGAGGTTATAGGTCAGCTTGTTTTCATAATCGGTATTTCGGAATGATTCGCTGAAATAGTAGGAGGTGCTTATCGTGGGGCCGTGACTTAAAATCGAAGTGGTACTGGGAAAAAACAGGTAGCCTACCTCCGGGTATGTCCGAATATATCCTTTCCTGGGGACATAACCGGTTTCAGCGGTAAAATCTTCCCCTACGTAGTCGTGAGCCCACGTTGCTTCCCAGTTTCCATCGGAGTACAACAGACTCGTGGAATGGCTAAAGGTACGTCCCGAGGTCTGAGAGGAAAAGGATTTAAGAAGAGTAAAATTACCGTTCCACAGATTATTTGCGGTGGCAAGATCATATTCAATGCCCACGTTTCTATTATAGCGGGGGGCGCCGGTGGTATTGTCCTCCGCCTGGTAAAGTTCCCCCAGGGATTCCTTGTTAACGAAGATCAGTCCAAGGTTAGAGCGGTCGGCTACCCGTCGCTTCAGGGCAAAAACAGAGAAATTCTGAGAGGGGATACGCTGAGCATCGACCCGCTCGGTCTGCATGTTCATCACCCCCAGCCGCCAGTTGCGGTTCAGTTGTCCGCTTAGGCGACCCCCAAAAATGATGGGGGCTTCCAAGCCAATCCTTCTGGAGAAGAAGGGCCGGATCGTCGGGGTACCGAAATTGGCAAAAAGATCTTCATTTTCCAGGAAGAACTGGCGCTTTTCCGGGAAAAAGAGTTCAAACCGTTCGGTGTCAATAATCTGCTCATCCACTTCCACCTGGGAGAAATCCGGGTTAACCGTCAGGTCCAGGTTTAATGAGGAGCTGATACCGATCTTCGCGTTTACCCCTGCTTCGCGGCGGTAAGAGGTGCTGCCCGATCCCTGATAATCATGGCTGGCTCCTCCCAGAACATGGGGAATCACTGAGATATTGGATCCGGCTGCCGGAGGGGGTTTGTCCCAGATCAGGTTTCCCGTATAGGCCAGCGAAGCCGAAGGAAACTGCCGGGGCACGGGTGCCCAGCCCGATTTTTCCTGGAAGGTCAGGTCGTACCGGCTGAAATTGATGCCCCACTTGGTGATATCTTCGTCATACCGGAGGGACTTAAAGGGGATGGCCGCCTCAAAAACCCAGCGGTCTTCATAATTTGCCACTTTCGAAACCCACTTGTTATCCCAGCTGAGATTCACGCTGCCGCCGTCGTACATGAGCCCGTCCCATTCGGCTCCTTCGGCATTGGCTCCAAAGGAAAAGCCGTTGGTTTGATCATCAAAGGGATCCATGAAAAGCAGGAAATTGTCATTGTTGCCAAAATTGAAGTCACGGCGAAGGGATTCAACCACATTGGGATCGGATTCGCCCTTGAAATTAATGGCGATCAGGTACAGATTCTTATCATCATAGGCCATACGGACATCGGTGCGCAGCGTGGCATCGCTGGTATCCATGGGGGTTATCATATGAAAATCCGTGGCTACTTCGGCCTGCTGCCAGGCGCGTTCATCCATTTTCCCATCGATGGTGATCGGGGAGTTGATTTCCCTGATATGCAGCTGATAGGAGTCGTTGACTTTTTGGGCATGCAGGGGTAAAAACTGGGTTAGAAGTAAAAGAACAGGAAAAGCCAATTTTAAAAAGGACATCTGCGAATAATAGTAGGTTTAAGCAGCATTTGTTAATGAACATAAAAAAGTACGATTTGGAAAATAAGCCTGTTTGCTTAAGAACCAATATAAATTAGTGTTCTTTCTGTGAGGCAAAGCCGGGGAGGCGAGACTAGTTTCAAAATTGGTAGAACAAATGAACCTCCTGAGCCTGATTGTCCTACAGTGGTTAAAATATTGGTCTACAGGAGGAATCAGGGTGATGCCATATTTTATTTTAGTTCCATAGACCAGTGGCTAACAATTGACAAGAGGCCCTGCGAATTCAGACCTCCATACGACACAGCCGAACAGGATGTAAAAACCTCGGCTGGTGTTAGTATTCGGAAATTGTTCTGACGAGAGCTCTTCGCCGTCTTTATTATCAGGCTAGTTCTGGTCCTTCTCTTTTCTTTGCTGCTGGGGAAATCACACCATCGGCTTCCATATAGCTTGTCGCTGCTGGCGGCCTGCACAACCACAACAGCAGCGGCTATATTCTTGCCCGTCTTGCTTAACCTGGTCGATAATGATCCCGGGGGCATCGCAACCGACCTCCGGGACATCTTAGCCATAATCATATATACTTCTACAACGACGGTCCTACTTTTTTCTACGCCCGTCAATCAGCGAACCGTGAACCCTCCATCCACTGCCAGCGTCTGACCGGTGATGAAAGAAGCCTTTTCGGAGCACAGCCAAACGGCCGCTTCTGCAACTTCTCCCGCTCTACCCAGCCTTCCCATCGGATGCTGGGCAATAAGCTGTTGACGATCCTCGGTATTTTCGCCGGCAAAACGGTCAATCATGGGGGTATGGATTGCGCCCGGGCATATGGCATTGACCCTGATTCCCTTGCCGGCATATTCAAGGGCCGCTGTTTTTGTCAGTCCGTTGATGCCATGCTTGCTGGAGGTATAGGCGGGGATGCCCGGAAAGCCTATCAAACCGGCAATAGAGGAAATATTGACAATGGCCCCTCCATACTGGATCATCTTTGGAATTTCATATTTCATGCAGAACCAGGTACCCCGGAGATTGATATCGATGACCCGGTTCCAGTTCTCAACAGAGCAGTCGGGCGTAAGGGCCTGTTCACCCTCAATGCCTGCATTGTTACAGGCAAAATCCAGTTGTCCAAAGCGACTGATGGTCTGTTCGATCATATCCCTGACCTGCTCCTCATTTGAAATATCGACTTGCAGGGCCATCCCTTTTTCTCCGAGCTTTTTAATCTGTTCCAGGGTCTCATTTGCACCATCGATGTCTGTGTCTGCTGCAACGATGACGGCTCCATGGACCGCGAATAGTTCCGCTGTTGCCCGACCGATCCCGGATGCTGCTCCTGTAATAACGGCTACTTTTCCTTTCATTGTTCTCTCTGTCTGTTGTTATTGCTCAAGGTTAATTATACTGTAAATATAAGAAGCACAGAAAAGTAACATTGACAGGAAAAACCTTATATAAACAATTATTCCTTTTGCATGCATATCTTTTATACTGCAGGAAGGAGGGGCTGGGGCAGCGAAAGGACAGTAATTTAAACTTTGGTTGGTTCGAATGAATAGTTGAGATTGGGACGCATGCCAGGGCATTGTTCATGGTGAACATGTTCAAAAAAGTAAATGCTATGCCGCAGCAATCCCAGGGAAGAATCTTGCGACCCCCATGAGCCGCCGCTACACGCCAGGTGGTGATGCCGATATTGATGTCCACCAGAAAGGTGCCCCCGATGGTTACCCCCCTGATGAAATTATGGAGAGCATTCCCGGTTAATATTAAATACGTTAGCGGCTGGCGGTATGAAGGCTCTGCCCTGCGGCAATGATGTCAGTGCAGGAACTGTTCGAGGAAAAAATAGAGAAACTTCCCAGGAACCCAATCATCACGGTGTCGTAATGGCCGATGGCGGTGAGAGTTTCGGGCAGTATATGGAAGAAGGCTCCTCCAATAAGGGACAACTGCAGTTTGACCAGTGTTGCCTCATCCAGCAGCAGGGCGAATCCTCCAACCAGTGCTGTCGCACGCATCAGCACTCCACCAATAATGATCCAGTATAAGGGTGCCCCTTCAGGCTGCTCAGGAATCCATGGGCCGGTTAACCGATCGCTCTAAAAAAGTGGTGATACTTTTCAAACTCCTCAGCTGTCCGTATTCCTCTTCCGGGACTTCCACCCCGAACTCTTCGCTGAGAGCCACCATCATAGTGTAAAAGTCCATGGAGTCGATATCCAGTGCATTCCCAAGATCATCTTCAGGTCGCAGCTGGTCCAGGTTTGCTTCTGGGGCCACGCGGTGCAGGTGTTTTTTTATCACGGCCTCGGTATCATTCATAATGCCTCCGGGTGCTGTAGCTGTTCATTGAGTTTTTCCAGGAACCGCGAACCCGTGTGTCCATCGCTGGCACGGTGGTCGCCGGCAAGGACTACGGAGAGGGTGGGGCGTATGCCGATGGCGCCGTCAACGGTCTGCGGGCGTTTGGCGATCTTTCCAAATCCCACCAGGGCCACCTGCGGGGGATAGATGACTCCATAAACCTTGTCAGCGCCCCGTTCGCCGAGGCTGGTGACAGTAATTGTGGCACTGCTTATCTCGCGGCTGCGGAGGTGACCTTCACGGGCGCGCATCACCATGTCGACAAAAGCACTGCGCGTTTCCTCCAGTGATTTCAAATCGGCATTCAGGATCGCGGGAATGACAAGCCCCCCCTGTCGCAGCGCAATGGCGAAGCCAATGTGAATACCTTCTTCTACATGCATGGCTTCATCCGTCCAGAAGCCGTTAAGCGCTGGAAGTTCTGTGAGCACATTGGCCACTGCTTTGATAAGCAGCATCGGGGGTAGCAGACGGTCACTGACCGCCCGTTCTTTGTTTTGTTCATTCAGCCAGTCAAGGGGGACTTTCATATCTATTTCTGTTTCCAGGTAATAATGGGGGATTTCACGGTTCGAGCGGCTCATGGCTGCAGCAATGGCCTGGCGCATCCCCCCGGTCCCGGCTGCCGACAGATGCTCGGCCATATCCAGCTCTTTCTCGAAGGTTTCATCAGCCGCCTTTTGCTTCGCAAACGCTTCCACATCCTTCTTGTGTATGGTTCCCTCCGCCCCTGATCCTTTGACTTTACTAAGATCAACCTGCAGGTCTTCGGCAACCCGCCTGGCCAGCGGGGAGGCCTTGACCCGGTGCAGCGGTACTTCCCGGGAGGCTGTTTCAGGCTGTTCCGGGGGCGTTGCTGCTTTCTCCCGTTTCTTCCGGGGCTCCTTTTTTTCAGGTTCTTCTGGAGGACTGGCAAGCTTGGCTTTGGCTTTCTCCCCCTCGTCCTCGCCGTCAATTACTGCCATTACGGAGCCTACGGGGATCACTTCCCCCTCTTCAGAGACCAGTTCTGTAACCACGCCGTCTTCAAACACTTCTATATCAATCAGGCCCTTCTCGGTATCAATTTCCCCAATGATATCGCCGCGTTTAACGGTATCACCCGGCTTGACCAGCCATTGAATGAGCCGGGCTTCGATCATTTGTGAGCCCAGGCTCGGCATGATAAATTTACCCATGGATTCCTCCCATTTTCTGGATGGTTTCGATAATTTGCTGAGGCTGCGGTAGCGACGCCTGCTCGAGATGACGGGCATAGGGAGCGGGAACTTCTGCACCGCAAACCCGCTCCACGGGACAATCCAGGTCATAGAAAAGTGATTCCGTGATGCGGGCACTCAGCTCGGCCGAGATCCCCCCGCTTTTCCAGCCTTCGTCTACAATGACCGCCCGGTGGGTTTTGCGCACGGAAGCGAAAACAGTTTCATTATCGAGCGGACGCAGTACGCGCAGATCTACAACTTCGGCTTCTATGCCTTGTTTCGACAGCTGCTCGGCTGCCTTCAGTGATTTGTGGAGTCCTATCCCATATGTCAGGATGCTCACATCACTGCCGGCACGTCTGACCCTCGCGGTTGAAATATCCACCGTATGCCCGTTCCCGGAATATGCGTCCTCGTAGTTATAGAGCGTGCTGTTTTCAAAGATCAAGACCGGGTCTGGGTCCTCGAGAGCCGGCCAGAGCATCCCGCGTGCATCTTCAACGGTAGCAGGGGTCAGGATCTTGAGCCCGGGAATGTGGGCATACCAGTTTTCCAGGCTTCGGGAATGCTGCGCCGCCAGTTGTTTGCCGCCCCCCGTGGCCATGCGAATGACGACGGGAACATTGAATTGTCCGCCGGACATGTAATACAGAACGGCAGCCGTATTGATAATCTGGTCGGCTGCAAGCAAGCTGAAATTTACCGTCATAATCTCAACAATGGGACGCATGCCGGCCGCGGCGGCCCCGATTCCGCAACCCGTAAATCCTGATTCGGACAACGGGGTATCCACCACGCGATCTTCGCCAAACTCCTGCAGCATCCCCTCGCTTACATTGAAGCAGCCGCCATACCGCCCCACATCCTCTCCCATTAGAAATACGCGGTCATCTTTCTGCATCGCCTCTCGCATTGCCTCGCGGACGGCCTGCCGGTACGTCATGTGCTGTTGGGCTGCTTTATTCATTAGTCGCTCAATTTTTTGAATTACTGTAAACGAATTGCGAGAGGTTTTCTATAGGCTCATCCGTACCTTCCTCCGCAAACTGAACCGCCTGAGCTACCTCTCCGGCCACCTCGCGGTTGATATGCTGCAGTTCCTCATCTGTAAGCAGCTGCTCTTTTTTCAGCTTCTCGGCGAAAGTGGTAATGGGATCTTTTTTCTTCCACTCCTGCACTTCCTCTTTACTGCGGTAACGTTCCGGGTCGAACATGGAATGGGCCCGATACCGATAGGTCCGGCACTCCAGGAAATAGGGCTGCTGGTTGTCACGGGCGTAGGCTACCGCCTTCCGGGCTTCCTGCAGCACGGCCAGTACATCCATTCCGTTCACGCTGGAGGCCTTCATTTTGTAGGACCGGGCCTTGGTAACGAGATCGGTCTCCGACTCGGCCAGTTCAAACGGCATGCCCATCGAATAGAGGTTATTTTCGCAGACGAACAGCACCGGCAGCTTCCAGAGTGCGGCCAGGTTCATGGATTCGTGAAATTCACCTTCATCTACGGCTCCTTCACCGAAAAAGCAGCAGGCTATGGCCTCCTTCTGCTGTCTTTTATAAGCCAGTGCCACTCCGGTTGCCATGGGAAGGCCATTGGCTACGATGGCAGACCCTCCGAAGAAATTCGTTTCCTTGTCATACAAATGCATGGAGCCGCCCCGTCCCCCGCTGCATCCTTCCAGCTTGCCGTACATTTCAGCCATGATGCGCTCCATCGATACACCGCGGACCAGCGCATGCCCGTGTTCCCGGTATGTAGCCACAATGCTGTCTTCTTTCTGCAGGTTCTCAATAACACCCACTGCCACGGCTTCCTCACCATCATAAAGGTGCAGAAAGCCCCGGATTTTCTCCTGGGTATAGAGCTCGTAGGCTTTTTCCTCCATTTGGCGGATACGAATCATCTGGTGAAGCAGGTGCCTTTTTTGCTCCTTTTCCCTGCTTTTCCGGGATGACTTTTTTTTAGCAGGCGTTTTCTTCTTGGTTGCCATGATGCTCCATTTAGGTTCATTCGGGATGCCGGTTGATTTTTTTCTCCTCCTGGTCCCTCAGCAGCCGCCGCATAATTTTGCCGCTTCGCGTTTTGGGGAGTTCATCAATAAATTCAATCTCTTTGGGGGCCACGGCCGGACCCAGCTGTTTGCGTGCAAATCCTTTTATTTGTAATTCAAGGTCATCACTGGCGCTGCTGTTGTCTTTAAGGATAATGTATGCCTTGACTATTTCCCCCATGATGTGATCGGGTTTCCCGATCACAGCGGCTTCCGCCACGGCCGGGTGCTCCATTAATGCGCTTTCCACTTCAAACGGTCCTACCATGTGTCCCGCGGTTTTAATAATGTCGTCGGCACGTCCCACAAACCAGAAGTAACCGTCCTCGTCGCGGCTGGCCAGGTCGCCGGTCAGGTACCAGTCGCCAATAAAGCTTTTCCGGTAGCGTGCTTCTTCCCCCAGGTAGCCCCGGAACATCGAGGGCCAGCCCTTTTTCAGTGCCAGCTGACCGGATTTCCCGGGGGTCTCAACAAAGCTGACACTTGAGTTTGAATCATCTACATCTACGACAGCCGCTTCCACGCCCGGCAGGGGTCTGCCCATGGATCCCGGTTTGACCGGCATGGCGGGATAGTTGGCAATCATGATGCCGCCGGTCTCCGTCTGCCACCAGTTGTCGAGGATGGGGAGCCCCAGGGTTTTTTGTGCCCAGCGCACGGCTTCAGGGTTCAGGGGTTCCCCCACGCTGTGAATAAGGCGCAGGGCATGCAGATCGTATTCCGAGCGCACATCGATAGACATGCGCATAAGGCGGCGGATGGCTGTTGGTGCCGTATACCAGACGGTAACCTGCTGTTCCTCCAGGGTTTTATACCATAGACGGGCATCAAATTCTGCTTCCACAACAAGGTTCGTGATCCCATGCATAAGGGGTGATAAAATGCCATAGGAGGTGCCCGTTACCCAGCCGGGATCGGCCGTACACCAGAATATGTCCTCCGGGTGGAAATCAAGTACATATTTTCCGGTGATATAGTGCATCTCCGCAGCTTTGTGTACATGCACTACTCCCTTCGGCATGCCGGTGGTCCCGCTGGTAAAGTGGAGGAGGGCCCTGTCTTCCGGACCTGTAGATGCAATTTGAAATGCTGTGCCTGCTTTATTGAGCAGTTGTGGATAGGATCTGATAACCTCGTTGCGGTCGCTGTCCATATCAACGACCAGAACATGGTCGAGATCAGGAAGAAGGTTGAGCAGCCCTTTCACCTTCTTGTCAAAAAGCTCCTGCGTAGTAATAAGTACACTGGCTTTTCCCCTGCTCAGTCGCTGGTAGATGGGGTCGGGACCATAGATCGAAAACAGTGGGGAATAAATGGCCCCGTATTTCAGTGTTCCCAGCGCGGCAACGTACAATTCGGGTATGCGTCCCAGGAGCGTGCAGACCACTGCTCCCCTCGGCGTGCCGAGATGGTCAAGGATATTTGCAAAACGGCTGCTTTCTTCGCTGAGATTTTCGTAGGTAAAATCTTGTACTGTTCCATCCGTTCCCAGCCACCGCAGGGCCAGTTTGTCTCGCAGTGCACTTCCGGCATGACGGTCCACCGCCTCATAGGCTATATTCAGTCCCTTTCCGCCGGGCAGCCCTGACAGTTCATGCTGCACCTGTTTCCACTGAAAGGTGGCTGCCATCTCCTCATAATCCCGGAGATTGGGTGTGACTGCCTGAATGGTGTTGATTGAACCTTCGCGTTTACGCATGACGGTACCTTTATCTTGCATGAGGCTAAAGTATATCCAACAGGGATGAGCCTGGGAAAGAGGAAAACGATTGTTTGACTGTAGATGGATCTCTTACACAGAAGTCATAAAAGCATGGCGTAGTACCCGGCACTACACACAAGCCATCCATTCTCTTATAGAAAGGTATCCCATATTTTATGATCATATAGCGGTGCGACTGTGCGAAAACAGGAAAGAGAAGGTGTAGTGAGTGAAAGCCGGAACCACGGAAAACCAAATGAACCTTGATATGCTACTATAGCAGCTAACGAAGAGGGAGACAGTTATGAAAACACATGTCAAAGAAATTGAGCGTCTTGTTGAGCACCTTAGTGAGGACTGGATAGACGGTAAGCTGGAAGCAATGGAGCCCTATTTCCATCAGCGCGCGGTTATGGTGGAACCTGGCACCGGCAACCGCATAACGGGGGCAGATGCCGTGATAGAGCGGTACCGGGACTTTATTGAAGAAGCGGACATTTCCAGCTTTAAAATTACGGAGATGTTTGTAGACTTCTTTGAAACGACGGCGGTTGCCTTTTTCACCTATCGCATCAAGTACCAGGTGGAAAGCACGAACTACGACGAAACCAATGCTGAAATTTTAGTATTCCGCCAGCATGAGGAGGAATGGCAAATTGTCTGGCGAACCCAGCTTCTTGGTCAATAGGGCCGGCTGTATTTATTGTTACCTCCTTGCAGGAAGAGAGTACTCGATTCAGAAATTTTTTAGATTAGGAGGTTAAAATGTGAGACTTTCAATCAGTACATCCATTGTTGTTGTCGTAATGCTGCTGGCTCCATTGAAGAATGCCGCATGGGCGCAGCAGGAAGACGTAAAGGCGGGCGACCGTATCCGGGTAACGTACAAGGATATTACCATCCACCGGTTGAGTGGGCTGCTGCAGGAGGTTTCCGGTGACAGCCTGTACCTGGCACAGCCGGATTCCATCGTGGCTTTTTCCCTCTCTTCCGTTCGAAAGCTGGAAATAAGCACAGGAAAAAAAAGGAGGGGGCTCAGGGGAATGATGATTGGAGGAGCCGGAGGCGGATTGTTTTTGGGGCTGTATTTCATGCTTGCAGATGAAAGTTGTGATCCGGATGATACCTGGTGTATGGATTTATTCAGTCCGGGTGAATCTTTCATACTGGGACTGGTAACAGGCAGTGTATTGGGAGCAGTGACAGGCGGTGTAATCGGGCATCTGACAAAAACAGATAAGTGGAAGCAGATCTCTATCAAGCCGGTCTCTGTGGGTTATGGCCAGGGAAGGGCCTATGCCCTTACAATGAGTGTCAATCTCTTTAATTCGAGGTAACGGTTCATGGTGAAACGGTCATATCTGTACGATTTTGGTATCTCCCAGGATGATCCGCAGACCGAGTTGCGGGTATTGGACCTTGTACCGGGCGATCGCCTTTTGTGCATTGCAAGCGGAGGAGAGGTGCCGCTGGAACTGCTGGTCAACAGTCCCAGCTCTGTTACCATTGACGCCGTCGATATAGCGGAACCCCAGCTTTTTCTTTCAAATCTAAAGCTCAATGCAGCCATAGAGCTGGATGGCCATGATGCCGCCCGGTTTTTGGGGTACCTCCGCGCCGATAATTCCCGTCGGGAAATTTGGTTTGAGCAGATTCGAAAGCGGTTGCCCGATCGGGAGGTGCATTTCTGGGAGCAGCATTCCGCCGTTTTTGACAGGGGGCCCGTTCATCTTGGCCGGTTTGAGACTTATATCGCCCGTTTTGCGCCGCTTGGGCGGTGGCTGCTGGGAAGCCGGCGCGACATAAGGGGATTATTTGAAACCAGGACAATCGAGGATCAAAAAGAATATTTCGACCGTAAATTTAGGGTCGGCCTCCTAAAGAAACTTTTCCGCATTATGTTCAGCAAGCGCCTGTATAAGAGCCATGGTATCGCCGAGCAGGGCCTGATCCATATGGACGAACAGGAGCAGGATATCAGCCGGATATTTTACCATCGATTTCGGAGATTCTGTACCAATACCCCGGTGCGTGAGAATTGGCTTCTGCAGTTTGTGCTGTTCGACCGGGTCTTATTCGAGGAAGCGCTGCCTTCGTACCTGGGGGAGGCCGGCCGGAAACGGCTTTGCCTTGAAAAGGATCGCCTGCGGTTTTCCAATAAATCGTATACCGATATGATTAGCCATCACTCTTCCCGGACCTACAACAAGTTTGCCCTTTCAAATGTTAGCGACTGGCTCTCCACCGATGCTTTTAGCGGGCTCTTGCGTCTTATCGCGGAGAAGACGGGAGCAGGGGCCCGCGGACTGATCCGGTATATCCATTCCGCCGATACGGAAGACCCGAGGCTGCAGGGTCGCATCAAATTTGACCGGGTATGGGGCGAGGAACTGCTTTGCAGGGATCGTTTCCCCTTCTATAACCTGATTCCCTTCGAAGTCCGGGGCAAGAATGATGAGTAATTCCGGGCACAGTGATTATGAAATGCGGATCCTGGATGAAAGGTGGAATGGGAAGCTGCTGCAGTTGAACCGCCGGTCACCGGTCAGGACGGGCAAACTCCGAATTCATTTCGACCGCTCGCCGGATGTTTTTACCATTCCCAGGCTGACTTCCTACCGGAATCGGTGCCTCGGCCTCTTCAGGCACGACCGGCTGGTGGGATACGTCATGGCATCATACCAGAAACGATATATCAATGGATGTCTTTCTGAAGTTATATACCTGGGGAACATGCATGTCACGGAAAAGGGGGGAGGACGGGTGTTTCTGAAAAAGATCGCCGACCGATTTACCCGTACTGTATCAGGCCAAACAGGGGTAAAGTATCTCTACGCCTACGTGGCCAGCCAGAATCGCCCGGCCATGAAGCTGGTGGAACTCGGGCAGCTCAACTCGATGGTGATAGGACAGATCTCCATGGCCATGATTATGTTGTGCAAGCCTGTCGGGGTGAGTGGGTTGTATTCCATTAGGCCGGCGACAATGAGTGATGTTGACGTGATTGTTGAGCTGCTCCGGAAGGAATACGCCCGTCGATTCCTGGCTCCTGAAATGTGCCGGGAGGTCTTTTTACAGAATCTGGCCAGGCGTCCCGCTTTCGATATAAGCAATTACCTTCTGGCCGAATCCGCTGGCAGGGTTGTCGGGGTATGTTCCGTGTGGGATATGACTAGCTTCAAGAAGAATAGAGTGTTAACATATGGGCTAAAACTCGGGCTTGCTCGGAAGATCTACAATTGCACGGCACCGCTGGTTGGCAATGCGGCCCTTCCGAAGGCCGGAACCCCCTTCAGGGACGTCACGGTAGCTGAATATGCGGTTCAGGATGGTGATCCAGGTATATTGAAAACTATGCTGCAATACCTGTACAGGCAGTATCGCAGGAAGGGATACCACTTTATCATTATAGGTTTCAGTGAGGGTGATCCCTTGAATGAAGCCACAGCTCCATTCATCAGGAGGAAGATGCGATCGAATGTGATTTTGGGGGCCTCTGACCCGGCTTGCATGGATCGGGTCCATCGGCCCTTGCAGTTGTATGCGGATGCTGTACAAATCTAACACGGGAACTAAGCCGGGTGGATACCGGTTCCGGTTCAACATAACAGGGGCGCATTGTGTCATCATATTACACTGATTTGGGCATTTCCCTGTCACGAACAGGGTTCGAAAATTGGTATCCTGCTACAAGTTGCTTACTAATATAAATCAACAATGATCAGGAAATGGAAATAAACCAACTCCCCGCATATGATAGGAGCGATAATCCGACGGGCTGCTGTCCGAGATTCAAACCGGAGGGGTGGGATCTTCAGGAGCTGCACTTTAAGGATAAGCTGTTTGTGCGAGTGGAGACGAAAAGTCTATTTCATATCCCCGTTAATATGGGGCAAATCTTTTCTAAAACATTTAAGGCTATTGAAGAGGCCAATGCCATGGATGGGGACCAATTTGTGATTTTAACCAACGCCCCCTCACCCTGGAAAAGCGAACATTATTTTGCCGTTGCAAAGGCCGTGGCCGGACAGGAACTGGTGAAGCTGAACGGGAGCTTTTTGACGAAGGTCTTTGAAGGGCCATATAGCCGGGCCCCACAGTGGGAGGAACAGACAAAGGCCTCTGTCCGGGAGCGGGGTAAAACAGCCCGGAAGATTTATTTTTTCTATACAACCTGTCCCTCGTGCGCCAAGTTCTATGGAAAGAATTATGTGGTAGTGTTTGCGGAAGTGTCGTGAAAGGGGACTGTTCAGTTCTGAACCTTCACCCGGACACCGTCCTCAATACGTTCGTCGGGGTGCGTAATAACCATTTCTTTTTCCTGCAGGCCACCGGTAATTTGTGAATGGAGTCCGCTCTGGTACCCCACCTCCACTTGCCGAATCCTGGCCGTGCCTCCTTCAACAAGAAACAGGGCCCATTCCTGTCCGCTGGTCCGGAAAAGGGAAGAGGAGGGCACCTGAAGAACCTCCTCGCCCTGCCAGAGCAGAAATTCTGCTACCACCCGGAATCCGTCGCCCAGCATGCGCCAGTGGTTATGAGGTGATACAATATCGACAATCACCGGTACTCGCTGCTCTTCTACACCCAGGGCCGAGATGCGGGTGTAGCCCGAGGGCTCGACCACCCTGACGACTCCTTCCAGGACGGTTTCGTTGCCCCATCGTTTGATACGAACCTGGGTGCCCGCCGCCACCTGTACGGCATCTGTCGACAAAAGATCTACTTGTACTTCCAGGGATCGGGGATTCCCGATTTCGAGGATGGGAGTACCCGCCTGTACAGTGCCTTCGCTCTTCTGATGAATCTTCAGCAGACGTCCGGTTACCGGCGCGGTAATAGATACCTGGTCGCTGGTGCCGCCGGACTGAAAGGACTGGACGGCCGAGCGGGCTGCTTCTAGTTCAAACTCCGCAACATCAACAGCAAAGCGGGCTGATGCCTGTTGTGCAGCCGCCCTCCGGGCCGCCAGCTGGGCGTTGTCGAGGCCCTGTTCGCTGCCGATCTTCTGCTCAAACAAGTTCTGGATGCGCTTTAGCTCGAGGTCTGCAATTCTTTTTTCCTCGTTGGCCAGCTTCAGATTCTCCCGGGCCTGCTGCAGTCGCGTCCGGGCCGCCTCGAGCTGCGCTTTGGTCACCTCACGCTGGCGGGCACTTATCAAATCCGGGACCGGCTGAATCCGGAAAAGTTCCTGCCCGGCTTCAAGGCTGTCTCCCACCTTATGTTGAAGCCGAAGGGTATATCCTGTCACTGGCGCCGAGATGGTATACCGATCCGTAACCCGCGTTTTCCCTTCTTCCTCGATAGTGACTTCCAGGGGAGCATATCCGGCTTCGTCAGTTAATACTGGAACGGGGGAAGGCATAAATCCCCAGATGATCAGGATGAGGAGGACAACTGCAATAGCTGAAATAAATAGCTGTTTCTTTGTGATCTTCATTGTTATTCTCTTGTTTTGAGTACGCTGATCAAATCCAGACGGTTAATTTTGTAACGAATGAAAAAGCCCGATAACAGTGCAGAAAGAATGACGATCAGGGCTGCCAGGGTGTAAGTGGCAGTGCTGATGTGCATGGGGATCCGGTACAGCTCGGTCTGCATTGACCAGACGATGAAGTAAGTGAGTCCCCATCCGATCAGAAAACCGAGCGGGATGGCCAGCAGTACGAGGATAGCCAGTTCGCCCAGGAGGATGTACGATATTTCCCCCCGCGTCAATCCTAGTACCCGCAGGCTGGCCAGCTCACGGCTGCGTTCCGACAGTGAGATCCGCGCATTGTTATAGACTACGCTGAAGGCGGTGGCCCCGGCGAAAAGGGAGATGAACAGCGCCATGATAAGCCAGGTCTGTGCCGTGGACTCGTAAAAGCGTTCAATGATTTTCTGTTTGGATATAATCTCTCCCACATGCGGGCTTTCAGCGATGGTTTCCGTGATATCCTCTTCCTGCCAGCGGTCAATCAGGAGGTAAGCCCCGCTGATGACTCGTTTTTCAGGCAGGAGCTTGCTGAGCTCATCAATGTTCATGTAGCCGTTCAGCCCGATATACTGGCTGACGAAGCCGGCGACCGGTATCCGTGCAGAGCGGCGACTGCCATCCATGAAATGAACCGTTATCATATCACCACGCTGAACGTTCAGTATATCACCCAGTTTCCTGGTCAACAGCAGCCCTCTTGCGGGTACGGAGACCTGCTGTTCATCAGAGCTGAGGATTCTCCGTAGTTTCATCTCGGTATCGTACCCCTGAATGGCCGTAAGGTAGCTGCGGTGCTGCGACCGCAGGCGTACGGGCACCCCGCGATAGCCTTCCCCGTAGTACACGCCGGGCAACCGTTTCATCTCCATTACGGCGTGTTCCGAGATGTTCTCGCGGAACAGGATCCCAAGGTCGAATGGCTGCGCCTGCCGGAATTCGACTTCAATAAGATATTTGACCGAATCGTTGCTCATGCGGCCGACCACCATCAGTGCTGTGGCAAACGCAAGGCCCAGAATTCCAAAAGTTATTTTTACCCGCTGCCGCCCCAGCTGGCGCAGTACCATTTTTGTTGGCTGATCCAAAAAAGAAGCGCCTCCCAGCCGCTCAAGCATGCTTCGCTTGTACATTTTTGGTGGTTCGGGGCGCATCGCTTCGGCCGGCGGCAGCTGGGCTGCCTCCCGTACGGAAAAGAAGACCCCGCTGTAGGCTGCGGCCATGCTGATAAGTGAAGCCGCAGCCAGGTCCCACGGGTTCAGTACAAATTGCAGGTAGGGAAACCTGTAATAACTGGCGTATAACTGTGAGAGCTGCTGCCCCAGGTAATAGCCCAGTACGATACCGCCGATGAGCCCAATAACAACAATAACAGAAACCATGAGCAGGTAGTGAAGTCCGATTTCACGGTTGTTGTATCCAAATGCTTTGAGAATGCCAATCTGTTCGCGCTGGGTGCGGATCAGTCGGCCTATAACCACGTTCAGAAGAAAGGCCGCCACCGCGATAAAAATGGTGGGGATGATGGTGGCTGTCTGGCCGAGCTGGTTGAGTTCCTCCGTGATGAAAAAGTGCGAGTTCTGGTCTTCACGGGCAATGGCTCCCAGTCCGCCGTGAGGTTCCAGGATTTGATCCAGCTGTGTTATCACATCTTTTTCGCTGGTCCGGCGAGTCAGCGAAACCACCACATTGTTAAAAGCCCCGTCCATATCGTAGGCCGCCTCGAGCGGCGCACGGCGCATCCATAAAATTCCGAAACGTTTCAGGTCGGGTGAGAGGCTCCCCGGCTGCCCCTGGTAAATGAATTCCGGGGACAGGCCGATGCCCACGATTTTGAGTTCCCTTATTTTCCCGTTGAGGATGGCCTCCAGCCGGTCGCCGATGGAAAAGCCGTGCTCTTCCGCAAAGCCGTCGCCCAGCACGATCTCGTCTTCAGTATAGGGATGGGGCATCCGTCCGGCCCGCAGGTACAGTCGGTTCAACAGCGGCTCTCGTTCGTCGGGCAGCGAAATAATCATCCCTGTTACCGTCTCATTGAAGCCGGGGACGTTGAGATTAACCCCCGCCTGTATCCTGGTTTCCACGCGATTGACACCCTCAATTTCACGGATGCGTCCGCCTACAGCGTTGGGCGCCCGTTCCAGGGAGGCAAAAATATTGGCAAAGTAGTATTCCTGGTAGTACGACTGCTGGGTCTGCCGCAGGGAGTCCAGCGTACTCAAAAACGTGATGTAGGTAGCGGCACCGCAGGCGATCATCAGGGCGATAACAAAGACCATGCCCCACATGTTGGAAATATCGCGCAGTAGTTTTCGGTTTATCGCACGCATAGCAGTCACCACTCCATTTGATCCGGAGAGACCTTGTGTTCATTTTCCCGGATGCCTGCAATTTTACCATCATGCAAACTGATAATCCGGTCGGCCATTCCGCCTATTACGACATTATGAGTAATGAGTACCGTGGCCGTGCCCAGGCGCTGATTGACGTTTTGGAGTGCTTTCAGCACCACAATACCAGTCTGGGAATCCAGCGCGCCGGTGGGTTCATCACAGAGCAGCACATCGGGATTCTTGGCTACCGCCCGGGCGATGGCTACTCGCTGCTGCTCGCCGCCGGAGAGCTGGGCGGGAAAATGATCCATGCGATCGGCAAGGTTGACCAGGGCCAGGGCTTCCTCCGGTTTCATGGGGTTTTCTGCTATTTCGGTGACAATAGCAACGTTTTCTCTGGCCGTGAGGCTGGGGATCAAGTTATAGAACTGAAAGACAAACCCCACATTCAATCGTCGAAAGCTCGTCAGCTCTTTCTCTGAAGCGTGCGTCAATTCGATATCCCGATATCTTACTTCACCTTCTGTAGCCGTATCCAGACCTCCAAGGATATTTACCAGGGTTGATTTTCCGCTGCCGGAAGCTCCCAGCAACACCACTATCTCCCCGGCATAAATTTCCAGGTCAATGCCCCGCAACGCCTGTACCTGCACCACACCCATCTGGTACGTTTTGGTCAGTTCCCGGGCAGAGAAAATAATCTGGTTGGCCTTGAGAGTCTCCACTGATGGTTGTTTTTCCTGCATGTTACCATGGGGAATGGTAAAGGGGTATAGGGAGATCCCCTAATTGACAGATGCTGGTTTTCACGGGCAGGTGGGTATGCCGCCGGCCGTTCTAGTTCAGCAGGATGATCGCATAATTCAGGATGGAGGCAAAGGCAACCCACAGCAGGTAGGGCAGGAGCAGCCAGGCCGCCCACGGCTTTATCTTCTTGAACTGGTACATGGTCATGACAATGGCGACCAGAAGCAGAAGGATCTCAAGAAACGCCAGCAGGGGCTTCTTGAGGCCGAAGAACAGGAACGACCAGATGCCATTCAGGATAAGCTGGATGCCGAAGATCGAGAGGGACCGTTTTACCCGGGACTGGTCAAGTCCAACCTGCCATATCCCCGCGGCGCCTACGCCCATAAGGGTGTACAGAAGCGTCCAGACGGGGCCAAAAACCCAGTTGGGTGGGTTGAAGAAGGGTTTGTTGAGCTGGGCATACCAGCCCGGGATGGCATCGAGCGTAACGCCGCTGGCAATGATGCCCACCAGGTTACAGGTGAGAATGCCGATTACAATTTTTGCCCAGTAGGGAATCTTCATATCCGGTCTTTTCTTTTGATGGGAGAACACGAGGCGGCCAGCTGGAATTCCCTGAACGGTGATATTTGGCGCGGTGGTTTCGAGGAGTGATAAAACAGGGCAAAAGTATAGGGCCGATGCGGTTGAATGCACAAGGCCGATAGGGAAAACCCCTACATGCAGACAGGTGCTAACCCATTACAAGGCGGGATACCGGATTTTACTATTCTATTGTTACGCCGGATGATGCTCATGCCAGTGAAAACCTTCAATCAAGAACTGCTATGAACGACGATCGTTTTTCAGCTTATGGTCCTATCCTTGTGATGCTGTTCTTTTTTTCCATCGTCGTACTGAATGCGGGTAAATATCAGCCGGCAGAGCACGAATGGGAGGGCGTCCTGCCGGATACCGTGAGGCAGCAGATCGAAAGTGGAGAGGTACTGTACCGGAGAGCCTGTGCCAACTGTCATGGAATCAAGGGGGGAGGAGCGGTACAGAGCCAGCTCGGTTTTTCTACCCCTGTGCCCGATTTTACCGATTGCAATTTCGCCACGCGCGAACCGGATGCCGACTGGATCGCCGTGGCCCACCAGGGAGGTCCCACACGGGGCTTCTCAACCGACATGCCAGCCTTTGGGGAGGCCCTGACCACAGAGGAGCTTCAAAGGATCATGGATTATATCCGAACATTCTGCGCCGATGATGACTGGCCCCGGGGAGAACTGAATCTGCCCCGTCCGCTTGTCACTGAAAAAGCCTACCCCGAGGACGAAGCGGTACTCAGCAGTTTCATTAATATGGAAAATGAAGGCGCCGTTATGAACGAGATCGTCTATGAAACCCGATTCGGCGCGCGGAACCAGCTGGAGCTGGTTGTTCCCTTTGGTTTCCGGGAAGCGGGCGACGGAAGCTGGAACGGGGGGCAGCTTGGGGATCTGGCCGTGGGGGTAAAGCGGGCCTTGTACCACGACCTCAGCCGGGGTACCATCATAAGCGTGACAGGGGAATATATCTTCCCGACGGGCGACCGCGGGACGGGTTTTGGCAAGGGGACCACCCTCTTTGAACCCTTTGTATCGGTGGGTCAGCTATTGCCCGCAGATGGATTCCTGCATTTTCAGGGGGGCATGGAAATTCCTTTTATCAAAGATAAAGCTACGGAAGAGGTTTTCTGGCGGGCGGCTCTGGGGAAGACGGTGGCCCAGGGTGCGTGGGGACGGGCCTGGTCACCGATGGTTGAAGTGCTGGGGGCGCGAGAGCTGGAGTCCGGGGCACAGAACCAGTGGGACCTCGTACCCCAGCTGCAGGTTACGCTGAATCAGCGGCAGCATATTATGATGAACGTGGGCGCGCGCATTCCGGTGGATGATTCCGGCCGGGACACCCAGTTCATGGTGTACATCCTGTGGGACTGGTTTGACGGCGGGCTGTTTGAAGGCTGGTAACACCTGCAGGAAACAAAGAGGGTTAACACCTAATTAACAAAAAAAGCTTGCGAGAGATATCATGCACATACGATTGATACTTCTATTGACACTCCCCGTGGTGATTTTAATCATCGGAAGTTCCTTCAACCGGGTGCAGTCTGGTCAGTCGGGCAACGGGGAACCGGCCACGCCTCCCTACCATCGCCTTTTTGAAACCTCAGCGGCCTGCATGAGCTGTCACAACGGACTAATGACCCCGTCGGGCGAGGATGTCTCTTTTGGCACCGACTGGCGTGCTTCCATGATGGCCAACGCTGCGCGGGACCCCTATTGGCATGCTGCAGTGCGGCGCGAGGTCACCGACCATCCGGAATCACAGGCTCATATTGAGGAGGAATGTTCGACCTGCCACATGCCGATGGCGCATTATGAGTCGGTACAGAATGGCGAGCAGCCGCAGGTTTTTGCCAACCTGCCGGTAAACGAGGCAGTTAGCCGCACGCATCTGCTGGCCGCCGACGGTGTTTCGTGTACCACCTGTCACCAGATAACGGACGATAATTTTGGACAAAGGGAAAGCTTTACCGGCCGTTTTGGGCTGGATACCACCACCGCCATGGGGAATCGCAGTGTTTTTGGTCCCTATCCGGTGGATCAGGGGCTTTCCCGAATCATGCACTCTTCTTCCGGCTTTGAACAGCAGCAATCCAGGCATATACAACGCTCGGAAATGTGTGCCACCTGTCATACGCTGATTACGAAATCGCTTGGCCCGGACGGGGAGGTCATCGGGGAGCTTCCGGAGCAGGTGCCCTACCTGGAGTGGAGGCACAGCAGCTTTGTGGACCAGCGGAGCTGCCAGTCGTGCCATATGCCTGTGATACAGGAGCCAGTGGCCATATCCTCTGTGATGGGACAGCCCAGGGAGGAGGTGTCAAGGCATACCTTCCGGGGCGGAAATTTCTTTATGCTTAAAATGCTCAATCGCTACCGGCAGGATCTGGGGGTACAGGCCCTGCCCGCTGAAATGGAGGCTGCCATAAGACGCACAGAGGAACATCTGCAGGACCGGACCGCAGCCCTGGAGTTCCGCAGACTGGAGCGAAACGGAGGACAGCTGGAGGCGGACCTTCTAATAACAAACCTGGCAGGTCACAAGCTTCCCACGGCCTACCCGTCGCGTCGCAGCTGGGTTCACTTCACCATACGCGACAGCGCAGGGCAGGTGCTTTTCGAGTCGGGCGGCCTGGAAGCCGATGGCGCTATCACAGGCAATGACAACGATGAAGATCCCGCCCGCTATGAGCCGCATTACACTCGTATCACCCGGCCCGGTGAAGTGCAGGTCTACGAAAGCATTATGGCCGGCCCTAGAGGTGAGGTTACGACGGGACTATTGACGGCGGTAACATTTATTAAAGACAACCGCCTCCTTCCGGACGGCTTTGACAAGTCGGAAGCCGGGGAGGATATTGCCGTACGCGGGGCCGCTTATGAAGATCCGGACTTCCTGGGCGGGAGCGACCAACTTCAATACCGGGTTGATGTGTCCGGGGCCCGGGGACCACTGCATGTGGAGGCCGCACTCTGGTATCAGCCCATCGCTTTTCGCTGGGCTCAAAACCTGTCCGGTTATGATACGAAAGAAACCAATCGCTTTGTCTACTATTATGATTCGATGTCGGAGCAGTCGGGCATCAAGTTGACGGAGACATCAACGACAGTACAGTGAGCAGATCTGCAGGGGGGCTATAGGGCGGGGGCTATTCGTCCCGGGGTAGCATTTTCCGGTACAAGATAACTTCATTCCCATTCCCGTAGTCCGAAATTACGGCCGATCGGCTTACCTCGAGCGTGGATATATACAAGTCTTCGGCGAAATGCCCCTCCGAGGTCGTCACAAAAATGGCCCCGACAGCATACCCTCTGTCACTGATATGCTTTTTGAATTTGGCAAAAGAGGTATCTATTAATTTCCTGGCAAGTCCTTTGCGCGTGTGATCGGGGTGCACCCCTATTTGTTCCAACTCGGCGATGGTATTCTTCCGGAACCCGTTCTTGACACACCAGAGGATATAGCCTGCCGGTGCACCATCCTGCTCGATTACATAATAGATGCACCGGGGAGCAGCGTTAAACGTTGCTTCAACCCAGACCCTGTGATCCCTTTCCCTGGGAAAACATGCCTGGTAAATATCCGAAATCCGGGGTATATCTGATTGATTTGCTTCGCGTATGTCCATAATCTGTTTCTTTGATAATGAATATTGTTGTTACCCGGACCTCTTTGAAATTCTCCGGGGGCTATCTCTCCGCTGCATCGATGCCCCCTGGTGAGGCTTCGTCGGTATAAGGGTAAATCAGCAGCTGCTACGGCTATAACATAATAAACAGGGAGTACGGTTGTTCCGTAAATACCGGGATAAGATAATAGCTGCTATCGCAGGTCTTGATAGGCCTGTGTGTACTGGAATCCTTCCTAAAATGGATTGTATCTAAAAAAATAACTGTGTAGTCTTTGTATATAGAAACCGGGAAAATAAATAATAGAGAGAGGGAGATTATGGCATGGAAATGGTATGATATCGACAATTACACCGCATCAATAGGAGGCGACCGGTACTATGCCGGGCTCCAGCTGCATGGTGAGGACTTTTATGCAAATATTACATTTCACAAAGAGGGTCCCTTGCCCGATTCAACGGCTCCCACAAGGTATGGTCAGCGTTTTTACGGGCATTTGGATTTCCGGCAAATGCAGATATTTGTCGACCTTTTGCGCAATGAGGAGCCGCTGCGTTTCGGATGGAATGAATCCAACCCCAATATGTTTCATCTTATGACAGGTTCCGAGCCTGTGGGTGAAGGGGAGGGAGACGGTATCTGACTTTTTAAACGGTCCTCGGCCCCGGGAGTCTGCGCGGGTTTCGCAGCGGACGTGCTTCTGGGGTGAAAGAGGTCCTTGTGCTGCAGGGGCTTGATGTCCGGCCTTTTTGAAGAAGGGAGAGCGTATGAGGCGTACGGGCGGAAGATGCTCCGGCACTGAAACCCAGCCGAAAGCCGGGTCAAATATCAAGGTACGGCTGGGAACGACTTCTTGTGAATAAAAAAAGAGATATTAGTCATGGGTACATCGGAACCGCGTGAAGTGCTTGTCAAGAAGATTAAAGCCAAACGAAAAAATATACAGGCCTTCGTACATAAGCTGGAGCCAAAAGGGACGAGGCTCACTACACTGAACATCTGGTGCAGCGGATTAGCCACCGTATTCACAGCTTCACCGGCCATCGGCGGCCCTTCCTTCCTGGAGGTATTCGGTGGATCTGGCCCGGATTCCGTAACCTGGCGCATTCTCTTTGCCCTCGCGGCTTTGTTTTCGGTGTCATCGGTGATATTTGCAGGCTTATACAAAGCGCGCGACATTGCCACCAAACTAAGTGAAGCGCGTGCCTGTGATGCAAAGCTGGAGGGGCTGGAGACCTTGCTGGAGCTGGAGAAGATAAGCTCCGATGATGCGGTGATACAATACAATAAACTCGTGGAGGAAAGTGCGTTCATCCCCAAAGCCGGATGGAGAGGGGATATCTTATCTCTGGACTGGGCGACGGGTGAAATTGCAGAACCTCATCCAAATCAGGTCACGAAGAGTTCCATCGCCTGTTCCGGCTGGGTTGAGGGGCTCGGTGCGGACCTGCACCTGTGGCTGGCCGTGGAAATTGATAACAGCATCTGGCCCAAAGAAGGGGAAATATTTGTCGATGATGACGGCTCCTGGTACAAGTCCATCCATGACGTCGGGTCCGAAGGCCCTTTTTCCCTATCGCTGTTTGTAGCTGATAAGAAAGCGAATAAGAGGATCCGGGCCTGGCTGGACGAACGTGACCAGGCGGGCGATTACCCGGAGCTGCACCGCTTCCCGGGTCTCAGGCGTATTGACCGGGTTGACGGCCTGCGTCATGAGGAAACATCCTGATCCCGGGACCGTCGGAACGGGCATCTTAGTCTTTCGGATGCGTACTCAGGGTGACATAGCTGGTTCGTCGGTTCACCTCCAGCTCAATCAGGGTGGTGGTATTCTCAAAAAACAGGGAGGGTTTGTCTGTTTGGGTGGCATCGGACCGATAGATAACGACATTTTGAAGCAGGCGGAGATCATAGTCGATTCCCCGGTCAATGCTTGGGACGAATATTTTCATGCTGATGGCAAAGGGGCCCAGCTGTTCTTCCGCTTTTTTCATCAGCTTAGAAATATTCTTCAGGTTCACCAGTAGCCGGCGATAGCTTGAGTCTTCCTTGTTGGCATGTATCTCGCAGAGCATTTCGTCTTGAAATTCCTCCGATAGCTTTTCCTCGGTCTTGTTGAAGTATTTTCCCTTGTCAATCACCTCGTTTTCAGCTTTATCGGCCTTGTAGATATAAAATTCGATGGTAAAGTCCTTGACCGGGGCACCCTGGTCGTCTATGGCATGAATGATGAACTGCTGAAATTTACTGTACTCATTATTGGTGCCCTTCTCGGAATAGGAGTCGTAGGTATCGGCGGTGATCTCTTCCAGCTTCTGCTGGTACGTCTTGAACGCTTCCGCATCTTCAATCTGCAGGGCTTCCATGGTAAGCTTTGTGATTTGGCTTTCTTTTTCCGAGAAGTTGCCTACGATGCTGCCGTGATCAAGACCGGGAAGCACTCCGAAGGAAAAATCATGGGCCGTCTTGGTTTCCTTCCATTGCACAGGAGTGTTCGGATCAGAAAAATCAAGGCCCAGTTTAATCGCATCAAGAGAGGTTCCCGCAATCACAACCGTCCCATCGGTTCCGGGTTTATTCACCCATCCCCTGATGCCGGAATAATCCTTGATTCCCACCAGGATGGTCAGCTGTATCTGCTCCCGGTTGAAGTAAGAACCATCCGTTGTAAAGAGATCCCGGTGGGCCATCTTCCATTGGTACGGGCTGGCCAGTTCCAGGCCGTTGAGCAGCCGGCGGCCCACTTCAAGGAAATCGCCGATCTTCCACCGCCCTTTTACGAGCCTGCCCAGAAACGACTTGCCCCTGTGTGCCAGGGGCGAGCCAAAGTTGGCTGGGGCCAGCATGATCAGCCGTTTAACGGGACACTCCGCTATGTTGTCATGGTAATAGCGCCATATCCAATGCCGGATAACCAATCCTCCGGTAGAATGGACAATCACATTCAAGTCTGTCTTCTTCCTGCCGTCACTGTCTATAAGTCCTTTCTGTTTCAGCTGATCGTTCAGCCCGTCAATGACATCATTGAAGGTGATGTTGTCTTCTCTGGAGTCATAGTCGCCGTACAGGATGGTGTCAACAGTTCCCACCTGGTTTTCTTTCAGCCGTTCTTTGAGTTTGACAAATGATTTCGAACAGTCAGAATATCCGTGTACGATCAGTGTTGCCTGGGGTGCCATTGCTCTCTTCCTCCTTTAATAGTAATTGTGATCGGTTTTGTTACCGGTCGGTTGGTGCATTGCTCATATCCCTTTCCGTACCATACAGTATAATACTAATTTTTATTCTTTTAGCGAGAACTTAACCCCCAATAAGAGGGACCTCATTCATGCCTGCCATAAACCATTGAGAGATTTAAAACCCCATAATGATGTTGCATCGCAGCGCCCCAGGCCCGGTGACCAGCAATACTATGCTTCCAAAGGCGTTGGAAAGGGCCTCCAAAGGCGTTGGAAAAGGCTTCCAATGACTTTGGGAAAGGCTCCCAGTGTCTTTGGATAGTACCTGCATACCCTTTTGGGGCAGGGGCAGTTTTGCTTCCACGCTGTTCCGGGAAGGTTATCAACAGGAAAACCTCCTGCTTGGTGTTGGTACATAACCCCCATATTTCAGCAGCATCCCGGGGCAGCGGCTTGGGCTGGTGATGGAGTTTTATTAATGATCTGTGCGAAAGTAGTGTCTGGCATGGATGGGGATGGGAAACTGCAGCAACAGGGCCTGCCGGAAACCATTCAGGAATGTCAGGCTCGCTGCTTCCCGTCGTTGTGAAGCCACCGTAACGGAATGCGGTTAACCGCTGGTTTTGATTCCGGCAAGTTGACTTTATGGATGTAATTCCTCATCTATACGAAGGTATGGCAGCTTGTAGTGATAAGGTCCGGATGTATCCGGTTTACAAGAGCTGTATGCGTCAAACGACAGGTCTAAACCAAAAGAAGGGGCAATCCCGGCGAAGGACAATAACGATGAATATATCACGATCGAAGATAACCATAGTACTCCTGTTCCTGGTGATTGTCGGATTCCGTTCGCGCTGTTATGGGCAGCAAGCTGGCCAACAACCCAATGTGATCGTAATACTTACAGACGATCAGGGCTGGGGAGACCTGGGATACCATGGGAATACCAATCTTGAGACGCCCCATCTCGACAGGCTGGCAGCGTCGGGGGCTTCCTTTTCAAATTTTTATGTGAGTCCGGTATGTTCGCCAACACGTGCTGAACTGCTGACCGGTCGGTATCATCCCCGGGGCGGGGTTTATAGCACGTCAGCAGGAGGCGAACGGCTGGATTTGGATGAAACGACCATTGCCGAGGTCTTCAGCCGGGCTGGCTACAGAACTGGTATATTTGGTAAATGGCACAATGGAATGCAATACCCCTATCATCCCAATGGGCGGGGGTTTGATGAGTTTTACGGTTTTGCTTCCGGGCACTGGGGAGATTATTTCAGTCCACAGCTGCTGGAGCATAATGGCAAAGCAGTACAGGGCGAGGGCTATATTACCAACGATCTGACTGATAAGGCCCTGTCGTTTATGCGGCAGCATCGGCACGAGCCGTTCTTTTTGTACGTACCCTACAATACGCCGCATTCTCCCATGCAGGTGCCCGACCGATGGTGGAACAAATTGGAAGATAAGAAACTGGACATGCGACACCGTGATCCGGGGAAAGAAGATCCTGAATTCAGCCGGGCAGCACTGGCGATGGTTGAGAACATCGACTGGAACGTCGGCCGCATTCTGGAAACAGTACGGCAGCTGGACCTGGACAACAACACCATTGTCGTTTATATGAGCGATAACGGGCCCAACAGCTGGCGCTGGAACGGAGGGATGCGCGGGCGGAAGGGATCGACAGACGAAGGGGGCATCCGCTCGCCGCTGTTTATACGCTGGCCGGGAAAAATAGCGGCCGGGACCCGGATATTCGATATTTCTGCCGCTATTGACCTGCTGCCAACCCTGGCCGACCTGGCAGGGGTTGCGCTGCAGACGGCTCACCCGCCGGATGGGATTAGCCTGGCGCCCCTGCTGCTAAAACAGCAGCGATCCCGGAAGAACCGCCTGATTTTTTCTCACTGGAATGGACGGACAAGTGTACGCAACAGTACCTACCGGCTGGATCACCGGGGCCGGCTGTACAACATAAAGCGCGACCGCGGCCAGCGGCACGACAGCTCTGACCAGCATCCCGGGCTGACCCGGAAGTTGACCCGTGCAGTCAGGAAGTGGGAAAAACAAGTGCTTTCAGCGCTGGATGAGGATGAGGAACGCCCTTTTCCGGTAGGTCATCCCGACTTCAGGTATACCCAGCTGCCGGCCCGGGATGGGATGCCGCACGGGAATATCCGGCGTTCCAACCGCTATCCGAATGCCTCCTTTTTTACAGGCTGGACCAGCAGGCGGGATAGCATAACCTGGAACGTTGACGTGCGTGCCGGCGGTCGATACAAGGTTGAGGTCTACTACACTTGTGCGCCGGAAGACCGGGGGAGCGTGATCTCATTATCATTCAAATCACACCGTCTTGTACACAAGGTGTCCCGGGCCCATGATCCTCCCCTGCGGGGCCGGAAGCAGGACCGGGTAGAACGGGTTGAGTCTTACGTCAAGGATTTCCGTCCGCTTGAACTGGGAGTGATCAGGCTGGAAGAGGGGCAGGGGACGCTTACACTCAAAGCGTTGGATATTCCGGGCCGCCAGGTCATGGATGTCAGAACAGTGATGCTGACACGGGTGGATAATGAAAGGCATTAAAGGAGGATACCGGTCCGGGCAGCACCCGGCGGGGACCCATGGGATCATTACCAGGGCCGGTGTGTACCGGGATTAGTAGCACCTTGGTCGTCTGGTGGAGAAATAAATCCTGCACAATGTATTGGGCAGCTCACCTATGGAAGCTCTATGGGTCCGGCGTATTCAGGCATCAAATAGTTCTGCATGCTGCAGTTCCTTATTACACACAATTCACATGCAACAGTACAATAGAGAAGAGAGGTGTTGCATATCTTGGGGGGGTAAATGCAGAACCAAGGATTATGGAGATAAAATGGATAAAGAGAATTTAAAAAAGAAGAATCTACCCAGGCAGGAGCAGTCGCAGCCGGGCCAGTCATTCCGGATGGATCCTCGCCCGGAGTACATCCGGGATAGCTACAAGGGAAGCGGAAAATTAAAAGGAAAAACAGCCCTGATTACGGGGGGCGACTCGGGTATCGGACGATCTGTTGCTGTTCATTACGCCCGCGAAGGAGCAAAAGTAGCCATTATCTATCTGGAGGAGGATGCCGATGCTTTGAAAACAGAGGAAATGGTTGAAAGCGAAGGGGGCCAATGTTTGATTATCAGGGGAGATATTAGGGATAAAAAGTTTTGCAGGCGATGTGTTGAGGAAACAGTCAGTCAATTCGAGGGCTTGAATGTGTTGGTTAACAATGCAGGGGGAGCAGCATGTACAGCAGGGGATAAGGAATTTAGACATGGAAAAAACAGAGCGAACCTTTCAAACAAATGTGCTGGCTATGTTCTATATCACCCAGGCTGCTGTCAAATATATGGAGCCCGGCGACAGCATAATCAATACCACCAGCGTGGTAGCATACGAAGGCCGAAAATATTTAATCGATTATGGAGCAACCAAAGGGGCTATTGTAGGCTTTACACGATCACTAAATGATGACCTGGCTCCGGATGGAATCCATGTAAATGCCGTAGCTCCGGGACCCATATGGACCCCGCTAATCCCGGCTACATTTGGTGAAGAACATGTGGCTGAGTTTGGAAAATCAACTCATATGGGGCGACCCGGACAACCCTCGGAAGTGGCTCCGGCCTATGTATTCCTGGCCTCAAAAGATGCCTCCTACATTTCAGGGCAGGTTATTCATGTCAACGGGGGAGAGGCTGTAGCCAGCTGACAGGGAAACGGAAGGGAAAAAACATGGATGCGATTTGCCCTGGCTAGGATGGTGTCTGGCCGAGCGGGCCGGGATTGTCAGGGCTGTCAGTGCGGCTGGCCTCTACGCTGTATCGTGCATAGGGTATTACTTCCAGGCGCTCTTTACGGATCTTCTTCCCTGTCTCTTCGCACACGCCATAGGTATTGTTCGCAATGCGTTTGAGAGCGGCGTCAATTTTATCCAGCTTGTCACGCTGCTTCTTTTTTAGAAGAAAAGCTGTTTCTTTTTCCTCCTCTTCACTGCCCAGATCTCCCGGATGGTGATCATGAGAAGAAATACGGTCGTCTTCCAGCGCATGCTGCTCTTCCAGCCTTTCATCTATTTTTTCGATCTCTTCTTTGGTTTGGTTGCGTTCTTCAAGCAACAGGTTCTCAAAGTGTTCCAGCTCTTTGTCACTGAAGGGGGATTTGTTTAGGGGGGCGTTCGGATCTGACATTGGATTGTTAGTTATTTGAATGATTGGTTTTAGTTGGGAATGGAAGGTCAGCTTTTTTTCATTGCGTCAACCAGCTCTTTTATTTTGACACTTGCTATTGCCGGCTGTACATCCGACATGGAATAGGGAATGATTAATCGGTCGTAATGCCTCAGGGCGCCACAGGTATATACGACGTTGGGTACATATCCTATCCGTTCTTCTTCCATCGCTCTCAGGAGCGGGTCTTCAAGGCGGCCTATCACTTTTGTTGGATCTTCCAGGTCAAGGAGTATGGCACCGATCGAATAGGTGCGTATGGGACCCACGCCATGGGTTAGTACAAGCCAGCCGTATTCGGTTTCAATGGGGGAACCGCAATTACCGATCTGTATTAATTCCCAGGGTTCCATCGGTTCCTGAATTATTTCGGAATGTTGCCAAAAATAGATGCTGTCGGAAAACATGATATGGTTGTTTTCCCCGTCCTGACGAGAGAGCATCACATACTGATCGTTGATCTTTCGCGGAAACAGTGCCAGGTTTTTATTTTTAATGGCATTCCCGTTCAGGGTATTGATCTTGAAATGATTGAAATCATAGGTTTCAATAAGCTGAGGCATGATGGTTTTGCCGTCGTATGCGGTGTAGGTCCCATAATAAACAAGCTCCCCGTTGTCTTTCCGAAACTGTACAAATCGCGCGTCTTCGATACCCCCGCTTTCTTCTTCGGAAACCGGAAATATTACCCGTTCAGAAAGATCATGGTCTTCATGAAAATTAAGTTCATAGTTTGAGTCGGCCAGCCTTTGCATGTCTTTAAAACATTTGAGCTGTTCCTTTTCAGGAAATTTGGGTTCATCGCTTAATGCTTTTATTTCATTTTTAAGATCTTCGCGACTAAATTCTTTGGGGAGTTTTTCGAGTATATATTCTGCAACGCTATTGCACGTCCCCATTTCCCTGAGTTTGACATAAAACAGGTGGCGGTAGTAAACAGGGTTTAACACTTCCGGGGTATCCACATACGAACTGGGTGGGTCGAAGGTTAGCTCTCCTTCCCGGCTAATGATACCGCTGCGAAAAACCATAGAGGAGATATGACCTTCTCCAACGGCGCGCAGACTCATAATAAAGCGCAGGCTTCCTTTTTCAACGCCCGTTTGATCAGGGTGGGGAACAATGGACGGATTGAATAAAGCAGCAGACTCAATGGCATATTCCATGGAAAAGTAGGCCCCGATAAGCAATTCCTGCTCTCTGCTCAGGCAGGTGACATCTTCGACGGGGATATAGTTGCGCACCAGGCGGTAATGGTTATCCAGTATTTGTCGCAAATTCAGGTGTCGATCCGAAAATTCTTCAAGAACATGATCCAGGAGGGGTTTTACTTCGGACTGATCCAGTTTGAAAATCCGATTGATGATACTTTTGGCACGGGCAGGATCACCGCCATGCATTAGAAACCGGCAAATAACCCGGGTACTGTCACGTTCTATCGTCTGGCTTTTGCGATCCACATTGAGTGCGGTGGAAATAGTTTCAGAATGTTGTTCATTTTTTGAACGATGCATAACTAAACCTCAGTTAATTAGTTCGCGGATGATCAATACAAAGTTGAACCAGTTCCTCTATTTGAGCGGTACCCATACACATGACCGTATCAGCACCGCCCCAGTAAATTTTTACTGAGCCGTCCGGTTCGGGTACGGCAGCGCAAGTGAATACGACATTGGGCACATATCCGCTGATCTCCCAGGGGGCCTCCGGCTGCAGTATCCAGGAATCGGCTATACCGACAAGATTAGACGGGTTTTCCAGTTCATGCAATGCGGCTCCAAGCCGATAGACGGCTCCGTTCATGGTTTCAAAGACTCCATGATAGATATTCAGCCACCCCCGGTCCGTTTTAATAGGCGGCGCCCCTGGTCCTACTTTCATTTCATCCCAATGGTAGGGCAGTGGAGCTATAATTCTTTCGGAATCGCCCCAGTATTCCAGGTCTTTGGAGTACGAAATCCATATAGACCATGGTTGAATGTTGGTATGCGGGCGATCCAGGCGCACGTAACGACCGTCAATTTTTTCTGGAAATACGACTACATTTCGCATATCCGCCTGGGTAATAAATCCCAAACGCTTGACTTCCTCAAAATCTTCGGTCCGGGCCAGGGCGATGCGAACGCCGTGCTCGGAATAAGCGCTGTACGACAACAGGTAATGATCTTCAAATGGGCAGATGCGCAGGTCTTCCACCCCAAAGGCCTCGTACCGGGCAAATTTTCCCTGCTCTGACGGGGTTAAAAAGGGTTTGTCTGATACCGTAAAGTGAATGCCATCCTCACTGTCGGCACGGCCTATAATCGAACGGCCGTTATGGCGGTGAGACCGGAAAAGCATGATATATCGGTCGTCGTGCTTGACAACCCCCGCATTGTGGACCGTGGAAACGGGATAGGGGACATCATCTCGCGTGAGGATGGGATTGTCTTCATATCGTTTGACAAGAGGGTCAGGCATATGCGTAAATGTCAGGTTATCATTATTGGATATCGGATTTCAGAAGTGCAGTCTGTCGTCCTTCTTCTTTATCCAGAATGCTTTCATAAATCTGTTCATAGTCATCGACCATCCGGTCTACCGTAAAAAACTGTTCAACGTGCTGCCGGCACTGGCTCCGGCTGATCGTCTTCAGCCGGTTTACGGATTCCACGGCTTCCTCAATATTCTCAGCCAGGAAGCCGTTCGTTCCGTTTTCGATAAGTTCGGGCATGCTGCCGCGATGGTAGGCGATAACGGGAGTGCCGCAGGCCATCGACTCGATGACGGACAAGCCGAACGGCTCATCAAAGTAGATGGGATGGAGTAGCGCCGAAGCATTGCCCAACAGGCTGTTCCTTTTTTTGGGCCCCACGCTGCCGACGAATTCGATGTGGTTTCCGTCAATTTCATCTTTGATCTGTTCGTCAAAGTACTCCTGATCCTGGATAATACCGGCCAGAACTAAACGCCTGTTACTTTCCCGGGCTATTTTAATGGCATCGTGGGCTCCCTTATCCGGGTGTATGCGACCGAAAAACAGCAGGTAGTCATCGGGCTGTTGCCGGAATCGGAAATGGTCAATCTCTATTCCATGATGCACCGTGCCGGTATAATGCAGGCTCGAGGCTCTGTCCGAATTACTGATGGATACATAGTGGACCTCCTCGTCATACTTTTCATAAACGGGGAGGATGCCCGGCGATGAAAAGCCGTGGATGGTGGTTACCAGCGGGGTCTCAGTCATCCCGGAATAGGTAAGCGGAAGAAAGTCGAAATGGTTATGAACAATGTCATATTGATCGGCTTCTTCAAACGCTTTGGCAATATGCAGGGATTCCCAGACTTTGGGTATGATATCGGAGTCCTCCTCATATCCCCGGGGACAGACTGATTTAAGGGTGCCGTTTGTCAGAGAATCAGCTGTAGCATAGAGGGTAACGTCATGGCCCCGTTCTACCAATCCTTCGGTTATGTGCGACGCAATACTCTCCCACGGGCCATAATGCCGTGGGGGAGTGCGCCATGCAATGGGGGATAAAATGGCGATGCGCATTGGTGACCTCACCGTTTGCTTATGAGTGATTTTTCCATGCTACCTACCTCGGAGTCCTCTTTACTTTCTTTGGTTACACGGTACATGGTCAGTAAAGACAACAGCCACGCCAGGGTGGATTCTGCACCCTGATTCTGGTTTACCTTGGTGCTCTCCAGGCCGTCCCGGCACCCGCCGGTAGAATCGTAGAGGGGCATATGCAAATCATTATGGCCCAGGAACCAGTTAAAGCACTGGGTCGCCCGTTCCAGCCAGTCCTCTTTGTTGCTGGCATTGTACGCCGTTATACAGGCTTCAATCAATGCATGGAGCTCGAGCGCCTGCTGGTCAAACCGTGCTTTATGCTTGTCCTTAACAAACCATCCCTCGTTTCCGATGATGGATATATGCCCGTCTTCTGTCTGTTGGTTTAGAAGCCATTCCAGGGCCCGCAATCCGGTACGGACCATTTCCGGGTTATCCAGTCGCTGGCCCCAGGTGATCAGGGCATCCGGGACTTTGCCGTTTGAATACGAGATTGTTGATTCAAGCCATGGCCAGTTCTTTTCTTGATTCTCTCTGAATTCATTAAGGAGACGTTCAGCCAGGTCTGAACCAATGTTTTGTACATTGGAGTCGCCCGCAAATGTTTCTAAATAGGCATCCATGCCAACCAGGGCAAAAGAAATCGGCCTGACTCCTTCAAATGAGTCAGCCGCCTTTACGGCCTTCATAAAGAGCGAAGAAGCGAGGGACGTATAGGAATCGTTTTTGGAAAACTTTATGGTTTCTCCGAGTGCCCAGAGCGCCCTCCCGTGAGAATCTTCTGATCCGGATGATTCAAGCCATTGGCGGGAATAGCTCATAAAGTTGCGGAATCGCCCGTTGTCGGGATTATAAGCGTGCAGCAAAAAGGAAAGATAACGGGCGGCCAGGGTATTTAACCGCGGCTTGTCTATCCTGTTAACCCCGGGCGTGTGCAGTGCCTGCATCGCCATGATAAGCGCCCGGGCATTGTCGTCGGTACAATAACCGTGATCCCGGTTGGCAATGGTATACCGGGCATGCTGTAGTATACCGGTATCATCCGTCAGCGATAAAAGATGATCAAACGCCAGGGGGGGGAGCTCGATGTCATCAATAGAATTTGCTGTCGCTGGAGCCGGGAATGAGGGCTGCGGATTTTGTCGATGCTCCAACCTCACTTCCTTGAACGATGCGATATATTGATTGGCCACTTCTTCCCATCTCGCTTCCCTGTTATCGTCATATGCCTTTTTCCTCATCTGGTGGCGCTGAGCATCATCCTCAAAGAGCTCCAGCATTGCATCGGTAATGGCGGGTGCATCTTCAAAAGGCACCAGCTGACCACGACCATCCGACAACATCTCTTTGGCATACCAGTAGGGCGTAGAGATAACGGCTTTACCGGTTCCGAGAGCATAGGCTAACGTACCGGATGTTATCTGCTCTTCCTTGGTATAGGGCGTGATATACAGGTCCGCCGCCGAAAGGTATTCACAGAGTTCATCGAATGGTACGAACCTGTTTTCAAATTTCACATGGTCTTCCAGGTCTAACTTTCGAACCAGCTTTTTAAGTTTGTTGCGGTACTGTTCCCCTTCTGCCTCCAGGATATTGGGATGGGTCGCTCCCAGCACGATATAGGTGAGGTCCGGGACCTTTTCTACAACGTCCGGCAGTGCTTTGATAACATATTCGATTCCCTTGTTTTGAGAAAGAAGACCAAACGTCAAGAGAACTTTTCGGTCGATAAGGTCAAACTTTTCCTTGTAGTAGCAGGGGTCTACAAAGGGAACGTCCGGGATGCCGTGAGGGATCAGGGTGATATCTTCTCGGGGAATATCGTAGATGGTATGCAGGATATTAACGGCCGTATCACTCATGACAACCAGGCGGTCGGAAAGTTCAATCAACCGGTTCATGACCCATGCCTGTTCCCGGGTAGGTTCTACCAACACCGTATGCAGCGTGGTTACCACCGGCATGGTGAGGTCTTCCAGGAGCTCGAGAATAAACTGCCCGTGGTCGCCGCCGTAAATGCCGAATTCATGCTGCAGGCTCACCATATCAAATTGATTGATATTGATGTATTCGGCGGCGGTACGATAATCCTGCGGATCATTTTCATTAATTTCAAAACATACCTCTTCGGGATAGTCATATCCCCCGGGCCTGTCATTAATCGCAATGGTTTTGCATTCTGGTTCTTCATTGTGTTTGGTCAGGGATTTAACAATATCGGCGGTGAAGGTAGCTATGCCGCACTTTCGCGGAAGATAGTTTCCTATTACAGCTACGGAATTAATAACTGGGGTTGAGATAGGAGATGTATTCATCATATACTCTGTTAAAGTCGTTATAGGTGGTTGCGGATGTTGTATTAATCCGCTTGCGTTTATGTTCGTCTATTTCGTTGGTGGTGAAGCTGAATTTTATATAATTCAAATTTTCCACTGCATAATTTGCTAATTAGAAATGAGAGGCCATGACCCACAATCTTGGGTTTATATGTAGTTATTTTTTCCAGCTATCCGTAGGACTTGTTTCTACTTCCAGGGGAAAGGGAGGAAGGTTGATTAACAATAGGAGCGGACGACTTTTCCCGTGAATTGTTCAACCATAATGGCGGGCAACGATTTAATGAGCATGCATTTTGGACGATCCAAAAATATTCTGACAGCATCGAAGTGCGGCACTGTCTACATTATGAGCAGTGAAAAAGAAAATGGCCTTTCGGATGGCGGTTACGCTCCGTTTCGTGTTGCGTCTCACCGGCCATGATGATAATCTGGTTGCAGATGACAGTAATTTTCTTAATCATTGTAAACCAGCATACCCATATACAGAAACAGTATAAGGTTGTATATTCTTTTATCCTGTTAATGCTTTTTATCTTCCGGGTAAAAAGAAAAAAGGCGTGGTTTCCTATTCGGGCTGCGATATTATTGGGATAAAGATGATTTGGTGGAAACTGGGATTGGGATTATAGAAATGGGATAAAGATAGAGGAACTCCCTGCCCCGCAATATTAAGATAACAATAAATGGGATGGGCCGATTAGTAGTTCTAACAGGGAAGCAACGTAGTATTGCTGGAGCTTTTCTTTTTATTTTATTGACGGTTGCTGCCGGTTGCCGTTCTGGCAATGAGTATACGGGAAAGGGAAAGCCGATACCGGAAAAAATAGATTTTAATTTCGATGTAAAGCCGATCCTTTCGGACCGCTGTTTTGCCTGCCATGGACCGGATGAAGAGGCTGTAAAAGCGGACCTCCAGCTCCATACCGAAGAAAAGGCCTATGCCGCCCTTGGCGAAAAGGATGAAGAAGTCCGTCATGCCGTGGTACCCGGAAAGCCCCATCACAGTGAACTCTACAAGCGTATTTCTTCGGATGATCCTGAATTCAGGATGCCGCCCCCGGAATCTAATTTAACCATCAGTGACCGGGAAGTTGCCATCCTGAAAAAGTGGATCGAACAGGGTGCGGAATACCAAAAGCACTGGTCCTTTATTCCACCCGAAAAGCCGGAGGTGCCGGAAGTGGAGGATCAGAACTGGCCCCAAAATCCGATTGACTATTTTGTACTTGCCAGGATGAAGGAGAAAGGCATGCGTCCTTCTCCCCGGGCCTCCAAAGAAAAACTGATCCGCCGGGTTTCGTTTGACCTGACAGGGCTACCACCAACTGTAGAGGAAGTAAATGATTTTGTTGCTGATAGTTCAGAAGATGCCTACGAGAAGGTCGTTGACCGCCTGTTGGCCTCCAGGGCCTATGGGGAACGCATGGCCACCGAGTGGCTGGACGTGGCGCGTTATGCTGACACGCACGGTTACCAGGATGACGGTCCCAACCACATGTGGCCGTGGAGAGACTGGGTAATTGATGCATTTAACAAGAATATGCCCTTCGACCAGTTTACGACCTGGCAGATTGCGGGAGATCTGCTGCCGGATGCCACACGTAAACAGAAGCTGGCTACCGGTTTTAACCGGGTTCACATGCAAAATCAAGAGGGGGGTATCGTGGGCGAAGAGTACCGCGTGGAATATGTGGTGGACCGGGCTAACACTACCTCTACGGCTTTTTTGGGATTAACCATGGAGTGCGCCCGGTGCCATGATCACAAATATGACCCCATTTCCCAGAAAGAGTATTTCCAGTTCTCGGCGTTCTTCAACAATGTCAACGAGGCCGGGCAAATTCCCAATGTCGGTGCCTCCGGTCCCACCATCCTTTTGCCCGATAGTGCCGCCGAGCAGCAAATTCAGTACCTCGATGCCGCTATAAACAAGCAGGAGCAGAAGGTAGCACAGCTAAAGTCCGAAAAAACCGCAGACTTCAACCTATGGCAGGATCGTCAGCAGTCGCCCCGTCCGTTTGCTCCCGGAGCCGAAGGGTTGGTGGCCCACCTCGATTTTAATGAAATATCGGATGGCAAAGTCATGAACCGGACCAGCGACTCCTTAGATGGGAATGTAAGAGGAGAACTGCCCGAAGTGGACGGTAAATTTGGAGAAGCACTTGAGTTTGAAAAAGGCAATTCTATTAATTTGGGAGAGCTTGCCTCTTTCGAGCGTACCGATCCGTTCTCCTTTAGCCTGTGGGTGAACCCATCCGATACTGCCAGCGGATCGGAGGCGCCTGTTTTGGTGAAAACCGGGAATATTTTTATCGGCTACCGCGGTTATGACATGTCCCTTCTTGAAAACAAAATTTCCGTGCGCTTGATGCACGGCTGGCCTTACAACGCCGTTCAGGTGAAAACCCCGCAGGCCCTGCCTCTCGACAAGTGGAGCCATGTGAGTGTCACCTATGACGGATCAAGCCGGGCCGAGGGCATACGGGTATATGTAAACGGGAAGGAGTGGGAAACGAACACCCTCCAGAACAACCTGTTCAAGAACATCATTATCGGGGAGGAAGAGGAGACGTATCCCTCACAGCCCTTTTTGATAGGAGAGCGGAGTTCGTTTGAAAAGATTGCGTACAAAGGGCTGAAACTGGATGAGCTGAAGATTTACAATCGCCGGTTAAGCCGGGCCGAGGTATGGGCCCTTTCGGGCAGCCGGCAACTGCCGGAACTGATGGCGCAGGCCCCGGAGCTGCGCAGTGCGTACCAGCGGCAGGTGCTGCTCGACCATTACCTGCTCCATCATGACCCCGAGTACAGCCAGCGTGTTGACAAGCTCCAGGGGCTGCGGGTGCGCAAAAGCCAACTCACCGATACGCTCCGCGAAGTTATGGTGATGGGGGAACGCATCAAGAAGCGGGATACCTATGTGCTTAAGCGCGGCCTGTACGACAACCGGGGCGAAAAAGTGAAGGCCAATGTACCTGAAAGTGTGATGAGTTTTCCCGATGACCTGCCGAAAAATCGGTTGGGACTGGCTCAGTGGCTCGTAAGCGATGAAAATCCGCTTACGGCGCGCGTGATTGTGAACCGCTACTGGCAGATGTATTTTGGAAAGGGCATTGTGGATACCCCGGGTGACTTTGGAAACCAGGGGGCGCTGCCCTCCCATCCGAAGCTGCTGGACTGGCTGGCGGTGACTTTCCGGGAGAGCGGGTGGGATGTGAAGGCGATGCAAAAGAGGCTCGTAATGTCCGAGACTTACCGGCAGTCAGCGGTTATGACCGAGGAGAAGCTGGCCCGGGATCCCTCGAATAAATACCTGGCCCGCGGCCCGCGTTTTCGCATGTCGGCGGAGATGATCCGGGATAACGCCCTGGCAGCCAGCGGACTGCTGGTCGAAAAGGTGGGCGGGCCGAGTGTTAAGCCCTATCAGCCGGAAGGCTTGTGGAAAGAGAAAACTTCCGGTCGGCATTTGACGGAATATGTGCAGGATCAGGGTGATTCACTCTATCGCCGGAGCCTGTATACGTTCTGGAAACGAACGTCTCCCCCGCCCTACATGACGACCTTTGATACGCCCGGGCGAAGCCATACTTCGGTAGAACGGGGTAAGACCAGTACCCCGCTGCAAGCCCTGTTTACGCTGAATGATCCGCAGTTTGTGGAGGCCTCCCGGCTGCTTGCACAGCGAATGATGAAAGAGGGCGGAGACAGCCTGCAAAGCCAGATTTCCTTCGGTTTTAAAGCGGCGACCTCTCGGTCGCCCGAAAGCAGGGAGGTGAAACTGCTCTCCGAGCTGTATCGCCAGGAGCTGCAGGCGTTTGAGCACCAGCCCGGCAGGGCCGACAGCCTGCTGAATGTAGGAGAATACCAGCTGGACAGCAACCTGGAAAAACCGGAACTGGCTGCCAGAACGATTGTAGCAAGCACCATCCTCAATCTCGATGAAACGATAACCAAGGAGTAGGATCATGGGTAACGAGAAAGAAATTGACAAGCTGAATAACAACATGAACCGGCGGCATTTCCTTTCCAAAACCAGTCTCGGCCTCGGTGCTGCGGCGCTGGCATCACTGTTGCCCAAATCGATGGTATCGAGGGAGGGGGAGGGGCTGGACGGGATGCTGGATTCTCCCCATCTGATACCAAAAGCCAAGCGCATTATCTACCTGTTCCAGAGCGGCGGCCCCTCCCAGCAGGATATGTTTGACTACAAGCCCAGGCTGCGCGAGTTGCACGGGGATGACTTGCCGCCCTCCGTCCGCGGAGACCAGCGGCTCACCGGGATGACCGCCAACCAGGATGGGTTTCCGCTGGCTGGTTCGCATTACGATTTTAAACGTCATGGAGACAGCGGCATCTACGTAAGTGAGCTAATGCCCCATACCGCCGAGGTTGTCGATGAGTTGTGTTTTATCAAATCCGTCTATACGGATGCCATCAACCATGACCCGGCTATTACGTTTATTCAGACTGGATCCCAGCAGGCGGGGCGCCCCAGCATGGGGTCATGGATAAGCTACGGGCTGGGCTCCGATAACGAGAATCTGCCGGCCTTCAGCGTGCTCATTTCGCGCGGCTCGGGCCGCCCGTTTGATCAGCCGCTGTATTCGCGGTTGTGGGGCAATGGTTTTCTGCCTTCCCTGCACCAGGGCGTACAATTTCGGTCGGGTAAAGACCCGGTACTGAATCTGAATAACCCCCCGGGGGTGAACAAGATGAGTCGCCGCAACATGCTCAGCAAGCTGAAGGATCTGAACCAGCTGCACCTGAACCGGTTTGGGGATCCGGAGATCACTTCTCGTATCAGCCAGTACGAGATGGCCTATCGGATGCAGACCTCCGTGCCGGAAACAATGGATCTGTCTGACGAACCCGACTGGGTGTTTGATATGTATGGAGAAGATGCCAAAAAACCGGGAACCTATGCAGCGAACTGCCTGCTGGCACGCAGGCTGGCTGAACGTGATGTGAAGTTTATCCAGCTCTATCATATGGGATGGGACCAGCACAATGGGATACCGGAACAGCTGCCCCTGCAGTGCAAGGATATCGACCAGGCCTCGGCGGCGCTGATCAAAGACCTGAAACAGCGGGGGCTGCTCGATGAAACGCTGGTGGTTTGGGGCGGTGAGTTTGGACGGACCTCCTACTGCCAGGGTGAGCTAAGCAAACAGACGTACGGGCGGGATCACCATCCGCGCTGTTTTACCATGTGGATGGCCGGTGCAGGCGTTAAGGCAGGATTTGAGTATGGCAAAACCGATGAATTCGGATATAACATATTGGAGAACCCGGTGCATATTCATGACATACAGGCCACCATTCTGCACCTGATGGGTATTGATCACGAAAAATTGACCTACAAGCACCAGGGACGTCGGTTCCGCCTGACCGATGTACATGGGCAGGTGGTGGAGGATATCCTGGCCTAGGGAATCAGGTTTTTCGTCAGGCTTTGGCCGGCGATACCATGATGAGCTGTTATGTTCAAATGAGTAGTAAGAAAAATATGACGACGGGCAGTTGTAGCTAGCTGATAGTTCAGGATATATCCATTTTTAAGGATTCTCATGATGAGGGCGTAAATGAAGAAGATAAAAATATCAATGTCTGCCAGTGGAACACCGGATAATCTTATACAATTGTGCTGCAAAGGGTCTGACAGTATATTACATTAAATGGCAGTTACCCGCATCAGCCAACCTGCCGTACAATCTGAGAAGTGATAGAAAAGAGGCATGCGTTTAGGTGAGTGGATAAAAGATATTCTGTGAAGGAAATTGGATGAATAGTGAAATTCGGAGTTTGCATATGTTGAGATACAGCGGTATTGGAATAGTATTGATCGCACTGCTATGGGGCGGAGGGGAGTTGGCAGCAGCCGCTATCTATGGCGGGTATGCTGAACCCGCTGTTGCGGTGGCGGTGCAGTCCGCCGCTTCTGATGGCGGTCCCGCTGATATTGTGTTGTTTGTCGGGCGGTTTCATCCCCTGTTGGTACATCTGCCGATCGGCTTCCTGTTGCTGGCCTTTCTGTTTGAGCTATTCGGGCGATCTGAGCGATACAGGGATCTTGGCGGTGCAGTGTCTTTTTCCCTGCTGGCGGGCGGACTTAGCGCGATCGGTGCGGCGGGCACCGGCTATTTTCTTTCCATGGACGGGGGATATGGGGAGGAGGCTCTATCTATACACATGTGGCTGGGCATAGCGGTAACGCTGTTCTCCTTCGCTGCTTTTGTATTGCGCCGGTGGTACTACAAAAATCGGAACCTGAAGAACGTCTATACAGCATTGCTTGTGGCGATGGTGCTTTGCCTGATGGGAGCGGGGCATTATGGAGGGTCATTAACCCACGGATCGGGTTATCTGGTCCAGTATATGCCTGAGCCGCTTCGAACAGTAACAGGATTGCCGCCCCGGCAGGAAAGGGGAATACCAAAGATTGAAAATCTTGATTCGGCAAGGGTTTTTAAGGATGTGATCCATCCCATCCTGGATACTCGCTGCGTGAGCTGCCATAATCCCGAAAAGAAAAAGGGAGAATTGCTGCTTACTACCTACGAAAAGCTGATGGAAGGCGGAGAAAGTGGTCCGCCGTTAAAAGCGGGCAGTGCCGACAGCAGTGACCTGGTGCACCGCCTGCTGCTCCCCGAAGCCGCTGATGACCATATGCCGCCAGAGGGAAAACGCCAGCTGACGAGCGACCAGGTTGACCTGATTTCCTGGTGGATAGACGAGGGGGCTCCGATGGACCTGGCCATATCCGAGATGCAGGTACCGGAAGGTATCTCGGAAGCCCTCAAGAAGCTGACGGGAGAGGGAAGGAGCTACCTGGCCAAAACCGAGGTGGCCAAAGCGGATACGGCTATTATCAACAATCTGCAACGGCGAGGGATTAAAATTTCTCCCATCGCCCGGGAAACCAATTTTCTGCAGGTGAAATATCCACCGGATGAAGACAGTGTTGACCTGCAAGCACTAACCCCGATTTCCGAACAGGTCACCTGGCTGGATTTAGCTGAAAGCAAGGTCAGGGACAAGGATCTGGCTCCACTGGCCGACTTTACCAATCTGACAAGGTTGAATTTGGAGCGGACGGCCATCACCGACAGCGCAATGACGATCGTCAGTACCCTGGAACACCTGGAATACCTGAACGCCTACCAGACCGAAGTGAGTGATGAGGGAATACAACAGTTGCAAAAAAGTACAAGCCTGACCTCCCTCTACATCTGGCAGACCAATGTGACCGCTGAGGGCGTGGATAAACTGCAGGAGAAACTCACAGAGTTGTATATCGATACCGGCTGGGAGCGCGACGCGGCAGGAGCTGCCGACAGTACGTTGACAAAGGGGCAGCGTTCAAGATGAGTTGCCGGGAGGGTAACATAAGGCGCTTACTTATTAAAAATAGGGCAGTAATTGTAATGCATCCGCCCCCCCTGCCTCTTTACCAGGAGGGAATGGGGGTTGGAGACACGGGCAGGGCATTCCTCCTCGGGGAAAGAGGGCAGCAGCAGTGGCCTGACCGTTTCGATACAATTAGTTGGAAGCGGCAAACGGCTTAATATAGATGCGTGCGCCGATTAACTTGTACAGCTTGGTAAAGGTAAATATGACCCCCTGCCAAGTGCTTACCCCTATGCCTGCCATCTAATGGAGTGAGCAATCGTTTATCGAACAGTAATTCCAGAAACAACAATTAAATCCAATTTTAATAATAAAATAAAGAGACCTTATTATGGACCGACGAGATGCTATTAAAAACATGAGTATGGGATTATCCGCAGGTGCATTGGGAGGTTTCTCCTTGAAAAATGACTCGTGGAACAAAAATGAGGAGAAATACACACAGGCCACCAACGGGCTGCCTCCACTGGAAATAACAAATGTGAAAGCGATTGCCACCGCCCCGGAGGGAATCGAGCTGATCGTGGTGAAGGTGGAAACCAGTGAACCAGGTCTGTATGGACTGGGGTGCGCCACCTTTCGCCAGCGAGCCCGGCCAGTAGTATCAGCAGTGGACGATTATTTGCATGATTTGTGCGTGGGGATGAATGTAAATAACATTGAGAACATCTGGCAGATGGCCTACCAGAGTTCCTACTGGCGCAACGGGCCGGTGCTCAACAATGCTTTGAGCGGCCTCGACCAGGCCCTGTGGGATATTAAAGGCAAACGCGCCAACATGCCGGTCTATGAACTGCTGGGTGGCAAAGTCCGATTCGCAGTGGATACTTATACGCATGCGGGAGCGGACACCATCGAGGAGGTCATTGAAAATGTTAAAGGGTATATGGACCAGGGATATCGTCATGTCCGTATACAATGGGGAGGGTATGGCTCAAGTACGCTTGCGAGCAAAGCCGACTTTAAAGAAGCCGGTTTTGGGATGGAAAGGGATCAATTTATAGACCCTCAGGCTTATTTGAGGGGAGCGCGGGAACTTTTTGCCAAGGTGCGCGAGGAGGTGGGTAACGACGTAGAACTACTCCACGATATCCACGAGCGGATTCAGCCCATAGACGCCATCAACCTGTTGCAGGATCTTGAGCAATATCGGCCGTTTTTTATTGAAGATCCGCTTTCTCCGGAGAATATGGATTATTTTAAGCAACTTCGTGCCAAGACCTCCGTACCTATCGCCATGGGTGAGTTACTGAATAATCCCCATGAGTGGCTGCGGCCGATGAGCAACCGCTGGTTTGATTTTATCCGGATCCATATTTCTCAAATTGGCGGAATTACCCCGGCCATGAAGGTAGCCCGCCTTGGAGAATGGTTTAACGTACGTACTGCCTGGCATGGGCCGGGCGACGTCTCGCCGGTGGGCCATGCGGCCAATGCTCATATTGACCTGGCGGTGTGGAACTTCGGTATTCAGGAAGCCGCGCACATGGTTCGCGACCCCAGCGAACAGATGCAGGAGGTCTTTTCAGGTATCCCCCGGGTGGAGAATGGCTATATGCACGTTAATGAAGCCCCGGGTTTAGGGGTCGATATTGATGAGGAGGCTGCCGCTAACTATCCTATTCCTGATCAACAACTGAACGAATGGACCCAGATCCGGAATCGTGACGGAACCCCGATACGCCCATAGTTTTTAGCCTTGAAAGAACTGCCAAAGATTAAATAGCGTAGATGAGAAATCTATTATGGAGCGTACAAAAACGCATACAACTATGAGCAAATGTATACAAAATTGTGCACAGGTATGTTTCAGGGGAAAAAATAAATAACGCCATAAATGTTTTAAAAGACATGGAGCATACTTAGAACCTCAGAAGCTCTGGACGAGGGTATATACCGCCGAACCCTTTATCATATGGAGGAGGGGCTTGTAACCAAGCTTGAGCGTGGTGATATACATTCGATCCGTGATACCTTTATTGGATTTCAGGAGTATCTATATCAGTCAGAAGCGAGTTGGCAAGCAAAAACCTCAATGGCAATAAATGTTCGCAAATTGCGAACTATTTTGTACCTTTGGTTCGTTACATAAATGAAAGTACACTTAATAAAGGCTAAAACAGTAAAAGCTTTTGCCAGGCAGCATGCGTCATCCATCAGTTCCTTTAACAGGTGGCTGAGAATGGTAAATGAGATTGACAACTGGGAAACTGCAAATGATATAATAACATCTTTCCCCACAGCAGACTTGTTAGGTAAAGGAACAAACAGGGTAATATTTAATGTGGGAGGGAACAAATATCGAATATTGTGTAAATATCAGTTTGGCAAAAATATGGTCCATCTGTTCGTTCTATGGATAGGGACACATGCAGAATATGACAAACTTTGCGCTGAGGGCAAGCAATACACGATAGAAAAATACTGAATATGGCTACCGAAATGGAACAACTAAAATACACGGTCATAAAATCCGAAGAGCAGTACAAAGAATACTGTGATGCTCTTGAGGAGTTGGTTTTTTCAGATAACGCAGAAGCCAAAGAGGATGAAATTGAACTGCTCACCCTTCTTATTGAAGATTGGGATAGAAAACATCCACTCGGCCCCGAGCTTGATCCAGTAGAGCTTATAAAAGCTTTTATGGATGAGCATGGTCTTAATCAAACAGAGCTTGCAGAAATAGCAGGTGTAGGAAAAAGCTATATCTCTGAAATACTGAATTATAAAAAGCGGATGTCTAAGAAGGTAATCCGAAATATCGCCACCCATTTTAAGATTCAGCAATCAGCTCTTAACAAGTCCTACCGATTGGAAAGAGAAAGGGTAAGTGACTCAAAAGATGAATCTAATCGCAGTAGAGTATTTGATATTTCAACTGGTAATCGTTTGAGCTATGAAGATCAAGAAGGTGAATCAGAATATGTGATTCCATCTCAAGGTGAATTGGAACTTGTTAATTGATTATGAGTGAAGAAGAGAAACAAGGGATCTCAATCAACTTTGGTCTTGAGGCTTTTGAGATTTTAGAATATATATATGATTACGAAGGTCCCGAACATGATATTGATTTAAGAGAGCTTGGATTCAAATTACAATTTGAGCATAAAGCTGATCTTGAAGCAGGCACCTTTGCCATTAAATTTAAGGTGACCGCTCAAATTGGTAAAGATAATCCATTAGAGTTAGGCTATATTTCAACACGTACCATTTACAGCTTGTCCAATATGGATGAGTTAATAAATGATGACGGGCATTTCGTCTTACCAAAAAACCTTGCCATTACACTTCTTAGTATTGCCCTTTCCACCACTCGAGGAGCGTTAGTAGCAAAATCAGAGGGAAATATTCTCTCGGAGGCTATTTTGCCTTTGGCGGATCCAAAAGAAATGTATGAGGCATCGCCGTTGAAAGGGGAGTTGGAGATTAAGTAGCCAGTTATATGAAGTTGAAATCCCATTTTATCTATAAACACTGTGAGGATCACACAGATCGTTTCAATTTCATGAGGTGTAAATTGTAATAGCCACGACTTGATCTGACAGTCAGCCGTTAGAAGTTGGTTTTAGTTGTCAGGTTGATCTCATCTGAGTTTGGCTCTTCCGGAGCTGGTTGTTCATCGGTTAATCCAATATCAGATTCAGCCGATTGCATAACGTCTTTGGCGACCTGATTGTTGTTTTGCCA
>NZ_FXTH01000002.1 GCF_900182555.1 Fodinibius sediminis | reverse complement strand
CGTTTTGGAGATAACCCGCCGGTGCGCACGACGGTTGCGACCTACGGGGGCGTGCCGGGCGATTCGCTGGTGGAGATTGACTGCATCGCGGCACTCAATGAATAACAGGTTAATCTGTTTTTAGCTGCATCGGGAAGGGGAGGAATATAGCGAAATGCCGATCTTTTGCCCTCACTTCCTCCGGAGATCCTTTTTCTGTTCTGGAGTACATACCTGGCTGAAAGCAGACAAAAAAGCTTTAATCATCATTCTAACATAGCAGATGATACCTTGGGAGCTCATCAAACGGATGGAGCTCTTGAGGTATCTGTGTTATTATTGCCGAAATTCATTTATGATGAATCGCAAAGATTTTTTACAACTGCTGACGACTGCAGGTACCATTGCGGCCTCGGGAGCCGGCGCTCTGTCGGTGTCTCGGCAAAGAGGAAGTGTTAGAACTAGCAGCAGTCTGCGGGAAGGATATAACTCTGATGTTGTTATTGCCGGCGGAGGGTTGGGGGGCATCGCTGCGGCCCTGGCATGCCTGCGCAATGGACTCTCGGTAGTAATGACCGAGGAAACCGACTGGATTGGCGGGCAGTTGACCCAGCAGGGGGTGCCGCCGGATGAGCATCAGTGGATAGAAAGCCACGGGGCCCCGCAAAGTTATCGCACCCTCCGCGACGGCATCCGGGCTTATTACAAGCAGCATTACCCGATGAAGCCGGAGGCCAGGGCCCGCAGGCATTTAAACCCGGGCGATGGGGCTGTATCGCGGCTGTGCCACGAACCGCGGGTGGCCCTGGCGGTGCTGCGCCAGATGCTGGCCCCCTACCAGAGCCGGCGACAGCTGAATCTGTTGCTGGAACATAAAATAACGGGGGCAGATGTGGCGGGCGATCGGGTTACTGCCCTTGAAGCTACCGACAGACGGAGCGGGGAGACCATCATACTGGAAGCCCCCTACTTCATTGACGCCACGGAGCTTGGTGACCTGTTGCCATTGACCGGTACGGAATATGTTACGGGTGCAGAGTCCCGGGCGGAAACGGGGGAGCTGCACGCTCCGGAAGAGGGGAGTGCGGCCAACCAGCAGGCGTTTACCTATTGCTTTGCGATGGATTATGTGCCCGGTGAAGACCACACCATTGCTCAACCGGATCGTTACGATTTCTGGCGACAACATGTACCTGATGTCAGCCCGCCGTGGCCGGAAAAACTGCTGGACCTTACCTATCCCAACCCCTCGACGCTCCAGCCCCGGGAGCTGGGATTTCATCCGGAGGGCAGGCCAACGGGCGATAAACTGAATCTTTGGAAGTACCGCCGGATCATTAATCCGGCTAATTTTGAGGCCGGAGCCTATGACGGGGGCATAACCGTAGTCAACTGGCCGCAGAATGACTACATGGGGGGGAATTTGGTCGACGTTTCTGATGACACATTTGAGAAGCATATACAGCAGTCCAAGCAGCTGAGCCTCTCCCTGTTGTACTGGCTGCAGACGGAAGTGCCCCGACCCGACGGCGGAGAAGGATGGCCGGGCCTGCGACTGCGCCCTGACATCATGGGAACCGACGACGGGCTGGCCAAATATCCGTATGTACGCGAATCACGTCGCATCAAGGCTGCATTTACCGTACTGGAGGAGCATGTGGGCAAAGAGCAGCGGGCGATGGTTACGGGACAGGAGCAGTCAGAGGTCACAGCCTCTGACTTTTATGACAGCGTGGGGGTTGGCTACTATCATATCGACCTGCATCCGAGCAGCGGCGGAGACAACTACATTGATTTTGCCTCGCTGCCGTTCCAAATTCCGCTGGGATCCCTGCTGCCCCGGCGAATGACCAACCTGCTTCCCGCCAATAAAAACATCGGCACCACCCATATTACCAACGGCTGCTACCGCCTGCACCCGGTCGAGTGGAGTATCGGGGAAGCAGCGGGACTGTTGACGCGCTATGCCCTGGAGCACGATGTGCCTCCGCGTGCCGTTCGTGAGGACCGATCCATGCTGGCCGATTTTCAGGCGTTTATTCGCTCACAAGGCATTGAAACCCACTGGCCGAATGGGTAGAAGAGGGATATGCAACGGCTCAACAGGCTGTGCTGCAATACCCCATAACCATAAACGTACAGGAACCGGAGATCAACGCTTATGATATTCACCACGCAGCGCTTTATGTTACTGATCATCGCCCCCTTTTTAATAGCCATGGCAGCGGCCTGTGGCCAGGAGGAGCCCGAAGGGCCGGAGACCACTTCTTCCTATGACATCGTCATCTACGGTGGCACTTCGGCAGGGGTAGCGGCGGCCATCCAAAGCTCCCGCATGGACAAATCGGTGGTGCTGATCGAGCCTGGCCAGCGCATCGGCGGCCTTACCACCGGGGGACTGGGAGCTACCGACATCGGGAACAAGTTTGCCATCGGGGGCATCGCCCGCGAATTCTACGAGAACATTCACAGCTACTACGAGAACCCGTCCCACTGGCACGGGCAGAGCCGGGAGGAGTACCTGGGCGACCAGCAGGGCCGCACAGACGAGGGGGAGAAGGCAATGTGGACCTTTGAGCCTTCCGCGGCCCTGCAGGTGTACAAGGAGATGATGGCCGCCGAAGAGATTGACCTGGCCCGCGGGGAGCGCCTGCAGCGGGAGGGGGGCGTGCAGAAGAAGGATGGGACCATTAGCCGAATCACCATGGAAAGCGGGCGCACCTTTGAGGGGAAAGTATTTCTGGATGCCACCTACGAGGGGGACTTGATGGCCGCGGCAGGGGTTTCCTATGAGGTGGGACGGGAATCCTCGGATACCTACGACGAATCGCTCAACGGGGTGCAGCTGTATCCCGAGGGCCTGCCGGATGATATTGACTCGGTCAAGGTGGACTACTTCAGCCGGGTCCCCCGCAACCGTCACCAGTTTCCGGATGGAGTAGATCCGTACAGGGAAAAGGGTAATCCTGACAGCGGGCTGCTGTGGGGCATCAGCTCAGACACGCTGGCCTCCAACGGGACCGGCGATGAGAAAGTGCAGGCCTACAATTTTCGTCTCACCCTGACCGACGACCCCGACAACCGCATCCCGATCACCCGGCCGGCCGACTACGATTCTACCCGCTACGAGCTGCTGGCGCGCCTGTTTGAGGCCCAGCCCGAGCACCGGGACATCAACGACTATTTTATCTGGACCCGGATGCCGAACCGCAAGACCGATGTCAACAATCGGGGAGGCTTTTCCACCGACATGATCGGGAGGAACCACCAATACCCCGAGGCCAGCTACGAGCAGCGCCGGGAGATTATCCAGGTCCATGAGAATTATACCAAGGGACTGTTGTATTTTTATAAAACCGACCCGCGGGTGCCCGAGCAGCTGCAGTCATTTATTGCCGACTGGGGGTATCCCAAAGATGAGTTTCTTAAAAACGATCATTTTACCCCGCAGCTGTATGTGCGCGAAGCCCGGCGGATGGAAGGGGAATATGTTATGACCCAGTCTAATGTAACCGGGACGGAAGTGGTCCCCGACAGCATCGGCATGGCCGCCTACGGGATGGACTCCCATCATATCCAGCGAATAATAACCGGGGGGATGGTGAAGAACGAAGGGGACATCCAGGTGCACGGCTACCCACCCTATCCCATCTCTTACCGTTCGCTGACGCCTAAGGCCGACCAGGCGAGCAACCTGCTGGTGCCGGTGGCACTGTCGGCCTCCCATATCGCCTTCGGGTCGATCCGCATGGAGCCGGTGTTTATGGTATTGGGGCAGTCTGCCGCTACGGCTGCCGCCATCGCAGTGGAGGACCAGGTCGCGGTGCAGCAGGTGGACTACTCCAGGCTCCGCAGGCAGCTGCAAAAGGACGGGCAGGTTTTGGAACATGAATAGCAATGAAATGTCCTTCCGTTATGGCAGACGGAAGGTTTTTTTCATCCGTGAACTGAAGATGTAATAATACAGTATCATCCATGAATAGTATTTGGCTGGCCTTGGGCGCCCTGATCATCTTTGCTCTGGGCTACCGATTTTACTCGAAGTTTATAGCAGAAAAGATTTACCGGCTTGACCCGCAGTACCAGACTCCGGCCCATGCTCAGGAGGACGGGCGGGATTTTGTTCCTACGAATAAGTGGATTGTCCTCGGGCATCATTTTACGTCAGTTGCCGGAGCTGCGCCCATTGTGGGTCCGGCTATAGCTATCTACTGGGGCTGGGCACCGGCCCTGTTGTGGGTGGCTGTCGGGACGATCTTTGCCGCCGGTGTTCATGACCTGGGGACTCTGGTTCTGTCTATTCGACATGAAGGGCGTTCCATCGGAACCCTGGCCGATACGTTGATTGGCAAGCGGGCCCGCATTCTGTTTTTGTTTATCATCCTTATCCTGGTACTGATGGTAAATGCGGTTTTTGCATGGGTAATCTCCAACCTGTTTATTTCATTCCCGGCGAGTGTGCTTTCCATCTTTATTCAGATACCCCTGGCCGTTTGGATCGGTTACTATACCTACAAGCGGCAGGGCAATATGCTTATACCCAGTCTGGTGGTGCTGGTGATTATGTACGGTACGGCTGTTTGGGCTTCCTATGTGCCGGCCCTTCAAATAGACCTGGTACGCTATTTTGGCGGGGCAGAGAGCAGCGTCTGGCTTGGGTTGAGCGGTACTTCGATGGCTTTTTTAATCTGGATTATTGTACTGATGATCTACGTCTATATCGCCTCGGTGCTGCCGGTATGGAAGCTTCTTCAGCCGCGTGATTTCATCAATGCTCAACAGCTTATTTTGGGACTGGGAATTCTGTATGCAGGTTTGTTTGTGCTGGGACCCGAAGTTACAGCCCCGGCAAAGAATACGGGGGCGGGGGATGTTACCTGGTTCCCGCTGCTTTTTATCACTATCGCCTGCGGGGCTGTTTCGGGATTTCACGGTCTGGTTTCTTCGGGAACGACCTCCAAACAGATTGACAAGGAACCCGATGCTCGTTTTGTGGGATACCTGGGCGCCGTCGGGGAGGGGGCTCTCGCTGTGATCACTATCCTGGCCGTAGGGACCTTCTTTTCCAGTGGAGAAGCCTTTGCTTCTACCTACTCCTCTTTTTCTGATGCCGGCGCCAACGGACTCAACGCATTTATTCAGGGGGCCGGACAGCTGGCTACCGGACTTTGGATTCCGGCCGAGGCGGCCCGAACCATTATTGCAGTGATTGTGGTAAGTTTTGCAGCCACGACCCTGGACAGCTCGGTACGGCTGATGCGTTATATTATTGCCGAACTGGGCGGAATTTATCAGGTTAAGGCCTTGACCAGGGTTCATGTCACCACGTCGGTGGCCGTATTGTCGAGTGCAGCGCTGGTACTGCTCCCGGAAGGCCCCCGGGGACTCGGTTCCGGCGGGTACCTTCTGTGGCCGCTTTTTGGCACCTCCAACCAGTTGCTTGCCGGCATCAGCTTTTTGTTAATCACCATTTGGCTCAGAAAACAGGGCCGACCGGTTATCTATACCCTGGTACCAATGATTTTTCTGCTGAGCATGACGCTGTGGGCGATGACCGAGCAGGTGGTTTTCCAGTGGTCGGGCTACGCGGATGCGGAAGCCAATCTACTGCTGTTTGGGCTGGGGGCTGTTATTCTGGGCTTTACGCTCTGGATATTGATTGAATCGGCCAGCCTGTTGCTTGGAAGGGAGACTCGGAAGTAAAAATATTTCTGTTCGGCTAACAGTGTATTGAATATCAATTTTACCAAATATGGATTATGAAAAATACGGTTTCGGGAAAAACAGCAGGTAGCTCCGCTAAGATCTTAGGCTGGGGCGTATGGTTAATGACAATCATTATTATTTCAGGGGGATGCTCTCGGGACGGGGGCCGTTATGAGCAGCTCAGCGACCGGGAGAAACACAGTGCCAAAAATGCCCTGGCGGGACTGGAAACCCGGAAAGGCCTGGAAACATCCCTTTTTGCCTCAGAAGATATGCTGGTTAATCCAACGAATATGGATATTGATGCCGAGGGCAGGGTTTGGGTAACCGAGGGCTATAACTACCGGCCGAAGCTGAATCCGGATAATCCAAGGAGAGCAGAAGGAGATCGAATTATGATATTGGAGGATACGAATGGCGATGGCAAGGCCGATACCAGCACGGTATTTTACCAGGGCAATGACATTGACGCAGCGCTGGGCATTATGGTGCTCGATGAGCGGGTGATTGTTTCCCGAAGTCCCTATGTATACGTATTTTATGATACGGACGGAGATGATAAAGCAGACCGGAAGGAGGTCATGTTTAGCGGTATTCAGGGAGAGCAGCATGATCACGCGGTCCATGCTTTTGTGTTTGGTCCCGACGGGCGGCTTTATTTTAACTTTGGCAATGAAGGGAAAACACTGAAGGATGCTGATGGAAATGCGGTAACCGACCCTTACGGAAATGAGATAAAAGCAGGAGGGAATCCCTATCGGCAGGGCATGGTCTTCCGCAGTGACCTGGATGGGCGAAATGTAGAAGTCCTGGCGCATAATTTTCGAAACAATTACGAAGTGGCCGTCGATTCCTATGGTACCCTCTGGCAGTCTGATAATGATGACGACGGCAACAAGGGGGTACGCATTAATTACGTGATGGAGCATGGCAACTATGGATACACCGACGAAGTGACGGGTGCCGGTTGGCGTACACGAAGAACAGGCATGGCCGGTGATATCCCCAGCCGGCATTGGTATCAACATGATCCGGGTTCCATTCCAAACCTGCTTCAGACGGGGGCAGGATCGCCAACAGGCATGGCCATTTACGAAGGTGATCTGCTACCCGATGTGTTTGATAATGCGATGATTCACGCGGATGCCGGCCCCAATGTTATCCGTTCGTACCCGGTCAAAAAAGAAGGGGCGGGCTATTCAGCTCATATCGAAAATATCCTCAGGGGAAACAGAGACCAGTGGTTTCGTCCCTCGGATGTGACGGTGGCTCCGGATGGGTCTATTTTTGTAGCTGACTGGTATGATCCCGGCGTGGGGGGGCACCAAATGGGGGATCAGCAGCGGGGACGTATCTTTCGCATTGCGCCGGAGGGAGCAGCGTACCGGTTACCGGATTTTGATCTCAGTAGCCCCGCTTCGGCAGTGGAGGCTCTTAAAAATCCCAATTTGAATATGCGCGCACGTGCCTGGCTGAAGCTGCGCGAGTGGGGGGCTGAAGCCGAAGGTGCTCTCGTTTCGCTCTGGAGATCGGAAAACAGCCGGTACCGGGCTCGGTCGCTTTGGCTGCTGAACAAGCTGGAGGATAAAGGAATTCAGTATATCGAGCAGGCCCTCGGGGATGATAATCCCGATATTCGTATTACCGGCCTTCGTGCTGCCCGGCAGCTGGATATTGATATTATTCCGTATGTATCGGCCCTGGTACAGGATGCCGCCCCTGAAGTACGCCGCGAGGCAGCCATTGCCTTGTATCAGAACCAGGCTCCGGAAGCCCCGGCGCTGTGGGCCAAGCTTGCGATGCAGCATGATGGCCGGGACCGATGGTACCTGGAGGCACTGGGCATTGGTGCAAAAGGGCAATGGGACCGCTTTTTTGAGCATTGGACGGATGAGATGGGAACAGCATGGAATACTCCGGCTGGCCGGGACATCATATGGCGCTCCCGGGCGGCTGCGGCCCTGCCCATGCTCACAGCAGTCATTCAGGATCCTTCCATTGCAACAGAAGATAAAAGCAGGTACTTCAGGGCGTTTCATTTTCATGATAGTCCGCGAAAGGAGCAGGAATTGATTGGTATTCTCAAGGCCGATCTGCCAGACCAGCAGCGGCTCAATATTATGGCGTTGAGACAGCTGGATGCCTCCGCCGCACAACGGTCAGCCACGGTGCGCGAGCAGTTGCGCGAAGCTCTTACAGCAGCAGGGAAGAGCCAGGAATACCTGGACCTGGTTGAAAAATTTCAGCTGGAAGACCAGGGAGAGGCACTGCTTGCCATGATGACATCCCACCCCGACAGCAGCCTCGGGATCAGGGCGTCTCGCCTGGCGCTCAACCAGGGGGGGGAACCACTTGTCAGAGCTGCACTGGCAAGCAGTAACGGCCAGGACCAACAGAATATCCTTGATGTGCTTGGCAATACCTCCACACCTCAATCCATCACGATGCTTGAGGTCTTTGCACTGGATGCACAGAATACATTGACCAAGCGCCGGCAGGCCGTTAAAGCACTGGGTGTTTCCTGGGGCGGAGAGCAGCGGCTGGTTGAACTGGTTAAGAGTGGAGTGCTTCCCGAATCACTCAGTGCAGCCGCTGCTGAAGCACTCTCGGATTCATGGAGGGGAGATGTCCGGCAACTCGCCAAGAAGTTGTCCGGTGAGTCCCCGCCTCCTGCTGTTGAACTGCCCCCTGCCTCGGAGCTGGTACAAAAGGCGGGGATACCCGGCAGCGGCAGGAAAATTTTTCAGCAGTCGTGTCAAATTTGTCACCGGGTAAACGGTACCGGGACGAATTTTGGGCCTGCGCTGTCCCAGATTGGAGCGAAATTGCCCAAGAAGGGGTTGTATGATGCTATTTTGAATCCCAGCAGCGGCATAAGTTTTGGTTATGAGGGACATACCCTGACCCTGAATGATGAAACCGAGATAACAGGAATTATACAAAGTGAGACTGCCTCAGAGATTGTTTTGCTTCTGCCCGGAGGATATACCTCTACCTATGCAAAGTCGTCTGTTAAGGGAAGGGAACAGGTAGAACGTTCCCTGATGCCCGATAATCTTGTCGCCGGCATGAGCGAACAGGAGCTGGTTGACCTGGTTGCCTATCTTTCATCTCTCAAATAAACTCACAACAGTACCTATGAATAACCAATATTCAATGCATATGTGCAAACCTGTGGTACTCAAATGGTTTGCACTGGCCGTGGCAAGCACTTTCCTGTTAATTGCTGTTCCCGGCGTTATGACGGCACAGCCTGAAAAGAATGACCGGCCCAACATCGTTTTTTTCCTGGTGGATGATCTGGGATGGAAGGATATTGGCAGTTTTGGTAGTACTTTTTATGAAACACCGAATATTGATGCACTGGCTGCAGAGGGCATGAGTTTTCTGCAGGCCTATGCGGCCAGCCCGGTATGCTCGCCAACGCGAGCCAGTATAATGGCCGGTAAAAATCCCGGCCGCATGAATACCACGGATTGGTTTGGGGCACCCCAGCCGGACAGGGTAGAGGGACACTGGACCCAGGACAAACCACTGCTGCCTGCTCGCTACCAGCCCTATTTGCCTCTGGAGGAAGAAACCATAGCGGAGGCCCTAAAACAGCACGGATACCGTACATTTTTTGCCGGGAAGTGGCACCTTGGAAGAGAGGAAAAATACTGGCCGGAGAATCAGGGTTTTGATGTTAACAAGGGCGGTTACCACAAGGGACAGCCCAACAACTATTTTTCACCGTATGACAATCCACGTCTTTCTGACGGACCCAACGGTGAGCACTTGCCGGATCGGCTGGCAGCGGAAACGGTCGATTTTATCAAAAAAAGCGGCGATGCGCCCTTTTTTGCCTACCTGTCCTTTTACTCCGTACATAACCCGCAGCAGGCTCGAAAGGATCTGATAGATAAATACAAGGAAAAGAAGGAAGAGCTGGGCCTTGAGGAAAAATGGGGACAGGAGGGAGATCGGAAAGTACGATTGATCCAGGAATCAGCGGTATATGCCGGAATGGTTGAGGCTATGGATCAGGCGGTGGGGAAAGTAATCCGCAGTATTCGGGAACGGGAAATCGAAGAGAATACCATTGTCATCTTCTTCTCTGATAATGGCGGACTCTCCACTTCAGAGGGGCACCCGACGTCGAATAGGCCCCTGCGGGCCGGCAAGGGATGGATGTACGAAGGAGGTATTCGTGAACCGATGATCATCAAATGGCCGGGCGTAACTACCCCGGGGGCTGCCACGCAGGAGCCGGTCGTCAGCATGGACTTCTATCCCACTATTTTGGAAGCGGCGGGACTTCCGCTTCAACCCGAGCAGCATCGGGATGGGAAAAGCCTGGTGCCGCTGCTCCAGGGGAAAAGGATGGATAGGGGCCCCTTGTATTTTCACTATCCGCACTACGGCAATCAGGGTGGATCACCTTCAAGTGCCATCCGAAGAGGAGATTACAAGCTGATCGAGTTTTATGAAGATGGCCATACCGAGCTGTATAATATCTCGGATGATATGGCAGAGCAGTCAAACCTGGTGGATGAAAAGCCGGAGCTGGTCCGTGAGCTCAAGCAGAGGCTCGATCGGTGGAAAAGTTCCGTGGGAGCCCGGCTTCCGTCAGAGAATTCCCGGGATGAAGCGAATTGATCACCTGAAATACGTATATAAATTCTTAATAACATCTTTCAGCCAGTATGAAGAATATTAGTAATAGATACCGGTCCTCATTTCTTTTGCCATGCCTGATCTTATTGGGAACCGTCGCCTGGGGTTGTGGCCAGAAAGAAACGAACAGGGATGACGATCCAGCTTCTTCCAAACCCAATATTATTTTCATCCTCACGGATGACATGGGCTGGGGAGATGTAGGCGTTTTTTATCAAAACAGTCGAAAAAAAGAGGGGGATCGAAGTGAACCGTGGCAGCGAACCCCCAACCTTGATCGGCTGGCTGCAGAAGGGGCCCGGCTTACTCATCATTATGTATCGGCTCCCGTATGTGCACCCTCGCGCGCCTCCCTGCTGTCAGGGCTCTCGCAGGGGCATGCCAACATCAGGGATAACCAGTTCGACAAGGCGCTGGCAGATAATCACACCATGGCTACCGTTCTGAAGGAGCTTGGCTATGCTACCGCTGCTTTTGGGAAGTGGGGGCTCCAGGGCGATGAGCGATATTCTGAGGATGGGGATGAATGGCCGGCACACCCGCTGAACCGCGGCTTCGATTATTTCCTGGGGTATATGCGGCATCGCGATGGACATGAACATTATCCCAAGGAAGGTATTTATCGCGGGCAGAAGGAAGTTTGGCGGAACAGGGAAAATATTACCCCAAAACTGGACAAGGCCTACACAGCGGATCTGTGGACGGCCGCCGCGAAACAGTGGATTACTGATCAGGTCCAAAACAGCAACGATGATGAACCCTTTTTTGCTTATCTGGCCTATGACACCCCGCATGCAGTGCTTGAATTACCGACCCAGCCCTATCCTGAAGGAGGAGGGCTTGACGGGGGACTGCAGTGGACCGGTGAAGCGGGCCAGATGATTAATACGGCTTCGGGTAAGGTGGACTCCTGGGTGCATCCGGATTATGCACAGGCAACGTTCGACCATGATAAAAAGGCATCAACCCCGGAAATTGCGTGGCCGGATGTTTATAAGCGGTATGCCACCGCCAACAGGAGAATTGACAGTGGGGTGGGGGATATTGTGACGTTGCTTGAAGACCTGGGGGTCGACTCAAATACGCTGATTGTCTTTACCTCCGACAACGGTCCCTCCCGGGAGTCGTACCTGCCCGAGGAGTATGAACCCAATAAACCAACATTTTTTGAAAGTTTTGGTCCCTTTGATGGCATCAAGAGGGATACCTGGGAAGGGGGCATACGCGTGCCGACTATAGCCTACTGGCCCGCCACCATACCCGCAGGCCAGGTTATTGACTTTCCAAGCATTAATTATGACTGGCTGCCAACCTTTGTAAATGCAGCGGGAGCTCCGGCACCGGCCATTGCGGATGGTGTCTCATTGCTGCCCGAACTGGAAGGGGGGGAGATTAACCACGACCGCACGATTTACCTGGAATACTTCCAGGGAGGCTCCACCCCTGAATATGAAGATTTTTCTATGGAACACCAGGGGCGTGAGCGAAATCAAATGCAAGTAGTGCGAATGGGAGACTATGTTGGCGTGCGGTATGATATTGAGTCAGCTCAGGACGATTTCGAAATTTATAATGTACCTAAAGATCCCCAGCAAACCGATAACCTGGCTCAGCAGCCGGAGAATCAGAGGTTCATCGGTAAGCTACAACAAAAAATGAAAGACAGGGCCCTGCAGTCGCGTATGCCCAATGAATCGGCCCCTCGCCCATATGATGATGAAATGATGCCTCCGGCCAGTAACGGGGAGACAGAAGCAGGGGTTACCTGGAAGGCGTACGACGGTACCTTTCCCTGGGTTCCCCGTGTCAGGACACTTGAACCGGCAGCCACCGGCAAGGCCAGCCGGCCGGATCCCGGGGTGGCGGACAAGGATCACCGGGCCCTGTTTTTCAGGGGATATATCGATGTTCCAGCGGACGGGACCTACAAGCTTTATTTAAGCACCGCTATGGGGGCGGTGTTGCGCATTCATGATGCAACCGTCATTGATGCGGACTATGGATACCGCCCCGGTACCGAACGCACCGGTGAGATAAAGCTGAAAGCGGGGCTGCATCCATTTCGGCTCTATTTTATGAATGGAAATAGAGAGGATGTCCGGCTGCAGCTGCAGTGGAGCGGACCGGGCATCTCAAAACAGCCTGTTCCACCTGGGCGCTTTAGACGGGGCAGGTGAGGCTTGTTTTTTGAAACATGGCGCCCTGTTGATCATTCCCCCAAACCTACGCAATGCGGGATGCCAGCCATAAGAGCAGGGACAGAGTAAATTACCATCTGCAGATGAAGTCCCGGATGTTCTATGTTCTTTCAATTCCGGATAGTTTCTTCAGCTTATTTATAGCAAAATGCGGTAAGTCAGGCTGGTAGTGGTACGCCATAAATCTTATTCCAGTGGTGCTTATTATCGCTGTCAATCGTATCCATATTGGCTTTTGCCAAATTGGAAAAGAAGACCTGCATAAAGCAAACCACCTATGATAGAAGACGTGGCGTAAATCTCCCTGCGAAAGATCAAGGGAGTGGATCCCGATAGAGCATCCCGCACAACTCCTCCCAACCACCCGGTAATGGTTCCCAGCGCAATTGCGATACCAATATCTATTTCAGCATTGAGGCCAACCGGAATACCCATTACCGTGAAAATCCCAGACCCACAGCATAAAAAAATAAAATCCAGCTCTGTATTTTTTGCATGTGGCTGTGCAGAATGACCGTGAGCAAAAAACCGGCAAATACTGACCAGATTGGCCGCGAGTTTATCAGTCAGCTCACGGGCAAATTTCCAACCAGCATATCACGGATCGTCTCCCTCCACTGGCCGTAACAAAAGCCAATACGAGAATTCCATATAAATAATAGCGATTTTGAATAGCCGCCGTTGTCCCTGATACGGCAAAGGTAAAGGTTCCAAGGTCCTCGGCTGTAGCCAGGAACTGATACCCAGAAAGTTCAATTATATTGATGGTATAGATTTGCTTACCCTGATTCTTGTTACCAGATTCTTATAACATATCCGACTGCCAATATTCTCCTGCATTGAAAATCAATTGGAGCAGGGGGCATAACGTGTAATGAAGCCCCCGCATCAGCCGTAAAATGTATCCCGGTACTTTCCAAATCATTAGATTTTGACTTTAAAAAACCTGGCGAAAGCAGTCAAAATTACCAGGTGTTATACTGTGAGATTGAACTTCTGACCGGGTGGAAACTTGGTGCCATTTTTTGCAGGTATATCTCATGTACTGTATGGTAGATGGTATTATTTCTATTTGATTTATTACACCATCGCTACTGCTCCATTGGTATTCAACAGAAAATAGATTTGATGTATCTCAAGAGGCAATTCTCTATTCGTTTTCAATAAAATTAGATTGAAACACGCGGTATTTAAACAGGGCTACAACGATGGCACCTCCAACACCATTTCCTGTGAGTGCAATAGCCAGAAATGTTATATAATCAAGAAAGGAGATAGTATCAGAAAACAGGAATGCCCCGAATACCTCAATATTACCAACAATACTGTGATGCAATCCGCCAAAGCCGATGATCGCCGTAATCATCGCAATCAATGCAATCCGGGTAATTGAGTTCACGATGGAGCTCAGAAGCCAGGTCAACAGACCCATAAGCCATCCCGCCGTTATAGCACTTAAAAAGATAACCAAGTGGTTATAACTAAGGATGTGCTCCCCAATTGTTGCCATGGTTTGATGTGTGAACAAATTCATTCGGGGGGCTAAATAGCTGATAAAAATTGCAAAGATGATCCCGCCTATAATATTACCGATAATTACATTTGCCCACATACGAAGTAGTTCCCATATACTTCGCTGACCGTTTAAAACAGGCAGTACTAAAATAGAGGTCTGTTCCGTAAATAACGCCGATTTTCCAACGATCACCATGATAAAGCCTACGGGGTAAACAATGCTGAACAATTGGAATATGGCACTGTTTGGGAGGGTTCCTTCCCAAAAAAAGAACAGGGCACAAACCAAAAGGTAGCTGAAACCTATTTCCAGGCCGGCAACAATAGAACTTAGAAATACGGTCTTGTTATTCAGGGAAAACATCGCTTCTCCTTCGTGGATAACGGTGCTCAGAATGTCGCTGTAACTTTTTGAAGTTTTGGCCTTTTTGGCTTTTTCTTCCAAGCGTTTTTGGTGGGGCGCCTGGTTGTTATTATTATTTTCCATATGGTATTTTAGTGGGATTTCTTCGTCAGTGAAAAACTTTACAATAAACTAAGCCCAAAGGAGGTCTTTGCAAAAGAATCCAGCTGATTATTTTCAGGGGGGGGTACCAGGTGGTATTCGTCAATTGTCCGATTTTTTTAAGTCTTATTAAGGTTAGCCAAGGACCTGTTCTTGCCAATGCTCCTTTCGGCAGCCTTTGCCATGATTACGGCAGGACGGGCTACAAATTGATGAAACTCCTAGCTATCCTGCCGCTACCTGGTACAGCCGTGATGGAAATAACGCTGATTGTTTTATCCCACGACAGGAGGGGGATACCTTTTTTCTATTTTACCTGCTTTGGTGAGGGGCAGTCCGTAATACACGCCGCTGATAATGAGAATATTTTTATCTGCATATCGTTCCCCGCTTAATGACTGCCTGTTGCCAGTTTTATGTAGTTATGGCCACTAAGGCTTCAATGAGAGGTACCGGATCCACCAGCCCGAGTGTCTGAACAACAGGTGGGAAAGCCAGGTCTCTGTTATCGATATTTCACATATAAGTACTATTGTGCCAGGTAGCCACCGTCAACCGGATAGTAACTGCCGGTAACAAATGAGGATTGATCAGAGGCCAGCCACAGTACCAGCTGAGCGACTTCTTCCGCCTCACCCAGTCTGCCCATGGGGTGCAGCTTTTCGAGGGATTTGATGCCTTCTTTACCCATTGTTTCTTCGTTGACCAGGTTGGTATAGATATAGCCGGGTCCAATGGCATTTATCCGAATGTTTTGTGCGGCGTATTCCAGGGAGGCACCTTTGGTGAGGCCCACAACTCCGTGCTTGGCGGCTACATAGCCGGCAGCACCGGGCGTACCTACTGAGCCAAGAATGGATGCCATATTAATGATGCTGCCGCCTCCGGAGTCGAGCATGGCGGGAATCTGCTGATTCATCCCGTAAAAGACCCCTGAAAGATTAATGCCGATGACGTTGTCCCATCCATCAACCGGGTATTCACCTACTGGTTCCTGCGGACCTCCGATGCCGGCATTGTTGATGGCAATATCCAGCTGTCCAAATTCATGCACTGTTTTTTGAACCAGCTTCTCATGATCTTTCGGCCTGGAGGTATCAGCTTTAACAAATAGAGCTTTTCCGCCATTGTTTTCAATATCGTTGACAACCTTTTTTCCTTCATCTTCCGCAATATCACTTACTACCACTTTTGCACCTTCTTTGGCCAGCAACAGGGCGGTTGCTTTTCCTATGCCTGCAGCTGCGCCTGTTACAATGGATACTTTGTTTTCTAATTGTTTCATCATATTCACCCTTATATTTATTACGGTGTAATTGTTCTATTGCTAACAATATACTTTACCGCCCTGCCACTTTCAGTTATTTCAAAAAAACACTCGATCCAGTAAAAGAAAGAGGAAAATTCAAGGGGCCGTGCCCTGCATCACTTGTTGGCCCTGGACAGGTGGGAGTTCTTTCTACAAAGTTGAAGGTATCAGATTCGCTACAAAAGCAGGGTTACCTTCTTCATCCAGCGTGCGGAGCATCTGATACGGAACCGTTAATACGACCAAAAAGAGAAGGGCGTAAATTCCACCGATACGGGATCGCCCAAAACATCGTGCGCGATGACCGTCGAAATCATGTTGATGCTAAAGCCGGCAAGACCCACTTTTTGAGATGTCCTGTAAATGGGGCAAGCGACAGCATTAGGCCGATTATTTGGGTTATGCCCAGTTCTCATCGAAATAATCGGGGAATCCCAGGTGCTCAAAGATTTGGGCCATTTGCGAGCTGGTAAAATACGTTACCGCACGGAAAAGCATCATGGCACTGAAGATTCCAGTTGCGATCCAGTATGTGATTTTCAATTTCTTTATAAGTTAATACAGGTATTCCTGATTAACCTGTGTTTTCCGATTACAATTTAAATTTCTGTACTTTAGCAGAGATTCAATCTCCCCTAAATCTCTCTTCTCCAAGAGGTATTTTTGAGAATCAATAATCATTGAAAGCTACTGTACCCTTTCTCTGCTAAATGAGTTCCTCCTTGGAGTAGGAGGTCAGGAGGATTGATTGTATGACAGAAAAGTGTTTTTAATCCAACTCACTAAGCAGACTCTGCAGATCGAGTGGACGGGTGACCATCCTGACTGAACCGTCCGCGGCATATTCCCATTCCTTTTTGGGACGATCACGGTAGAGCTCCACCCCATTGCCATCCGGGTCTTCCAGGTATACGGCTTCTGAGACGCCGTGATCACTGGCTCCACTGATGGGATAGTCCGCATCCATCAGCCGCTGTAGAATTACGGCCAGGTCTTTTCTTGTGGGATACAGAATGGCAGTGTGATACAACCCGGCACTGTTGCGGGGGGCGGGCGAACTACCCTTGCTGTGCCAGGTATTGAGTCCAATGTGATGATGATAGCCGCCGGCTGACAGAAAAGCCGCATTTTCGCCATACATGGTGGTCAGCTCAAAGCCCAGCAGCCCGCGGTAAAATTCGAGTGCCCGGTCCAGGTCAGACACTTTCAAATGCACGTGCCCGATACTGGTTTCAGCAGGTGTGGTGTATTCATTATTCATTGCAGGGTTTGTTTAATTAGAGCGCGGCATTGAGTTCTGCGCTGATCGTTTGAATTGGCTTCAACTTTAGACTGTGATTACCAAGGATATCCAACAGGTGGCTGAAGATAACAAAGGATTATTTATTAAGGGTCTAGTGAAGTAAAGTCTGAAATCATTTGTTAAAAACCGCGATACGACAGAAAAAAGTCACGATGAGATACCCGACGTGCTGCGAGACCAAAATAGGCGAAAAGACAGGCTGCGTATGCCGTAAGCGGTGCCCCGGAAACGAATTATCATTGATTGCGATTGACCCGTTTGTCAAGTCGGTTATTGAAGGAGATGAGTTCCTTCAGCAGGGGTTTATTTAGCGGTAAAATTACTGCGAACACGGCTCAGTGTTTCAGGGCTAATACCAAGATAAGAGGCTACCAGATTGAGGGGTACGCGATTCAGAAATTCGGGATTATGTTTGATCAGGCGGGTATACTTTTCCTCGGCCGTAAGTCCCAACGCATTTTCCAGGCGTTGCTGCAAGGCTACATAGGCATTCTGAAGGATAATGCGATGGTATCGCTCATAGGCTGGAATTTCATTCAGAAGCCTCTCGTGATTTTTTCTGTCCAGTACAAGCAGTTCACTGTCTTCGAGAACTTCAGTATTCACTGTAGATGGCTTTTGGGTGAAAAAGCTTTGCAGATCGGCAATCCACCAGCCGTCAAACGCAAAACGCAAAACATGTTGACTGCCCTTTGAATCTACGGAGTACGAACAGAGTGCTCCCTTCTCTACAAACGCCAGCTCGCGGCAAACATCACCTTCCTGGAGCAGAAATTGCCGTTTGAGCATCCGCTTGGGACGGAAATTGTTTTTGCACCGTTCCCATTCATCATCAGACAACGCAACATGGTCATGGATACTTTTATACAGTTGATCAAACATACAATAGAAGGTTTAGCGTGGGCGCTGATCCAATGTAAAAATTCAAAGAGTGATAGTCTATACAGTAAGAGGGTAGAGGTTGTTTCCCAATGCAGCATTAGTTGATTTTATCAAGCCATTCCGGCAGGTTTGCACTGTTCAATCTAAACACACTCAGTATACTTTTCACTTCATCTTCAGTGCTATTAAGGTTATTTTTCCTTTGTAAAATTTTTATTGCTTAAAACCCATAGGTGCAACGGTGCTGTCTGCTTCTTAAAAAGGGATATTCCGGCCATACGATCATGGATCAGCGTTAATGTCAATAATGATGGATTCAGCCCCCCAGTAATAACTGTGTGATTGGGGGTATCGCTCATAATAGCTTCAGTTTCAAGCGACTCGTGCTGCTTTTGCAGATATCCAGGCCGAGGGATATTCTTTTCTCATCCTGCTCCTTTGGATGGTCTCTTTATTGGTCTGAGAATTTATTTATCCAGTCATAGAGCGCTTCCAAATACTTTTCCAGATATTTTCTGGTGGTTTCGTCTGTCAAGGCTCCATCATTGTCAAATTTCTTATGGGCAAGTGACACCAGTATTTCCGGTTGAGGCATACAGTACGAATTGGTGAATTCAAAAGCCTGTCGCAACTGGCTTTGTCCGCGCGCAGAACCCGTCCTGCCGGGTGAGGCACCGAGAATTCCAACGGGTTTTTCATTCAACGGCGCGTTTTTTGCCGGCCGTGAAGCCCAGTCAATCGCATTTTTTGTGACAGCAGGAACCCCATGGTTGTATTCGGGCGTTGCAATAAGAAGCCCATCCGATCTGCGGATCGCTTCCTTGAATTCCATTACTCGCCCGGGATCCCCGTTGGCCTCCACATCCGCATTGTAGAGCGGAATACCTTCCAGATCAAAAATATGGATATTCATTGATTTCGGGGCAAGTTTTTTTGCTGCTCGCAGTATGGCTTTATTATAGGATCCGCTGCGGAGACTTCCGGCAAATGCCAGAATTTTGATGTCCTGATTGTTATCTGAAGCTGCATTCATTTTTTAAATCGGTTATGGTTTAAGGATAGTATAAGTTTTTTATTCAGCGTCACAAACACAGAGGTTCGGGACTTCTTATCTACCACGTTGTTTAAGTCCGTGATCCGTTACCTCTTCCACCAGCAAATATATCGCCGGTAGAAAACCATTGTATTGGTCCATTTTTCATTTCAACATCCACCGAAGCATCCAGCATAGTGATATACTGAGGTCGTGGGATATTATCTCAGTCATAATCAGGCTCCATCCGTCAAAAAATAATACCATTCGTATTCTATTTTCAGATACCTCACCGATTTGCCGGCGTTATTGAGTGTTATCCTGATATCCGTAAAATGATATTAACCATTGGCACCGGTGCAAAGACGACTAGCTTTCATAGCAGTGTGCTGTGTTAAAAGGTCAGCAGATCCATTCAACTATTTAATACATGGGCCATGATACCGCGGACGGTTTTTATTTCATCTTCATTTACCGTGTGTCCCATTCCCTCATAAATCCGCTTCGTCACAGTTGCACCGAGCTTGTGGAAAATCTCTTCCGTCTTGTCCACGCGCTCTTTGGGGATATGGGGGTCCACATTGCTGCATCCCAGGAAAACCGGGGTCTGCTCCATTGAGCCTGTATAATTCAATTCGTCGATAGTGGGCCCGATCAAACCGCCGCTGAGAGCGACGACTCCTCCCAGTTTCTGCGGGTGACGAGCTGCAAATTCGGACGCCAGACATGCCCCTTGTGAGAAGCCCAGCAGTAGGACCTTCTTTCGGGGGATGCCCCCTGCCGCTATGTCGTCGAGCACATTGTAAATCTCTTGTATTCCACTGGAGATACCTGGTTTATTTTGAGTTTTGGGTGTCAAAAAGGAGTGGGGATACCAGGTATGGTTATGGGCCCGGGGAGCCCTGTAATGGAAATCAGGTTGTGCAAATTCATCAGCAAGAGGAAACATGCTTTGTGGGCCAGCACCCCGTCCGTGAATCATCACCATGGCTGCTTTTGCGCGGGACAACGATGCCCCATGCTCGGCATGTGGTAGTCCTTGATGTGGTCCGTGAAATGGGTGTTGCGGATCAACTCGGAATAATGACATATCTTTTTCTAACAATATTAAATTTAAACGGTGATATCAGGTAATCGCTTTTCGATTATCTCTCTGCGAGACTCAAGCCAGGGTGGAAGAATAAGTTTTTCTCCCAGCCTGTCGGGATCCTCATCCACATCGTAGCCCGGACCATCGGTTGCTATTTCAAACAGGACTCCGCCCGGAGACCGGAAGTAAACCGAGTGGAACCAGTGTCGATCAATAATAGTCGTCGGATTTAAATCCATCGCGATTACTTTCTTACGCAGTTCGGACAGCTCCTCATCATCTTTGGCACGGAAGGCGACATGGTGGACAATTCCCCGCCCATTTGCCGAAGGTTTGGACTTCCCCTCTTCAATGATAACAGACCCGCCTACAGGGGCCTCTGTTGTGTAAAGCCATGCATTATCCTCTTGGCCGGTTTCCTCAAAGCCGAACACCGTTTGTAACACTTCAGCTGTTGGTTCATGTTTTTTCAAACGGAGTGTAGTTCCCCGAAACCCCCGTATACCGTATGCTGCCGGTACGGTGCCTTCATCCCAGCCCGGCAATTGATCTGCCTGCTCATCAAATACGAGTTCCAGCTGCAGGCGATCGGGATCTTTAAACCCTAAGGTTTGTTGTCCAAACCGGTCATAGGGACCATCAAAGTCGATGCCTTCTGCACCAAAATGTTCAACCCAGTATTCCATTGAGTTGGAAGGAACAGCGAAAGCAACTTTGATGGCTTCACCCAGACCGGATTTGCCCTGTCGTGCCATTGGCCAGGGGAAGAACGTCAGCCCGGACCCCGGAGAACCATTAGCATTGCCATAAAACAGGTGGTAGGTACTTGGATCGTCCTGGTTGACCGATTTTTTTACCAACCGCATTCCAAGGGATTGTACGTAAAAATCGGCGTTTCGCTGGGCATCGCCCGAAAGTACAGTAATATGATGAATTCCTTTATTGTGTTTTTTCATGGCAACTTGATTTATTCATTGACGTTAAATCATTTATTATTAAACTAATTATATTCTGTGAGGAATGCATTGATATTCGTCAGGATCAATACTTGATATATATCAACCGGACGGTTCATTGGAAATGCGATATTCCATGATAAATGGAGAATTTGTTCTCTATTGCAAAACCTATGCTGCTAGGTTGACAACCATGGTGAGTCGGGGAATTGGTGAAATAAAAAAGGGCATAACTGGTTTATTGCGTATGTCAAGAATTCGACGTGACGAGAGAAATCCTGGAAGCTGCACTCAGTCCGTACTGAAGATTACTCAAAATTTTACATTTGTCATAGTGGTCCAAAAACAACCGGCAGCCGGAATTATCATAGCCGGCTGCAGCCATCGACTTCAGCCAGGTGCAGGAATTTTTAAAGCGATAAAACCTCTGGTTGCAGATGATCGGGAAGATTAAACATGAGCACAGGCCGCCCCGGCATACAGCGCCTACGTATTATAACCGGCTGTGACAGTTTCATTGATTCCGTATTCCCGGGCGGATTTGAAATTGAATGCAACGTTATAGGTTACAGTTGGAGATAGGAAAGGTCCGGTCAAAGGGTCATTTTGGTTGTGGATCAGCTGTTTTACGGTTGTACAACCCAAGCATCGCAAGTTTACCAAGCTTTACAAACTTACAAGAGGTGGCTTAGGGGAAGATAGGCTTGGAACGGAATGTTTTCTGTTCTTAGGCTCATCCTGTAATCAAAAAACTATCACAGAGCGGAAATTAATCATCCATTGTCTGGTTTCCCGGAGCTTCGGTGAATAGTCCCTGATCTGTCAAGCAGTGCAAAAATACCGAAGCCTGATGAAATGCAGCTTCATTTTTTATTCCCGTTGAAGCGGCCACCTGAAAGGATGGCTGGGACAAAATATCGGAGGATGAAGGTCATAAAATAAAAAAGCGGATATCTTTCAGCAAAGATACCTGCTTCCAGCGTATAGGACGTAATCCGACGTGTTAGCTTTGGATAAACTGCACGTTCAGTTGCAGTTTTATTTTGTCTCCCACAACAACATTCCCTGCTTCGGTTACGGCATCCCAGGTGAGTCCGAACTCTTTTCGGTTGATTGTCCCGGTTACTTCAAATCCTGCTTTGGTGTTACCATAAGGATCGCCTGCCGTACCGCCGTGAACGACATCCAGTTCGATTTCTTTGGTGACGTCACGAATGGTCAGGTCACCGGTAACTTTGTATTCTCCTTCACCAGTCTTCTCAAAATTTTTGGATTCAAATTCAATTTTTGGATACTCTTCAGCATTAAAGAAATCATCTGACTTCAGATGTTGATCGCGATCTTCATTATTGGTGGAAATACTATTAATGTCGGCCTTGAATGTCGCTTTGGCATTTTCAAAATCACCGCCTTCAGCTTTAATTTTTCCATCGAAAGAATGAAAACTCCCGGTAACGCTGGAAATCACCAGGTGTTTTACCTTGAATTGCACTTCTGAATGAATTGGATCAATGGTCCATATGGTTTTTGTTGCAGTACTCATAATAAAATTAGTTTGATGTTAAACAGTTTGTTCATTTTCAACATACTGAACCATCATTATGGCATCATTGATATAGGGCATGAAATAGTCTTGATTTATATCAAGGAACGTGCCATACAATGGGTGGTTTTATCCATGATTCAGCTACCGTCAGGCGATAGCCTATTCGGAAACCCGGTATGTAAAGGAGTTCGGGACGGCTTAATCAACTTTTTGTACATGTTATACAGCCACAGCACGCTGGATTTTTTGGTACAAAGCCAGGGCGGGGGGAGGGTAATACAATGATGTCTGTTTCGCTCAGTCTTTGGTTCAGAATATTGTAGCAGCCTTCTAACAGGTCGTGACCATTGTTTTATGTGGGAGATGAATCAGAAAAGTGATAAAAACTTATTCCAGTACTTGAAACAAAGGGGACAGACCAAGAAGAAAGGGGAACTGTTTCTTACCAAATAAATAAGCCCCTGCAGGCGGGACCTGCAAGGGCTGTCGTACCGCGTACGGGATTCGAACCCGTGTTACCGCCGTGAAAGGGCGGCGTCCTAAACCCCTAGACGAACGCGGCATATCATGGTGTCAGTAAAAAAGCTTTACCGAACGATGGTTCAGCAAAGCTACCGGGCAACGGCCCAAAGAATACCGGTAAAAAATCTATTTTACAAGTATATTTTGGATAAAAAAGGGAGCCTGATGGGATTTGAACCCACGGCCTCCAGGGCCACAACCTGGCGCTCTAACCAACTGAGCTACAGGCTCCATGAAACAATTATTCAAACAGCTGATACCCCAAAATGGTATGCTCGGCCATTTGCGTTTTAATAGCAGTACCGCGTACGGGATTCGAACCCGTGTTACCGCCGTGAAAGGGCGGCGTCCTAAACCCCTAGACGAACGCGGCATTGTAATGATGTCAAACAACACGTTGCCAGTATATCGGCTGAGGCGACAGGCGGATTCGAACCGCCGTAGGAGGTTTTGCAGACCTCTGCCTAACCACTCGGCCATGTCGCCTTGAATACAAAGTAACAAACAAAATTATCTCCGGGAACCATAAAATGGAGCTGTTTGTGCACTATGCAACTAATCCTGTACGCCCGACAGGAGTCGAACCTGTAACCTACGGCTTAGAAGGCCGTTGCTCTATCCAGTTGAGCTACGGGCGCCTATAACTCAAAGAGCAAAAAACGTTTAGGCTTTCTGCCGTTTGCCAATCAAAATTTCAACAGTGTCGGGGAGACAGGATTTGAACCTGCGACCCTTCGCTCCCAAAGCGAATGCGCTACCGGACTGCGCTACTCCCCGATTTCTTTTCAGAAAGATGTCAAATATAAGAGTCTTTATATCTCAAATCAATTTCAAAATAAAATGAATTTTACTCCCGAAGCTTGACCCACCATTCTTTTAAAAATCCGATCCCATAGGCTGTAAGCTGGATAAATGCCGTTGCCATGCTGAGCAGTCCAATGGAGATTCTTTGATGTTTATAAGAAGAATGAACGAAGATCAGTGCGAAATATGCTAAAAAGGGGACCAGGAGCTTCTCAAAGAGCCACAGGGACCATAACGGGAGGGAACAAAAGAAGAGTACGCCAAGAGTGAACATAACCGGGAGCAAGTGGACGATCTTAATCTGGTCGGGATAGAACCGGCTGATATTGATGCGGGCCCTGCCAAAAAAATGCAGCTGTTTAAAAAATTGTGTCAGATTTGTGCGTCGTTTATGATAGACGTAAGCGTTTTCGATGAGTGCGGTTTTGAATCCGGAATCAATGATGCGAATGCTGAATTCGATATCCTCGCCCATGCGGGTAATACGATACCCTCCGGTCTCCTCGTATACTTGACGGGAGATCCCCATGTTGAAACTCCGCGGATGAAAGGTACCGGCATGACGTTTGTTGCCCCGGATGCCTCCGGTGGTAAGGGGGGAGGTCATGGCGTAGCTGATGGCTTTCTGTACGGGCGTAAAATCGGCATGGGCCCGGTCGGGTCCCCCGTATGCATCCACGGGATCCCTCTCAAGGTACTGGTTGACTGTTTCAAAGTAATGGGGAGGGATGAGGCAGTCGGAATCGAATACCACCAGGTAATCGCCCTCGGCCCGTTCGAAGCCAAAATTGCGGCTGAAACCCTGGCCTGAATTTTTTTTGTAGTAATACCGAATATTCAACTGCTCCCGGTACTTCTCCACAATATCTTTACAGCGATTTTCGGAACCATCTTCGACAATCAGTGTTTCAAAGTGGGGATAGGTTTGCTTCGTAAGGCTATCCAGCAGCTCGTCAACTTCTTGCGGGCGATTATAAACAGGAATAATGACCGAAAATAACATCTTATTCTTGGCTAAATTGATAAAAGGCCAAATCTACAAAGAATATGGTAGAATTATGGACTGATATTTGTCTGCATCTCTATGAAAAAATTCCGTTCTTAAATTCTTTTAATTTCAATATCCGAGCACCTTTAGATTTATGATTCGTATTTCATTTCAGTTACTGTTTCTCCTGCTTCTTCCCGTGATGACTTCTGCACAATCCGTGACCATTTCTCCAACTAGTGAAACGGCCGATAACGGTTCTTCGGTTCTTTCTCTGAGCGACGGCGCCAAAGTTTCAATAGACTCCCGGACAATTACGTTCCTGGATTCCGGGAGCAGCGGTCAATTTTCGGCTTTGGGATTTTCCCCTGACCGCTCGGTTGTCAGTCTGCTGAATAATGTTCAGGGAAAGGCCCGTGTTACGTTGTTAACCGCCAGCGGTGATACCCTCAACCGCTATTCCTCCATCTCACTGAGTTCCAGCGATCCTTCGCTGGGGATTTATCCGACCAATGGGGGACACCTGTTACTTCGGAATAATATTATGAACTTTACATTCCATGACGAATCGGGCAATATTGGAACCAACATATCCAACGGAAGTAACAGCGAACAGGGAGAGACGATTTCACAGCTTGTGATGAATCCGACCCAGGAAACAATTCTGCTTTATACGTCCAAAATTAAGCGGGAGGGCCAGGTCGGTTCGAAGATCCGGCTGGTTGATGCCGACAGGAAACTTCAGTACCTCTATCAGAGTGATGATCGATATATTAAGGACCTTGATCTGTCTGGTGATGGAACCATGGTCAGTTTTGTTACCGCGGCCAGCGGTACCAGTGACCGGGTCGTGGTTATGGACAAATATGGAAATCAAATCAACAGTATTTCGGCCGAAAATCAACTTCAGGGAGCTACACTATCGGCCGACAACAGCCACCTGACACTTTTTTCTGAGAACAGGATACGGGTATACAATGTGCTGACCGGAGAGAATATGGGGAGCACCAGCCTGCAGGAGCCGGTCTTCATGGCTGAATACGTTCCGGAAGACCAAATGCTTCTTATAGTTAGCGGTAATTTCAGCACTTCATCATCAAAGCTGAGCAATATTGAAGTCAAGGCAGTGGACCTGGGCAGGCGTGATATCACCAGCACCTCATACTCCGGACGTCTGACCTTCCATGAGAGCCTCCGGCGCGGTATTCAGCGGCTCTCGTCGAACAACTATCGGCTTACCGGGGCAAACAAAGAGCTGAACATTGAGGTCTCTTTTTAACGGTAAATACGTTTACGTTTCCGGATTCTGGCGGCTGACTGTTTTAAACTGAAAAGGCCTCTTGCATGTGGCAAGAGGCCTTTTTGATTGTTTCATAATAGCAGGTACTATGCCTTGGCTTCGGAGGCCGACTCCTTGTTTTCTGAGTCAGAAGCCTCATCGCCGTCACTTTCCTCCTTGGAGGATTCCGTCCAATCGAAGGTGAGTCCGTCGCGCGATTTGTTCATTTTTATCTTTATGCTTGAGCCCTGGGGATGCTCGGATTCGAGCAGCTCCTCGGCCAGTGGCTCTTCCACATATTTCTGAATTGCTCGTTTAAGCGGTCGGGCGCCGTACTTCTGATCGAACCCTTTATCGCTGAGGAAATCCTTGGCCCCTTTGGTAACCTCGATGTGGTATCCGAGTTCACGGATACGCTTGAAGAGGTCATCGGAGAGCAGGTCGATAATCTGGAAAATATCCTCTTTCTCCAGTGCGCGGAAGGTAATCACATCATCGATACGATTGAGGAATTCCGGATTAAACACTTTTTTCAGTGCATCTTGAATCGTTGATTTCATTTTTTCGTAGTCGAGGCTGCTGTCGCCAGGCGTAAAACCGATGCCCTGGCCGAGATTTCGGATATCCCGTGCCCCGATATTGGACGTCATGATAATGATGGTATTGCGAAAGTCCACCTTGCGACCCAGACTATCGGTGAGTATACCGTCATCCAGCACCTGCAGCAGGATGTTGAATACATCCGGGTGGGCCTTTTCGATTTCATCCAGCAGTACAACGCTGTAGGGCTTGCGGCGCACCTTTTCTGTGAGCATGCCGCCCTCTTCGTAGCCCACATAGCCCGGAGGTGCTCCCACCAGCCGCGAAACGGAGAACTTTTCCATGTATTCGCTCATATCGATGCGAATAAGGGCGTCCTCTTTGTCGAAGAGGTATTGCGCCAGGACCTTGGCCATCTCGGTTTTACCAACCCCGGTGGGGCCGAGGAAAATAAACGAACCGATGGGCCGCGTAGGATCCTTGAGTCCGGCACGCGTGCGCTTGATGGCCTTGGTAAGCTTTACAATGGCTTCATTTTGGCCAATGATTTTTTTCGAGAGTTCCTCCTTCATCTTAACCAGCTTCTTGCTTTCACTCTGGCTGATTTTACTGACGGGAACTCCGCTCATCATGCCCACAACCTGGGCAACATCATTTTCTTCTACATCATAGATAATCTCTTCGGACTCTTTCTCCCATTTTTCCTGGGCCTGTTCGAGTTCGTCGGTGAGTCTTTTTTCCTTGTCCCGGAGACGGGCCGCTTCTTCAAAGCGCTGTTTTTTGACCATGCCGTTCTTCTCTTTGCTGGTCTGTTCAATCTCTTCCTCCAGGTCAATGATATGCTGGGGAACATGGATGTTGGAAAGATGGACGCGCGCGCCCGCCTCGTCCAGCGCATCAATCGCCTTGTCCGGCAGGAAATGGTCCGTCACATACCGGTCGGTAAGCTTGACGCAGGCTTCAATTGCGGCATCGGAGTAGGAGACGCTGTGGTGCTTCTCGTATTTGTCCTTGATCTGCCGGAGAATTTCAACGGTCTCTTCCGGGGTGGTGGGATCAACCATGATTTTCTGGAACCGTCGTTCAAGAGCCCCGTCCTTTTCAATGTGCTGACGATATTCGTTCAGCGTGGTTGCCCCGATGGCCTGTACTTCGCCCCGTGCCAGTGCCGGTTTCAGCATGTTGGATGCGTCGAGAGAGCCGCTGGCCCCTCCGGCACCCACGATGGTGTGAAGTTCGTCTATAAAGAGGATAACATTTTCCGTCTTCTCTAGTTCACTCATGACGGCCTTCATACGCTCTTCAAACTGCCCGCGGTACTTGGTACCGGCCACGAGCGCGGCCAGATCGAGGGCTATGACGCGTTTGTCATACAGCACACGCGATACCTTGCGCTCCATAATACGTGTCGCTAATCCCTCCGCAATAGCGGTCTTGCCAACGCCGGGTTCTCCAATGAGCACCGGGTTGTTCTTTTTGCGTCGGCTCAGTACCTGAGCGACGCGTTCAATCTCTTCTTCCCGACCAATGATGGGGTCGAGTTTATCATCTTCAGCCATCTGCGTAAGATCCCGGCCGAAATTGTCAAGTACAGGGGTTTTTGATTTTTCCATTTTCTTTTCTCGTGAGCTTCCAGACGATTTTGAGCCTTTGGATGAAGAGGAAAGGCTTGCCGAGACAGATCGAGAATCCTGGCGATCGTCGTCCGGTGATTTTCCTGAAATAATAAGGTCCAGCTCTTCGCGAACTGCATCGTACGACACGTTGAACTGCTGCAGTATCTGTGCGGCAATATTTTCATCATCGCGCAACAGCGACAGCAGCAGATGCTCAGTGCCAATCGTATCACTTTTGTAGAGCTTAGCTTCGAGGTAGGTTATGCGCAGTACTTTTTCAGCTTGTTTTGTAAGCGGAATATTACCGACTTTTACAGATCCACCGGTACCGCGAACCGTATCTTCAACGGTTTTCTTGAGCTTGAAAAGGTCGCAATTAAGGTTTTTCAAGATTTTAACAGCTACACCTTCGCCAAGACGTACAATTCCTAAAATTAAGTGCTCCGTGCCGATATAGTCATGTCCCAGTCGCAGTGCTTCTTCACGACTGAATTGAATGACGTCTCGAACTTTGCTTGAGAAATTACCCTCCATAAATCGAATCTTCTTAAACTTTTGGGGTTATCTATCAATCGGTAAAACGAGTGAATCGAGAATTTAGTTCATATTCTTTTATCGAAAGTAGTACTGGCATCGTGCAAAAGCAAACAAAAAGAGTGGATTTACCCTCCGATGAGCAGAAAAATAAAATTTGTACCGGATTGCTGCAGGTCCAAATATGTTGGGGGCCTCACAAGGCATTTGAGGACCGGGAAAGGACTGATGTGCGAGTTAAAACAGGGGGGAGCCGGTCATTTCTTGCGGTTGGGGAAGATCCATTAATTTGAGGAGGGTGGGAGCAACGTCCGCAAGAATGCCGTCGTGCATATGTTGGGCTTTCGGCTCATTTATTATGAGCGCGGGCACGGGTGCAGAAGTGTGCGCAGTATGGGGGTTCCCATTTTCATCAATCATACGATCTGCATTCCCGTGATCGGCGATGATGACTATTTTGTAATCGTGGTCAGTGGCGGTATCAACAACTTTCTTGAGCTGGCTGTCAATGGTCTCAACCGCACGTATCGCCGCCTGCATATCACCGGTATGTCCGACCATGTCGGGGTTGGCAAAATTTAGGATCCCCAGGTGAAATTTTTCCGTCTTCAGCTCTTTGCAGAGAGTATCCGCAACTTCGGGGGCACTCATTTCGGGTTGAAGATCATAGGTCGCCACTTTCGGGCTTGGAATAAGGATGCGCTCCTCACCCTCGAAAGGTTCCTCCTCTCCGCCGTTGAAGAAATAGGTGACGTGAGGATATTTTTCCGTCTCGGCAATCCGGAGCTGGTTCAGGTGGTGACGGCTGACGACCTCGCCCAGGGTATTCTGGAGTCGGAGCGGGGGATAGGCAACTTCAACGTCAAAGGTTTCATCATAAGCCGTAAAAGTGGCATAATGAAGGTTCAGGTTGTCCTCAACCTCGAACTCGCTGAAGCCCGGTTCGATAAGAGCCCGGGTAATTTGCCGTGCCCGGTCGCCCCGTATGTTATAGAAGATGACGACATCGCCCTTTTGGATACGTGAATCCGGTGACTGATTGATAAGTTTGGGTTTGACGAACTCATCAGTCACCTCATCCTCGTAGGAGGCCTGCAGGGCTTCCTCCGGCGTATCAAAAGATGCTCCCTTTCCATGAACCAGCAGGTCATACGCCAGTTTCGTGCGCTCCCACCGGTTATCGCGATCCATGGCATAGTAGCGGCCCACAATAGAAGCGATGGTACCGGTCCCAATTTCGGCAGCCTGCTGCTCAAACTCTTTCACATAATTCAAGCCGCCATGCGGATCGGTGTCGCGCCCATCGGTGAAAGCATGCACATAGGTATTCGGAATACCCTTTTTCCGGGCCATTCGAAGCAGGGCAAAGAGATGGTTGTTATGGCTGTGCACCCCTCCATCGGAAAACAGACCCATTAAATGGATGCGCCCGTTTTCTCTGGCTTTTTCGGCAGCTGCGCAGAGTACGTCGTTTGCAAAGAAAGATCCATCCTCAATGGCGGTGTTGAGGCGGGTGAGCTCCTGGGGAACGATGCGTCCCGCCCCAATATTGAGGTGGCCGACTTCGGAATTGCCAAATTGTCCCTCGGGCAATCCTACTTTTTCTCCACTGGCCGTAAGCCTGGAGTTGGGATAATCGCGGAACAAGCCATCAAGGTAGGGCGTTTCTGCCTGGTCGACGGCACTGACGGCCGGATCTTCTGCAATACCATAGCCGTCGAGAATAACCAGAAGAGCTTTCGATGATGAGTCAGCCAAGATAAGGGGAGCCTATAATTACAGGTTGTTCAGGTGTTTCGCCAGTTTTGATTTTCTTCGGGCCGCAAAATTCTCGTGGATCAGCCCTTTGGCTGCCAGTTTGTCCAGATAGGCAGTAGCTTCTCTTACGGCTTCCTCTGCTCGCTCTTTGTCGGTTGTTTCAAGCGCCTTTTTGACCAGCGTTTTCATTTTTGATCGCTGTGGCTGGTTGTGTTGACGACGTTTTTCGCTTTGTCGAACGCGTTTTATCGCAGATTTATGTTGTGGCATAGATTTTTAAGAGTTTCTTATCAGTTCTTCAAATTAATTCGTATCATCTTCTTCGCCATTTCAGAAAGAGCCCAAAGTTAAAATTTCTGGAATCATTAAACAAGAAATCATTGAAAAATTAACAAAAGAAGGGTAATTTAGGAGACTTTCCATTATGATCACAGTGATCGATGGACCGGCCGGCTCGGGTAAAAGTTCGACAGCGCGGGCTGTGGCTGATAAATTGGATATTGAATATCTCGATTCCGGCGCTCTCTATCGAACAGTGACGCTGCTATATTTGCAGGCAGGCCGGGATAAGACAGTGTTCTTTCAGTTGTTAGACCAGGCGAAGATCAGCTTTCGCTACTGCGACAGACAGTTTCATGTCGCAGTGGATGATGCCGCGGTAACCGACCGCATCCGTACGCCGGAGGTAGCCGAACATGTGAGCGAAGTGGCTGCCCTGCCCAGGGTTCGAACATTTGTGAATCACCTGATGCGCGAAGCGGTAAAAGACGGAATCTATATAGCCGAGGGGCGAGATCTTGGAACGGCGGTCTTCCCGGATGCTGATCTGAAGTTTTTTATGTCGGCAGATATTGAGGAGCGGGCCCGCCGGCGTTATAATGAGCGGAAACCCGACAACCCGGCCTTGTCGTTGGAAGAGGTGAGGCGCAATATCCAGCAGCGTGATCTCAAGGATGCGAACCGGGAGGCTGATCCGCTGAAGCGAGCGGAGGATGCCATCGAAATTAATACTACAAATTTGAGCTTTGAACAACAGGTCGATCAAATTTGTTTGTATATTAGTGACCTGATCAAACGATAAACTACAATACTAACTCTAATCCCACTCTGAATGATTCAGAGTGTGGTAATTTTAACTAATACAAGTAATGACAGACGAACTAAAACAAGAACAAAACCAGGAAAATACCGAAGAGCAGGCCGCCGTCGCGGAAGAAACCGTCGAAGAAACGACGGTTGATGTAGCCGAGGCTGAAGAAGAGGCACCGGCCAAACAGGAGCCTGTAAAAGAAACGGTTCCCTCATTCTCCGGAGACATTGATGAAGCTGAAACCTACACCTATGACCAGCTGCAGGCCGCTTCAGAGGACTATACTGATGAAGAGTTTCATCAGCTTGCAGACATGTATGAGAATACGCTCAATGAGATAGAAGAGAAAGAGATTGTAACCGGGCGTGTGGTTTCCGTTGATGAAGATTATGTAATTGTTGACATCGGATTCAAGTCGGAGGGAATTGTACAGACCAATGAATTCCCTGACGAGCTTGTTGAGAACCTTGCACCCGGGGACGAAGTGGATGTATTCCTGGACAAGGTTGAAGACCAGGAGGGCCAGCTCATCCTTTCCCGCCGCAAGGCCGATATTCTGCATGCCTGGGAGACCATTGAGCGTGCTTCCGAAACCGGCGAAATTATTGAAGGATACATCAAGCGGCGTATCAAGGGAGGTATGGTTGCCGATATCATGGGAATTGACGCTTTCCTGCCGGGCTCGCAAATTGATGTGCGACCGGTGCGCGACTTCGATGCCTATGTAGGAAAGACCATGGAATTCCAGGTAGTCAAACTCAACATGCACGCTGAAAATGTGGTTGTATCACACCGTGCGCTTATTGAGTCTGACCTTGAAGAACAGCGGGAAGAAATTCTTTCCACGATTGAGGAAGGACAGGTCCTCGAAGGTATTGTCAAAAATATTACCGACTTCGGTGTATTTATCGATCTTGGAGGCGTCGACGGCCTGCTGCACATTACGGACCTCTCCTGGGGCCGGGTGGAGCATCCCAGTGAGATCGTCTCGTTGGATCAGCGCCTGAATGTTGCAGTCATTGATTTTGATGACGAGACCAAGCGGGTATCGCTCGGACTCAAGCAGCTGCAGCCGCATCCATGGGATGAAATTGATCTCAAGTATCCTGAGAATATCAAGGTTCAGGGACGTGTGGTCTCCATCGCCGACTACGGTGCCTTTATTGAACTTGAGAAAGGTGTGGAAGGTCTTATCCACATCAGTGAGATGTCCTGGACCCAGCACATCAAGCATCCCTCACAGCTTGTTAAAAAGGATGACATCATCGACTGTGTGGTACTGAATGTGAACGAGCCGGAAAAGAAAATTTCACTCGGTGTCAAGCAGCTTGAGAAAGATCCCTGGGAGGAGATTGACAAGCGTTATCCCGTTGGATCCAAGCACAAGGGAACCGTTCGAAACCTTACCAACTTTGGTGTCTTTGTCGAGCTCGAGCCCGGTATTGATGGACTTATTCATATTTCCGACCTGAGCTGGACGGAGAAAGTCAATCATCCGAACGAGATCATCGACAAGGATGAAGAGATTGAAGTGGTTATTTTAGCGATTGACTTTGAAAATCGCCGAATTACCCTTGGACACAAGCAGATTGAAGAAAATCCCTGGGAAGAGTTCGCAGAGGAGTATGGCGGCACGAACAAGGTAGAAGGTGAAGTCGTCAATACTACGGACAAGGGCGTGTTTGTTTCACTGCCCCATGGGCTTCAGGGCTTTATCCCGGCCAGCAAAACCGAGGCGGGAAGCGATCCGGCCGAGCATTTTGCCAAGGGAGACGAGGTCGAAGCGTTTGTGATTGAGCTTGATGAGACCAACAAGAACATCACGCTCAGTCAGCGCGAACAGGATGTCAAGAAAGCATCCTCGACCGAGAAGAAAAGCCGTTCCAAGCAGTCAACTCCGCAGACCGGCACTCCAACTCTTGGAGAAATGTCGGGCCTTGCTGACCTGAAAGAGCAGATGGCTGCCCGCGAAAAGGCCGAAGCTGCTGAAAGATTGCAGTCGGAGGCAGATAAAGCAGAGGAAGAGGAGGATGATGATAATGATGAGCAGGAATAATTTCTGAACTCATAATCTTCCTGTTAAATTTAAAGGCTCAGTGCTTTGCGGCACTGAGCCTTTTTTTATACCAGTTGGTTGTAACAGGCACAGGAAAGGGGGTATGTGTATGAGGCTACAGCATTCGGCGCTGCCTGTTACGGTTCAGGGGGGCGATCAGGGAACCTGAATACTTGCCATCACTTTTGAGATGAGGTCCTCGGAGGTAACCTCTTCGGCTTCGGCTTCAAAGGTGGGAATGATGCGGTGTCGGAGCACATCCATGGCAATAGTGCGGACATCCTCGGGGGTCACATAGGCGCGATGCTGCATGAAGGCATGAGCCCGGGCCGCCAGGTTAAGGTTGATGGATGCGCGAGGCGAAGCGCCAAAATTAATCAGTCCCGAAAGTTCATCGAGATTGTATTTTTCAGGATTCCGGGTCGCAAAAACCAAGTCAATGATATACTGCTCGACTTTCTCATCAATATAGATCTGATCCACGACCTTGCGGGCCTCCAGCACCTTTTCGGTCGTAATCACGGGCTTCAGCTCTTCTTTTTTTCCTGTCTTGGCCATGCGCCGCATAATCTCAAGCTCTTCACTCTCGGAGGGGTAGTCAATATGAATCTTCATCATGAAGCGGTCAACCTGGGCCTCGGGCAGGGGATAAGTCCCTTCCTGCTCTACGGGGTTTTGGGTGGCCAGTACCAGGAAGGGCTCGTCCAGCGGATAGGTCGTCTCTCCGATGGTCACCTGGAGTTCCTGCATAGCCTCAAGAAGAGCACTTTGGACTTTGGCCGGAGAACGATTGATCTCATCTGCTAAGATTATATTGGCAAAAATAGGTCCCTTCTTAACCGTAAATTCCGCTTCTTTCTGGTTATAGATGAGTGTACCGATAAGGTCGGCCGGCAGAAGGTCCGGGGTAAACTGAAGGCGCTGGAATTCGGTATTGATAACTTTGGCGAGAGAGGAGACAGTCAGGGTCTTGGCCAGTCCGGGCACGCCCTCCAGCAGCACGTGTCCATCGGCCAGCAAGCCTACCAGCAGGCGGTCAATCATATATCGCTGTCCTACAATAACCTTGTCTAGCTCAGAATAAATATCTTCAATAAAGGCACTGGTTTTTTCAATTTTTTCTCCCAATGCTTGCATATCTACAGACGTCGTGGTATTGGACATGAGAAATTTAATGGTTGATTTAGAATTTGATTGTGTTATAGCTATTTTCCGGCGCAGAAAATATAAACGGTCTAAGTTAAGAAATGGAAATCATAGATTCTTTTTTATTAGGATTAATTCAGGGATTGACTGAGTTTCTGCCCATCAGCAGTTCGGGACACCTGGTACTGGGAAAAGAGCTGCTGGGTGGAGATTTTGAGAAAAATATTACGTTTGAGGTCATTGTACACTTTGGAACCCTCTGTAGCATCCTTGTTTATTATAAAAAGGAAATTGCCGCTATTCTTTCATCACTCTGGAAACTGGTTCGGAATCCCTCAGAGATAAGACAACGATACAAAAGCGATAATAATATTAAGCTTTCATGGTTTATTCTGATAAGTATGATCCCTGCCGCTGTGGTGGGATTTACCATGGAGGAGATGATAGAGAATACCATTTTGCGGCCGTTCCCGGTTTCCATCATGCTGCTGGTTACCGGCGCCATTTTATATAGTACCCGTTTTCGCAGAGACCACCCGAATGATCTGGGTACGGGCAGTGCTCTCGGGATAGGGCTGGCCCAGGCCTTCGCCATCCTTCCCGGGATCAGCCGATCCGGATCTACTATTTCGCTGGGGTTGTATCTGGGTATCAAGAGGGAAGAGGTGGCAAACTTCTCTTTTTTGATGGTTATTCCGGTTATCGCGGGGGCTATGCTGGTTAAAACTTTTGAGATGGCCGAATCGGGCGTTCCCTTCGATACCCTTTTTGGACTCCTTGTCGGATTTATTACCTCTTTTGTATCCGGCTATTTTGCCTTGAAATACTTAATTATTCTGCTTCGCAGCAAGGGAATTCATCCTTTTGCCTGGTACTGCTGGATACTGGGTGCCGTTGGCCTTGTATATTTTTGGTAGATACACCATGGGCGAAGGTTGAACAGAATTTCACCCAAATTTGAGTTGATGCCGTTTTTAAATTTATCTACCTTTGAAGCCACTGAAACAAATTGGATGACATGATTACTTTTTCCTTTATCTTTTTAGCTGTGTTGGCTGTTGCCTCCGCACTGGCGATGGTGATTAACAAAAATGCCGTCAACAGCGCGCTTTTTCTGGTATTGAACATGATAGCGCTTTCGGGAGTATATCTGCTGCTTAAGGCACAGTTTCTGGCGATTATCCAGGTCCTGGTGTATGCCGGGGCCATCATGGTCTTGTTTCTGTTTGTTGTTATGCTGCTCAACCTTGAGAATGAAGAGCAGTTGTTTAGCAAATTCCGTATCAAATATTTTGTGGCTTTCCTGTTGGGAGTGGGCGTCTTTTCCCAGCTTATCTACAGTATTGGAAGCTTGACCGATACCCTGCCGGTTGTGGCTGAACAGATGACCCAGGCCGGGACGGTCGAGGCTATCGGGGATGTCCTTTACACAAAGTATTCACTGCCTTTTCATATAATTGCTATGCTTCTGACCGCTGCCGTGAATGGAGCCCTGATGGTAGCACAGCATAAAACTAAGCCCGTCACTGACGAAAATGATTAGTATAGATTGGTATTTAGCTCTTAGTGCAATTTTATTCTGCATCGGAATTGTGGGGGTACTCATCCGCAAGAATGCAATTGTCATTTTTATGTGTGTGGAGCTCATGCTCAATGCCGTAAACCTGTCACTCATCTCATTCAGCAGCCACTATGGTAATGTTGATGGGCAAATACTGGTTTTCTTTGCGCTTGCGGTTGCGGCGGCCGAAGCGGTCGTGGGGCTGGCTATCATCATTGCCATTTTCAGAAACAACCTCTCTGTCGATATCAGCCGGGTAAACCTTCTGCGCTGGTAGGGATTACCGGGGAGTGAATCCACCCGCTGAACAGGGGAGTGGTGGCAAATAAGCAAGATATTGCGGTGGGATAAACAGCCGTTTGGGCAGATGTTTTTGGGAGGTTCAGTACCTAATTTAGAAAGCAACTAAATAGGTGAAATTTCCGAATAATTGCAAATCCTGTCCTTTACCTTCACTCACTTTTTTGTATCTTTGCCATCTGATAATTTCCCCTTGGGAAAAATCGGGGTATTGGCTACTTTTGGGCCAGAAATTTTGTAAGGATACAATACTGAAAAATCTTTTAAATGGATTCTGCTACTACGCTTACAAGTCTGATTATCATCCTCCCGTTGGTGGGTTTTCTCATCAATGGACTAATGGGGCTAAGCTCTGATTCTTTCCGAGAACGCAAGGGGATGATCGGTGCTATTGCAAACCTTTCCGTCTTTATACCTTTTGTCATTGCGGTTTATTTCTTTTTGAATATGGGGCAGGAGACAGCGCCCGTCATTGCGGAACTCTTTACCTGGATTGATGTCGGGACACTCAGCGTGGATATCGCATATCAGATTGATCAGCTTTCGATTGTGATGACGCTGGTAGTGACCGGTGTTGGGTTTTTGATACACTTGTATTCCATAGGGTACATGTGGCACGATGATGGCTACTGGAAGTTTTTTGCCTACCTGAACCTTTTTATCTTCGCCATGCTGAATCTGGTGCTGGCAGACAACCTCCTGCTGTTATTTTTGGGATGGGAGGGAGTGGGGCTTTGCTCCTACTTGCTGATCGGTTTTTGGTATACCGACATGGCCAAATCGGATGCCGCTAAAAAGGCCTTTCTCTACAACCGGGTGGGAGACTTCGCTTTTCTCGTCGCCATGTTTATGACTTTCCAGTTCGTGGGAAGCCTCCAGTTTGATGTCATTCTGTCTAACCTGGATGCCATACCTTCGGATGCGAAGTTCTGGATTGGTCTTCTGATGTTTATCGGGGCTACCGGCAAGAGTGCCCAGATCCCTCTTTTTGTGTGGCTGCCCGATGCCATGGCGGGACCTACTTCTGTTTCGGCACTGATACATGCAGCAACGATGGTTACTTCCGGAATATACCTGATTTCCCGGCTTTCCCCGATGTTTGTCATGTCCCCGGAGGTTATGGTGATCATTGCCGCGATCGGTGCGCTGACTGCTATTGTAGCGGCGACCATAGCGCTTACGCAAAACGATATCAAGGGCGTGCTTGCCTATTCCACGGTATCACAGCTGGGTTATATGTTTTTAGCTCTCGGATCGGGCGCCTTTACCGCGGCGATATTTCACGTTGTGACTCATGCCTTCTTTAAGGCTTGTTTGTTTCTTGGTTCTGGTTCTGTTATTCATGCGATGGAGCATGTGGAACATGGCCTTCATGAGGAGGGCAAGGAAGTACATTTTGATCCGCAGGATATGCGTTTCATGGGCGGATTGAAAGAGTATATGCCATCTACCTACAAGACATTCCTGATTGCTACGGTTGCTATTGCCGGTATTCCGCCACTGGCCGGATTCTTCTCGAAGGATGAAATTTTGGCCTTTACCTTCAATGCAGGTTTCACCGAGTTTGCCGGCCCCCTGTATTTTCTTCTGTGGGGAGTAGGAATAATTACTGCTTTTCTGACGGCTTTCTACATGTTTCGTCTCACTTTCGGCACCTTCAATGGTTCCTTCAAGCTTCCGGAGAAGATCGAAGAGGCTGCCGGGGCTGAAAAGCATCTGCACGAGAGCCCCAGCACGATGACTATTCCACTGTGGGCCCTCGGCGGTCTTTCTGTAGTGGGCGGCTTTATCGGTATTCCCAATTTCCTGGTATCTACCTTCACCCATGAAGAGGCGCATATTAACCTGTTGCACAACTGGCTGCATACGGTAACGGCTGATTACGAGCTTGGACTGTCTCACTCCCTGGAGTGGGCGCTGCTTGTGATCTCTGTTCTTGTAGCCGTTGCCGGGCTGTATGTGGCTTATCGCCTGTACGGCAGCGGGGCTACGGAGGAGTCGGATGCCCGTCTGGCTGGTCGCTATGGTGTATTCTATGAGACCTGGAAAGAGAAGTATAGCCTGGACGAATTTTATGAAGGTCTTGTTGTTCATCCGCTGGTTCGATTTTCGGACAAAGGGCTGGCCAAGTTTGATATGAAATTTGTCGATGGTATTGTAAATGCGGTAGGAGGCATCATCCGACTGTTTGGCAGTGTATTCCGCTATGCCCAGACAGGGGTTGCCAGCAGTTATGCCCTCGCCCTCGTTGTAGGAGTTCTTATCGTTTTAAGTTTGTTGATCCTGTAAATTAATTGTAAGATGCAGTTACTTCTAAATATTTGTATTTATCTTCCTCTCGCAGGCATTGCCGGAATCTTGGTTGCCCGAAACGACAAGGCCACCAAATGGATCAGTCTGGTAACCACAGCATTGACCTTCCTTCTGTCGTTGCTGCTTATCTTTAATTTTGATATCTCTGCATCGGGAACGGCACAATTTCTCACGGAGGGGGCGCCGATCATTGAGGGTATGGATATTAAGTACCTGGTGGGCCTGGATGGATTAAGCCTTCTGCTGTTTATGCTCACAACCCTTATGGGGCCCATTGTCATTCTGTCTTCCTGGAATTCGGTCAAAAAACATCTGGCAGGTTACTATGCCATGCTTCTGCTCCTCCAGACGGCCTCCATGGGGGTTTTTGCTTCACTTGATCTTATTGTATTCTACGTATTTTTTGAGCTTTCGCTGATTCCCATGTACTTCCTGATAGGAATTTGGGGCGGGGAGGGGCGTATTCATGCCACGGTCAAGTTTTTCATATATACGCTGGTGGGTTCGCTCATCATGCTGGTTGGTCTTATCTACCTTGGGTACGACGCCGGATCGGTCATGGAAGGGGTCCGTTTCAGTACAGACTGGCGTTTTCTTTCAAGCGGAGCTTATCAAATTGGCCTGGTTGAACAGACCTACTTGTTTGCAGCATTTGCACTGGCCTTCTGTATTAAAGTTCCGCTGTTCCCATTTCACACCTGGCTGCCTTATGCCCATACTGAGGCCCCTACAGCGGGTTCAGTGGTACTGGCGGCTATTATGCTGAAAATGGGAACGTATGGACTGCTGCGCGTTTGCCTTCCAATTTTTCCGAATGCTTTTGCAGAATTTGCCCCTTACATGGGGGCACTAGCTGTCGTGGGTATCATCTACGGCGCCTTGGTGGCCATGGTACAGAAGGATGTTAAAAAACTGGTAGCTTATTCTTCCGTGAGTCACCTGGGCTTTGTTGTTTTGGGGCTCTTTGCAGTAAATACCATCAGTGTTCAGGGAGCATTGTTGCAGATGGTTAATCACGGCTTGTCGACAGGGGCTCTTTTCCTCATTGTCGGCATGATCTACGATCGCCGGCATACACGGATGATTGATGATTTCGGCGGTATTGCCAAGGTGATCCCCGTGTTTGCAGTTATGTTCATGATTGCGACGCTGGCCTCGATCGGGCTGCCCGGACTGAACGGTTTCATCGGAGAGTTCCTTATTCTCAACGGGGCTTTCAATTCTGAAATTATTCCGCAGAATGCCTTCGCCGTATTTGCAGCTCTCGGAGTGATCCTTGCTGCGGTCTATATGCTTTGGATGTATCAGCGGGTGATGTTCGGGCCGCTCAAACACAAGGTCAATGAGAAGCTGCAGGATCTGAATGCCCGGGAAATCGGTATTTTGGTACCACTTGTCATATTAATGTTCTGGATTGGAATTCGCCCGGTTGATTTTACCCAGTACTCCGAAGTGCAGGTGAACGAACTGCTGGAAGCTTCGCAGGAAAAGCGACTGGCGATCGAACAGTCCGCAAAAGCCGAGGAGTTGCCGGAGTGGGCTTCTGCATTGTATGACGTCACCAATGAACTGGCATCTCAAACCAAAAACAGGTAATAGTGTCATGGCTGAGCCACTTTCAACAGATGAAATTGATCAGCAACTGAATGAACTCCCGGGATGGGAATACAAGGATGACAAGCTGACCAAAGAATTTTCATTTGATAATTTTCGGGATGCAATGAGCTTTATAACCCGTCTTTCGTACGAGGCTGAGGAGCAGGTGCATCATCCGGAGATTTTCAATGTTTATAATACGGTAGAAATTTCACTGAGCACGCATGATGCCGGTGGAAAGGTTACTGAGAAAGATATTGCACTTGCAAAAACCATCGAGTCACTGCATAACAACTAATTTGCATGAATTATTTAAACGATCTTAACGCTTTTTTGCCCGGTGTTATCGCAGGCGCTGCCGGACTTATTGCCCTATTGATTGATTCCTACAAAGACGATCATGATGGTATTTACGGTTTAACCATAATATCCCTGGTAGCCAGCCTGAGCTTGTCCATTATCGATATGTTTGGTCCGGTGGGTGAGGCTTGGTCTGGCATGATTACCTATGGAGGGGTCTCTGCATTTGGTAATACCGTCGTGCTTTTTGGGGCGCTCTTCTGTGTATTAATCTCGCGTGAGTATCTTAAGGCGATAGAACATGACGATGGCGAGGTCTATGCCTTGGTGCTTATTGCAACCTCGGGAATGTTGGCGTTGGCCAGTGCCAATAACCTGATTATGATCTTTGTTGGTCTTGAAACCATGTCGATTTGCCTGTATGTACTGGCTGGTCTGATTAAAGAACGGAAAACAGGGGCGGAAGCAGCCCTCAAATACTTCCTGCTGGGGGCATTCTCTACGGGTTTTCTGCTTTATGGAATGGCCTTGCTGTATGGAGCTACCGGAACGCTAAGTATTCCAGAAATTGCCCAGGCTGCCAATACTGATGTTCTATTTGTTGTGGGCGCTGGGCTGCTTCTCATCGGCTTTTTCTTCAAGATTTCTGCTGTTCCCTTTCATATGTGGACGCCCGATGTCTACCAGGGGACTCCTACCACCATTACTGCTTATATGGCTACAGCTTCCAAGTCGGCCTCATTTGTAGCCCTTATACTGATTGTCTCTAAGATGATCCCCGCAGAAACCGCAGACTGGTCAAATGTACTTCAGGTCATTGCAATCTTTACCATGATCGTGGGTAATGTTATTGCTTTGGTACAGGATAATATGAAACGAATGCTGGCCTATTCCAGTATTGCCCATGCCGGTTATCTCCTGGTGGGACTGGCTGCAGCAACACCGGAAGGGTACAGTGCAGTTCTTTTCTATCTGCTGGCCTATTCAATCATGAATATCGGGGCCTTTGGGATTGTTGCTTATTATGAACGGCAACAGGGACTGGATTTTACTGATATCAACAACTATGCGGGGCTAGGATTTAAACGACCCATCATGGGGGTCATGCTCTCGCTATTCCTGTTTTCACTGGCGGGCATCCCGCCGCTGGTCGGTTTCTTCGGGAAATACCTGGTATTTGCCGCTGCTATTAACGCGGGGATGATTGGTCTCGCCGTTGTCGGTGTTCTGGCAAGTGCTGCAAGTGTCTACTATTACCTCCGGCCAATGGTTTACATGTATTTTCGAGAACCTCACAAGGATGTCTCGTTTGTTCAGGCCGGAACGGTATACAAGGCCACGCTCATTGTACTGGCCATTATGACCATTTACTTTGGTGTTGCCTTCGGCGGATTGCATGACCTGCTGTCCTCTTACTATTCGGGTGACTGGGTAGCCAGTAGTTTCATGCCGTAAAAGAGAAGCGGAGATTAGAAGAAGGCGGATTGGCGGTGAGGGTTAAGCATCCTCTTATTGTGCCTTGAACGTTCCGGTTTGAACGATTTGGATGGCTACACCATCAATTTCGGCTGGAATCCTGGTTCTGATCTTCTTTTTATCTTCGGATACCGATACGATGATGCCGGTCCGCTTTTTTTCCACCATGCCGATCCCCACTGCCGTAACTCCTTTAAGTTTCAGCCAGTTTTCTTCATACCTTTTCTTGACGGCTGAGGCCGCTTCGTATTGGTCTGCCATAATTTTTCGGATTAATGGCCCTTTCAAATGGGATCACCGTTTTAGGGTAAAGAAATATCCAGAGCTTCAAAAACATTTTGTGCGCGATTGATAAGCGTGGTGGTGTCGCTTCCTGCAAAAAGAAGGCCCACGAGATTATTATCCATATCCAGCACAGCCGAGCCGCTGTCGCCGCCCTGGCTCATGGGGCCTGCCATAATTTGATCATTGAAAACCGACACCTTGCTGCTGCCGTAGTTTACACGTTCGGTCACATCTACCTGTTCAATAATTCCCTCCGTTTGTGCTGTAGTTCTTCCGCTCTTTTGCACCGCTGTATTGAGGGAGGCTTCCTTTTGTCCGGAGATCGGACCCAGCTGCAGAATTTCATCATTCACGTCAGCGGGATCGTTGGGCTTGGCAATTGCACAGTCGACCGTATTGCCTGTTGCCCCGGTTTCGGCTTGAGAAGAGAGACGGTATTGCTGGAGTCGAACGCTGCTGCCGGCTAGCGAGGAGAGGGTATTGGCAGCAGATACAACAACATCTGCTATACCGCAGTCATTGTTGTCCCCTTTTCCCTTCCCATTGCCATTGCTGTTTTCGAAGACAATGGGGACAAATTCGGAGAGCCGGGCTATCGAGTCTTCTGGGTGGTTGCCGCTGTCATGGGGACCGGGTTGTAAAATCGGGTCACCCTCCGAAGCTTCATTACTATTGGCCAGAACATGATTATTCGAGAGAATGTAGATGGTTCCATTTTTTTGGACCAGGCATCCCAGTGTTCCCGCGCTTACATCGATATGAGCTATGCTTACACCGCCCGGCGCCGGTCGATAGCGGGAGGTGGGATCCTGAAAAGCTCGAAACATTCCGGTGGTATTCACGTCAGTGGGAATGTCGTGCACCTGGCGGGGAATCAGCTCGTTGGAGGTAAGTCTGTTTTCAGCTTTCTTTATTTCTACTGAACAAACAATGGATAACTGCTCAGTGAGGGTGCCCCCATACGTTTGTACCCGATTCCGGTCGCCCTCACATTTGGTTTTTGCATTAACTGTGGTCTGATCTCGTTTAATACATTGCGGACTTCCTGGATGGTTTGTGCCATAATGACCTTATCTGTTAGATAATCTTATCAAATTAGGGGCCTATGGGTTATACTCCAAAAACAGATTTTTGTTTTCAAACGGCCCTTTTTTCTGAAAAGGGACGGGTATCGCCCGGTGCCGACTGCTGATGTCAGAATGAGAAGAGTATCTTGCGATATGTTATTGTAATTGATGTTGAAAAACGCTATTTTTGCGTGCCTGCTGGCGAGTGAAAGTCACCACGTCGGCTGTTTCAATCAGGAACAACCAAAGGAAACATATCACACATGAGTAGAAATTACTACGAGTTAACCTATATTATTAATCCCGTTCTGGAAGACGATAAGTACGAGCAAATCGTCGGAAAGTTTACCGATTTTATCCGTAACAATGATGGAGAGATCGATGAAGTTGATGAATGGGGAATCCGTAAGTTTGAATATGAAATGGACCGGAAATCGAGCGGTTATTACGTAAACGTTTATTTCACGGCTCCCGGCGAACTTATTGAAAAACTGGAACGCGCCCTTCGCATTGACGATTACATTATGCGCTATCTCACCCTCAAGTATGATGCGAAGATGCTCCGCCACCGTGAGCTTCAGCGTAAGAATGCCGTTCCAACGGTCTTTGTTGATGAAGAAGAGGAAGGCGAAGAAGACGAAGACTAACTGATCTCCATAAACAAAAGCATTTTATATTATGATTAAGAATCCATCACATCCGAAGAAGGGACAGATAAAAACGCGGGCCTGTAAGTTTACCAAGGCTGGCTTAGAGTATATTGATTACAAGGATACCGAGCTGTTGCAGCGCTTCATGAACGACCAGGGAAAGATTCTCCCCCGTCGTGTAACCGGAACGAGCGCCAAGTACCAGCGTCAGCTTTCTCGTGCCATCAAACGGGCCCGTTTTTTAGGAATGGTTCCCTATGTAGCAGAAAACCTTCGATAAAAAATATTTACTATTTCCATGGCTAATAAATACATGAAGTTAATTTTACGTGAAGATGTAGAAAAGCTCGGCGATTCTGGCGATATTGTCGAAGTACGGGCCGGTTATGGTCGTAACTACCTGATTCCCCAGGGAAAAGCGATGATGGCGACGGACGGTGCCCTCAAACAGCTGGAACGCATGAAAGAGCAGGCCGAACGACGAGCTGAACTTACCATTGAAGCGGCTCAGGATATGGCCGAGCGGTTGGAAACGACCTCTGTCACTATTTCTGTTTCAGTGGGTGAAGATGAACGAATTCACGGTTCAGTAACAAACCAGGATGTGGCCGAAGCACTGGAAGAACGAGACATTACAATAGACAAGCGTAAGATTTCGTTAGACCAGGACATCAAAACACTGGGCGAATACACAGCCACCGTGAATCTGATCGGTGAGATTAAGCCACAGATTAAGGTTTGGGTGGTTAAAAAATAAAACGCACATCGCGTTTTAACCTAAACTTACGGGTATGTATACCATTTTAAAATATGCAATGGGGATCATCATTATGATGTTATCCCCATTTTTTGTACAGGCCCAGATGCTGGATCCTGTTTCCTACTCCATTACAGAGGCACCGGAGGAGGTACAGGGGGGCGAGGTATTTGAAGTAAAGGTACAGGCCTCTATTGAAGGGCAGTGGCACCTTTATTCGGTTGCCAATGACCCCGATGCTGGGCCTTATCCCACGCAGTTTAGCTCAGCGAACCCGCAGATGGAAATAGCGGGAACAGTCGGGGAATCGGAGCCCTCCATTGAGATGGATCCCAACTTCAATGCTGAATTAGGCTGGCATACCGGTGAGGCCACCTTCACTATTCCCGTAGCGTTTAAACCGGGGACGGAAGGCACAACAATGATCGACCTGGAAGTACTCTACCAGGTGTGTGATGACAAGGCGTGCCTGCCTCCCAAAACCAAGTCCGTTACCCGGTCGATTGCCATCAGAGGGGTGGCGGAAGAACCCTATCAGGACTTTTCGAAGTCGTCACAGTCAGCAGCGGATGAAGTTTCATCCGAAACCCCCGATACTTCCGATCAGGATGAGGCGGTGATCGGGGAGGAACCGCCCCGTGTCGGGACTGCAGCCAGCAGCGGTTTGGGAGGCAATGGAATCTTTTCCTTTTTATGGATAGCTCTGACAGCGGGTTTTGCCGCGCTGCTTACCCCCTGTGTATTCCCGATGATCCCCTTAACGGTCTCTTTTTTCTCCAAGCAAAAAGAGGGACACGGTTTCCGGGCTGTCGGGCAAGCCGTCGGTTTTGGAATGACAATCGTCATTACTTTTACCATTCTGGGGGGGCTGCTTGCCCTTTTTATCGGGGCCTCGGGGGCCAACCAGTTTGCAGCCAATCCGTGGGTCAATCTTTTTATTGCGCTTATCCTTGTTGTATTTGCGATCAGCTTGCTTGGAGCATTTGAACTCAGGCTGCCCTACCAACTGACGAACTGGCTCAATAAAAAGAGCAACGAAAGCTCGGGAATGGTTGGTATTTTGTTTATGGCACTGACCATTAGTGCGGTTTCCTTCTCATGTACAGCACCATTTGTCGGTGGGGTTCTGGCTGCGACGACGGGGGGCGAATGGTTTTACCCCATTATTGGCATGGCGGGCTTTTCGGCCGCATTTGCAAGTCCCTTTGTACTTTTGGCCCTTTTCCCGCGCTGGTTGGAATCACTCCCGAAAAGCGGATCCTGGATGAATGTCGTCAAGGTGCTTCTGGGATTTATTGAACTAGCCGCGGCTTTCAAATTCTTGTCGAATGCAGACCTGGTATGGCAATGGGGACTTATTTCGCGTCCTTTTACTATCGCTGCCTGGATAGCGATCTTTTTTGTGGCCGGCCTGTATATCCTCGGCACCTTCACCCTTTCTCATGAGACAAAACCCCAGAAAATAGGGACGGGGCGCCTGATCCTCTCTCTCCCGTTTCTTCTGTTCAGTTTCTACCTGATTCCGGGATTGCTCGGAGCTTCGCTCGGGATCTGGGATTCCTGGCTGCCTCCCAAGCAGGCTACAGATGTGAGCGTGGTGCAGACACTCGCACAGCAAGGTATTTCAGGCACAAATAAAACTGCGGAAGAATCTTGGTCCAGCAATTATGAGGCATCCGTAGAAACGGCTAAACAGGCAAATATTCCTGTATTTATTGACTTCACAGGCTATACGTGTACGAATTGCCGGGCTATGGAAACCAATGTCTTCCCTTTGGCATCTGTTCAAAAACGATTTGCAAAAATGGAGCAAGTGCGTTTATATACAGACGACGGATCTGAAGGTCCAAAGAATCAGCGGTTCCAGTTTGAACTAACAGGAACCGTTGCATTGCCTACATATGTAATTGTGGATCCGAACAGCGGTCAAGTCATTGAGCAACTGGTGGGTTATGCCGACAAAGAGGAATTTCAGCAATTTTTGGACACAGGTCTTCAAAAGTTTGAGAAAATAACAAAAAGGTTACAAATTGGGATGAAATGATAGCGGTTTGCTGTTAAAGTATTGTGAAAGGGAATAAATATATTTTTTTTCCTTCCTTTCTTTGACATTTTAAATAAATTAATCTATCATTTTCCATCTTTATGAGCCCTTATAAACAGATAACTAATTTAATTTAACTGGAGTAATCGTATGACATCGTCAATAACTCTCTTTTTCCTTCAAGCAGGAGCAGATCAAGGATTTTTTAATGTAATTGTCGAAAAATTTAATGAAGGTAACGAGGGTGGGTTCATGTGGCCGGTCCTTGTCGCTCTTATCCTGGGCCTAGCCATTTTCCTGGAGCGTATTATCACCTTGAACCTGGCTGATATTGATACCCGTAAATTCGTGGTTGACGTACAAGAAGCCCTGGATGAAGGGGGAGTACCTGCCGCTCGACAACTTTGTGCTGAAACCCGCGGACCTGTTGCCTCTGTGTTCCAGGCTGGCCTGATGCGTGTTGATGAAGGCATTGACGCGGCTGAAAAAGCGATATCGGCATACGGATCTATTGAAATGAGCTTCCTGGAGCGGGGGCTTGTATGGCTGTCGTTGTTTATCGCCATTGCACCGCTGCTGGGTTTCCTTGGAACAGTTGTTGGTATGATCCAGGCATTCGATGCTATTGAGCAGGCCGGTGATATTTCTCCAACATTGGTTGCAGGGGGTATTAAAGTAGCACTGCTGACAACGGCTGGCGGTCTGCTTGCAGGTATTATTCTGCAAATTGGTTATAACTACTGCGTTTCTAAAATCGACCGCATCATCTCGGAAATGGAAGAAAGCTCCATTACGCTGATTGACTCAATTGTTATGCTTAAAGAAGGCAAGCAGGTAGCGCCCGATCAGTCCGGTGACGAGTAAAATAACCCTTATCATTAATGCTAATTCTTATTTAATATTATGATTGTAACCATAGCAATAGGATTAGGCTTAGGGTTGATCGGACTCGGTGTTTTGGGAATGCTGATTTCCGGTATCCAGAGCCTTATAAAAGGTAAGCAGGACGTTAAGAAAATTCTGATGATGCTGGTACCATTTGCGGTTTTTGCCGTGGCTTTCGGCATCTTCAGTGATGTTGCCCAGGCTGGGGTGGCTACCATGATTTTCATGATAGCGGCAATGCTCTTGCTGATTTTCCTCTCCGGTCTACGCGGGACTTTTAATATATAATTCTTAGGTGCTACAACTATGTTTAATAACAAAAGGGAACGCGAGGAAGCTGAAGTAGGTGGAGCGGGAATGGCCGATATTGCCTTTCTGCTGCTTATCTTCTTCCTTCTCGTTACAACCATTGATGTTGATACCGGTATTGGTCTTCAGCTGCCGCCGGCACCTGAAGAAAACCAGGAGCCGCCACCTATTAAGGAGCGTAATCTGCTCAATATCCTTGTCAATGCACAGGGTATGATTCTGATAGATGAAGAGCCAACCCCTGTCAGCGCCTTAAAGCAAAAGATTAAGGATTTTGTTACCAATCGTGGTCAAGATCCCAATCTTTCAGATTCTCCTGACAAAGCGATTGTTTCTATTAAGACACAACGCCAGACACCTTATAAAACATATATCGATATGTTGGATGAAGTGATGGGGGCGTATGCTGAACTCCGTAACCAGGCCTCACAGTCAGAATTCGGGGTTCCGTATGAAGAGCTGGAAGATGACAGCGAGGAGCAACAGAAGATACAGGATATCTATCCGAAGAAAATTTCAATCGCAGAACCCTCTGAGGGATAAGGTCTAATTATGGCACATTTTCAAAAGAAATCTGCTAAAACAAGTCAGGACGTACCTACTTCGGCCATGCCGGATGTGGTATTCATGCTGCTCATCTTTTTCATGGTGACAACCGTTCTCCGTGAGGTTGAGCTTCAGGTCCAGATCAACTATGCTCAGGCAGAAAATATTGAAAAAATAGAGCAGAAAAGGCTTGTAAGTTATATTTATATAGGCCCCCAAAAGCTTCAGGGCAATCAATTGGGAGAACCCCGTGTACAGATTGATGATGCTATCATTGAAGATATCGGGGCTATACGTAAAATCATGTACGACAAGTACAAGGAACAGCCCAAGCTGATTGTTTCTTTGCGTGTACATGAAGAAGCCGAGTTTGGTATTGTAACGGATGTTGAACAGGAGCTGCGCGAAGCGGGTACCCTTCGACTGAACTATTCTACCAAGCAAGAGGTCGTTAACTAAGACCGAACAGAACAACCATTTATTCTCAAAAGGCAAGTACACATTTGTGTACCTGCCTTTTTTATTATATCAATAGACTATGGGCAAGGAATCTTTTCGTACGATACAATCACTGGGACGGGATGAACTTATTGATGAGCTGATGGAGCACAATGCCCTGAGCAGCGACCTGGTGGTCAAAGGCTATGGCGATGACAGCACGGTGCTGAATCACCAGAAAGGGTACCAGCTTTTAAGCTCGGAGAGTTTCATGGAAGGCGTGGATTTTGATCTAACCTATGTGCCGCTTCATCATCTGGGGTACAAGATTGCTACCGCTGCCGTCAGCGATATCTATGCCATGAACGGCTCGCCGGAATTGGTACTGGTTAATCTCTCTGTTCCCAACAAGATATCGGTGGATATGCTTAAAGAGATATACAGAGGGATTGGTGCTGCAGGCAAGGATTATGAATTCCAGATCGGGGGCGGAGACCTGACGGCCTCACACCAGACCCTGGGCATCAGCATCAGTTGTTACGGGGAAGTAGCTCAGGACAAGATAATCTATCGCAAGGGTGCTCATGAGGGCGATGCCGTCTGTGTGACCGGAGACCTTGGAGGGGCTGCGGCTGGCCTGCGTATCCTCATGCGTGAAAAACGATTCTGGGAGGAACAGGACCAGCAGCAGGCTTTCCAGCCGGATCTGACCGACTATGAATATGTTGTACGGCGGCAGCTTGTACCCGTTGCCCGAAAAGACTTTATCGAGAAGATTGCAGACCTGAACATCCTGCCTACCTCAATGATCGATTTAACCCAGGGACTGGCCAGTGAACTACAACACCTGGCTGAGGCCTCGGAAATGGGGGTCTATTTCTATCAGGCTGCATTGCCTATAAGCCTGGACACCCGCCGGGTAGCCGATGAAATGAAAGAGGATGTCGATAAATATGCGCTGTATGGCGGCGAAGATTTTGAGCTGATGTTTACTCTGCCCGAAGAACAGGTTGAAGGCCTGGCCGATGAATTCAGTGATTTTACGGTTATTGGCCAGGTTACCGATAAAGAGGAAGGCATTCGCATGCAGAAGGCCGAAGGGGAGGTTGTCGTCTTCGACGGCAGTGGCCAGCAGCTATAAAGCAAGCTGAGCGTACAGAATGGTGTGGATATACGTTTTAGTGATTTGAATCGTTAATCATATATAATTTACTAAGGTTAATGCGGGGTATATTACGCACGCTTTAAATATTTACCGTATATTTACGCGATAAGATAAATTTGCTACCACCGAGTACATGTCCAAGAATAAGAATTCGACAAATAAAAACAATTCAAAGGGCCCCCTGAATGGGGGAGAAAAATCTCCCAAATTTCCAATATGGATTTATGTAGTCCTGCTTATAGCCCTTTTTGGTATTCAGATTTATTTTATGAATACCACATCTGGTGAACAGATAAAATACAGCACGTTTTTATCTTATGTCGAAAAGGGTTTTATCGAGCAGATCACCATAGAAAACGGGGCTTACATTCGGGGAGTTTACAGTGAAAAGGCCGTTAAGGAGGGCATTGTTACACCTCCTGCCGAGGACCAGGGGTGGCAGCTTGATACGGGGACACCTCCCAAAAATACCTTTACAACTACCATGCTGGAAGGGGATGAGATACGCCCGATCCTGGACCAGAACAACGTTACCTACGACGTACAAATTGATGACGACTGGTTCAGTGGTATTTTAATCTGGCTTATACCTATCGGACTGGCTGTTTTCTTCTGGATATTTATCTTCCGGCGGATGAATCCCGGTCAGCAGGTACTGAATATCGGCAAGAATAAAGCTTCCCTCTACGATAAGCAGAAAGAGAATGAAATTTCGTTTAAGGATGTAGCAGGACTCGAAGAGGCCAAGGCCGAGGTCGAGGAGGTCGTGGAATTTTTGAGAAACCCGCAAAAGTTTACAAAACTGGGCGGTACGCTGCCCAAAGGGGTCCTGTTGGTGGGCCCGCCGGGAACCGGCAAGACACTCCTTGCAAAAGCTACGGCCGGAGAAGCCGATGTTCCTTTCTTCAGTCTCAGCGGTTCTGATTTTGTTGAAATGTTTGTTGGAGTAGGGGCCGCCCGCGTACGTGACCTGTTTAAACAGGCCAAAGAAAAGGCACCCTGTATCATCTTTATCGATGAAATTGACGCCATTGGACGCAGCCGGGGAAAAGGCATGATGATGGGCTCAAACGATGAGCGGGAGAATACGCTCAACCAGCTTTTGAGTGAAATGGATGGTTTTAATACCGATAAGGGGGTTATCATCATGGCTGCCACCAACCGTCCGGATGTCTTGGATTCAGCCCTGCTGCGACCCGGCCGTTTTGACCGGCAGATCCTTATTGATAAACCGGACCTGCGCGGAAGAATGGAGGTTTTGAAGGTGCATGCCAAGAAGCTGAAGCTTTCTGAAGATATCGATCTTAAGCTCCTGGCCTCTCAGACACCGGGCTTTGCCGGTGCGGAACTTGCCAATTTGTGTAACGAAGCGGCATTGATGGCCGCCCGCAGGGGCAAAGAACAGGTGGAAATGGAGGATTTTCAGGATTCCATTGAACGGGTTATCGCCGGCTTGGAGAAAAAGAATAAGCTGATTAATCCCCGGGAACGTGAGATTGTCGCCTATCATGAGGCGGGGCACGCCATCGTGGGCTGGTACCTGGAGCATACGGATCCAGTGCTTAAAGTGAGTATTGTGCCCCGTGGGCTGGCTGCCTTGGGATATACGCTCCAGACCCCGCTGGAAGATCGCTTCCTCATGACAACAGAGGAACTCAATGACAAGATCTGTGCCTTGCTGGGCGGTCGTGTGGCGGAGGAAATCATTTTTGGCCGGATCTCTACCGGTGCACAAAACGACCTGGAACGTATTACGAATATGGCTTTTGCAATGGTTGCTGAATATGGCATGAGTGATGAGATCGGCTATCTGTCACTCAAGGATTCCAAGAATCCCGAGAATAGCTACGGCTTCAACAAAAAATATTCTGAGCATACAGCAGAACGGATTGACGAGGCGGTAGCCCATATCATCCAGTCGAACTATGAACGCACCAAAGCGCTGATTACCGATCACAAGGACAAGCTTGAAAAAATGGCCAAGACGCTCCTGGATAAAGAAGTAATTGATCATAACGACTTGAGGGATCTGCTGGGTGATCACCCGGAAGGAAAATATCCCGAGGGTATTTTTAATGCCGATCGAACCTTGCAGGGGGGCAACGGTCATGCTGAAGAAGCCGCTGTTGGCGACGAGCAGTCCCCGGAGACGGAGGAGGTTGAGAACGACGCCTCCGAACAGGTCGAAAAATGAATGACAGTGATAAACCGGGAGGAGGGGCAGACTCTTTCCGGTTATCATTTTGCCTTTTCTAGCCCAAGCGTTCCTTCCTTTTACGCCATTCCCGCTTAACATTGTGGTAACATGAGATTAACAGACCCATAATGATGGCGTAATATTGATGCAATCTGAGTGTGCTATCCTTGACATATCATGTTAAGGAAACAATCCAACCATAAATCAGCACACTTACCATGAAGAATTTAAGCACACTAAAGTACATACTCCCTTGCCTGGTGATACTGATCCTCGCACTGGGTCCACCCGATCAAGCCCATGGCCAGTCAGAGACGAGTCGTATTTCGGGCAGGGTCGTTGACGCCCGGACAGGTGAACCGATTATAGGGGCTAATGTGGCTCTTACGGGTACTACCCGGGGGGCAGCAACCGATCTGGATGGCCAGTACTCCATTCGGGAGGTACCGGCTGGCCATCATTCCATTACGGTTTCCTATATCTCTTATGCCCGGAAAACTATTACGGATGTCCAGGTAAATGCGGATTCAAACACCCGGTTGAATGTTTCTCTAATGCCTGAGACGGTAGGGATGGAGGCCGTGACCGTTACGGCCGCTGCCAGCAGTAACAGTGAGGCGGGCCTCCTGTCCATCCAGCGGAAATCCGTTTCTTTTCAGGATGGACTCTCATCGGAGTTCCTGGATAAAAGCGGTGCCGGTGATGTGGCTTCGGGGCTTAAAAAAATAACCGGGGTTTCCCTGATGAATGGGAAGGAAGTGTTCGTACGCGGACTGGGAAACAGGTACAGCAATGTTCAGCTTAATGGAGCCCAGGTGCCTTCCACCAATCCCAACAAGAAAGAAGCCCCCGTAGATCTGGTCGGCAGCAGCCTGGTGGATCATATTGTTGTTCAAAAGACCTATACGCCAGATCAGTCGGGTGAGTTTTCAGGCGGATCGGTACAGATAACGACCAAGGAATTTCCCGAAGACCGTAATCTGTCACTGAGCTACTCTACCAGCTTCAACACGCGGGGAACATTTGGCAATACCCTGACCTACCCGGGCAGCCGAACTGATTTCCTGGGTTTTGACAATGGTAAACGGGCACTCCCGGCTTCTATAACCGATAATCGGTTGACGAGGGAGCAGGAGGTGGAGACCGCTGCAAAACTGCATAACGACTGGTCGGTTCGAAACTCATCGCAGGCCATTCCCTCGCAAAAGATCGGTGTCAGCTATGCCAACCAGTTTAATGAGGAAGCCATGCCTGTGGGTATTGTCTCCAATATCAGCTATAAGTATCACACCGCCTACGATGCGGGTAAAATTACGCGCTCTATTGAAAGTACCAACAGGAATACCGGGGAAAACATACTGAGCGGTGATTTTGTACAGGATGTGGGAACTGAGAGCTCCGATTTCAGTGCCATGATGAACCTATTTGTAAAACCCGGCCGTACCACCAAAATCGGATTCAAAAACCTGTATTCCAATGCGCTGGAAAACAAAACCTCCGTAGTGACCGGCACATATACGAATGCTCTCAGGATCAACAGGCAGACCATTCTCGATTTTGATCGCCGCAACATATATTCCTCCTCTGTCAATGCGGAAAAATACTTTTCCGACTTTTTACAGTCGAGCCTGAGTGCTGTTGTTTCCTACTCCAGGGCTTTGCGGGACCGCCCGGACCGGCGAACAACACAATACGCCCTGAACGATGACCGGCAATACGCTATCAAGCTCTCGGAGGGAGGGAATGGTCACTTTTATTCCAGCCAGAACGACAAAAACTACAGCGCACGGATTGATTATGAGCTCGAGCCCGTGAACGGTTTCAAATTAAAGACAGGCGTCACGGGAAATTTCAAGGAGAGAGCATTTGAGGCCCGTAAACTGGAATACCAGGATTTTGAGAACAGCGTACCCTCTGACTTGGCCATAGCCCCTCCTGAAGAAGTACTGGCTGACAAGGTCATCGCAGAGGATATTATCGATCTGGCTGAAATTACCGGTCCCAATGATTCTTATGAGGGAGAACAGCTTCTTTATGCCGGATACCTGAGTTCCACGCTCGATATCCTTGCCCGGCTCTCACTGGATGTCGGGGCCCGCATTGAATCATCGGACCAGCGCATTGATGGCCGATCCCTGGTCCAAACCACTGATATTCTTCCCAGCATCAATGCAACCTACAATATTTCTGATAAAACGAATCTGCGGGGCGCTTTCTCGGTAACCCTTGCACGCCCGGAATTTCGGGAGATATCGGAATTTGACTTCCAGGACTTTGTGGGTTCACGGATCGTATATGGAAACCCGGATCTGGAACGGACCAACATCAACAACTATGATCTGCGATTCGAAACCTATCCGCATCCGGGTGAACTCTTTGCCGTAAGTGCTTTTTACAAGCAGTTTCACAATCCGATAGAGGTCTGGTACCGCATCACCGAACGGACGGAAGTGGTCTATGAAAACGCCGACCGGGCTGATCTGTATGGACTGGAACTTGAGATGCGAAAAAATTTCACGGAGCGCCTGCAGTTCGTAGCGAATGGATCGTATATCTTTTCAAAAGTCGACTTCAGCGACAGCAGGGAGGAGATCCAGGGGAGGCTGGCAACCTTCGAACGGCCCATGTACGGGCAATCCCCCTATACCGTCAACCTCTCCGCCTTTTATGCCCTTCCTGCCATTCGTACGGAGCTGGGCATGAATTACCATACCTTTGGCAAACGAATCGTCACCATTGGCAAGGGTACGCATCCCGATGATGAATATGAGCAGCCCTTCCATGGACTCAATATGAATATCTCGCATACGCTTGGAGATTATTCGTTCAGTCTGGGGGTCGAAAACCTGCTAAACGACCAGCGCGTCTACAAGCAGGGCAGAGTGACCACCTTTCAATACAAGCCGGGCATGACCTATACCTTTGGTGTGAAGGTAGCACTCTAAAAGCAAGGAAAGCGTAATGATTTGCTTATTCCGGCTTAACGGTTTCTTAAAGTAGACATCTTATAATCGACTGTACCAACATCAATCAACCACAAAAATCATACACCTCATGATGATATCCAATTACTTAAAACTTGCAAGCATCGTTATGCTTTCCACGGTCCTGTTTACGACCGCATGCAGCGATGACAACAACCCTGTGAACCCGAATATTCCAGGGGAGGAAATTCCGGACATGTACACTAACTTGCCCGGAACATTGATTACCGAAAATGAAACCTGGAGCAGCGACACCACGCTCGCGGGTCCCCACTTTATTCTTCCGGGTGTTACCCTGACCATCGATCCGGGGGTTACGGTGAGCTTCGAATATCACAATGGTCGTTCGGAGGATGTCGGAACCATCATCGCCCTGGATGCGGATGATGAGAATTTTGACAGTCCGCGGTCCAGTGGCCGCCTGGTAGCAGACGGGGAAGCTGATAACCCGATCGTATTTACCTCTGCCCGAACCAATCCCGAGCGAAATGACTGGGGAGGAATTATTCTGGTTGGGCACGCACCGAATAACATCCCCGGTGGGGTAGGAGAAGTAGAAGGGCTGTCGAACGCTATTAATTACGGGGGCGACAAGCCCGACGACGACAGTGGCATTCTGCGTTATGTCCGTATTGAATACACCGGCTACAGCATCGCTGAAGGTTCGGAGCTCCAGGCGCTGACGCTCTACTCGGTGGGAAGCGGGACCACGCTCGAGCACATTAATATATACGAATGCAGCGACGACGGCGTAGAATGGTTCGGCGGAAATGCCGATATGCGTTATCTGGTTGTTTACGGGGCCGATGACGACAGCTTTGACATGGACCAGGGATGGAGTGGACGAGGACAGTTCTGGCTGGCCGTTCAGCGCGAAGGCGCCGATAACGGCTTTGAAAATGACGGGCGTGCCGAGTTGGGGTCAGGGAACCCGACCAGCCCGCTGCTCTCAAATATTACGGTCTACGGGGCTCCCAACAATACCGATGATTTTAAATCCGGCATGCGTCTGCGAGAGGATTTTACCGGCGATTATCGCAACATCATCCTGAGCAACATGCCGGGGTACAACTTCGTTCTGGAGGGGGCAGCCGGGGATGAAAACGAAGCCGATCAGTCATGGGATAATTATGACAGCGGCGATCTTGCTCTCAGCAACTTCTATATATGGAATAACGCTCTCGGCTGGGAAAAAGCCGCCGATGCTGACCGCTATGCTGCTTCCTATACTGAGACAGACCCGATATTTACCGATCCCGATAACTTTGTATTTACTCTTCAGACCGGATCTCCGGCATTGACTGGTGCCACCGTCCCTTCAGACTCCTTTTTTGAGCAGGTTGAGTTTGCCGGGGCCATGGGAGAGCAGGACTGGACCCGGGAAGGCAGCTGGGTTCGTTGGCCGAATCAGTAGAAGATAAAACTATCCATTATCCATCATCGTCTCACATACATCGTGTGAGGTGTGCTGATCACAGGGAGGTCGCGTTGAAAGCGGGACCTCCTTTTTATTTTTGATCTGTAGTTGTGGGAGTGCATCATATGCCTTATATTAAATCGTAAATTTACGATAAACGATAAAATGATGGCTGTTAATAAATCGAAATTGTTTGATTCTTCCCAGAAACGGCCGGCACAGCTGATGAAAGCACTCGCACATCCTGCACGTATAGCAATTCTTGAGCTGTTGGCCGAACGCCAGAGCTGTATCTGCGGAGCTATTACGGATGAGCTTCCCCTGGCACAGTCTACGGTTTCCCAGCATCTGAAAGCACTGAAGAAGGCGGGACTGATCAAGGGAGAGATTGACGGGGTACGCACCTGCTACTGCCTGGAGGAAGAGGGAATCAAAGAATTGCGGGATCATTTATTGCCATTGATACAGAAGTTAAAACCAGAAACCGAAGAAAACTGCTGCTGATATGAGTTCTTTACCCAAGAATGCCGATGAACTGAAACAAACAGTCAAAGAAAAGTATAGCCGGATTAGTGAACAGTCACCTGATTTCAATGCCCGTTCCTGCTGCGGTTCGGGTGCCTCTTCCGAGGAGGTGTATAATATTATGACCGACGATTACAGTGCTGTTGAAGGTTACAACCCGGATGCCGATTTGGGGCTGGGTTGCGGGCTGCCGACCCAGTTTGCCAGGATCGAGGAGGGAGATACGGTCATTGACCTGGGGTCTGGTGCCGGCAACGACTGCTTCGTGGCTCGTCATGAAGCCGGTGCGTCTGGAAAGGTGCTGGGCATCGATTTTTCAGAATCAATGATTGGAAGAGCCCGCAAGAATGCGCAGAAGCTGGGCTTTAACAATGTCGAGTTTCGCTATGGTGATATTGAGAATATGCCCGTTTCCGATGAGGTGGCTGATGTTATTGTGAGCAACTGCGTATTGAACCTGGTGCCGGACAAGCAAAGGGTTTTTACCGAAATATTCAGAACGCTGAAGGCCGGGGGACATTTCAGTATTTCAGATATCGTGCTTGTGGGCGAGCTCCCGGAGGCACTTCGCAAGGATGCCGAGATGTATGCCGGCTGCGTAGCGGGTGCCATCCAAAGGGAGGAATACCTGGGACACATCCGGGAACTGGGCTTCGAAGACATACGTATCCAGAAGGAGAAACCGATTATCATGCCCGATGATATTCTGAGCAACTATCTTTCCGGAGAGGAAATCGGGGAATTTAAGCAGGGCAGTACCGGTATCTTCAGCATCACAGTCTTTGCCCGGAAGCCGATGGCAGGGCCTGATCGCTCGAGCCGAAAAGGGGAAGTGGAATCGGCCAGAGATGATTCCTCGTGCACTCCCGGTTCGGGCTGCTGTTAGTTGTGTTCCTGAGGCTCTATTAAGAAGCACTGTTGCATACAGAATTTGCCACATTGACAAAATAGACTCCTGAGCCGTCAACGGACTGTCACCTCTATTCTAATTTTAACATACCATTGGTTGCGTTATATGTACCCTGATCTTGATTTGTACATCGAAGGTGTCAAAAAGGAAATATCAGAAATTTCTGACCATCGAAAAGTTAAGCTGCAGGAGCTGGCTGATTATATTGAGGCAAAAAAAAACACTGGAGAGCCGGCCCGTCTCGTTTTCATATGTACCCATAACAGCCGTCGAAGTCACTTTTGCCAGATTTGGTCTGCAGTGTTTGCCGAATACTTTGGAATAGCTGGTGTGGAAACATTTTCGGGCGGGACTGAAGTCACCGCTTTTAATCCACGGGCGGTGGGGGCCATTGAACGCACGGGTCTGAAGGTCCGCAAGCCCAAAGGCGAAAACCCACGATACGAAGTCTGGTTTGATGATGGTGAAGAGCCGCTGGTCTGTTTTTCCAAAACATTTGCTGATCCTTACAATCCGAAGAATAACTTTGCCGCTGTCATGACCTGTTCAGACGCCGACGAAAACTGCCCGGTGATTTTCGGTGCCGAAAAGCGCTTTTCCATCCCCTATGTGGATCCCAAAGAATCTGACGGCACTTCCCGGGAGAAGGCAACCTATGATGAAAGGTGCCGCCAGGTGGCCTCTGAAATGTGTTACCTGATGTCAGAGGTATAGGATGTCCATTTTTCTATTCAATTCTTTCTAAGCGTGGAGTACTAATACATTTACATTATGGCTAAACCTGCTCGCAAAATGAATGTTCTTGATCGCTACCTAACCCTGTGGATTTTTGTAGCCATGGCGATCGGAGTTGGAATCGGCTATCTGTTTCCTTCTGCACCGAAGTACATCAATTCTTTCAGTAGCGGATCGACGAACATTCCCATTGCTTTAGGGCTGATTCTGATGATGTATCCACCGTTGGCCAAAGTTGATTATAAACTGCTGCCCAACGTATTCCGTGATATTAAAGTGCTTAGCATCTCGTTAGTGCTGAACTGGGTTATCGGACCGGTTCTGATGTTTATTCTCGCTGTCATTTTCTTGCACGACTACCCCGAATACATGGTGGGGTTGATTTTAATTGGCTTGGCAAGATGCATAGCCATGGTGCTGGTTTGGAACGATCTGGCTGAAGGCAGCAGTGAATACGGGGCAGGCCTGGTAGCGCTGAACAGCCTGTTTCAGGTTTTCGCCTACAGTTTTTATGCCTGGATTTTTATCACCCAATTACCGCCGTTGTTTGGTTTTGAGGGAGCTGTTGTGGATATATCAATTTATATGGTTGCCGAGAGCGTGGCAATTTATCTGGGAATACCATTCGTGGCAGGAATAATCAGTAGATTTGGCCTGGTTCGCTTAAAAAGCAGGGAATGGTATGAAGAGAAATTTTTACCGTTCATTTCTCCAATTACTCTGGTGGCACTTCTGTTTACTATTGTGATGATGTTTAGTCTCAAGGGGGAACTCATCGTTCAAATACCGCTGGATGTAGTTCGTATTGCTGTACCATTATTGATCTATTTTGTGGTGATGTTCTTTATTGGGTTTGCCGTCAGCAAACTTGCCGGGGCCGAGTACGACAGGAATGCATCCATTGCCTTTACAGCAGCCGGCAACAATTTTGAGCTGGCCATTGCCGTAGCCATTGCCGTGTTTGGCCTAAATAGCGGTCAGGCTTTTGCCGGGGTCGTTGGACCACTTATCGAGGTGCCGGCTCTGATTGCTTTGGTAAACGTCGCTTTCAGGCTGAAGGATCGTTATTATCAGTCCAGTGTTCCGAGCTCGGTATCGGTAAGCGAACCGTGAGCTGGAGAACAGACGATCTCTGTGATAAGCAGTCTGTGGTTGAAAAAAATAGCTAATGGTTATAATTTAGGTTGATATTTTGGAACCTTGGCTTGTGTTTATTCGTTTTGATGAATCGATATCACTAAACAATAAAATGACGTAGATTTGGTTTTTGTTACACGCAAAGCTCATTTTAATGCGGCTCACCGTTTGCACAATCCCGAAAAATCAGACGAATGGAATCGACGGACTTTCGGTAAGTGTAACCATGAGAACTGGCACGGGCACAACTACAAGTTGTCCGTAACGGTAGCCGGCAAGATAAATAGCACCACCGGTTATGTCATTGATTTAGCGACCCTGAAATCAATCATTGAACAGCGTATTGTTGTAAAGTGTGATCATAAGAACCTGAATCTGGATGTACCATTTCTGGAAGGGATAATGCCCTCCACCGAAAATTTGGTCAAGGCGTTTTTTGAACAGATTGAAGAACCGATTGCTGAAAAATCAGGGGGTGACGGATTTCTTTACAGTGTCGAGTTACAGGAAACTGAACGAAATTCAGCCGAATATTGTCCCTATCGATTGGGTAAACCATTGCCTGAAATTGACTAACATACAGAACAGCAGTATTTAAAGCATGATATCTACAACATTGAAACGATACTACGACCCTACATTTACAGTTTCTGAGGATTACAAAGAAAGTCTGCCTGACCTTCAGAACGGTCCGGCTTCACTTATAGAGGGGGCTAATGTCCCTATACAACAGGTGGGGATTTCCGACTTTAAGCTGCCGCTCAAGTATCCGCGTCCCGATGGAGAAATTATCACCCTGGAAACTTCGGTAGGAGGGTATGTGGGGCTTGAGGCGGGAAAAAAAGGCATTAACATGAGCCGGATTATCCGGCGGTTTTATGATTTCAAGGATGAAGTTTTTCATCCGGAAATGCTGCGGGAGGTTCTGGAGGCCTATATTGAATCTCTGGATTCGAATTCTGCGTATCTTAAACTCTCATTCAACTATCCAATACTGCAGGAGAGCCTGCGGTCGGGCCTGGAGGGGTATCAGTATTATGAAACGGCTATTGAAGGCGTACTGAGCTCCGATGGAGAATTTCATACGTATATGCACCTTGATTTTGAGTATAGCAGTGCCTGTCCGTGCTCTTTTGAGCTTGCGGAGCATGCCCGTGATAACCGGGGGGTGGCAACGGTCCCGCACAGTCAGCGCAGTGTAGCCAGTCTCACGGTGGAACTCGACGAGTCAATCTTTGTGGAAGACCTTGTCAATCATTGCCGGAAGGCGCTGATGACCGAAACCCAGGTGATGGTGAAACGTGAGGATGAACAGGCGTTTGCAGAAATGAACGGGGCCTTCCAGAAGTTTGTAGAGGATGCTGCCCGGCTGCTGTATGAAGAATTGAATGAACAGGATAAGATACGTGATTTTGTAATCCGGTGTGCACACCTTGAAAGTCTTCACAGCCATGACGCGGTCAGCCGTATTTGCAAAGGGGTTCCCAACGGTTTGCGTTAGCACTGGCCGGCTGTGAAACAGTGTTGATCCATAAAAAAAGGTTCCCGGGTGATAGAGTCCGGGAACCTTTTTTAATTTTTTGTGTTTTTCGGTAAGCGTACTAGGTCAAAGCTTCATTGAGAAGTTTCTGCTGTTCTGCTTTGTGAATCTTAACCTGTCCTGCTGCGGGAGAGGCCGAGGCTTGTCGACCGGCATAACGCAGATTCTGGTTCTCCTGGAGCTGCCCCATGATACGGGGAGCTACGAAGGTCCATCCCCCCATGTTTTGAGGTTCTTCCTGGCACCAGACGATATCATCCACATGGTCATATTCTTTGAAGAGTTCCTTTATATCCCGATCGGGGAAGGGATAGAACTGTTCTAACCGTGCAATGGCTACGTTGTTGATCTCTTCATCTTGTCGCTGTTTGTAGAGATCATAGTAAACTTTGCCAGAACAGACAATCAGCCGGTCAATGCTGTCTTTGTCTTCCACTTCCTGATCGGCAATAAAGGGCTGGTAGGCTCCTTTGGCAAGATCTTCTGTTCGCGAAGTGGCCAAGGGATGACGCAACAGACTCTTGGGAGACATAATGATAAGCGGTCGCTTCTCTTCCTGCATAGCCTGCTTGCGTAAAATATGAAAATACTGCGCCGGTGTCGTAAGATTGACGATCTGCATGTTGTCTTCGGCGCAGAGCTGGAGGTATCGCTCAAGACGTGCCGAAGAGTGTTCCGGTCCCTGCCCCTCATAACCGTGGGGCAGCGTCATAACCAGCGCCGACTTTTGTCCCCACTTGGCCTCACTGGATGAGATATACTGGTCAACCGGAATTTGAGCTCCATTGGCGAAATCGCCGAACTGGGCCTCCCAGATGACCAGGGCATCCAGTTTGGCCGCACTGTAGCCGAATTCAAAACCAACACAGGCGAATTCACTGAGCAGGCTGTTATAGGGAAAGAACGGTGCCTGATCATCTGCCAGGTTATTGAGCGGGATAAATTTCTGATCGGTTTCGGTACCGTGAAGTATGGCATGGCGGTGCGAAAAGGTGCCGCGTTCGGCATCCTGCCCGGTAAGTCTGACGGTGGTGCCGTCTTTCAGCAGTGAACCGAAGGCCAGCGCTTCCGCAAACCCCCAGTCAATATTTTTGGTATTCTTTTCTACAATTTCGGCCCGTTTTGCCAGCTGTTTCAACAGTTTGGGATTGGCATCAAAGCCTTTGGGCACGGTATTGAGTTTTACAGCGATATCCTTGAGGTCTTCTTCGGGATGCGTGGTATCCGGGAATTCCGGCCACGCTTCCTGTCGGGTCTCGTGACGTTCAATCATATCGTCGGTCACTTCAAGGGGGGAGGCGTTTTTGGCATCCTCGAACGCCTCGCGAAGCAGTTCGTCAAATTCATCAAAAAGTTCCTGGGCTTCCTCCTCGGTCAGCTCGTTTTGGTTCAGCAGATGCTGGGTATACAGATCGCGCACCGGGGGATGAGAATCGATTTCCTGGTACATGCCCGGTTGCGTAAATGCAGGCTCGTCGCCTTCATTATGACCGTATTTACGGTAGCAGATCAGGTCAATGACCACATCCTTGTTAAATTTCTGACGATACTCAAAGGCCATCTGCATGGCGTGTACGGCCTCTTCGGGATTGTCGCCATTGACATGGAAGATGGGAGCAAGGATCATTTTGGCCAGATCCGAGGCATATTCCGTTGAACGTCCATCTTCGGGCAGCGTGGTAAAACCGATCTGGTTGTTGATGATGACATGTACGGTTCCGCCCGTCTGGTACGCATCCAGCTGCGACATGTTGAGTGTTTCACTTACCACACCCTGTCCGGAGAAGGCCGCATCCCCGTGGATTAGAACGGGCATGATGTTTTTGTTGGCATCATCCGCCTTGTCATGATCCTGTGTGGCGCGTGTAGCTCCTTCAACCACGGGATTCACCGACTCCAGGTGGCTGGGATTGGGTAGGAGCTCAATATCGATATCCTTCCCGGCCATCGTGCTGTATTTGCCTTCAGCTCCCAAGTGATACTTCACGTCGCCGGAACCCTGGATGCTGTCGGGATCGAGGTTGCCTTCAAAATCGGCAAAGACCTTGCGATACGGCTTATTCAGAATGTTAACGAGAATATTGAGACGTCCCCGGTGGGCCATACCCATAAATATTTTTTCGACTTTGTCTTCCCCCGCTTTTTCAAGCATGTGATGCATCATGGGAATAAGGGTATCGGCCCCCTCCAGTGAAAATCGTTTGTGACCAATATATTTCTTGTGTAGAAACTGCTCGAAGGCCTTGGCCTGATTTAACTTGTGGAGGATTTCTTTTTTCTGATCAATATCCAGCTCAGGGGTATTGGTGGTAGACTCCATTCGCTCACGCAGCCACTTACGCTCTTCAAGATCGAGGATGTGCATGTATTCCGCCCCGATCTTGCCGCAATAGGTATCACGCAGCAGGTGCACGATCTCCCGGAGCGGTGCTATCTCGTTGCCTCCAAGGCCGCCGCAGTAGAACTCGCGGTCCATATCCCAGAGGGTAAGACCGTAATATTCCAGGTCCAGTTCGGGACTGTGATCCGGTTCGTCGCTCAGCGGGTCTAAATCTGCCAGCACATGCCCGCGCGTGCGATACATATTAATCAGGCGCATGACGGAAATGGCCCGCTTGTTGTCTTCGAGCGAAGCGCCCTGCCCGTCGAGCTGTCCCATGTATTTATCTCCGCCAAAGGGCAGGGGATCGTATGAGATATCGAGATCTTCGAAAATTTCTTCGTAGAAGGTCTCCTCGCCGTTGAGCAGGCTGTGAATTTTCTTCAGGAATGAACCGGATTCAGCACCCTGGATGACCCGGTGGTCGTAGGTGGAGGTTACGGTCATGACCTTGCTGACGCCCAGCTGGCTGAGCACTTTCTGTGACATTGACTGGAATTCGGCCGGATAGTCAATGGCCCCGGTAGCGATAATCGTACCCTGGGTTTCCATCAGGCGGGGAACCGACTGCACGGTCCCGATCATTCCAGGATTTGTAAGTGTGATGGTTGTTCCTTCAAAGTCAGACAGCTGCAGTTTGTTGTTCCGAACCTTGTCAATAAGATTGTTATAGGCCTGGAGAAACTCCTTGAAGTTCATCCTGTCCACGCCTTTGATATTAGGCACCAGCAGGTTACGAGAACCGTCTTTGTTTTGCACATCCACGGCCAGACCCAGATTCACTTGGTCAGGGATCACCTTGTAGGGGTCGCCATCCTTGCGCACAAAGGAGTTGTTCATATTTGGGAACTCCTTGAGTGCCTTTACGATCGCCCAGGCAATATAATGAGTGAACGATGACTTGGGCTGATCATGCTGCAGCAAGTGACGGTTGATGATGGCCCGGTCCTCAATAAGCATCTTCATGGGAAGCACCCGAACTGAGGTTGCTGTCGGGATATTCAGACTCTCATCCATATTCTCAACAATCTTGCTGGAAACCCCCTTTATCTTCTCCAGCGTAACGCCTTTAGAGATGCTCTTGTCGCTTGATTTCTTTTTACCGGTATCTTCTGTTTTCTCTTCTTTTTTCTTGGCCTTAGAAGGAGCGGGAGTGCCGTTGCCTGCTTTTTGGGCCTCTTCCTTCAGTTCTTCTATGGTGTCGTCTTTGTCAAGTTCATCAAAATACTGTTTCCAGTGGTTGGGGACAGAAGAGGGGTCTTCTTTATATTGATTGTATAGTTCTTCAACAAGTGCAGAATTAGGTCCGAATATAACTTCCAGCGACTTCAAAATGTGATCTTATTGAGTGAGGTTAAAATTAACAATTAAAAAACGGATCAATGTTAAATTTGACTGATATTTTTGGTTTCTTTAAGAGACCAATAAATAAATCTAAAGTTAATCATTGTAATGTTAAAATACGATTCTTCAGCCCAGATAATTTTTTATTTTACGTAGGGTATTTTCAACGGATCTACAACGGCTTAAAAATGGCAATGACAAGTAATTAATGGATAATAACGTGAGCGACCCAACCGGTGCTGAAAATATAACCTGGGATCTTTCCGATTTATACAAGTCAATCGATGATCCCGCCTTGCAGAACGATAAAAAACGTGTTCGCAGAAAAGCGGATGAATTTGTTTCCTCGTATAAAAACAAGGTCATGGAATTCGATGAACAGCAGATGAATCAGGCTCTGCAGGAATATGAGGAAATCCTGGAATTATCAGGCAAAATTGGATCCTATGCCCAGCTTATCTGGTCAACCGACACTTCCAACGCTGAATACGGCAAATTAGTTCAGGAAGCCCGGGAGCTGTCGTCGGAAATTCACCAGCGACTGGTCTTCTTTGATGTGGAGTGGCTGGCGATGGATGATGAACAGGCCCGCCGGCTGATCGAGAGTGAAACCCTGGAGCACTATCGGCATTACCTGGAAACATCACGCCGCTACAAGCCGCATATCCTGGACGAAAAATCGGAACAGGTGCTCTCCGCCAAGAAGGTGACGGGACGAAGTGCGTGGAATCGCTATTTCGATGAAACCATGGGCGCTGCCCGCTTTACCCTCGACGGGGAGGAACTAACGCAGCAGGAAGCATTGAGCAAGCTGCATGAGCCTGAACGAGAGCTCCGGAAAAAAGCTCACGCAGCACTTACCGGTACCTTTTCAGAACTGAGCCGGTCAATGACCTTTATATTTAACACCCTGCTGGCCGACAAGCATACCGACGACAGGCTGCGCAACTATCCGAGCTGGATATCCTCGCGCAACCTGGCCAACGAAATTGAAGACCAGACCGTGGATCTGCTGGTGACGGCTGTCACCGGAAGGTACAGCCTGGTTCACCGGTTTTACGAGCTTAAACGATCCCTGCTGGGCTATGATCAATTGTATGATTACGACCGCTATGCCCCGCTGCTGGAGACCCAAAAGCAAATTCAGTGGGACAAGGCCCGGCGTACCGTGCTGGATTCCTATTCCGAGTTTCATCCACGGATGGGTGAGATAGCCGGGGAGTTTTTTGAGCAACAGTGGATTGATGCTGCTATCAAGCCGGGGAAACGGGGCGGGGCGTATTCAGCCAGCACGGTGCCCTCGGTCCATCCCTATGTCTTTATGAACTTCAACGGAAAAATCCGGGACGTCCAGACTCTGGCTCATGAACTGGGCCACGGGGTCCACCAGTATCTGTCTCGGGAACAGGGCGTGCTGCAGGCCGGTACGCCGCTGACTACGGCAGAGACGGCTTCCGTATTCGGGGAGATGCTCGTTTTCCAGGCATTGATGCGCAAACTGGATGATCCCAGGGAGAAACTGGCCCTGTTGATTGGTAAAATTGATGATACTATTGCTACGGTATTTCGACAAGTGTCCATGAACAGGTTTGAGCATGCCATCCACACCAAGCGCCGGGAAGAGGGTGAGTTGACGACCGGCGAATTTTCAGCCCTGTGGCGAAAAACACAGACCGACATCTACGGTGATTCGGTGACATTGACGGAAGGGTACGACCTTTGGTGGAGTTATATTCCCCACTTCCTGCATACTCCCGGTTACGTCTATGCCTATGCTTTCGGGGAGCTCCTGGTTCTGGCACTTTATAAACAGTATACACAGTCAGAAAACGGATTTTCGGATGCTTATATCGACATGCTGCGTGCAGGAGGTGCTGACTGGCCGGAACAAATTGTGGGTAAACTGGGTCTTGATATAACCAAACCCGATTTTTGGGACGGTGGGCTCTCAGCGATTGAACAGATGATTGAACAAGCAGAAGAATTGGCACAAAAGATCAGCTAAACGAAATATGAACAACTATGCGTCCGCACCTGAAGAGGATCGATCGAAGGCGGAAATAATGGGACAAAAGCGTCAGGAAAAGGCACTCCGGGAATTCAAGCATGTACTCAAGGATCTTGTCTTTCTGATGCGAAGTGCGTCCGGGATGCAGACGGTCTACCTGTACTGGATCAACCGCTCGCGGGAACAGTTCGTACTTGAGACCAAATCCACGGAGCTCGACAACGTAATGTTCAAAGATCGGTTGCACTTTGAAAACCATTTTCTAAATGAGTTTAAAGATATTACCGAGCCCACGGCACGGGAAGTGGGACGCGGGCTGGATGCTTCCCTGCTGAAGCACTATTATAATGAGGTTCCGATTCGGTATGTGACTATGCTTCCTTTTGTAAACAACGGTGAAACGGTCGCTATAACGGTGCTTGAATCGCGCGATCACATCTTTACCGAAGGCAAAAGCGAAGTTATATACTCCTATATCGATGCCTTGCGCAACGTGCTTAATACCTACCTGGAGATCAGTGATCTTTACGAACAGCAAAATGAGTGGATTGATTATGAAAAATGCCTTGACCGGTTGAACGTTCGCTGTCATCGTGCCGAACTGGTGAAGCGCTTGCTGAACGTCATGCAGGAATTTTTGCCCGACGGGGGCGTTTCCTTTGTCACACAGGGCATGGGAAGTTGGTGCAATGTCATGAATGCGGATCAGGCGGAGCACGTATTGCCCATCGGGATGACAATGGAAAAACGGTCGCTCACCAGTGAAGCCGCCGAGAATGGGAATACGGAGTTTGCCATTCACTTTAATAACAGCCCAAAACGCTTGTCTCCGCGTGAACGGAATACCGACGGGGCTACCATAGCCATACCACTCCTGATGAATGATCGTCGGCAGGGCGTCGTGCTGGCTTATGATAAAAATCCACTTGTTTTCAAGGAGTCGACCAAGCACAAGCTGATGAATCTTGTACGGGTGGCGGGACTGCAGATTATGGGCAATGATCCCAATATTGATATTGATGAGCCGGTTTTTGCCAATCAATTCGGGGCTTTCCTGCCGGATTTCTGGGAAAAGACCGTGGACTCGGAGCTTCGCAATATTAGTCGCGAGGAATCGCAATATCATTCCTGGTTTGGACTGCTCACCCTCTCAAACCTGCCGAAGCTGCGAACCAAGATGCGAATTGACCAGTTGGACCAGATGCAGCGCGATCTGATAACGACCTTTAATCCTTCCCAGTACGGGTATACCGGTATTTTGGGATTCCATTCCGACTACATTTACTCCTTCTTTATCCAGAACAAAGATCCGGATGCGCTCAGAAAGTGGGTCGCTTCGCTGCGCAAGAAATTTTCAAATTCGTTCGAACTCACCAACGGGATGCATATTGAAACGGATATTACAGTGGGATCCATAAAGCTGGACCAAGAATCCGACGACTCTTACCAGGTACTGTCCAAGGCCAAGTCGGCCTTGTCAAGAGCCATGAAATCCAATAAAAATGAGAGCCTTCAATAATGGGTAGTTGCTACGTAATTGTGATTGATGGGCTGGGAGTCGGTGCGCAGGAAGACGCAGGTGACTACGGCGATGAGGAAGAGAATACCCTGGGGCATGTTTGCGAGCAGACCAGCTGCCGACTGCCCAACCTGGAACGGCTGGGGCTGGGAAACATTATTCCCGTTGCTTCGGTACCGGTTGTATCGAACCCTCTTTGTGCCCACGGGAAAATGCGTGAACAGTCGGTTGGCAAGGATTCCACCACCGGCCACTGGGAAATGGCGGGAATCCATCTGAACCGTCCTTTTCCTACCTATCCCGATGGGTTCCCGGAGGACATTATCCAGCAATTCTGTGGCGGTATCGGGGTGGAACGAGTACTGGTCAACGAGTCCTATTCGGGCACCGAGGTTATTCGAGACTACGGAGAGGAGCACCTCAGGACCGGTTATCCGATCGTCTACACATCGGCTGACAGTGTATTCCAGGTGGCTGCTCATGTGGATGTAACCCCGGTCGAGAAGCTTTACGAGTGGTGTGCCTTCGCTCGCGATCGCCTTATGACCGGCGAACATGGGGTGGGACGGGTCATTGCCCGGCCCTTCGAAGGGCCGCCAGGCGCGTTTGAGCGACTGTCGGAGCAGCGGCATGATTTTTCCATCGCACCGCCGGAACAAAACATCTTGGGCAAGCTGAGGGAGGGCGGGGTCAAAACCTATGCCATAGGCAAGATTGTGGACCTCTTTTCCGAACGGTATTTTACCCAGTATCGGCGGACCCGGCACAACGCCGAGGGGATCTCCCAGCTGCTCAGCCTTATGTCGGCTATCTCCGACAGTTTCGTTTTTGTGAACCTGATCGATACAGATCAAAAATACGGTCATCGCCTCGATGCCGAAGGCTACGCACAGAGTTTACAGGAATTTGACCGTGCCGTACCAGCTATCATCAGCAAGGTACAGGACGATGACTTGCTTGTCATAACCGGCGATCACGGGAATGACCCAACCAATGACAGCACCGATCACAGCCGGGAGTTTGTGCCTGTATTGGTTTTTCCGGGCTCCTGTGCTGAACAATTGAACCTGGGTACACGAGAGACCTTCAGCGATATTGCCTGCACTATTGCTGATTTTTTTGGACTCTCGGCTGATTTCCACGGGAAAAGTATGCTTATGAAGGAATGATAGCCGGCAAGATCTTTGTTCGTTATTATCCAATAGAAACCTTATATTATAGGGATTTCAAAGGACAACATTATGTTAAATTAAGCGTTACCTTACCCTAGTTTGATGTTGAAGCCGTCAAAAACGGTTCAAAATTTAACAATTTTGCACTGAAATTATCAATAAACCCATTACAAGCCCGTGGCAAGAAGTTCAGGTATTTCTACTCGAGAATCGGAATCACTCGATCGCTATTTACAGGAGATTGGCAAAGAGAAGCTCATCACCCCGGAAGATGAAGTAAGGCTGGCCAAGGAGATCCAGAAAGGCAGCCAGAAAGCGCTTGAGGATTTAACAAAAGCGAACCTTCGGTTTGTGGTGTCTGTGGCCAAACAGTACCAGAACCAGGGGTTATCACTTGGTGATCTCATTAATGAAGGAAACCTGGGACTGATCAAGGCGGCAAAGCGTTTTGATGAGACACGGGGATTTAAGTTTATCTCCTACGCCGTATGGTGGATTCGCCAGTCAATCCTTCAGGCACTGGCCGAGCAAAGCCGGATTGTACGGCTGCCGTTAAACCGCGTTGGCGCACTCAACAAGATTGGCAAAGAACTTTCCAAGCTGGAACAGGAATATGAACGAGTGCCTTCGGCCGCCGAGCTGGCTGAAAGCCTGGATATGACTGTTTCCGAAGTGGCTGATACGCTCAAGATATCCGGTCGCCATCTTTCAGTGGATGCCCCATTTGCCCAGGGCGAGGACAACCGTCTGCTGGATGTTCTCGAGAATGAGGAAACCCCGGATCCAGACAATGACCTGATGGGCGAGTCGCTCAAAGTGGAAATTGAGCGGGCCCTTTCAAAATTGACGGATCGGGAAGCAGAGGTTATCCGGCTCTATTTTGGCATTGGCCGTGAACACTCCCTGACGCTTGAAGAGATTGGCGAACGCTTTGATTTGACGCGGGAGCGCGTACGGCAGATTAAGGAAAAAGCCCTTCGCAAGCTGCGCCACCATAATCGAAGTGCGGCCCTGCGTGCCTACTTGGGATAGGGTTTGATTAAGAAATTGTCAGGTGATAAAGGCTCCGGTTGACCGGGGCCTTTTTTATTTTGACAAACTTTTAATAGAATGAGGGCGTTACCTCTGGAGACGGGAACAGTCAAATGATAATGAGTCACGTTCAAGGCAGGTAAATTTAATATCTCGCAGGATACTTCCATCAGTAATATCTCTATGGAGCGGTTTTCTTTTATACTTGCAGTGATGGTATTGGTGCTGGGCAGCGTTGCTGAGGCCCAGGTGCTTCCTTTTCGTACCTATTCCATCGAGAAAGGACTCAGCGAATCGGTAGTGAATGGAATGATGCAGGATCATGAAGGGTACCTCTGGATTGCGACCAGCTACGGCCTAAACCGGTTCGACGGCATCCAATTTAAAAATTATTACCGCGAGGATGGCCTTCACGACAACAAGGTAACGGCCCTTTTTGAAGACCGGGATAACCAGCTGTGGATAGGGACTGAAAGCGGCGTCAACCTTATAAAAGCCGACAGTATCCACAAGCCTTCGGCTCTCCAGGCCCTGAATGTGAGTACCATCCTGGATATCTACCAGGATCAGCTGGATGAATTCTGGTTTGCCACTGACGGCGAAGGAGTCTGGTACTGGGATGGTCGGCAAAATGTGACACAATACCGCGAGGTCAACGGGCTGGCCGACGATCGCGTGCGTGCAATAGTCGAAGATGAACAGGGCATTCTCTGGTTTGCCACCCGGGACGGGCTGACTAAGCTTGAGGAAGGCAACTTCAGGACTTATACCGAAGAGGATGGATTGCCCGATAACCGGCTGCGCGACCTGGCCCTGACTTCGGACGGGGAACTCTGGATTGCCAGTCGGGGGGGGCTCTGCCGGTTGGAGGACGAAGGCTTCCGCTGTTATTCCGAGGATGATGGCCTTGTCAATAATCGCATACAGTCTATCTCTGTGACGGAGGCCGATGAACTGTGGCTCGGAACAGAAGAGGGAAGCAGTTTTTTTTCGGAAGGTACGTTCACCAATTATTCGGTAGAGGAGGGGCTGGTGAATAATATCATTCAGACGACGGTCTACGACCGGGAGGGCAATATATGGTTTGGAACCCTGGGGGGTGGTATCAGCCTGTTTTTGGGTAACCAGTTCAAAAGCTACACCGTCGAGGAGGGGCTCCCTAACAACGTGGTAACTTCAATAACGGAAGATCGAACGGGAAATCACTGGGTAGCGACCTACGGCGGGGGCATCGTGCGTATTGATTCAGCCGGGGTATTTACCACCTTTACCCGGGCGGATGGATTGGTAGACAATAAAGTATACACGCTGAAATCCAGCAGGGAAAATGAGCTGTTTATCGGTACACGATGGGGATTGAGTATCTATGATGGCCGAGAGTTTAGAAATTTCGATGAACATATCCTGCCTTATCGAAAGATTAGGGCTCTTCATCCGTTGGAGCAGCAGGAGGACACCTGGTGGCTGGGTACCTATGGGGAGGGTATTCTCAAATATGACGGCCGGCGGTTTCAACAGATGACCGAAGACGACGGCCTGGCAAATAACACCGTTATGGCTGTGGAGGATGATGATGACGGCTCGGTCTGGTTTGCAACCTATGGCGGTGTCAGCCGCCTACGCAACGGGCAGATTACAAATTACGGCATCCAGGACGGCCTGCCAAACAACGGCGTCCTGGATATCCTCAGAGACAAGGCCGGCAACCTCTGGTTTGCGACCTTTGGGGGAATCGCGCAGTTTCAGGACGGGAGATTTGAACCGATAACGGGGGACGATGGGCTGCCGGATGAAGTGTGTTATTTTATCGAACAGGATGACCGGGGCATCTTCTGGATAGGCACCAACAAGGGCCTCGTACGGTTTGATTATGAAGCCTATAGTTCAGGTCAACAGTCGGAAGAAGTACAGGCATTCAAGCTTATCACACAGGACCAGGGACTGGCGGCCAACGAGATGAATGCCGGTGCGTCTTTCAAAGACAGCGATGGCAACCTGTGGTTTGGCTCTGTGGGAGGGGTAACCCAATTTGATCCCTCCAGCGAAAAAGTCAATCGGGCGGCTCCCAAAGTACACATCGAAGGTATCAGCGTGTCGGGCGAGGAAATCGGTATGGGGTCTGACCTTCAGGTAGGCAGCAATAACCACAATATCACCTTTAACTTTATCGGCATTAGTTTTACGGCACCCGACCAGGTTAAGTATCGGTATCGTCTCCGGAATTCAGGGGAGGGCTGGCAGACGACGACTCAGCGGAGCGTACGGTACCCTGCTCTGGTTCCGGGCGACTATACCTTCGAAGTGATGGCCCAGAACAATGACGGCCGATGGAGTACCCAGCGCGCTTCGGTGGACTTTACGGTCTTGGCCCCTTTCTGGCTTCGCTGGTGGTTTATACTATTGGTACTGTTTGCAATAGGCGGGCTTATCGCTTTTATCTATAATTATTACCGGGTCAAAAAAATGGTTGATATCGAACGGATGCGGGTCCGTATTGCCAGCGATCTGCACGACGATGTGGGGTCTGCGCTTACAGAGATCGCTTTGCAGTCCGATTTTCTGCAGACCATGGATGTTGCAGATCCGCTGCAGGATTCCATTCAGCAGATCGGAAGCCAGAGTCGGAAGATCGTATCCAGCCTGGATGATATCGTATGGTCTATTGATGCCCGCAATGATACCTTGGGCGATCTCACTGACCGCATGCAGGATCATGTGAACAGCGTGCTGCCGAGCCTGCAGGTTACCTACCGCTTTGATGGCGATATGGAGGAAAAGATCGAAGTTTCGCTAAAAGAAAATTTGTACCTTATTTTTAAGGAGGCAATTAATAACATCGCCAAGCACTCCAATGCTGAAAAGGTACAGGTGGCGCTTAGCATAAAAGGCCGGCATTTTACACTGAATGTCAGTGATAACGGCACAGCTGCTCGGAACGAACGTAAAAGCGGGCAGGGATTGCGTAACATGAAAATGCGAGCGAAACGTATTGATGCAGATATTACATTTAACAGCAGCGAAGGGTTTGAAGTGCAAGTGGAAAACCGGGAGTAACCTGCCCGGTGCCGAATATTCATCTTAAATCATGTGATTATGGCTTCAATAGCGGGCATTGTTGAGGATAACAAGAAAATTCGAGACCTGATTCAGCGTTACCTGGATATGCAGGATGAACTGTCCTGCCCCGTGGCGGTGGATTCGGTGGAAGAAATGCTTGACTACCTGGAAGAACATCCTGCACCGGATGTCATTCTGATGGATATCCAGTTGCCGGGCATGTCGGGAATCAAGGGGATCGGCATAATCAGGGATAAATATCCGGATGTTGAAATTATTATGCTGACCGTCTACCACGACTCCCATAAAATTTTTAAAGCCCTGCGCGCGGGAGCTTCGGGCTACCTGCTTAAACATACCTCGCTGCCGGAAATCAAGGAATCCATTCTCAAGCTGCTGGAGGGCGGGGCCCCGATGTCGCCTCAGATTGCACGCAAGGTGATCACGCATTTTCAGGATGATAATCCCGGGAAAGATACCGAATCCGATTTAACCCCCCGCGAGCATGATATTGTCAATGGACTTGTCGACGGGCTGAGCTATAAAATGATTGCTGATCGTTACGACATATCCATTGATACTGTGCGGGCTCACATACGAAACATTTATAGGAAGTTACACGTTAATTCTAAAGCGGAGGTCATCGCAAAATCACTGAAAGGTGAGATCTAAAGGGTCTAACATGATCATGTGATTGTTGATATACTTCGAAGAGGTTATTTTATAAATAGAAATTGAGGTCTGCGTAGTGAATAGCCTCAATGTCTGGCAATTAAGCGTATAGACGGAGGTTACCATGAAATTTGTCAAATTTGTTCTACTAGTGCTTTCAGCTACACTCTTTACGGGGTGTTATACCCAGCTCAAGTATACGCAGTCTCAGGATGACAGCTACACGGAACAAGAAGAGCGATACGAAGAGGAGGCCTACATTCCCATTGATTACAGAGACTATGAGTATGCCAGGCGTTACGCCGATTGTCTCTGTAGCCCGTACCGGAGTTACCGCAGCGATTATTTTGGTCCAAGCTGGAATTATCATTCATTTTATGATCCCTATTGGGGCTATTCCCGTTCGTGGCCTTATTTCTCTTCCCATTACTGGGCATTGAGTCCATATACCCGGTGGCGGATGAGTGTGGGATTCGGTTTTCATCATTCTTTCTATAACAGCTTCGGTTTTTCATTTTCCTGGGGAAGCCCGTACTATCACAGCTTCTACGGCAACAGTTTTTACTATGATCCCTATTGGTACGGCTACCACCGGCCATTTGGCTATAATTACTATAACTTCTACGGCAGCGGATACTATCGCAATGTATATCGATCGGATAGTGATAGAACGTATCGACGCCGAAGTATAGGAACCAACCGTATTAACGATGATCGCCGTCGTTCAAGATCAACCGATGACCGCGACCAGGTTCGAAGCCGGAGTTCAGATACTTCATCGCGTTCAACGACGGTTCGCAGACGCTCAACTGGAAGTTCACGGACCAGCAGTGGTTCGGTGGGACGCACCCGCTCACGTCCCAGCAGTTCCTCGGGCTCCGTCGGACGAAGCCGAAGCAGCGGCAGTAGCAGCTCTGGAAGCCGGAGCAGCGGAGGCAGCAGTCGAAGCAGGGGAGATGGAAATAACCTGCAGTCTCATAACGACGTCTCTAGAAACAGCGACGCCTCCTCCGACAAGATCAGTCGAGTAGGGCTACAGCCTTCCAGGGATCGAAGCAGCCGTGTTCTTGATCGTCGCCGTATTCTCAATGACACACGGTCACAGCAGCGCGAACTTCGCCCGGCTAACGGAAACAGCAGGTCAGATAATAACCGGAGCCGGGGAGGTTTTTTTAACCGATTGAAAAAGGTTATTGATAATAATGTTAAAATAACAAACAGTCGGAACCGGACCTCAAGCCGATCAACCGTTCGTTCTGAGCGTTCCTCAAAAAGAACACCCACGATCAAGCGCAGCAGCCGGAGCAACAGCCGGTCTGCGGTTAGAAGCCGTTCATCGTCTTCCTCCGGCAAGTCCCGCTCTTCGGGGCGTTCCTCGCGCAGTCGCGGCAATTAAGTGAAGCTGAGAATACTCAAAGACCAACCTGTATCATCTTCATACCTTAATTATTTCGCTATGGATACCAAACGTATGTCACGAAATATTGGGAGCGTTTTGATTCTGTTTGCCCTTCTGGGCAGTCTTTCCACTGTTCAGGCACAAACCACTGACGATGTACTCCGCTACAGCCTGGAATTCCCCTCCTATGATGCGGTTAGTGTGGTGATGCCGGGCATTGCCCGTCATACGGGCTTCGGGGCCTACCAGGACAACCCGGCTGCTATGGCCCTGGCAGAGCAGGGCTATCTCTCCTTTGATCTGAGTACCCGTTATGTCAATGAGTCCGGTAGTTACAGGGGCAATACCGTTGACTTTTCGGACAGCCAGCTGGGAATTGGAAATCTGGGATTTGTCTATACCTTTCCCACTGCCCGCGGAAGCCTGGTCATGGGGGGCGGGTACAGCCAGAGCAGCAACTTCAACCGGGCCCTGTCAGTCAATGTTCGTAACAACAAATCGACGTTGACGGATTTCTACAACAGCTCCTTTGTGAGCGACGATCTTTATTTTGCTGCCTATGATGCATTTGCTATCTACGACCCCGATCCCAATGACGACTCCTATGACAACACGACCTCTGTATTCCGGGCGAATGGATACCGGGGCATTCACCAGCATATGGAGCTGATAGAAAAAGGACAGCTGGGCGAGTATTCAGCCTTCATTGCCTCGGAAGTGATGGAGAATATTTATCTCGGGGCGACCATTGGTTATACGAGTGGCAGCTATACCTATGAGCGTGACTTTCTGGAGTCAGACCGAAACAATGACTATTCCAACAGGGTGCTTAACACCGACATCGACGATATACTCAGCCTGGATACCATTGATGCTACCATCGAAGCCTTCAATGCACAGCTGGGGGTGGTCTACCGATACTCGGACCAGTGGAATTTTGGTGCGAGCTACGAGTTTCCAAGCAGGCTGCAGATCGACGAGGAATTTAATACCGTCATTTCCACCACCTTCGACAATGGCGACCTGGAGGAACATGACGCCCCGGGCTCCTTTTCCTATGATATCATCCGGCCGTCACGGCTGAAGGCAGGGTTTACCTATGCAACGGAGGAGGGACTTACGGTTTCTGCACTGGCCGAGGGCGTATTTTACTCCAATGCAGAGTATGACGAAGAGGGGCTCAGTGACTATGAAGCAGATGTCAACAACAGTATTAGCAGCAATTTCAGTGATGTCATGAATCTTCGCGGGGGATTGGAGTATGAACTGAATGAACAGTTTACCCCGCGCATAGGCTACGCCTATTTTGCCAGTCCTACGGAAGGCTTTGATCGCAGCCGCCAAGTTCTCAGCGGTGGATTCAGCGCCCGCTTCAGTCGCGGAATGAGCTTTAACCTTGGCCTGCAGTACAGCCTGTGGGATGACGAAAACAGCTTGTACGAATATGAAGCGGCCGATGGCAGTATTGTTGGGGAATATGCCCGTGAAGACGTAAGTCGTTTGAACGTGATGGCGGGCTTCAAGGTGGCACTGTAATCAGTCGCAAAGCAACAGGCAAATTTGCGGCGGCGTCAGAGCCTCCCACGTGAAAGTAACGGCCGTGTTTCACCGACAGCAGCCACTGGTGCTACTGTGTCACATCGAATTTGGCCCAAACGGGCAGATGGTCGGAAGTGGTCCGTTCGAAGTTGGGAATATAGGTGAGCGGCGCGTCATAGACGGCCGCGCTCTGGGCTACATACATCTGGTAGAGCTCATTGCTCATCGTGATGTGGTCAATAAGGTTGCCTTCGTCCATATAATTGATTGAAGACGAGCGCTTCTCTTTCGATAACTGATGGGTTATGATTTCAAAATGGCTGGGATGATTGATGAACTCGTCATACGGCGTCTCCGCAAAGTCCCCGGGTGAGTAATAGTAGAGTGATTCGTCCACATCGTCGTTGTAATCGCCCAGCAGGATAATATTGGCCTCGGCATGCTCGTCCATTAAATAGTGATAGAGTCCCTCGGCAGCCTGTTGTCGGCGCCGGTAGGCCTCGGCATACTCTTCACTGTTGTCGCCATAGTTTGCTTTGCCATGAATCACAATGGCATAAAAAGGTATCCTCGTATTCTCGAAACGATAGTTGAAGCTGACATAGAGCGGCTCTCTTCCGTTGGCCCAGTAATAGCTCCACTGTTCCTGGTAGGCCGGGGGTACATCTGTAGATTCGATAGCGCCGCTGTCGAGGACCTCGATGGTGTTGCTATTGTAAACAAAGGCCATCTTCTGTCCCTGGCTTATGTATTCGGCAGTGATTCCGCGGTAGCCGGTAAGCGGGCTAAGCAGTTGGTTGAGCGCCTGCTGGCTATTAATTTCCTGGAGGGCATAGAGGTCTGCATTCAATGAGTCCATAACGCGAACGGCATTTTTCGTCTGCTGGAAATTATCGTCGGCATCATACCATTCGATATTCCAGGTTACGGTTTCCAGGATGCCGTCCGGAGCTACCTCCTGCGTTGGCGGGATCTCCTCATACGGGGCTTCGTCCCCGGGTTGATAACCCGGGGTGCCGCAGCCGTTCAGTATTAGGATGATAATGAGGAACCACAGGGTGCTGCTTAAGGGATGATTCTTCAAAGGCTTGATAGCTATTCGGCTTGTTGCTTGGGATTGATGCTCAATACCGGGCTTTTGACATGGCGGGCCACATTCGCTGTGGTGCTCCCCATCATAAGATAGTCAATGCCGGTACGACCCACGGTAGACATGACAATGAGGTCCTGCGGATTGTTCAGGTTATAATTAAGTATTGCCTCGTGCGGGGTCTCTGTGGAGACAATCACCCGCGTGGATACAAGGTCCCCGAGTTCGTGGAGTTCCTCTTTGGCGAGTACCTTCAGCCGCTGCTCGCGCAGGTCAATTTTGGACTTGTCGGGGTCGTTGTCATGTTCAGGATCGTAGGCAAAAATGTTGAGCAGTTCCAGGCGGGCACGGGCCTTGAGCGCAATCTCTTTGGCATAGGAGAAGGCCTCCTTGGAGTGATCGGAAAAGTCGGTAGTCAACAGGATCTTGTCGAGACCGGTGATTTCACGCTCTTCATTGACAATGAGCACCGGCAGGTGGGCCATGCGCAGGACCTTTTCGGCCACAGAACCCAAGAAAAAGCGCGAAAAGCCCGTGCGACCGTGGGTTGACATGACAATCATGTCAAAATCCTTTGCCTCCTCCACGATTGCCTGGGCCGGATTGCCAATGGAAATACGGGGCTTGGTGAGCAGAGATTGTTCGACGTTTTCGTCGGCCAGCTCGGTGAGCCGGCTGTTCAAGGCCTCTTCAATTTCGTCGTAATCATCTATTGCCGTGGAACCCATTCCAAACATATAGGGCCCGCCGTCTACCTCATTAAGTGGCAGGTAGGAGTGGAAAGGGGTGATCGAACCCTGGAACAGTTCAGCTATTTTCTGTGCTGAATGCAGCGCGCTGGTGCTGAGTTCAGAAAAGTCGAGCGGTACAAGGATCTTGATGTTTTCCATAATAGGTTTGGTATGTTTATTGGGTTAAGATAACAGCCTTGCCGGGTTATAGCCATTCTTTTTCTTTAAAATAAAAGATCATAGCTACTGCAATGAGAGCCATAAGAATAAGCGAGGCCGGATAGCCCCAGTAGGTATTGAGTTCCGGCATGTTATAGGGACTGGCCTCGGGATTGAAATTCATTCCGTAAATACCTGCAATGAAGGTGAGCGGGATAAAGATGGTGGCAATGATTGTAAGTACCTTCATCACCTCATTCATCTTGTTGCTCAGGTTCGACATGTACAGATCGTGCAGGCTGAGCACCATATCGCGGTAACTTTCCATCGTGTCAATAACCTGGATGATGTGATCATAGACATCGCGCAAATATAGCCTGGTGTTATCGGATATCAGGTCAGATGGATCCCGGATTGCAGCATTGATGGCCTCGCGCAGTGGACGGATAGACTTGCGGAAGAGTGCGGTTTCACGCCGCACGCGGTGGATCCGGTGCAGCAGATCTTTATTTCCGTCTTCAAACAGGCCATCTTCAATTTGGATAATAGTATCCCCGATGTTATCCAGTGCGCTAAAATAATGATCTACGACGGTATCCAGGAGGGCATAAGCCAGGTAATCAACCGGATGGATCCGCAGCCGCCCCCCCTGAACGGAAAGTCGGTTTAGAATAGGTCTGAAATGATCGAGATCGGTTTCCTGGAACGAAAGGACATAATTGGGGCCCAGTACGATGCTTATTTGCTCGGAATGGAGTTCTTTTTGTTCATTGGAATAGGTGAACATGCGCAAAACAAAAAAGATACAATTCCCGTAGGTTTCCATTTTAGGATGCTGCCCGGTATTGACAATATCCTCCTGTATGAGGGGATGAAGGTCAAAAAAGGACCAGATTGATTTGAGCTTTTCCGTATCATGCAGACCCTTGACGTGAATCCAGGTCTTGGTAGGATTTTCAAGGTAGGGACGGCATTCCTCGATGTCGGTAACCGACAGCTGATCAATATGATCCTCATCATAATCGTAAAGAGAAATGATAACTTCCTCTACTTTCTGGTGCCCCACATATTCAACAGTGCCCGGGGCGGTACCCGGTTTCTGGGAGGGAAGCTGCTTTCGCCGTGTCAGGGGAGAGAATCGTTTTTTCGCCATTTCAGCTGCTCACTTAATTTGTCGATGAATACTTTAATATGGGCAAGACTGAAGGTATTTACAAACATCAAAAAAGGACCCGCACCAGAGCAGTACGGGTCCTTTTTCGGTCTAATGATAGGTATCGATTGTATCAGCTGTTGCCTAATTCTCCATTCCGTGCTTTTTCTTTGAGTTCTTCGTTAGCATAGATGGCGATCTCAACGCGGCGGTTTTGCTGTCGGCCTGCTTCGGTGCTGTTATCAGCTACCGGATCTTCTTCGCCGTAGCCGGTGATAATCATCCGCTCACTTGAGACGCCCTGCTCGGAAGTGTAGCTTGCTACAGCCTTGGCGCGATCTTCAGAGAGCCCCTGGTTGTATTCGGCCGAGCCCTCGCTGTCGGTGTGTCCGGCAAACAGGATTTCGGTATCCTCATACTTTTTCAGGATATCCGAGAGTTCTTCAATGCTTTCCCTGGACTCCGAACGGAGGGCATAGGAGTCAAAATCAAAGAGTATTCCGGAATCAAAGGTAATTTTGATACCCTCGCCTACTCGTTCGACCTCGGCATTTTCCAACTCGCTTTCGATCTCTTCGGCCTGCCGGTCCATATAATTCCCTATGGCTGCTCCGGCAGCTCCACCGACGGCAGCACCTATAATGGCACCGGTGACGGTATTGCCGGCAGCTTTACCAATGACCGCTCCGGCCAGTCCACCGGCCCCGGCGCCGATGGCACCGCCCTGGGCAGTCTTGCTCCAGCTTTTACATCCCTGAAATAATATACCTATTAAGCCAATACAAACTACAATTGCCGTACCTTTTTTAAATGTTGTCATAACAGTAGGAATAATTTGAATTTAAATGGAACAATGCATTATAGCTAATTAGTTGGCAGATGTTCCAGTTTGGTTTAACTGCATGGGCACAAATGAGTTATATCTTTATTTCGTTCCCATTTGGGAAGAACGAAAATGTCGCCGGACAGCCTGTATCTGCGGTAAAATTGATGATGCAGTCCAGAGTAAATTTATATTCCCCGCCAGCGTGTTCAGGCCTGAGAGGGATCTGCAAGGCAGCAGGCATGTTGCCTATTCGTAGCCCCGGCTCACCATCTGCCGGTGGGATATGGGGTACTGTCAGGCACACAGCTGGAAACGTGCCCTTTGGGTTATGTATGATTGAAAAAACCGTAAAAGCAGGCGGGCGGATTCTCAATAGTCTTTTTGCCGGGGATATCATATTTCGGTTATCTGCGTGTTTCCCTGTTGAGAGGGGATCTTTAAAGTGACATCAGGCCCCCATGCCCTGAACAGGGAACTCCAGTATGCCGGCGGGTCTGCAGCATTTAAAAAGCTCAACAGCTCATCCTCTGTTTTAACCAGGGCCCCCGTTTGGCTGTTCTTCAGCCGGGGTACAGGTTTTTCAAACGCTGCCGGGAGAACGCTATGAAGAACATCAGGTTGTTTCTGCCCGCAGTACTTCGAGCGGTGTTTTGTTGTAGATGCTGCGGCTGTTGATCATCCCGATCAGTATCGTCAGTCCTGTGATTAGCATCGTGCCAACGATGATTACCCAGAAACTGGGTACGAAGACCAGGTCAAAGTAGAAATATCCGAGAAGCCAGCTGGCCGTGACAGAAAGTGTCAGCCCCGTCAGTGCGGAAAGGAGGCCCAGGAATAGGTATTCGACTGAGAGGATCTGTATGATCTGTTTTTTGCTGGCCCCCATGGTCCGCAGCAGCACGCTTTCCCTGACTCGCTGAAAATGGCTGGTTGCCACTGAGCTGGCCAGCACAATGAGACCGGTCAGAATGCTGAAGAGGGCCATAAACTGGATGGCGAATGAAATTTTATCAATAAATTGATTGATGGTCTCCAGGATACGGCTTACATCTATGGCTGAGATATTGGGGTAGGCCTGGACCACCGCCTTCTGCATTTCAGCCGACACCTGCTGGCTGGGGGCCCGGGTTACGGTCACATAAATCTGCGGCGCCTGTTCAAGTACGCCAGTGGGGAAGAGCATGAAGAAATTGGGCTGAACCCGCCTGAAATCCACTTCACGGATGCTGCCCACATAGGCCTGGACAGAGACTCCTTGCACATCAAAGGTCAGCGAATCTCCGATTTCAAGATTCAGGTCTTCAGCAATTTCCCGGGCTGCGGACACGGGGACCGCTCCTCGGGCCGGATCGGCTTTCCCTGTCCACTCACCTTCAACAAGCGTCTCAGAGCTGACCAGCGAATCGCGGTAGGTGGATCGATATTCGCGTTGCAAGGCCCATCCGCGGACCTTGCTGGTGGTATCCTCGGAAATGGCGCGGCTACTGCGACCCCGCAGGGAGTCCAGCCGCATGGTGACCATGGGAACGTTCTGGAGGAGTGGCAGTCCCTCTTCGTCAAGAAGTTGGTTAAGCCCTTCATTCTGGTCGGGCTGTATGTCGAAAAAAATAAGGTTGGGAGCCTCCTCACGCGTGGCAAAGTCGAGTTCCTCCATCAGCATATCCTGGCTGAAGTAAAGAGTGCTCACAAGCAGCATGCCCAGACCCAGTGAAAGCATCAGGGTGGCCGTCTGGTTATTGGGCCGGTACAGGTTGGCCAGCCCCTGGCGCCAGACGTAGGGCCAGTGATCGGGAAAGTACCGCTTTACCACTTTCATCAGCAGCCGGGCTACGATCAGCAGAAGCCCAAAGGCTGCAATCATGCCCAGGGTGAACAAGCCACCAACCTTCCAACTGTCAGTAAGCAGGGTGGCATAGCCAAAGATGGTAAAAGCAACTACAGCATAAATAAGGAACTTGACCTTGTGGGACAGAAGCGAGGTGATGGATTCTTCGATTGTCCGCAAGGCGTACAGCGGAGATGCTTGGCGGAGGGCCAGAAGGGGCAGGAGGGCGAATACAAGCGCCACCCCTGTACCCGTGAAAAGGCCCAGAGCAATAGCAAGCCAGGAGACCGTCAACTCAACCTGGACAGGTAGAAAATCGCTTACAAGATTGGGAAGCAGATATTGAATGCCCAGGCCCAGGATCGTACCAGTCAGGGCTCCCAGGAAGCCCAGAACAACCGCCTGAATCAGAAAGATACTCATAGTCTGATCGGAGGAGGCGCCAAAACAGCGCAATACGGAGGCCGTGCTGATCTTCTGGTTGATGTAGACATGGATTGAGCTGGCAACCCCGATACCTCCGAGCAGAAGAGCAATAAAACCAACCAGGTTCAGAAATTTACCCAGGTTGCCGACGGCCTCTCCAATTTCCTCCCTTCGTTCCTCAACGGTCTCGTAATCAATGTCAATGCCGAGCTCATCCTCCAGTGAGTCGAGCTTTGCCTCGATGGGAGCCATGTCGCGGTCCTGCTGGAATTTGAAGTAGCGCTTGTATTCCACCCGGCTTCCGCGCTGAACCAGTTTGGTGGAATCGAGCATGGCCCGGGGGATGAATACACGCGGGCCGACCATGGCTGCTGCTGCCGCTTCACCGGGCACTTTGGTGATGGCCCCGCCTATGGGGAAGGTAACTTCGCCCACTTTGACGGAATCGCCAACTCCGAGGTCAAACTGGGTTAGCAGGGTTTGGTCTACAAGTGCAGAGCGATCTGTTTTAAACTGTTCGGCAGCACTGACCGGTTCGGTTTCAAGGGTGCCGTAAAAAGGAAAAGCCCCTTCCAGCGCCCGAATGTTGGAAAGGCGAGTGGCGCCGTTCGATGGAAAAAGGATCATTGACGGGAACTCGGTGATAAACGCCTGTTCGCCTCCCAGGGCATTGGCGTAGGCCTGCAAAGTATCAGGAAAGGGCTGTTCAGTCTCAATTTCGAGGTCGGCCCCCAACAGTTCCTTGGACTGGTTATTGATGGTATGGTTCAGGCTGTCACGGAAGGAGGTGATGGCAACTTGTGCAGCCACTCCGATGATAATGGCCGAGATATAGACGAACAGTCGTTTTTTGTTTGACCGTGCATCGCGCCAGGCCATTTTCCAGGACCAGCTTGAGAAAAATGAAGACATAGAAAAGGCAATTTAACGGTTAAGTTGTTCCACTTCAGCACGGTCAATCCATTCATCCTTGAAGATGGCCCCGTTTTTCAGATGGATGGTGCGCTGACACTGTTCGGCAAGCGAGAGGTCATGGGTAACCAGGATCAACGTGGTACCATTTATTTTGTTCAGATCAAAAAGCAGCTTTTCTATGGTTTGTCCGGTTTCAGTGTCCAGATTGCCCGTCGGCTCATCCGCGAAAAGGATCCTGGGCTTGTTGATAAAAGCACGGGCAATGGCTACGCGTTGCTGTTCACCGCCGGATAGCTGGGTGGCGTAATGATGCATGCGATCCTCAAGTCCGACGTCGGTTAACAGCTTCCGGGCATCTTCTTTCACTTTCTCTGTTCGCATCCCGCGCAGCTCAAGGGGAACCATCACATTCTCCAGGGCGGTCAGGGTGGGAACCAGCTGAAAGGTCTGAAAAACAAATCCAACGTATTGGTTTCGGACCTCGGCCCGCTCATCCTCACTGAGTGGCTCCAGCGGTATATCATTGAGGATCACCTCTCCCTCCGTTGGACGGTCCAGGCCCGCACAGAGTCCCAGTAAGGTTGTCTTACCGCTGCCCGAAGGACCTACAATGGCACAGGTGGTTCCCTCGTCTACTGAAAAAGAGATATGGTCCAGAACGGTAAGCTTGTGATCTCCACTGCTGAATTGTTGCGTGAGATTGGTTACTTCTAAAATTGGATTTGGATCCATAAAGTAATAAAGTGTTTATAAATCGGTTAATAAGACAGTGAAAATCAGTGGCAACCCGCCGGTTAACAGTGAGGACAGTGCTGAAGACTTTCGCGACAACTTTTCAAACAGGAGACACCGGTTTTTTATAGGTTTCCAAAATCACAGGAGGTTGACTATATCTTTAGATGAATGAATCATTCTACGCCTAAAATCGTTTCCTGATTTCCAAAGATAACCCCTAATCCGTACTAATTAGACTAATGAAACGTTTTTTTACATTATTTGTTACGCTTCTTTTTGTAACGCTAACGGCAGTTGGCCAGGATGAGCCTCACCGGATCCTTTTTTTTGGTGACAGTATCACGGCAGGCTACGGCATAGACAAAAAGGAAGCCTACCCGGCTGTCATACAGCAGAAAATCGATTCCCTGAACTGGGATTTCGAAGTGGTAAATGGGGGACTCAGTGGCGAAACATCGGCGGGGGGGCTTCGCCGCATTGACTGGATGCTGCGTCAGCCCGTTTCTGTTTTTGTGCTCGAGCTGGGCGGTAACGACGGTTTGCGGGGCATTGATCTGGAGGTAACCAAAAGCAATCTCCAGAAAATTATCGATAAGGTTCGGAAGCAGAATCCCGAAGCCACTGTCATGCTGGCCGGGATGCAGGTTCCGCCGAACCTGGGCCCGGAGTATACGAAAGAGTTTAAACAGATGTACCCGGCACTGGCAGAAACCAATGAGGTACAGCTTATCCCTTTTCTGCTGCAGGGAGTGGGAGGAGACAGGGCCCTCAATCAATCCGACGGCATACATCCTACAGCCGAAGGCCATAAAGTGGTAGCAGAAAATGTCTGGGAGATTCTGAAACCCATCCTGGAGAAAAAAAGACAGCTATAATTTTGTATGGCAAACTGCAGCATCCCAATAGTATGAGGATTTCCTGTACCTTATATTTATCTTGTATCAACTTATAACATAGTTCACTTAAAGTATTTTATAGATTCATTTCTGTTTGAAATCGTATTGTATTGATACCGTGGCAGACACGGTCACCATCTGATCGTATTCGGTTACCAGGCTGCCGGCGGATTTGTCACTGAATGCTGCTGCTTCCAGCAGGGGGCGAGGCGGGGCATCGTGATGAGAATAATTAATAGATTTTACTGAGGTAATTACTATATCACTCTCCTGCGCAATCAATTCCGCTTTATTTCTGGCGATACCTAACGCTTCTTTGAGTGCCTGATCTCGCCCAGTATCGGATTCGGAAGAAGTAAAATTGCCGCTGAACTCATCATAGCCATTTTCTATCAAAGCGATCTGAATCGCTTCATATTCCGTGAAATCCGAAAGTCCGAGACTGACCTGCTGTCGGGTGCGAACGCGGGTTTCCGGGTCCTCGCGGCGGGTGCTCACGCGGTTGATAGCCACCGGTTCGAACTGGATGTCCTCTTCTGGAATATCGTGTTGTCTGAGAAGGTCAATCAGTACCTTTTCTCGCTGCTGGTGCAGGTCGTAGGCTTCCTGCGGTGAACCGGCCTCGGCATTGATGTTGATATTGAAGTTTATTCCGTCAGCTGGTACCTCGACCGATGAGCTGGCATTGACAGAGAGGGCGTTTTCCTGAGCAAATGCAGATCCAACACAAAGCAGAAGGGTAAGGCTTGTCGTTAATAAACGCATAGTAGAATAATTTAAGTTAAAATTTTAACTAACTGTATATCAACAAGATATGATTGATTGTAATGTTTGATAAGATATATTTGACCCGCATACAATAATGACATTGGTCTGTCCTGAATAGCGTTCAGGTTCTTTGAGCAGGCTCGCAATGGCCACGCCGGCAGCACCTTCTATGATCTTGTGATGATACCTGATCATAGAACGAATGGCATCAGCGATTTCGTCTTCTGAAACCAGAATAAAATCATCCACCAGCTGTTTGCACAAATCAAAGGTGATGGAATCACGTTCAAAGCCGCCTGCCGATCCATCCGACAGCGTTTTCCTTGATTCCACGGCCTGGTATTCGCCGGCTTGTACGGATCTGCTCATCTCGGGAGAGCGGGCGGGCTGGCAGCCTGTTATGCGGATCTCCGGAGATGTATGTTTCATATAGCAGCCTATGCCGGAGATGAGCCCGCCGCCACCGACGGTTGCCAGTATGTTGTCCGGTTTGGGCAGCTGTTTTATAAGTTCCAGGCCAATGGTTCCCTGTCCTGCTATAACCTGGATGTCATTGTAGGGTGAAATATATGTCCACTGATGCTTGCGGGCAGTCTCGCGGGCATGGGTCTCCGTTTCAAAAGGGTCGTCGCCATGAAAGACGATTTCTATGCCGTAATTTTGAATGGCCTTGATTTTGGAATCTGCAGCATTGTGGGGTAGGAAAACCTTGCCTTCAATTCCCAGCAGATCGCAGGCCCTGGCAAAACCAAGGCCGTGATTTCCGGTCGAGGCCGTAACTGGAAGGCTATCCTGCTGTTGTTCCTGCATCCAGCGAAGTTTGTTGAGGCTGCCACGTGCCTTGAATGAACCGGTTATCTGTTCGTTTTCAAGTTTCAGATAGACATCACCGTCGCAGGCGTCACTCAGCCAATGCGAATAGATCAGGGGGGTGTTGAAAATATCGTTGTGGATGCGATTGTATGCACTCGCTATTTCTTCAAGCAAATTCATAAGAATGAACAGTCCTGTTATTCGGGCATTTGTTAATGCAGCCCGGAAATGATTGAAAGTTACTCAACGCTACTAAAAGATATGGAATGCTTCAAAAACGGAAGAAAAATATATTCAGCTGGAACAGTATTATTAATGCGGGATGAGTTGCCGGTGCTCCACGGGAAACCAGAATCACCCGGGGAGAGATGTTGCTTTTTGGGAGTAAGGGGACAGGCCCCTGAAGTAGGTTTAGTATGGTTTTAAAATAACTTATATAATAAGTGTAGCATATTGAATAGCAATGGGTTACTTTATACTGGAAGTCCTTCCATCTCCATGATCTTAAGGGCGTTTGTTGTGGGGCAGGGACCGGGTTTCAGCTTGTATTCGAAACTCATTTTGCCTTCTTCAATGGTTTCGGCAAAATGCCAGTTGCTTAACTGTGGAATGGTGTCTTCCAGCTGTGCCAGCTCAAGGTCGTGAGTGGAGACAAGTCCCACCCCATTTTTTCCAGCCACTCGTTTCAGGAAGGCTTCGCTCCCGCGCAGACGCTCCCGGTTGTTGGTACCCCGGTATATTTCGTCAACCATAAAGAAGACAGGCGTGTCGTGATTATCCTCAAGAAGATCGAGCAAGGTCCGGAGCCGTTTTACTTCTGCATAAAAATGGGAAAGGCCGTCATCCAGCGAATCGGAGATGTTGATACTCGTAAACAGGCGAAAGGGCCGGGCTGAGAAGGAGGCTGCATTTGCCGGTGCGCCGCTGAAGCAGAGGGCCAGGTTAATCCCGATGGTTCGCAGGAAGGTGCTCTTTCCGGCCATGTTGGATCCGGTGATAAGCAGAATGTCACCCTTGTTGTCGATCGTCACATCGTTGGTTACTTTCTGCTGGCGCGGAATGAGGGGGTGGCCGAGTGCAGAGGCGTGCAGGGGTTGTTTGTTACGGGGGCTTGGCAGGGCAAAGGTATAGTCGGGGTGAAGCCAAGCAAAGGTCGCCATGGATGAGAAGGCTTCGAGTTCATAAAAATGGTAAATCCATTCCTCCAGCCTGGGAGCGAGCTCCTGCTTGTAGGAACTCAGTTTCTGCGAGAAGTAGAGGTCCCAGGGAACAAGAAAATTCAGCAGTACCCAGACGACTTCGCTCTGCTGGGATGATGCGGCCCCGGCAATACGGACAATGCGTTTGATATATTTTGAAGGAGAGAAGCCGGCGGACCAGAACGGACGACAAAATTCTTTGATCCTCGATTTGGAGGGATAATCATAGGTTTCCAGGAAGTGAAGGACCGCATTAAACCGGCTGAGCAGTTTCTCTATCTGCGAGGATTCATCATATAGTCCCTGTATTTTCTCACTGTTAAAGTTGTAGATGATCAGGTAGGCCACCCAGCTGAAAACCACGTAGGGTCCGATCACGCCCAGCAGATACAGGATACCCAGTATAATGTTCAGGGCCGAGAGACCGCCCAGAAGCAGCAGGGGGAAGGTATATTTGACTTCCCTGGAGTCTTGCAAGTGGTGCAGAAGGTCTTCCAGCGTCCAGTCGCTGTCGAGCTCCTGTCGGCGGTTCAGTTCGGCTTGGAGGTGGAGAAAGTCTCGGAACGTGGGCATGCCGGTCAGTTCTTTCACGATGGCCTGTCGCGATTCGACCTCTTGGGGCTGGGGTTCCCTTTCGAGCAGATACGCAGCAAGTCTGTCGGTGCTGCCCTGGTAGGTGGTGGTATCCATAAGCTGTAGCAGCGAGTGCTTTCCGATAATGTCCAGATCGCTGGCATAGGGGTGTTCTGCGTAGTCATCGGAGGGAGTCCGGTAGGGGAGCTCCTCCCAGTGGAGGTCCTGCCGCGCGAGGTGGGAAGTGCGGATGGATTGCCAGGTACGAAATTTTTGAATGGCCTGATCAATGCGATTATGGATTTTTATCAGTCGCCAGAAGCCGGCTACAAATAAAGCGATGGCAAGCCAAAAAAGCCATTCGGGCCCCAGGCGCCCTGCCAGGTACACAAGAGCCAGTCCGCCTATAAAACTGCCGAGGCGGATCATGGACAGCCGGCCACTGAGCCGATCCAGTAAAGAGGTTTTGTGCTGCAGGCGTCGAACCTGGTTCTTCAGTGCTTGTCGTAAAGAGTCGCGGGTATAATCATGCATATGAAATAATAGTTACTGGCGATGGTTTGCGTCGTCTGATAATGGTTGTTGCCGGCTGCCGGCCAGCTGTTTCGAGCAGAATGTTTTCTGGAATATCCGGGAATAGTCTGATTCCAGACGAAGAATAGAGAAAGCAGCATAAAAATGCAGATGATTATACCGGTTTTTTCAGGGATGCCAGTGTAGCGCCCCATCCGCTGCGGTCACCGGCCAGCGAATAGCTTTCCACATGCGGGTTGCGTTCCAGCAGGGCGTGGACCGATCGCCGGAGGCTGCCTGTTCCTTTGCCGTGAATAATCCGAATTTCAAAAATTTCATTACGGAGGCATTCTTCGATATAAGCGGGGATCAGAGAGCCCAGTTCCTCCGGGCGGAAGGCATGAAGGTCAAGCGTGCCGTCAATGGGCAGTTCTTTAGGCTCGTTCGGCAAGTTCAAACCAGCGTTCCGTATGGGTTTCGATTTCTTTTTCCAGTTCGGCGTATCGATTTGATTTTTCACGTAGCTCACCGTGATCCAGCTCGCCGCTGCTAATCTGGGTTTCCAGGGCTTCTTTCTTGGATTCCAGCTTCTCGATGCGCTCTTCCAGTTTTCGGTATTCCCGGCGCTCATTGTAGCTCAGGCCCTCACTGCTGGATTGGCTGGGTTTGCTCGGCTTCGAGGCGCTTTGCTTCGTCTGGCTGCTGCGTGTTTTGGCTTCGCGGGCTTTCTTTTGCCGGCGATACTCCTCGTAGGTTCCATGGTGGTCGCGGATCTCCCCGTCCCCCTCGAACACGAAGTAGTGTTCAACAAGCTTGTCCATAAAGAAGCGGTCGTGGGAGACAAGGATAAGGCATCCTTCAAAAGCCAGGAGAAACTCTTCGAGCTTGTTGAGTGTAAGCAGGTCCAGGTCATTGGTCGGCTCGTCGAGGATGAGGAAGTTCGGGTTCTGGATGAGTACCATCATCAGGCTGAGCCTCTTTTTTTCGCCCCCGCTAAGTTTCTTCACGGGCGTGTACTGCATTTCCCGGCTGAACATAAAATGTTCTAAAAACTGGGAGGCAGAAATCTTTTTGCCGCTGGCAAGCTTGATGACTTTGGCAACACTTTCGATGACATCGATGGCTCGCTGATCTTCATCAAACTGAAGGCCTTCCTGTCGATAGTGGCCGAAAGCGATGGTTTCGCCTGTGCGTATCTTACCGGAATCGATCGGCTCTTCACCGGTGAGCATTTTCAGAAAGGTGCTTTTGCCGGCCCCGTTTTTACCGATGATTCCGATCCGTTCTCCTTTTTCAAAATCGTAATAGAAACTGTCGAGGATGGTTTCCTGTCCGAAGCTCTTGGATACGTTGATCAGTTCCAGGATCTTGCCTCCCATCCGCTGCATGTCCATCCGGAGCCGGAGTTCAGGACCTTCCGGGCCGGTATCGGTCTGGTCTTCAAGTTCCTTGAAGTCGTCAATGCGCGACTTGGACTTGCTGGTGCGTGCTTTGGGCGAGCGTCGCATCCATTCGAGTTCCTTCTTATAAAGCTGGTTGGCCTTGTGCAGTTTCTTGCGCTCTATTTCCTGCCGTTCGGCCCGCTTTTCCAGGAAGTATTGATAGTTGCCGTCGTGATGATAGAGTTTCCCGTCCTCCAACTCAATGATATGGTTGCATACGCGGTCCAGGAAATAGCGATCGTGGGTTACCATCAACAGCGTTTTGCTGCTGTTCTGCAGATATTCTTCGAGCCACTCAATCATATCCACATCCAGGTGGTTGGTGGGTTCGTCAAGAATGAGGAAATCGGGGTCATTCAGCAACACGAAGGCAAGGGCAACCCGTTTGCGCTGGCCGCCTGACAGCGTGGCGATCGACTGGTCAAGATCATGAATATTAAGTTTGCCCAGGATCTGCTCCATTCGCTGCTCGTAGTCCCACGCATCGGCGGCATCCATGGCTGTTGCCGCCTTTTCGAAGGCCCGACGGGTGTCATCGTTGTAATTTTCGGCCTGCTCGTGGGCTGCTTGCTCATACTGCTGGATGAGCTGCACCATTTTGTTGTCGCTTTGGGCAATGAAGGAACGGATGGTTTTGGTTTCGTCAAGATCCGGATCCTGTTCCAGAAAACCGATGCTCACATCGTTTTGAACCATTACCTTTCCCGCGTCGGGGGTTTCACGGCCCGCCAGTATTTTTAGGAGGGTGGATTTTCCCGTACCGTTTTCAGCAACAAGGGCTGTTTTGTCTCCCCTGGAAATTCCAAAAGACAGGTCTTCAAAGAGTACCTTGATGCCGTAGTTTTTAGCTAGGTTTTCTGTGGACAGGTAGGTCATGAATGGAGTGCAGCGAGATTTAAAATGAATTTCTTTCTGTGTGGGAAGATAAGAAAAGAAATGGTGAGTCACATACCGGGCAGAATGCCTTCGGTTTTAGGAGGGGAAAAAAGGAAGAGAAGTGAATTATCGATATTTATAATAGTTAAATTAGATGAATGATAAAGGGATATGGCATTTATATAAAAATTTTATAGGATCTGATTTTCACATTGGTTTCTGTGGAAGAATACTGTTACTTTAAAATGCCATTTTTAACATACTGATTCATGGACGGTCGTCCCAAAATGCTATTGGGGCGTTAAAAGGGAATCCGGTGATCAGTCCGCCTGTATTGATGGCAGGCAGAGAATCCGGAGCAGTCCCCGCTGCTGTAATCTCCTTAAACTTTTGATCCTTCAATACCACTGCCGCGGCTTCGGGGCGGGAAGGTTGTCAAGAGCGGAGTAAGCCAGAAGACCTGCCGCTGATGATGATGGAAAAGCTTTCGGGAGAAAAGCTGTACCTATGTCGCCACGACGCCTCCTTGAAATATACCTTCATTTTCGTTCGATCATACTTATTTCATTTATAGGTGTAACAGCCTGTGCCCCTTCGTCTTCTGATGACAAGCCAAATAATTATAAAACAGCCGGAGACGCGGCTGCCTTTCCCCACAAGGTCCAGGCGGAGTATGCCGAGGGTTTTCGAATAAGTTACCATCAAAACTATAAGCTGCTTGAAATACTGAAGCCGTTTCAAGACAAGGTTGATACCATACGCTATTCCTTGGTACAAAAAGAATTAGAAGAAAATATTAATGTAAATAATACATATGAAATAGCCATCCCGGTGCAGAGCATGATTGCGACTTCGGTAACCCACATCGCCCTTACCGATATGCTGAAGGCGAATGACATACTCGCCGGGGTAACCGGAGGAGAGTATGTATATAACCGGAAGGTACGGCAGAGGATTAGAAGGGGCGCAACAGCTGACTTGCCGGGGGGGGAGCTTAATATGGAAAAGGTGCTGGAGCTCAATCCTGATCTGCTGATGATTTCAGGAGGACAGTCATCGGAGCTTGACAAATACCGTGTGCTGATGGATGCGGGTATTGACCTGGTGGTCAATGCCGAGTGGCTGGAGACAACGCCGCTTGGCAAGGCGGAGTGGGTCAAGGTATTGGCTGCCTTGCTGAATAAAGAGGAGCTCGCTAACCGGAAGTTTGAAGAGGTGGCACGGCGATATCACTCATTGAAGGATACGGTTAATGCGGGTGGTAACAAGCCGCTGGTTATCAATAACATGCCGTACAAGGGGACCTGGTTTGTCCCGGGAGGTGGTAGTTTTACGGCCCGGTATCTCAAAGACGCCGGGGCTGCTTATCCCTGGTCGGATTCTGCCGAGAGCGGAGGGCTTCGCAAGGCATTTGAGGCGGTATACGAACAGGGGCTGAAGGCAGACATATGGTTGAATCCCGGCAGTGCAAAAACCCGGGAAGCGATTACAGCCAGGGACGAACGCTTCCGCGATTTTAAACCGTTCAGGAGGGGGGAGATCTATCACAACTATCGCCGGTCCAGTGAATCCGGGGCCAATGACTACTGGGAGAAAGGCGTCGTCCGGCCGGATGTCGTACTGGCTGATCTCATTAAGATTTTTCATCCGGGGACACTGCCCGATCATGAGCTTTATTTTTATCAGCAGGTGAAATGATGGGCGATCAGCTGTCAAATAATGGGATCAGGTCTCAGGGGAAGGTGCACCCGCTCTATTTTCTGGGACTGACGTCAGCGGTGGCGATTCTCTTTGTACTGAACCTTTCCCTCGGCTCCGTTTCCATCCCGTTTCCTGAACTCCTGGATATCCTGATGGGCGGGGAGGCGGGGAATACCGCCTGGGAAAAGATTGTGATCAATATTCGCCTTCCGCGGGCTGCAACGGCCGTAATGGCTGGCAGTGCACTTGCTGTAAGCGGACTTCTAATGCAAACGCTTTTCCGCAATCCGCTGGCAGGTCCCTCCGTGCTGGGTATTACGGCAGGAGCAAGCCTCGGGGTGGCTGTGGTGATGCTTGCGGCCGGGAGCATTACCACGGTCTTTGCAATTCGGCAGCTATCGGTTTTGGGAAGCGGAGTCATTATTTTGGCGGCCAGCGTGGGGTCAGCAGTTGTCTTGCTGCTTATACTCCTGATTTCCCTGAAGGTGCGGGACAACATCACGCTTCTTATCATCGGTCTGATGGTTGGAAATATGACCATTGCCCTGGTCAGCATCTGGCAGTATTTCAGTCGACCCGAGCAGATACAGGATTACCTGATCTGGACATTTGGAAGTCTGGGAGGGGTTTCTCTTGGACAGCTCTGGGTGCTGGGGGTTGTGACCGTGGCCGGAGGAGGTATTGCCATGGTGCTCTCAAAGCCGTTGAATGGACTGCTTCTGGGGAAAAACTATGCACGGAGCATGGGGATTCCCGTTTCCCGGGCCCGCCTCTGGATTATCATCAGTACAAGCCTGCTGGCAGGGGGCATCACGGCTTTTTGTGGGCCTATCGGTTTTGTGGGCATCGCTGTTCCTCATTTGACGCGGTCGCTGCTGGGGACCAATGAACATCGCGTACTTATCCCGGGTACGCTGCTGATGGGTGCACTGCTTTTGCTGGCCTGTGACATCATAGCCCAGATGCCGGGTTCGACGATTACCCTGCCTATCAGCGCGGTCACCTCCATGATCGGTTCGCCGGTAGTCATCTGGGTGATCATCAGGCGAAAAAACCTCAAGGCCGCATTTTGATGGAGGAGCAAAGCGCCATATCATCCCGGGATCTGGCGATCGGATTCCGCTCTGCGGGGCGCAGGCGGGCCTCACTGACTGTTGCCGACCATATTGATATAAACTTGCGGCGGGGTGAGGTAGTCTGCCTGCTGGGTCCCAATGGATCGGGGAAGTCGACCCTTATTCGTACGCTTGCCGGATTGCATGCTCCGCTGGACGGGAACATATACCTGTCGGGAGAGCATATAACCGATCTTTCAGTCAAGGAAATTTCTCGCAGGGTTAGCACGGTGCTCACCGACCGTCTGACGATCGGCAATATCAGCGTCTACGACTTGGTGGCATTCGGCCGCTCGCCCTATACGGGATGGTTCGGTTCGCTGAGCCCGGAGGATGAAGAAAGGGTTGCGTGGGCCATTGAGTCGGCGGGTATTGCCCATCTCAGGGAGCGTGATGTGCTTCACTTGAGTGACGGGGAGCGGCAGAAGGTCATGATCGCTCGTTCCCTTGCCCAGGATACATCGGCCATTCTGTTGGATGAGCCGACTGCTCACCTTGATCTTCCCAACCGGGTGGCCACCATTCGGCTGCTGCGAGCGCTGGCCCATGAGACGGGGAAAGCTGTGCTGTTGTCGACCCATGAGCTGGACCTGGCTCTGAAGGCGGCCGATACATTGTGGCTGCTCAATCAGAAGGGAAGGATAACGGCCGGAACGCCGGAAGACCTGGTCCTGGATGGCACTTTCGAAGCGGTATTTGAGCAGGCGGGTTTTGACTTTGACCGCTCAACAGGATCTGTCAGGCTCCATGAGCCCTCCCGGGGCCCCGTGTTTCTCAGTGGTGACCCCACAGGCACGTTCTGGACCCGGCGCGCCCTGGAACGTTCCGGCTACCGTGTTAATGAATCTGAGAAAGGTGATATCCGGATAGAGATCGCAGTTAACCAGCGTATATGCGGCTTCAGCTGGATTATACAATGCCGAGGAGATGCGTATAGTCATTCGTCGGTCAGGGAATTGCTCGTGGAGCTGTCACGCCTCGATGAAGCCAAAGATGCGCCATGAGTTTATACACCGACCTGGAGACGCTGGCCTGGATGATGGGAATACAATAAAATAAAAGGCTGTCATATAGAATGAGGGTACCAAGCCATTCACTTAGTACCCCGGTGCGATAGGCAGGGTACCGGCTTGCGATACCAGTGACACCTTGGCGGAATAAGTGTCCCGGGAATTATATGGGAAGGGATCACGGTCGCCTTTACTACCGGCTCCCGGATAGGGGGACGGGATACGATTTGGCAGGACGTATCCCGCACCTGTTGCCGATCTATGTTTTTAAAGCTCTATCCATTCTCCGGCTGGAGCTTATTCACTATGGTCCCCCCCGGTTTGTTTGGCTTCTTCTACCCGTTTGAGGAAGCGATCGGCCTCGAGGAAGCCTGTTACGCGCGCGGATTCTATTTCCTGACCTTCAGCGTCCAGAAACAGAATGGTGGGAACGCCGGCAATGTCATATTTACGGCGCAGTTCCCCGGCCCGCCTGGAATCAAAATGGGTGAGGTCCACCTTCATGCGCAGAAAAGATTCCGTTTCGTCAATGACCCGGCCATCGGTAAATGTTTTGCGGTCCAGTTCAATACAGGGGATACACCAGTCGGCATAGAAGTCGAGCATGATGGGTTTATCGGTCTTTTCGATCAGCTCGCTGTCATAGGCTTGCCATTTAACGTTCTCTTTCTGGAGGTTTTGAAAGAGCAGGAAGGCACTGATCAGGGCCCCGGTACCGGCGGCGTATTTGATCCATCGAAATACTTGTCGTTGATGGCCCGATCGTTCTATAAAACCCAGGTAGACCCCGCCGAAAACAAGGGCAACCAGTATGGCATACATGGAGTAGCCAGGGGTAAAGGCCAGTGACAGGTAGAAGAGGGCAATGCCTACAAGCATGACTCCGAAAACCTTCTTCACCCAGACCATCCAGACGCCCGACTTGGGCATCTTGGTAAGCAGACCGCTGAAGGTGCCGAGAATAAGATAGGGCAGGCCGAGGCCCAGAGCCATTACGAGGAAAGTGATGAATCCAAACAGGGGGCTTCCCTGGGCGCCTACAAAGGCCAGCAGGGCAATGACGGGCGGACCGATGCAGGGGGCCGCAAAAATCCCGACCAGGAGCCCGGAAAGAAAATGTCCGATATAGCCGGAGGCCTGCTGGGTTTTGCCAAGCTTCTGCATCATCCATGACGGAGGCTGCAGCTCAAAGAGGCCAAACATGCTCAGCGACAGCAGAAAGATTAACAACCCAATGCCGGCCAGCACCCATGGACTCTGAAGCCAGTTTCCGAAAAGTTCGCCGGTATAGGCAGCCATGACCCCAAGGGTACTGTACATGAACACGATGCCCAGTACGTAGACCAGCGCCTTGCTGAAGGCAGCAACCGCAGAGGGAGACTTACGGGTTGTCTGGCCTCCAAAGAGGGAGACGGTCACAGACATCATCGGGTATACGCAGGGCGTAAGGTTCAGGGCCAGACCAATGAGGAAGATACTGAAAAAGGCCCAGAAAGTGCCCTGCTGGTTAAATACAGAGGCAATTTGGTTGTTGCCGGAAGAGAGGGTCGCCGACTTACGGTTTGCCAGCTCCTCGAACAATTCAGTTCGGACTGAGGCTGCCGTCTGTTCTCCGATGGTGAGGGGAAACTCCAGATTTACATTCGAGGGAGGCAGACATACGTTGTCGCTGCATGCCTGCACCTGCAATGTGCCGGTCAAGCTATAGGCACCGGAGGGAAGGTCGCCGGGAGTTTTCAGCTTGGCCAGTATCACCGCTGTGCCCTCGTACACGTCAAGAACATCTTGGGCGAAAGCAAATTTCATCTGCTTCGGCCTGGGGTATTGGATGTCTGACACGATCGCATGGCTGCTGGCATCGATGCTCAGGTCAACGCCGATAAGGTAGTCCAGCGTAGGGTTGTGGGCGTTCAAGTGCCAGCCTTCCTTGATGTCCATGATGACGGCAAACTGTGCCTCTTCACCGGAAGCGAGGGTGTCGTATCTGACAGCCGACTTGATTTTGACCTTGTCCAGCGTGGACCCAGTACCGGTGCCGGCAGCTTGGCCATGAGCCGAATAAGCGCTTGCCAGCAGGAATAAAAATAATAAAACAGGAGAATTGAGCTTGGATAGAATCATAACAGGTAAGTTCTTTTTTATTCAGTTATCGGCGGGCTATCTCTTCCAGGGCGGGCTGCAGCGCTTCACGGTTTATCATACCGGGTGCCACATATTCCACTTTGCCCTTCTTGTTGATGATGAAGGTGGTTGGAATCCCTCGCAGGGGGCCGTACTTTTGACGGACGGTGCCGTCATCGACGACCAGCGGATAGTTGATGCCGTATTCTTTTGCAAAAGGGCGGACAACCTCCCAGCCCTCCTTGTCGACGGAGACCCCTACGAACAGTACGCCCTCATCCCGCATCTTTTTCTGTATCTCAATGAAGTCGGGAATTTCTTTGCGGCAGGGCGGGCACCAGGTAGCCCATACGTTGAGTACGACAACCTTGCCCTTGTGGTCGGACAGGGTGAAAGGACTATTGTCCATCGTCTTGAGGGTAAAATTCGGGGCGTCCTTAAGCTCGCTGGATTCGCCCGTGCCGACAGCCGCCGCCTGCTGCTTTTCAGGTGACTGGTCGGTCGTACACCCGCCGAGGAGCGCGGCCGCAGTTATCATGATGAGCATGAAGAATGTTCTTTGTTTTGGATAAAACATGGTTAATAGAGTTCTAATGGGTTTTGAGAAAGTGTTTGTAATGAAGGCAGCGGGAACTGTTGGTAGCTGGTTCCCGCAAAGGAGCTACTGCTTCGTCTTTGACAGGGGGGTGCCATAGTACTCTTCATAAGTTGGAATATTGCACCGTCCCGCCCCGCCGGATTTATGGGAGGGGAGCAGGGAAGCCCCGGCCTTGGTAAACCTGGAAGCCTCATGTTGCTGTCTGAGTATATCAAATCCCGCAATCAGGAGGATGATAAACACAGCCAGTATGAGACCTGTTTCCTTGTGATTATTAAAGTAATGCATGGAAAAATCCTACGGTTTTTGTATTGCACGGCCATGCTATCCCACAGACCGGAGGAACAGTGGATGTTGCACGCCTCTGGCTGTTGGAAAAGCTGTAACCTGTTAAAAAGGGGACTTGTAATCCGCGCGCTAATGACCGGTTAGTGCCGGTGCATTATTTTTCTGCTCTCGGAAGCGGCGGATTAAGAAATGCTGGCTGGTGAAAGGAAACCAGATATCAGCCGGCATATAGAGAGGGCAGGCGGGGTGGGTCAGGCTCCTGAAGTACAAAAGACTGTGATGCAGGCAAGAGCAGGCTGTTTTTGAAAACATCACTCTCGCTGTCTGGAAAAAGAAGGAAGATATAATTTGCTGGTAAAATCTGTGAGAGGGTATTGCACGAAGTCGACCCAACCGGCTGTTTTTTGCCGGAGGGCTGGTCATTTTCCGGTGTAAAATGGTTTTCATAGTCCACGCACAGGGTCCGGGACTGCAATGTGTCTGCACCGGAGAGGGGCGAGGAAGGTGAAAAAGCCTTTGTGGTATTGCCGGCTACAGCATGAGCGGCAAAAATGACCAGCAATAGGAAAGCACTATGTTTGGCGAAATAAGTCAATCGGGAAACGTTTTTAATAAAGCACCCACGGTCTGTTGACCGGGGACGTCGCATGAAAATCTGATGCTAAGATATAAATATTAATTGAGAGTATGTAATTTGGCCAATGTTTTTCCATCACATGCCTGTGGGGGAAGCGCACATTGGCTAATATTATCTTGACTTCCCGCTAAGCCCAGGCATCACTGATTATTATCAGGCGGGACCAAAGAACAGGAACGGAGTTTCATTTTAATCGAAAACCTCCTACCTTGTTTACGCTCTTTGAAATAGTGTATTGGTTGCCTGCCCTCGCTCCCGTCAATGGAGCAGGGGGAAGCTGAAAAGGGAATTCCGTGATCGGTCACTTTTTTGTGACGGAAATTCGGAAGCTGTACCCGCAACTGTGAATCCATTGCAAAGCTGTCTCCAACCTTTTGCCACTGTCTGCCAACCGGCGGATGGGAAGGCCGGACAGCAGGATGAGCCAGAAGACCTGCCAAACGATCCTATTTCTTGAGGAACTTTCGGGAGTTAAAGTTTCTGCGAGGACATTTTTATGACCCTAATATACAGACCGTTCAGCGCAGCCCTTGGGTTGTGTGTTGTCATGCTTTTTAATCAGGCTGCCTTCAGCCAGACGATTGCCGATACCCTTCTACTGAAGGAGGTCGAGGTGGTAGCCACTCGTATCGAGCAGCCGCTGGAGTACCAGCCCACCCGCGTGGGAGTGATTGATTCCATGCAGCTTCGTCTTATGCAGGATGTTTCGATTGACCGGCTGTTGGCCTCACATTCCTCACTGTTCATCAAATCACAGGGCCCCGGAAGTATGGCTACGGCATCACAGCGGGGGCTTTCCTCCGAGCAGATTCAGGTACTCTGGGAAGGTATCCCGATCAACAGTCCGCTGCTGGGACAAACAGACCTCTCCCTGCTGCCGGCCAGTTTCTTCTCGGAGGTACAGGTTAGCTCCGGAACCCCCAGCAGTGCCTTTGGGGGAGGCAGCCTTTCGGGGGCCCTGTATTTGGGATCGGACTGGGAGCAGCGGGATTATTTTTCAGCACGGCAGGGCACTGGCTCATTTGGACAATGGCAGACCTCGGTGCAATCTGGCTATACCACCGACAACCTCCGGTTTTCCGTACGCGGGCTGTACGAATATTCCGAAAATGATTTTCAGTATTACAACCGGGCCTATGACCAACTGGAGAAAAGGAGGCACAATCGCACTGAGCGGATGCATGTCATGGCCAGCCTGGGAGGCGGTGATGGTTCCTCCCCATGGAAATCCGTGGTTTGGATTGCGGACAGCAAAAATCAAATTCCAGGCAATGTCTTGCAAGATGACAGCAAGGCCCGGCAGGAGGATCAGTCGCTCCGCTGGCTGAGCACGTACCGGACGCACTGGGGGACGGCCGAAGTGTCGATCCGTAATTTCCTGGAACGGGTGGAGCTTGATTATTTTGATTCACAGCTGAATACGCGAAGCCTGAGCACGCATCGGCGCTGGCTGGTAAGCTCTAATATCCGGTCTTCCGTGGGCCAGCATCTGCTGATGAAAGGGGAAGTCAGCACCGCTTTAACAGGGGTTGACAATGGCAATTATGTGTCCTCCAGGGGGCGCCGGCAGCTCAGCATACTTACGAACCCCGAAATGACCTTCCTGGATCATCGCATGCGGATCTACCCGGCCCTGCGGATGGATGCCTATAGCGACTTCGGTGCGGTTTTGAGTCCTTCGCTGGGAGTAAATTATGAACTGCGGGCCAACAGCTTGTTTGTGCGGGGACAGCTGAGCCGCGACTTTAATCCCCCCACCTTTAATGCCCTTTACTGGGGGCAGGGGGGCGATCCGAATTTAAAAGCAGAGCGAAGCAATACCGCGGAAGTGGGATTCATCCTTACTCCCCGGTATCTCCCGGTTTTTTCATCGGTCGAACTGACGGGCTATTATAGCGAAGTGGACAACGGAATACGATGGTATCCGGGGCCTGACGGGGTGTATTCTCCATCCAATGTTGAGCAGCTGAGGACCCGCGGCGTAGAAATCCATACCGAGAGCAGCCTGCCCCTGCCAGCTGATTGGCAGGTCCGGGCCGAACAGTCGGGCAGCCTGAATCGTACAGAAATTACGAAGCCCCGCTTTCCCGGTGATGCCGCGGTGGGGCACCAGGCGCGATATACCCCCAAGTGGAAATACCAGGCATCGGTCAGCCTTCAGAAGGGGATGGGATCGGCTCTTTTGCAGTACCGGGCTGTGGGACGCCGTTTTACCACGGATACCGAAGACCGGCGCGATTCACTGGATCCATACCAGCTTCTGGATCTCCGGTTACAGGCCGAAAGGGAGATCTGGTCGTTCAACATTTCGGTGCAGGGCGGAATCAACAACCTGTTCAATACCAACTACGAGATCATTCAGTGGTATGCCATGCCCCAACGGAATTTTTCTTTTTCCTTAACAGCAACCTATCATCTATAAAACTCCATTATGAACGTAAGATACGTCCTGTTTTTTTTATTAAGTGCCTCAATCTTCACTTCCTGCCTGGGAGACACGGGGAACAACCCCGATCCACTGGAACTGGCTACCGTATATGTTAGCAATGAGGGCAATTTCAGTGATGCCAGCGGCAGCATCACCAGCTATGATCCCGAATCGGGCAGCAGCCTGCAGTCTGCTTTCGAGGAAGCCAACGGCCGGCCGCTGGCGGGGATCATTCAATCGGTCAAGATTCGCGGTGAACGGCTCTATATCGTATTGAATGAGGCTAACAAAATAGAAGTGACCGAGGTCGGTACCCTGGAAAGTATCGGTACCATTGAAATGTCGACCACTCCAACCGATTTTGAGCTTATCAATGAGGAGGTGGGGTATGTAAGCAACCTGTACGACGGATCCGTCACGGTGGTTAATGTTCAGGATTTTGAGGAAACAGATACAGCGATTGCGGTGGGCTCGCAGCCGCGAAGCATGGTTCGCCTGGGAAATATGGTCTATGTGGCAAACAGCGGATCGGGCAGTGCCAATACCATCACCGTGGTCAACGCCTCATCTGATACCGTCATGGATACCATTGAGGTGGGGGCGGGGCCAGCAGAAATAGCCCTGGATGTGTCCAACCGCCTCTGGGTGGTATGCAGCGGAAAGATCGCTTATGATGAGAACTGGGAACGGGATCCCGCCAACGATGTTCCGGGCAGCGTTTATATTCTGGACGGGGGCTCGGCAACGGTCATCGATTCCATCCAGACAGGGGGACACCCCTCGGATATTGCGCTTAATAATGAGGGGGCAGAGGCCTACTTGATTGACGAGGCTGTTTCGGTTGTTGATATGAATACCTACGAGGTGAAGGAAGCCCGCTTCATTGACCGCACTTTTAGCAGCATAGAATACATGCCTACCGAGGGGCGGATCTATGTGGGAGACAGCAGGGGATACAGCCAGAACGGGCAGGCATTGATATATGAGCTCAGCGGTACGGCCGTGGATTCGTTTACGGTGGGGATTGCACCCAGAATATTTCACTTTATCGTAAACTAAAGCCCCCGGCCGCTTCGTTATAATGCTAGTGTGCGAATGAGTAAATTACAAGATGGTATTACGGCCCCGGCTTGGAGATCAGTCCGGGGCTTTCTTATGACAGCAGATAATCTGAGGTAACGGCTGGAGAGAGATCAACAGTTATCCACATTCAATTCTACGAGGAAGCAGAATTCCTTAAAATCAGGCTCCTCAGGCAAATAGATTGTGGATAACTACCCGTTTTTGTGGAAAAGTATTTGAGTTTTTGCTTGTAGCAGAAAATATGACCCTTATATTTCATAGTACTTAAAAGAGTGAAAATTTACGCTTTTTCGAAAAAGTCCTACCAAGTAAAAACATTAGTCAAGGAATCGGTAATTATATGAAATTTACACGTTTTTATACTCAGGAAGAGTGGAAGACCCCCTTTGGAGATATGAAGTTTGAGAGCCGGAAATCAGAGATCAAAAATCCGGATGGATCACTGGTTTTCTCGATGGATAGTGTGACTGTGCCCAAATCCTGGTCGCAGGTATCGACAGATGTCATTGCACAGAAATATTTCCGAAAGGCGGGGGTTCCAAAGAAGACTAAAAAAGTGAAAGAAGAGGGAGTGCCGGAATGGCTGCAGCGGTCAGAAGCCGATGAAGAGGCGATGAAGAATATGGACAAGGACGATCGCTACGGCAGTGAAAACGACAGCAAACAGGTGTTTCACCGGCTGGCTGGTTGCTGGACCTACTGGGGCTGGAAGCATGATTACTTTGATTCCGAGAAAGATGCACAAGTGTTTTATGATGAGCTCTGCTATATGCTGGCGAACCAGATGGCGGCTCCAAACAGTCCGCAGTGGTTCAATACCGGACTGCATTGGGCCTACGGCATTAACGGACCATCGCAGGGACATTATTACGTGGATGGCAAAACAGGGGAACTGACCAAGTCGGAGGACGCCTACAGCCATCCCCAGCCGCATGCCTGTTTTATCCAGAGCATTGACGACAACCTCGTGAATGAGGGCGGTATTATGGATCTATGGGTTCGTGAAGCCCGACTCTTTAAGTACGGCTCCGGAACAGGAAGCAATTTCTCCAAGATTCGGGGAGAAGGAGAGCCCCTGAGCGGAGGCGGTAGATCATCCGGACTGATGAGCTTTCTCAAGATTGGGGATAAAGCGGCCGGCGCAATCAAATCGGGTGGAACGACCCGGCGAGCTGCAAAAATGGTAACCCTGGACCTCGACCACCCCGACATCGAAGAGTATGTCAACTGGAAGGTTCGGGAAGAGCAGAAGGTGGCTTCAATCGTTACCGGTTCCAAGATATTGGAGAGACACCTCAAGAAGATTATCAAACTGTGTAACAAACCGGTGGAAATTGACGGCCGTACCTTCAACGGGGCCGTCAGCCGCGACCCGCTGAAAAATGAAGAGCTGGGCCGGGCAATCCGGGAAGCCAAGCAGGACCAGGTGCCGCTGAATTATATTGAACGGGTGGTGCAGCTGGCAGCCCAGGGCTTCACCGACCTGAAATTCGATACCTATGATACGGACTGGGACTCCGAAGCCTACCGTACTGTGAGCGGACAGAATTCCAATAACTCGGTCCGCATCCCCAATAAATTTATGCAGGCGGTCAAGGAGGACGGCCCGTGGAATCTCTACTGGCGTACAGAGAAGCGCAAGGCCAGGGAAGAAGGACGCGAGCCGGAGCCCTGTGAAACCCTCCGCGCCCGCGAACTGTGGGATGAGATCTCCAACGCAGCCTGGGCCTGCGCCGACCCGGGAGCGCAGTACCACGATACCATCAACGAGTGGCACACCTGTCCGGAAGACGGGCCCATCAACGGCAGTAACCCGTGTTCGGAATATATGTTCCTGGACAACACGGCCTGTAACCTGGCTTCCCTCAACCTGATGAAGTATTTCAAGACCGATGAGTGCAAGGAATTTGATGTTGAGGCCCTGCGCAATGCCTCACGGCTGTGGACTGTCGTACTGGAGATTTCGGTACTGATGGCCCAGTTTCCGTCCAAGGAAATTGCAGACCTTTCGTATAAATACCGCACGCTGGGCTTGGGATATGCAAATATCGGGGCGGCCCTGATGGTTCAGGGCGTTCCCTATGATAGTCCCGAAGGCTGTGCTATTGCCGGCGGACTCACCAGCATTATCCACATGAATGCCTATACAACCAGTGCAGAAATGGCCAGCGAGCTGGGAACCTTTGAACGGTATGAGGCCAACAAGGAGCATATGCTTCGCGTACTGCGCAATCACAAGCGGGCGGCCTTCAATGTAGACCCGGATGAATATGAAGAGCTGACGGTCAAGCCCATGGGTATTGATGCAAATGAATGCCCGGACAACCTGCTCAAGGCGGCACGCGAGGATTCCGAGAAGGCCGTCAAGATGGGTGAGAAGCACGGCTACCGCAACGCCCAGGTAACCGTTATTGCACCTACCGGTACCATCGGGCTTGTCATGGACTGCGATACTACAGGTATTGAGCCTGACTTTGCCCTTGTGAAATTCAAGAAGCTTGCCGGCGGGGGTTATTTCAAAATTATCAACCAGGCGGTGCCCAAAGCACTCGAGAACCTGGGATACAGTCCCAAGGAGCGGGAAGAGATAATAAAATACGCCAAGGGCTATGGTACGCTGGACGGCTGTCCGCATATTAACGAGGAGAGCCTGCGCGAAAAAGGCTTCGAAGACGACCAGCTCGAGGCTATTGAAGAAAGCCTGCCAAGCAGTTTTGACATCAAGTTTGCTTTCAACCAGTTTACGCTGGGCGAGGACTTCTGTGAGGAGGAGCTGGGGCTGGAAGAAGATCAGCTGGCCGATCCGCAGTTTAACATGCTGAAATATCTCGGCTTCTCGCAGCGCGAAATCCAGGAGGCCAATGACTATGTCTGCGGTACCATGACCGTGGAAGGTGCACCGAACCTGAAGGACGAGCACTTGCCGGTCTTCGACTGCGCCAATCGATGCGGGCGTATTGGAACGCGATACATCAAGCCCGGTGGGCATATCCGGATGATGGCCGCAGCGCAGCCGTTCATTTCAGGAGCTATATCCAAGACCATTAACCTGCCCAACGAGGCGACGGTGGAAGACTTCAAGGAAGCCTACATGGATTCCTGGGAGCTGATGCTGAAGGCCAACGCCCTCTACCGTGACGGCTCCAAGCTGAGTCAGCCGCTGAACAGCCTCAGCGATGTCTTTGAAGAGCTCGAAGATGACGGTGAGCTGGATGAAGAGACGGCTGCTGCTCAGGACAAGGTGGTTGAATCGGCTGAAAAAATTATTCACAAGTATGTGGCTAACCGTCAGCGGCTGCCCAACCGCCGAAACGGTTATACGCAGAAAGTGAAGATCGGAGGGCAGAGCGTTTACCTGCGTACGGGTGAATATGAAAATGGCCAGCTGGGCGAGATCTTCATCGACATGCATCGCGAGGGAGCCGCTTTCCGCAGCCTGACCAACTGCTTTGCCATCGCTATTTCGCTTGGCCTGCAGCACGGCGTGCCGCTGGAAGAGTTCGTCGATGCGTTTACCTTTACCAAGTTTGAGCCGAGCGGCATGGTTAACGGAAGCCCGCATATCAAGATGACGACTTCCGTCATTGACTATATCTTCCGAGAGCTGGCGGTAACCTACCTCGGCCGGGATGACCTGGCGCATGTGCCTGCAGATGATATCATGTCGCGCAAACTGCGTCCTTCTGAAGAGGCCGAACAGGCGCGCGAACGGGCAAAACGGGTAGATCCCAGTCAGAGTCCCGATGCGAGCCAGGCTGAACCGGTCACCGAATCACAGCCGGTGAAGCAGGGCCAGGCCGCTGCCGATGACGACAGCTACCAGAGCGATTACGAGAAGGCCAAGGAGCTGGGCTACACCGGCGACTCCTGCCCCGAATGCGGAAGCATGACGATGGTGCGTAACGGTACGTGCCAGAAGTGTATTACCTGTGGATCTACCACGGGCTGCTCATAAGGCGCAGCAAACGACAAAGGCGATAAAATTCAAACCCCGGCAGGGATTGACCCGTGCCGGGGTTTTTAATTATAACAACAGCGTAACACAGGGACAGAGATTATGACACCTTTTGGCGGAATGGAAATCATAACCATGCTGCTCATTATCCTTTCACCATGGCTGATTATCGTTGGCTACTTCCTCTGGCTGGGGACCAAGATAAGCCGGATAGCAAAAGCCCAGGAAGAGCACAGCAGGTATCTGGAAAAGATTATTACCTTGCTTAGCGAGACGGGTGGCGGTGAGTAGCGCTTGTTTTGCCGGACCGCGGTAGCCGGCCGGTAAATGTTATTATGTCGCTATTTGAAAGGGTTTGCCCCCACTGTAGTGAGATAGTCTTTATTACTACCCTGAGGCAGGGTATCTTAGTCTAGTAAAGTAGGCTATTTTGAGATAGTACATGAGTCCACTTCAGGAAGGAGGGCAGATAATGCCATAGTAACATCAGTTCGCAACACCCGCCAGAGGTAAAATAATGAACCGGCAAGGTGAGGCCGGCCATTGAAGTTTGCCGCCCCCGGGTGAGACGGCCCGGGCCGCTCCCGCTATCCAATCCACGGGTAGTCGTCCCAGTTGGGTTTGCGTTTTTCCAGGAAGGCATCCCGTCCCTCGGTGGCTTCGTCCGTCATATAAGCCAGGCGCGTAGCTTCCCCCGAGAAGACCTGCTGGCCCACCATGCCGTCATCCACCAGGTTGAAGGCGTACTTGATCATGCGAATGGCAGTAGGGCTTTTTTCTAGGATTTCCTGCGCCCATCGGTAAGCGGTCTCTTCCAGTTCATCGTGCGGCACCACCTTGTTGACCATCCCCATGTCGAAGGCCTCCTGTGCGGAATAGTTGCGGCCCAGGAAAAAGATTTCGCGTGCTTTTTTCTGTCCCACCTGCCGGGCAAGCAGGGCTGAGCCAAAGCCGCCGTCAAAACTGGCCACATCCGCATCGGTCTGTTTGAAAATAGCATGTTCTCTGCTGGCGAGGGTCAGATCACAGACCACGTGCAGGCTGTGTCCGCCTCCGACTGCCCAGCCGGGTACTACGGCAATGACCACCTTGCCCATAAAGCGAATCATGCGCTGCAGGTCAAGCACGTTAAGACGCGGGGTCCCCGCATCATCCCTGTATCCGGCCTTGCCGCGCACGTTCTGATCGCCTCCGGAGCAGAAGGCCCACTTGCCGTCTTTGGGCGAGGGACCTTCACCTGTCAGCAGCACGACCCCGATCTCCTGGTCCTCCCGCACATTCAAAAAAGCCTCCTGCAGCTCAAAGAGGGTCTTGGGACGAAAAGCGTTGCGAATTGCCGGACGGTCAATGGCAATACGGGCTACACCGCTGGATTTTTTAAAGGTAATATCTTCGTATTCTTTGACGGTTTTCCAGTTCATAATGTTGAATGTTGATCAATGTGAAGTTTTAATTCGTGAACAAAATCTGCAGGGTTGTCGAGGTGTACGCGGTGGCCGGCTTCAACGACAGCCAGCCGTCCATGTGGGAGATATGCAGCCAGGCGGCTGTTAATCTGCTGGTATTTCTGATCGGCCGATCCCGCGATCAGCAGGGTCGGGAGGTTCGGGGACATCTGCTCTGCGGGGATGGCGGTCATGAATCCTGTACCGAAACCCCGTAGCGAGGCCGCCATGGCGCGGGGTTTCTGCTCGCGATGGATTTGCTCATACTTCCGGGCCCGGGATTCATCAACCGGTGCGGGCGATTGAAAGAGCAGGGCCTCTTCCCAGCGGGAGAGAAAACCCTGATAATCGTCTTCAATCTGTGCCGCCCGCTGACGATCCGTTTGGCGCCGCTCCCTTTTCCGGGGCTTATCCACAATGCCGTTGGTGGTACTTTCTAGAATGAGTCCACTGAAGTATTCGGGATGCGCATGGGCCAATTTTAACGCCAGTCGTCCGCCCATGCTGTAGCCGTGAAGGAAAAGGGGCGAAATATTGAGGATACGGATCAGCTCGTGCAGATCACGGAGCTGGCAGTTTTCCCGGTACCGCCCGGGGTCGCCGGGCGCAGAGGAACCACCGTGGCCGAGCAGGTCAACTGTGACGGGGTTGCAGAATTGGCACAACCTGCCGACCAGGTGATCAAAAGCGCGGTGATCGCCCATAAAACCGTGCAGCATCAGCAGCCAGGGGAGCTGTTCATTACGCTGGTGAATCTTCACGGCATAGTCGAGGCTATGGATGGGGGTGATATTCATGGCTGGAAATCCCAGAGTTGCCGGCGAAGCTTCATGGAAGCTTCGGCATCGGTCAGGCATTCGACCACGGATAGCCCGGGCTGTTCTTGCTGCCACTGCTCCAGGTCAAACTGCCGGAGCTCGTCCACAGAAGATACCCGGTGGTATGGAATGGAATAGGCGTTTGCCAGCTGCCGGATACTGGCCGCCTGTGGCGTTTCAAAATAGGTGTCGAAATAGGCATCGTGCTGCTCGATGGGCAGCATCCGGAAGATGGAGCCCCCCGAATTGTTGGCAATGACAACGGCAAGGTCGGCACCCGCCCGGTTATGATTCAGCAGGGCGTTGGTATCGTGAAGAAAAGCCAGATCCCCGGTCAAGAGCATGCCGGGCTTCCGGAGCCCGATGCTGATCCCCAGTGCGGTTGACGAGACCCCGTCGATGCCGCTCGCCCCGCGGTTCAGATACAGGGGATAGCGAGTGATATCATATCCCGTCAGCTGAATGTCACGGGCCGGGAAGGAATTGGAGACGGCGATAAAAAGGTCCTCCGGGCACTGGGTAATAAGGTGCTGGTAAAGGTGGCCGTCGGTCAAGACCGATGGTCGGCTCATGACCTTTTGATAATGGCTGCGGAATAGCCGTTCCTGTCTTTTCCAGGTCTTCAGCCAGGACGAAGGGGCGCCTTTGAGTCTGTCGGGCAGTGCCAGGGGCTGTCCCAGCCAGGGCAGGTGGGTGCTTTGAGTGCAGGTGGCATCCTGCCAGTCCGCAGTGCTGGCAAAATGTATGTGGTGGGAGGGACGCCAGCTTTGCAATGCCTGTTCGATGCTTTTGGCGGTAGGCTGAAAACCAAACCGAAGGATCAAGTCCGGCTCCAGCTGATGAACAAGCTGTTCGTTGCGCAGAAAAGAGGCAAAGCCGCCGACGGTGTTGGGGCTGGCGATGGTTGATTCGGAAAGGACCGGCGCCCGGAGCTGTTCTGCCAGATGAGCAACGGATTCGAGATGATCGCCGGGGGCAGCGGGGCCCACCACGATCAGGGGCCGGTCGGCAGATGACATCGCCCGCCGGACTGTTTCCGGAAGGGTAAAGGAAGACTTGCTGTACCGCTCTTCCTGATCGGTAAGCGGTTCGCTGCTGTTTTCCCCGCGGATCTTCGCCACAAAGGAAGGACGGGGTTCGAGGGGTTTCCGGAATGGAAAATTGATGTGTACCGGACCCCGCTTTTGTTGTGCCATCCCTACAGCCTGTCGGGCGAGAAGCACCAGTCGATCCAGATCTTCCTTGTCAAGCCGGGGTTCGCCGGCCTCATGAAAAAAAACGGGATAGCTGCCGAAGAGTTTCAGCTGGTCGATGGCCTGGTTGGCCCCGGTGGCCCGGAGATGGGGCGGACGGTCCGCCGTAGCCAGTATCATGGGGACCCCCGACTGGCGGGCTTCAATGACGGCCGGGTAGTAGTTGGCTGCCGCGGTCCCCGATGTGCAGATGAGTACAGCCGGGTAGCCGGTCGCCTTGCCAATACCCAGGGCGGTGAAGGCGGCAGATCGTTCATCCAGGATGACATGCTTTTCGAGATTAGGATGGGCGGCTGCGGCCATGGTCAGGGGTGTGGACCGCGAACCCGGGGAAATGACCACATGACGTACGCCTTTTTTCAGCAGCTGACGGAAAAAGGTTGTCGACCAGTAGTAAGGGATGTCCCGGGCATCTAAATCAGTCATACTGAAGGGCGGAAAGCATCGGCTTTAGTTTAAGATTCGTTTCTTCCCACTCCGTCTGAGGGTCAGAGTCTTCAACAATGCCGCAGCCCGCAAAAAAATGCACTTGTTCTTCGCCAATAAGGCCACTCCTGATGGCTACGGCGAATTCTCCGCTGCCAGAGGCATCGACCCACCCGACCGGACCGGCATACCAGCCGCGTTCAAAATCTTCCAATTCCCGGATGTAGGGAGCCGCTTTGTGCCACGGATAGCCACCCACCGCGGGGGTGGGGTGCAGCTTCTCAAGGACGGAGAGCACCGTTGCTTCCGGTTTCAGGTCTGCCTGGATAGGGGTGTAGAGGTGTTGAACATTGGAAAGTTTCTTTACCTGGGGCTGACTGCTGTGCCGGATGGAGCGGGCAAAAGGGCGCAGCCGCTGTTCGATATCCTGCACGACAAACTGATGTTCATTCCTGTTTTTGGTACTGATTGACAGGTCCTTGGCAAGTGTGAGATCCTCCATGGCCGTTTTACCGCGCTCAATGCTGCCCGCCAGTGCTTCGGTCTGCAGCAGGTTGTCTTCAAAAGCAATTAACTGCTCCGGTGTGGCTCCCACGAAACTTTGACCCCCGGGAGGATGAACCAGAAAACAGCTGCAGTTTTCATACCGGCGGCGCAGATGATCGAGCAGTTTGGTGACAGGAGCGGTGTTCTTGCGGGCCACCGACAGCCGGCGGGCCAGCACGATCTTGTCAAATGTTTCCTGCCGGATCTGCTTTTTGGCTTGCTTTACAGATGAGATCCAGGCTTCAAATCCCAATTTCAGCGGTATGGCCGGAAACGGATCGGTATTTTTTCTGGCAATGACCGGGGATGACGGGGAATCGGAAGCAGAAGTCATCTGCCGGTTGAGCGACCGGAGCCTCCCTGTTACTTCCTCATAGATTTCATTCCGGCTTTGAAAGTCGGGAAGCTGCAGTGAGAGGGTAGCTGAATAATGGTCCCCGTCTTTCAGAATGAACCAGCGGGGGACGGTGAGCGAGGCCGCTTCAAAAGAATCCCAGTCGGCCGTTTCAAGCCTGCTGAAAAAGGAAAATCCTCCCAGGAACATCAATCCTGCCCGGGAATGGTAGACGGAAGAAAAGGAGGCGGTAGCATTCTGCAAGGCTTGCTGCTGGCTGATAATATCCGCAAAACGGGAGGGACCGGAGGCTGACAGCTGCACCAGCGTATCGCCGGCGGCAATGGCAAAGTTATCAGACGGTTTCTCCCAGTAGTAACGAAACTGCTGCTCATTCCAGCTTTCCTGCAGCAACATCAGCGGCTCTATTTCCTGAACCGGAAAGGTAAAGGTCGCATACGATTTATCCTGCTGCCGGACCAGCCCTTCAATAAATAGTTGAAGCCGCTGATCGGTAGCACGATCAACCTGCAGCGGTAGTTCCTGCGTATCTGATAGCAAATCGGTATCCATGAGTCAGGTAGAAATAGGAAATAACTTTCAGAACTTTCAATATAAATTGAAAATAAGTTATTCCATAATCAATTTCACGGCCCATTTGAGCGGGGCGAGATATCTCTGGCAGGAAGTTTCCCCTGGCTGTCGATCCACGAGACAGGGAAACCGGAGCGCGGGCCGGACACCCGGTGACAGCCGAGCCTATTGAGCGTTATCCTTTTTGCCTGATTCAAACGGGTTGTAGATCCCGTATTCGGTGGGGTCGTATTCGGCCAGGTCGAAAAAATGTTTCCAGGCCTCCTCGCTCTCGCCGTCGTCATTCACCCAGTTGGGGTGGCTCTGTTTGATGAGTCCGACCGCACGCTCGGCATATTCAACACGTTCCTCTTCATCTTCAATGCGTGGGAGGGAGGCAATCATGCGGTCCAGATTATAGCCGCAATCAAAATCCTTGGGTTTCTTCTGTTCTACAAACATAGTGGTCAACGATAATAAAGTTCTTTTGCAGGGAAAGATAACAGCCTTTGAGGTTGGAATAAAGGCCTCCCGGCTTTTTTTATCGGATGACGGTAGCCGGGGGCTTCCTCAAGGCGGTACTGCCGGACCGGTTTTTGCTCTTTATTCGGCGGGCTAATTCAAAATGCCTATATTAAAGGGTGAATCTGATCTGAAATGTTAATTATAACGATTGATAGATTTTTGATGTATTACAATTCAATTTTAGAAACAATTGGAAATACCCCCCTGGTGAAATTGAACACTGTCGGGGATGATATCGAGGGTACGGTCCTTGTCAAGGTGGAATACTTTAATCCCGGGCAGAGCGTAAAAGATCGCATCGGCTTGAAGATGATCGAGGATGCCGAAGAAAAGGGACTGATTAAACCCGGTGGTACGATTATCGAGGGAACGTCCGGCAATACGGGCATGGGCCTGGCCCTGGCTGCAGCCATCAAGGGGTATGACTGCATCTTCACGACCACCGACAAGCAAAGCAAGTCCAAGATCGATATTCTCCGGGCCATGGGAGCCAAAGTGAAGGTATGTCCGACAAACGTGGAGCCTGACGACCCCCGAAGCTATTACTCGGTTGCAAAACGGCTGAGCGAGGAAATCCCCAACTCCTATTATCCCAACCAGTACGACAATCCCAGCAATACCCAGGCCCACTATGAGACGACCGGCCCTGAGATCTGGGAGCAGACCGAGGGGAAAATAACACACTATGTGGCGGGTATGGGGACCGGAGGTACGATATCCGGCACTTCGAAATACCTGAAGGAACAAAATAAGCATGTTCAGACCATCGGGGTAGACAGCGTCGGCTCCGTCTACAAAAAGTATTTTGAAACCGGTGAATTTGATAAAAATGAGATTCATCCCTATCTAACGGAGGGGATTGGGGAGGATATCATCCCGGAAAACATGGACTTTGATTTGCTGGATGCGGTGATGCAGGTAAACGACAAGGAGGCCTTTCTGATGACCCGGGCCCTGGCGAAAAAGGAGGGGCTGTTTGTCGGCGGCTCATGCGGAGCGGCGGTTCACGGTGCACTGGAGTATGCCCGCACCAGTGATTTTGGAAAAGACGACCTGATGGTTATCATCCTTCCCGACAGCGGTGCCCGGTATGTCTCCAAAATTTTTAATGACGACTGGATGAGAGAACATGATTTTTTGGATGCGGACTAGCATTCCAGGCGTTAATTCTAATCTAATCAATGCATATTTATGGCAGATCAATCGCAGCACAAAAAACAGGGACAGATGGAAATTGAGCTCCCGGATGAGGAGGCCAGCGGTACGTACTCGAACCTGGTCATGATTTCCCACTCTGCATCGGAGTTCATTCTGGATTTTATTTCGGTCATGCCCGGCCGGCCCAAAGCAAAAGTGGTGAAACGGATGGTGCTCACGCCCGACCATGCCAAGCGGCTGGTCGATGCACTGTCGGAGAACATCAAACGGTATGAAAGTGAAAATGGACCCATTGATCACGATGACGAGATCGATGTGCCGTTCAACTACCGGGGGCCCACGCCGGAAGCATAGCAGTGGATGACGAATATGTTCGATTTCCTAAGACAACTTTTTCATAAGCGCGACCGGGGACTTACGTTCGTTATTTTTGACGACCGCGAACCGGAGCCCTCGAACAGCTATCGCTTCAAACCGGCGAACCTGCTGTATCTTTTGTACGGTTCGCTGGCTGCAGTAGCGATACTTGTGTTTGTGCTTCTCAAGTTCACCCCGGTGTCGGGACTCTTTTTCTCGCATACGGAAAAAGATCTGCGCGAACAGGCAATCGCCATCTCTGAACAGGTGAGGGCCCTGCAGGACTCCCTGCACGCACGGGATCTCCAGCTTGCCCAAATGAAACGAGTGATTGGCGCCGGCGAGGATACGGTATTCCAGGTCGACAGGTCGCGCCGTGAAACCGTGAATGGGGCGATGAAAAAAAAACGGGAACCTGAACCCTTTTCTGTAGTAAAAAGTACTACGGATAGTTTGCGATTGAAAAATGAGGTCGTACTTTCCGATATATTCAAAGGTAAGCCTGTGTTTCCAACCGGCTACCCGTTGGACGGTACATTGACACGGGGGTTCAATCCCGGGAAAGGGCATTTTGGTGTGGATATTGCCACAGAAAATGGTACGCCTTTCAAAGCAATTGCTGATGGGGCGGTTGTTGATCAGAACTGGACACTGAATTTTGGCTGGGTCCTGTATGTTCAGCACAGTGATAACATGATTACCGTATATAAACATGCGGAATCATTATCGAAATCTGTCGGTGATATCGTAACAAAAGGTGACATTCTGGGAACAGCCGGGAATACCGGGATTATGAGTTCGGGACCTCATTTGCATTTGGAAATTTGGCAAAACGGTATCCCACAGAATCCTAATTCATATCTTATTAAATCGTAAATCAGCTCTATGTTTAACAACAATAAGGACAAGAAGGACAACAACAGAAAACCTATGAGTTCAAACAACACCGATAAAAACCAACCCTCAGTTAATATGATTAGCGAAGGCACAACATTAGAAGGGACCATTAAAACAACGAGTGATATCCGGGTGGCTGGCGTTATAGATGGGGAGGCCAATGCCGAAGGCAAGGTCATTATATCTTCCAGCGGAGAGGTCAAAGGTAACATCAAGGCCACCGACGCCGATATTGCCGGAAAGGTTGACGGAGAGATCAGAGTCAACAACAAGCTTATCCTGCGAGAGTCGGCTTTGGTTGAGGGTGATATCTATACCAAAACACTCCTTGTTGAAGAAGGGGCGCAGATTAATGGCGGCTTCCACATGACCGAAGACAAATCGGTATCCAGCAAGAAGAAGTCCTCAAACGGACTGTCCGGTTCTTTCAGCAAGTCTGGTTCAAAGGACAAGAGCAAAAAAAAGGCTGAGAAGAAATCTGATTGAACGACCGGGATAAGCTTTCGTCTTATATAGAATATATGTCGCTCGGGATTGAGATTGCTGCGGCCCTGGCGGTACCGATCCTGCTGGGATACTGGCTGGACGGCTATTTCGGTATTCAGCCCTGGCTCCTGCTCACTGGTTGTCTGGTGGGAATCATCAATATTTTCATTCTTATTTTCAAGCTTAACGAGCGGCTCAATAAAAAATGAACCGGTAGTGGACGAGCGGTTTCGGTTTGTAGTATATAGCTTCCTTCGGTCGGCCCTGCTGGTATTGGCGGGCACAATACTGGTGGCCTATATCTGGTCCCCGGCACACATGGTAAAGGCTCTGATGGCAAATATGCTCAGTTTCTTGTTTGTGGCCTCTAACTTTTTGAGCCTCCGTAATTTTAAAAAACAAACGCATAAAATATTTTATCGTCGATTTTTAATTGTTTTGGCTGTCCGCTTTGTGTTTGTGCTCCTTGCTCTGGTGTTGATTCTCAGGATGATAAAATTCCATCAAATTTATTTTACAGTTAGTTTCATAATTTCGTATATTCTCCACTCTATAATCGAGATTATTTTAATCAACAAAATTCTGCAAACTGACAACTAAAAAATAAATGTTACAGGCCTTTCGGCGCGTCCTCGTCACTTTAATGGTATTTTTGTGTGTTGCACCTCTTGTTAAAGCTGCAGAAACCGGCGAAGAGAATTCGGATTCTCCTATTGATGTCATGGGGAAAGTGGTGGATCATCACTACCTGGCACTGCCGGGCTATGAGTTGCAGCTGCCGCGGATCATGCTGGTAGACGGGGAATGGCATTTTTATGCCAGTACGCATGCGGCGGTGGAGTCGGGTGAGTTTGTGGAGCAGGATCATGTACTGGTACCGGCTGATGGAAGTGATATTACGCTGGACATGTCTATTACTGCGCATTTGATGTATGTGTGGTTTGGGGTGCTGCTAACTTTGTGGCTGACCATTGCCATGGCCCGACGCTACAGGAGGGGGACCGGCCGGGAAACAGAGCCCAGGGGCTGGTTTCAAAATCTTTTTGAGATTGTTTTTGTGTTTGTCCAGGACGAAATTGCAAAGCAGAATATATCTGAAGACAAATATCGAAAGTTTGTTCCCTATCTGTTTGCTGTTTTTGTGGCCATCACCTTTATGAATCTGTTTGGCCTGCTACCCTGGGGGGTTACAGCTACAGCTGACATCACAGTGACCGCCATACTGGCTTTTATTACATTTATTATTACCCAGTGGAACGGTTCCAGGGATCATTGGGAGCACGTGTTCTGGTTCCCGGGCGTTCCTCCGCTGATGCGTGTGATCCTGACGCCTATTGAAATTATCGGTCTCTTTACCAAGCCTTTCGCACTGGCTGTTCGTTTGTTTGCCAACATGCTTTCGGGGAAGGTTATGATAATTTGTATTTTAGGACTCATCTTTATCTTTGCTGATCTTTTTGGTGCCGTTGCAGGGGTTGGCGTTAGCCTGTTCTCGGTACCGCTGACCGCTGCGCTCTATATCCTGAAAGCGTTTGTCGGAATTTTGCAAGCATACATTTTTACGCTGCTGTCTGCGGTATTCATCGGGATGGCGGTCGAAGAGCACGAGCATCATGAAGAAGGAATCGAAGCTCATGCTTAATACATACTCTTTTACTCATACTTACTAATCCAAATAACAACTAAACATAACAGGTAAATTACTATGGGTTTATTAGCAGCAGGAATCGGAGCAGGAATTGTAGCAGTAGGAGCCGGTATCGGAATTGGTATGATCGGTAAAAGTGCTACCGAAAGTATTGCTCGTCAACCTGAAGCTTCCGGCGATATTCGTGGTGCCATGATTTTGACAGCAGCTCTTATTGAGGGTGTTGCACTGATTGGTGCTATTGTCTGTATTCTTCTCGCGCTTGGAGTGTAAATAATAATCTTACAATCACCGAGTCATGATGCTATTGTTAGCAGGTGGAGGCGGAATACTTTCGTTTAACGGGGGGTTTGCCATATGGGTGCTCATTACGATGGTCCTTTTTTTGATGGTCATGGGCAAATATGCCGTGCCTCTTATTATGGATGCCCTTCAGGAGCGGGAGAGCCGGATCAAGGATTCTCTGGAGTCTGCAGAAAAGGCGCTCAGCCGGGCAGAAAAAATCTCCGAGGACAATGAGAAAGCCCTCAGGGAAGCCGAGCGTAAGGCGCAACAGATCCGCAAGGAAGCCATTAAGGAAGCTGAGATGCTTCGTGCCGAACGTATCGAGAAATCGAAAGAAGAGGCGGCCCAGATGATCAGCCAGGCCAAGGAAACCATTGAGCAGGAAAAAAAGCGTGCGCTCATGGAACTTCGCGATGAAGTTGCTCAATTGGCAGTACAGTCTGCTTCGAAGATTATCGATTCTGAGTTGGATACGCAGAAAAACAGTAAATTGGTAGATAATTTTATCAAAGACGTCTCTAAAAACTAAGGTAGATGCATACAACCAAAGCGGCCAGAAGATATGCGACTGCTCTGTTGGAGCTGGCGAAAGAGCGGGATGAGCTTGAGGAAATTCTTGAGGACATCAAACTTGTCCAAAATACGCTGAAGGACTCAAAAGAGCTTGTAACTTTTTTACGGAGTCCCGTCATCAAATTTGATGACAAGGCAGCGGTACTGGAGAAGCTCTTTTTTGATAAGTTTCAGGAACCTACCCGGCTTTTCGTAAAACTGGTGGCCCGCAAGGATCGCATCAACCTCTTAGACCAGATTACGGATGCTTTTATTCAGCTGTATAAAAAGCATGTTGGTATCATTACTGTTGATGTATTTGTGGCCGAGGAGATAAGCGATGAGCAGCGGCAATTGCTGCATCAGAAGCTGGAGGATAAAACACAGAAAAAAGTAGAGCTCAACGTTACTGTCGATGCATCGCTCAAGGGAGGCATGGCGGTTCGTATTGACGATACGGTCATCGACGGAACGGTCAAGCATCAGCTTGCCAAGCTTGAAGAGTCCCTGCTTTCAACAGTGGTAGAATAGAAATTAATTACGTTTTTAAAACACATTAGAACCAATGAGTCAAGTTAGACCAGACGAAGTTTCAGCAATACTACGAAAACAACTGTCCGGCTTCGACAGCGAAGCGGATGTCTATGATGTGGGAACTGTCCTTGAAGTAGGGGATGGAATTGCCCGCGTATACGGTTTGTCCAAAGTACAGGCCGGAGAACTTGTAGACCTTCCGGATTCTAAAGACAAGGACGGAAATTCCGTCAGTGGAATGGTGCTGAACCTGGAAGAAGATAATGTGGGGGTCGTTCTGTTTGGTTCTACCAGCGCTGTGCAGGAGGGTGATACAGTACGACGTACCAAAGATATTGCGTCCATTAACGTCGGCGACGGCCTGCTTGGACGCGTTATCGACCCATTGGGGAAGCCGCTTGACGGCAAAGGACCGATCTCCGGTGATACCATTCGTATCCCGCTGGAACGGAAGGCGCCCGGGGTCATTTATCGGGAGCCGGTGACGGAGCCTGTACAGACGGGCATCAAGGCTATTGATGCGTTGATTCCAATCGGACGCGGTCAGCGTGAGCTTATTATCGGTGACCGTCAGACAGGTAAGACATCTGTGGCCATTGACACGATTATCAACCAGCGTGAAACACAGGATACCGACAAGCCGGTACACTGTATTTATGTAGCCGTCGGACAGAAGGGATCAACAGTGGCAGGGATCGCAAAAGCCCTGGAAGACAATGATGCTATTGACTATTCCACCATTGTTTCGGCACCTGCCAGCTCAAGTGCTCCAATGCGTTTTATTGCTCCCTTCGCCGGCGCGGCCATCGGTGAATATTTCCGCGATACAGGCCGTCATGCACTGGTTATTTATGATGACCTCTCCAAGCAGGCGGTGGCTTACCGTGAGCTTTCCCTTCTCCTGAAGCGTCCTCCCGGACGGGAAGCCTACCCCGGGGACGTCTTCTATCTGCACAGTCGCCTGCTGGAACGTGCGGCCAAGATTATTGAGGATGATAAGATCGCAAAACAGATGAACAATGTGCCCGAGCAACTGCGGCCGCTCATGAAAGGAGGGGGCTCGCTGACTGCCCTGCCGATTATTGAGACCCAGGCAGGTGACGTTTCTGCCTATATCCCAACAAACGTAATTTCCATTACGGACGGGCAGATCTTCCTCGACACGGACTTGTTTAACTCGGGCGTTCGACCTGCCATTGACGTGGGTACCTCCGTTTCCCGTGTAGGTGGATCCGCACAGGTTAAATCGATGAAAAAGCTGGCCGGTACCATGAAGCTTGACCTGGCCCAGTACCGCGAGCTTGAAGCCTTTGCCAAGTTTGGCTCGGATTTGGATCCGGCCACCCAGCGCCAGTTGAAGCGTGGTGAGCGAACCGTGGAACTTCTCAAGCAGGATATCTATCAGCCGCTTGCGGTCCAGGAGCAAATTGCACTGCTCAAGGTAAACAGTGAAGGCTTGCTTGAGGCTCTCGATGTAAACCAGATCCAGGAGTTTGAAGCTACTTATCTGGAAACAGTAAACGTAAAATTCGACGAGGAGATGGCTGCACTGGCCGAATCCGGAAAGCTGGATGAAGCGTTTGGAGAGAAATTGCTTAACACGGCCAAGACCGTAATCGATCAAATTACATCTGCTGACGACTCCTAACTTATGGCGAATCTTCGAGACATACGAAATCGGATTGAATCCATTAAAAATACGCGGCAGATTACCAAGGCCATGAAAATGGTTGCGGCCGCGAAGTTGCGAAAGGCTCAAAACCGTATCATCGCAACCCGTCCCTATGCTTCTAAGATGAAGGAAGTGGTGGCCCGGCTGGTTGGCAATGCAACCGATAAGCACCAGTTGCTGCGTGAACCGGAGAGTACCGACGAGGTTCTCTTTATCATTATCGGCTCCGATCGGGGGTTATGCGGGGCTTTCAATAATAACTTATTTAAGATGGTAGAGAAGACCATTGAACAGGAGTATGCCGAATATCGACAGGCGGAAACACTGTCGCTTGTCTGTGTGGGACGAAAAGCAATCAAACACTTCGGCAAACGAAACTACAATGTTATTGCAGAATATCCGGACTTCTTTGATGAGATCAATTTTGCGAAAGCATCCGGAATTATGAAAGGCGTGATCAAGCGGTTTAATGCCGGAGAATTTGATGAAGTCAAGCTGGCCTATAACGAGTTCAAGTCAGTGATCGCCCAGGAGCGTATTGTAGAATCCGTCCTGCCCATCGAGCCGTCAGCCCTTCTTGAAGATGCCGTATCAGACAACGAGCAGAAAGAATATATTTATGAGCCGGGGATAGATAAAATTCTTGAAGATTTATTACCTTCCCATTTGAATTTGCAGCTGTGGAAGGCTATCCTTGAGTCAAATGCTGCAGAACAGGGCGCCCGGATGACAGCCATGGACAACGCAACAGAGAATGCCAACGAGCTGCAGGAAGATCTCGAACTTGAATATAACCGGGCTCGTCAAAGTGCGATTACTACAGAGATTTCTGAAATTATCTCGGGTGCACAGGCACTTGAAAATGCTTAATTATTATCGTTCTATTTGACGTACTGGAGGGATGGCAGAGTGGTCGAATGCGGCGGTCTTGAAAACCGTTGAGGCCTTATGGTCTCCGGGGGTTCGAATCCCTCTCCCTCCGCATCCATGAAATAGCCCCTTCCCGATGGAAGGGGCTATTTTTTTAAATAAATCATCAACTTTATCGTTAGCTTTACAAATAAATGGAGCTTCCGTGGTGAAATTATGATTAAAACTCTCCTGACACTTACTGTTATAAGTATATTTTCGCTATCCCAGCTGCGGGCCCAGGATACGGTGCGCGTGTCGCTGCAGGAGTTTATTAACCGCGGTGTTGAAAATGCGGGACAGCTCAAATATGAACGGGAGAAAGTGAACCTGGCTGAGAATCAGGTATCACAGCTTAATGCCAAGCGCTACCTTCCTGAATTTAGTCTGAGTACCCAGCACGGGGTTGTGCCCGGGGTGATCAGCCATAATCCCACGCTCGACAAGGATGAATACTACCTGGATCCGAATCTGGAGAATGACTGGGAAAACTGGGCCATCTTCACGCGTGCAGAAATCAATGCCGTTCAGCCTCTTTTTACCTGGGGCGCTTTGAGCAATGCCGTAAAAGCAGCAGAATCGGCATCGATTGCAGCCAAAGAACAATTTGAACAACAAGAGGCTGATCTCAAAGTCCGGCTGGCGGAGTTATACCAGAGCTACTTGCTGACAAGAGAGATCATGCGTCTGCTGGATGAAGCCTCGGGTACCATCAGGGATATTGAAGACAAGCTGGAGGAAAACCGCGAGGAGGGGGCAGAGGATTTTGATGAGTCTGACTTCTTCAAATTCAAGATTTTCAAATCCGAATTTGCAACGCGTGCCACTGAGGTCAAGGAAAGTGCTGCCATGACGCGTCGTATATGGGACTACGTGCTGCAGGCGGATGAGGGGACGGTATTCCTGCCCGAATCCTCGTTTTTAGACCCGGTTTCGGAAGAATTGAAGGAAATAAATTTTTACCGGATGAATGCTATTAAAAACAGGTCGGAGGTCGAAGCTATAGAGGCCGGCATTGATGCTGCCGAATACGGGCTCAAGGCTGAAAAAAGCCGGAACCTCCCTGCGCTGGTGCTGGGACTCAGAAGCAGTTTTGCCAACACCCCCAATCGGCCGCGGCAAAGCAACCCCTTCATAATCAATAATTCCAATTATCTGTCGGCCTCTTTTGGATTGGTGGTGCGGCAGAATTTGGACTTTCTGAGTATTAATGCCAATGTGGAACGGAGAAAACTGCAATACCGGCAGGCAAAATATTTGAAGGAAACGGCCGTTGACGGTATCGTACTGGAAGTCAATGAAATCTATAAGAACACGGCTGTATCAAAGGAAAAAGTCGATAATACTGACGAGGCCCTTGTTACAAGCAAGAAATGGCTTAGACAGGAACAATTGGATTATGATTTTGGTATAGGAGAAACCAAAGATTTAATTGATGCCATGCAAAAAGAGTTGGAGTTGCGCGTGCGTAAAAATCGAGAAATTTTTGAATTCAACAAGAATATGATCCAGCTCCATCGTAAATCAGGATTGCCGATAACACCAATTTTCAACAACGAAGAATAAGATGATACGCTTTAAAAAAACCTTTTTAGTATTATTATTCAGCTTGTCCGGACTCCTTTTTTTCCAGTCGGCTCAGGCGTGGGCGCAGAATGATGAAGAAGCGATCCGGGAGCTTCTGGAACAGCGGGATGATGAAATCAAAGAGCTGATGGGCTCCAAGGGTACGGAGTACACACAAGAACAGCGCGAGAAGCTCAAAAATATCATTAACGGTATTATAGATTATCGTGCGATGGCCCGGTATGCTCTGGAGGATACCTACAATGAACTTTCGGAGGATGAACGTGATGAGTTTGTTGATTTGTTTTCAACGATCATCCGTGACCAGTCGCTGAATAAATTGGATATCTATCGCGCCAAAGTGAAATATGAAGAAATCAGTGTGGATGGCAGTGAAGCAGAGGTACGGACCATCGCGCAGCTTGAGAACGTTCGCACCCCGGTGGGATACAAGATGAAATATACCGATGACAGCGAGTGGGTCGTTACGGATATGATTATTGATGATGTCTCTACAGCTGATTCCTACCAGCGTCAGTTCCAAAAGATCATTCGTCAAAAGGGATACGATTCTCTGCTGGAAACACTTCGCAAAAGAGCGGCCCGATAAAGGGTTTATTAAACTGTTTTAATAGCTGTATATTGGCATCAAATTAATCTTATATACTGTATATGCTGCGATCTGTTCAACAGAAGAAATTAGCACCAGAGGGATATATTTACACCACCTACGGCCATCCGAAGTACCTGAAACATGCTGTGGCCTCGGTGGTGTCATTGCGAAGATATGACAAAGATCGCCCGGTGGCCCTGGTATGCGAGGAGAAGCATAAACAGATTCTCGAGGAATTCAATTTAAGCAACATCTTTGATGTTATTCATGTGATGGCCCCGGACCGGGCCTCTATTGTGGGTTTCAAGCACAATATTCATGAATATCTTTTTTTTGAGAAAAACATTTTTCTTGACAGTGATATCATCTGGTGCAAAGATCCGGATAATCTATGGAAATCTTTTGAACCCTACCCCTTTACGATTACCGGCACCCAGGTATCGGATAATTTTTTTGGGGGACCGAAGAACATCGGTATCGTCAGCGATATCCTTTTGCGGCGCCGGCAGCAAACGCTGAATCATTTTGGACTTTCCTACCTGAGCCGGGTGCAGACGGGTATGATGTATGCTCAGGATTACAGTCTGACGAAAAAAGTTTGTGAATTTTCACAGAAGATGCTTGAACGGAAGGATAAAACACACTTCCGAAGTCGTACGCTGGAACACGGGCGCAGTGAAGAATCGTGCGAGTGGAGCATGGCGATGGCGATGTCCAAACTGGACCTGCCGGTTTATCCCTGGCTGCAGGGGCATACCAGTCCACAGCTGGACTATATTGCAGCGTTGACTTCCCACGATGCTGATTTTGAATATGTGGTATGCAAATACTACTGCGACCAGTTTGTGTACAACCTGCGCGGTTTGAAAAGTAAATGGCTGCGGAAGGTACTCATCAAGCTGTTGTCACTGATACCGGGAAAGGGAGACTACCTTAAAACAACGCCCTATTGCCTTCATTTTGGATGGTATCATCAAAAACAACCATTTTACGAGTTCTCAGAGCGCACCTGGAATGCCCTGAAAAAAGAAAAATTCAATCAGCTGCTGGACAGCAAAAACCGATTAGCTGAGAATATATAATGATCCCCGATATGCCTGAGCGATATTACCTTATATTGGGGATAGGCATCGTTACTTTTCTTCTGCTGCCTCCAGCTGAGTCGATGGCTCAGCTTCGTTACGGAGTCTCCTCCTCGGTTTATGCCGCAGAAGAGGATCAGCTGCCATTCTGGCTCTATGCCAATACCGACGGAATGGTTGAGCCCTCCGGCAGTAACTTCATTAATCGCTTTTACACCTATTTCTCGGAACAGGATTCCTCGGACGGACTGGATTTTGCCGGAGGATTTGATGCTTTTGCCCGCCTTTCTGACTATGATACGCTGGTGTTTACGGAGCTTTTTGCCGATCTGCGTTATGGCGGATTAACCATCAGGGGGGGACGGTTTTATGATCCGATGGGCCTGCATGACCGCGATTTGTCGATGGGATCCATGCTGGTTAGTCGGAACGCTATTCCGGTTCCCAAAATACGGGTTGGTACCAGCAACTTTGTGAGTGTGCCACGGAGCGGTGACCATCTTCAGTTCAAAGCCATGATATCCCATGGCTGGTTTACCGACGAACGCTATATTGAAAATCCCTATCTGCACCAGAAGTTTTTCTATCTGCGATATAAGCACAGGCGCTTTGATCTGACAGCGGGGGCTGCTCACAATACGGTGTGGGGCGGCATACATCCCGGGGTGGGGAATCAAGCACCGTATGAACTGCCTTCCTCTTTTTCTGATTATTTAGACGTGGTATTGGGACAGTCGGCTTCGGGGAATAATGTTCCCTGGAATGAGATCAGCAACTCGGTGGGTAACTCCGTGGCGGCCTATGAGGCCAAAGTGGGCGTTAATTTTAATCATTTTCGACTGCAGGCCTACCGCCTGTTCTATCTGGAGGATAAGGTGGCACTCAGTTTTCGAAGTCCCTGGGATGGCATGTGGGGGGCAGGTGTTACCTTTGATGATTCAGAAGGGTGGGTTACCAAGGTATTATGGGAGCATCTGAATACGAAGCGACAGAACGCATGGATCAATACCCCCTGGGGCCGGACGAATTATTACAATAACGGCGTCTATCGCTCCGGGTGGTCGCATGAAGGTCGCGTACTGGGCAACCCATTGATCATAAACGGCCCCGTGTCCGATTTTGACGGCGGGACGTATCCTATTTCCAACAATATCATTATCGCCCATCACGTCGGCATCCAGGGGCGGCCCGGGGATCGCCTGTTCTATAAAGCCTTGCTGACCTATTCCCGGAATTACGGCACGAATGTGGACCAGGGGGAACGGCCCTATACGCCCCTGGATGAGCTCCGCGTGGATGAATATTCCTCGCTTTTGAGGTTGAAGTACCGGGCAAGCCGCGGCTATGGGGTGAGTCTTATTGGCTCCCTGGCTTTGGATCTGGGGGCGCTTTATGAGGGCCGCCGGCTGGGATTCCAGGTAGGGGTAGCCTGGGAGGGAAAGACGCAGTGAAATTCTTTATTATAGTCACCGGTGAGTGTCCCGGCCTTGCTCGGAGTATCAGGCTCGGGGATCGCGCATACAATGCCACGGAATAGAAAGGTCTTTATACAGACAGATAATGAAGCAGCAACAGGAAAAAAAATGGAAGACGAATCTCAAAAAGGGAATACGGTATCTGCTGCAGGCCGGCATTATAGGATATCTGGCCTATAAGCTCTATGATATCGGTCTCGACCGTGTTATTGATTCACTGCCACTGAATCCGCTGTTTTATCTCCTGTTCTTCCTGATCTATTTTTCACTTCCTGTCTCTGAAATTTTTATTTACGGGGTCAAGTGGAACTTCAGGGGGTACCGGGCCTTCCTGATTTTTGTACAGAAAAAAGTACTCAATACCGACGTGCTGGGATACTCCGGGGAGTTTTACCTGTTTTACTGGGCCCGGGAAAAAATCGGGATTCCGGCGGTTGAGGCGATGAAATTTATTAAGGATAACAATATTCTCTCTTCTCTTTCCTCCACTTTTATCTCAGTGGTATTGCTTATTTTTTTCCTGACGCAGGGGTACATTGATATTGGGGAGTATATCCCCCAAGTTGAGAATAACCTCGTGTATCTCTGGATTGCCCTCGGCCTGGGGGTTGTGGCGGTCATAGGATATCAGTTCCGGAATTACATTCTCAGTGTCAGCCTGGATGAAGGCCTAAAAATATCTGGCATTTATACCGGCCGTCTCATTCTGACCAACCTGATACAGATCATTCAGTATAAAATTGCCGAGCCGACCGTTCCCTGGGCCGTGTGGTTTAGCCTGATGGCGGTACAGATCATGTCTACGCGCATCCCGTTTCTGCCAAGTCGAAGTGTACTGTATGTGAGTGTGGCTATTGAAATGTCGGTGATGTTGAATGTCCCCGAGACACAGCTGGTGGGGGTCCTGACGGCCAACCTGATACTGAAGAAAATGATAGGGGCCATCTCTTTTATTGTAACTTCCTTTACGCAGACCCAGCTACCCGTCAATCCGGAAGCGGTAAAGATGGACGACCTTGATACCATGGAATCAGCAGAGGAGGAGTGAGGCTGACAGGCCGGGCACCTGGTCTCGCTAGTGATAGAAATCCTTCAGGTTGACAGGCAGGACCTGCTCCCTGATATAGCGGACGGTATCCGGGTCGAAATGAGCATTCAGTTTTTGGCTCTTGTTCAGCGACTTCGACCGGTTCTGGTCTTTCCACTTCTCTTCTTCCCGTGTTAATGCGTCTGCGGTGGTGTGATAGCGCTGAAGCATTTCTTTGCTGAAGTCGAGTTCCAGGAAGCCGCAGATCGCTCTTAAAACCGTTTCAGGATCTTCAATAAGCTGTTCATAGGTAACAAGGATATGATTGGATTTCCGGCGGTATTTAAGCGACTCGCGTAGACTGTCGTTCCACCAGCGGATGCATTTTTTAATGGAACGTTTGCCTCCCCACTGCTCCGGGTATTGGTTGGTTGCCAGGTAGAGGCTTGCCACTACATCGGGGCCGCTGCGGAGTATGTGCAGGAACTTGCTGGCGGGGCCGGTTTCTTCAATAGAAGAAATATAATGCAGATGCCGGGGCGTCTTTTCCAATCCCCAGATGGTTCCATTCATCCTATTTTTCCGGGCTTCCCGGACAATCATCCGGTCGATAATATCGATTAGGGTGCGGCACCAGCCCCGGTAGGTGTAGAACTTGAAGGGGGAGCGGCCTCTGAACGGCTGGAGTTCGCCATACCCATTTTCCTCTAAGAACCGCAAGACTACACGGCGGCTTCGGCGGCCGTGTAGCATAAGTCGACGGAGGAGGGGGTTGATAGGCAGGGTATCCGAAAAAAAGTGGGTCTCCGGGAAAGAGAGGACCTTCGGATGGCTGGCCACCATACTTTGGAGCAGGGTGGTGCCCGATCGCGGACATCCGACCAAAAAAGTGCGTTGGGTATTCACTGTTTTACTGTTCTTCGGGAAGCAGGTTTAACTCCCGGGAGTCGCTTAGATACATCCGGAATGCTTGGCGCTGGGCTTCCGTGAGCTGAAACTTCGGGTGATCAAAAAGCTTCCCTTTTATGATTTTATGCCAAAAATAAAAGACTGCGTCTTTGGGGTTGTTTCGTATGCGCCGCAGGAAATGCTCTTTCTCCCAGGTATTATCGCCGTGGTAACAGCGTATAAAAAGGTGGGAATAGTTATCCGGCAGTTGAAGATATCTTTTTTTCATCCACTCTTTCAGGTAGACGGTGTCTTCGGCTCGCCTCGTATGAGGATATTGGATAGATGGGTCGGAACGATGCATGATGCTTCCGGGAATGCCGTCGGGCAGATAGCCCACATAGGGATACTGCATGTAGGGTTCTTCATCAAGATGCATGAGTGCTCCGGAGAGACAGCAGGCATCATGACCGTCGATAAGTGTCTGTGCCTGGATGGCAATGCGTTCGGGGTGGTACCAGTCATCATCATCCCATTGAACAAGAAAGTCTCCATTGGCTTCTTCGAGCGAGCGGTTCCGCAGTTTCCCCAGCGTATTACCGGGCTTCTTCTCCAGTTTCAGATAAGTTACCTGATCTGAAGGCAGGTCGGCAAGAATATCATCCAGATTTTCTTTTCCGTCATCTACGATAATCAGTTCTTTATTGGGATAGGTCTGGTTCCGGAAACATCGGATGGCCCGTTGCATGAGGTGCTTTCGATCAGCGGTAACCGTTAGACAACTGACTTTGGGAAGACCATCAGTGGGCATTGGTTCGGGCGATTCAGACATAAACGGTAGATATATGATTGTTTAAAAGGAGGCTAATATTAAGGAAATATTGGAGAACCTCCCAACGATTGCGGATGGTGTTAAAAAGGATTTTGCTCGCATTGGATAATAGTAACGTCCTTCAGATCAGTACAGTAGATATCGCCTCAGGGGCTTGCCGGAAAAGGAGATCCGCCTGTGGATGAGTGCATTGATGTATCGGTTCCACGGAAAGCCCATGATGATCAGCTGGATGGTGAATGTCTTGAAAAAGATATTCATGGTCAGGTCAATGCCGATATGCATGCCGATAAGTGCCAACGTGATATAGGGTCGCCAGCGTCTGTACCAGATGCAGAATCCCATGAACTCGGTAACGAGTCCAAATGTTAGGATCAGCGTGGCAATCATCCGGCTGCTGATGGCCAGCTCCTGGAGCCAGTTGAGTTGAAATTCCCCGGTTTTGGAAAGAATATCGATACTTTTTTCACCGATCCACAGCCATAAGTGCTGGCCGTCGACCCAGGTGATACCCGTGGCAACCAGCTTGCTTATGGCCGCTGAGGTATAGCCGAGCCCGATAAAAAACAGGGTAAAGCCAAAGGCAAAAGGCAGAGATTTTTTTATATCCCGGATAAAGAGGGCCGCAATTCCCAGTCCCATCAGGCTGAAGCCCACAAAATTGGCACTGTGGGGAATTTCTCCCTGTGAGAAACGGCTGACATACTGTATGTGAAAAAGGATAAAAGCGAGGAAGTACAACCAGCGCTGGCGCTTGAAAAAGAAGGGAATCAGACAGGCAAGAGTGATGACGATGGCATTAATAGTGGCGAGTTCCCCGAAAAAGATCTTGACATCTATATAATTGGCCAATCCCAGCGGAAGCACAATATCACTGAGACGAGGGACATAAAAAGCCCATTCCCAGGTGTATATAAGGGTATAGACTACCGTAAATAACTCGAAAGCACGAAGTTGTATTTTCGTGCCGGTCGATTCGGGTACCTCTAAATTGAACAGGTTGTCGAACAAGCGGTCCATGTTGGCTATTGACTGGAGAATAAGTTGGGATTTTTATAGGTGGTGTCGGCAGTAAACAGGAACATGGGAATGGCCCTGATGACGACGCTTCCTTCATCGTTGATAGCACCGACAACGCGTGTTGGCATCCACTGCTCACCCGGATACTCATCAATTTGGAAGGTGCTGCGAAGTCCGTTGATCTTGGGCCGGTCCCAGTTCCGGGTTTTCGAAATGTAGTTTGCGAAATCGATCTCGTGGATCCCGTAGTCCTCCAGCGGAAGAATCCGGTTACTTATTTCTTCGATGGGCTTGGTCTGCCACAGGTCGGCCCGTGTTGTATCCTGTACGTTTTCAACAACCCCGCGCGACCATGGCTGGCCGGCCTGCGAAAACATGGGGAAGATGCTGAACGGCCAGAACTCACCTTCATGGGTGGCTACCAAAAGTATATTGAGGAGTAGAACAACTGCTATGATTCGTTTATACGTATCCATCAGGTCACCGGTAGAAATGCTCTTCGAAAATATCCAAACAAATAATCAAAGAAAGTTAGCTGTTTTCTATCACAAATAGTAGATGCTTTATAATTTATTAGATCCCCCGGGGCCGTAGTACCGGCATTGCTTCAATAGTATTTGAAATGATCCGTGTTATTATTTGCTTAACAATTAATTATGAATTTTCATTTCAACAGACTATATCTTGCATTTAAGCTATGTAAAAGCGTTTTTCCTTTTGAAATGGCATCTCAATCAGCTGTATTCCAATAAAAAGAAGTGCCAAACGTTACCAGAACAGATTTTGTATTATTATTTTAGAAGCTATTTCAGAAAGGAGACTGCAGCGCCGTGATCTCCCTAACGTTATCGAATCAACAGCATAATTTTATATGAAACGATTAGATACAAGAGTCCTTCATTATTTATTATTGATTGCTTTGATAAGTGCCGGGAACACCGAATCAGCCGGTGCCCAGCAGCCGGTGCATATGGATAGTGGTACGGTGCTGCTTGAGAATTTTGAGCATGATACCACCGGCAAATTGCCGCACAAGTGGTACGACCGGGATGGCAACAAGAAGCTCATCAATCATGATGAGTCCTTTTCTAAAAATTACCTGTATAAGGTGGATGAAGAAGGAGATAACAAATTCCTGCGGTACAAGGGTTCCCGGGCCAAGCATATCAACCTGCCTCTGATTAATAAGGACAAAGATAATATTTATAACATAAATATCTTTGAAACACCGATCCTCTCGTGGAAAGTGCGTGCCCATAAACTTCCGCATAATGCCCGGGAAGATGATGACGACTACAACGATTCAGTAGCAAGTGTCTATGTGGTGTTTGATATGGGACGCGTGGCTTTTTTCAAGAAAGTGCCCAAGACCATACGCTATACATGGAGTTCTACCCTTGAGGAGGGGAGTACCGCATCAAAGCTATTTGGCAACCAGCAGATCAAGGTGGTCAAGTCTGGAAATGAGGATACCGGGAAGTGGATCACTTTTGAGCGCAATCTGGTACAGGACTACCGCCGTTTGTTCGGGGATGATCCGCCGAGGACGCCCATGGCTATTCTGGTAATGAGTGATGGCAACAGCACCGGTTCCTGGGTGAAGGCTGACTACGACGACATTATGCTGAAGCCCCAAAAAGAGCAAAAAGCAATAGAAGTTAAATAAGTTCTGCTAAAATGGTTAACTTCTGCGCTGATTTAACCGCCACTTTGATCTGGAGGTAATGAAAAAAATTCTACGTTTCTTTCGCCCGTTAATCAAATACAACTATCATCATCCGTACTGGGTGTTGGGTATTACAATTTTGCTGGCGATTATATTGGGTAACTTTGCAGTACAGCTCAAAATAGATACCGACCTGGCTAATCTGTTGCCCAAAAAGAATCCCCATGTGCTGGCCTTGAATGAGCTGCAGGAAACAGTAGGCGGGGAGAGTGCGATGGAAGTAGCAATCAAATCGCCCAGTTTTGAAGACAACAGGCGACTGGCCAGGGACTTGATCGATGAAAGCCTGGAGCTCTATGATGAACAGAGTGACCGGCCGTTTTTTGAGCGGTTTGAGTTTCGTAAAGAGACCTCTTTTCTCAGGAATAACGCCCTGTATTTTGCCACCCCCGGAGAACTGGAAGACATAAAAACCTATCTGCAGGATGAAATACAGTCTGCCAAGGAAGGGGCGAATCCTTTTTTGATCGATTTTGGGGAAGAAGAGGAAGAGGAGGAGTCCGATGAAGAGCTGGAGGCTTTTGAAAAAAGTTATGAAGCGTTAATTCCCTCGGAGTACCCGGTAAGTCCGGATAGTACGGTCATGGTATTAAAGCTGTTCCCGACCGGTTCAAAAAGTGACCTGGATTATCTGCGCCGCATGTTTGACTCCTACGACGAACTGCTGGCCTCCGTCAACCCACAGTCGTACAACAGTGAAATGGAAGTGCGATACGGAGGGCGGCTGAAGCGTCACTTGTCGGAGATCGAATCGATCATGAATGATGTATTCAGCAGCTTCGCTTCGGGCATATCCAGTGTTATTATATTGGTGATGCTGTATTTTTTTACAAAGAAATATCTCAACTATCGGCGTGGCAGTGAGGAAGAGAAGGAACATCGTTTCTGGGAGCACCTGATCCGCATGCCGGTGCCGGTGCTGGTGATTGGACTGCCCCTTTTGATGAGTCTGGCCTGGACTTTTGGCGTCACCTATTTTGTGCTGGGAACCCTGAATACCATGACGTCCGTTCTGTTCGTAATCCTGTTCGGCATGGGCATTGATTATGGCATTCACTTTTATGCCCGCTATATTGAATTCAGATCTGCGGGAGAAACTGTCCTGGATTCCCTGTATTCAACGTACGACAATACCGGATCGGCTATCGTGGTAAGTGGCCTGACAACCGCATTTTCCCTCTTCATATTGATTATCGCCCGTTTCAGGGGATTCTCTGAATTTGGATTCATAGCGGGGTCCGGTATTATTCTGGCACTCTGCAGCATGCTTTTTGTGCTGCCATCCCTTCTGACTATCTCGGAACGACACAACTGGATTCTCTTGAATGTCAACCGGGAGGCTGACGGCGAAAAAGCCTCTTTGTTCAACCGGTTCCCGATGGCCCGTTCCGTGGTCGTTACGGGGCTGCTTATTGCCCTGGCCGTAGGCATATATGCTCCCAGCCAACTGGGTTTCCAATATGATTTCGGTCAGCTTGAACCTGAGTTTCCGGAGTACCAGGCCTACAATGAATTCACCCGGGGCGTCGAGCAGTCCGACAAGCGGAATCCGGCCTATATCCTGGCTGATAACCAGCAGCAGGTGATTGAGATCCTGGAGAAGGTCCGTCATAAGATGAAAACAGACACCACCAGCCCAACCATACTGGATGTGGAGGCCCTGCCGGAACGCTTTCCGCCCACGGAAGATGGCGCCAATGAAAAGCTTGAGGATATTGCTCAGATTCGCGGTCTTCTGAATGACCCCTTCATCAGGGACCAGGAGGATCCCCAGCTGGATAAACTTCGTCGGGCTGCACAGACGACCAGCCGATTGAATATCAGTCAGATTCCGGACTACTTTAAAAACCAGTTTGTGACCAAGGAGGGAGAGATAGGAAACTTTGTGATTGTATATCCCAGCGTGGGGCTTTCTGATGGAGAAAAATCAATTGCTTTCAAGGACGACATCGGTAAAATAACCCTCGACAGCGGGGAGACGGTGTATGCTGCAAGTACCTCCATCATTGCCGCCGAGATGCTGGATCTGATGCGGACAGAGAGTCCTTACATGGTCGGCGCTACCTTTTTGATGGTCTTTGTCTTAATGCTCATATCGTTTCGATCGCTGCGCTGGGCACTGATTGCCATGCTCCCCCTGGTAGTGGGGCTGTTGTGGCTTTTTGGCATCATGATGCTAACAGGCATGATGTTCAATTTCTACAACCTGGTTGTGCTCCCGGCCATTCTGGGGATCGGCGAGGATAATGGCGTTCACTTGGCCCACCGATACCGGGAGGAGGGGAAACGAAGTATGTGGGATGTACTCTCCAGCACCGGTCAGCATGTAACGATCGGATCACTGACGACGATGCTCGGCTTTTCCGGCTTGCTCTTTACCACTCACCCGGGACTGCAGTCACTGGGAGAGATGGCGGTGATCGGTATTGGGATGACCCTCGTGGCCGCTCTGACCTTTTTACCAGCCTTGATCGAACGTCTGGAAGCGCGTCGCTGGATCAAATTCTAGCGACTGGAATTATACCGGATGTGAAGTGAGGACCGGGGCTCACCAGGACCTGCGGCCACCGGTTGGAATCTGGGTTGGAAGGCAAAGGCGCGGTCAGGCTATTGCTTCCAAAAAGCAGGAGTGAAAATGAGCAGTACGGTAAATAGTTCCAGCCGTCCGACCATCATCATAACTATGAGCACCCATTTGCCGAAATAGGGGATCTGGGCGAAGTTATCAGTAGGACCGAATGCTCCCCACCCGGGGCCAATGTTTCCGAGACAGGCAATGCTCGCCCCGATGGCGGACTCCAGATTATAGCCCATGGTGGCCATAACGAGTGCTCCCAGGCCGAAGATGACAAGGTAAAGCACAAAAAAACTAAGTACGGTACGCTGGATGTCTGCATCGATGGTCTTGTTTCCAATGCGGATCGGAAGGATGGCCTTTGGATGGACAATCTGCTTGAATTCTCGGAAGGAGTTGCGAATGATAATCATCCACCGGATCATCTTTGGACCACCGCCCGTAGAGCCGGCGCAGCCGCCGGCAAAGAAAAGCAGGAAAAGAAAAAAGCCGCCAAACGAATACCAGAGTTCATAATTGTCGGTGCCGAACCCCGTAGTAGTTACGATGGAGACTACCTGGAATGAGCCGTATCGCAGGGCGCTGCCGAAAGAATACCCGTCAAATATCCAGAGTGAGAAGGTTACGATGGTAACACTGATCGCTATGATGAGTGCATAAAAGCGGGTTTCCCGGTTGTCAAAAAATGATTTGCTATCACCGCGCAGCAGGCGAAAATGCATGGCAAAGCTGATGCCGGCCAGAAACATAAAAAGGGTTATAACGGCATCGATGTAGACCGAGTCAAATGCCTGAATGCTGGCATTCTTAGTTGAGAAGCCTCCCGTAGCCAGGGTGGCAAAGGCGTGGTTTAAGGCGTCAAACCAATCCATGGAGGGGTGAACCCACAACAGCAGGAATTCCATGCCTGTGAAGGCCACATAGACGCCCCAAAGCAGTTTGGCAGTCTCTTGTACGCGGGGAGTGAGCTTGTCGGCCGTCGGGCCGGGCGACTCTGCCTGGAAGAGCTGCATGCCGCCGATACCCAGCAGAGGAAGAATTGCCAGCGTTAATACAATAATGCCCATGCCGCCGAGCCAGTGGGCGAGAGATCGCCAGAAAAGCATGCTCATGGGCAGCGATTCAATCTGGGGATTCATAAAGCCGCTGCTGGTTTCTCCGCCGAAGATGGTCGCCCCGGTAGTCGTAAGTCCGCTCATTGTTTCAAAGACCGCATCGGTGTAGCTTGGCAGAATACCCGAAATGACAAAGGGCAGGGCCCCGACCAGTGACAGCAGCAGCCAGGTCAGGCTTACAACAAGAAATCCTTCGCGCACACGCAATTCCTGTTCAGGTTTGAAAAAGTAGTAGAGGCTGCCGCCGAAGATAAAAGCAATGGATGCCGATGAGAGAAAGGTATGCCAGACTTCTTCCTCATAAATGAAAGCAATGACCATCGGTGTCAACAGGGCAAAGCCGAGAAAAAAGATGAAGGCTCCCAGGATCCCCAGTACGGTGAGAAAATCAATTTGAGGACGGCGAAAACTTTTGATTGAGGAGTTCTGCATTATTTGAAAAGTGAAGTTACCTTATCAACAGCTTCGGGGAGACAGAAAATGATGACACGGTCATTGGGCTGTATTTGCGACTGACCGGTTGCAATCGTCGTTGATCCGTTGCTTAAGATGCCACCAACCACGCAGCCTTCTGGAAAACGAACTTTATGAATAGGTTTCCGGACAACCTTGGACCGGGGAGCCGCCTGTAATTCAATAACTTCAGCTTTGATGCCCTGAAGGGCTTTCACCGAGATAACACGCCCGCCGCGTACGTGCCGGTGGATTTCATTGGAAGCGGCTGACTTCTTATTGATAGCCGCATCCAGTCCGATTGTTTGACTGAGTGGTATATAATCGGCTTTTGAAACGAGGGCCACGGTTTTCTGGACTTCCAGGTGCTTGGCCATAAGGCAGGAGATAATATTCGACTCCTCATCTTCGGTCACTGAAATAAAAGCGTCGGTGTCAGTGATGCCCTCGGTAGCCAGAAGGTCCGGATCGGTGGGATTTCCGTTCAGCACCAGCACCCCCTTGAGTTCCTGGGCCAGCTCGACAGCCGTGTCATGATCGGGTTCAATAAGCTTGATATTCCAGTTTTTTTCCTCTTGGCAGAGTATCCGGGCAATCATGGCTCCAATGGGCGTCCCGCCGGCAATCATGATGCGGTTAATTTCAACATCGGGTTTGCCGGTGGTTTTTATGACTTCCGGGATGGAGTCCGTTTTGGCTATCAGGAAGAGCTGGTCGTAGGCCTGTATGCGGACCGAACCGCTTGGAATAATGGTCATTCCCTTGCGGGATATGGCAACAACCCGGAAGGTCACATCCGGAAATTGTTCGGTATATTCCAACAGGTTCTTACCAACGAGGGGCGATTCCTTGCCAATACGCAGTCCAATCATCTGCATTTGGCCATCGGCAAGGTTGACCAGATCGCTGGCCGAGGCCCGTTTAATAAGCCGTACAATTTCCATGGCGGCACTCTGCTCAGGATGGATGAGAACATCGATGCCCAGATCAGTGGATTTTAACGGTGCATTGGGACGGGAAAGTTCGTCGCTGCGAATGCGGGCAATAACCATTTCAGCTCCCAGGCGCTTGCTCATCATGGAGGCGATCATGTTCACCTCGTCAATGCTGGTCACGGCAATAAGAATATCGGCATCCTTTACGCCGGCGTCCACCAGATCCTTGGCCGAGGTTGCATTGCCTTCAAAATATAGAACGTCAAGATTGTCGGCTACCTTCTTAAGGGCATCTTTATCGCGGTCAAGCACAATGACATCATGCTGCTCCTGAGATAGCACACTGGCCAGATCGTATCCAATCTCACCGGCTCCAATAATTATTATTTTCAAAGTATGAACTCCAGCTTTATTAAGAAGTACGCTAAAAGTCGAAAAGTGTGATCACAATCGCAACAATAGTCAGTGAAATTTGGTAGGTGGCCGGCCTACTACGGAACAAGTGGAAAAGGGAAACAGATCATTCCCCTGAAGTTCAATGAACGCTTGTTTTTTTACGTAATTAGTGCGATTCTTAGACGCATATCCCTCCAACAGGAATTACCAACCGAGCCACGTATTCCATGATCGTTGATCTACTAAAACCGGAATTTGACGAACTTATTGAGGCCAAGGATTGGGTGGCACTTAAGGATATTCTCAATGATGTTCCCGCGGTCGATGTAGCCAAACTTCTGGAAGAACTGGATGCCGAGGTAGCCATTGTCATCTTCCGGCTGCTCAAAAAGCAGAAAGCGGCCGATGTGTTTATCTATCTGAGTTCGGGGAAAGGCATGGAGTTGTTGGGCATGTTTACAGCCCAGCAGCTCAGCGAAGTGATGTCTAACCTTGAGCCCGATGAGCGTGTGGCACTGATGGAAGAGCTGCCCGGTAATCTGACCCAGCGGGTCATGAATTCCATGAATGTTTCCGACCGGAAGCAGGTGCAGAAACTCCTGGGCTATCCCGAAGAGAGTGTGGGTCGTCTGATGACACCCCGTTATGTGAAGGTGCGAAAAGACTGGAGCATTCAGAAGGGGATGGATCATATCCGCAGGTTTGGACAGAGCGCTGAAACCGTGAACGTCATCTATGTCGTCGATGATAACGAGCACCTCATCGATGATTTGCGGCTGAATCAGCTGATCCTGGCTGATCCGGAGGCGCCCATTTCGTCACTGATGGACGAAAGCTTTGAAGCCCTGAGTGCTTTTGACGACCAGGAAGATGCGGTAAAGATGCTCAGTAAATACGACCGGGTAGCGATGCCGGTGGTTGATTCTGACGGTATTCTGGTAGGGATCGTTACAGTGGATGACATCATTGACGTCGCAGAGGAAGAGACCACCGAGGATATGCAGCTCATGGCGGGGATGGACGTACTCGACGACTACTACTCGCAAACTACGGTCTTTGAAATGGTAAAAAAACGCATTGGGTGGCTGGCCTTTTTATTTGTTGGCCAGTTGTTTACTACAACTGCTCTTGGGGCCTATGAAAGTGTTATAGCCAATGCGGTGTTTTTGTCGCTATTTATACCGATGATTATCTCCAGCGGCGGAAATTCGGGCACCCAGGCGGCTACACTTATCATACGTGCTCTTTCTACCGACGACATTGACATGAATGAGTGGAAGAAAGTGCTCGGCCGGGAACTGCTCTCCGGGTTGATGCTCGGGGGGATTATGGCGGTTATCGGTTTTTTGGTTATTATTAGCTGGGGCTTTCTGGTTAATGGCGCTTTAACACAGGAGCTGACTCTCAGCGCAGTGGTGGTTGGTCTGAGTTTGATAGGCGTTGTCTTGTGGGGTAATATGAGCGGCTCCATGCTGCCATTTGTACTTTCCAAAATGGGATTGGATCCAGCGGTGACCTCGGCTCCTTTTGTATCGACATTGAGCGATGTAACTGGAATTATTATCTATTTCTCTATTGCTATTGCGCTGCTCGAAGGTATTATTCTTTAGTTAATTACAACATGGTATAAAAGAGCGAAACTCATGAAACAGTATCTGGACTTGGTTGAGAGCGTATTGGATAACGGGGTCAGAAAGTCGAACCGAACCGGCACAGACACCATATCCAATTTTTCAGAATTTTATAAAGTGGACCTCGCGGAGGGATTCCCGCTGCTGACGACAAAAAAAGTGTTTTTCCGATCTGTAATTTTGGAATTGCTCTGGTATCTGCGGGGAGAAGACCACATCCGCTGGCTGAGAGATGAAAATGACTGCCATATCTGGGACGCATGGGCCGACGAAGACGGCCATGTGGGGCCCATCTATCCCGTGTTGTGGCGTCGCTTCCCTTACTATGATGAAGAGGAAATCGGCTTTGAGGGGGATGCCTCTCACATCAGCAAAACCGTCTGGATAAAAAAAGAGTTTGACCAGGTGCAGCGGGCAATTGATATGTTGAAAGAGAATCCAAACAGCCGGCGCATCGTGGTAAGTGCATGGCATCCCGGACTGCTGAAGCAGATGGCGCTTCCGCCTTGCCACCTGATGTATATTTTTAATGTATCCAATGGAAAACTGAACTGTCATCTGACACAGCGATCCGGAGATATCGCGCTCGGTATTCCCTTTAACCTGGCCTGCTACTCGGCCCTGACCATGGCCATTGCCAACGAAGTGGGCCTGGAGTATGGAACTTTTGCCCACACCATCGTGGATGCTCATATTTATGAGAACCATGTAGAGGGGCTGAAGCAGCAGCTGAACCGTGAGCCGCGTCCGCTGCCTGAGCTTCACATTGCCGACAAGCCCATTGATGAGCTGGAATTCGAGGATTTTACCCTCGAGGGATATGAACCGCATCCATCCATAAAGTTTGAAGTAGCCGTATGACACTTGCCGCAATTGTCGCACATGATCCCCGGTTGGTTATCGGAAGCAAGGGCGGGCTGCCCTGGCACTATTCTGAAGATCTAAAGTATTTCAAAAAAATCACCATGGGACATCCCATCATCATGGGCCGGGTGGTCTTTGAAGAACTGAATGAAAAGCCGCTGCCTGGGCGTGAGAATATCGTGCTCAGCCGGTCAAAGAGCTATGATCAGGTTCCCACCTTTTCTTCCATCGAGCAGGCCCTGGCCTATGTGGCCAATGAGGAGCTGGTGTTTGTGATTGGAGGGGCCCAGATCTACCGACAGCTCTTCGACAAAATTGACAAGCTTTTTGTTACAGAAATACACCAGTCGTACCAGGGGGATACCTTTTTCCCCGAATACCGCCAGGATATAGGGTCAGTATGGAAAGAAATCAAAAGGGACGACCATCCCGAGCTCAGTTTCGTGGTCTATGAGCGCATGGCTCATAATTAGCTTGCCTGTCCGTACCTTTTTGTTTCCCGGATTCCCAATTCCTTGTTGGGAACGAGACCTTTTTCCATATGTCAGGTGCGATCAGCCGGCTTTAAGGCCGCAAGGATATCCTCCAGGATTAAATAGAGACAGGGGACGATAACCAGGATAATGGATGTTGCAAACACAATGCCAAAACCGAGAGATATGGCCATGGGGATGAGGTGATAGGCCTGCCGCGAGGTTTCCAGAATGATGGGCGTAAGTCCCCCGAAGGTGGTCAGCGTGGTCAGCATAATGGGACGAAAGCGACGCAGGCCGGCCTCGTGAACAGCTTCAAAGGCGGAATGGTCGGCTCTTTTTTTATTGGCATAGTCGATCATTATCAGCGAATCATTCAGCACCACGCCCGAGAGGGCTATAACCCCCATTAGGCTCACCAGAGAGAGGTCATAGCCCAGCAAGATATGTCCAATCACCGCACCGACGATGCCAAAAGGAATGGCGCCCATTACAATGAGGGGCTGTACGTAGCTTCCGAAGGCGATGGCCAGCAGGGCATAGATAACCAGCATTGCCATGAAGAAGCCGCCCCAGAGCGACTGGGTGGACTCCCGCATCTCGGCCTGGCTGCCCTCGAAACTCCAGGTTACGCCCGGAAAGTCAACCCGAAGCTGGGGAAGTACGTCCTGCTGAATAGATTCAAGTACCCGCGTGACTGCATTGGCCGGCTCCGCATCCATACCTACTGTAACAACACGTCGGCCGTCGCGGCGGTTGATTGTTGTAAATGCTTCTCCCTCTTCAATGGAAACTACGTCCATCAGGGGTACTTCAGTACCGGAGGGGGTCTGAATGACCAGGTCCTCCAGGTGGTAAATGTCCTTGCGTTGTTCTTTGGGGAGTTTAACGCGGACTTCAATCTCGTTGGTCCCGCGCAGCTGGCGCATGGCAAGAGCCCCGTAGAATGCATTTCGGATTTGTTCTCCCACATCGGAAGCGGTGAGCCCGAGTTTTCGACCTTCCGGCAGCAGCTTGAAATCAAACTGGGTCTTGCCGCGGTTGTAGTTGTCATTCACGTCCTGGGTGGCATCAAATGACTCCACCCGTTCTAAAAATGCCTGGCTGGCTTTTTCCAGCACATTAATATCTGAGTGACTTAAATCAACACTGATATCCTGCTGGTAACCGGCCGGTCCCCGTTCAGCTTCGAAAGTGATTTGATCGATGCCTTCGAGGTCTCCGATTTCGTTGCGCCACAGTTCAATGACATCCTGGGCAGTCATGTCGCGTTCATTGGGGGGCTTCATCACAATTTCTACGTCTATAAAGCTTTGCCCCCGCACATTGGTTTTGATCCCTTCAGCCACACGAAACAGTTCATGCTCCTCAAACATTCGGTGGGTGGAGTTGGTTATTTCATTGGCCACCCTGGCGGCCTGGTCAGGGGTTGTGCCCACCGGGAGTGACACTCCGGCTTCTATTTCGTCGGCCGAGACTTCCGGCATCATGACCATGCCCATATGGTCGCTGTAGCCGTAGCCGCCCACAACCACGAGCAGAGCGATGGCCGAACTTAGGGTAATATAGCGGTAGCGGAGAGAGCGTTCGAGAAAACGGCGGTAATAGCGGTCTACAAATCGATTGAACTGCCGGCCAAAGGCGCGCTGCCACCGGTGCAGGTGCTTGCCGATACGGAAGGAGCATTCTTTTTCTGAACTGTGTCCCAGGTGTGCCGGGAGGATCAACAGGGCTTCCAGCAGTGATACCGCCAGGACGATGATCACCACGGCAGGGAGGGGCCACCAGTATTTGCCTGTTGTCCCGGGAATAAACAGGAGAGGTATAAAGGCGATGATATTGGTCAGGATGCTGAAGATCACCGGCCGGCTGATATCTTTTGTTCCAGCAATAGCTGCTTCAATGAAGCTCATACCCTGCTGGCGATATTCGTAAACATTCTCTCCGACGACGATGGCATCGTCAACCACAATGCCGAGAACCACCAGGAACCCAAACAGCGAAATCATATTGATGCTCAGCCCGAAAACCGGGAGAAAGAGAATGCCCCCTACAAAAGAGATGGTCATTCCCATCATTACCCAGAAGGCCAGCCGGTATTCCAGAAACAGGGCGAGGATAAAAATGACAATGAGGACGGCAAGCACCCCGTTCTCAGCCAGCAGTCCCAGCCGTTCCCGGTAGTCATCTGCCGTACTGCTGTCAATGCGGTATTGAATTCCGGGGGGGAAGTTCTGCTCGGCCTCTTCAAGGATGGTCTGGACACTGGAGGCTATAGCCAGGGGAGACTGGTTGCCAATGCGATAGATCTGAAGGTCAACAGTGGGCTGCCGGTTGAATTCACCGTGAAATCCTGTCTCTTCGAAGCCATCGGTGATTTCGCTGATATCTCCCAGGGTGACGGCACTTCCGTCATCAGAGGGGATAATGGCAATATTTTCGAATTCCTCCGCCCATTGTTTGCGTTCCTGCATCCGAAGGAGGATCTCCCCGGCATTGGTTTCTATGGCACCAGCTGGAATATCCTCGCTTGAGCGGGCAAGGAGGTCGGCAACCTGTCCCAGCGTAAGATGGTATTTTCTCAGCGTATTTCGCGGAATTTCCACATGGGTAACATAATCAGGCACATTGCCTATTTCGACCTGGGTGATCTCCTCGCTGTTTAGCAGCTGGTCGCGGATGTTTTCCGCCAGTTTGCGAAGTGTCCAGATGTCTGAATCACCATAGAGCCCGATGACCATGACTTCGCGCTGATTCGACTGCAGGCGTACCTCGGGTTCCTCGATGTCGTCCGGGAAGGTACGGATGCGGTTGACAGCCTGGTCAATATCCTGGAAGGTCTGCATTCGGTCGGTGCCGGCAACCAGCTCAATCATGATTTCCCCGGAGCCCTCATCGGCCGTGGAGGTGACTTCCTTGATCCCCTGTACGCCCCGAATGGCTTCTTCCACCGGACGCAGGATCCCCTGTTCCACCTCCGCGGGAGCTGCTCCCGGATATACCACACTAACTTCAACGATATCAAGCTGGTATTCCGGAAACACTTCCTTCTGGATGTTGAACATGGTCCATATCCCCCCGCCCAGAAGAATGATCATCAACAGGTTGGCAGCGATGGGATTGCGGGCCATATAGGCAATAGGTCCGGTAGTGGCAGTGCCGGATTCCTTATGTGAATCAGAATTGCTCATGGGGTTGTGTTGGTCGTGGAAGTGGTATCGGATTCTGCGACCCTGAGCGCCGCTCCGTCGGCAACCGTACTCAGGTTGGTGGTCACGATTTGATCATCTTCATCAATGCCGCTGCTTATATAGGCGTACTGTGCATCATTAAAAGCGATATCTACCTCTTTAATTCGCAGTTTTCCTTCCTCCATTGTCCATACGGTTTCTTCATCACGAATATAGTCCCGGTTAAGCCGGATGACATCGGGCAGCGGTTTGGTATTGATACGGACTTCTACAAAGGAGCCAATAATTAAATTGGGGACCCCGGGAGTGTCGGAATGATAACCGTAGGGATCGGGCACAGCTATGAGTACCCGTGCCATGCGGGTTTGGCCTTCCAGCGATCCGATAAGTTTGTACAAATGCCCTTCACGGGTTGTGTTGGGACCCCATGCCGATTGGTTACGGATGATGACCTTTGATTGAGGGCGATTGTCATCCGGGAAGGAGAGCCAGCGCAGCTGCGACACCGGAACGGTGGCCTCGATCCAGAAGGTGTCGAGACCAACCAGTCGACCGAGATTTTCGCCAGGGGCGACCTGAGAGCCGACATTCACATTGCGACTGAGAATATGGGCATCAAAAGGCGCACGGATGGTGGTCCTTTCAAGGGCCAGTTCTGCCTGCCGGACTGCAGCCCGGGCCGATTCAACCCGCGACTGCACGCTTTCGAGCTGGGGCTTGCGAAGAACCAGCTGTTTATTTTGTTCGCTGAGCGTGTCACCGTAGGATTGATACTCTTTCTGTGCGGCCCTCTGTTGTCCCATCTCAAGATTCAGGTCAGCCAGGGCCTGGCGCAGTTCACTTTGGCGCTGCTGAAGCACATTCTTGTAATCGGCGGGGTCAATCTGGAGCAGAACGTCTCCCTTTTGGACATATCCACCCGGGGTAAATGCATCAGAGCGTCTGGTGATCTCACCGCCGACGCGGGGACTCAGCACGATATCCTGGGCGGGTTCAACGGTACCCATGGCCCTGATAGTGGGCTGGTGAGTCGCCCGCTCAACGTCCGTCACATTGACAAGCATTGCGGTTTGCTGGGTAGCCCCGGAACGAGAGGCGGTAGGCTCGGTATTGAATATAAGAGCCGTAATTGCACTGCCCGCAAGCAGAATAATAAAACTGATGAGAAGCGTCTTTTTCCAATCCATATACCCTATGTTAGATGACGGAACCTCTTATCGCAACAGAAAGTCGAGGTTCTACATAATCCTGTAATCCTGCGAATGGAAACTTATGGCTGAAATCTATAGGAATTTTGAAGTATTTTGATATTCAGCAATAAAAATATCATCCACACATGTAAAATAGGGAGCAGGGAGTCCGCGAACAAAGAAATGTTGCGGGCGATCATTTGATGTCAAAACTCTTCATGTGAACTACATATGGCTTGACTACGGGCTGGGTCAGGGCAATAATATTCTGGGTATCGGCAGCCTTGGAAAATTCCACAGCCTTATCTTTTTCCTCCAGAATCCATATGCCCTCATTCTCGTAACGGTAGGCCTCGCTGTAGCTTTCATCAAATGAATAGTAATATTGAGCGGAAGCATCGTCATGCGGTAGGCTGCGTTCTTTCAACACCTTCTGAGTTTTAAGACGAACCTTTTTTTTGAGTTTTTCGGTCGGTGTGCTGTCCAGGAAGGTTGTACGGAAAAGAGAACGAGATTGGAAGCGCCGGCAGAGATCCGACAGGATCGGATCATCGGAATGCTGCCAGTACTTAATGCTCTGGTAGACGTCATTGTCGTCCAGCTGAAGATACTGCTCCAGCACCTGCTGTGAAATGCCTTTTGTGGCTTCGGGCTGGTTTTCGAGAAAAAATTTCAGGGCCGGGGACGGCTGGTACAGGGATGCTCCGGCCTGGATAAGCTCCTGCACTCTTTTGAAAATATTCCGAAGCAGGATATCGGCGCTTAACACTGTCTTGTGCAGGTAGACCTGCATATACATCAGCCGGCGCGCCAGAATATAATTTTCAATAGCATAGATGCCCTTCTTTTCAATTACGATGTTGCCCTTGTACACCCGCATGGTCTTAAGAATCCGTTCAATGCCGACCGATCCTTCGTAGACTGAGGTAAAGACGCTGTCGCGCTTGAGGTAATCGAGGCGGTCGATGTCGAGCTGTGAAGAGATGAGCTGGTTCAGAAAGGGTTTTTTGGCATACTGGTTCGTAAAAATCTGGATCGCCAGGTCCAGGGCCCCGTTCATCTGCCTGTTGAGTTTCCGCATGATGGCCAGGGTCATCATCTCGTGATGGAAGTCATCAATCAGGTTGAACTCAAGGGTATGGGAGAGCGGGCCGTGACCGATGTCGTGCAGCAAAACGGCAATGAGGGTGCCCTCATATTCTGCGGGGCTGATGGTGGTATCCTTTTCGCGCAGATTGTTGAGTGTACGCTGGGCCAGCTCCATTGCTCCGAGGGCGTGGGAAAACCGGGAATGTTCCGCGGCGGGGAAGACCAGGTATCCCAGCCCCATCTGCTTGATTCGGCGCAGCCGCTGCACATACGGATGGTCAATAAGATCCAGTATGACCCCTTTGGGGACCGTGATGAATCCATGAATGGGATCGTTGAAGATTTTGTATTGCGTACTCTTGTCCATCGTGTATATGGTTTCAGTTAGGTACTGTCGTGCATGAGCACGGGCTATGGCTTTAAGGCTGGTTTACAGGGATACGGTAAGTCGATCGATATCCTTTATCTGTGGCAGCCTGCTGGGTTTTTGCTTTTGAAGGTCAAACCATACGCCATGTGCTTCAGCTACGGAAACAAGTGTTTTTTCCTTTTCTGTGTAAATGGCCTGGAAACTGGAGATGCTGGAGTTGCCGGTAGAGGCTATGCCTGATCCGATAAGAAGCGTTCCCGGGTACTCGGCTGGATGAATAAAATCAATCGTGATGTTTGCCAGAACAAAGCTGAACCCCTTTTCGAGCTGCTGGGCAAAGGCGGGTACCTGTTGTATGAACTTGATGCGCGCTTCTTCGTAATAGGTGCTGAAAAGGGCATTGTTGACGTGGTTAAGCGGATCGAGATCCCGAAATCGAATGGGTATGGAAGACCAGTGCGGGAACAGACCCTGTTGATATGGAGGTTTTTTCATAAAAAATCTGTTTGATTATCGCCGGTGGTAAGCCGGTGCCGGTACCGCTGCATTGCCGCTGCTGTTCATCAGAATGATTACAGGGGGGCAAAACAGCTGTTAATAGCTGAAAGATCGTACGTGTGTCCCTGAAGCAAAAAAAAGAAGTTAGATAAATTTAGCTAAAGATAAAATCGACTGCCACACAGCAAAGCGGGTGAGAGGGTCGGGCGGATTAGGGAGACAGCGGGTGCTGGCGCGGGTTAAATTACAGCTAACGGATGTCTGATCACATGCTTATATTCATGGGGTCAATTCCAAAATCCAAATTTGAAATGACATCATGATGGATGCCAATGAACAGCAGTTTTTAGAGAAGTTGTTAATTACCCCCAGCCCTACGGGGTTTGAAGCCGAGGGCCAGAAAGTTTGGAAGGAATATGTGGAACAGTTTGCCGACGAAGTGGAGGTAGATGCCTATGGTTCAGCCTGCGCCCGTCTGAATACCAGCTTTGATGTGATAACCGTGATGCTTGAGGCGCATTGTGATGAAATTGGCATGATTGTGCAGCATATCACCGACAGCGGTTTCGTGTATATCAACAAGCTGGGAGGAAGCGATTCAACTATCGCCCGGGCCAAACGGGTTCATATTCATACCAGCAGCGGTGTGGTATCGGGAGTGACGGGCAATAAAGCCATCCATTTGCAGGATAAAAAAAATGGCAAGGGCAAGCAGCCGTCCTGGAAGGATATCTACGTGGACATCGGGGTATCCAGCCGTGAAGAAGCCCTCGAGCTTGTACAGGTGGGTGATCCGATTACCTATGCCGATGAATATGATTACCTCTCCGACCATATCCTTTCGGGGCGCGCCCTGGACAACCGCATAGGCGGCTACATGATTGCCCGGGTCCTGCGTCAGTTGAAGGATCGCCGCGATGAGCTCAATGTGAATGTAGTGGCCCTAAATTCTGTACAGGAAGAGGTTGGGGGGTACGGGGCCCGGATGATGAGCTACCGCATAGCTCCGGACTTGTCTCTTGTGACGGATGTGACGCATGCCACCGACACCCCGGGGATCAACCACAAGGAGCATGGCTTGGTCAAGCTGGGCAACGGGCCCTCTATTCAGCACGGGGGGGCAAATCATGCCAAAATTGTGGAGTTTCTGGAAACGGTTAGCAAGGAGCATGAGATTGACATCCAGCATGAAGCAACCAGCGTTCGAACAGGAACGGATACGGACAGCATCTTTTATCAGAAAACCGGGATCCCCAGTGCATTGATTTCACTGCCGCTTCGGTATATGCATTCACCCGTTGAGACAGCTTCGCTGAACGATGTGGAGGCCCTGGTTGACTTGATGACGGAATCTGTACTGCGGCTGGCCCCCGACCAAACGTTTCAGGTCATTTGACTGTTTTGCTGTTTGATGCCCGGTTTGGCATTTCCTTGGAGGAATGCTGTCTGAGAATTTTTTAACCTCAAGAACCTTCTTTTGTTTATGCGTTTACCTATCACCCTGATTATTACCGGCTTGTTACTGACCGTTTCGCCCCTGTCTGCCCAGGAGCGTGAGAATAATACGGTGCAGGAAGCCTTCGTGCCCTACGAAACGGGCCCCAGTACAATTTACCGAAGTGCAAGTGGTGCCTCGGGGGCCCACTACTGGCAAAATTCGGCCAGTTATGAGATGGATGTTGCGTTGCATCCGGAAGAGCATAGGGTCACGACCAGTATGACCATTCACTATACCAATAACAGTCCGCAGCCGCTGGAGTTTATATGGCTTAAACTTGACCAGAACCTGTTTGATGATGATTCCTGGGGCGCCAAACTGACTCCTTATTCGGGTTCACGATTTGGAAACCGGGAATTTGACGGAGGACTGACGATTAAGGGGATCACCGTTCGACAGGGAAGTGAGAGCTACCGGCCGGAAACGCGCACGGTGGATACAAAGATGAAGATTGACCTTGAGGAGGACCTTTCCGCCGAGGGGGGAGAAATATCCCTTACCATCGATTATACTTTTGTAATCCCGGAGTATGGCTCGGATCGTCTGGGACGACTGGAGACCGAGGAGGGGCTTATCTATGAGGTAGCCCAGTGGTACCCGAGAGTGGCGGTTTTTGATGATGTGCAGGGCTGGAATATTCGTCCCTATCTCGGGGCCGGGGAGTTTTATATGGATTACGGAACCTTCGAGTACCAGATCAGTGCTCCCTCGGAATACATTGTTGTGGCTTCCGGCGAACTTCAAAATCCAGGAGAGGTCCTAACCCGCGAACAGCAGGCACGCTGGCAGGAAGCACAAGAGAGTGATGAACGGGTTTTCATCATTAAACAGGAGGAGGTGGGTACGGAGGCCTCGCGTCCCCGGGGGGCGGAACGGTTGACTTGGAAATACAAGATTGAGAATTCCCGTGACGTGGCCTGGGCCGCTTCCAAAGCCTTTATCTGGGATGCCGCGCGCATCAACCTGCCCGACGGCGACCAGTCGCTGGCAATGTCGGTCTACCCGGCGGAAAGCGCGGGCGATACGGCCTGGTCGCGTTCCACGGAATATGTGAAGGCTTCCATTGAGTTTTATTCCGACTACCTGAGCAAGTATCCCTACCCGACGGCCGTTAACGTAGCAGGAAAAGTGGGGGGGATGGAGTATCCCGGAATTGTATTTTGCAGCTGGAAGGCCACCGAAGGAAGCCTCTGGCGAGTGACGGATCATGAGTTCGGTCATATCTGGTTCCCGATGATTGTGGGATCCAATGAGCGTGAACATGCATGGATGGATGAAGGATTCAACTTCTTCATCAATGGCCTGAGTACCAACCATTTTAACAGTGGGGAGTACCATCGGGAGACAAATGCCCGCCTGCTCAACAACTGGCTGAGCAGTGAGGCCAGCGAACCGATCATGACGGCTCCGGACCAGATTCAGCCCGGGAACCTGGGGGCCGTAGCCTATCGCAAACCGGCATTGGGACTCAGGATCCTTAGGAATTCAATTCTCGGTGAAGAAGCTTTTGATGAAGCTTTTACGGAGTATATTGACCGTTGGGCCTATAAGCATCCAACGCCGGATGATTTCTTCAATACCATGGAAAATGTCAGCGGCCGTGAACTCGACTGGTTCTGGCGGGGATGGTTCGAAAAAAGCTGGACCATGGACCAAGCGGTGGATTCGGTAACTTATGTGAATGATGAACCGTCAGAGGGCGCCCTGATCAGCATCAGCAATAACGACAGGCTGGTGATGCCGGTGGTGATTAAAATCACGCAGGAGAACGGGAGGGAGGAGATCCTTGAACTTCCTGTGCAGGTCTGGCACCGGGGTGACAGCTGGACCATCTCCTATGACTCTTCGTCCAGGATACAGCGGATTGAGATCGATCCCCGCCGCGAATTTCCGGACGTCAACCCGGAGAATAACCGCTGGATCGGCGAACAGTAGTGTGCCCTGGAAGGTAAGAAACAGAAAAGCCTGTCCGGAGGGACAGGCTTTTTTTATGAGAATCTTTCGGTGGTAACAATCAACCACTATTCCGATGGCGGGGCAAGGGCTGTATCGATAATATGGACCACCCCGTTGACTCCTTCAATATCTGCAGTAGTTACGGCGGCCTCCCCGTTGATCGTAACGCTGCTGCCACTGACTTCAACCGACAGTTCTTTGCCATTCAGGGTGGTGTAGGTTTGGGAGGAAGAGAAATCCTGTGAGAGCAGTTTCCCGGAGACCACGTGATACTTTAGCGTGTCAGCTGACAGTTCCGCATTCTGCAGGGCTGTATTCGAGGGGGCGAAAATGGTGTAAGCGGAGCTGGTGTCTTCCAGAGTACTGGCCAGGCCGGTATTATCGATGCTCTTATCCAGTTCACTGAGCTGTTTTCGCTTGTGCACAAGACCGGTCACATCCAGGTAGGCATCCGGAAAAAGAACCTGGTCGGTGGCATAGAGGACCCCGTTACTGGCACCTACACCACCCACATAGTTGCTGCCGTTGATATACAGGCTGTCGTTGCTGATAACGAAGAAAATATTGTCGCCCTGCATACTCGTAAATGTCTCCTCGGCAGAAAGCTGGTTCAGGTCGATAATCTGTTCGATAACATGGTAGGAGAGGATGTCGATGAGCTGCTCGTCTGTCAAAGACTCCAGGGTGCCCGACGGCAAGGCATCAAAGGCATCATTCGTGGGAACAAGGAGGGTCAGGGGGCCTTCATTGGCAATGGTGGTATTCAGCTCCGTATCACTTATGATGTCAACAAAGGTATCAAAATCAGCATAGGACTGGGCCTGCTCAAGCAGGTTCTTGCTTGCGCCCTGGTTGGTATCGGTGCTGCTGTCGAGGCAGGACGTCAGAGCCAGGGAAGATATGAGAAGGATAACAGGAAGAAGGCAAAATCTATTATTCACTATCGATTGCATAATATGAGCTAAATTGGGATTGTTCTTGTATGGTAAGACAAATAATACACTTGGCAAAGGACTAATGACTATCCCATCCGAAAATTTAACTGTTTTAACAGGGATGGGTTCCACTTATAATACAGGGGATCATTTGAAATGGTACTGCCGGGCAATAGGGGTGCTGCAGCTATTGTTTTGACCCGGCTGCCTTTTGAATTCTGTTAACAAGGGCCGGGACCAGCGAATCGTGCTGGTCAGCGGTAAAAACTTCGATGGCCACGGTGCGATAACCCTGGTGGTCGGCCTGCCGAAATCGATCATAAAGCTCGTGTCCCAATTTTCTGAAATCCCCGGCATAGGAAATAACGTTGTCTCCCTGCTGTTCCGGGAGGCGGCTATGCAGCAGGTAAAGGGTATCGGGGTCATGCGGCAATTCGTCGGCACCAAGCCACCGCACGGCCGCATCAGGTGCATAGTGAGTGTACTTTGTGCCCGGGCTTTTGGCTGCTGCCTCCTGGTTATCCGATGAAACCGTGAGAATGTTTTTGTGGATAACGTCTTCAATCTCACGGGCCGTAATGGCACCCGGCCGGTAGATGCGGTAAGGTTCTTGAGATACGTCAAGAACAGTGGATTCCAGTCCGATGGCTGTTTCCCCGGCATCGATGACGGGGAAGTCATCGCCGAAATCCTCGCGGACGTGCTCCGGTTTAGTGGGACTTGGTTTTCCCGAGGAATTGGCACTGGGCGCAACCAGGGGACCGGTCCGGGCAATAAGTTCCTGCGACAGCGGGTGGCTGGGCCAACGGATGGCCACCGTATCCAGGCCGGCTGTTACAAGGTCCAGAACAGCCGGCTTCTTCTTGAAGATAAGGGTCAGGGGACCCGGCCAGAAATGGTGCATCAGTTTACGGGCATCATCCGAAATGTCCAGGGCAAATGGGTCTACAGACTGGATGGAGGCCACGTGTACGATCAGCGGATTGTCGGAAGGCCGGCCCTTCCGGGCGAAAACTTTTTTTATGGCCGATGGGTTCCAGGCATCAGCCCCGAGCCCGTAGACGGTCTCTGTGGGAAAGGCAACAATTTCTCCATCATTCAATAATCGGATAAATCGATCAAGCAAAACTGGCCTCCTTCTCGTATGCTGATGAAAGTTCTTTTAAAAAGGTTGCAGCTGCTTTGAGGTTCGGCATTTGGTGAATCACGAATCGTACCCGGTCATCTTTTTGAATAACCTTGAACCGGTCGTTTGCCTCCACCTGAAGGGTCTTCAAGAGCTTCTGGAACCGCTGGCCGTAAAATTCTTCACCCAGCCCGGAATCATGCTTGGGGCATTCCATCCACATCCGGTTAGATCGGATCCGGACTTTCGTGATGAAAAGGCGGGAAGCATACAGTTTAATTACGGCTCCTGTTATAAGATTTTGAGCCTCATCGGGAACAGGGCCGAACCGATCTTCAATTTCTTCTTTCCACTCGTTGATGGTTTCGAGTTTTTCCGCACCGGACAATTTCCGATAGAGGTTTAACCGTTCTACGCTGTCGCTCACATAGTCATTTTTCAGCAAGGCCGGAAGGTCGAATTCAACCTGGGTTTCGGGTAGTTCCACATCTATCTCTACATCACTGAAGACGTCACTGAATTCCTCTTTCTTAAGTTCCTTGACCGCATCATTCAGGATTTTCTGGTACAGATCAAAGCCCAGGTCATTGATGAATCCACTTTGTTCGGCACCGAGGATATCGCCCGCTCCCCGGATATCCAGGTCTCGCATGGCAATATTGAAACCGGAACCAAGGTCCGAAAACTCTTCAAGCGCCAGCAGCCGTTTCCGGGCCTCATCGGTGAGCGATTTGATGTCCGGAGTAATCAAATAGCAGAAGGCTTTGCGGTTCGATCGTCCCACTCGCCCCCGGAGCTGGTGGAGTTCCGCCAGTCCAAATCGATCGGCACGATTGATAATCATGGTATTGGCATTGGAGATATCTATACCGTTTTCAACGATATTTGTCGACAGGAGAACATCGAACTTGTGGTCGTAAAAATCTTCAATAATGGTTTCCAGTTTTTTGGAGCTCATCTGTCCGTGGGCAAAACGGATGCGTACGTCAGGAACGAGTTGCCGTACCATATTGGCAACAGCCTCGATGTTTTTAACCCGGTTGTGGATAAAGAAAACCTGTCCTCCGCGCGAGATTTCCTGGGTAATAGCGTCCCGGATAAGGTCTTCATCAAAACTGTGAATCTCCGTCTCGACCGGCTGTCGGTTGGCAGGCGGGGTGTTGATGATGCTCAGGTCGCGGGCGCCCATAAGCGAGAATTGCAGGGTCCGCGGGATGGGGGTGGCCGTAAGCGTAAGGACGTCGACCGTAGCACGGTATTTTTTCAGTTTCTCTTTAGCTGAGACGCCGAAGCGCTGTTCTTCATCAACAATCAGCAGCCCCAGATCATTGAAGGCCACATCCTTGGATGTCAGGCGATGGGTACCGACAATAATATCGACTTTTCCTTCTTTGAGTTTTTTCAGGGTATTTTTCTGTTCTTTACGGCTGCGAAAGCGGGAGATTACGTCGATTGTAACTGGAAAATCCTTCATTCGCTTCTTGAAGGTCTTGTAGTGCTGGTCGGCCAGGATGGTTGTGGGCACCAGTACGGCTACCTGCTTATGATTCATCACAGCCTTGAAAGCGGCCCGTACGGCCACCTCGGTTTTTCCAAAGCCGACATCTCCGCAAATCAGCCGGTCCATCGGGGTGCTGGCCTGCATATCCTCTTTTACCGCTTCAATAGCTTTGCGCTGGTCGGGGGTCTCCTCGAATTCAAAGCGGGCTTCCATCTCGGTTTGCCAGGAATTGTCGGGATCAAACTCAAAAGCGTTCTGGGACTTTCGCTTGGCATAGAGCTTAATGAGATCGCGGGCGATATCCTTGACCTTCTTCTTGGTTTCCTCCTTCTTGCGGGCCCAGCGGCCAGATCCCAGCTTGTCAATGCGTGGCTGTGTTCCTTCCTTTCCCGAGTATTTCTGGATTTTATGTAAACTGGAGACATTGACATAGAGGACAGAATTTTCCTTGTACCGCAATACGACCGACTCCTGCTCGATGCCCCGCACTTCAATTTTCTTGAACCCGGCAAATTTTCCTATTCCGTAATCCACATGGACAACATAATCGCCGATATTAAGATCACGCAGCTCCTTGAAAGAAATATTACCGGTGTGTCGTCTTCGGCCGGCCTTGGGGCGGTGGTAGCGGTTGAAAATCTGATGGTCGGTATAGACGGCCAGGCCTTTTTTGTTGAGCAGGAATCCCTGATGGATGGTTTCCACCGAAAGGTGGTACCGGAGATCGGGTCCCGGTTCACCCAGCAGCTCTTCAAACCGATCGCGCTGCCCCTCGTTGTCGCACAAAATGTACGTATCAAAACCCTGCTTGCTCAGACTCTCAATATTTTCACGCAGCAGTTTGATGTTCCCGTTGAAGTCGGGCTGTGGGCTTGCATCGAGCTTAGTACTCCAATCGGCCTGTTTTTCTTTAGAGAAGCCGCCCAGGTGAAGCTGTGCAAAGGCTGCAAGTGACTGTTCAAACTGTTCGGGGGCAACAAAGAGATCCTCCGGGCTGAGGACCCCGTCCTTGCCAGACAGCTGGTCGAACCGGGCAACGGCTGCTTCGAAGCGGTTTTCAATGTCTGATTGAACCAGGGAGGGATTGACCAGTAAAACGACGGTATCTTCGTCAAAATAGGAGAGGAGCCCTCGCTTTTCTCCCTGGTTCAGGCTTGAGGCATCGGGTACCAGGCGTACGGTGTTCAAATAGGATATGGACCGTTGTGAATCGGGGTCAAACTCGCGTATGGAGTCTACCTCGTCGCCAAAAAACTCCAGCCGAATCGGGTATTCGCCGGTATAGGGGAAAATATCCAGAATACCACCGCGCTGGGCGAACTCACCGGGCTGGCTGACAAATTTTACGGGGTCATATTCCTGGTCAACGAGCTCTTCCTTGAGCGCTGCCAGGTCCACACTGTCGCCATTGTTGATGGTGATGGAGGCCCGGGAAAAAATTTCGGGAGCAACAATCTTGTCAAAGACGGCGGCCGCAGAGGTGACCAGGACGTGCTGGTTGTGGTGTTTGATGTTCTCCAGTACCTCCGATCGCTGCACCACGATCGAACTGTCGGTTATCTGCTGGTCGTCGTAGGGATGTTGTCCTGTTTCCGGAAAGTAGTTGGCCCTCTCTATCCCAAGGGCATCCAGGTCGCCTTTCATGAATTTTGCTGATTCTGTATCTGCATGTATGATGACTACCTGGTCATACTTTTCGATGATCTTTGCCACCAAAAGAGAGGGGGTGGATCCCACAAAATGGTCCAGCAGCAGGATGTTCCGCCCGCGGATGTTGGCATGGAGCTCTTTCCAGGGGATCTGAGCAGAGAACGTTTTTAATACAGACTGTAATGCCATGAAAGGGAAAACAGATTAGGAATTTTAGCGCAGGAGTTTATGTAACAAAGGTACAGATTATGTCCGTTCAAATTATGACGGATCTGCTGCCCGGGTTGAATTTATTCCATTGCGTTGCGAAAGACAAAACGCTGGGACACAACAGACAGTATCAGCAGCAGAATACCGGGCAACAGGAACCGGGGATAAAGGTCCCGGTAGTCAGTATAAATGACTTCTTCGATCTCTGTTTTTTCCAGCTCATTGATCTGTTCATAAATAGAACGCAGATTTTCGGTGTCTGTGGCCCGAAAATAGCTGCCGCCCGTCATGTTGGCGATTTCGGTCAGCATGTCCTCGTCGATATTTACTTCTATGTTCTGATATCGATTGCCGAAAATGGGGTCTTGTACGGGATAAGGAGCCGTGCCGTGCGTGCCGGCACCGATCGTATAGATTTTAATATCCTGGGAGACGGCCAGATCTGCCGCAGTCACCGGGTCAATCTCACCCGAGTTGTTTTGTCCGTCGGTCAGCAGTATAATAACCTTGCTTTCGGCTGGGCTCTCCTTCAGCCGGTTTACGGCCGTAGCGATCCCCATTCCAATCGCGGTGCCATCTTCCACGACCCCCATCTCGACCTCGCCAAGCAGCCTCTTAAGAAGATCATAATCCAGAGTGGGAGGAACGGCAGTGAAGCTTTTTCGGGCAAACAGAACAAGCCCGATGCGATCCGAAATGCGTTCGTCAATAAAGTCGGCAGCTACATTTTTGGCGGCTTCCAGCCGATTGGGCTTGAGGTCTTCGGCCTTCATCGATGTGGAGATATCCAGTGTGAGTACAATATCGATTCCTTCGGCATTGCGTTCAACGGTCGTGTTCTGATACTGGGGACGGGCCATTGCAAGAACAAAAAGGGCGAAGGCAAGCCACTGCAGCAGGGGCGCAAGGTAGATGCCATAGGATTTCCAGTTTCCCGGGATATGTTCAAGCCGGGAGGTATCGGAGAAAGTGAGGCTTGGAAGACGGGCACTCCACAGGTTCCACACCTGGTAGCCGATCAGGGGAATGAGAATCAGCAGTAACCAGAGCCATTGCGGGTTTGCCCAACTCATACATCCACCTTTTGTGTGTTTTGCTCCTTTTCAAAACGTTCCCGCTGTGCTTCCATCCTCGATTGATGCTGGCGACGCAAATGTTCTACCCGGGGGCTGTCTATCTCTTTGGCTCGTCTGAGAAAAATTTGTGCCTTGCGAAGGGCCTCTTCAGCCTGGTCGGGCGAAGGCGTAAAGTGGGCGAACTTTACCATATCGGCCTCCTGCAATACGGATCGTGTTTTGTCAATCAGGTCGCGGTCAATAGAGCGGGCCTGAAGGCTTTGGATAATTTCACGGCTGGTGGATTCCAGTGCAGGGATATGGTGCAGGTCTTCAAAATACCGGCGGATGGCATCGCCCAGATCGATATAGAAGATTTTAAACTCTTCATGTGTTGCCGGCCGGCTTTTCTCCAGGCGGGCAATTTGTTGCTGCAGTACCTTCAGCGGGTTTTCGAAGGGTGTGGCGGAGAACTCCCTGGGAGCTTCGGCAGGCTGATCCTCTTCCTTTGTCCAGTTGGAATAGAGCAGATAGGCGGCAAGGCAGAGAAGAATGATAGCCAGGATATACGGCCACCAGGCAAGGGCAAATTCAAAGATGGGTTTCAGGGGACGAAAGGCGTCTTCTCCCTGGGCCAGTACGCTGTGAAAGGGGAGGGGGACGGGCGTAGTATGGAGGACCGTGGTGTCTTGCCCCTGTACCAGTAAAACAGGCAGTTCGGGAAGAAGGGTGTCTGCTGTGGCAAAAAACTGCAGCTGGTAGTAAACGCTGTCTTTGAAGGCGGTCACCTTGTACTGCGACCGTGATCGAATTTCGACATAATCGCCGGGCAGCTGGCTGGAATCCGGAAAAATGATCTGATCATATTCCCGTTCCCGATTCAGTACGATCGAGAAATCAAAAGTGTCTCCTACTTTAAGGGAATCGACCGCGGCATATTCATCCACCGTCTGGGCTTGGCTGCCCTGTAGCAATCCCACGCTGAGCCAAAGTACCAGCAGGAAAAGAAAATTGGTTATATTTGTATTGGTCACTGTTACCGTTCGTCGTTGATTGATACTTAAAACAGACCAGGAAATTAATTATTGCAGCCAATTTAAAAACGTCGGCGCTCAAAATAGAAAAAATCTCTCCCCGGGAAAAAAATTAATATCCAGAAAGACACTTAAAGTCAAAAAATGAATGTGCATAAAAACCAATAAAATAGTATGTTTACAGTCAAATAATCTCCAATATACAACACGAAAATAAATGCGAATCCTATTGTCCGGGGTGCTGCTCGGTTTTTCCCTTTTGGCCTGTACCAGTCAATCGAAAACGCCCCCTCCTTCCGACCGTTCCACCTCCCAGGATACTGTTGATGTTCTTGATGCCTCGCAGCTTGATGCTTTTGGTTTCAGCAGCAATGATGTTGAAGTGGAAGAGCGGACCATAAAGCGAAATGAAAGTTTATATCTTATATTGGATAAGCTTGACTTCTCACCGCGCGAGATCTTTTCCATCAGCAACAAGGCGCAGAAACTGGTCGATCTGAAATCAATGCGGCCCGGCCAGCGCTACCATATTTATACCGAATCGGATACTGTCTCCTCACCTGATCGCATTGTCTGGCAGAAAAACGAAATGGAGTATGTCGTATTTGACTGGCAGCAGGATTCTCTTGAGGTGTACAAGGCCGTTCGTCCGCTCTATACCGAAACCTCTGTCACCTCCGGCACCATCAACAACTCGCTTTACCAGACCATCAGTCACAATGGCGGCAGCCCGCTGCTGGCCCAGAAGATGGCCAAGATTTTCGGCTGGCAGGTTGATTTTTTCAGTATTCGGAGCGGAGACAGTTTTAAAACTTTGTATGAGAATCGTTATGTCGACGATGAATTCTACGGGGTGGGTGATGTACTGGCGGCTGAGCTTAGGCATCGAGACAAGCTGTTCCGCGCCTATTACTTTTCCAGTGGCGAGATAGAAGGCTTTTTCAATGAGGAGGGCGAAAGCGTGCAGCGTGCGCTGCTCAAGGCCCCCTTTGAGTATGATCATAGGATCAGCTCACCCTTTTCCAAGAACCGGATGCATCCGACCCTGAACAGGCGCCGGCCCCACAATGGCGTTGACTATGCCGCACCCTACGGAACCCCCATTCTTTCCACCGGCTCCGGCGTGATAACCAGGGCGGGCTATCGAGGGGCCAGTGGTAATATGGTGCAGGTCAAACACAACAGAACCTATCAAACGGCCTACCTGCATCTCAGCAAGTTTGCGAAGGGCATCCGCCCGGGCGTGCATGTGGACCAGGGACAGGTTATTGGTTATGTGGGAAGTACCGGACGTTCGACCGGCCCGCACCTGCATTATGAGGTTAAGCGGAATAATAGGGCTATCAACCCATTGACAATGGACTTGCCATCTTCAACCTCCATTCCCGACAGCATGATGGCAGAATTCAAGGAAGTTAAAAAAGCCTACGAACAGCAGTTGGACAGCCAGGGCGGAGAGGCCGGGGAGGAGGGAGTTATCACATACAACATGTCCGGGCGTTGATCAATAGCGATGCATCCGCCGGTGAAAAAACGAGATAAGGGGACGAACGTAAGAGGCATTGGTTTCTACTTCAATCATATCAATTTTAAGCCGTAAGAGCTGATCATGCAGCTTCTTTTTATGCTGCAGGCGCTTTTTCCGATATTCCTTTCGAACACTCTTGCTTGAGGTATCTACGAGTACTTCCCGGCCTGTTTCCGCGTCGGTAAGGGGAATCAGTCCCAGATCAGGAAGTTCATCCTCAAGCTTGTCATTGATGAATATGTTGACCAGGTCATGCTTGCGGTTGGTGATTTTCAACTGTCGCTGAAACTCTGAGTCCTGGAAGTCACTGGCGAGGATGATGATGGCCCGACGGTTTAGAAGACGGTTGACATAGGAGAGGGCTTCGCTGATATCTGTTCCCTTGCCCCGGGGTTCCGTGGTAAGAAGTTCACGGATAAGCCGCAGGACATGCAGGCGTCCCTTTTTGGGAGGGATGACTTTTTCGATCTCATCGGTGAACAAGACGAGTCCCACTTTGTCCCCGTTTTTTATGGCGCTGAATGCCAGTACGGCACATATTTCGATAGAGAGGTCCATCTTGCTCTGGTTTCTGCTGCCAAACAAGCCACTGGGCGAAATGTCCACACACAGCATAAGCGTCTGTTCGCGCTCCTCTTCAAATTGCTTAATAAAAGGATCGCCGGAACGAGCAGTAACATTCCAGTCGATCTGGCGGATGTCATCCCCGTAGTTATATTGGCGAACTTCAGAAAATTCCATGCCCCGGCCTTTAAAGGTGGATTGATATTCCCCTCCAAAGATACTGTTGACCATGCCCTTGGTCCGGATTTCAATTTTTCGAACTTTCTTGAGGATCTCTTTTGAAATCATAGGTAGCTCGTTGGTTAAAGGTCTGCTGGAAGAATACAAGAATTCAGAGGCAGTTGAAAGGGGCGGCGTAAAATTATGGGTTCACTGATCAGGGCCTTCATGGTAATGATTTGATAATATTCAGATAACGATGTGTTAATGCTAGATGCTTCTTTTAAAAAGGCTTGTGAACTACCATCGTAACGATAGATTCATGTCATGATCATAGGGAGCAGATTCAGCAGGAAGCATCACCGGTTTTTACGCAAAATCGGGGCAATGTCTGAAGACGACAGCTCCCGTAAAATTTCGGTTCAGGAGCTTAACGACAGCCTCGATACCGATCGGACCGAAATGAAGAACGTACTTGAACACCTGCGAGAGCTCGGCTTTATCAATATTGAAACTATTGGCGGTCCGCTGCTGTATGGTCATATCAGCATTACTGCGGCCGGATTAAGAAAATATAACGACATATAGCCATTCTGTCGTATTCCCTTTTTTATGTTTTTTATCATTCAGGGCATTAAAACTTTCCCGAAAATTGCCTACCTTTGGCACGGATTTGGCCTGAAGGTTTTAACCTTCGACATACAACCGACAGTTAGGTTCTGACATTCAGGTGGTATGGCCGGGCATCAGGTTACAGAAACTTTCGAGCACCTTTTTACTAACTTTAAAACTGGATCCATGATCATAGGAGTACCAAAGGAGATTAAGACGCATGAAAACCGTGTAGCCCTGCTGCCCGGTGGAGTTGCAAAGCTGAAGGAAAACGGACATGAAATCATTATTGAGCAGGGGGCGGGTGTAGGGAGTGGTTTTCCGGATGCACAGTATGAAAAAGCCGGGGCAACGGTTGTCGATGATGTGGAGCAACTCTGGGGCCGGTCCGATATGATCATGAAGGTTAAGGAGCCGCTGGAGGTGGAATATCCGCGGATGAGGGACGGGCAGATTATTTTCACCTATTTTCATTTTGCGGCGAGCGAGTCGCTGACTAAAGCGGTGATTGAGTCAAACTGTACAGCGATTGCTTATGAAACTGTTGAGCAGTCCGATGGTTCGCTTCCGCTGTTGATACCCATGAGCGAGGTGGCCGGGCGCATGGCTACGCAAGAGGGTGCTAAGTATCTGGAAAAACCACAGGGAGGCCGCGGCATCCTCCTGGGCGGCATTCCCGGGGTCAAGCCTGCCAATGTGATGGTACTGGGTGGCGGTATCGTAGGCGTGAATGCCGCTAAAATTGCTGCCGGGATGGGGGCAAATGTCACCATCATGGATATCAATATTGCCCGTCTGCGCCAGCTCGATGACCTGATGGCCCACAATGTAGATACAATGTTTTCCTCCAGGGTTAATATTGAGCAGATGCTGCCCCACGTGGATATGATTGTAGGGGCCGTTCTGAAGCCCGGTGCCAAGGCCCCCCATCTGATTAGCCGGGACATGCTGGCTTCGATGCAGAAGGGGACGGTGCTGGTAGATGTGGCTATAGACCAGGGGGGCTGTTTTGAGACTTCAACAGCAACCACCCACAATGACCCAGTCTATGAAGTGGATGGCATCGTTCACTACTGTGTGGCCAACATGCCGGGGGCCGTTCCCTATACCTCTACGCTGGGACTGACCAACGTGACACTGCCCTATGCGGTGGATATTGCCAACAAAGGCTGGAGAAAGGCCCTGCAGGATGATCCTGAACTTAAACAAGGACTTAACATTACAGGCGGGAAGATTGTATACAAACCGGTAGCAGAAGCATTTGAGCTGGCTTATACTCCCAGTGAAGAGGTACTGTAGGCAAGACACAGCCTGAAGAGGCCGGGAAGGCGGCCTGGAAGACGTTTAGCGGCCCTGATGAAGGCAACAGAGCACCAGTGGTTTGATTCTGAAATAATAAATTGTGGATGAAATGAAATAAATTCTTAGCTCATGGGTTATAAGCTGTTGTGGTACATGATGATAGGGATATTTTGACCCTGATTACTGACTTGTTAATAAGTATTTTTGTTTACCATGAGACATCCCATTATATTTTTGAAACATTAGATAGATAATTGTTGCAACAGCATTAGTTATATAACATGGGTAAAGTAATTTCCATCGCAAATCAAAAAGGGGGGGTTGGCAAGACTACAACAGCCATCAACCTTGCCGCGAGTCTTGCAGCCATTGAGCACTCCACCCTTGTTATTGATATTGATCCTCAGAGCAATACCACCAGTGGAGTGGGAATTGAGGCTAAGACGGTCACCAACTCCATTTATGAAGTGCTGGTGGGGGGCGTTGATGCAGCCGATGCGGTTCGGGAAACGGAGTTGCCCTTTCTGGAGATTGTCCCATCCCATATCAACCTGGTGGGAGCTGAAATTGAGATGATTGATCGCGAGGAGCGAGAACGAATCCTGGAGAAAGCCATCAGGGGAATCAAAGATAATTATGATTTTGTCATCATCGACTGTCCGCCATCTCTGGGTTTGCTTACCATTAATGCGCTGACGGCCTCCGATTCTGTCATTATCCCGGTTCAGTGCGAATATTTTGCCCTTGAAGGACTGGGACAGTTGCTGAATACCATAAAAATAGTCCGCCAGCACTTGAATACGGACCTGGAAATTGAGGGCGTTTTACTCACCATGTTCGATACCCGTACCCGCCTGTCAGACCAGGTGGCAGAGGAGGTACGCAAATACTTTGAAGATCGCGTCTTCGATTCGGTCATTGCCCGTAATATCAGGCTGGCGGAAGCGCCGAGTTTTGGCAAGCCGGCCCTGCTCTATGATTCAACAAGCCGAGGGGCCAAGAATTATCTGAGCCTGGCCCGTGAAATCATCCATCGAAACAAGGAACTTTTTAAAGACAGTCCCGTTTTTGCAAGCAGTTAAGGAGTAGTATATTATGGCATCAAAAAAGGTTTTAGGTCGTGGTCTCAGTGCTTTTTTTCCTGAACACGGTGAAGAAGCAGATCAGGACAAAAATAAGGAGGAGAGCCAAGAGCCTTCCGGCACCTATGTTGAGCCGGAGCAACGTGTAAATATCGTATTGCAAGTGCCGCTTGACAGTATTCGGCCCAATCCCCATCAGCCCCGCAAAGAGTTCAACGAGGAGCGGCTGGAGGAACTTGCCGACTCCATAGAACGGCATGGCCTTATTCAGCCTATTACCGTGCGCTATATCGGGGAGAAAAGGTTTGAGCTGATCAGCGGGGAACGAAGATTGCGGGCTTCCAAGCTGGCCGGCATTGAGAAAATTCCCGCCTATATCCGGGAAGTGGATGATGATGATATTATTTCTTATGCCCTGATCGAAAACATTCAGCGGGAAGATCTGAACCCGGTTGAAGTGGCCCTGGGTTATCAGCGATTGATTGACGAGGCGGGGTACACGCAGGCGGAAGTGGCCCGTCGCGTAGGAAAAAACCGTTCTACGGTGGCCAACATGCTGCGACTCCTCAATCTTCCACCCTTTATCCAGGTGGCGCTGCGGGATGAAAAGATATCGATGGGCCATGCCCGTGCGCTTATCTCTGTTGACGACCCGGACGACCAGGAAACCATATTTAATGATATTATTGACAAAGGGTACTCGGTACGTCAAACGGAAAAGGCGGTTAAATCGTTATCGGAACAGAAGAATAAAACGGTCAATGATCGCCAGAAGGATAGACAGAGTACATTTCTGAAAGAGATATCCAACCGGCTACGCAGCAAGCTGAGCACCAAAGTGAAAATTAAATCCAAGAAGAATGGTGGCGAAATACGGATCGAATATTATTCGGATGAGGAGCTGGACCGCCTGCTGGAACTCTTTGAGACCCTTTCCTAGCCTTCTTCTTGTTCTTTTCGGATGTTTGGTCTGCAGCACATGCTATGGACAAGTCGTGCAACCATCGTTGACCGGCTTCCCGGCTGCTTCCTCTTCCCAGACGTCGTTTTCTGCGGGGAAATCCGCTGATGTTATTTCTATTGCTGATACGACTGCGGGAGACCGTGATTCATTGCCGAGCCCCAAGAGTGTGATGTACAAATCGATGATTTTACCGGGCTGGGGACAGATAACAAACAGGCAAATTTGGAAGGTTCCGATCGTCTATGGTCTTTTAGGTGGACTGGTCTGGTATAGCATTGATTTGACGAAACGTTATCATGACTACCGGGCGGCTTATTATAATTTGAACAGCCAAACCCCCGACGACCAGCGTTTCGGGCCAACACCTGCTTATATACCCGAGAGTGCCAATCTTGAACAACTAAAAACCATTCGGAATTCGTATCGCAACCGGCGGGATATGGTCTATATCGGTATTGGGCTGGCCTATGGGCTGAATATTATCGATGCGTATGTTTTTGCCCATATGAGATCATTCGATGTTTCGGAAAATCTCAGCATGCGTCCATCGATTAAACCCGGCATTATGGCACAGGCCCCGGTCGGTGTCACACTCTCAATAGCGCTGCTAAAGAAAACCAAGTAATGTAATCAAGGTTATGAATAAGGAAGAAAGAAATCGTATTGCCCCTGAAAGTTTTGACCAGACCCACAGCGAAGATGTTTGGAGTGTATTTAAGATCATGGGGGAGTTTTCTGAAGGATATGACAAGCTCTTTAAAATAGGCCCCTGCGTTTCCATCTTTGGATCATCCCGCTCCCGGCCGGGCAGCCGGTATTACAAGATGGCCCAGGAGACGGCAAAGAAAGTTACGGAGAAAGGCTTCGGCGTAATCACCGGCGGAGGGCCCGGCATCATGGAAGCGGCCAACAAAGGAGCCCAGCAGGGGAAGGGAAAGTCGGTAGGACTTGGCATAACGCTGCCCCATGAGCAGGGGGCTAATTCGTATGTGGACGAAAACTACCTTATTAATTTCAATTATTTCTTTGCCCGGAAAGTGATGTTTGTAAAATATGCCCAGGGATTCATTGTGTTTCCGGGGGGGTTTGGGACCATGGATGAGTTCTTTGAAGCTTTGACCCTCATTCAGACGCATAAAATTGAGGCCTTCCCCGTGGTGCTGGTAGGAACGGAGTATTGGAAGGGACTGGTCGACTGGATAACAACCACGATGATTGACAATGGGACCATATCTGATGGGGATGTTGACCTTTTCCAGCTCACGGATGATCCTGATGAAGCTGTACATTTCATTTGTGATTTTTATCAGCGTCATACCCTGAAACCTAATTTTTAAATGTATCCACTTGTTTTTCAAGGCTTTGTAGTGGTACGAAACAATGCAGGTCGAGCCTCGTTTAAAACATGTTGAAGTGATATGTGCGGCGATACTGCCCCCGACAATATCACCTCCTGCACAATAAATTGCCACTGAATTGGTTTTACTTTTAAATAAATAATTTAATTCATTACATTAATTGCTTTTTAACATTCACCTAAAACCGTAGGAATTATGAAGTTGTTTAAAAATAGCCTTACAACACTGTTTTTGGCGCTGTTTATCGTTGGTTTTACCACAAATGGAAACGCACAGGATAAACGCCAAGCTGTTCAAACCTATAATAAAGCGTTAGAGCTTGTTAATTCGGAGGACTATGAACAGGCTGTAAGTATGTTTGAAGAAGCTATTGCCCAGGGTGAAGAACTGGGAGAGGAAGGGCAGGATATTGTAGAGCGTGCCCGTAAGCAGTTGCCCACAACTTATTATCAAATGGCATTAACGGAATACCGGGCTTTTCAGAACAGCAAAACTCTCAGCAGCCTGGATGCCACGATCAGTGCATTTGAGGAAGCGGGTGAGGTAAGCGAAGAGTACGGCAATACCCAGATAGCTGAGAAAGTACCGGGTGTTATCACGCAATTGATGTACAATCGTGCTCTGCTCCAGTATCAACAGGAGGATTTCGAAGCGGCTCTGGCCACCCTTGATGAAGTGATTGAGCGCAATGCTAATTATGCCAAGGCATATTACCAGAAGGGTATTGTGACCAAAAACATGGAAGGCGGAGAGCTGAATGAAGCACTGGGATATTTTGATCAGGCTATAGAGGTCGGGAACCAGAACAACGATAATCAGATTGTAACCCGGTCCCGCGAAGCGGCTGGCAGTGAGCTTGTTTATCGTGGTTCACAGGCTATTGAATCCAAGAACTTCAGTAATGCGGTTGATTATTTGAATCGTGCCCTTGAATACAACGAATCTTCTGAAGATGCGTATTACCGACTGGCCGAGGCCTACAATGGTCAGCAAAAATGGGCCGAAGCTGTTGAAGCAGCTCAGAAATCACTTGAGCTCAGCAATGGCGGACGTACCGACAAAGCCAAGAATTATTTCTCGCTGGGTACAGCTTATCAGGGATTAGGGCAGCGTGCAGATGCCTGTGATGCTTTCAGTAACGCCGCTTATGGATCGTTTAAAAACTCTGCTGAGCACAAAATGGAATTCGAGCTTAAGTGCGAAAATATCTAGCCCCCTGATTTTTCAGTTACTGTTATGAGTAAAAAGGCCTCCGGTTCCGGAGGCCTTTTTTATTAATCGACTGTTCGGTATTCTTTTCTTTTATGTAAGCCCTGCTTTGGCTATTTTCAGTTCTGAAATTTTTGCCTTTAACTTCAAATACTCCCGGAATTAGTACTGATGAGTCACTCTTCAAACGCACTCGATGATCTTTGCGTCAATACAATACGAACACTTTCGATGGACGCGGTTCAGAAGGCCGCATCCGGTCATCCCGGCATGCCGATGGGCATGGCTGACGCTGCTTATGTTTTATGGACTAAATTTTTAAAACACAATCCTGCTAATCCGGATTGGTACGATCGCGATCGTTTTATCTTGTCAGCTGGGCACGGTTCCATACTCCTGTACAGCTTATTGCACCTGACCGGTTATGAGCTGTCCCTGGAGGAACTGAAGAATCTCCGGCAGCTCGACAGCCTGACGCCCGGTCACCCCGAGGTCCATCTGACACCCGGAGTGGAAACGACTACCGGTCCGCTGGGACAGGGGTTTGCGACGGGGGTTGGCATGGCTATGGCAGAAGCACATCTCGCGGAAAAATTTAACAGAGACGGATATTCCATTACCGATCATTACACCTATGGCATTGTCAGTGACGGAGATTTGATGGAGGGAATTGCCCAGGAAGCGGCCTCGCTGGCCGGCCATTTGAAGCTGGGTAAACTTATTTACCTGTATGATGACAATGAAATATCGATTGACGGGAGCACCGATCTGGCCTTTACCGAAAATGTTCAAGAGCGTTTTAAAGCTAATGAATGGCATACCATCAGTATTGACGGGCACGACCGGCAGGCGGTGGAAGATGCTGTCAAAGAGGCCCAGCAGGTTACAGACAAACCGTCCCTGATTTCATGCCGTACCCACATTGGTTTTGGAAGTCCCAATAAGCAGGACAGTTCTGCCTCGCACGGTGCGCCGCTTGGGGAGGAAGAAATCCAAAAGACCAAAGAAAATCTGGGCTGGGATTACGAGGAAAAGTTTCATATTCCGGATGAAGTGCTGGCGCATTTTCGACAGGCGAAAGAGAAGGGAGCTGAAGAAAACCAGCAGTGGAAGGAGCTTTTTGAACAGTACAAGGCAGGATTTCCCGATCAGGCCGAGGAGTTTCAGGGATCGGTCAATCGTGTGTTGCCGGCTGATCTTGATTCCTTTCTTCCTGAATTTGAGGCTGATGAAGAGGGAATGGCAACCCGCGCTTCCTCCGGTAAAGTCATTCAGAAGCTTTCGGAGAACATCCCTCAGCTTATAGGGGGATCTGCCGACCTTACCGGCAGCAACAAGACCTGGATGGATGAGGCCGGTATTTTCAGTGCCTCCAATTATGGGGGCAGGAACATCCACTTTGGCGTACGTGAACATGCGATGGGGGCTGCCCTTAACGGCATGGCTCTGCACAAGGGGGTTATCCCGTTCGGGGGGACCTTCCTCATTTTCTCTGATTACTGCCGACCGGCGATTCGTCTGGCCGCCTTGTCGCATATAGCCTCTGTTTTTGTCTTCACCCACGACAGTATTGGACTCGGGGGCGACGGGCCAACACACCAACCCGTCGAACATCTCGCTTCTTTTCGGGCGATGCCGAATGCACTGGTACTGCGTCCAGCTGATGCCAACGAAGTGGCCTGGGCCTGGAAAGCCGCACTGGAATATACGGACGGTCCGGCGCTTCTGGCCCTTACCCGGCAGAGCGTCCCCACCTTTGAACGCAATGCCGACAACAGGGCTAATAACACTTTGAAAGGAGCCTATATTCTTGCCGACGCGGGGAAAGACACGCCGGATGTAATATTAATGGGAAGCGGATCCGAGGTGCAGCTTGCCATGGAGGCCCGAAAGAAACTGCGTGAACAAAACATTGATGCCCGAGTAGTGAGCATGCCTTCGTGGGAACTCTTTCGTCAGCAGGACGAAACGTACAAGCAAAGTGTCTTGCCTAAGGAAGTGACCACTCGCATTTCTGTTGAAGCGGCGGCCACCTTTGGCTGGCGGGAATGGGTAGGTTCGGGCGGAACTGCCATCGGTGTAGACCGGTTCGGTGCTTCTGCACCTTATAAAGAGATCTTTGAGAGATATGGAATCACTGCTGATCGTATTGTTGATGAAGCCCATAAACTGCTCGGCTGATACTTCTTCTCGGGAATCGGACATAAAATCCTGCTGAAAAGGGGAGGGCATGGGCTGCAGGTACCTCCAGGTCCAGCGCAAGAATGCTTACCGGCATCCCCGCTTAGCCGGTATGATGGACGCAGGTAAAGGTGATATCGTCCCCCGGTTGTTCCTGCTCAATGAAATTTTCGAGCGAAGACTGGATCTTCTGGATAATGGTCTTCGCATGCAGTGACCCGTAGATACTGAGGATGGCATCCAGGCGTTTTTGTCCGTACTCTTCGCCCTCTTCATTACGGGCTTCCGTGAGGCCGTCGGTATAGAAAAGGATGCTGTCTCCCGGCTGGAATTTGAATTTCTTTTCCTGGAGGTGCAGTTCCATATTCTGTGATGAGGTCATGCCCAGGGCAAAGCCGTCGGAGCGCAGTTCAAATGTGTCATCGCGTTCCTTGCTAAAAAGGATAGGAGCATTGTGCCCAGCTCGTGCAAACGTAAAATGATTTTCTTCTTTTGGGAAAAAGGCTGCGCATGCCGTTACAAATGTTTTATCTGCAATACCCGATTTGACATAGTCATTGAGCTCCATAAACAGTTCTTTGGGTGTGGGCTGGTTTTTTTCAATGATGAGATGAACCAGGGCCTGCATCCGAACCATGTAGAGGGCTGCTGCCAGTCCTTTGCCGGAGACATCAGCTATGATGACATAGGTTCCCTCCGGGGTCTTGATGATATCGACATAGTCGCCTCCCACTTCCTGGGCGGTTGTGGCAAAAGAAAAAATTTCAAGGGCCTTCGACCGGAACGCGGTTCCGGGCAGGAGACTGAGCTGGATTTCTCGCGCCAGGTCTATTTCTCGCTTGACATCGGATTTTTCCAGCAGTTCAACGAGCAGCAGCATCAGCATGGATGCAAAGGCGAAGGGAAGCAGGAGATTGTAGAACAGCACGAAGCCTGTAATTTGCAGAAAACCAAATAAATAATGTCCCAGAAAGGCAACGATGGATAAACCAAACAGCAACCGTCGCGTAGGATTAAGCCGTTCTGTGAGGGCAGAAAAAAGGCGCAGAAATTTTATATGGCCTGGAATATCCTCCTGTTGCGGCTGGTCGATGTCTTTATAAATAGCTTCCCGGTAAAGCTGTTTAAGCCGATCGGTATCTTTGTAAAGATCCTTGCCCATGCGTTTCCGGGTCATACCGGAAATATATTCTTTATAGACCGATTTAGTATTTTGAAATGCAGATTGTGCTTCGTTTTTTAAGCCCATGAAAAAATTTGTTGTTCCAAATAATACTATCCTTATTCGTAAACGGGAGCAAAAAGTTTTACCTTTTTAGCAGCAGTTCCCGGAACAAGTTGTGTGGCCCCGGATCGCGGTAAGCCGCACCATTTGCACATAATTTAAACAGAAGTTAATGATTCGACGAGATGTCTAAAAGTATTCTCTTTTTATTGGATGGAATGGCACTGGCCTACCGTGCTCATTATGCATTTATTCGCAGCAATTTAAAGAACTCAGAAGGCATACCCACGGGCCCTATACTGGGGTTTGCCAATACCCTTGAAAAGCTGCTTGAGGAGCACGAACCCTCTCATATCGCGGTTGCCTGGGACACGCATGCGCCCACTTTTCGGCATGAGATGGACGAAGATTACAAGGCTAATCGCCCTCCGCAGCCGGAAGAGCTCAAGATAGGTATCCCGCTGATCAAGGAGATGATCGAGGGCTATGGGATCCAGAATATTGAACAGGATGGCTATGAGGCGGATGACCTGATTGGAACCATCGCCAGTGATGCCAATGCGAAGGACGTTGAGGTCTACATGGTTACCCCCGATAAGGATTTTATGCAGCTGGTCCATGATCATATTATGATGTACAAACCTGACAACCAGAATGGTGGCTTCAATCTGATTGGCCGTGAAGAGGTCAAGGATTATTTTGGCGTTTATCCCGAGAAGGTGGTGGATGTACTGGCGATCCTGGGCGATACGTCCGACAACATCCCGGGGGTCAAGGGTATTGGCAAGAAAGGAGCTCCAAAACTTATTAATAAATACGGCACGCTGGAAGAGGCCATCAAGGATGCACCCAACATGTCGTCCAAGCGACACCGGGAAGGCCTCCAGGAGTATAAGGAAGAAGCCCTCCACGCCAAGGAAATGGTCAAGATCAAGACCGATGTGCCGGATACGGCCCACTGGGAAGCAATGGTCTGGGAGGGGCCGGACAAGGAACGACTGGGGAGCTTCTTCAAAAAGATGGAATTCCGCACCCTTACCCAGAAATACCTGGGCGAGGAAATCACCCGTGCCTCTCAAAAGCCGGACACAGGGAATGACAATCAGGGCGATCTTTTCAGTAAAGAAAGCGAGGAGAAAAAGGAGCAGAGCCTGCAGTCCTTTGATGAAAAGCTGGTAAGCTACAACTTTGTGAATGAAGCAGGCCAGTTGGAAGAGCTGGTTTCGAGTCTTCAGGATAGCGAGGTGCTCTGCTTTGATACGGAGACTGATGGTGTGGACCCGATGGTGAATAGTTTGGTGGGGCTTTCCCTGTCGACCACGGCCGGGGTAGCCTATTACATCCCCCTCAATGTGGAAAAGGGGATACCGCAGGATGAGGCCATGGATCTTCTGAGACCACTTTTTACGGGGACCTCTTCCTTGAAAGTGGCTCATAACTTTAAGTTTGATTACATGATGCTGCACCGGGCGGGCCTGAAGGTCGACGGACCCGCTTTTGATACCATGATTGCGGCCTATCTGATTGATGCGAATCAGAAACTGAAGATGGATGTCCTTGCCCACAAATACCTTGAGTATAAGTGTATTCCTATCAGTGATCTCATTGGTTCAGGCCGCAAGCAGAAGACCATGGATGAAATTCCCGCTGAAAAGATTACCACCTACGCCTGCGAAGATGCCGATGTCACGCTCCGTCTGTATGAAGTGTTGAGTGATATCCTGGAAGATGATGAATTGTCAGCGGTTGCCCGGGAGCTTGAATTTCCGTTGATGGAAGTGTTGGCTAAGATGGAGATGGAAGGGGTGCTGGTGGACCGTGCCAAGCTGGAGGAGTTTTCCGAGACGCTCAGGGACGACCTGCTTGCCCTGGAAGAAAACATTTACGAGAAGGCCGGAACCGAGTTCAATATCAATTCTCCAAAACAGCTGGGAGAGGTTCTGTTCGACAAGATGGGGCTGCCAGCCGGGAAGAAGACCAAAACAGGACAGTATTCCACGGCCGAGTCGGTACTCACAAAGCTTGCTGAAGACTACGAAATGCCCGATCTCATTCTGGAATATCGTGCCCTGAGCAAGTTGAAATCGACCTATGTGGATGCCTTACCGAAGCTGATCAACGAGGAGACCGGGCGTATTCATACGGATTTTAATCAAAGTATTGCAGCAACCGGACGTCTTTCCTCCTCCAACCCCAACCTGCAGAACATCCCCATTCGAACCAAAAGGGGACGTGAAATAAGGAAGGCTTTCACCGCCGGGGAGGGCCGTCAGCTGCTCTCGGCTGATTATTCGCAAGTGGAGCTTCGCGTGATTGCCTCCATCGCCAAAGACAAGAACATGATTGAAGCCTTTAACAACGGGGAGGACATTCACGCCCGGACAGCCAAGGAGATCTTCGGGTTGGCGTCTTTGGATGAAGTGACCGCGAACCAGCGCCGGAAAGCCAAGGAAGTCAACTTTGGTATTCCCTATGGGGTCAGTGCCTATGGGCTCGCCCGGCGGCTGGGCATCAGCAACAGTGAGGGACAGGAAATGATCGATCAGTATTTTGAGCGCTTTCCGGGCATCCTCGATTATATTAATGAAACCAAGGCATTCGCCAAAGAGCATGGGTACGTCAAAACGTTGATGGGTCGACGTCGCTATATCCCGCAGATCACTTCCGGCAACTGGAATGTACGGGCTTTTGCCGAACGGACGGCTATTAACATGCCCATACAGGGTACGGCAGCTGATATCATCAAAGCCGCAATGATCAACATCCAGCGGTATATTGAGACGGAGGGGCTTGGCTCACGCATGCTGCTGCAGGTTCACGATGAGCTTATCTTCAGCATACCGGATGAAGAGGCGGATGAAGTGCCCGGAAAACTCAAGGATCTTATGGAATCGGCCTATGAGCTGGCTGTACCCCTGGAGGTGGAGATGGGGCTGGCCGATAACTGGCTGGAAGCCCATTAAATTCGACGCGAAGGCCCCCGGATCCCGTTTTCTGTGCCTGACCTATTCGAGGATCGGTTTTCCCTGTATTATCAAAGCTTGGTCTGCCAGCCTCATGCCCGGGCCGCCACAGGGGGGGCTTACCGGAAACTGAATCCCACGCCGACCTGACCAACGGGATATTTTGAGAGGGTATAGGACGCAGTGACATTAAAGAAGGCCAGCTTGATTCGTGTTCCTACCAGCCCACGAAAAGAGCTGTTTTTGTCATAGGAGATATCAATAGGGTTATCGACCTTTTTTATTTTTTTAGGTTGGCTCGACTGGTCGGGAAAATCTTCATTAGGAACGGTCACGGGATATGAACCCGGGGTGTCGATGACCAGGCTTGAGGTTTCGTAGCCGATGCCTCCATACAAGGAGATGAAAGGGAGGGTCTTGCCGACCAGGGCGTTCACGGTAAAGGCATTGGTGCGCAGGGCTGCTTTTTGTCCATTCCAGGTAGAGGGATCATAGTTGTTTTCCACATCAGCGCCCTGCTCCGGATCAACATTAAAAGCAATAGAAGAGTTCAGCTTGGTATAACCGGCTTGCAGTGAAATATTGACCGGGATAAGCTTACCGCCAGGCAGCCACTCTGTGATGTCATGTTTGAGCCCGACTCCCCAGAGGTCCAGCTTGATATCGTTGGGAAGATCAAGGGGAGGTACATAGCGTACCGTTACATCGGTTCCTTTGATAAAGCCCACGCTTGCCTGTACCATGGGGGCAGGCACATAGGGGACATCGGTACCCGCGGGCATTTCAAAGTCCACCCGCTCCCGCTGTTGCTCGCCCGTCTGCGGGTTGGTGTACGAATAGTAGGCGCCCATGGTAGTATTTGATTCGCCGGGACCGAAGGCGGTGGGAGTGACCGGTGAGGTCGATTCCTCTTCGATATATTCCAGTTCTTTCAAATTCAGTTTCTGTACGTTGAAGGAGCGATCACTGCCGGGGACCCGGGCTACACTGGCACTGACGGTCAGATCAAAACCCAGCAGGCTGTGGGTCTTTGCCGTATTGAACCAGCCGGTGTTGAGGTCCGTACCAAATCCTTTACCGATGGGCTTAAAATAGGCTTTTAGAAGCGTGTTGGCATCCTGCCGGCCCTGCTCGGTGGCGGACGCCTTGATAATGGTTCCGGCATTGTCGAGCTGGGCTCGTAGAGGAGAAGCCCCTGCTATTAAAAGGAAACCAAAACTGATGATGGCATATATCGTTTTATTCATAGCGTGAGGAATAATGTTGGAAATAATTGAAGAAAGTGAGTAAAACTATGGGACGCCTGCCCTTATTTAAACAACGAATTGCCCGTTTAGTTCCAAAACTTTCCGGCCAGTTCATTTGCCGGTGCATCCATCTATGATACAAGACAGGTACGAAGCGGAACTTTCGCCCGCCGGTCAGTCTTCTTCCAGAGAATCGAGGATGTTGAGATAGGAGTCGTAGCGGTCGGGATGGATATGTCCCTCTTTAAAAGCGTTAACCACACCGCATCCGGGCTCATGGCTGTGGGTGCAGTTGTTGAACTTGCACTGCTGTCGATATTCGAGCATCTCTGGAAAAAAGAGGGAGAGTTCCCAGGGTTCAATGTTAACGAGGCCGAATTCACGGATACCGGGAGTATCCACCAGGTATCCTCCAAAGTGAAGGGGGAGCAGCTTGGCAAAGGTAGTGGTGTGTATGCCTTTCTCGTTATAATGGGAAATTGCTCCCACTTTACGGTCGATGGATGGCTCTATATGGTTTAGCAGACTGGTTTTGCCAACTCCTGAAGGTCCCACAAAGACCGAGGTTTTATCGCGCAGATCATCCTTCAGTTTCTCCAGCGATGGCTCATCGTAGATGCTGGTAAGGAGGACATGGTAGCCGAGGGAATCATAGAGTTCTGTAAAATCATCAATAAAGGCCTGGTCCTGCTCGGTGGCCAGGTCCATTTTGTTCAAGACGATGCGGGCCGGAATCTGGTAGGCTTCGCAGGTTACCAGAAAGCGATCCAGGAATCCCCGCTTGAGAATTGGTTGTCTGATCGCCTGAACAACATAGGCGCGGTCGATATTGGCGGCCAGTATTTGGTTGCCTTCCTGGTGGTGGGTTGATTCACGGATCAGGTAATTCCTGCGATCCTCGATCTTTTCAATACGACCGGTACCATCCTCATTGATACTGAACTGCACAAAGTCGCCCACAGCAATTGGATTGGTGAGCTTCTGATCTTCAAGACGAAATCGACCCGGAAGACGACAGCTTATGTTTTCCATGCCCTCATCCTGTTGGTACGAGACTTCGTACCAGCGTCCCGTTGACTCTACAACACGTCCTCGGTATTCCAAGTGGTTATGGTTATTTATAATTTTTGGTCAATATAACATAAAAAAGTCACCCCGATAAATCGAGGTGACTTGTACATGCAGAAAAACAGAGGCGCATGTTCCTTATTCCATTAAAGTGGTCTCTTCGGTGGAATCGCTTTTCTTGGAATTTTTACCATTCTGCGATTTATATTCCTCGCTGACTTTGAACCGTTCAGCCGGGTCAGCAACGGATTCCTTTTCCAGAACAATATCCAGCAGTGGATCCATCCGCTCCAGGTATTGAACTTCCAGGTCACCCATAACTTCCTTGTCTATCTCTTCCACATCTTTTTCATTCTTCTGAGGCAGCAATACCTTCTGAATACCGGCTCGTTTCGCAGCGAGCACTTTTTCCTTGATACCGCCCACCGGCAATACGAGTCCGCGAAGGGTGATTTCGCCGGTCATAGCCAGCGTACCTTTGACCTTGCGCTGGGTAAAGATGGATGCCACAGCCGAAAAGATCGATACCCCGGCCGAAGGACCATCCTTGGGCACAGCGCCTTTGGGTACGTGAATATGCAGATCCCAGTACTTGAACGCCTCTTCGGGAATATTCAGCTCCTCGGAATGAGCCTTCAGGTAAGACATTGCCAGCATGGCTGATTCTTTCATCACATCACCGAGCTGTCCTGTAATATGCAGTTTTCCGCTTCCCTTGGAAACGCTGGCCTCAATGAAGAGTATATCGCCTCCATAAGGCGTCCACGCCAGTCCTGTTGCTACACCGGGGACCTTGGTTCGTTCAGCAACCTCAGAGAAGTATTTGCGCTTGCCCAGATACTCCTGGAGTTCATTGACTCCCACGGTATGCGGCCCTTCATCGCCTTTGGCTATTTTGGCTGCGACCCCACGACAGACCGATCCTATCTGGCGTTCGAGGGAGCGGACCCCCGATTCACGGGTATATTGTTCGATGATTTTCTCAAGGCCCTGGTGGGTAATCTTAATCTTATCTTCAGTCAGTCCATTCTCTTTAATCTGCTTGGGAATGAGATGTTCCTTGGCAATCTGGGACTTCTCCTGCAGGGTATAACCGCTGATATTGATAATTTCCATACGGTCGCGCAGGGGAGCGGGAATGGTATCCAGCGAGTTTGCCGTAGCAATAAACAGTACCTTCGAAAGGTCGTACTCCAGTTCGAGATAGTTGTCGGTGAAGCTGTCATTCTGCTCAGGGTCGAGGACCTCAAGCAGTGCCGAGGTGGGATCCCCGCGGTAGTCTGAGCCAACTTTGTCAATTTCATCGAGCATTATGACGGGATTAGCCGTCTCTGCCTTTTTCATAGATCGCAGTATGCGTCCGGGCAGGGCTCCAATGTAGGTGCGTCGGTGTCCTCGTATTTCTGCTTCGTCATGAATGCCGCCTAGGCTAAAACGGTCGAATTTTCTGTTCAGCGCACGGGCAATTGATTTTCCAAGCGAGGTCTTACCCACGCCCGGAGGACCGTAGAAGCAAAGGATGGGCGCCTTCATATCACTTTTCAGCTTGAGTACGGCCAGATATTCAATGATACGTTTTTTCACCTTGTCCAGACCATAGTGATCTTCATCCAAAACCTTCTGGGCATTTTCCAGGTCAAGGTTGTCTTCGGAATAACGATCCCACGGCAGGTCCAGAATCCACTCGATATAGCTGTGAATGACCCCGTAGTTCGGTGATGAATTGGGGGTGCGTTCCAGCCGGGTGATTTCTTTATCGACGGTTTCCTGGGCCTCTTCCGGTAGGTTCTTTTCTTTGGCACGCTTGCGCAGCTTTTCTACCTCCTGGTGCTCTCCGTCTTCGCCAAGCGCCTCCTGAATTGCTTTCATCTGCTGGCGCAGGTAAAAATCGCGCTGCTGGTCATCGATATCGGATTTTACCTTGGTACGGATCTCCTCGCTCAGGTTCAGCACCTGAAGTTCTTTGTTAAGGAATTCCATGACACGCTCCATGCGCGTGGAGAAGGTGCGAATCTCCAGCACTTCCTGCTTATCCGCTGTGGATACATTCAGGTTGGAGGAGATGAAGTTCAGCAGGAAAATGGGACTGCTTATGTTATTGATGGCAATGGACGCTTCCGAAGGGATATTGGGCGACAGGTTAACGATCTTTGACGCCGTTTCTTTAACCGAACGGATAGAGGCGTCCAGTTCGACGCCTTCAAGGTCCATTTCCTGACGATAGGGGCTCACCCTGGCCTTGAAATAGGGTTCCTCTTGTAGGAATTCGTCCACCTTGAAGGTGGTCTTGCCCTGGATCACAATGCTTTTGCTGCCATCGGGCATTTTAATGAGCTTAAGGATCTGGGCCACTGTTCCGACCTCGTAAAGGTCCTTTGGACTGGGGTTTTCATCTTCTTCGTCTTTCTGACTGACAACCCCGATGGTTTTATCAGATTCATAAGCTTCCTTGACAAGCTCAAGGGAACGGTCGCGGCCTACGGTAATAGGAACGACCACGCCCGGGAAAAGAACCGTGTTTTTAAGCGGAAGTAACGGCAGCTCATCGGGAATCTCAGACTCCGTAAGTGCCTTCTCTTCCTCCTCGGACATCAAAGGTATTGCTTGCTCAAAATCTTCCAGTTGATCGTCGATATCCTCAAAGTTCATAATATTCTTGAACATATCCTTCATGTAAGCAATAATTTAGTAAATGGTTCATATTTTATGATACGTAAGATGCAAATAAGGAGCCAAGGTCATTCTGCCTACCAATTAGTCATGCTTACTGGCAAAATAACAAAATGTTGCAGAATATGGAGTCTTAATTGACAGCTTGGCAGTAATATGTGCTAAAAGTGAAGCTGGAGTCCGCCAAAAGCTCCGCTCCCGATGGTTGTCTGGGAAGATTCCCGGTAAAACAGGGCCCGAGCGCTGATCGCAAAATCCCAGTGCTCTGTTTCTATGCCGGTTCCAAAGCCCATCTGAAAAGGCTGTTCAGCAGCAAAACGGGTTCCCAGGCGAATGGGAACCTGCTGAACGGGACGGAATTCGGCCCCCAGCTGTGCGGATAGTCCAGACTTCGTAAACGCGGAATTGTTAAGGCCGAGGCTAATGTCTCCCATGAACCGCAACTGTGAAAGATCGAGTAGCAGCCCCGCATTCAAAGATGTGGGAAGAAGAGATGTGTAATTGTTTTCGGATCGCTGAGGCGCAGCAAGCAGGGGATTGGGAAGCAGTTTCGCCTGGTGGAGGTGGTTGATATACTGGCCGCCCGTTCCCACAAAAATGGTGTTGCTCGATGCCTGAAGATCAGCATGTGCGGTGTCAGCGGGAGAAGATAGGGCCAGGGGCTGATCATAATACCGGATGGCACCTATATCGTTCAGTGAGAAGGCCAACCGCAGCGACTTGTGGAGGGGAGGGCGGCTTGTGGAGCCAGCACTGGCTGGGGAATTGCCATTCAGGGGTATTACATAGTTGAAACCAAAGTCAAAACCGACACCGTAACCCGTTGGCTGGAATTGATAATCCCAGCTGAGGTTTTGGCGGACAGCGTCGCGGGGATTCTGTACCTGCAGGTAGTCGGATATTAACCTGCTGAAATTGCCGGAGCTATGCAGCTTGAAATCGGAAATAAAGGTATGACGGATGCCCGGTTTATCTTCGCGCAGGTATTGCGCCTTATAGTCGGCCTGAAAGGTGGGACCGGCAAGGATGATTTTGGGAGAAATGCCGATATAGAGCTTGTTCAGTCGTGGAATCAGTCCATTGATAAAGGTAAACTCCTGGGCATAACCCACGGCAAGCTCATAAAATTCGCTGCGACGCTGCGACAGTGTAAAATCTCGAACCTGGCGATCGTTCTGTTCAATAAACCGGTCGTCGTACCAGCCGCGTCCCGTGGTGGTCATCGAAGCATAGCGGGCACGCAAGGCGATGGAGAGGGCATAGTCTTTCCGCTGCCAAAGGGCCCCCGCAAGGACCATGTCGGCCCGTTGACTGTTCTGCGATCGGAGTGTATGGTCAGGGAAATGGGTATTGAGAATACGGTTTTGCTTCCAGGGGCTTATGCGGACTGCTTTACGTTCGTAGGGCTGGTAGCCGTCGATGAAATTTGATAGCTGATGCTGTAATGAACGGCCAGCGAGAACAGGTTTGTACTGGAGTGCACTTTGACCAATTCCAATGTGGAAGTTGCCGGGACGGTCGGAAATCATCAGGTTGGCCGGATTCCAAAAGGTGGTTTCGGGTCCGTTCAGGTATGCCGTTCCACCTCCGCCCAGCCCAATGCTTTCGGCGGTGATGGCCGGCTGGGCACAGACGAGCCGGGTGCTCAGTGCAAGTACCAGAAAGGTGAAGGCCGACAGCCAAGCCCGTGTCTCTTTATGTGATGAAATAAGGTGTTCCTTTGTCAATGGATGATCTGTTTTATACTAACCGACTACACGGAGTTTGGCTACCCGCAGCATCAGGGTTTTGCGCTGCTTCCGCTCTGTAAAATAGATAACGACTTTGGTGCGTTCACCTTGCCCACTCCGGCTAATTATTTTACCGGGACCGAAAATATTATGTTCCACTTTAGCTCCTACCTGGAACGGATCTTCATCGGGATTGTCGTAGTGAATTTGAGTATTGTTCGAAGACCGGTTGTTTTTCTGGTAAAGAGGTTTTTTCCAGTCGTACTCTATCGTGGTGCCTGAAGAGTTGTGATTGGTTTGATTGCTCTGGCCCAGCTTCTTCTTATTCTGCTTAATGGAGGCGCCTGTTTCAGTCCGTACAACATCGGGACTCACCTCGTCCAAAAAACGTGAGCGACGCTTCCGCTGTTCTTCCCCGTATTTGTAACGGCTGCGGCAGTGACTGAAAAAGAGCACTTCCTCGGCCCGTGTAATGGCCACATAAAAGAGACGGCGCTCCTCCTCAATATTGACCTCTTCATTATCCCTACTCCCGACGGGGAAAAGTTCCTCTTCCAACCCTACCACAAAGACGGCCGGAAACTCCAGTCCTTTGGCTGCATGCACCGTCATCATGGTTACGGCTGGCTTATCTTCATCGTATTTGTCAGTATCGGTAATGAGACTGATCTCCTGAAGAAAAGAGCTCAGCGATGGATTGGTATTATTTTTTTCGAAATAGGAGATCGCGTTTTCAAGCTCCAGGATGTTTTCACGGCGCGACATCGACTTGGGGGAATTTTCCTCGACCAGCGCTTTCATGTATCCCGACTTTTCCAACAGTTTTTTCGTGATATCCACGAGCCGTTTTCCGTTCTCCATATCCCGTTTCAGCTCGTTGATCATCGACACAAACTTCTTAACGCTGTTTTCAGCGGGCTTGTAGAGGTCTATGGCTTCCACATTTTCCAGGATGCGCCACAGCGACTGATTTTTAGCCCGAGCCTGGGCCATGAGATCATGCAGCGACTTGTTGCCAATCCCCCTCGAGGGCTCATTGATGATGCGGACGAGATTGGTGTCGTCGTCCGGATTGATGAGAAGCGTCAAATACGCCAGGATATCCTTGATTTCCTTGCGTTGATAGAACGAAAGTCCGCCCACCAGCTGGTAGGGAACTCCTTTGCGGCGAAAAGTCTCCTCGTAGACGCGACTCTGGTAGTTTGTTCGATACAGAACGGCGAAGTCGTTGTAATCATATCCCTTGCGGGCCTTCAGTTCCTTGATATAGTTGGCCACCCGGTTGGCCTCGTCACGCTCGTCATAGTTGTCGAGCATGGTGATGGTATCACCCATGTCGTTGTCGGTCCAGAGCGTTTTGTCAAGCTGACTTTTGTTCCGCTTGATGATAGAGTCCGCAGCTTTCAAAATAGCCTTGGTAGAACGGTAGTTTTGTTCGAGCGGGATCTCTACGGCATCTTCATAATCATTTTTAAAATCAAGAATATTGCGGATATCGGCTCCGCGGAACGAATAGATACTCTGGGCGTCATCGCCCACAACACACAGATTCTGGTATTTACTTGCAAGCATGTTGGTTACCTTGTACTGCGCGTGATTGGTATCCTGGTACTCATCAATCAGGATATACTTGAACCGATCCTGGTACTTTTCAAGGACCTCTTCATGCTTTTGAAACAGTTCGATGGGTTTGATGAGCAGGTCATCAAAATCCATGGCATTGTTATGCTTCAGCCGCTCAACATATTGTCCGTAGATTTTTGCCGTGATGTCATCCAGGGTGCTGTGAACAAATTTCTCCTGGTAATGGTCCGGGTGGATCAGCTCATTCTTGGCATCGCTGATCAGGCGCTGAATGGTTCGCGGGCGGATCTCCTTCGGGTCATAGTTATTTTCCCGCAGCAGCTGCTTGATGGCATTTTTGGAATCATCCGTATCGTAAATGGAATAATTAGAGGTAAAGCCGATTTTTTCAGCCTCAAAACGCAGTATCTTGGAAAAGACGGAGTGGAATGTTCCCATCCAGAGGCGCCGGGCTTCATCGCCAATGAGCTGCTTGATGCGTTCTTTCATCTCCTTGGCTGCCTTGTTGGTAAACGTCAAGGCCAGGATCTCGTTGGGGGAGGCCTTCTGCTGTTGAATGAGGTAGGCAATACGGTAGGTTAATACCCGTGTTTTTCCACTTCCGGCCCCGGCAACAATTAACAGGGGACCATTAGTATGCCGAACGGCACGTTGCTGTTCATCATTCAGGTCGTGAATAAATTCGGGTTCTCGAGGCATATGCTAACTGTAAAAATATTTTTATATGTGAATCAAACAGAGGGCAGCTTCCCGAGCGGGAGATGCGGTATTCGCCGCCCCGCCCTATGCTATGCGGTGAGTTCTGATAGAATACCGCGCAGCTTTTCAAGGTTTGTCTCTGTATCCTGTTTCTTGTTCTGTTCGCGCTGAACCACCGCCTCGGGGGCATTATTGATAAAACCCTCGTTGCTGAGCTTTCCTTCAACTGATTTCAAGAAGCCTTCCAGCCGGTTAATTTCCTTTTGGATGCGTTCCCGTTCTTTCTCGATATCCACGAAGCCTTCAAGAGGCACAAAAATTTCAGAACCTTCTACCACGGCTGAAGCGGAGGTGCCGGGTTTGCTCAAGCCCGCTTTCACCTCGAAACGTGCGATAGTCTGCAGTTTCTCAAAGATCCAGCTATTTTGGCGGAATGCCTCTTCCGTCTGTTTATCTTTAGCGTTGATTAGCAGCTCAATCTCATCGTTGGGACTCATTTTGAATTCAGCGCGGATATTCCGTACAGCGGAAATGATCCGCTGGATAGTGCCGAAGAGGGCCTGGTCATCTTCTGATACCGCAGTGCTATCAAATTGCGGCCAGGAGGCAACGATCATTGCTTCCCCGGTTTCTCTGGGACGAATATGCTGCCATATCTCCTCGGTTATAAACGGCATAAAAGGATGAAGCAGTTTCATAAGCTGCTCGAAGAAGTTCAGTCCCCTTGCCAGCCGGTCTGCGGGAATTTTAGCGCCCCGCTCATCCGCCTTGATAAGCTCAATATACCAGTCGCAGAAGTCGTCCCAGATCAGTGAATAAATTTTATGCAGTGCTTCATTGATGCGAAACGACTCCATATCGTTATTGATGGCATCAATGGTTTCGTGCAGCCGGGAGAACATCCACCGGTCAACAAGGTTCGACTCATCAATACGGAGCTCGGGACTGTAGTCTGTCTCTTCCTTTTTATTCATGGAAAGGAAGCGAAAAGCATTCCAGATCTTGTTGGCAAAATTCCGGCCCTGTTCACAGAGCTGTTCCTCAAAGAGTAAGTCATTGCCTGCGGGAGAGGAAAAAAGCATGCCTGCCCGCACTCCGTCCGCCCCGTATTGTTCCATCAGCTTGATGGGGTCCGGGGAGTTTCCCAGTGACTTTGACATTTTCCGCCGCTGGCTGTCACGGACAATGCCTGTATAGTAAACGTTACTGAATGGTTTTTCATTGCGGAATTCATAGCCGGCGATGATCATGCGGGCCACCCAGAAAAACATAATCTCGGGGGCTGTTACCAAATCATCGGTAGGGTAGTAGTAGTTGATCTCTTCGTTGTCGGGATCCTTGATACCATCAAAGACTGTTATGGGCCACAGCCAGGAGGAAAACCAGGTGTCGAGTACATCCTCATCCTGGCGGATATCGTCGCGGCCCAGGGAGGGAGTGCCAGATTTTTCCCGGGCTTTCTCGAGCGCTTCATTTTCGGTTTTGGCAATAACATAATCATCCTTTCCGTGGCCGTAGTACCAGGCTGGAATGCGCTGTCCCCACCACAGCTGTCTTGAAATGCACCAGTCCCGGATGTTTTCCATCCAGTGGTTGTATGAGTTTTTAAACTTTGCCGGGTGGAACTGGATGTTGTCGTTCATTACATTCTCATGAGCCGGCCTGGAGAGTTCGTCCATCCTGCAAAACCACTGAAGTGACAGGCGGGGTTCGATGACCGCATCCGTTCGCTCTGAATAACCTATTTTGTTGTTTATCTTTTCTGTGTCAACCAGCTGTTCCCGTTCTTCAAGTTCATCGATGATCCGCTGCCGTGCCTCAAACCGGTCGCTGCCGATATAGTGTTCTGCCGCCTCACTCAAAGTGCCGTCAGGATTCAGCATGTCAATAATTTCAAGATCGTGCTTCTGCCCGATCTGATAGTCATTTTCGTCGTGAGCCGGTGTGATTTTCAGGCAGCCCGTTCCATATTCCATGTCCACATACTCATCCGCAATGACAGGCACCTCCCGCTCTACAATGGGGATGATGGCGGTCTTGCCTATGAGGTTTTGGTAGCGTTCATCCTCGGGATGAACACAGACGGCCGTATCCGCCAGAATGGTCTCGGGACGCGTGGTAGCAATGGTAACCCACTCCGCGCTGTTCTTAATTCTATAACGTACATGGTACAGCTTTGACTGTTCTTCCCGGTGGATCACTTCTTCATCGGAGAGGGCTGTTTGTGCTTCAGGATCCCAGTTGATCATACGCTTGCCGCGGTAGATATACCCCCGGTCGTAGAGTTCGATAAAACAGTCAATAACAGACTCATAGAGGTCATCCTCCAGGGTAAAACGGGTACGCTCCCAGTCGCAAGAGGCCCCTAATTTCCGAAGCTGCTGCAGGATGATTCCGCCGTGCTCATCGGTCCACTCCCAGGCGTGCTCCAGAAACTCTTCACGCGTGAGATCCGCTTTGGTGATGCCTTCTTTCCGTAGCTTCTGCACCACTTTGGCCTCCGTGGCAATGGAGGCGTGGTCGGTTCCGGGCACCCAGCAGGCATTCTTCCCGAGCATGCGTGCACGACGAACCAGCACGTCCTGAATGGTATTGTTGAGCATGTGTCCCATATGAAGCACTCCCGTGACGTTGGGCGGTGGAATCACGACGGTATAGGATTCTCTGTCATCAGGTTCGGAATGAAAAAAACCGTTTTCCTCCCAGAAACGATACCATTTCTCTTCAACGCTGGCGGGATCAAAATGCTTTGGAATGCTTGTTTGGGATACTGAAGTACTCAAAATGAGGAAATATGTTAGGTGTTAAACAGGTTTCGATTTTAGAAAAGGAAGATAAGAAAAAGGAGAGAAGATGTTGAGTGATTTATGAAATCGCTCTTCTTATAAGATGGTACAGCTCGAACAGGACGGGCGCCGGGCCACGATGTTCGAGCTGCTAGATTACCAATGACAAAGAGGGTTAGTTTACTCTTTTCAATAACACCCCAAAATGACCATCGCACTGATGTTTGTGGGGGAAGGTCTGGTAGCCAAATCCGCCATCCACCATGACTTCGTCAGGCACATATCCCTCTACTGTCTGAAGCTCGAAATTCTCATGCCGGTCAAGGAAGTTCATAACCTGATCCATATTCTCTTCTTCTTCCAGTGAGCAGGTACTGTAGACCAGGCGTCCTCCTTTCTTGACCATCCTGGCAGCCGAATCCAGAAGCTTTTTCTGCAGTTCGACAGCATTCTTTAGGCTTTCCTCGTCTCGACGCCAGCGAAGGTCGGCCCGTTTGCTTAGCACGCCGGTTCCGGTACATGGAGCGTCCAGAAGCACGCCGTCGGCCTCTTCCAGCGTTAGTTCCGTTACGTCGGCACGACGTACCCGGATATTTTCCGCATGGTAGGAGAGGGCACTTTCAGCCAGCTTGTCCAGTCGCTCAGAAGAGATGTCGACGGCCAGGATACTGCCTTCGGCGTTCATAAGGTCAGCCATCAAGATACTTTTTGTGCCCGGTGCGGCACAGAGGTCATAAATGTTTTCGCCCGGCTGGGGGTGGAGCAGGAAGGGAGCAAAGCCGGCAGCAATATCCTGAACCTGGCAAAAGCCCTTGTCTAGCCAGCCTTTGCTGATAAAGGGAGCCACACTGTCTACCTGGAAATATCCGGGCAGCCAGTCGCTCTCCGTAAAAGTGATACCATGCTTGGTCATGCGGAGGCGGAAGTTTTTGGTCTTGGTACGCAGATTATTTGCTCGTATGTAATAATTGGGGCGCTGGTTGTTGGCCTGCATCAGCTGAAAAGCTTCGCGTTCGCCAAAACGCTTCGTCCATCGCTTCACCAGCCATTCCGGATGTGAAAATGTGGTGGCCACCAGCTTGGTGCGATCTTCAAAAGATGGCTTGGGCAGATTATTGATATCGCGCTGCAGGTTGCGCATGATGGCATTGGTAAGATCACCTGTACGGGAGCCAAGTTTAAGCTTGGCAATTTCAACAGACTCATTAATGGCCGCATAATCGGGAGTGCTGTCCATGAAAATCATATCATAGATGCCCAGCCGGAGAATATTTTTTAAACTGGACTTCATCTCCACGATTTTGACATTTGAAAACTCATCGATCAGGAAATCGAGGTAGGAGCGGCGTCTGAGAATGTTTTGCACATATTCACGTACTTCAGCACGGCCTCGTGCATCAAGCTGATTGGCAGCTGAATAATCCAGGACATTATTTTCATCAAAATCAATTAATATTTCTACGCTGACAGAACGAGCAGATGCTTCAGTATCCAATGCAATATCCAATTTTAGGTTAAACTTTCTGGTGATCTTAGCTGACCATAACTGACGAATGCGTTGCTGCCGATACCGGGGGCCATTCTTAAAATGCAGCCATATAATTCAAAAATAAATGGACAACCAAGGTTGCAAAAAATACAGTTTTAGGAGGGGAGTTGCTAATGAAGAATCATGAAATTCGGTCGATCCGGTAATAACATAGCTGCTCGCTATGCTGTTCTCTTCCTGGCCAGGGCATAAACCGGCAATCCGAGCAGCAGTATTCCAATGCCGATGAGGGCCCCGGCGCCGGTAAAAACTACGCTTGAATAGAGAAGATAGAGGCAGACAAGCATAAAGAGGATGGGGGTCAGGGGGTAGAAAGGTACATGAAAACCCGGGTTGTAGCTGGCATCCGTCCGCTGACGGAAAATGAACAGGGAGGCCGTGGTGAGAAGGATAAAAAACCAGAATACGGGTGCAGTATAATCCACCATGGTAGAGACGGCTTCCTGGGTAAAGCTTCCCAGCCCCACCAGGGCCAGGGCAATTCCGCCCTGTAACAGGAGGGCATTAACGGGAGCGTTGGCTGTTGTATTCCATCGACCCAGAAATCCAAGAAGAGGGAAATCGCGCCCCTGTGCGTAGTTGGTTCGGGCTCCGGTAATAATGGTTGCATTGGCAGTAGACAAGGCTGAGATGATGACAAAGAGTGCCATTATGTAGGCTCCGCCCGAACCCACGATGCGGTCACTGAGTGTGACGCCGATGGTGGCAGAATTTCGAAGGGTCTCCATTCCCAGTACCTGCACGTAGGCGACGTTAATGAGCAGGTATAAAACAGTGATGGTCGCGAGGGCCAGGAGCAGTACCCGGCTGATGTTTTGGCGTACCTCCTTGAGCTCAGCAGAAAGATATACGCCCTCATTCCATCCCCCGTAGGTCAGCAGGACAAAGATCATAGCGGCACCGGCCGAGGTGTTGACACCTCCCGAGTTGCTGTTGCCCCAGGCCATCGGCTCTTCGATCAGCCCGGAGATACCCGCTGCAAGAAGAACGATGACGATAAGTGACGACAGTAGGTTTTGGACATTCTTGGATGGCTGGGTACCCCAGATGTTGAGCCCGGTCAGGGTGATAACCGTAATAGCTGCATAGATAGCGGAACTCTGTGGCCCGAGGGAATATATAGTGGCCGCATAGTCGCCCAGGATGAAGGCGGCAAGAGCGATAGAGCCGGTTTGAATGACCGACATTCGTCCCCATGAAAAGAGAAATCCCATGGCCGGGCCATACGCCTCGGTCAGGAAATGATACTCCCCTCCGGCGTCCGGTTTGGCGGAAGCCAGCTCGGCATAACAGAGGGCCCCGAGTATCGAGATAATACCCCCGGCAAGCCAGAACCCGAGGTAATGCAACTCAGAGGATGCATTCTGGGCAACCATGGAGGGCAGGCGGAATATGCCGATGCCCACAACAATGCCGATAACGACTGCAGCCGCACTCAGATTATTGAAGATCTGCCTCGGCTGTCCCGGGTCGCTGTCTTGCATATATAAGGCTGTTAAATTTGCTGTGGCTGGAGGCTACTGCCGCGTAGCAGACCAGTCAGAGACGGTTTTGTCGTTGGTGGAATGATGTTGCATCGTTCCCTCGATGTTATCACCGCTTATGCGCCCGCTGTATACAAAGCGTTCGTTGCCGTTGAGAGCCTGGAACGTGATACGTTCTCCTTCGAGCTTCTTATCCTGAATATCGTAGGAAGTCCCGTTTTCATCCTTCAGGGATACGATGATCTCTTGATATTTTTGATCGATGTTCATATTGAAGGTGGTGTTCTCGGCCGACCACTGCCAGCTCCCATCCACTTTGGCCGGGACGACCCAGTAAAAAATGCTGTGCGTTCGGTTGCTGCTTTCTGATGAAAGCGTTACTTCCTGGTCGGGTTCCCAATCGCCCATATCGAAGCTGTGCGACACCAGGCGAGTGCCGGGACGCAGCTCATCGAGGAGGCGGGGACGCAGCTTTTTATTGACTGAAGGAAGCAGGTACATCGTTATGACGGAGGCCTCCCGAAAGTCGGTTTCAAAGATATCCTGCTGTTTGAACATGACTTTGTCATCTACCTCAGCCATGGTTGCATTTTTCCGCGCCTCCGCAATACGTTTGGGGTCCAGGTCGATTCCATGGCCGGAGGCTCCACGCTTGGCTGCTGCAATAACAATACGTCCATCGCCGGATCCCAGGTCTATTACATAGTCATCAGACTGGACCTCGGCAAGATCAAGCATTTTTTCCACCACCTCGTTCGGGGTGGGTACGTAAGGCACATCCAGGTCCTGTGCACTCAGCGGTAGGGTATATATGAGTAAAATCCCTGCAAGGCATATGTTGCGGGTTATCGATCGTATTGACTGATGAAGGTATGTTGCCATGATGATCACCTGTTTCGTTGGATGAGAAATGTAGTTAGATTGCCAGGGTGCAGCATGCTTAGGTATTTTGGCCCGTTAGTATAACTCCCTCTACTTTTTCTGTGTTCCTTGGTAGATGTAAAAAAATGATTCGTAGCTCACAAGCTAGTAAAAATATTATTAGATAGGCAAATTTCCTGGCAACAGTTATAAGATATTTCCTGCTGAAGACACATGCGGTGGTGGCATAGACCCGGAAGCCCCATGGGTAGGCTTGAATCTTCAGTTGGAAGTCCGGTGAAATTCATCCATTATTTTTGCACTGGAGGAAAATAAATTGGCTTATTACTTTCATTTTCACAGGAAAAAGGCTAATTTTGCCGCTTCCATAGTCATGGAAGATTTTGTCATCAAAACGAAATTATCAATACTTAACTCATTACAATCCACTATAAATAATGAATAAAGGAACCGTTGCACAGGTTATTGGTCCGGTTGTGGATGTCGACTTTGATCAGGGAGATATTCCACCTGTATTAAACGCACTCTACATCGAACGAGAAGATAATTCTAAACTGTACCTGGAAGTTGCCCAGCACTTGGGAGAAAGCCGTGTTCGTACGATTGCCATGGATTCTACTGATGGTTTGGTCAGGCAGACAGAGGTAGTTGATACGGGTGCTCCGATTTCCATGCCAGTTGGCGAAGATATCCGGGGACGTGTCTTTAATGTTGTCGGTGAGCCCATTGATGGCATTGAGGCGCCGAAAGGGGACCGCAAATATCCCATCCACCGGCCCGCCCCTGATTTTGAAGATCTGGCAACCTCGACCGAAATGCTTGAGACGGGTATCAAAGTTATCGACTTGTTGTGTCCTTATGCCAAAGGGGGCAAAACCGGATTGTTCGGTGGTGCCGGAGTAGGAAAAACGGTTCTTATTCAGGAGCTCATTAATAATATTGCCAAGGGACATGGTGGTTTGTCAGTGTTTGCCGGAGTAGGCGAGCGTACCCGCGAGGGGAATGACTTGCTTCGTGAGATGCTTGAGGCTGATATTATTGATTACGGTGAAGCCTTCAAGGAAGCCTTTGAGAGTGGCAACTGGGAGCTTGAGAAAGTTGACAAGGAAGCGCTCAAGGAATCCAAGGCCACTTTTGTTTTTGGCCAGATGAACGAGCCGCCGGGAGCGCGTGCACGTGTGGCACTTTCCGGTTTGACGCTGGCCGAATATTTCCGCGAGGAAGTTTCGCGCGACATTCTGCTTTTCATTGACAACATTTTCCGCTTTACACAGGCAGGTTCCGAGGTATCGGCCCTGCTGGGACGAATGCCGTCGGCCGTGGGTTACCAGCCCACGCTGGCTACCGAGATGGGTGATTTGCAGGAGCGCATTACCTCAACAAAGGGAGGATCCATTACTTCAGTCCAGGCCGTTTACGTACCGGCGGATGACTTGACCGATCCCGCACCGGCAACGACTTTTGCTCACCTGGACGCTACCACGGTATTGAGTCGAGCGCTGACGCAGATCGGTATTTATCCTGCTGTAGATCCCCTGGATTCCTCTTCACGAATTCTGGATCCTCATATTGTGGGTAAGAAGCATTACCAAACGGCACAGCGGGTTATCGAAATTCTTCAGAAATACAAGGACTTGCAGGATATTATCGCAATCCTTGGTATGGATGAGCTTTCGGATGAAGACAAGACAACCGTCGCCCGTGCCCGTCGCATCCAGCGGTTCCTGAGTCAGCCGTTCTTTGTTGCTGAGCAGTTTACGGGACAACCCGGTAAGTATATCAACATCGAAGATACGGTCAAGGGCTTTAAGAAAATTCTTGACGGTGAACTCGATCATCTGCCTGAGAATGCCTTCTACATGGTAGGTACCATTGAGGAGGCTGAAGAGAAGGGCGAAAAGCTCTTGGCTGAAGAGAAAGAAGCTGCAGAATAAGGATATAGAATATGAACAGTTTCAAAGCACAGATTCTAACTCCTGAAGGTTCACTCTTTGATGACGAGGTAACCGGCGTTAAATTGCCGGGTACGCTGGGCAGCTTTGAGGTGAAGACGCTTCACGCCAACATCATATCAACACTTGAAGTGGGTGAGGTGGTGGTTCGAAAGGCTGCTGGTGAAGAACAGCATTTTGCGATCACCGGCGGTTTTGTAGAAGTCGTGGATAATACGCTGAACCTGCTGGCGGAAGCTGCTGAACCGGTCGGGGAAATCGATATTGATCGGGCGAAAGCGGCCAAGGAACGCGCCCTTGAGCGCCTGGAGTCTGGCGGTGAGGGTATTGACAAGGACCGGGCCCAGAAAGCACTTGAACGGGCTAAAAACCGGATCAGGCTTTATGCCGATGTATCGGTATCTACCCAGTAAAGGCCTCAGGTTCTGATATTTGTCGAAGGCGATCTCTCCCGGAGGTCGCCTTTTTTTATGGTGGTAACTGGAGCGGGACAGACATGCGATGGTCCGAGAGGCCGCAGAATGCCCATAGCATGGTTTGTGAGTCAATGCACCGGCTGAAACGGATACAGACAAGGATGGGGATGGCATACCTTTACTGCAACAAGAGCAGCTATGAGGCAGTTGAAACGGGCAGCCCCTGCTTCTTGCAGGTTCAGATCAGCCCATATCAGATGAATTCGCCCCTGTTCCACTACCAGTCAATACGACCGGTTCCGGTATTGTTGCCATTGTTTTGAAAGTTGTTATTCCGCTCGGGCATAACAAAACCGGGGGGGGGCTCGAAGGGCTCAAAGCTCCAGGGCGCTTCCGGATCATTGGAAGCCAGCTTGATGAATTGGCCCACCATGGGGAGAGCGGTTCGGGCTCCCTGCCCCGTCCTGCTGTTCACGGGAAAACGAATACGACGGTCGGCTCCTCCAACCCATGCCCCCATAACAATGTGGGGGGTAACACCCACAAACCAGGTATCGGCTGCATTTTGCGTGGTTCCCGTCTTGCCGGCGATATCCTGTTTTACCTGATAGCTGTTGCGCAGCCGAACGCCCGTTCCGTAATAGTCTTCCCCGCCGTTGATGACTCCACGCATCATGTCGATCATGATATAGGCGGTTTCGGGGCTAATCACCTCCTGCTGAAATTCCGGCTGATACTCTTTGACCACATTCCCGGCTTTGTCTTCGATACGAGTAATGGCTATAGGCTCGATGTGCACGCCCTGATTGGCGAAGGTGGTATAGGCGCTTACCAGGTCAAGAAGGGTTACTTCGGCCGTTCCAAGGGCAATGGAGGGATAGGGTTTGACTCCTTCCATATCAATACCCATGTTCTGGGCCATCTGTTTGATTTTGCGGGCCGCTGGTATGAGATCTTCCAGTCGGTTGGTGCCCGGGGCGCCGGCGAGTTCGGGAAGGAGGGCGACGGTTACGTTGTTGAGGCTGCGGGCCAGGCCCTCCCTGAGGGGAACCTTACCGCCGCTTTCGCCGCCGAAGTTACGCAGACTCCAGGTATTTCCGTTCTTCTGTTTGAAGCTGGCGGGTTCGTTTGAAAACCGGTGATACGGTTTGTAGCCGTTGTCAATGGCTACCGTGTAAACAAACGGCTTGAAGGTGGATCCCGTTTGCCGCTTGGACTGATAGACATGGTCGAACTGCACATTTCCATAGTTGGAGCCCCCGATCCAGGTCAGGATATGCCCGTTCTGGGGATCTATTCCCACAAAGCCGGCCTCCAGGCGCATCCGGTCGCGCATGACGGAATCGACGAACGCTTCATCCGCCTTGAGCTTGTCCATGACAACCGATCGCTGGTCTGTATTGTATTTTGAAAATCCGTTTTTATAGCGATCCGTTTCTTCAATCAGGCTGCCCAGGAAATTGGGGTAGCGATTCCAGAGGATGTCTAAAAACTCCCCGTTGGGAGAGGTCCATTCATCCTCAAAAACAGCCTGAATAGAATCAAGTTTTGTTTCGACGGCTTGCTGGGCATACCGCTGCAGGCGAGAGTCGATGGTGGTGTAGATGGTGAGTCCATCGGTATCGAGATTATACCCATTTTCCTCAGCCCAGTCATCAACCTGCTGGCGTATATATTGCCCGAAATATTTGCTTTCCCGCCTTGTTTTCGAAGGTGGATGATAGTCGAGTGCAATGGGTTTCTCCAGGAGTTGCGTGGAGGCGGTATCACTCAAAAAAGCCCGTTTGTTGAGTTGCCGGATAACCGTATTGCGGCGTGCGGTGGCATTCTCGGGGTTGATGCGGGGATTATACAGGTAAACACCTTTGAGCGAACCGATGAGCGTTGCCGCCTCCGTAATGGTGAGATCCTTGGCATCTTTGCCATAATGGGTTCTTGCGGCCGATTGTATACCGAAGGCACTGTTGGGAAATTCAACCGTATTGAGGTACATCTCAATAATTTCGCGCTTGGTATAGTTGTCTTCAATTTCTACCGCGGTAATCATCTCCCGCAGTTTCCGGACAATGGAGAATTCCCGTCCGATCTTCTTGTAGAGATTTCGGGCCAGCTGCTGGGTGATAGTGGACCCCCCTTGCACCCGCCCGTTAAGGAGGTGCCAGGGTACCGCAAGTGTGCGCACCATATCGATGCCCCAGTGATTGTAGAAACGGTGATCCTCGGTTGCAATAAGGGCATTTATTACATGGGGAGAGATGTCTTCATAGGGCACATAGGAACGGTTCTCGGTATAAAAGCGGTCCAGCGTCACCCCATCACGGCTCTTTACCTCCGAAGCAATGGCCGTTTTTGGATTTTCAAGCTCCTGTATAGAGGGGAGGCCGGAAAAAAGATAAATCAAAAAACCGGTAAAGAGGATGATCAGGATGCCACCGGCGATGCCTGACCACTTGTAGATCTCGTCCATATGGTAGTTTTTGCCGGCGAAAAGATCCCAGTTGAACGGTGATTTTTGTTCTTCATCACCTCCGTTGGCTTTTTGTCTGCGATACTCCGGATCGTTGAAATAACGATCCATCTCGTTGTCGAAATCTGAATTACTCATCTATGGTGTTTGTTGAATCAAAAAGTTGCAGCATCTGTGCCCCCGCATCCCAAGAAACGAGGTCGATGGACCTATTATTGTAGTAAGCCATGGTGCGGTGTTGGTAAAAGGTACCCAAATTTATATAGCTTCCGAAGGCAAATTGTTTCATGCGTGGAATATGATCATGACCGCATATGACAAGATCATATTCGGAATTCTTCAGCTGGCGTTTGGCCCAGCGGGTGAGCGGGGCTCCATCCTCTTCGTCAGAACCGATCTTCCGGTTCCATTTCGAGAAGGATTTCATCAGCCGCAGGGCCCATGCCGGTGAGAACAGGCTCCGGTAGAGCCGGATGAATTGCGGGTGGCGCAGGATGCGGTGTACCAGAGGCCTCTGCAGCTCAAACCGGGGATCAGCGAGGCCATCGCCGTGTAGCAGCAGAATTTTTTTTTCGTCCACTGTCAGCTCGACCTGTTCCGAAACTACCCGGAATCCCCGGTCGGCAAGATGGCCAAAAGTCCAGTTGTCATGGTTGCCGGTGATATAGAAGGTGGGTCCCAGGGCCCTGTTGTATTCTTCGAAACGGTCAAGGAGCCGGCGCCCGAGTGATGGGATATGGCCGGGGAATTCCATCCAGTAGTCAAAGAGGTCGCCCAGTACAGCTATCCGGATCTCATGGTGCCGGCAGTAATCAATAAGCTGAATGAGATCCGATTCTATGCGCTTGTTTTCGGCATCGGAAAAACCACCCAAATGTGCATCCGACAGAAATAAAATGGGGGGGGATAAGGTCAATTCATCCATCCGTTGCAATAGCAGCGCTATTTTTTCCGCCTGATAATAAATTCAATGAGATCTTCAAAGGCTTGCCGGTCATCAGATTCCGGCAGCGTGGAGAGCTTGGAGAGGGCTTTGGAGGCATAGTCATCCATAATGGAGCGTGCGTATTCCATGCCTCCCTTCTCGTGTACAAAAGAGACAATGTTGTCGATATCGGACTGGCTCTTGTTACGTTTTCGCATCAGGTACCGGATACGGATGGTCTCCGTCACAGAAGCGTTGTCCAGGGCCTTGATGAAAGGGAGCGTCACCTTGCGCTCACGGATGTCGTTGCGTTTCGGTTTGCCAATGTCACCCACGCCGTAGTCAAAAAGGTCATCGCGGATTTGAAAGGCGATGCCGGTATACATCCCGATATCGTGCATTTTCTGATGATAGGCAGGGTCATCCGTAGTAGAGATGGCCCCGCACTCGCAACATGCAGCAATAAGACTGGCGGTTTTTTCCGAAATAACCTTGAAATAATACTCCTCATCCATGTTAAAGAGCCGTGCGGCCTTGAATTGTCTGAGCTCGCCCTCGCTCATGCTTTTGACAGCTTTTGAGAGAACTTTCAGGAGCTTGAATTCATCGTAGTCGAGGGCGATCAGCAGGCCCTTCGAGAGCAGGAAGTCGCCCAGCAGCACGCTGGCTTTGTTTTTCCATACTTTATTGATGCTCAGAAAGCCGCGCCGCACTTCGGCATCGTCAACAACATCATCGTGTATGAGCGTTGCCGTGTGGAGCAGCTCAATCATTGTGGCTGCCACATAGCTTCGCTGGGTAATATTGCCAAAAAGACGTGCCGACATGAACACCAGGGTAGGACGGATCTCCTTTCCTTTCTGTCGCAACAGATATTGCACAATCTGGTCGAGCACAAACACGTCGGTTCGCAATGCCTTTTTATAGAAATTGCGGAATTCGGAAAGCTCATCCGATACCGGGTGCGTAATCTGCCGGAGCGTTTTTTTGTCTTTTCCTTTAAAGGAGGCGACTTCTTTCAATTGCGTTTCAATCATGTACCCACATTGTATACCTTGATATTAAGGCGGTAAATAAAAGTTGAAATTTAATAATTATTCAGGTTTTATACTTCCGTCATTTCCGATACCTTTTTGCTACGGAAATATAGAATATGAATAGCCAATTACTAAATTTTTAATCTATTATGATCGAAGTTGAAATAAGTCGTGCTCGCACCTTTGTAACGGACCAGGAGTTCGACAGCAGTTATGAAAAGGCAAAACAGGCCTTCAGGCAGGTGCAGCAGAAGGATGGAGAGGGGGCCGAGTGGCTGGGATGGCGCACGTTGCTTTCCGATCCCAATGATGCCATCCTGGAGCAGCTGGATGGCCTGGCGTCCGCTATTCGCGATGATGCCGATGTTTTTATTGTGTGCGGTATCGGGGGGTCATATCTGGGGGCGCGGGCCGTGATCGAGGCCTTGACTTCCTTTTTTGGGCAGGAGGGTCCCGAGGTACTTTATGCGGGGCACCATATGAGCGGAAAGTACCTGGCCGAGCTGATCGACTATCTCGGCACGCCCAACAGCGACGGGGAAGCCAAGAGTGTATATCTGAATGTTATTTCCAAATCCGGTACAACGCTGGAGACGGCACTTTCATTTCGCATGCTGCGTAACTGGATGGCAGATCAGTATGACGAGTTGAACGACCGCATTATCTGCACGACCAGTGCCGAGGGCGGTGCTCTGAACAAGCTTATAGAGGAGCATGGATATCAAAAGTTCGTCATTCCCGACGACGTGGGGGGACGATTTTCTGTGTTGACCCCGGTGGGGCTGCTTCCCATTGCTGTGGCCGGCATTGATATTCGAAGCCTGTTTTATGGTGCGGTTTCAAAATATGAATCGCTGGAAAAGAATGCCGAACAGCTGCTTGCATACGCCGCTGTTAAGCATGCCCTTTATGAGCAGGGGAAAGCCATAGATATTTTTACTACCTTTGAACCCGAACTACATGGCCTGTGCGGCTGGCTGCAGCAGCTGCTGGGAGAAAGTGAAGGCAAAGATCACAAAGGGATGTTTCCGGCAAAGGCAACATTTTCGACTGATCTGCACAGCCTGGGCCAGTTCATTCAGGAGGGTACACGCAATATCATGGAAACCTTTCTGTGCGTGGAATCGCGAAACAGTCGATTGAAGGTTGAGGCGCAGAAGCCGAATCATGACGGGCTGAATTACCTGGAGGGACGCTCCTTTCATGATATCAACAGCCGTGCTTTTGAGGGAACTATCTCGGCCCATCACGAAGGCGGTGTTCCCTGCATAGCAGTGACCATGGAAAAGCTCAATGCCCAGCATCTTGGTGCATTTATCTACCTATACGAGCTTGTGACGGCCGTCTACTGCTACTGCCTGGGCGTGAACCCATTCAACCAGCCCGGCGTTGAGTTCTACAAAAAGGAAATGTACCAATTACTGGGTAAGCAATAGAAGTATGGCTTCAAACAACGATCAGGAACTGACAGACCATTCATCCGGGGATGAGCTGAAATTTATTTCCATCGCCGGCAACATCGGGGCGGGGAAGTCGTCACTGACGGGACTGCTGGCCAGGCACTTTGGATGGCAGCCCGTCTACGAGTCGGTGGATGACAATCCCTATCTGTCTGATTTTTACGAGGATATGCGCCGCTGGAGTTTTAACCTTCAGATTTATTTCCTTTCCAGCCGGTTTCGCCATCAGAAGAAAATGCTTGAGATGGAGGGGCGTATCGTTCAGGATCGTACTATTTATGAAGACGTGGAAATTTTTGCCAAAAATCTCCACGAAATGGGCCTTATGAGTGACCGTGACTTTAACAACTATCACGCGCTTTTCGAGGAGATGGTCAACTACCTGCAGGCCCCGAATCTGTTGATCTACATCCGGGCGCAGGTTCCCACGCTCGTGGAACAGATTCAGCAGCGCGGACGTGACTACGAGAATACCATCCGCATCGAATATTTGGAACGTTTGAACCGTCTTTATGAAGACTGGATCGAACGGTATCCCCATGAAAAGCTGATCATCAACACCGATGATCTTGACTTTGTAAATAATGACGAGGATTTGGGGCGCATAATAGAACTCGTGGAGCAACGTTTATTTGGGTTGTTTAATTGATTGCGGATAAACCCAAATATTCATAACTTTGCAAGCTATTACTGTTATGTCAAAACTTGAATTTAAAATAGTTGAAATACCCGAAGGGGAAAGCCGGCGAACCGTTGGATTGTCTGACGAGGATCTGGATTTGTCTCCCCATGCCTTCAAAGGTGGTGAGGTTGATCTGTCGTTTTACCGCACGCTTCACTTTATCCGGGTTAATTTCCATGTGGATGCAGATGTTGAACTGGTATGCGACCGTTCGCTTGAGTCCTATGTTCAGCCTATAGCATCAGACTATGAAGTTCTTTTTAAAGTGGATGTACAGGAAGAAACGGAAAACGAGGATGGCGCCATACGGCGGTTTAACTTTTCCTCAAACACGCTCAGTGTCGAAGAGGAGGTTCGCGATACCATCATGCTGAATGTTCCGATAAAGAAGCTGCATCCCAAATTCCTTGATGCGGATGGAAATCCCAGGGAATTTGAAACTAAAAAATTCGGTGATGTACAGGAAGAAACCGAACAGGTGGATCCCCGTTGGGAAAAGCTAAAGAAACTTAAGAATTAACAGAAACACTATTTCAATTTTATAATGGCACATCCAAAACGCAGACATTCATCTTCACGAACCAACAAACGGCGGTCGCATCATAAGATTGCTGAACCCACCCTGGCAGAATGTCAAAACTGTGGTGCATATCACAAGTACCATCATATCTGTACCGAATGCGGATACTACCGCGGCCGGCAAGTATTAGATGTAAATAAATAATTTTATCCTAATTTCTTTTTCATGGTTATTGCTGTAGATGCCGCGGGGGGAGATCATTATCCTGAAAGTCCGATACAGGGAGCTATTGAAGCTGTTAATGAAGTTGCTGACCTCAAAGTGGTTCTGGTCGGTCCCGAGGATTTAATCAATAATGAGCTTGCCGATCAGGAATATGACCGGCAGCGCATTATGATACAGCATGCGCCTGAAATAATAGAAATGAATGAATCCCCGGCCCAGGCTGTCAAGACCAAGCAAAAGTCTTCGATTGTCACCGGAGTGGGCATGCACAAGGCCGGCAAGTGTGATGCTTTTGTGAGCAGTGGCAATACTGGTGCATTGCTGGCCGCTTCCACATTTTTGCTGGGAAAGCTTAAAGGCGTATCACGCCCGGTCATAGCTGCGATCTATCCAACGGTCAAAGGCGTGCGGCTGCTCATGGACGTCGGTGCAAATCTGGAGGTGCGGCCCGAGATGTACCTCCAGTTTGCCCAGATGGGCAGTATCTATGTCCGTGAAATTATGGGTATTGATGATCCCAGCGTAGGACTTCTGAATGTCGGTGAGGAGGAAGAAAAGGGTACGGACAACCTGAAGGAAGCTTTTCAGAAGCTGAATGAACTTCCCAATTTTGTCGGTAATGTGGAAGGACGGGATATTTTCAATGCCAGGGCGGATGTATTTTTATGCGATGGCCTGGTGGGAAATATTTTGCTTAAATTCGGCGAGTCTATTCCCGAAGCCCTGGAGATTTTTGTCAAAAGGGGGATTCAACAGTTGGATATGGGGGCCGAGGAGACACAACTGGTGGGAAAGGTGTTAAAGGCCTCACTGAACGAATTCAATCCCGATCGCGTGGGTGGTGTTCCTTTCCTGGGAGTTGATGGTGTCAGTATGGTAGGGCACGGAAGCAGTACTCCTCAAGCCATAAAGAACATGATATTGAATGCAGCCAAATGCATTGAGTACAATATCAATGAAAAAATTGTAGCATCTCTCAATTAAATAATCCCTTACATGGCGGAAACAAAAAGAGCAGGCATTACAGCTGTAGGCCATTTTTTGCCTGAAGATAAGCTGACCAACAGCGACTTGGAAAAAATGGTCGATACAAATGATGAATGGATTCGGACACGAACCGGTATTAAAGAGCGTCGGATTTTAAAAGACAAGGACAAGGCGACCGCTTTCATGGGAGCAGAAGCTGCCCGGGAGGCCCTGGAGCAGCGTGGTGTCGATGCTGAGGAGATTGATGTCATTATTATGGCCACGGTTACTCCCGATTACCTCTTTCCCGCTACTGCTTGCCTGGTACAGGAAGCAATCGGTGCCAGCAATGCCTACGGTTTTGACCTCTCGGCGGCCTGTTCGGGCTTTTTGTATGCACTTTCCACCGGTGCAAATTTTATTGAATCCGGACAGGCCCGGAAAGTGCTGGTCATTGGATCGGATAAAATGAGTTCCATCGTGGACTACAGCGACCGGTCAACCTGTATTTTGTTTGGTGACGGGGCAGGGGCGGTGCTGCTTGAAGCATCAGAGGATGAAACGGGCATAATCGACTATATTCATCATACCGAAGGAGATACAAACGGAGCCCTCTGCCAGCCCGCGGGGGGAAGTATGAATCCGGCCAGCGAGGATACCGTGGCCAACCGCTTGCACTTTATTAAACAGGATGGCCGTGCCGTTTTTAAGAAGGCAACGGTGGGCATGGCCGATGTGGTTGCGGAGATTATGGAAGAAAATAACCTGGCGGCCGACGATGTGGCCTGGCTGGTTCCGCACCAGGCAAACTTGCGTATCATAGATGCGACGGCGAATCGCATGGGACTGGATCGTGAAAAGGTAATGGTGAATATCGATCGCTATGGCAATACGACCGCTGCAACAATTCCACTTTGTCTGTATGACTGGAAAGACCAGCTTAATCACGGAGATAACCTGATACTCGCTGCTTTTGGCGGTGGGTACACCTGGGGTTCAATTTACATGAAATGGGGAGGCAAATAATGACTACTGCATATTTATTTCCCGGACAGGGATCACAATCCGTCGGTATGGCTCTGGAGCATTATGAAGAAAAAAAGGCATTCGCCGGTTATGTCGACAGGGCGAACGAGGTCCTCGGATTTGATTTAAAAACCATCATGTTCGAAGGGCCGGCAGAAAAGCTTAAGCAGACGGAGTTTACGCAACCCGCCATTTTCCTGCATTCGGTAGCGCTCTATCACATGCTGGAGGCGAAGCCCGACATGGTTGCGGGGCACAGCCTGGGCGAATTCTCAGCCCTGGTGGCCTGCGGTGCTGTTAATTTTGAAGACGCTTTGCTCATTGTACGTCGGAGAGGAGAGCTGATGCAGCAGGCTGGGGAGCAAAACCCGGGTACCATGGCAGCAGTGATCGGCATGGATGACGAGGTGGTGGAAAATATCTGCGCACAGGCAACCCGTGAGACGGGAGCTGAAGTTATTGCAGCCAATTACAACTGTCCCGGTCAGCTGGTGATTTCGGGTGACAAGGGCGCGGTGGAAAAAGCCGTGGAATTGTTAAAGGAAGAGGGATGCCGTCTCGCAAAGATTCTTCCGGTCAGCGGCGCTTTTCATTCTTCCCTGATGCAACCTGCCTATGATGGACTTAAGAGCAGTCTGGAAGAATTGACAATCGCCAAGCCAGATTGCCCGATTTACAGTAATTATACCGCTGAGCCGACAATGGATCCGGAAGAAATTCGGTCCAATGTTCTCAACCAGCTTTTGAATCCGGTATTATGGACCCAAACGCTGGAGAATATGCACAAGGATGGAGCAGATGCTTTCGTGGAGGTCGGGCCCGGAAAAGTATTGCAGGGCTTGGTCAAACGAACTCTTGAAGACGTAGAAATCAACGGATACGAATAATATTAATTGGTGATGCATTCTTTCATCCTGTGGAAGTGATGCATCAGCGCACAATAAGTAAATGCTATGACATTATCACTCGAAGGGAAAACAGCACTTGTTACAGGGGGAAGCCGGGGTATTGGACGCTCCATAGCCCTGAATCTGGCGGAACTGGGGGCCGACGTGGCCATAACCTACGCCCGATCTGTTGAAGCAGCTGAAGCTGTAAAAGAAAAGATCGAATCAAGGGGAGCCAGAGCGAAAGCACTGCAGGCCGATGCCGTCAGCTACGATAAAGCTGAAGACGTGATCGGCGGCATCATCGATGACTGGGACAAGCTCGATATATTGGTTAACAATGCGGGCATCACACGCGACAACCTGATTCTCCGGATGAACGAGGAACAGTGGGATCAGGTTATTGATACCAATCTCAAAAGTGTTTTTAACTACAGCAAAGCCGTTGCCAAGCCGATGATGCGCAACCGGGGGGGATCCATCATTAATATCAGTTCGGTTGTCGGGCTCAGCGGAAACGCCGGACAGAGTAATTATGCTGCTTCGAAAGCGGGGATTATTGGGTTTACAAAATCGTTTGCCAAGGAACTGGCCTCGCGTAATATACGCGCAAATGTGATTGCACCCGGGTATATAACCACTGAAATGACCGGCGAATTGGATGATAATATTCTCAAAAGTATTGAGGATGAGACCCCGCTTGGACGTCCGGGTGAAGCGGTGGAAGTGGCCCATGCCGTCGCATTTTTAGCTTCAGAGCTTAGTTCGTACATTACCGGTGAAACACTGAGGGTCGACGGCGGGATGGCCATGTGACGAAAAGGAGCTTTTTTTCAAGCTCAACCTCTTAAGGTGTATTTTTAATAATTTTAATTGTATTTTCTGCCCATGCTTTGCGTAAGTAGGCAGGTTTATCTTTATCATTAACTTAAATTCAAGCTAAAACATATAGTTATGTCACAAGACGTAGAATCAAAAGTAAAAGCAATTATCGTTGACAAGTTAGGTGTTGACGAAGAAGAAGTAACGCATGATGCGAATTTTACCAATGACCTCGGTGCCGATTCGCTGGATACTGTTGAACTTATCATGGAGTTTGAAAAAGAATTCGACATTAGCATTCCCGATGAAGATGCTGAAAATATTGCAACGGTAGGTAATGCTGTAGAATATCTCCAGGATAAAGTATAGAGATAACTGCATACTTTAATTTTTTACGCTAAATCATTAGCATGTCTGACCGTAGAGTAGTCATTACCGGAATCGGTGCCCTTACCCCTGTAGGTAAGACGGCACCGGATTTCTGGAATGGATTAATATCAGGAAAGAGTGGTGCTCGTCCCATCGAGCATTTTGATACCGAAGACTTTCCTACAAAATTTGCCGCCCAGATCGAGGATTACGACGAACTGGACTATTTCGATCGCAAGGAGGCCCGCCGCCTGGATAAAGTATGCCAGTATGCGCTTATAGCTGCCGAAGAGGCCATCCAGGATACGGGACTTGATCTCGAAGAGGTCGACAGGGACCGGGTGGCTGTTATTGTAGGAACGGGAATCGGTGGCATGATCACTTTTTATGATCAATCCATCTCTTTTCATGAGCATGGTCCAAGAGGGGTTTCTCCGTTCTTTATTCCCATGCTCATTCCTGATATGGTTGCGGGACAGATATCAATAAAATATGGATTCAAGGGGCCTAACTTCTGTGCCGTGTCGGCCTGTGCAACCGGCTCGCATAACATTGGCCTTGCTTACGATTCCATCAAAAGCGGGCAGTGCGATATGGCGGTTTCCGGGGGATCGGAGGCACCGGTATCGCGTATAGGCGTGGCTGGTTTTACTTCCATGCGCGCAATGTCGAATCGTAACGACGACCCCCAAACGGCCTCACGACCATTCGACAAGAACCGGGATGGTTTTGTTCTGGGAGAAGGGTCGGGCATTCTGTTCCTGGAGGAGTATGAACACGCCAAACAGCGCGGCGCCCGGATATACGGAGAACTTATAGGGTATGGTTTTTCTGCCGATGCGCACCATATTACTGCTCCCGACCCTGACGGAAAAGGGGTTATCCTGGCCATCAACAGGGCCTTGGATGCTGCAGGCATCGAGCCCGAAGATATTGATCACATCAATATGCATGGCACTTCCACTCCACTTGGAGACATTGCCGAGACCAATTCTATAAAAAAGGTTTTTGGGGACCATGCTTACGAGATCAATCACAATTCTACCAAATCGATGACAGGGCACAGCCTCGGCGCTGCCGGCGCTATGGAGGCATTGGCAACTATGCTTGCCACTTATCACGGTATAATTCCACCCACCATCAATTATGAAACGCCGGATCCCGAATGCGACTTGGATTATACCGTAAACGAAGCGGTTGTTCGCGATGTCAAATATGCGTTGAACAATGCGTTCGGCTTTGGCGGACATAACACTACGCTTGTATTTAAAAAGTTTGAAGAATAGCAATGTTCGAGAAGCTCCGGGCTCTTTTTAAATCAGAAAAGGAATTATCACCTGAGCTAAAGCAACGCATCGAGCAACTTGAAAAAGTTATTGAGACGCCCATAGATAATCCCCATATCTATGTCCAGGCGCTGCGTCATCGTTCTACGCTGGTGGATGACAATTTTGGACATACCGATTCCTACGAGCGGCTGGAATTCCTGGGTGATGCCGTTCTGGATCTTATTGTTACCGAGATTATCTTTGATCTGTTTCCCAACAAGGATGAAGGATTTCTTACCAAATTACGTGCAAAGCTTGTCAAGGGAGATACCCTTGCTATGTTCGCCCGGAAACTCGCCCTTAATAAATTGCTGCTGCTGGCCGATCAGGTACGCGGTCAGGGGATAGAAAACTCCAAAAGCATACTCGCCGATGTTTTTGAGGCACTTATCGGCGCCATGTATCTCGATGGGGGTTATAAAGCCGTCTCTGGTTTCGTACGAAAAATCATTGACCGTTATATAGATTTTGACAAGGTGACAACTTCCCTGGATAACTACAAAAGTTTACTGCTGGAGTTTGCCCAGGCCCGAAGAATGGAAATTCCCACCTACGGCCTTGTTTCCGAAAAGGGGCCCGGCCACGATAAAACGTTCGAAGTGGAGGTTTATGTTGACCAGAATCCTGTTGCAAGGGGGATTGGAAAAAGCAAAAAGGAAGCGGAACAAAAAGCCGCACACAAAGCATATACCATTCTGCAGAACAACTAGGAGTTTTGTAGGTAGTACTATTACAAAAGAGTAAATAATATTCTAAATATCTTCCTTGAATAGTTCTTAATTTTTTTTAAATTACCGAACGCGATAAGCATGTAGGGCTAAAACAAAAATAGGAGAGGCTAAATTGTTTTATCCTGATTTTTTAAACAGAGAGAGAGTTTCCGAAAAAGACGAGTATATGTCTTGAAGTATACCGTCTGAAGTGAGGACGTTTATAAAAAGAGAAGAGAATTGTTGGTAAAAAGTAAAACAAAGAGGGAACCACATAATGAGTAACGATAATAGCGGTAATACCAGTACCAAACAGGGAGAGTCGAAAGAAAAAGGAAAACCGGTTTTTATTACTCAAAACCAGGCCATGAAGGATTTGCTGGCGAAAATAAAGTTGGTAGCCAGGACCAAAGCCACTCTGCTGATTACCGGTGAGAATGGAACAGGAAAAGAGGTGCTGGCCCGGTTGGTGCACTACTACAGTTCGAGAAGCGATAAAGAAATGATTGCCGTAAACTGCGGTGCGATCCCCTCTGATCTGGTGGAAAGTGAACTGTTTGGGCATGAAAAAGGTGCATTTACAGGAGCCAGTGAAAGAAAAGAGGGCTGTTTTGAATTGGCTGACAAGAGTACTTTGTTCCTCGATGAAATCGGGGAAATGCCAAAAGATACGCAGGTTAAGCTGCTGCGGGCTGTAGAAATGTGTGCATTTCGAAGAGTAGGAGGCAAAAAGGAAATTGATGTTGATGTGAGCATAATTTCAGCAACGAATAAAGTATTAATTGACCAGGTTAGTTCCGGGAATTTTCGCGAAGATCTTTTTTACAGGCTTAATGTAATAGAACTGTATGTACCTCCTCTTCGTAACCGCAGGGAGGATATTCCATTGCTAATAACCTATTTCAAGAATCATTTTGCAGAGGTTTATGGAATGGAACCCATCGAATTCTCCGAGGAATGCATGGGACTCTTCAAAGCCTATGATTGGCCGGGAAATGTAAGAGAACTGAAAAATATCGTTGAACGGTGTGTGGTTTTATGCCAGGGAGAAGAGGTACAGGTAGATGCCATACCTTCACACATTCGTGCTGATGATAAAATATACCCCGTCAACATGGACGGTGAATTTGATAAGTATATTCAAATTCCGATCGGGATAAGCCTGGAAGAAGTTGAACGAAAGGTTATCAACCATACCCTGAGTTCCGTGGATAATAATAAAACAGAAGCTTCAAAAATATTGGGATTTAGTCGAAAAACGCTACATAACAAGCTGGAAAGATATTCAAAAAAATAACCCTGGGGTAATAACTACCCTACAGTACAGGAAGCTGGTTGGATGAACCAGCCTTTATTCTCTTACAGAAGGTAGTGGTTCGGCCGGGATTGAAGGTTTGGTATGGAGAGGTGATTTTTTTAGAGCTGATGTACATTACTCCCCCTTCTTTTTTTTTGAATGGCGTTTCCATGGAATTGAATCGTGATCCATGCCCCACCTGAATGAGTATAAGTGGATCATAATACAGTCAATGCTTTAATCGGTTGTGCATTTCTATTTTTACTTACGGTGGTGCAGGATCACAATAAGTACACTCAACCCCCGAGCAAAACCTTGGTTTTATTCCGTTTCTGATTGACGCCCCCCCATCCTGGGGCTTACTTCAGCATGCAATAGATAAGGAATAAAGATCCGTTTTACTTTCAGCCCAACCATAAAATGAGTAGCTGGAAGTACTGATTAAAATTTATTCAGCCAGACGTGCTGTATAAAAATAAAAGGCTGGACGAGTAAAAATTACTCAATGTTATCTTTCCGCATATACGGCTGGTTTCTCAGGCAGGGTCTTATATCCATACAATCGGTTTAATGACTAAATTAATTTACTATAGTCAACTGGCACGCTTTTTGAAATAAAGATTAGTATGACGGACATTAATATTTAGTACACCATTACATTTATTAATCGCATGGTGTCATGGAAGATTCTATTTGATATTGTCCGGTCCGTGGATCTTTGCAGGAAAATAGTGAACGGCACTGCTGGGATATGGATGATAGTGTACGGTAAGATGCTTGGACCAGATTGAGTACAGCTTCGAATAATAAGTAAAAAATCTTAATGCGGCCTGCTCATAAGTGAATGAGAGGGGTATTGGCTAAACCGTTTTAAATTACGTGATGCGGGGAACAAGAATGAACATAGAGAGGAAAAAGAACAAGTCAGCGGGTAAAACCCTGCCGTTAAATTCTGATGAGGACTTGATAAAGATTAGAGAATATTGTCGTTCACTGGCTGTTCAGATGGAATTCAGTACGGATAATTGTACAATGATTTCTACCGCACTTTATGAAATATGCAGAAATGTGATTGACCATGCTGGCAAAGGCACAGTTACCATCAAAGTCGTGGGCTCAAAAAAACCGTGCCTTTTTATTACGGTCAAAGACCAGGGACCCGGCATCAAGGATGTACAGAAGGCTCTTGAAGAAGGATTCTCCAGCCGGGGTGGTCTGGGGATTGGTCTTCCGGGAGCCAAGCGCTTCATGGACATGTTTGAGATCCGAACGGCCCGTGATGAGGGAACGACCATACGGATGTGCAAATACCTGGACAAGGATTAAGTTGAAAATACGATGCAGAATATCGCAAGGAGTATTGACATGTGTATAGATCGGGTGGTAACATGAGTATTTCCAAACAGCAGGCTGTGCAATGGTGCACGCTTATCATATCTGAATGGCTACATTCAGGATTGCAGCTCTTGAGATGAGCGGGGGAGATATGAGTGCAGAAAAGGAAACAGTAAAGTCCGTTTATTTCAAGGGGTTCCACGGTTATGTAATCGAAGGAGATGAGAAGTACTTGTATGAGGCTTATGGAGAAAGCCGAAAAATATTGGAAGAAGGAATCACCGAGTTGACAATGATTGGACTGCACCACGAAGTATTAGCACAAATTTTTGAAAGTGAGCATATCTCTCCTTCTGAAGAGATATTTGAGAAATCTGCAGATTATTGCAAGGAGTGGATGGCTCCCTTTGAAGTGAAGCTTCAAAGTTATCGGGCATTGGTCGACGAGCTCAATCAAAAAAATGAACAGCTTGAGAAGGAGATTGAAAGTCGGAAAGAGATTCAAAGAGAACTATCCGACAGCAAGGCCTATTTTCAGTCCCTTATTGAGAATGCGCAGGATATTATAACAGTGGTTGATTACAAGGGAGTCATACAGTTTGCCAGTCCCTCCACGGAACATATCCTTGGATATCCGCACCAGAAGCTTATTGGGAAGAATGCGTTCCAGTTTATCCATCATGAGGATGTCAACAAAGTAAAACATGTTTTCTATGATATCAGAAGCAACGGTGAGATGGCCCGGACGGTTGTTTTCCGTTTTCGCCATAACAATGGGGAATGGAGGTATCTCGAAAGTATTGCCAAGAATATCCCAAGCAGCCGTGAAGGATCGATTATTGTCATTAATTCGCGGGATATCACAAACCGCAGGAAACGGATGCAGAATTTAAAAGAACACCGTGCCAAACTGACCGAAGCCCAGCAGATAGCCAAGGTTGGAAGTTGGGAGTGGAGTTTGCATGAAGAAAATCGATCGCATATGGAATGGTCGGATGAAATGTACAGGATTTACGGAATGGTACCGGGAAAAGATAAATGCTCCTATGATATATTTGTCAATCATATCTATCCCAGTGATCGCAGGCGTGTAAAAGCTGTTTTGGATGCGGCCCTGAGGAATAAGAGTACTTTTTCTATTGAACACAGAATCGTTCGCTCTGATAATGAAGTGCGGACGTTACTGGGCAGGGGACAGGTGCTGACCGATGAAAATGAAAAGATAACTAAAATGATAGGAACTGTGCAGGATATAACGGAACAGAAGGAGAAAGAAGTAAGACTACGCCAATACAGTGAACAGCTCCGCAAGTTGTCCGAACGTGCTGAACGAACGCGGGAGGAAGAGCGTATAAGAATTGCAAGGACTATCCATGACGAATTGGGACAGATGCTGACCGTACTGAAAATGGATGTCTCCATGATGAGCGGGAAAGTGACAAAAAAATTGCCGGAAGACCTTACCGATTATTATGAAGAGCAATCAGAAAAAATATCTGAACGAATAGATACGATTATAAAATCTGTGCAGCGCATTACCACGGAATTGAGGCCGGAGGTATTGGACGACCTGGGACTTATTGAGGCCCTGCAATGGCAGGGACGGGAATTTGCAAAAAGGACGGGATTGGATATTCAGTTCAAGACAAATATCAATAAGACTGATTTCCTGAGAGAAGACATAGCCACAACGCTGTACCGAATATTTCAGGAAGCCATGCACAACGTTATACGACATGCAGATGCCACATCAGTCAAGATTGAACTGCAGAAAATTCAGGACAATTTGCTTTTAATGGTTGATGACGACGGGGTGGGTATCAACAGGGACCAAATGGAGGCCCGTTCAGCCTATGGAATCATAGGCATGCGTGAAAGAGCGCGGTTCCTGGGAGGCGATGTCTACATAGAAGGCAAAGAAAATGAAGGAACACGTGTGACGGTTCGGATTCCAATGGAAAAAGAATAACTAATGAATTATAGAGGAAATCATGATTACAATATTTATAGCCGATGACCATCCGCTGGTAAGGGAAGGGCTGAAGAAAGTAGTGCAGCAGAATGCTACCGATATCAAGGTCATTGGGGAAGCCTCCGACGGAAGCGAACTTATGGAAAAGCTGAAGGAAACAGAACCCGACCTGTTGATTCTGGATATCGCCATGCCCGGTAAAAGCGGACTGGATGTACTGAAAGAGGTGAAGGAGTCGTATCCCGACCTCCCGGTCCTCATTTTGAGTATCCATCCGGAAGACCGCTTTGCTGTTCGTGCCCTTAAAGCGGGTGCCCACGGCTATTTAAATAAGAGGAGCATCTCGGAGCAGCTCATTAATGCCATCCAGAGAATTGTCATTCAGCAAAAGAAATACATAAGTCAGGATGTAGCTGAACAGCTGGCCAGTCATGTTGACCTGAGTGGAGACAAGCCCCTCCATGAGACGCTCTCCGACCGTGAATATCAGATTATGTGCATGATTGCATCTGGTAAGGAGGTGAACGAGATAGCTGAAGAACTCTCGCTCAGTGTGCAGACGGTCCATACCTACCGATCCCGGATCAAAGATAAAATGGGACTAAAATCCAATGTAGAATTTACCCGGTATGCTCTTGAACAAAATCTCATCGACTGAAGAAGGGCATGCTGGGTATGCCTGTGACACTATGATTTCGGAAGGAAGGATACCAGTGAGCATTTCTTCCTGTTAGGATATCGGCATTTCGTGCTGGTATTCCGGATTGCTAAAACAAACCGGAAGGTTTTACTTTTGATTCTTCAGCCGTCCCCTTAAAATTGGCCGTTAGTCCAGACTCAGTGAGAAAGGAAGATGCCTTAGCTCAATCGTATTTCCGCGGGAAAGAATGGCTCCCTGGAGAATTGCATTTTTAAGCTGCAGGAGGTTGCCCGGCCAGTCGTAGTTAAAACATGCCAGCAGTGCATGGGCCGACATGCTCAGATTCTTATAGTCGATGTAGTTGGTTCTGATCTCATCAAGGAAATAGTCGATGATAAGGGGGATGTCCTCTTTGTGTTCTCGAAGCGGCGGGAGCATAATAACGACAGGATTTAATTCATCCAGCAGTTTTTCCCAAACATCCTGATGAAGTATTTCGTGATAAAATTCCTGGTTCAGGGAGAGGATTAGGCGAGGTTTGCCCTTGTCATCATCCCGGTGGCGAAATAACTGTTTGCATCCCTTGTGGTATGAGATAATAACATCGAGCATAAAAGCAGGGGAAAGCTCTGAGAACTGATCCAGATAAAGCGTACCATCTATGGTTTTTTCGAGGAGGTCGTATTTAAGCGAGAGGTGGTTGTCCTCAAATTGCAACCGTCCCCAGAAAGCATTTTTATATTCCTCCTCATCGATATTCAGACAGTAAAATGTATGAAAAGGTCCTTCAGCCCGATGACTGTTTTCATGTATTATTTTGGCAAGCCTTTTTTTTCCGGAGCCTATTTCACCAACCAATATGACATTTGAATCTAATTTGGCCAATCGCAGAATTTTGTAGAAAATATCCTGCATCAGGATACTCTTCGATGATTTTTCTATATCATGCAGGAGGTTTTTTTTGAAAAAGGGTTTTGTCGTTAGCATTGTGTTAAATGGATTTGATTGTTACCGCGCTCGGATATTCTGTTGCGTCGGTTTGATTCAGAATATATCGAATCTAAGAGCCGACAGAACATGAAATTCTACAGTTTCGATTAATGAGGGAAGATTTTCACAAGCTCAGTGAGCACTTTGAAGAATTTAACAGCAAGGTTTCTGTTCAGTGACCATCTTTTTATTCTATACGTCACAACAAATATGCCAATTCAGCATACAGGCAATAAAGGAGTTGAAATTTCCGCAATCTCTACGCTGTACCCGAGCATTGGTACAGGCCGTGCAGAAGAGCGGCTGTCCGTTGCGGCGGTCTTGTGAAATTTATTCACAAGATTTTTTCCATCAATGTGTAATATAGATGCAAGATGTTAGGTTGGATGTGGGAAGGGAATAACGGTGCAGATACTCGAGCTATTCCGGCTATGCTATTTTAAGTCTGCAGCAGCCAAACTGAACGTAAAAAATTGTTCCTGTAACCGGGCAAAAGGACGATATGCTCAAACGAGAAGCGTAGAAAGTTACCATATAGCTTGTGATACATGCCACAGGGCCTTCTGTCATCTTTGGTTCAGTTAACCATCGGTTTACCCAGAAAAGATGTAGATATTTTTCACGATGTAAAAAAACACGTGCAATTAATCCGCACCATTAAAGAGATAAGACTCTGTTTAGCGGAGCTGCTGGGCATAAAGTGGCAAATGGCACCCTTGGCACGGAAGTTGTTCTTATTATTGACGGTGGCACTGGTCATGAATAGCAGTGGCGACTGGCACTTACGATTTTGTAAGATGGCAACTACCGTACTTTAACAGAATGGGGGAGTTTAATGAAATTCAAAGATGCAAAAGAAAGTATTTTACTTGTCGGAACGGGAGAGAGACCGATCAATGGAAATTATAATTCAGCCGGCGGTGAAATCCAGTGTTGTGAAGCCTTGATGGAAGAGGGCAAACGTCCCATACTCATGACAAGTGTTGGCACGGAGCAGGTGATAAGTACCATTCTCAATGTGACGAGTTATTCCTCCTCCTTTTCGCAGGCTGCTGTAGATGCCATCCTTAATAAAGAGAACATTGATGCTGTCTTTGCCCCCTTTATAGACTCAAAAGGATGGGAAATGGTTCAAAAACTGGAGGAGTGCGGTTATTGGAAGCAAAATAATGTTCGACTGATCAATGCCAATCTGCCCACCGGTTACGAATACAAGCGATTTCAGAAACTTCGAATAGCTATATCCAAAGCCAATTTACAACAGCCGGGCTGTGCTGATATTCTTTCGGTGGATGAGGTCCCGGAAATACTAAAAAGTATGGGTGGCCTTCCGGTCACACTGCATACCGGAAGAAATGAGCGAACAACCGTTGCCAAGCTTAAGGACTTTAATAAAAAGGTAAAACGACATTTTGAAGGAGACTGTTCTGAAAAACTATATGCAGAAGAATGCCCGGTGGATGGCAAGGAGGTGAGTATTGGCATTCTAAAAGATCAGGGGGGCACAGCGAGAGTCATATGGACCTCGGAAAATGTCATGCCGGTTTTTGCCTCAAGCGAGCGGCTTTCAATCAGTCCTGTCCAGACGCTCAATACCGATGACCGTAGGTTTTTATACAAGGCAGCGCTTAAGCTTGTGAAAGAACTTGAAGATTTTGCCGGTTTCTGTCGCGTAAAATTTATTCTCGATTCCAGCAAGGGAAATATTTTGGTCTCGGACGTTTCATTTAATATCAACCGGTCTGCCCTGGTTTCTCTCAGTGCCGGAATCCCCTTGTATAAAGTGCTTACCAAGCTGGCGATGGGGAGCAGGCTTCGGGAATTGGGCTTAGAGAGGGGGTTCGAGCATAAGAACACCGATCGGGTCCTGCTGTCTGTTCCCGGAAATAAAAACGGGACAGGAGATCTTTGTTCATCTGCAGGAGAGCAGCCAAAGGAGGAAAAGATATATATAGGCCATAATTTCTGCGAGGTTTTGCAGAAAGCCTGGCGCGAAGGTGATGCCAGGTATGGCGATGGAAACACGATAATCACAGGTCGGGAATCTATAAACCAGTGCCTGCAGCATCCGTACTGGGATGAATTGTTTCATCTGTACCAGGCACTGAGTATTGGGGTTTCAGTCGAAGACCTCCAACGAGCCACACATATAGATTCTTGGTTTTTGGTCCATATAAAGTTAATTGTGGATCTTGAATGGCAGTTACAGCAGGAATCTGTTACGACGGTGGCAAAATTACAGTGGAAAAATTTAAGAAGCTGTGGTTTTTCAGATAGTCGGATAACCAGTATCCTCTCGTTGAAATATCCTGGAATCACAGAAAAAGATATTTCAGAGCAGCGGGAGGAGTATCAAGTAGATCTGCCTTTGATTTCGGCCACTTTTCCCCAACCTGCGAGGGGGAAGGATCCCGATAAAACAATTATGGTGCTGGCCTCCGAACACGCAGGGCCCCAGGGGGTGTCATCCCTCATCCCTACCTTGCTGTTAATTAACGAGGCGCGGCGGTTGGGGTACTCCATCATACTGGTTACGGATAATACGGAATCTTCTTCGCTGTGGATGTCTTTCGTCGATCGTATCTATCTGGAGCCGCTGAAGTGGGGAGTGATCCATGAAATTTATAAAAGGGAAGATCCATCGGGCATTTTCATAGATGTTGATTGTTCAGATCAGCAAAAATTGAATGAGCACTTCACTGCAATCAAGGCTCCGGTGGTACAGGTCCCTGAGCTGACTTTTCCACGAAATGATGGAAATGGCAAGAACCATCAATAATCTGATGGGTTGATCTACCATAAATTACAGAGAGAGCGTGACGAATACATTATGATCGTCATCTGTTTATAAGCGACTGGTTTATGAAGGGCAGTGGCGATGCATGATGGTAATGGTACATTTGTTGCAGGTTAATAAAGAAGATAATTGAGATGAAGGGGAGTAGTTAAAATGAGAGTTTTTCTCAAAAAAAGGTAGAATGGTGAGCAAAAGGTCCACTGATACAGCAGAATCAGGTAGCCCCCGGTACAAAGCGAAGACAGGGCCGGGGCCTGTTTTTCCTATTTCATTATTGGATAACATACCAGGATTTCCAGGGTGCTTTAAATGATTATCCTTTCAGTAATACAATATGGTTTGGCTGGTTTGATCATACTATTGCTCAGTTATCAGCTGATACGCAATGTCTATGAACTGAGGATGAGAAAGAAAAATTCTTTACAGGCCGACCGGAATCGATATTTTGCCATAGTGCTGTCAGCAACACAGGATGAACAGGTTCTATCAAAGTCGTTGTACAGTCTTTTTGGCCTGGTCTATCCAAAGAATCTGTATGATGTGATCCTGCTGGGCGATCGTTTTTCAGAAGAGGCCGCCCGGGTTGCCCGCGAAATGGGAGCCATTGTATACAACGGGGATACTATGACAAATAGGAGCCAGGAATACACCTTGTCCGGGATTATTGAGCAAATTCTGAATGGCTCCAATGCGTATGACGCTGTACTGGTTATCGAATCCGAAAGTCTGATTTCAGGCAATTACCTGGACGTCATAAATTACTACCTGGATCATGGAAGCAAAGTCATTCAGAGCAGCAGCCTGATGCTGCCGCAATCCAGCGTGAGAGAACACGACAGCCGGCAGATGAATTTTTTCACAAGAAATTTGTTTCACCCGGTGGGACGGAAAGGGCTGAAGTACAGCATGGACCTGAGAGGGAATAATTTTTGCTTCTCCACTGATACACTCCACGAGAATTTGGAGTTGATTCATTCCCTGGAAAAAGACACGGACTATGGGCTCAGGCTGCAACTCAATGGTATAGATGTAGACTTCGCACCGGAGGCGGTTGTCTGGAAACAGCTTCCAGGAAGCAATGGAGAGTCCAGAAAACGTCTTTTATGGAGCAATAGTAAGCAGATTTCTCTCGTGCGACGCTATTTGCCTGAATTTTGCAAGGCGGCGCTTAGCCGAAGATCACCGACCTATTTCAAGAAGGTTTTGGATATGCTGACGCCTTCTGTCATGACGATGCTGGTTTTTACTGCTTTGATGATTGCCGCTAATATAGCAGGATGGATATTTGCGGGGGGGACGTTGACTTTTGTGTGGTTGTGGCTGTTCGTGGGTCTCTTGGGGACGACCAACCTGGCAATGGGCTTGTATACCATCAACACCTACTTCCAGGCGTACAAATCGATTGTTTAATTAGGAAAGTCGAGCCTAAATTGATCTGTACTCATCAGAAGGGGGCCTCTTCATCGGAACCGGGACTGTGTCCCATGGGAGGTGTTCCGGTTCCACTCTTTGAATCACTGGGTCCCTCTTCAAATGGACCGGAATCGGCCGTTGTCAGGTTTTCAAATCGGGCATAATCTTTAACAAAGTAGAGAGGCACACTGCCGACGGGGCCATTTCGCTGTTTGCCTATAATAACTTCGGCCAACCCTGTGGTCGACTGTCCTTCCGGGGTGGTTTTTATGCCATAATACTCCGGACGATAGAGAAAACAGACGACATCCGCGTCCTGCTCAATAGAGCCGGATTCACGAAGGTCACTGAGTTGTGGCCGCTTGTCGCCGCCCCGCTGTTCCACGGCCCGGCTTAACTGAGACAGGGCCACGACCGGCACATTCAGTTCTTTCGCCAGGGCCTTGAGACCTCGTGATATTGAAGCAATTTCCTGTTCGCGCGTGCCAAAGTCTTTCCCGGAAGCAGTCATGAGCTGCAGGTAGTCGATGATGATCAGCCCAATATCATGTTCACTTTTAAGTCGCCGGCACTTTGTACGCAGTTCCATGAGGCTGAGCCCGGGGGTATCATCCACAAAAATGTTAGCCGTAAACAATCGTCCGGCCGCATCAATCAGTCGCTTAAATTCTTCATCATTCAAACGGCCGGAACGCGCAGATTGTGCGTTAATGCGTCCCTCCATGGTAAGCAGGCGCTGCACCAGGGACTGGTTGGACATCTCAAGGCTGAAAATGGCAACCTTGGTCTGCATTTTTGGATCCTGGTGGAGAGCCGCGTTGCGGGCTGTTGTCAACACATAAGCTGTTTTACCCATGGAGGGGCGGGCAGCTATGATAATAAGATCACCATCCTGCCACCCGGCTGTTTTATTATCGACATCCGTGCCCGTGGGGACGCCGGTGATACCGGCTGATTTTCCGCGAATGTCTTCGAGGTGCGAGAGGGTATCTTTGAGCACATCACCGATGGGTTGAGCCTGGGCACGCTGCTTGGAGTTGGCAAGATCGAAAATCCGCTGCTCGGCCTTATCCAGCACATCATAGGGATCGGAAGAACTGTCATAGGCTTCTTTGATGATATCGGTGCAGCCGAGAATGAGATTTCGTTTGGTTGCTTTTTCAGCAATAATCTGGGCATGATAGTCAACATTGGCGGCTGAGCTGACCGATCTCGTAAGTTCAGAAAGATAACCGGCTCCTCCACAGGTATCCAGTAAACCCTTGTCGCGTAGTTCATTTTCGACCGTTAGCAGGTCGAGGGGATTGTCTCGTTCATATAGATCGTGGAGAACCTCAAAGATGTGCTGGTGTGCGGGTTTATAAAAATCATTGCCTGAAAGCATTTGCAGAGCAACCGTAGCGGCCTCATGCTCGATCAGCATTGATCCCAAAACAGCTTCTTCCACTTCAACAGCCTGCGGTGGGACCCTTCCTTCCTTACCAAGCATTTGCTGTGACGTATTGTTCTTAAAATTGGATCCTGGTGACGCCATTTAAACAAGAAAATCTGATTAGCAAAAAGGATGAGTAGTACTTTTCATGGCCCAAACTTTAGAACGATTATGGGATCATAAAGTATAACAAATGCACGGCTTTAAACGAAGTAAAAATCCCGACGCAAATAGAAAAAATTAAGGCTTACCGCCGAGTTCATCATAGCGTTTGCGGAGCCGCTGAACATCCTTCCAGGTGGGGCGCTTCCACTTGGAGTGGCGAAGCAGAGCTGCAGGGTGATAGGTTGCCAGCAGCTCATATTTATCACGGAAAGGGTGAAATTTTCCCCTCATTTTTGAAAGCGACAGGTTTTTATCGAGCAGCGTCTGGGCTGAAACTTTGCCAAGCGATAAAATAAGCTTGGGATTTACCAAATCGATCTGGCGCAGTAAAAAAGGCAGGCTGCGCTCCCGCTCCTCCGGCTTGGGGTTTCGATTTTTCGGTGGCCGATGTTTCAGAATATTGGCAATATAGACTTCGTCTCGTTTAAAGTTGATCGCTGCAAGAATTTTATCAAGCAGTTGTCCCGCTCTGCCCACAAAAGGTTCGCCCTGCTTATCTTCCTCGGCGCCAGGCGCTTCGCCAATGAGCATAAGGTCAGCCTTGGGATTGCCGACCCCAAAAACGAGCTGAGTTCCCTGTAAGTCGGTACGAAGTACATCGGCCTTTCGACAGAGTGCCTCCAGCTCTTCAAGGGTATTACATTGGTTGATTTGGTCATAGATATTGTCTGCTGCTTTGCCGGCGGAGTCTTTATCCGGCGGATCGGATGATTTTGCTTCGGGAGTGCGAACAGGGGAGGAGGATGAGGAATCATCAGTGACAGAAGCCTCCTCTTCAGCTGCAGCATTAGTTTCATTTACCATGAAATCGCCGTAGAGGCTGCGTTCCTGGCTGATAAAATGGATGATGTCATCAATGAGTTTCCGGGGAGATTGTTCAGAATTATCCATCGGGATCGTTAAGCTGTAAGTTCTGCGATAACCTGCTGCTCTTCCTTGGCTTCGGGAGTTAATTCCCCAATCAGGTACCCTTCTCTGGTACGTGCCCCGAGCTGGACAGGGAGAATTTTATTTTCATAATGAGGGTTGTAGGGGATGCCTACGCGAACGTAATTATCGGTCCATCCAAGCATGGCGCCATTATGGTCGGCCCCCTCAAAAAGGACCGGGCGGACACTCCCAGCAAAGGAGGTATCAAAGGCGAACCGCTTTTTCTTGGACAGCCGGCGAAGCTTGTGCGTACGCGCTTTGCGAATACTGTCCTGAATGCTGGGCTGGATCGTAAGAGCGTGTGTGTTTGGTCGCTCGGAATAGGTAAAAACGTGGAGATAAGAGACCGGAAGAGCGTCAATAAAATCATAGGATTCCCGGAAAAGCTCTTCCGTTTCCCCCGGATGTCCCGTAATGACGTCAACACCGATTGCAGCATCAGGCATCAGCTTTTTTATCAGTTCTACCCGCTCACGATATAGTCCGGATTGGTACCGGCGTCTCATAAGACCCAGCATCTGGTCACTTCCGCTTTGCAGGGGCATATGAAAATGGGGCTGGATCTTTTTAGATTCGGCTGTATAGTGAATGAGTTCCTCATGCATAAGGTTTGGTTCAACCGACGAAAACCGGATACGTTCCAGACCATCCACCTCATCCAGTTCCTGGAGCAGCATAAAGAAATCCTCATCCCGCCCCCGGCCGAAATCACCGGCATTAACGCCGGTGACAACGATTTCTTTGAATCCTTCCTCCACCAGGAGCTCCGCATTCTCTACCACAGATGCTATACCGGGACTGCGGCTCTCCCCCCTGGCCATGGGTATTGTACAAAACGAGCAGCTGTAGCTGCACCCGTCCTGGACCTTCAGAAAGGCCCGGGTACGATCGTCGGCCGAAAAAGCGTTGTGAAAGTCAACGGCTTCGTTGACATCGGCGTTGTAGACCATGGGTTCTGACCGCTTGCTGAAATCGTCGAAAAGTTCAAGGAGATTAAACTTGTTCTGTGCACCAAGAACGGCATCCACACCGTCAATTTCAGCAATTTCGCCGGGTTCAAGCTGAGCATAACAACCGATGACAGCCACAAAGGCTTCAGGATTTCTGCGCAGGGCTCTTCGAACGGTTTTGCGGCAGGTGCTGTTGGCGCTCTGCGTTACCGAGCAGGTATTGATAATATAGATATCAGCCTGTGTGTCGAAATCTGTAACGCGGTAGTCGGCCTGTTCAAAGTCACGCTGAATGGCCATGGTCTCCGAGTAGTTCAGCTTGCAGCCAAGGGTTTTAAAAGCAACTTTCTTCATCAATTGGTTTGTTAGCTTAGATTCGCTGGGAATCCCTTTTGAGCATTGATCATTAATGCAATCTAAAATACAAAACAGTTGTAAAAATATCGACGTATATCGGCAGGGGTGGGCCACAGGGGAAGGCCGGCTTCAGGATCCGGTTATTATTTTTTCCGTGCGGGGACGAGCAAGCAGCAGTGAAGAGACGTAACATTTTTGCCCATCCCCGGGAACGGTATATAATAATTACTCTCCAATCATTGCCCGGATCAGCTGGTAGAGCGGAAGAGTGGCACTGCACCTATTGAAAAGGGACGTGATGGAGTTGGCATAATTGTTGTGACCATAGGATGTACTACATATTGTCAACATGGTTTTTGACATCCATACATCTATCATATGAAAGAGGATAAAATATATATAGCTGGTCACGGGGGACTGGTAGGATCGACGGTGCTTGATGTTTTTCAGAGAAGGGGCTATTCCAATATTATAACGCGAACAAGCAGCGAACTGGATCTTCGAAATCAGCAGGAGGTGGTATCATTCATAACAGCAGAGCAGCCTCAGGCCATTATTCTGGCTGCAGCCCGCGTGGGTGGCATTCTGGCCAACGATCAATACCCATACCAGTTTCTGTACGATAACCTGGCAATACAGAATAATGTAATCAATGCGGCCCATGAGAATGATGTTGAGCAATTGGTGTTTTTAGGCAGCTCATGCATCTATCCCAGGAATGCTTCCCAGCCTCTCAAGGAAGAATATTTGTTAACTGGTGCGCTTGAACCAACCAACCAATGGTATGCTGTGGCCAAGATTGCCGGGCTAAAGCTGTGTGAAGCTTTAGGCAAACAGTATGGTCGAAACTATTTCACCCTGATGCCCACAAACTTATACGGGCCCAGAGATAATTTTGACCTTGAAACCTCGCATGTGGTTCCAGCCATGATTCGAAAGTTTCACGAGGCCAGTGAGAACGGGCATCAACCGGTCAGGCTTTGGGGCACCGGCCGCCCGCGGAGAGAGTTTTTGTTCGTACAGGATTTGGCAGAGGCTGTCTTGTTTGCCTATGAAAACCGGCTAGGGGATAGCATGTACAATATCGGGACGGGCGAGGACCTGTCCATAAAGAAGCTGGCCAAAATTGTTCAACAGATTACCGGGCACCAGGGCGATATAGTATGGGATAAAAGCAAACCAGATGGCACACCCCGTAAACTACTGGATGTTTCAAAGATCCATTCGGAAGGCTGGCACCATAGAACAGATCTTAAGACCGGGCTTGAACGAACCTATCGCTGGTTTATTAACCACAGAAATGCATTGAAGGAAGTAACGATATAGCATAGAGCAGGCTGCCAGTGCTTTGTAAATTCAAACATAGATAAATTAGAGGTTATTTTGAAAGAGAAGAAAGTGGCATTAATTACAGGTGTAACGGGACAAGATGGCTCTTACCTGGCTGAATTCCTGCTGCACAAGGGCTATGAAGTTCATGGTATCAAGCGGCGATCCAGTTCCTTTAATACCGGCAGGATTGATCACATATATCAGGATCCGCACACCCGGGGGTTACCTTTTCATTTACACTACGGTGATTTAACCGACTCCACCAATCTGATACGAATAATACAGGATGTACAGCCGGACGAAATCTATAATTTGGGGGCCCAAAGTCATGTGCAGGTATCATTTGATGCCCCTGAATATACCGCAAACAGCGATGCCCTGGGGGTTCTTCGGCTGCTTGAAGCCATTCGAATATTGGATTTAACACAGAAGACCAAATTTTACCAGGCCTCGACGAGCGAGCTTTTTGGAAAAGTCCAGGAAGTCCCACAAAGTGAGAAAACGCCTTTCTATCCCCGCTCTCCCTATGCGGCATCAAAACTATATGCCTATTGGATTGTTGTAAACTACCGAGAAGCCTACGACATGTATGCCGTGAACGGAATTTTGTTCAACCACGAATCACCTGTACGCGGGGAGACATTTGTTACACGGAAAATCACTCGGGCAGCTGTGCGCATAGCGGCCGGGGTACAGGATAAAACATACCTGGGTAACCTTGAAGCCCAGCGAGACTGGGGCCATGCCAAAGATTATATCGAGGGGATGTATCTGATGCTGCAGCAGGAGGATCCCGAGGACTATGTACTCGCCACGGGTGAGACGCACAGCGTGCGTGAATTTTGTGAACGAGCGTTCCGCCATGCGGGAATCAGGCTCGAATGGATCGGTGAGGGCATTGATGAGAAGGGGATCAATGCCGATACCGGGGATACCGTTATTGAGATCGATCCCCGTTACTTTCGCCCCACCGAGGTGGATCTGTTGATCGGGGATGCTACCAAGGCCCACGAGCAGCTCGGGTGGTATCCCAAATATACATTTGATGAGTTGGTCGCCGAGATGATCGAGGAAGATCAGGATAAAATAAATTTGGTCATAGACAACAATGAAGATTTTGCCAAGATTTCAAAATATATCCAATGATACCAAGGTATCGGGGAAAGAGGGGGCTGCCGGGATAAAGGACAAGCTTATCCACCGGATACAAAACAGAAGCGCCCGGGTAGGCATCATCGGGCTGGGATATGTGGGACTGCCCCTCCTGTGGACTTTTCATGAGGCCGGATTTCCAGTGGTTGGTTTCGATGTGGACCCGGACAAGATTGAGAAGCTTGCCAGCGGACGTCCCTATATCAAGCATCTCGGGTTTACGATGATGGAGAAACTGGCGGCTTCTGGTCGATGCAGGGCAACACAGGATTTTTCCGGTCTTGCTCAAGCTGATGCTGTCATCATGTGTGTACCAACGCCGCTGAATACCTATCGGGAACCGGATATGCAGTATGTTGAGCAAACAGCACATACGGTAGCTGAACATCTTCGGAAAGGTCAGCTCATCATTCTGGAGTCAACATCCTATCCGGGTACCACCGATGAATTGATCGTCCCCATCCTTGAAGAGGTCTCGGGACTTAAAACGGGAGAAGATTTTTTTGTTGCCTACAGTCCGGAGCGGGAAGATCCTGGAAATGCTACATTCAACACCTCAAAAATTCCCAAGGTGGTCGGTGCCAATGAACCAGAAGCCCTGGCAGCTGCCCGGGCCCTGTATGATACCATCGTGGTGGAAACCGTACCTGTTTCTAATAACAGAACGGCTGAGGCTGTTAAGCTCACTGAAAATATTTTCCGATCGGTTAATATCGCATTGGTTAATGAACTGAAAGTTGTTTTTCAGGAGATGGGCATTGATGTTCATGAAGTTCTTGATGCAGCAGATACCAAGCCCTTTGGTTTTATGAAATTTACGCCTGGACCCGGCCTGGGAGGGCACTGTATCCCGATTGATCCTTTCTATCTGACGTGGAAAGCCCGGGAATATGATCAGCATACTCGATTTATTGAACTGGCGGGCGAAATTAACACCAGCATGCCGCGCTATGTTATTGACAGGACAATCATGGCATTGAATGCTCATGAGAAAGCCTTGAACGACAGCCGCATTTTAATTGTAGGTTTAGCTTATAAACCCGATGTAGACGATCTGAGGGAATCACCCACTTTTAAACTTATGGATTTGCTCAAGGGATATGGGGCAAACGTATCCTATTACGACCACTATATTCCTGAAATATGGGAGACGAGAGAGCATGGCCAATGGGCGGGTTTACAGACGGTGTCATGGAACAGGGATACCATTTCCTCTTTTGATGCTGTTATTATCGCTACAAACCATTCCGACATTAATTACCAGGAGCTTGCAGACTGGAACGATATTATTATTGATACAAGAAATGCTATGAAGCAGGTGAAGGCAAGGGGAAAAAATCAAATTTGGAAAGCATAAACAAGAGATAAAATAAACTGAGGAGAGATGATTATGAAAGTTCTTGTAACGGGTACAGATGGATATATAGGGTCAGTTCTGGGACCATATTTACTGAGCAGGGGTCACGAGGTGACGGGGCTTGATACTGGATTTTACCGGGGGGGATGGCTTTTTAACAACGGCGAGATGGTATACCCATCCTATATTCATAAAGATTTGAGGAACATCGTCCCGAAGGATCTCGAAGGTTTTGATGCGGTGGTTCACCTGGCGGAACTTTCCAATGACCCACTTGGAAAGCTGAATCCTGAAATTACCTTTAAGATAAATCACATGGGAAGTGTGCAGCTGGCCAAGCTTTGCAAGGATATGGGGATCCAAAAATTTATATATGCCTCCTCATGCAGCGTCTATGGAGAGGGGAACGACAGCTATAAGACAGAAGCGTCAGAGGTCAACCCACAGACGGCCTATGCCGAATGTAAGACGAGAGTAGAACGAGACGTCAGCAAGTTGGCGGACGATGATTTTTCACCCACGTTCATGAGGAACGCCACAGCCTATGGACCTTCACCCAGAATGCGTTTCGATATCGTATTGAACAATTTATCAGGTCTGGCATGGACGACGGGCGTCATTGAAATGACCAGTGATGGCATGCCGTGGCGCCCGCTTGTGCATATCAAAGACATCAGCAAGGCTTTTGGATGCGTGCTGGAGGCCCCGAGGGAAGCGGTGCACAACCAGGTCTTCAATGTGGGGGATACAAGAGAAAACTTCAGAGTCAGGGAAATTGCTGAAATCGTCGGCGAAGCTTTTCCGGGCTGTAAAACGACCTTCGGATCAAACGGGGGAGATAACAGAAGTTACCGTGTATCCTTTGATAAAATTAATAGTGAACTTCCCGGCTTTTCCTGTGCGTATACCGCGGAGGATGGAGCGAAGGAGCTTTACGAGATTTTTAACAAGATTGATATGGAGCCGGAGATATTTGAAGCCAGACCCTATACCCGGCTTAAACAGCTGAAATACCTGTTGCAAACCAATCAGGTGACAAGTGAACTGTATTGGGTGTAGTGAGGTTGTGAACTCGGAAATCGGGTGAGGACTTCACAGGACCGACCGGTCGGTGTATGGAGGGGAGGAGAAAGGAGATCCCACCCTGGGCCTGCTCCATTAGAAATGCACGCCCCCTCGTTCTATAGAAAATGAATGAGGGCGGTTATCGCTTGTCGATTGGATCTTTGTCCATCCGGGGAGATATAGGCTATCTATCATCTTATTGTTTCATGGTTGTTCAGACCTGGGAGTGTGACTGCCATGGTCATCCTATCCATCACGTCCATTGTTCTTTTACGGCAGTGCCCTTAAGCCTTCCGGGAAGCGCTTAGATGACAGCTCAGTTATATAACTTGGCTTCTTTCTTGGATGGATGGAGTCGTGAGTTTATAATGGCATCATGCAGCAGGTGATGTATATATTTCAGGGAGATATATACGGCGGCCAGCATAATGAGCGTCTCTGCTATGGTGCCGCCGGTAAACATTCTCAGGCCAAGATCAAAGGTGAAAGGGTTGCGAAACTGTGTATACATAGTCCAGATCGGCAGGGTAAGAATGACAAGATGCATGATACCGAATTCATGGGAGAGAGACTGTAACTTTTGGGCTCCTTTTTTTAGTGGTTCCATGCGATAGAGGACACCCCAGTTAACAAAAAAGGCGTAGGCTATGACGTTGGGGGTAAATGAGATTTCCATTGTCAGCTGAACGCCGAAATGAAACAGGCAGGCCGTTGCACATACCAGTCTGAAATACCGCTGAGAAAATACGCAGAAAATAAAAGCACATTCCAGCAGCAGCGTACTGTAATCCAGGAATTTAAACAGGTAAAAGTTGTTGAACGACAGCAGGTAGGAAGCGAAAACGGTTTCATGTTCAAGAACGTAATAACTTTTAATCATGTGACCCGCCAGCGCCGAAGTGGAGGGATCCAGCCATCCAGTTGTAATTTTAGCCAGTGCGGCCGTCATCATTGCCCCCCCCAATGATGAGCGCAAAGACGGGAATGGGCCAGGCATAGGGTTGGTTTTTTTTACCTGTGGAAAATCCTTGCCTCCAGTACATAAGCGCCAGTACAAGGGGTACAAGGATTAAAAATATGTCGTGGTTGATCTTGCCAAAGGAGTAGGCCCAGGCATTTCCTATAAAGAGGAGCATAGCTACGGCCAGAGAGGAATACACTGTTTTATAGCCGATAAGCAGGGCCAAGACCAGCAATAAAATCAAACCATAAAAAAAGGCCATACCCGGAAAGCCGCTGAAGAAGAAGGTTATTCCTATTCTAGGCAGGAAGAAAGTATCCGGATAGTGTGGTATCCACAAAAAACGAGGTAATACTGCGACAAAAATATATAGTACATAAATAACTCGGTAGACGAGAAGATTCTTACGCAGGGCCTCTGTATTTGGAGAAGGCCAATTGGAAAACCAGGATGTAATTGTATTGCGCATACTATAGCTGAATCGTTGTTGTTCCTGCAACTTCCCTGTTGCTTTGGGATAAACTTCCGGGATCATATTGCTCCCTGTACCATATAAAAGAAACGTTTTCGGGCTGTCTATGAGGAGCTATAGCCTTGACCTGTGTGCGAAGCCAGTCGGCTGTTTGGGAATGCTGCTGTATATCATACGTGCTTCGGCCCCGGCTTATGAAAAACCCGGGAAAGACAGGGCGGAGGAATTCCAGCTTTTTAAAGGGTTGTTTGCCTGTTGATTTTTCAGTTGGTTTGAAGTTTCCCAGCAATGCCCAGTGAAAACTCGGCGGAGCATTGAACAGAAATGCGCGCGGAGTAAGTACCATAGTATCTTCTGGTCCAAAGGTGACTATAATCTCCACATTTATTGTCTCATAAAATCCATTTTCATTCATGGTGTTTCCACGGAAGGGAGGCATTTTCAGGGCCGGATAGGGTTCGGCTATATAACGGGGAATCAGCACTTCCTGAAGAATGAAAAGTGCAATAATGGATGTTATGAGCAGATTAATTTTGGATCCTGGCAGGTTCATGGCATCATGGTTGCAGAAAAAAAGCGGAGCCGAAAATACCACTCGCAAAGCGGTAGTAGAGCGCTGTCTTTCATATGTTTTTTATTCCTCCCGTTGTACTCCGTGGTTTATGAAGTTGAGCGCCTTTTGTTTCATGAAATTATTTTCTGCTAATGAACTTGAATATCGCCAACGATTGTAAGCCAAGGTGTTATATTAGCAGCAGGCACCTTCAATTATGTTATGTGGAGGCATTGCATTTTTTAATAATGCAATAGTTGTACCATAATTTTATTTGTTTCGCTGTGGGAGGGTTATGCTTTTAAATTTAGGTCTTACCGGTATGAGGGCAAAAGTGACGGGGTGCGATAATGCTCAAAAAAGGAGGGACCTTGAATACTGGGATTCCACTTTTTAAGCGGGTGCGTTATAATCACAATGCACTACTGCTAACTGGAGAAAGAGCGGTTGAGTAATTTTTTCATCATCTGCGGCAAATATTTACTCAGTATGCCCGGGGCCAATGCCTTTCACCTTTTCTAATGTTGGCCATTTTATTACTACTTGTGCGTTTTCGATTATCTACCCGGAGTATGAGTCTCAGGATCCTTGATTTGTGGTAGAAGGGGGGGATTGGCACAACTATTGTACATATTATAACGTACGGTAGCCGGCTTTGAGTACAGAGCAGGAAGGGGATATTACTGTCAAGATCAAATGTCACAATAACAGTCATTTAATAATAAGTAAGAGAGATGAAAAATTCGGGGAATATGAATAATATAAGATGTCGCAATTGCGGGAATGAATTAACGTATACGTTTGCTGATTTGGGGAGTTCACCTCTTTGCAATGAAATTATCAAGCCTGGGGAACTAAACAGGGGCCAGCGGTCATATCCATTACATACCTATGTTTGTGAAGAATGTTACTTGGTGCAAGTGGGAACACAGGTAAGTCCGGAAGAAATCTATTCCGATTACAGCTACTTTTCATCCTACTCGGACTCCTGGCTCAACCATGCGAAACGATATGTTGAAATGGTAACGGGTCATTATGGGATAAGTCATGAGAGTTTTGTCGTTGAGATTGCAAGTAACGACGGCTACCTTCTTCAGTATTTCAAAGAGAAAGGGATCCCCATCCTCGGGGTTGAACCGTCCAGTACGGTGGCTCAGGCCTCCATAGAAAAAGGAATTCCCACCGAAGAGGTCTTTTTTGGCCGGCAGACGGCGGAAATGCTCAAAGGAAAGTACCAGTCAGCAGACCTGGTGCTGGGAAACAATGTGTTGGCTCATGTGCCTGAAATACATGACTTTATAAGGGGACTGAATGTTATCTTAGGCGAAAGGGGAATGATGACGTTTGAATTTCCCCACTTACTGCAGCTTGTCGAAAATAACCAGTTCGACACCATTTACCATGAGCACTTTTTCTACTATTCACTGCATGCTGTGCAGTCCATTTTCAAGAATCATGGCTTTAAAATCTTTGATGTCCAGGAGCTGTCAACCCACGGGGGATCAATCAGAATCTTCGTAAGCCGGGAGGCCAACGACAATTATGATGTGAGCACCAACGTAAAAGACATTCTGTTCCGGGAAGAAAAGAAGGGGTACCTGGATGTCGATTTCTATACCACTTTTGATGAAAAAGTTAAGCAGACGAAGAGAGAGCTCCTGAGCCTGCTTATAGACCTGAAGAATCAGGGTAAAAGCATTGTCGGTTATGGAGCACCGGGTAAGGGAAATACGCTGCTGAATTACTGCGGAATAGGCACCGACTTTATTGATTATACCGTGGATCGCAGTCCTCACAAGCAGAATCACTATCTGCCGGGCTCCCTGATACCTGTATTTCATCCGGACGAGATCAGGAATACCCGGCCGGATTATGTTCTTATTCTGCCCTGGAATTTGAAAGAGGAGATAATGAATCAAATTCAATACGTACAGGAATGGGGCGGTAAATTCATTATCCCCATACCCGAGCCGACGATTCTGACTCCCCGCAAGGCGGTAGCGCAGAAGATATAGCCACACAGGGGCAGCCGGACTTCTAAACTCAAAGTTGGATCAACGCCGGGCTGCAGATGGAAGTGCAGGGGTTTAAGGGGATATACTTCACGATCACAGCAGGGACTTACTTTTAAAAGACAGATGAAGAATGAAGAAATAAAAATGGTCGGGCTTATTCCCGCCGCCGGCAATGCATCGAGAATATCACCGGTTCCCTGCAGCAAGGAGATCTTTCCAATTGGTTTCGAAGAGGGGGGACAATCACCCACTATTAAGGCAGCGGCATCACATCTGCTTGAGAGCTTCTCGGAGGCGGGGATCAACCAGGTATATATGGTTACGCGAAAGGGAAAGTGGGATATTCCACAGTATCTCGGGGTTGGGACTACCCCGGACTATACACTGGCCTATATTTTCACCGAACCCACAGCGGGTACTCATCAGACTATCGATCTGGCCTACCGGTTTGTCCGTAACCAAATGGTTTTACTGGGCTTTCCGGATATTTTGTTTAAACCGAAAAATGCTTTTCCCGCCCTGCTTGAGAAACAAAAGAAGACGGGGGCTGATGTTGTTCTGGGGTTGTTTGAGGCTGCCAACCCTCAGAAGGCGGATATGGTTGATATAGATGAACAGGGAAGGGTCAAAGAAATCGTCATCAAACCTGAGCAGACGAATCTAACGTATACCTGGATTATTGCTGTCTGGACCCCGTCTTTTTCAGAGTACCTTCATCATTTCGTGTCTGCTCAAAAGACGCAGGAAGGGCTAATGCTGCAGGGCGAAGGTAGCCGGGAGATTTTTATCGGAGATGTTATACACCAGGCCCTGAGAGATGGGCTCAAGGTAGATACGGTGTTGTTTCCAGACGGATATTTTCTAGATATTGGTACTATTCCTGATTTAAAGAGAGTATGGAATGATGAGTTCCAGCAGCGTTCCGAATTAACTGGCAGAGAGGAGCTGAAGAATTGATTATATGCCAGCATTCCGATGTCCGCTGGTATGGCTGACAGCTTCGTGGCTGGAATATTAAGTTGCAGCCTGTGATCTCCCGCTTCCTCCCTATACGATGCATCTGCATGAGCAGAAAGGAGAGAAGATATCGCTCTGCGCAGAGTGTTGCACCGGTTGCCTGACAAGTTTTGATCCCCGTATTTACCGGGATGATGAACGTACCGGTTATCGGTGGTAACCGACCCGATTTGCCTGCATGAGCCGCCATGGGTAGTGTACAATGCCCTGCTTGGCTTCAATCACGGGACTTTTTGTTGAATTCATGCATCAGGTTGACAATCTCCTCCATTATCGCCTCGTCGCTAATCCCGGGATCCGGCATCACAGTGCCGGGGGCAAACTGCTGTGGGTCGGACAGGAATTTCTTGAGGTTATCCCGTGTCCAGATTCCCTGATTCTCTTTTAAGGCGTCGGAATAGTTTTCGTAACTGGTAGAGCCGATCTCAGCATTGAATACTGCTGCCAGGCTGGGGGCACCGGTATGATCGCCGGGTTCAATAGCATGACATTGCCTGCAGGCATCAATAGTCGTTTTGACGCGTTCCCGCAGGGATTCATTGCTGATAGCATCTTCCAAATAGTCCGTAATATAATTGTCGGTATAGGGCTTGCCGGTAAGGAAGATCAGCTTTTTGCTGTCAGTCCATAATATAATACGGCCGTCGGTATGCTGATGTACATATCGTATCCGATTACCAATTTCTATCTTTTCAGAGAAGAGTACCCTGTCATCCTTGATCCGAATATGGAAAAGGCTCATGCTTTTTAATGATCCCATTAAAAGGTCACCGTCCCAACTGCTGTGAAATCCTTTAATCAGTGTCAGGTTGGAGATAGCAACGGAGGGCAGCCAGGCAAAGACCGGCTCTTTGTAGGTATTATGACGGCCGTATGATTCAGCCGTACTGTTGGGGACCGGAAGCTTTGAATACTGGGTTCCCAGTGTTTCAACGGGCCAGCCGTAGTTAATGCCTTCTTTTATCCGGTTCAGTTCATCTCCTCCCCGGAGCCCGTGTTCGACAATCCAAAGGTTGTCATTTTCATCGAAGACAATACCCTGTGGATTCCGAATGCCGGTGGCAACGATGTGACTTTCCTGTGAGGAAAGGTCTATTTTCATGATTTTACCGTATTCCGACTCAGGTTTCTGAGCAATAGCTTCAGGGGCATAGATGCCGTCCCAGTGGTAATCCCCATTTCCGAAATAGATAGTTGAGGGGCCACGAAAAGCCATTCTGCCGCCAGCGAGTCCGCCTTCCAGGGCATAATGAATATTCTTGAAGGGGAGACACGGCTTCGAACGGTATATGATATTCCAGTCGCCTGGCCGGGCTGTTAATTCATCAACAGAGTTAATATTCGAATCAACAGGCAATACTGCTATGGTATTCCGGTAACAGTGGGCCGTGCTGTCAAAGTCAGTGTAGGATACAGCCAGTCCGCGGTGACGCTCCGACTCATAAAACAGGATGTCATTGTATCTGAACTGTTTGAAATTGTGGCTGAGATTTTTGTACTGTTCCAATTCTGTAACCTGCTTGTATGCCTGGAATCCATTGTCCGGTACGGTAACATCTGTATTCCTTATATCATCAGCTGAGCGTACCGCTAAGACCTGTCCGTCGTGGGTCAACAATAACACCGCATCGCCGAATGAGGTCAGCCCGCCGCCCCTTCCCTCCCTGCTGATGCGGTCGCTGATATCGGTTTGGGTATCGTAGAGCCGGAGAAAAATAGAGTCATAATATTCAGGCGCTTCTTCTTCCACCATCCGTTCAAACACACGCCCGAACAGGTTCAATTCAACTCTTCGAAAGAAGCCATACGACGGTAGCTTGTGCAAACCGATAATGAAGCCTCCGAAAAGAAAAAATGCAATGACTCCGAAAACTGAGATTGAAAAAACATACTTGTACGGCGTTCCCATCTTCATACCAAGCTCCCCCTTCATTTAACAATTACCAACGGTGCTTTGAATAGGTTTAATGATGAATCTTGAGCCTCTCTTAGCTTTTCCTTTGTAATAATAGTCCTACAAGAGTTATGCCAATCGAACAGATATTATTCTTGTAGGGATGTAATTTAAGCGGAATGGTGATACCGCTGCTGGGACGCCTTAATTGAGGATAAGATAAAAATCAAATACCGGAGAAGAATAATAGATTCGAAAGAGATGTGTAGTTTTAATTAACCATCCGTGTAAAAATTACTTGATTATTCCATTCTGAGAGCGAAGAAAGTGATCAGAGGAGAACAAGCACAAATAAAATGACCGTCAGCGCAGCCTGCAGGAGGTTCCTGTTTTTTTTGATGAACTGGCATGCTTATTGATTTACTATTCACTGAACCGTAGGAATACGGCTGAACAATCAAATAGAGACAGTACTTTTGGGCTTAGCCGGAATTTTGAAGTGCTATATCAAGCATATGGGATGTTACACGGTTGTTGTGTGGAAGCGATTTCAACAGTTCCGGGTTGAACAGAAATCTAATTCAATTATGAGGGGTACCAAGCGATGAAAGCAGTCATACTTGCAGGCGGATATGGAACGAGATTGAGTGAAGAGACTTATATTAGACCCAAGCCGATGGTTGAAGTCGGGGATCAACCGATTTTGTGGCACATCATGAAAATATATTCCCACTATGGAATTAATGAATTCATCATTTGCTGCGGCTATAAGGGATCGATGATCAAGGATTATTTTGCCAATTATTTTCTGCATCGATCAGACGTTACGTTTGATATGGAGCAAAATAGCATGAAAATACATCAAAACCATGTTGAGCCGTGGAAGGTAACGCTGGTAGATACCGGCGATGGGACGATGACCGGAGGGCGACTGAAGAGAGTCAAAGAGTATATCGGCAATGAAACGTTCTGCATGACCTACGGTGACGGAGTCAGTAATGTGAACATTACTGAACTTATTCAATTTCACAAAAATCAGGAGGCCCTGGCTACGCTTACAGCTGTTCAGGAACCCGGTCGCTTCGGGGTGTTCAAGCTGGAGGATGATGATGTTGAGATTACCTCGTTCCAGGAGAAGCCCATGGGATCGGGGGCCTGGATAAACGGCGGCTTTTTCGTGCTGGAACCGGGCGTGATCGATTATATAAAGGGGGATGATACCGTTTGGGAACACGAACCGCTGAGAAATTTGGCGAGAAGTGGTGAACTTGTCGCCTTTAAACATTATGATTTCTGGCAGCCCATGGATACCCTGCGCGATAAAAAAGTGCTGGAAGGGATCTGGAGTTCGGAGAATCCACCCTGGAAGATATGGGATGAGCGCAAAGTTGTGGAGAGTAAATCAAGGGAGAATAAAATGCGCGAACATCAGCTTAAGGTAAAAGCATAAGATGCATCACTGCGGATGGGCAAATGAACGGGGACTCTAATGCAGGTTTTATGGAGAAAGTAATTGTTACAGGTGCAACAGGATTTATCGGCAGACAAACCCTTCCCTTTCTTCAAAGGCGCGGTTTTGATATTCATGCCCTTACCTCGAGGGGAAAGACCGGGAAGGCGGCGGGTAATGCTACCTGGCATCAAGTGGATATCTTTGATTATGAGCGGGTGAGGCAGCTCTGCATGGAAGTGAAGGCTGAAAAACTGCTTCACCTTGCCTGGTATGATGTGCCCGGCGACCGTATGTCTTCACCGGAGAACCTGGCATGGGTCGGGGCCTCGCTGCACCTGGTGCGGTCATTTATTGAAAATGGCGGACAAAAAATTGTGCAGGCCGGTAGCTGTGCGGAGTATGACTGGCGGTATGGGTACTGCAGGGAACGGTTTACTCCCACCGATCCCGAGTCGTTCTACGGGGAATGCAAGGCTTCATTGAACAAAGTTGTGGAGGGCTATTGCCGGCAGAAAGGCGTTCATTTTGCCTCTGGGAGGATTTTCTTCGTCTACGGCCCTCATGAGTCCGAGAATCGGCTTGTTGCCCATGTTATTAAATCCCTGCTGGCAAAACGGCAGGCGTCACTGACGCACAGCAACCAGATACGAGACTACCTGCACGTCGCCGATGTGGCCGGCGCCCTGGTAGCACTGTTGGCAAGTAACGTAGAGGGGGCTGTTAATATCGCATCCGGCCGCCCCATAGTATTGCGGTCTATGGTTGATATGATTGGCAGAAAGCTGAATGCACCGGAATTTATTTCCTATGGAAAGCGAGGGAACACCAAAGACCGTCATCCGGTGGTATTTGCCGATGTCAACAGACTCAGTAAGGAAGTCGGGTGGAGACCAACATATAGTTTGGACGATGGAATTGACGCCACGATCGACTGGTGGAAAGAGAATCAAAAGATAACCATGAACAATTATTAATATGAAGAAGATTCGCATTTTGGGAACAGGAATGGCCGGTTTCGGGGCCGCATACCGGCTGCGTCAGGAGGGCTTGACCCAAGACCTCCACATGTATGACAAAAACTCCTATATCGGGGGACATACGGCCTCTTTTGAAACAGATGATGGCTTTATCTTTGATGATGGGCCGCATATCTCATTTACTGATGACAAGAGGCTTCAGAAGTTATTTGCTGAAAATGTGGATCAGGAATATGAAACGTTGAAAGCCACAGTAAATAACTACTGGAAGGGACACTGGATCAAACATCCGGCGCAGTGTAATCTCCATGGGTTGCCCTCAGATCTGGTGGCTGATATTATCGATGACTTTGCAGAAGCTAAATACAAGGGCAATGGCGATGTCAAAAACTACAAGGAATGGCTGTATGCAAAGTTCGGTGAGACGTTTGCGGAGACCTTTCCGATGGTTTACGGAAAGAAATATCATACCGTCGACGCCGAGAAGATGGATATTGACTGGCTGGGGCCAAGGCTGTATCAGCCGGAGATGCAGGAAGTGCTGAAGGGAGCCCTGGAACCTTCCACGCCCGACGTTCATTATGTCGACAAATTCAGGTATCCCACCAACCACGGCTTTGTTCATTATCTCGAAAAGTTCAGATCGCTGGCGAATATCAACCTGGATCACAACGTAAGCCGGATAGATCCGAAAAACCAGTTGATTTATTTCGACAATGGTAGCTGCGTTGACTACGAGGAGGTGATTTCTTCCATTCCACTGCCGGAGCTGGTGACCAATATTATCGACGGGGTGCCCGACGATATTGTGGAAGCCGGCAGCAAACTGGCCTGTACGAGCTGCATTATAGTAAACATAGGGATAGACCGGGATGACTTCACAGAAGCCGTATGGAGCTACTTCTATGATCCGGATATCATATTTACCAGGCTCAGCTTCCCTCATCTGATGTCGCCCAATAATGTACCGCGGGGCGGGGGAAGCATACAGGCGGAGATTTACTTTTCCGATAAATATCGTCCTGTGGACCGCACCCCGGAAGAATGCATTGAACCGGTCATTGCAGATTTGAAACGCTGCGGATTACTTAACGAGAAAGATACAATCGTGCACAAGAGTACCTTGTTTATCAAGTATGCCAATATAATTTTTGACCTGGAGCGAAAGGAGGCTCTTAAATCCGTTCACGGTTTTCTGGATGATATCGGCGTACGCTATTGCGGGCGATACGGAGACTGGGGGTACCAGTGGACCGACCAGGCGTTCAAAAGTGGTGAGCATGCTGCACAGAAGATTGTAGATCGCTAGTGGACATTACATCACGATTTGTCATTAAAACAGAAGAGAGCACTTAAAGACCAATGGAAGAAGCGATACATAGCGAACCCTTTGTAAGCGTGCTGACTCCGGTCTACAATGGAGAAAAATATCTTGAAGAATGTATCCAGAGCGTACTCAGCCAGACCTACAGCCACTGGGAATATGTACTTGTGGATAATCAGAGTTCCGACAACAGTCTGCAGATTATGGAAAAATATGCAGCGAATGATAAACGGATCAGGGTGCATAATAACGAAGCATTTTTGCCCCAGATGAAAAATCTCAACCATGCTTTTCACCAGATATCACCGGAAAGCAAGTATTGCAAGGTGGTCCATGCAGACGACTGGCTTTTTCCGGACTGCATTACCAGGATGGTTAAAGTAATGGAGGAACATCCTAGTGTGGGAATTGTGAGTGCTTATCGCCTGGATGACAGGAAGGTGGGGCTGGACGGGCTGCCGTATCCCAGCAATTTTAATACGGGCATGGAGATTGCAAGAAGATATTTAATGTGCGGAACGTCCTACTTCGGCTCGCCGTCGTCAATCCTGCTTCGCTCGGATCTGATACGAAAACGGGAGAAGGTATACGAGGAGTCGCTGCTGGCGACCGATACGCCGGCCTGTATCGATTTTCTGCAGGAGTCTGACTTCGGCTTTGTGCACCAGGTTTTAACCTTTACGCGGCGTCATGAGGAGAGTATGAGCAATATGCAGGCCAAGGAAAATCATGCTTTTTTACGTGCCAGGTTGTACTGTTTATTGACTTATGGGCCCCATTTCCTGAGCGATGACGAACTAAAAAAGAGTTTGAATATTGAAATGAAGAAATACTACATCATCCTTGCCCGGGATCTTTTCAGAAATCAATCACTGACTGAATTTAGAAAACAACGTGATAAGCTGTGGCAGTTGGGGATAGAATTTAAAACAGGCCGATTTTTCAAAAATTTAATTCGCGAATCAGTGCTACAGGCTTCTAAAGCGGTAGGTATTCGGCTAAGGAGGGCGAGCTGATATGAAACTTTCGGTTATCATACCAACATATAACGACTGGCCAAGGCTTGTGAAGTGTCTGGAGGCTCTGGACAAACAAAGCATGCCGAAAGATCGGTATGAGGTCATTGTGGTAGATAATAGCGAAGCCGGGATCATTCCTTCTGGTATTGTAATGCCAGAATGTGTTAAGCTTGTTCATGAGCCGAAGCCCGGTTCCTATGTAGCACGAAATAAAGGCGTTGATGAAGCCTCGGGACAGATCCTGGCCTTTACGGATTCCGACTGTATTCCCGATGAAGACTGGCTGGCCAGCGGAGAAGCTTGCTTTGACCAGTCAACATGCGATCTTGTAGGGGGAAAAGTAAAGATCTTTCAAAATGAAGCGGGGAATAAGTACGGTTACCTGTACGAAAGTGTAACGGCATTTCACCAGCATAGGCACGTGCCCGAGGGGAGAGGCGTGACAGCAAACCTGTTTGTTAAAAAATCGGTATTTGATGAGGCCGGTGGTTTTAGCTCTACCATTAAATCGGGGGGGGACTGGGAATTTACGCTCCGTTGTACCGACATGGGCTACGACATGATCTACAGTTCGGACGTACTGGTACTGCATCCGGCGCGCACGCTCACTACTATTTTCAAAAAACAGCGTCGCCTGGTATGTGGGGGGGCCGTAAACGCACGGGAAAAATATGGGCACAGCTACCTCCGGATCATGGGCAGTCATTTAATTCATGCTCCAAAAATACGAAGAGATAATATACCTGAGGCAATGAGCAGGGTTGAGCGAGCGGTTATTTTTGCCATAGATATAACGAGATACCTCTATCGGACCTTAATTTATGGCGGACTTGTCCTGCGGCTGATCAATCCAAATGAAGTAAGAGAATAATGGGTAACCGAAAAAAAGGATGAGCAACCATTGGGCATCATTTTTGAATGTATCAATAATGTATTGCCAGGTTTGAATGAAGATGGATTTTATGAAAATGAAAAAAATATTGATTGTCAGCCGTTCCTTTTATCCCGAAAACTCGCCTCGCTCACATCGTACTACCGAGCTGGTGAAAGAGTTTGCCAGGCGGGGGCATGACGTTACACTGATTACCCTGAAAGATGAAGACCTCCACGGGTCTTTTGAAAGAGAGTTTGGGATTCAGATTAAAGATCTCGGAAAGCTTCGGTTTCCCAGCATCGACTTAAAAGGCAGTACGGGCTTAAGCCGGTTGGTTAAGCGGGGGATACGCCGGCTGCTGCTTATGTTATTTGAATATCCCGATATTGAATTGATGTACCGGGTGCAACGAGCAATTAAGGCAGAATCCGGATACGACCTGTTAATTTCCATAGCAACGCCCTATCCCGTTCACTGGGGCGTTGCCTGGGCCTGGAGGACGGACTATCCGATTGCTCAGACCTGGGTGGCTGACTGCGGTGATCCGTACTATGGCTTGGAAAATGATTCGTTCAACAAACTCTTTTATTTTGCATGGATAGAGAAATGGTTCTGTCGGAAGGTCGATTATATTACTATTCCTTATAAAGGAGGACAATCAGCATATTTCGAAGAATTTCATTCCAAGATAAGGGTTATTCCTCAGGGCTTTTCCTTTCCCCAAAGACGTGATACAAGCCACAATGAAAGCGGGCTTATAACCTTTGCTTATTTCGGGAATATTAAGAGTTACCTGCATTATGCCGTTCCATTTCTGGAAAAATTAAATACCATTGATCGTCCTTATAAATTTATTGTGTATACGCGAAGAAAGGAGCTTTTTAAGAAAATATTAACCCGGGAAGCCCTTGGCAAGTGCGTGCTCAGAAATTATGTGGAAAGGGATGTTTTGCTGCAGGAACTGAGCGGGGTCGATTTTCTGGTTCACTTTCCGTATCAGAATGATTCACAAAAATCGTTAAAACTCGTCGATTACAATTTCTTGCAAAAACCAATACTGGTCTATAAAAATGACACCTTCAGTGACCGGGTATTTGAAGAGTTTTTGGAGTACAATTTTGAAAATAAAAGAGATTTTAAAGACTACAGAAAGTACCGGATTGAAAATGTGTGTACGCAGTTTTTACAATTAACGCAGGAGAGTATGCCGTTGATGGCATCTGTCCAACGGTAATGAGACAGCGATGAAAACAAAAGATCACAAATTATTTGAATGGTCCGCTCCCAATGCGCAGGATGTGGATGAAAAATCAGGGTACTATGCGGCCATGATATTTTTGGTTTGGCCTCTTCTGGCGGTCGTATCGGCTTTCTGGAATCATAATTCCAAGTGGGGCAAAAATATACTCTGGGCATTTATAGCTTTTTATGGATTTACCTTTGCCATCGGGGCGGAAAGCCAGGGAAGTGATATTGTAGGTTATGTCGCACAGGTCGAGCGATTACATACTGTTGAAATGACGATGACCGGGGCCCTGGAATATTACCAGCAAAGTGGAGAGATTGATATCCTAAGAACGGTCATTGCAGTGGTGCTGTCTCGCTTTACAGACAGCCAAGCCGTCCTGACATTGGTATATGGTATTATTTTTGGCTTTTTCTTCTCCAGGAATGTTTGGTTTATACTGGATCGACTGAAAGGCAGCATAAAACCCATTAGTCTGCTGCTGATTGTGTGTTTTACCCTGACTGTCCCTATCTGGAATATCACGACATTCCGTATGTGGACGGCAGCCCATATTTTTATTTATGGCCTGCTGCCTTTTCTCTTTGAGGGACGGAGAAGCGGTCTGTGGATTGCTGCGATGGCAATCCTGGTTCATTACTCATTCATGGTTCCGGTCGGGGTGCTGTTTGCCTATCTGTTTCTGGGAAATAGGCTGATGGTCTATTTTATTTTTTTTCTAACAACTTTTTTCATTTCTGAAATAGACCTAACTGCTTTCAATAATTTAATAGAGAACTATGCCCCAGAAGTGGTGCAGGAGCGAACATCTGCTTATCGGAGTGAACATAAGGTTGAGACACACCGTGAAGGAGGCAATGAAAACCGGGTATGGTATGCCTCCTGGTATGGCCGGGCGATAAAATGGTCGGTAATGGGCTTTCTCGGGCTGCTGTTCCTAAAAGGAAGGGATTTCTTTGACAAAAACAGGGGGTGGGCGAATATGATGTCATTTGCCCTTCTTTTTTATGGAGTGGCGAATCTGTTTAGCTCACTGCCATCCGGTGAAAGATTTACCGCAGTGGCAAACATGAGTGCCCTGGCCATTATTATTTTGTATGTGCAAAACAGGGAGCATGAAGTTTTTTTGAAACGGTTCATAATAGCAGCTACCCCGGCATTGCTGCTGTTTGTAGTGGTCTCCGTTCGGAAGGGGCTTTACTCAATGAGTGCGACAGCGCTGTTGGGTAATCCTGTTATTGCATTACTTACCTCAGGGGAAAATATATCCCTGAATGATGTATTGAAAATGGTGTTATGACCTGATAAAAGATGAACTTATTACCGTGTAATGAATTAATAACGATTCAGCTTCTATAACCAGCATTTGATTCCGATGATTTCTAAAGTCAAGCAAAATATTATGTGCCATGTATCCAACTGGCCTGGTTGGCGTACCGATCGGACGATCGTTGTAATTGAAAGTGATGACTGGGGAAGCATCAGGATGCCCTCCAGAGAGACCCTTAATGAATTAATCCTGAAAGGTTATCCTCTTGAAAAATGCACCTATAGTTCGAATGATGCGCTTGAAACCAACAAGGATTTGGAATACTTACTCGACATTTTGAACTCAGTAAGAGATGCAAAAGGCCATCCGGCAATTTTCACTGTTAACAATATTGTGGCCAATCCTGACTTTAAGAAAATCAAGGAGGCTAATTTCAGGAAATACTTTTATGAACCTTTTGTAGCCTCTCTTGAGCGATTTCCTAATCGCGATAAAGTGATGAGTCTGTACAGAAAGGGGATAGATGAAAAACTGCTTAAACCCCAATTTCACGGTCGGGAACATGTCCATGCAGATCATTGGATAAATACATTGAGAAATGGAAGTCAGAAATTACTTGAAATTTTTGATCACGATATGTTTACCTACTACAAAGGTGAAAACTCCAGTTGCAAAAGTGAATTTCTCGATGCTCTGGCCGCCTATGATGAAAATCAGCTGACTTCACTGGAGACGAAAATAAAGGAAGGGTTGGACCTGTTTGAAGAAATTTGGGGGTACAGGTCAAAAACGATAATAGCTCCCTGTTATATATGGAATAGAAAAACAGAAGAGTTTTTTCATAGGTATGGTATTAATCTAATACAGTCCGGACGAGTACAGAAAGAGCCGACAGGTAACGAGGAAAAATACAACCTTATTCGAAGGTATACCGGTCAAAAAAATAAGTACGGCCAGGTGTATACCATCAGAAATGTGATTTTTGAACCAACATCTGATCCCAGTATCGATTGGGTTGACAAGGCGCTGCATGAAATATCCACCGCTTTCCTTTGGAAAAAACCTGCTATTATTTCAGCTCACAGAGTCAATTTCAGCGGTAGTATTAATCCTAATAACAGGGAGAAAAGCCTTGATTGTCTGTATGAGCTGCTCAATAAAATTTTAAAAAAATGGCCAGAAGTAGAATTTATGAGTTCTGATCAACTGGCTAAGCTAATAATGGATAACTAGCATATGTGTGGATTAGCAGGTTATATAAATCTAAGTCATAGAAAAGAAGATAGTATTCAGACTATATGGCAAATGATTGATTTGCAAAAGCATCGTGGACCTGATGATTCTGCAGTTCTCAGTATTGATACCGATAAGGGGCTGGGTGAGGTAGTTGCTCGCAGGGAGTACCAGGCCAGAAATGCCGGTGATCTATTTTTTGGGTTTAATCGGTTAAGTATTCTTGATTTATCAAGTAATGGTCGGCAACCGATGGTTTCTGACGATGGCCAGGTTGCTCTGATGATGAATGGTGAGATTTATAATGCATTTGATTACAAGGAAACACTGGAGTTGAAGGGATACAAGTTCAAGAGCACGACTGATACGGAAATTGTTCTGAAGCTTTATCTGGAATACGGGATCGACGGCATGCTTAAAAAGCTTAACGGGATGTTCGCTATTGCCATATGGGACATGAGACTGAAATGTCTTTTCCTGACCAGAGACAGGTTTGGGATTAAGCCACTGTATATTCTGAGAGGAAAGGACCGGCTTGCTTTTTCTTCAGAAATAAAAAGTTTTCAGGTGTTGCCTGATTTCTCTTTTGAACTGGATAAATCAAAGCTTGATGAATTTTTGTTATTCCGAAATGTGATTAATGATACCCTGTTCACAGATATTCATAACTGTACGCCGGGTACATATGTAAGTGTAAATCATTCGGGTGATATAAAAGAGCATGTCTATTATGATGTTAATACCGAGGGAACAATTCCGATAGCCAAAGAAAAGTCCTTTTCTACGTTGGGAGAAACGCTTGAGCAGAGTGTGAATCGACAGATGATAAGTGATGTGAAACTGGGTTGTCAGCTTTCTGGGGGGGTGGATTCATCACTGGTCACCTATTATGCAGAACAAAGTCTGGATCAAGGTGCCCTGGAGACCATTTCGATTAATTTCTCAAATCCTTCTTTTTCTGAGGAAAAATATATTGATGAGGTCACACAAAAATTAAATCTGCATGCACATAAATATTTAATGGATCCGGAATACTATTTTAATAACCTGGAAAACGCAACTTGGCATTTTGAACAACCTCTTAATCACCCCAATACGATTGGTATTTATTACCTGAGTGAGGAAGCAAAAAAACATGTTACAGTTTTACTGAGCGGAGAGGGGGCGGATGAGGCATTGGCAGGATATGACCGGTTTGTCAATACTGTGTCATCTGCATATTTCAATAGAAAATTTTTAAGCAAGCTTAAACAAAATTCAGCGGATCTATTGAATTTTTTAAGATACTACATTAACGATGGGAGTCGCTTGATTATGGACTCGTCATTTGGAAGCCTTGCTACCGTGAAGGATATATATCCTGAGTTCAATTTTAGAACGGCCATGACAAAAAGAGCTGGTATCTTAAATAACCTCTCAGGTGATCGTATTTTAAAACACCGCAAATATGAGCTTAAAACATATCTGCCTGATTTACTTATGAGACAGGATAAGATGTCCATGGCACATAGTATTGAAAATCGGGTTCCTTTTCTTGATAATGAAATGGTAAAAATTTCGCTGGGAATATCGGGAAAAGAGTTAATTGACAAACGGAATGGCAGGAAAGAAGCTAAATTGTTACTGAAGAAACTTTGTCGAGAAAAATTTGGTGATGAGTTCGCATTTCGCAGGAAAAAAGGATTCGGCATTCCACTGAAGGATTTTATGAAATCTTCTGACTTCCAGAGTAAATGGCTGAATGAGATTGAACCCGGAATAAAAAAAAGAAACATATTTCATACCAAGGTAATCTCCAAATGGGTGGCTAATGTTGAGCATGCTAATCCTGCTCAACTGGATGCTATTTGGTTAATGACTGCATTTGAAGTATGGGCAAAAAAATATTTAGATCAATGATAGCTATTCATCAACAAGCAAATGATTTTAGTTCTAAATGGATTGAATACTGTGAAAACCATGGTATCGAATACAAGATTGTAGACTGCTATTCGAATGATATCATCAAGCAGGTTGAAGAATGCGATGCATTGATGTGGCATTTTAGCCAGTCCAATCCGAAGGATTTTCTTTTTGCTAAACAATTGATATATGCCCTGCAATCGGCCGGGAAAAAAGTGTTCCCCGATTTCAATACGGTTTGGCATTTTGATGACAAAGTGGGGCAGAAATATCTTTTGGAGGCGGCAGGGGTACCACTGGTTCCTTCTTATGTATTTTATGACAAACAGGAGGCCTTGCAATGGATTGGTGAGGCCGACTTCCCCAAAGTTTTTAAATTACGAAGAGGGGCTGGTTCAGCACATGTAAAATTAGTCAGAAATAGATCGGAAGCAATAAAACAGGTTAATCGCGCCTTTTCAAAGGGATTTAGCCAGTATGATAAAATTCAAAATTTGAAAGATCGCTGGTATCATTACAAAAATGACAAGACAAGTCTGTGGAATGTGGCAAAAGGTGTCCTGCGGTTTGCAAAGACTACTGAATTTGCAAGAGTAGTGGGACCTGAAAGAGGGTATGTTTATTTTCAGGAATTTATTCCTGAAAATGATTTTGATATTCGGGTCATCGTTATTGATGGGAAGGCTTTTGCCATTAAGCGATTGGTGCGTGAGGGAGATTTCAGGGCCTCGGGCAGTGGTCATGTGCTTTATGACAAACACCACTTTGATCAGGAGACGATTCGTCTGTCATTTGAGGTGGCAGAAAAGATTGACAGCCAATGCCTGGCCATTGATTATGTGTTTGAAAATGGACAACCCATGATTGTCGAACTCAGTTATGGATTTATAAAAGAGGTATATTATCCATGTACGGGGTACTGGGATCGAAAATTAAACTGGTATGATGGTCCATTTGACGCCCAGGGATGGATGGTTGAAAGTTTGATATCCTGAAAGACCATTTTTTCTTCCTATGCTGATTGATATTGACAGACTCGATTACAGGCACCTGTGCAAACAAAGGTCAGGTTGCTGATCGGTTGTGCCTGAACCCCTTTCTCTATAACAACTGTGTTCGCCGGGGTGATCTCTGGTAAGCTCCATCTCTCAAGCGGTTGACAAGTAAACAGGATAGCTTGAATACATAGTACTGCCGTACCATGCCTGAAAAAACAGCAAGCTGACTGTGCCTGATGGATTATTGCTACCTTGCTCAAGCAAAAATTATTACCATCTGATTTCCAATCTTTTTACATCAGATCCATCCTTACTTTTGACTCCTACTTGTTGCAGCAGCTTTAGCTGATAAGCTATTTCCTGTAATATGGCGCACAACAAGCCGGTATTATTGATCGATAATGCCGGTTTTTTTATGAAAAATGCCCCTCTTCCTTGTCATTTTTCACTTGCTGTAGGGTATTAATTATGTGGCTCCCATTAGCTTAAGTGAATGTAAAAAAAAAGTCCATTTTTTTTCATAAAATGGAACATTCACTTGTAGCAGTAGGTATTAATAAACTTGTAATAATTACTAATAAACTGTTGTAATAATTATAGTTGTTAGTAAATATTACAGGTCTCGGGTAGTAGCCTACCCTGGTTCTCTCTCGCTCATTTCTAAAATAAAATTACTTTCTACTTCGCATGAAATACCGATCACTATACCTACTGGCAGGCATATTTATGCTTGTAGCACTAGCCCAATGTACCGATTCAGTAACACAGGGGACTCAAAAGGAAACAAAATCCAGCCTGGAAAAGCCCGGTCTTATTGCTCCTGAGGTTCACTCCGAACAATCAACATCGCTCACCCTCGAATGGGGTGGAGTAGAGGAAGCACGTTCGTTTCAAATTCAATTATCGACTGAGGAAGAGTTCTTGTCGACAATTGCCGATAGTACCATTGATTCTACGAAATTCAATATTCAGGGCTTGCCCTATGATACCACTGTGTACTGGCAGGTCCGTCCTGTGATAGAAGATCAGGAAACCGAATGGTCTGATACCTGGGATTTCAAAACGACTTCCAAACCAAGTAAACCTGATCCGGTTTCAACAGAACTTAAATCGCCGGATGATGGCTTGGAAGATAGTCCTACCAAAGTTAAGCTTCAGTGGGAAGCTGTAGCCAGTGCTTCGGAATATAGTTTGCAGCTCGCTGATGATCAGAAGTTTGAAAACCTCATAGTTGATCAGAAAATAGAGGGCACATCCTATGTCGTTAGTGAGCTGAATCATTCCGAGGATTACTACTGGCGTGTTGAACCCCAGACGAAGGGACGTGAAACAGAGTGGTCCGAAGTATATACATTTACGACCGTTGGGCAGTCTGCCAATACCACAACGTCTGCTACAGACAGTTTGCCTGCACCTTCGGATCTTTTGCCTGAAGATGAAGCTACCAAGGTTTCCTTGAAGCCTACCTTCAAATGGAAAGCAGTAGAAGGCGCAGACGGTTATATTTTGCACGCAAGCCATGGAAACGATATGGTAGTAGAAGAACAGGTAGATGGTACTGAATATACTCCATCAAATGGGTTGTCATCTGAATCCACCCATTATTGGAGGGTGCGAGCGGTCAGGGATGGAGATAAAGGAATATGGTCGGATATTAATGAGTTCACGACGACAAAGGCGGACAGCCTGCCCGCACCGGTCCAGGTTTCTCCTGACGATGAAATGACCGATGCTTCGTTAAAACCCACCTTCAAATGGAAAGCAGTAGAAGGCGCAGACGGTTATATTTTGCACGCAAGCCATGGAAACGATATGGTAGTAGAAGAACAGGTAGATGGTACTGAATATACTCCATCAAATGGGTTGTCATCTGAATCCACCCATTATTGGAGGGTGCGAGCGGTTCGGGATGGAAACGAAGGCAAATGGTCTGGGATATGGCAGTTTACAACCACATCAGGAAGCACACCGATTCCAGCGGTTAGCCTTATAGCACCGTCGGATGGTAGCACCAACAGCACTGCTTCTTTGACACTTGAGTGGGAAGAACTCACTGAAGCAAATGGTTATAACGTGCAGCTGGCTACCAGCAGCGATTTCTTTTCACCGATCGTAGATGAAAACGTTACATCCGCCTCCTTTGATGTTTCAGGGCTTGAAAATGGGCGACAGTATTTTTGGAGAGTTCAGGCAACAGGAGACAACAACAGCAGTAATTGGTCCTCGGTCTGGAGCTTCAATATAGAAGAGAAGGTGACCAATGGTTCCACTTCGGGCAGCGTAGCGGGAGACCGGCAGGCGCTGCTGGACCTGTATGAGGCGACGGGCGGGGACCACTGGCACAACAACAGTGGCTGGGGCAGCGGGGATCCCTCCGACGGCTGGTACGGCATTGAGACCGATGCCAATGGACGTGTGGTGCGCGTGGACCTGTTTGACAATGGGCTGAGCGGCCGCCTGCCGGAATCCATTGGGAACCTGACGAAGGTCCGGTATCTGAACGTCAAGAAAAATGAGTTATCCGGCGAGATCCCGTCGTCGATTGGCGATATGGCCAGCCTGGAATGGCTGATCCTGGCCGGACGCACCTACGAGATTGGCGGAACCCTGAAAGAGCCGCCGGAGCGTTTAACGAAGCATTATCATGCGGGAAAACGTTATTCCAATACCAATGACTTCAGTGGCAGAATTCCCTCGACAATTGGTGGTTTATCGAATTTATTACGCCTTGAGATAGCGAACCAACCAAATATTAAAGGTCCCATCCCTGTCGAAATAGGAGACCTATCACAGTTAGAAGGCCTATATCTGAGTTTTAATGATTTTTCAGGTACTACCCTGCCATCATCCATCGGGAATCTGAGAAATTTAAGGCATCTTTACATAGCAAGTGCCCAATTAGAGGGAGAAATACCGGCAAGTTTCCAAAATTTAACCCAGCTTACATTTCTAAATTTGGGGGAAAGTAGTAATGATACTCCTGATAACCATCTGACGGGTGAATTGCCTGATTTCAGTAATTTTACCGAGTTGCGAAGCCTCGTACTTACGGATAATAATCTAACCGGTGAATATCCACACTACTGGAATAACGGTAATTTCACCAAGTTGTATACGCTACGTTTTTCATGGAATAACTTAACAGGGACATTGCATGGATTTGAGAACTTACCGGACCTGAAGAGTCTTGGCCTTGAAGGCAATAAATTGTCGGGTTCTATAGATAACATTCTTTCAGTTCCGAGTAACATCAGGATTATTGGTCTGGGCTGGAATAATTTTACGGGCGATATGCCGCAGTCAGGCTGGCCAGACTTTAATCAGATTAAGACATTATATTTGAATGATAATGCTCTTACTGGAAGCATCTCGTGTGACTTTTGGGAAAAACTGGATAATCCCAAGTTGCGTATAGCGTGGTTGAAAAACAATGATTTGAATAGCAACTGTACTGATGCTATGAATCGGGTGGAAGGGAATGGAAACCCCCGGATTTCAGTGGGAGGCAATAATTTTTAACAACTAACCTGTCCAGAGTCATACTGCCCAATACCTCATTAAAAGCCGGATTTCCCAGAGGGAATCCGGCTTTTGTTATTTTTTGTATCTAAAGGTTATTTTAAATAAGCTATTTATATCTATTAAGTTGTATTAATTCAATCAATAGAGAGAAATTAACCGTTCAAAAGATTAAGCTTCTAATATCAAACTATGAGAGAAAAATTCTTAACCGTCCTATTATTTTCTCTTTTAATGGGGCTGGTAAATGAAGTGTTAGCACAAGCTTCTGTAAACAGCGTAGCGGGAGACCGGCAGGCGCTGCTGGACCTGTATGAGGCGACGGGCGGGGACCACTGGCACAACAACAGTGGCTGGGGCAGCGGGGATCCCTCCGACGGCTGGTACGGCATTGAGACCGATGCCAATGGACGTGTGGTGCGCGTGGACCTGTTTGACAATGGGCTGAGCGGCCGCCTGCCGGAATCCATTGGGAACCTGACGAAGGTCCGGTATCTGAACGTCAAGAAAAATGAGTTATCCGGCGAGATCCCGTCGTCGATTGGCGATATGGCCAGCCTGGAATGGCTGATCCTGGCCGGACGCACCTACGAGATTGGCGGAACCCTGAAAGAGCCGCCGGAGCGTTTAACGAAGCATTATCATGCGGGAAAACGTTATTCCAATACCAATGACTTCAGTGGCAGAATTCCCTCGACAATTGGTGGTTTATCGAATTTATTACGCCTTGAGATAGCGAACCAACCAAATATTAAAGGTCCCATCCCTGTCGAAATAGGAGACCTATCACAGTTAGAAGGCCTATATCTGAGTTTTAATGATTTTTCAGGTACTACCCTGCCATCATCCATCGGGAATCTGAGAAATTTAAGGCATCTTTACATAGCAAGTGCCCAATTAGAGGGAGAAATACCGGCAAGTTTCCAAAATTTAACCCAGCTTACATTTCTAAATTTGGGGGAAAGTAGTAATGATACTCCTGATAACCATCTGACGGGTGAATTGCCTGATTTCAGTAATTTTACCGAGTTGCGAAGCCTCGTACTTACGGATAATAATCTAACCGGTGAATATCCACACTACTGGAATAACGGTAATTTCACCAAGTTGTATACGCTACGTTTTTCATGGAATAACTTAACAGGGACATTGCATGGATTTGAGAACTTACCGGACCTGAAGAGTCTTGGCCTTGAAGGCAATAAATTGTCGGGTTCTATAGATAACATTCTTTCAGTTCCGAGTAACATCAGGATTATTGGTCTGGGCTGGAATAATTTTACGGGCGATATGCCGCAGTCAGGCTGGCCAGACTTTAATCAGATTAAGACATTATATTTGAATGATAATGCTCTTACTGGAAGCATCTCGTGTGACTTTTGGGAAAAACTGGATAATCCCAAGTTGCGTATAGCGTGGTTGAAAAACAATGATTTGAATAGCAACTGTACTGATGCTATGAATCGGGTGGAAGGGAATGGAAACCCCCGGATTTCAGTGGGAGGCAATAATTTTTAACAACTAACCTGTCCAGAGTCATACTGCCCAATACCTCATTAAAAGCCGGATTTCCCAGAGGGAATCCGGCTTTTGTGTCAAATAAAAAACAACTTTTCAATACTGGAAATCATTATTTCTTGATGGATGGACATATGTAAAAAATGTGGACTAAGCTTAAAATGAATGGGTAACTTTTACTCGGAAGTGTGTTTACCATGTTCGGGTATTTTAAAATCAAAAACACTGTAACTCACAACTGTGATGGGCATGTTAAAACATATTACCTTGTTCAGTGAGGTTTTATTAGATCCAGCCTGATAATTATGGCATATCGAAGTTCAGGACGGAGACGACAGTATTAAGTTGGCACAACTCTTGTAGTATAATTTATATACGATATATCATGTTCAGAAATACTATTTGTTGGCTTCTTGGCATGGTATCAATTTATAATTATGATAAAAAAGATAATAGATATGAAACCTTTCAATTACTTAACCATATACTTGGTAACATGCGTTTTGCTTTTCAGCGTATCTTGTAAGGATAATGCAACTGGTGAAAAACCCGATCTTCCCGATTCATTAGATCCGGTTGAAGAAGTAAAAGCCATTCAAGGTGGAGATAGTGCTACAATTCAGGTGAATAAAGATTCACAAGCTTTTTATCAGATTGATTTCAGTGATATAGAAGCCAATGATATCATTCAAAATGGTATTCAAGAGGGCTGGTGTATTGACTGGGAAACTCCCATTGATTCGGATGGCGGGGTTTACGAAGGAGTTAAACTGTACTCTACTTTTCAAGTGGAAGAATGGAAGCCCATCAACTATCTGCTCAATATTAAACAGGATTTAATGGAAAATGATCCGACTGTTACCTATCGCGAAATACAGTTGGTGATCTGGTCTCTTCGTACTAATCCGGTATTTGACTTGGAGGAACTTGCCGTTGAAGATCTCCCAGGCAGGATGGTTAACGATGGAAAACCAAATTTTAGCTATGATAAAGTAGAAGAAATTTTGGATAGGGTTAAAACTGGATACGAGGATTTTGATTTTTCTGCCGGTACCAAGTTTGCTGTAATTGGAGAGACGCCTGCAGATGTACAGACCGTTTTTACGGTGGTGCAATAGCTGGAAGAGAGACAAGAAAGCTGGCTGTAAATTACAACTTGCCACTGTCATATAATACGGCCGGATAAATAACAGGCAGAGAGAGTTTGGATATGGGCCACAATAAATAGATCCAATTCTAATGCAATGCACTTTCGGGTTGTTCAGAATATGAAGCGTGATTATTAGATGAGTACTGATAAAACAATCTGCTTGATTATACACTCGCTTGGTATCGGGGGAATGGAAAGAGTGATGGCACAGCTTGCCGTCAATTTTGCCGATAGGACAGGTACCGAAGTTCATCTGATTCTCATAGGCAGGGATCGCAAGGTAGTTTATGAGATCCCGAAGACCGTGGTCGTCCATAAGCCTGGTTTTATATTTAATAATTCCAGGCGGACGGTAGATACACTCCGGACAATTTATTTCCTCAGATCCCGGGTGCTTAAGATTAAGCCAGATACCATCTTAAGCTTTGGAGAAATATGGAATAACCTGGTTTTGATTGCTTTGTACGGGGCTGGTTTTCCGGTCTATATTTCTGATCGCAGCCAACCTGGAAAAGATCTTGGAAGGTTGCATAATTTTCTCCGTAGCAAATTGTACCCGAAAGCGGCAGGCTATATAGCTCAGACCAAGGAGGCTAAGAAGATTTGTTCTATGAACCGATGGAATAATAATATTGAAGTAATTGGTAATCCCATTCGTCAGATTCATTCAAATGGTCAGGCGAAGCGGGAAAATGTTGTTTTGTCAATTGGGAGACTAATACGTACTAAACATTTTGATGAATTAATTAAAATGTTCGTTGATATCGGACTACCCGATTGGAAACTGGTGATCGTAGGAGGAGATTCCAAGAAACAAAACCTTTCAAGAAAACTGAAAACGCTTGTTCGGGAATTGGATGCTGAAGGATCTGTTTTTTTGGAAGGGGAACAACAACATATTGACCCATATTTCAACAAAAGCAAGATATTTGCCTTTAGCTCCAGTTCAGAGGGCTTTCCAAATGTAATAGGAGAGGCTTTATCAGCGGGACTACCGGTAGTTGCTTATGATTGCAATGCGGGGCCTTCGGATATGATAGAAAATAACAAAAATGGCTTTTTGGTTCCTTTATTTGACCAGGAAGCCTTTAAAGATTGTTTGAAAGAACTGATGAGTAATGAGAATGTTAGAAAAAAATTCCAACAAAATGCTCCAAAGGGAATTCAGGATTTTATACCTGATGAAATAGCTGATAAATTTTATTCATTTATCCTAAGTCATGAAAGTAATCATTAATGCAGCCGCGATTTATAAAGGGGGAGCAGAACAGGTAGTTCACTCCTTTATTAATGAGTGCAGGAGTATAACGGTTAATGACTATTATATTTTTTTGTGTAATAACATTTACAATTCTTTGGATTTGGATGCCTTTGGTTCAAATTTTCACTTTTATAGAATGGAAAGAAGAACGGGGGCAAGCTTTTTAAATATTATTAAGACTAGTAGATATTTTAATCGGCTGGAAAGAAAAATTAATCCGGATGTTGTCATTTCAACTGGGGGACATGGTTATTGGATACCTAAAGCTCCATTGATTACGGCATTCAATATTCCTCATTACATATATCCTGAATCTCCATATTTTAATAAAATATCCAGTAAAAAGAAGATATACTGGAAAATAAAAAAACACTTTGATCTATATTTTTATCGACAATCGGATGCAATTATAGTTCAAACAGATGATGTAAATAAGAGACTAAAAAAACTATTAAAAAATGTAGAAGTACATACCGTTTCAAATACTATAAATGGCGTGTTTAGTGATTCCATCTCGCAGGAAAAAAAATTACCCCCGAAAGTCGATGGTGAAGTTAGGCTATTAACAATTAGCTCCAATTATGGTCATAAAAATTTAGACATCATTTTAGAAGTAGTTGATGAATTACTTAAAAATAAAATCACGAATGTAAAGTTCGTCTTAACCTTACCTGAGGATGCATTCACAAGGTTTAATGAGGAAAAATACCAGCAACATATCATAAATGTTGGTCCTGTACCCATAGACCATTGCCCTACTCTTTACAGTGAATGTGACATGATGTTTTTGCCAACACTATTGGAATGTTTTTCTGCATCTTATGTGGAAGCAATGGCCATGGGTAAGCCTATACTGACTTCAGACTTACCCTTTGCTAAGACGGTTTGTAGAAAAGCCGCAGTTTACTTTAACCCTATGGAACCAGTTGATATTAGCAATAAAATTATAAATTTAATTCAAAATCCAGAAATTCAGGAAAACTTAATATCTGAAGGGAAAAAAAATTTAAAGCTTTTTAATACACCTAAAGAAAGAGCAAAACGATTTTTGTCAATTGGTGAAAATCAGATAAATGGAAAATAATCTTATCTGTATAAGTCTTCAAAATTTTTGTGATGAATAATAAAACTAACAGTTTTAAGGTATCACTGATTACGATTTGTTACAATAACGAAAATGATATCAGAGATACGCTGGAATCAGTTATTACTCAAACCTATGATGATATTGAATATATCATAGTTGATGGGCAGTCTTCTGACAATACATTGGGCATTATAGGTGAATATGGCAGTCATATCGATAAAATCATTTCAGAGCCGGATAAGGGAATGTATGATGCCATAAACAAAGGAATAAAATCAGCTACCGGCGACATTGTTGGATTGATCCATGCGGGCGACCGATTGTTTGATGAAAGGGTTATTGCAAGAATAGCGGTACATTTTGTGACCAACAAGATTGATGGTATGTATGGGCACAGTGTCCTGGTAAATCAGAAAGATGAACCCGTCAGGGTTAACAGAAGCCCGGAATTCAGGAAGTCACTCTTTAAAGCAGGCTGGATGCCCTCCCATCAAAGTATCTATCTAAAAAGAGAAGTAATTGAACAGTTGGGATATTACCGAACAGATCTGGGAGGCAGTGGGGATTATGAATTTGTATTGCGCTATTTCTATTTCAATGATTTGAAAATCAAAAGACTGGATAGTTATATCCTACGGTTTTCCATGGGAGGAAGGAGCACATCAAACTACAAGAAAACGCTGTGGAAATCCCAGCAAAGACAAATAAAGGCATGGAAGTTACAGGGAGTAAAACCACCTTTTTATTTTGTCCCATTTAAGCTGTTAAGAAAAATAAAACAATTTTATCTGGCTGCCTGGTACAAGTTCTCTAATGAGAGAATTTTGAACTGAGCCAGAAATATAGGATCGCTGATGAAAGGCCATAAACTAAATATAAGGCATGCTGATGAAGGGGATCGACAGGCGATTCTCAATCTATTGGATGCCGTTTTTTCTGAGAATCAAAGGTCATCTACCCGAAGGGGGGATGATTTTTGGCAATGGAAATTCAAATCCAGTGTCTTTGGGAGTTCTGTCATCAATGTGGCTGAAGAAGAGGGCAAAATTGTTGGCATTGATCATCTGTGGCCATGGGAGCTGAAGTGCAGGGGCACCATCATAAAAGCGTATCAGCCCTGTGATTCAGTGGTTGCCGCTGATTACAGGGGGAGAGGCATTTTCAAACAGTTAAGAATGAGAGGCATAGAAGAGGCCGTAAACAGCAATCATCAGTTGCTGTTTAATTTCCCGAATAACAACAGCCTCCCCGTGAATCTTAAAATTGGGGGGCAATACCTGGATGAAATCAGTTGGTGGGTAAAAATTTTGAAACCCATAAGCATGACGATGGGAACGCTTAGTGGTGAGTTATCCACGTCTTTGAGTATTGATGATGCATTCAGCCTGGATATCGGCCTGTTGGATATCCTGGCCAGGGAAGGAGAGAATTTTGATCAATATGTATCCATTAATCGAAAAGCTGGCTTCCACAAGTGGAGATACCATGACAGGCCAAACAGGCAGTATGGAATGGTGAGTATTGAGCGGTGCAGCAAAATGATCGGGGCCATTTTTACACTGAATCGGAAGGGAGCAAGCAGGGAGATGGTTCTGGTGGATATCCTTGGGGATCCGGCATTGTCCGGTTATTTGTTTAGGGAAGTTGTAGAAGTGGCAAGGTCTTTGAATGCGGCTTTCCTTGCGCTGATGGATAACCGGAGGTTCGGGACCCCGAAGTTGTGGAAGAATGGATTTATCAAAAAAAAGATGAAACATATGGTTGCACTACCTATTGATTTGGCCATTGAAAACAAAGTAAGCAGGATTGAAAATTGGTCCCTGGTTGCAGGTATGCATGATTCAATTTGAAAAGACACTGATGGTATCATTGTCTATTAATAAAATCCTATGAAAAGTATACGTGAACAAATTAGACAGTCGGTCGACAGTGAATTGACGATTCTCTTATGGACTGGAGGCTGGGATTCGACATTCAGGCTTCTTCAATTGCTGTTTTTGGAAAAGAGGGAGGTACAGCCGCTTTACGTCCTTGATCTCTCGCATCGGTCGCCTATTCACGAACTCCAAGCCATGAATGAAATCAGGAGAGAGCTTGCCAGCAGGGGTATGGTTGGCGACCTGCTGAAACCCACTATTTATATAGACAAGAGTGAAATAGATATTAACGATGAGATTTCAAATGCCTGGCACCGCATTAGCAAGAAAAGGCATCTCGGCAAACAGTATGTGTGGATTGCCAGCTTATGCAAACAATATGGCTTAGAGGGAATAGAACTTTCTATTCAAAAGCGAAGTAGCGAGGAGAGCATTTCCGAATCCCTTGCCTATAATCTTGAAGAGAACAGAATGGATGCCGATGAAAAAACCATTTTTAACTATTTCTCTTTTCCGATAATAAATCTGAACAAAAGGGATATGCAGCACATAGCGGAGCGAGAAAACTGGATGGGTCTCATGGGATTAACGTGGTTTTGCCATCATCCCATTTATCATCCCTTCAGGAATGGCACTCCTTGTGGAATTTGCAACCCCTGTCGCATAGCTGTTGAGGAGGGGTTTGGGCACAGGATACCTTTTCTGCTTCGGTTTGGGGGGAAGTACTTGAAGAAAATGTACCATAGTTCAATTATGAACTTTATTAAATGAAACAGGTACTGGACCTTAAATATTGAAAATCTTTTAAATAGTTGATCAATAGCTATCGTGGAATCTGCAACGAAAAATACAACATTATTACTGTGGACGGGAGGTTATGATTCGACATTCAGGCTTCTTCAATTGCTGTTTTTGGAAAAGAGGGAGGTGCAGCCGCTTTATGTCCTTGATCTCTCGCATCGGTCGCCTATTCACGAACTCCAAGCCATGAATGAAATCAGGGGAGAACTTACCAGAGGGGGAATGGTTGGTGAGCTGTTGAAACAGACTATCTATATCGATATAAGTGAAATACAAATAGATCATGAAATTTCAAACGCCTGGCGACGCCTTAGAAAAGAACGGCATGTTGGTAGACAATATGTCTGGTTTGCAAGCTTATGTAAACAATATGGATTGAGGGAGGTAGAACTTTCTATTGAAGCGGATAATGAAGACAGTGTTTCTGAATCTATAGTCGACTGTTTGGATACAAATTCGATGGCCCCCGATGTGAAAACAATTTTCCAGTACTTCACCCTTCCCATTATTGATTTAACGAGGCAGGAGATGCAGAAAATAGCAGAAAGAGAAGACTGGCTGGACCTGCTGGACCTGACATGGTTTTGCCATCATCCGATCTATCATCCGTTTAAAAAGGGGATTCCCTGTGGAGTATGTAATCCCTGCCGTATTGCCATAGAAGAGGGGGCGGGTCATCGGATACCCTGGCTGCTTCGGTTTGGGGGGAAGTATTTGAAGAAAATCTATCATAGTCCAGTAGTGAATTTATTAAATAAATGAAGGCACCATGCAGGAGATCAATAATACAACGCAGTTACTGTGGACGGGGGGATGGGATTCGACCTTTCGCTTGTTACAACTTTTATTTCTGGAAAATAAAATGGTTAAAACCCATTATATCGTAAGGGCTCAGGAGTGTACGGGTAAAGAAATTGATACTATGCATAATATTCGTCGTAAAATATTACGGCAGCATCCAGAAATGAAGAATCTTTTTCTCCCAATTTCCTATATAGGTATAGGAGAGATTAAAAAAAATAAGGCGATAACAGCTGAGTACAGACAAATTGCAAAGTCAAAAAAAATAAATCTTCAATACGAGATTTTAGCGAGGTACTGTGATCAGATTGGGGTTTTTCCGATGGAGTTAAGTGTGATCAGCAGTGAGACCTTCGATTATTTTAAGTCTAATTCTCCCATTTTTAAATATTTTGAATTTCCGGTATTGGGTCTTACAAAAAAAGAAATGGCTAATATTGCCGAGAAAAATGGGTGGATGGAGGTAATGAAAATAACGTGGTTTTGTAGGCGACCCCAAAACGGTCGTCCCTGTGGATTCTGCGGTCCCTGTACTGATGTGGCGATGGCAGGAATGGGATGGCGGTTGCCTTTGAAGGCAAGGATTGTAGCAGGTATCCAATTGCCTTTTCGAAGGTGGTGGCGTAATAATTATCAAAAACATGAGAAGGGAATTATGAAGTATATTCCAAGATTGTTAAATGACAGATTCTAATTTGTGAAGAAAAATAGAAGCCGTTACAGACTGAATCATTAACAGTAAATAATAGATGCGGGTGGCTATGAATAGCATAGACATGGTAAAGAGAGTCCATAGATATTCAGAGGAGAAAATACGCCTCTATTTTTACAGAAAGCAAGCACACCGCTTAATAAAACAGTTGGTTAACAGGAGGGGATATAAAATAGTGGACAAGAAAAAAATGAGGATGTTGAAATCGTACGCGAAGAAAACTTTCGGAAGTTCCTCTTTCTGGCCATGGTTATCCCTTTATACAGAAATCAGGGGAGAATTTAAAACAGGATGGATCCCGAATGACTATTTCCTGGCTTGTTTATCACGACAATATAACCCGGAGTCCATCAGAATAAGTGCCTACAAGACTTTTGATCATAAAGTGTTTCCTAATTTTGCTCCCGATCCTCTTTTATTGAAAATAGGTAAAAATATCTATGACAGTGATCGCAGGCCGATAGCAATCAATAAAGCAGAAAACATACTAGCTGACTATAATGATGAGGTGGTTCTAAAGGAAGATGAAGGGTTCGGGGGCCATGGAGTCAAATTTATTGAGTCTGGGAAGCTTGATCTTGACACCTACTCTCATATATCCAGCTACATTATCCAGCCGGTTATTCAACAACATGAGGATTTAGGATTACTAAATGACAAAACTGTTAATACGGTGAGAGTTCTCACTTATCTCAATGACGAAGGAGAGATAGATATCAAATATGCCTACCTGCGATTTGGAATCGGAGAGTCAAGAGTAGATAATGCATCATCCGGGGGAGGATTTTGTTTTGTGAAGTCCAACGGTCATCTGGCGGAAGGGGCCTATAATAGATTCGGGATAAAAATAGGAGAGCGGCATCCGGATAGTGGGATCACATTTAAGTCAATTGCTATACCCAGTTATGAAAAGGTATTGGATCAGTGTATAAAATCCCATAAAATTTTTCCCTATTTAAGATTTATCGGATGGGATGTTACTGTGAATAAGCTGGGGGATCCGGTGCTCCTGGAGTGGAATTCTGCGCCCTTAATCTGGTTGCCGGAGGCGTTGAATGGTCCGTTTTTTGAGGAACAATTGTAGATAACGGAATCTCGATTCAGAATGATTGCCGTAAAAATTAAATTTAAAAGGCTATGAGTTTGAGTAAGGCTGCTTTTACTATAGATGTGGAGGATGGCATAAGCATAGCCATGAGAGATGCATTCTCGAAGCAGTCGGAACAGACAGACCGGGTAGTTCGATTGACCCAGAGGATTCTCAGTCTTCTGGATGAACACAAGGTTAAAGCCACTTTTTTTATTCTGGGTAAAGTTGCAGAAAAGTTTCCGGAACTTATAGGGGAGATAGCAGAAGAAGGGCATGAACTGGGCGTACACGGATACCATCATCGGCAGTTTTTTTGCATGTCAAGACAGGAGGCTTTTAATGAAATAAGCTGTGCAAAAAAGCTTATAGAGGATATATCGGGGCAAGCTGTTTGGGGACACCGGGCGCCCGCCTTTTCCATTACACCAGAAACGGAATGGGGATTGGATGTCATTGCAGAAGCCGGATTTACCTACGACAGTAGCATTATGCCGATCAACGGAATACGTTATGGCTGGCCGGACTTTCCCAGGGAGATATGTAAAATAAAAACGCCATCCGGGTATGAACTTATGGAGGTGCCGATGTCTACCATTCAGATACTGGGACGGCAAATGCCGGTATGTGGAGGAGGCTACCTGCGATTTTCTCCGGAATGGTTGACCCAAAAGGCTTTTGAAATGATTATCAGGGAACGACCGGCGATTGTATATGTCCATCCTTATGAACTGGATACGGAACCGTATCCGGAATACTATTTTGAAGAGCTTAGAAAGGCACGATTTTTAAAACGTAATAAAATGAAATCAATGTGGCTCAATAGAAAAACGGTCTATCCCAAGTTGGAAATGCTTTTGACGAACTATGAATTTGACACGATGATCAGTCTGGTCCAAAAAAGGAAGACTTGCCAAAAAATGCTGAAGATATGACTGCTGATTGTCATCTGTTGACGTATGGGACATTAAATTTACAGCCACTATCGATAAAAACTGGGAACGTTTTCTAAAGGCTTATAAGCTTGTTCCTCATTCAAAAGGTTGCAATCACTATGGTTTATTCATGATGAATAATAGAACAATTATTTACATATCAGGAGAAGGACACTCGGGTACGACCCTACTCGATGTTATTTTAGGAGCTAAAAAAAGTGCATTTAGCTCTGGGGAACTTATTTTTTTTGCCCAAAAGGGAATAAAAAATAGAGAGTACTGTGCTTGCGGGAACCCGGTTCCCAGTTGCAGCATTTGGTCCAACATAATCAGGGAGTGGGATAAGGTAAGAACTTTGGATTTGGATGAATATATCAAATTACAAAGCAGGCTGACAAGTAAAAGATATATTTTGTCATCCTATATTTCACTGAGGAATCCATCCAAAAAATTACATTGCTTTTTGGAAGATACAAATAAGTTGTTTGACCTTATTTTTAAGATTACTGATTCAAAAGTTATCATAGATTCCTCTAAGGCTCCGGGAAGATTACTGGTTTTAAAAAAGTTAAACTATAAGATTAAGGTGATGCATTTAACCAGGAGGTTTGGTGATGTATTGAATTCATACAAGAAAGAAGTTCCTAGAAACTTAGAAGAGGGGATTGAGCATGATATTGTACCTCTGGGATCCTCCTATGTTTTTCGAAGTTGGCTACTTAAAAACTTTTTAACCTATGTTCTTTCTATAGGAATTTCTTATAAGAGAATTAAATATGAAAATTTAGTATCAAATCCTGTGGATGAATTGTCATTCATGATTGATGGAGATAAAGATTTTTTAAAAAAATTAACGGCTCGGGGGCCATTCTATTTAAAACACCTTGTAGCTGGCAATAAATTCCGTATGCAAGATCACATATACATTGCTGAAAAACCTATGAACACTTCCTACCACAGGTTAAGTGGGGCGGATAAAGCATTCGCAAAATTCATTGATTATTTTTATTAGAAATTAATAAAAATAGGTTTGACGCCAAGGTGAAACTGAAGTGATATCGATAAAGGTTCTCAGTAGAAAAGATGATTACATTAAATTTGAAAAATATGATCGGCTGGCGTTCACAGCGAAAGATTGTGGTTTTTTCGGTCGATGACTATGGGAACGTGCGGGTTGATTCAAAAACTGCCCGTGATAAGATGGACAAAGAGGGGCTCAAGGTCATGAACCGTTTTGATGCCTATGATACCCTGGAAACCCGTGATGACCTTGAAGCGTTGTTTCAGGTGTTGACTTCTGTGGAGGACCAAGGGGGAAAACATCCTGTTTTTACTTCCTTTGCAGTGCCATGTAATATTAATTTTGAAAAAATAGCTGAAACAGGATACCGGCGCTACCATTATGAGTTGTTGCCCGAAACATTTCAGAAACTATCTATTATGCAACCCAATGCCTATGTGGGTGCATGGGATTTGTTAAAAGAAGGGATGGAGAAGGAACTGATTGTTCCGCTGTTCCACGGAAGAGAGCATCTTAATTTGAAAGTACTTGAGGAGAAGTTGATTTCAGGAGACCATGAAGTACTTACAGCTCTCCAGAATCGATCGTATACAAGCATTAGGTCCAGTGGTTATAGCACGATCTCACCAATGGCTGCTTTTGATTTCTGGTCGATTGAAGAAAACGAGCGTTATAAAGATTTGATTTGTGACGGGTTGGAAGCTTTTGAAAAGGTTTATGGCTACAAACCCAATCATTTTAATCCGCCTGGTGGGCGTGAACATCCTATCATACACCGTCCCTTGAAAGAGCAGGGAGTACAGTACATTGATACCCCTTTATTGAAAAAAGAGCACCAGGGAAGGGGAGTGTACAAGAAAGTCTTCAACTATACCGGTAAAAAAAATGCGCTGGGTCAAACGTACCTGGTACGCAACGTGGTATTTGAGCCTACCGAAGATCGAGGCGTAAACTGGGTATCGTACGCAATGAAACAGATTGAAGCTGCTTTTCGATGGAATCGTCCTGCAATCATTAGCTCGCACCGGGTAAATTTCTGTGGACACATCGATCCCAAAAACAGAGAGAGGGGATTACAAGCGCTGCAGGAGCTATTGAAGAAGATCGTTAGTAGATGGCCGGATGTTGAATTTATGGCAGCCAATGAGCTGGGGGCGTTAATTAATTCCGATTCGTGAGCGGTAGTGATCACAGGGATTGAAGATGACAGGAATGCTTTCAGGAAAGGTCGAGTAATTTTTACTCGAACATATAAAAATAACCCGAAACGGTTCGGTTGTCACTCTAACCGGTTTCCATCCGGGCGGTTAAGAAAGATACTCTCAAGGCATATGAAGCTGATAAATAGTTATGACTCAGAATCACTGTTTTCCCAAACCGTATTGGCATAACTGTTGTATTAAAAAAAGTGGTATTGACCGTTTAAAATGTGAGTCATTAAAAATGAAAATGAACAGGGCTATATATCTCGGCTATTATTTGAAAAAGCTGGACCGCGAGAAATTCAGGGTATTTCTTAATCATGCCAGCAAGCTTACGGGGAAACCCAGGACCGCTATTCTGTCTGATGTTGTTAGAAGCGTCTTCACCTATAATATTTCGATACTGGAGTATTTCCAGTTTGGTTTTTTTGATCTATCCCAAAAAGAGCGGGAGCAATGGGCTGGAACCGGATATATGTATGAATACCAGCTAAGGATGAATCCACGCAATGACCGGCATATATTGGAAGACAAGACCCTTTTCTATAAGCACTACGGCGATTTTTTTGTTCACAGGGTCGCTGATATCGAGACGATCAAAAATCAGCCGGAAATTGCAGATGAAATACTTGCCAACCCGTCCGGAAGGCTTGTCTTCAAATCGGCGGAGGGGAATTGTGGGACCGATGTTGAAATTAAAAGATGTTCGGACTTTAACCGTGCAAGTATCCTGGATTTTATGGAGAAGAGAGGGTTTCCGTTGGTTGAAGAGTTTATTGAGCAGCATCCTCAATTAAATCGACTGTCGCCTTCTGCGGTCAATACTGTTCGCATCTTTACACAGCTCGACGACAGGAATGAAGTTGTGATACTGGGCTGCAGGCTTCGGATATCAGTCAACTCACCGGTGGACAATATGGCGGCCGGAAACCTGGCGGCTCCCATAGATGAAACAACCGGTCAACTGAGCGGTCCGGCTGTTTACAGCGACATAACGAAGGAAGTACAAGAATGTCATCCTGTGACAAAGGTAAAGATTCCCGGCTTCCAAATTCCTTACTGGGAAGAGACCCTTGAGATGGTAAAAAAAGCGGCTCTTCACCGACCACAGAATAGATCCATCGGCTGGGATGTGGTTATAACTGAAAAGGGTCCCGGATTGATCGAAGGCAACCACGACTGGTGTAAACTTTTATGGCAATTACCAGTGAGAAGGGGGATGAAATCAGCGTTAAAAGAGTTTTAAATACATAATGACATGGTTTATAGAAAATATGGCAAAAGATTGTTTGATGTGGTTATTTCACTGCTGCTTTTGGTCGTCACTTTTCCCATGTTATTAGTTATTGGTCTGTTACTTTATTTTCAAAATGAGGGGGCAGTGTTTTTTTACCAGCGGCGGCCGGGACTCAGGGAAAAGCCTTTTAAAATTATCAAATTTAAAACCATGACGGATAAACGTGATGAGCAGGGCAATCTCCTTCCGGACATGGAGCGTATGACCAAAATTGGAAGCCGGATCCGCAAACTGTCGCTGGATGAGCTTCCCCAGCTGATCAATGTGTTGAAAGGAGACATGAGCCTGATTGGTCCCCGACCTTTGTTGTTTGAATATATTCCCTATTACACCGAACAACAGCGGAGAAGACATGAGGTAAGGCCGGGTATTACCGGCTGGGCGCAGGTAAACGGTCGAAATTCCATCAGCTGGGAGAAAAAATTTGAATATGACCGTTACTATATTGACCACCTTTCCTTTGCCTTGGACATGAAAATTGTGGGTCTCACTGTCATAAAAATTTTAAAGCGGGAGGGTGTTAATCAGTCTGATGCCCAGCCTATGCAGCCTTTCAGGGGGACAAGCTAAATGAAGAAGAAACTATATATTATAGGCGCAGGAAGTGTCGGTGGCCATTTGGCGCTGAATATTAGTGAATATTCCAAAAAGTTCGATGTCGTCGGTTTTTTGGACGACGACCCGGAGAAGATCGGCACGCAGCAATTTGGACTGAGGGTGATAGGGGGAGTCGATAAAGCCCTGGATATGAAGAATGCGGCTGTTGTGATTGGTATCGCCTTTCCCAAGGTGAAAAGAGAACTTTTAATGAAATTGTCTTCTAACTCCTCTCTTTTGTATCCCACACTGATTCACGAAAGAGCGTGGATTTCCCAAAGTGTAACCATAGGGAAGGGATGCATTGTTTATCCGGGTACGACTATTAATTTTAGATCTGAAATCCAAGATTTTGTAGTGATCAATGTAAACTGTTCACTGGGTCACCATACTACGGTGGGCAGATACTCGAGCTTTGCTCCGGGGGTAAATACGGGAGGGCATACTATAATTGAAGAGGCCGTGGATATGGGAATAGGGGTGTCTACCCTCCAGGATATTCGGATTGGCAGGGATAGTACGGTGGGTGGACAAAGCATGGTTATTCATTCAGTAAGACCCAATGCAACGGTTGCAGGAGTACCAGCCAAAATTATTGGCTGATATAACGGCATAGTTTACCTTGATCATAAGGGGGCTCTTTTAGGTGGGGTAATTCGATGCTGGTATTGCATTCTGCTGGATGATCAAGCACTTCCGGTGTGTCTGCAGATTTTGCTCATCTAACGGGACAGGGGATGGAAAAGCGAGGCTGCAGGACCTTGCATTTACGCCAACAACGATCAGATCTATTGGAATAGAAAGACAGAAATTCTCTCAGCCTTTCCCTTTCTGAATTACCCAGTGAATTTGACAGGTCGGCCTCCATCATGGGGATTCCCAGATGCCTGATAAGCTCTAGATTCTTTTCCGCTGTTTGATGTGTGAAGGATACAAGGCGCTCCAGATTCATTTTGTCATGAACTTTGCTGATGACGCCCGTCGAAAGCATCCTCTTTTTGATTCTTTTTATATTTTTCTGCTCGCTGGTCATATCATAGACAACAACCCGGGGAAGGGGATCTTTATTTATTTGGCTGAGGTTTAGATGATCAGTTCCATAATGCGTTTTAAAGGACCCTCCGTAAATAGGATGGTTTTCTTGTACCCGAACGTCTCTAGTAAGAACAACCTGCTCAAGGCATTGAGGTGCCAGGTCAGCTTCCCTGTCTTTAGATATATATTAAGCCATATCATAGCAATTGTAATTTTATTGGAGATCTATAGCTTGCATGGAGAGGAAAACAGAAAAGCATTAATGCTGATACTATTCAGTTAAGAATAAAATAGCTATACTAATAAAATTATGAAGGGCATGTATTAAGAAGGTTACCCAAAAAGCTTTTCTAAAAGAAACTCTCATTTTAACGACAAATCCAAATGAAAGTATGATCGATAAAGGAAATATTATAATTGGATAAATATAATCATATGAGATGTGTATGATCGAAAAAACAATAGAGGCTGCCAAAATAAGTAGGCAACTATTATCAATTACCTTATGAAGTAAATAAATTGGAATAAGATTAAAAAAAAAGGTTTCCACAAAAGGAGCAAAAAAACAAGCAAGAAAAAAAAGTGAAAAAGTTTTTTTGCTTTTGTCTATAGGTGTTTCAAGTGCTGCAAAATTTGAATCAGTGAAAGTTTCATAGCCCCACCCAATAACCATGACAAACAATAATTTTGCTACAAGAGATAGAAGAGTTAGTTCAAATAGGAATCTAACTGTCTTGTATTTTTTTATCGTACGTAAGTAGTGAATTCCTGCAGCATATAAATCTGTTCCTATTCGATGCATAGCTCTTAGTTGGTATATTCTCATTTCTTATTTATGCATACATATGAGCTGGTAAATTTTTTTAAAAGTATGTTATGGCCTATCAGTGAAGAAAACCGATAAAACATTTTAGGATTATATAAGTAGACTTTTTAATTAATTAAAATGGGTATAATGTAACAAATATCTTAGAGCGGGCCTTTACTGAGATAGTTGGATTAGTTATTGTTTCGGTGAATAAAGTGAAAATCCGGTGTATCAAAAGAAATAATACATGTGCTTGGGATACCAATGAATTGAGTTCTTCGCCACTTGGCAGAGTTTCCAAAGGATTTAATGATGATTGTAGGACTCGATGAATTAACGAATCTATTTTTATCATGTTCAACTCAATGTGCTTATGATAGTCCACATCAAGAAGTTCGTTATAGCCCTGCAAACCATATCTGTGAACTGATGATTTGCGAATCAACTTTTCCCATGTAAAATACGGCAGACTTGTTTCAGGCATTAGCGGACAATTTTTTGCATAAGACCTCCACCTGATGTTTTGAAGATCCGGTATATAATGGTCGGCCTCTCAGTCCCACGACTACACATATCTAAAATTTGCTCAGATTAGATTTATCTATTTTAAGCTCCCTACCGTGGGAGCCTGGAGGCGGACCACTTAGCTATGTAATGATATAAATGGCTTTAGATGTTAATGACTGATTAATGACAAAGCATCTTCAGTTAACGTTGCGGCCAGCTGTAAAATCTATAATAAAATATTGGATAAAATCTCATGATTTTACATCAGAAATTTACTGGCGCATATCATATCATTTATTCATTGCATAGAATATGTTATAAAAATGTAAAGCTTGTCATGCTTTACGAGATGATGAAACTCGCTTTAAGATGTTATTTAATATGATTGTATTTGACCCTCAGCTCGTGCTCTATGTGAGGTTTTAATATCTTCCCAGATTTGTCTTGCAAGCCGCCCAGTAGCAAAACCTATCCTATAAGCCCAACTCTTTCTGCCACCGTATACTGATGTTAATTCGTTCTCGGTTAATTCAAAAATGTTTATTTCTTCTGGAGTATTCATAATTTATATGTCTTTGACAATAGTTATGCATTCCAACCATCTCTAAAACCATTAGCAAAATCCTCGGTGGCGTCAGCTAAACCGGTATATTCTGCAAACTTCTTAAAATATTTCCAGCCCTTTCTGAGGGCGCCAAGTCTCCCACCTCCTAAACGAATAGTTTCATTATAAGTCAATGCAATTAAATCCATTTCGGTTAAATTTTTCATAACATTCTACCTTTAATTTTAGTTAGTGAAAACCGTTTTCAGCATTAGATACACCTATAATGAATTACACTTTACTGAATAAATAAATACAGTGGCTCATTTTTTAAAAAAAACTGAAACAGTAGCATGAAAGAACTGGCCAAGAGCATCTGGTAAATGTTGATGAAATATGAACAATACATGGAATCTGGTTACCTCTTACAGTTAACTAGAATATTAAGGGGATAGGTTATTACCTTTATATCGAAAGTCAAGGTCGCCTCCGGTATATGTGGGGCTTTTGGCACCCGGATCATCTAGAAATAGCCCTCGACTCTCAGCCAGTACGTGCGGGTTTCCAAAAACGCCATTTCAAAATATGCAGATCGACATTTCCAGCTAATAACTTCCTTTCCTAAATTATACTTCAGGCTTTTAGACAGATAATGATGATCCTAGATTTGGAAAGATCTCAAAAGCAGGGTACCGCCATGTTACTGGTGCTAAATAACAGACCGTGACTAACAGGAATGAACTGGTTCTAATTAAACTACCGACTGATACCGCAGAATTCTAATGGGCACAAATATACCATGGGCTTTCAGCAACTGAAAGTCGTCCATTATTTCAGAGAATAAAATAGAGAGCTACGGTTACGGCCATGTTGTGCGGGTAGAATGCCAGTTCTTCTGCATTGCCGGAATCCCAAACGGAATATTGTGCACGTGCTTCAAGGCCAATTTTTCTTCTCAGGCCATGTTCAACTCCCATGCCGAAAACGACTCCTCCGTCGTATTCGGCATACTGGGAAGTGATATCATTGGAGAATTCTCCTTCAAATGAGATGCCAATGGGAGCTCCGGTATTTTGACCCTTGAACCGGGCATCCAACAGGTAGCCGGCAAAAACTCCGCCGGTAAGATGATAGGTGGTTTTAGGGGTATCACGACCGTAAACGACACGCTGTGGAGGCACGGTTGAAAGTTGCAGTACCAGCGGAAGCTGGATATACAGCAGCTTTGTTCTGCTGTCGGTTTGTAGCTCCGAGCCGCGCAGCATGAAGGGTTCTTCATATTTGGCTCCGAGAAGGGTAAGGGAGGGTTCCATCTGCAAACGAAAAGCTTTCGAGATATTTTGCCGGAGTATCATTCCGCCATAATAGCCGGTTGTTATTTTGGGGTCCAGATTTAATCGGATATCCCCATTAACATATCTGAATGCATTGAGGTGAGAACTGATATTCATGCCACCAGTTATTCCAAAATTTGTTGATTGCGCAGTTGCAGGATAAATAAGTCCCGACAGGACGATTAGTAGGAGGCCTGCTGGAAGTGATCGTAAATGAAAGCCATTCATTATAATTCCGTGTTTAATAATTTATCATAAATTTTCCCACGTCGATATAAGGCTCAGACTACGGGGATTCTAATTGGCTATGCCTCATATGCAATAGGCCAAGCTCTGAATTACTTCGGCTTGCAGTAACTGTATCATGCAAGAATAGGTCCAAAATGGCATGGTTGGACCTATTTTAATGTGTGGCATTTCCCCTTATACCCGGGATCTCCACGGCCGCATGCAATTTGTTCCATCCCATCCGGCTTATACCTGTTCTACTGCAGCGGTATAGGGGCATTGATCGGTCGTGCTGGGAGGCTGCTGTTGTAAATGATCGTAACACGGGTGTAGGGCTGCAGGGGAAAAATTCGAAACAACTGAAGACGCAGGCCAAGTAAAATTTACTCACGCGGATGAACAAAAGTAACACTGTCTACAGATATCCCTTTCCTGTTTTCGGTTGACAATTTTGGGTTTCCAGTGGGTGTGTGAGCGCTTCACAGGAGATGGAGTCTTATTGATTCAGCTATTTGCCCGGCTAGATGAGCCAGCTGTATTGAGTTGGCATAACTCTTGTATTCCAACAAGAGAGGAGATGTTTTCCAGTTGAGCTAAATAGGGATACCCCTATCAAAAGTCGGCTGGAAAACCATCTGCATCAGAAAATACAGTTATACAATTGATTATGGACGATTCTACATCTCGCATTTACCTCTCCTCTCCTCATATGGGAGGGAAGGAACTCGACTATATTCACGATGCATTCAAAAAAAACTGGATTGCTCCTCTGGGTGAAAACGTGGATCAGTTCGAGAAGAATTTACAGGACTACACCGGCAGAAGTCATGCCGCTGTCGTGACCTCCGGTACCGCAGCAATGCACCTGGGACTTATTTTGTGTGGATTGCAGGCAGGAGATGAAGTGATTTGCCAGTCGCTTACGTTTGCTGCTACAGCCAATCCGATCAGGTACCAGGGAGCCACCCCCATCTTCATTGATTCGGAACCGGAGACCTGGAACATGGATCCACAGCTTTTAGAGCATGCCATCCTGGACCGTATGGAGAAGAATGGAGAAACAGCCGGAAAACCGAAGGCAATTATCGTTGTACACTTGTACGGCATGCCGGCCAAGGTTGATGATATTCTGAAGGTCGCCCGGAAATTCGATATCCCGGTCATCGAAGATGCTGCAGAGGCACTCGGATCATCTGCGGGGGGGAAGAGATGTGGCAATTTTGGGGAATTGTCAGTGCTCTCCTTTAACGGAAATAAAATTATCACCACCTCTGGAGGAGGCGCTTTATTGGGTGACCAGAAGGAACTGATATCAAAAGCCCGGTTTCTTGCAACACAGGCGCGCGACAAGGCACCTCATTACCAGCACTCAGAACTTGGTTACAATTACCGGATGAGTAATATAGTGGCTGGCATAGGGAGGGGACAGATAAAGGTTCTGGATGAACATATAGCGGCCAGGCGATCGAATCATGATTATTATTTTGAGCAGCTGAACGGGAACTGGCTTGATTCAGATAGCGCAGAGACGGGGCAGGGTATTGGTTTTAAAGCCCGTATGGCGACAAGTGGAATTTACTTCTTGAAAGAACCGGAAGGGCATTTCAGTAATCGATGGCTGACTACTGTTCTTGTCAACCCCCAGGAGACCGGGGGGGTCACAAGAGAAGATATTCGACAGGCCCTGGAAGAGGAAAATATTGAATGTCGTCCGCTTTGGAAACCGATGCATATGCAGCCGCTCTATAGCGATTTCCCTTATTACGGTAATGGCATTTCGGACAAGCTCTTTGAATGTGGTCTTTGTTTGCCTTCAGGGAGTAACCTTTCAAGTTCTGATCGTCAGCGAATTGTTAGTGTCATTCATGATCTCCTGGATTGACAGATGCTTCCTTTTCTAATGCTTGCAGCTTGTATAGGCTCTTCTGATAAGCGCACGAGGTGAAGAAGATACAGAAGTCAGTAGAATCAGCATGGTACGGGGGAAAACACTGTATAGTCAGTCTTTATTCCATGAAAATATAAAAGGGTCGTATCGAGTAATTTTTACTCGATCACCTGAACAAATATAACACATACTGCCGGGGAGTGCGATGTAGAAAATCATCAGGGGCTTTTGTAGCAGAACAGTTCCCATACAGGAAAGTGGGATCATGCGTACCTAAGGACTTTTTAACCGTACAATCAGTGGTTGATTACATACCCCGTCTGAATTGGCATAACTCTTGTAGTATTAAGATAAGTCGATACGCTTCTTTCAATTAGGAAGCACGATGTATGAAATGGTTTGAATTATTTGAATGTAAATAGAAGCTCAATTTGGTGCGGCGCATGTTCTTATTAACAATTTCAATGTAGGAAAAGGGAGAAAATGAGTGGAAACCATCAGGAAATAGAGTCTTATAAAGATAAGTACAAGTATCGGAATAAATTTACGAGAGGGCTTTTCTTTTTGATAGGGGATGCTGTACTGCTGCTGTTATCAGCATCATTTGCCTATATGATTTTGTCCCCGTTTGTGGCCAATGTGAAAGCATTCCCCGTTCAACATACCATGGTCATCGTAGGCTCGGTCTTGGCAGGATTAACAATATGCAAGATGTATATGGTAACCTGGAGATATACCAGTTTGGGAGAGATGGTCAGAATTGTGCTGGCGGTTATTTTCGGTGGAATGAGTTCACTGGTAATAATGCGGTTTCTTCAGGATGCGGGAAACTATGAATATGCATTTACGACTCTTACCCTGACCAGTGCCACATTGGGAATTGGCGGATTTAGAATTAGTAAAAGAATGTACTGTGAGTTTGTGAATCCCTCCAAGAAGAATAAAAAGCATACGATTATTTACGGCGGAGAGAGCATGGGAGAGCAAATACTTCGCGATATTCTCCGGAATGATCAATGGGATTTGTCGGTATATGGAGTTTTTGACGACCGGACACTGCCTGGCCTGCTTTTGCACGGGGTTCGCAATTTGGGGGGCAGGGAGGAAATGATTAACCATATTCGGCAGTACCCTGTAAAATTATTAATTATCGCATTTCCGGAAATACCCAAAAAGGATCTGAAAAAGCTGGTGGATGAAGTCAAGGAAATTCGTCCAGACATGGACATCAAGGTCCTCCCGTCTTTTCATTCCCTGACGGATGATCCGGTTGGAGTCCGGCATATTCGGGATGTAAGTATTGAAGATATTCTGGGACGAGAGCCGGTTGAAATCGACATGGATTCAATAAAAGCGAGCATACAGGGAAAGACCGTACTGGTTACTGGTGCCGGCGGATCGATAGGGAGTGAGCTGATTCGGCAATGCGCCAGTCTGGGACCACAGAAATTAATTGCCCTGGACATTGATGAGACTGAACTGTTCTATCTTGAAAATGAATTCAAGGACAGGGACACGACGGTCATTCCATATGTGGGCAGCATCACAGATGAATCTAAAATGGACCAGATATTTGGAAAGATCGAGCCTGATGTCATCTTTCACGCTGCTGCCTATAAACACGTACCCATGATGGAAAGCTTTCCAGAGGAGGCGATCAAGGTGAATGTGGGCGGAACCTATACCCTTGCATCGCTTGCCTGCAAGCATGAGGTCGACAAGTTTGTGATGGTGTCGACGGATAAGGCAGTAAATCCCACCAACGTGATGGGCGCAACTAAGCGTATCGCGGAAGAAGTTTGTATGGCACAGAATGGCACTTGCCTGACGAAATTCATTTCTGTCCGGTTTGGTAATGTACTGGGATCAAGAGGATCTGTGGTGCCGCTGTTTATTGAGCAGATCAACAACGGGGGGCCGGTCACGGTCACGGATCCCCGGATGAAACGCTATTTCATGACGATTCCAGAAGCTGTCCTGCTGGTGATGCAGGCCGGGTCTATGGGACAAGGGGGAGAGGTCTTTGTACTTGATATGGGAGAACCGGTGAAGATTCTGGATATGGCGAAGGAGCTTATCAGGTTGCATAATCTGGAGCCGGGAAAAGATATCCAGATTCAAATTACGGGGCTCCGGCCAGGCGAAAAACTGTTTGAAGAACTGTTAAATGCAGAGGAGGGGGTTACTGAAACCCGGCACAAGGAGATTTTTAAAGCGGTTTGCAGCAGAAAAGTAACGACTGAAGAGCTTGAACAAAAAATTTCTGATTTGCTGCATCTCCTCGAGAATGGAAATACACCCTTTATAAGGGAGCACCTGAAAGAAATGGTCCCGACCTATTCATATAAGGAAATGAAGAAGTTCAATGGATCAGTAAGAGCAACGACAGACAGATCACTGCTGGCTGGTTAATACTCCTGAAAAAATATGGGAGAACATGACGAAGGAGCTGTTACAAAGTGCAAGATTTGATTTAATAACCTGGCAAAAGCTGTGTTCAGCTGTCAGAAGTAAAGCAATAAAGGATAAAACTTAAGACTTAAGGTTCGGAAATGTCTAGTTCACTTCAAAAACATGACGACAATAATCAAGAAGGAATAGAGCGGTATCAGTACATTCCTCATGATTATGCTTCTAATAAAGAAAGCAATGGACTTGATCCCCATATGATCATTGCAACTTTGCTCAAGTACAAATGGAGTATAATGTTTTTCCTGATTGCAGGCGGTGTTGGAGCATGGTTTTATGCCTCTACCGTTACCCCGACCTATCAAAGTACGGGTTCGCTGTTGATCAGTTCGGCCGATACTTCTCCCACTGAAGAACTTTCTAAAATTATTTCCCAGACTTCCGGGCAGGGGACAAGTTCTACATTTGAAAATGAGTTAGAGGTGCTGCAGTCCAGGAAATTTTCCCTCCAGGTAGCCGATGCACTCATGGAAGAAGAGCCGGGTGGCCGTAGATCGTTTCCTATTCTTTGGAACGCGGATGAAAATGGGAATCTGGAGAAAGCCTCACAAGAAGCGGTAGCCACCAGGATCCGAAGAGGGATTAGGTTTATTGAGCCAAAGGAAGAAGAATCAGACATTGTGGGGATCAACTATACAAGTACTTCGCCTGATGAGGCTGCCAAGATCGTGAACCTGGTGATGCAAACCTATATTGAAACCTCGACTCAGCAAAACCGACGGGCTGCACAGTCAACAGCAAATTTTCTTGAAAAGGAGAAAGAACGACTGCAACAGAAATTGCAGAATTCTGAACAAGCTCTCCGCAGATATATGGATGCCACGGGCATTGTCAAGGTCGATGAGCAAGCTACGGGAATGGTTGCCCAGAAATCTGATACAGAGGCCGAACTACAGCGTATTCGGACCGAGCTTGAAACCGTCAATGAGAACATATCAAACTACGAACAGCAGCTCGAGCAGATCAAACCGGGACTTTCGGAGCAATTCTCTGAAGCCGTTGGGCCAAGGATAAGAAACGCCCAGGAAATGATGGCCCGACTGGAACAGGAACGGTCATTGATTATTGCGAAAAATCCAGGGGTTCGACAACGAAATCCGGTTCCCTCGCGCCTTCAGTATCTCGACAAGGAGATCGCCCGTCTCAAGGGGGAAATTGACGAGCTATCGAAAAAACTCTTCACCAGTGATGATGAGTTCATGGGGATGAATAGTGAAGACCGGGCACAAATGGTTTCTCAGATTCAGGGCCGGCTGGTCGAGCTCCGGATGCAGAAAAAACAGCTGGAATCCAGGCAGAGTTCACTCGCAACCCACAAGGATGAAATGGATGCCAATTTTAATTCCCTGCCGGAAGGCATGGTCAAACTGGCAAAACTGCAGCGTGATGTAAGGATAAATGAAGAACTTTATCTGAATGTTTTACGCCAGCATGCTGACATGGCTGTATTGAGGCAATCCCAGTTCGGTTTTGGACGTATCATTGACCAGGGGAACGTCCCGAATGCACCTGTAGGCCCGGACCGAAAGATTTATGTTATTGTGGGTATTATGCTGGGCGGTTTTTTGTCGGTAGGATTTATTGTAATCAAGGAGTTCAGGGATAACAGCATCAATAATGTAGGTCAGCTCAGAACGGTTTATCTACCACCGCTCACCGTCATCCCATCTTTTGAGAAAGTTTCAAAAAGGAAACGGAGGTCATTCAATACGGGCAGTGGCAAAGTACCGGATGAAATGGTATTGCTTCAGGACCGTATGAGCATTGCCTCAGAGTCCGTGAGACGGCTTAAAAACAATATTATCTACCAGAATGGGGAGACCCCGCCGAAAACCATTGCCATCACCAGTGCCGAAAAGGGGGACGGAAAATCAACGGTAGCCGCCAACCTTGGTATCGCATTTGCTGAAGAGGGATACTGGACCCTCATCATTGGGGCTGATTTTCGACGACCCAAGCTACACGAGTATTTTGGCTTGTCGGGTGATACAGGGTTATCCAACTATCTCAACGGAAACCTGCCTTTCGATCAATTGCTCCAGGATACAGATGTGGAATCACTAAAAGTGATTTCTGCCGGAAAGGATGCGGAAATGCCCGAGATTATCAGCAATAGCATGCGGTTCAAACAATTATTGAAAAAAATGCAGGAGGTATTTGACGTTATCATTCTGGATACTCCTCCATATGGAATTATCAGTGATTCAACAGCCCTGCTGAAACAGGCAGAAGCAACCGTTGTCGTAGCAAAATACAGAAAGACAAATCGGGGTATGCTGTTTCGTACGATGGAAGAGCTTGAACAAATCAATGCGAATGTAACCAGTATTGTTCTTAATGACTTTGATCATAAAAAAGAGACCGGCAGTTACTATGGGAATGGTTACTACCAGTCGCTTTACAGCAACTACGAGGATTACCGGTAGTGATGATTAAAGCAAAAAAGAGCAGTCTAATAATATTTAAACGTAAAGTTATGGATAGAAAAATTAAATATATCATTGTCATTGCGGGCTTGCTTGTATTCGGACCGACACTATTATACGCCCAGTTTCCGTCAGAGGGACTGAGCAACCGGTATATACGGGTAGCGGAGATGGGAGAATTGACGGATTCTGTCAATGTCTGGGGAGACGTAAACAGTGCAGGCCGCTATATCATACCCGAGGAGACAACCCTGCCTGAGCTGATCTCCTATACTTTTGGCTATAGCGAGCTGAGAGGACGGGAATCGGATATAAACTGGGCAAAAACACAAATTGAACTAAAAGTATCCCGCTATAATGAAAACAGGAAGATGGTGGATGTGGCCTTGTTCAGGTACCGGTATCAGGACCCGGAGCCAGTGGAAATGTTTGAATTTGATCTGCAGAATAATGATATCGTGACGCTCCAGGTGAGACGGAAACCATCATTTGGCGATTATGTGGGTGTCATTGCTCCGGTGGTAAGCGTTATCGCGACTTCCATACTTCTTATTGAAAACCTGCGCGGTAATTAACGAGAAATATTTAAAAAAGGGCTTAAAGCCAGAGACTGGATGTTACCAAAAACGCTGAAGAAAATATTCTATATCCTTCCCAAAGGGGATCCTGTTAAACTGCTTATCCTTTTAGTGCTAATGTTGATTGCCGCTGTGATGGAAGTGGCCGGTATCGGTATGATACCCGCTTTTGTGGCTATCATCGCAGATCCGGAGAGTGTAATGGAAATAGGATGGCTGCAATCTGTTTTTTCCGTGCTTGGCATTGAGACCTCCCGGGACCTCCTGGTTTGGGGCTCCGTTGGCCTGGTCGGGATCTTTATTATTAAGAGTGCCTATATCATTGCATTTAATTACCTGGAGGCCCGCTTTGTATACAACCGAAGGTATACCATCTGCCACCGGATGATGCGGGCGTATATGCATGCGCCATATACCTTTCACCTTGGAAGAAATACAGCGGAACTATTGAGAAACATAACCCACGAGGTGAATGTGTTTATCAATAATGTGGTCTCCAACATGTTAAGGATGACCAGGGAAGGAGTAATGGCTCTATCCATTCTTGTCTTTCTATTTGTGATGGAACCCCTCATAACAATTCTTGTGATTAGCCTGTCGGGCTTGGGTGCTGGAACATTTATTTTGCTTAACAAACGAAAAATGAAGGAGTATGGTGAGGAAGAACAGGTACGCAGGGCAGAGATGATCAAGGCGCTTAACCAGGGGCTGGGAGGCATAAAAGACGCCCGCGTACTGAACCGGGAAGAGGAGTTCATTGACAAATTCCGTAAAGAGGCATTCCGAAGTACTCGCTTGTTAACATATATCAAGTTTATCCAACAAATTCCCCGGCCGGTGGTTGAGACTACAGCGGTGTTGGGTATGCTTTTGGTTTCTGTACTTCTGGTTTGGCAGGAACGGCCTATGGAAACCATCATACCAGTATTGACACTTTTTGCCATGGCTACGGTCCGGTTAATGCCATCGGTTCAGCAGTTGGTTGCAAACTACACAAACCTGCGATATAACATGGTTTCCCTTGAGCCACTCTACCATGATCTCAAAGACCTGGAAGAATATAATACCAGATTTCTTGCTGATCGAAAAAACGACAAGCAGTTGGAGCTTGATGAAGAAATACAAATCAGGAATGTGAGTTATAGCTACCCGGAAAGTGATGTACAGGCCCTCAGACAGGTCTCAATTAGCATACCAAGAGGTAAAGCAGTTGGATTTGTGGGACCCTCGGGGGCAGGTAAAACAACCATTGTAGATATTATACTTGGACTTTTGGAGCCGGAGGACGGGGATATCCTTGTCGATGGGATAGATGTTAATGGTAATATTTCAGCCTGGCAGCGGAATATCGGCTATATACCGCAATCCATTTATCTGGCTGATGAAACCTTGCGCTCAAATATTGCCTTCGGATTGCCAGAGTCAATGATTGATGACGACAAAGTCATGAGGGCTGTTAGACTGGCACAGTTGGAAGAGATGATTAATCGCCTTACCAATGGACTGGATACCATTGTAGGGGAACATGGAACGCGATTGTCAGGCGGCCAGCGCCAGCGGGTGGGAATAGCGCGTGCGCTGTACCATAATCCAAAGGTCCTGGTAATGGATGAGGCTACTTCCGCATTGGATAATATTACGGAGAAGCAGATAACCGGTGCCATCGAATCATTGCGGGGGGAACGGACCCTGATCATGATTGCCCACCGGTTGACAACAGTAAAGAATTGTGACAAGCTCTATTACATGGAGGAGGGGCGAATTGTCCAGGAGGGTAGTTACTACGATCTGATAGAATCCAATGTCAGGTTCAGAGAGATGGCCCTGGAGGGTTAAAAATGATGAGTTTGTAGTCCGGGCAATAAAAGCATCAGGAGAATCGAGAGAAAAGAGGTAACAGATCAAGAGTCGATGGATATCAAAATGAAGGGACTTAGTTGGCGGCCATCAACATAAGGAGGAAACCATTATGTATAATTTTGCAATTGTGGGCGGAGGGATTGTTGGCCTCGCCACAGGTTATGCTATTATGCAGGCACGTCCGGAATCTACTGTACTCATACTTGAAAAAGAGAAAGCAGTAGCAACGCACCAGACGGGCAGAAACAGCGGAGTGATTCATTCGGGAGTGTATTACAAGCCCGGAAGCAAGAAAGCAAAACTTGCAACACGGGGCAGTCGGCGGATGGTCAGGTTTTGTCGGCAGTTTGATATTGCATGCGAAGTATGCGGAAAAATGATCGTTGCCACTGAGAAGGCAGAACTGCCCTATCTGAATACCCTTCTGGAAAGGGGAAGAATGAATGGGTTGAACGTGCGTAAAATTTCAGGAAGAGAGCTCAAGGAGACCGAACCCCATGTCAATGGTATTGCAGCACTGCATGTGCCGGAAGCGGGCATCGTAGATTACAGGCAGGTTGCCCGTGTGCTAAGTGAAGAACTACAGCGGAAGGGCGGGACAATTCTGTTTGAGCAGCAGGTTACTTCCCTGCACGAGGATGAGCAACGCTGTATCGTCAATGCGGGGGGGGAATCGTATGAGGCGGGTTGCGTCATCAACTGCGCCGGTCTGCACAGTGATATAATTGCATCAAAAAGCGGGGTGTCTCTGGAGCATCGCATTATCCCCTTCAGAGGAGAGTACTATGAGCTTGTAGAGGAACGACGCTATTTGGTAAATAATCTTGTTTACCCCGTCCCCAATCCCTCATTTCCATTTCTCGGAGTACATTTCACGAGGATGATTGATGGGAGCATCCATGCAGGGCCAAATGCAGTACTCAGCCTGAAAAGAGAAGGGTATTCCAAGTTTTCGTTTGAGGCGTCCGATGCCTGGCATTCCCTGAGTTATCCGGGTTTCTGGAAACTTGTCGGCGAGCACTGGCAAGAAGGCTTCAGGGAACTGTATCGATCCTTGTCCAAGGCTGAATTTGTTAAAAGCCTTCAAAAACTAATCCCGGAGATACAGGCAGATGACCTGATAGCATCAGTCCCCGGTGTGCGGGCCCAGGCACTGAACCCGGATGGCAGCCTGGTCGACGATTTCCTGATCCGGTATGGGGAGCGAAGTATCCATGTATGCAATGCACCTTCACCGGCAGCTACGGCTTCCCTGGAGATCGGGGACAGGATCGCACAGTATGTGATGAGGCGGGAGTCAGGGATGTCCAGGGCGGGCTAGTACCCCTGTGGATTTTTCAGCGCGGGGCAGACGATCCGTACTGCACAGCCCCTCGGTAGCTGAATGCCTCGTAAATATTTACTCGACGGGTAGTAAAAATTACTCACTGAGTAGTAAGGCCATGAGATGAGAAGCCGTGAAGCAAGTGGAATGTATGCTGAACCGTTTCAACGGCGGTTCCGGGCGCGGTTGTACTGTGGCACGTTTTTTGAAACGTCTGTAATGTGCAGCAGGAAGTGTTCAATTCTCAAAAATTTCAACAGTTAGAGAGCAAAATATATGAAAATACTAGTAACTGGGGCGGCAGGTTTTATTGGATTTCACCTTTCGAGACGTTTGGTAAGTGAAGGCCATGAGGTTATTGGTTTTGATAACATCAATGACTACTATTCTGTGGACCTTAAATATGACCGACTGGAAGAACTGGGAGTCATAAAGGACAGCATTACCTGCAACACCTTGATTGATAGTTCAGACAACGAGAATTTTCAATTCATCAAGGCCGACCTGGAGGATAAATCGACAATTGATCATTTGTTTCGTGAAGAGGATTTTGATATTGTCATCAACCTGGCGGCCCAGGCGGGAGTGCGTTACAGCTTGAAAGATCCCTACCGATATATCGACAGTAATATCATCGGCTTTTTGAATTTGCTGGAGAGTGCCCGGCACCACTCACTGAAGCATTTCATCTATGCTTCTTCCAGTTCGGTGTACGGCGCAAATACGAATATGCCTTTTTCCACCTCGGATAATGTGGACCACCCGATGAGTCTGTATGCGGCCAGCAAAAAATCAAATGAGCTTATGGCTCATACCTATTCCAACCTTTTCAACATCCCCACAACCGGTTTGCGCTTTTTTACCGTCTATGGCCCCTGGGGACGTCCGGATATGGCTTTATTCTTGTTTGCTGAAGCAATGCTTGACAATGAGCCGATCGATGTATTCAATTATGGGAAGATGGAACGGGATTTTACCTACATTGATGATATTGTCGAAGGCATCGTCCGATTGATTCCCAAACCGCCGACTTCAAATACCGTTTGGACAGGCAGCGACCCCGACCCGGCAACAAGTTTTGCCCCCTATCGGGTATTCAATATTGGCAACAGCAATCCGGTTAAGCTGATGGATTTTATCCACGAAATTGAAAAACAGCTCGGGGTTGAGGCCGAAAAGAACATGCTTCCCATTCAGCCGGGAGATGTCCCCAAAACATGGGCCGAGGTAGATGACTTTTTTAGCTACACCAATTTTAAACCTCGTGTGGGCATAGAGGAGGGCATTAAGGAATTTATTGGCTGGTATAAAAGCTATTTCATCGAGAGGAAGCAGCAAAACCCAGTATTGCCTTCATAGAGCATGGAACGTAAAAAGGGAAAAAAGCTTAACGGCTTTCTTCCCTTTTTCTTTATCAGTAAAGGAATGTGTAACCCCTGTACGCTTACCTACAGGTGGTAATAGCCATAGATAAGCACTGCCAACACAATAAAGTTTGCGATGCTGATCGGTAGCATTCGTTTCCAGCCCAGTTTCATAACCTGGTTATATTTAAAGCGCGGTATCGTCCACCGAACCCAAATATAGGTGAAGACCCAAAACACCGTTTTAAGGGTAAAGACGGAAACATCCAGAATGGCTTTTGCCGTTGATCCCATTTCGGGCAGCCAATAGCCGGCAAAGGGGAGGTGATATCCACCGAAAAAGAAAGTTGTTATCAGCATGCTTCCGATAACAACGTGCATGTATTCAGCCAAAAAGAACATTCCAAACTTCATGGAACTGTATTCGGTATGAAAACCACCGACAAGTTCCTGCTCGGCCTCAACCAGGTCGAAAGGAGTTCGGTTGGATTCAGCAAAGGCAGCAACAATAAAGATGACGGCCCCGATGGGATTTCGAAACAGATTCCACCAGTATTCCTGGGAATTAACGACATCTATCATGCTCAACGATCCAACGAATAAAATACAGGAGGCAATAGCCATGCCCATGGGCAGTTCATAGCTTATCATCTGGGCTGCGGCACGAAGCCCGCCGAGCAGGGAATATTTGCTGTTGGAGGCCCATCCGCCAAGGGTAACACCATACACCCCGAGGGAGTTTACAGCCAGCAGGTAGAGCACGCCGGCGTTAATATCGGTTACATAGAGGCCATCGCCGAAAGGGATGACAGCCACGGTCATCAGCGCCGTAACCACAGGAATGACGGGGGCTATGGCGTGAATTGTTTTGAATCCTTTGGCAGGTGTTACATCCTCTTTGAGCAGGAGTTTTACAACGTCTGCCAGAGGTTGGAAAAGCCCCAGTGGCCCCACTCTGTTGGGGCCGAGTCTGTTTTGAATAAAGGCTGAAACACGTCGTTCAGCATAAACGGCTATTGCTGCTGAGTTGAGCAGCATAAACAGCGCAATTCCTAAAACAATATATGATGTTGTAGTTACAGGCTCCATGTAATGATTTTGTATTTACGCTTGTGTTACTTCATTCTGTTCGATGGGAAGCTGAACGCCTTGTTCATCATCCATCCGTTCGTAGGTGACACCACGAAGTGATTCAATCTGGTCACTGAGTTCGGCGAAGATGGTCCGGGAATGATCATACTGAAATTCCAGTCCAAGCCGATCTGCCAGGTGATTCAGGAATTCCCATGCCGGCAGGCAGTCAATTTTATGTTCTTCTTTGACCCAGTTGTCGAAATTGGTCCCGTATCGATCAAGACGACCTTCAGACATCTCCAGGTTCAGCCTGCGATTCGTGTATTTGGTCTCCTTGGCAGGGAAAGAGCGCTGTATGCGTCCATCCACATTCACATAGCTGGCGGCATGCTCGGCCACACAGGTAATAGGGATAACCAGGTCGGAAGCCCGGGTTGTCAGGGTCTTGTTGGTAGCCAGGGATACGGTATATTTAGCCGACAAATCATCAGCGGAAAGAGCTTCGCGTCCCACCAGGTCATCCGCGAGGATAATTACCACCTCAGCCTCAGCGACTGCTGTTTTGATTCCGGCACTGTCGGTTTCTTCCAGACTGATCAGACGGCATCCATTGGTGTTGGGGGCCTGGTCGTCTGTAATCAGAAAGTCATCGCCGTAGCCGGAGATGAGGTGGGGGATGAATTTGGCGGTTGAGGCACCCAGCAGGTTGAAAAACTTATTGAACGCATAATTTTCTTCAACCGAGGCGTGCGGGCTGCCAATTAGAAGCAGCTCCTGGGGGGCATGCGCCTCCAGGGCTTCGGCAAAAGTTTCAATGGCGTTATTCCAGGAGGTATTGGAGTGATTGTCGCCGTCCAGTTTGACAGACGGACGGGATACACGGTTGTTGTTAAACTGTTCAAATGCTTTACGTCCTTCATCGGGCATCCAGTAATCATTGACTTCACTGTTGTGACGCGGAGTAATGCGCAGTACTTCGTTGTCACGGGTCCACAGATCTATATTGCAGCCCTTCCCGTTGGTAATGTCAATGCTTGGGGTCTGATTCATTTCCCAGACCCGGGCCTTGAACCTGAAATCGGTAGAGGTGAGGGCACCGACCGGGCATATGTCAACGGTATTGAGGGAATACGGATCGTCGAAGGTTTCCGACGGAGCGGTCATTGGATAATTTTTGTCTCCCCGGGAAACAATTGTCAGCTGCTTGCTGCCACTTATTTCATCGGCAAAACGGACGCACCTTGTACAGTTAATGCACCGCTCGGCGTCAAGGGTGACTCGTGGTCCGAGTTGCACACGTTTGGGCTTGTGAACCTTCTTTACTTCAAAGCGGCTGCCTTCAGGTCCATATTTATAGGTTTGAATCTGAAGCGGACACTCGCCGGCCTGGTCGCAAATGGGGCAGTCGAGCGGGTGATTGATCAGCAGAAATTCAAGCGTATCCTTTTGTGCACGTTCGGCTTCTTCCGATGTCTCCTGGGTCTGAATAACCATTCCATCGGACAGTTTAAGGGCACAGGAAGTCTGCATCTTGGGAAACCAGCGAATCTTTCGATTTCCGTCGTCATCCAGTTCATATTCCCCGGTCTCCTGATCTTTTATATACTGCCCGGCTTTAACCATGCACTGCCGACAGTTGGCCGGAATTGACATGGAGGGATGGTAGCAGAAAAAAGGCACCTCCATCCCCAGATCGAGGATGAACTGGAGGGCCATCTGGTCTCCTTCAAATTCGTAACGTTCGTTATCTATAAATACTTCAGGCATCGATCTTCTGTTTATGAATTCAGAGACGCATTAAGGCGTCTGTAATGTCCAAATTTCGAATTTGTACCAATGAAGGTATATGTATGTTCACTCCCGACTGCCGGGATATCTGAACGTTTATCCCGGATAGGATACAAAACTCAGTACTTATGCTACTGCATGCACCGACTTCTTACAGCGGGCTTCAAATTCATCCCTGAACCGGTTAATCGTATGTCGCACAGGCCATGCCGCAGCATCAGCAAGAGCACAGATGGTACGCCCTTCCATCTGGGTGGTGACATCAAGCAAAAGGTCGAGATCCTTGATTTCTCCTTCGCCGTTCTTGATTTTGAGCAGTACCTTCTCGAGCCATCCGGTTCCTTCCCGGCAGGGGGTGCACTGTCCACAGGATTCGTGATGGAAAAAATGGCTGATGCGCCACAGCAGGTCTACCATATCCGTATCCTCATCCATCACCACCATTCCGGCCGTTCCCATCATGGACCCGGCGTCGCGCAGCGAGTTGGAGTCCATGCTTACGCCTTCCAGCTGATCGGCGCGCAGCACAGGGGTTGAGGTTCCACCGGGAATAAGTGCCTTCAGCTTTTTGCCGCCCCGGATACCACCGGCAACTTCGTAAATAAGATCTTCGACAGACATTCCCGCCGGGTACTCGTAGACACCGGGTTTATTCACATGTCCGGAAATGCCATATAGCACAGGTCCATTGTGTCCCTCTGCGCCAATGGATTGATACCATTCGGCCCCGTTGTTGATTACGAGCGGGACATTGGCAAGCGTTTCAATGTTATTAATAGTGGTAGGATTTCCCCAGAGACCTTTCTGGGCAGGGAAGGGCGGTTTAACACGAGGGTAACCGCGTTTGCCCTCCAGCGATTCGAGCATGCCCGTTTCCTCTCCACAGATGTAAGCCCCGGCGCCGTAGGTGACGTGTAGGTCAATGTCAATTCCTTTGCCCAGAATATCTTTTCCCAGGTACCCCCGGTCGTAGGCTTCTTCAACAGCCTGTTCCAGGATATGGACCCAGTCGATATATTCTCCGCGTATGTAGACATAGATGGTGTCAACGGACATCGCGTAGGCGGCGATCAAAGCACCCTCGATAAAGATATGGGGGTTAAACTCAAAGATATTGCGGTCTTTGAAGGTTCCGGGTTCCGACTCATCACCATTGCAGGCAAGGTAGCGGGGACGATCATCCGGTTCGGGCATAAAACTCCATTTGAGCCCTGCATTAAAGCCGGCACCGCCTCGTCCGCGAATATTTGCTGCTTTCACTTCATTGGTCACATCCGTGCGCGACCATTTCTCCTGGTCATTGAGCACTGTTCTAAGAGCGCTGTAACCATCGTTTTCTTCGTAGACATCAATTTTATGAAGATTCGGAATGTCAGGGATGAGCAGTGGTTCGTATGATTTCCAGTCTTCAATCATTATTATGATACCGCTTTCTTACGTTTTTCGTTTTGACGCATTACCATCGATTCAAATTCAGGCAGGTTGCCGTTGCGCAGGTTCTCAATGAGTTTATCAACTTTCTCCTTGGTCAGGTTGTTGGCATAAACCCCGTTGGTCACTTGCAGCATGGGAGCATATCCACAGGCCCCGAGGCATTCTACCTCCTGGATGCTGAACAGCCCATCATCGGTGGTTTCACCGGCTTTGATACCCAGTTCATCCTCCAGGTGGTGCAGTATCTCATACCCTCCACAGAGCTGACAGCTCAGGCAGGTACAGACATCAAGTACAAACTTCCCCATCTCTTCCTTGTAATACTGGGTATAGAAGCTGGCTACCCCGTGTACGTGAGATCGCGGAACCTCCAGGGTGTCGGCCACCAGGTTTTGCACTTCTGGCTTTACATGACCGTACTTGTTTTGTGCAACCCACAAGACCCGGAGCGTCGCCGCTTTGTCGGTTGGGAATTTGGCCTTAATCCGTTCAATTTCGTCTAATTCTTCTTGTGTAAAAGCTAGTTCTTGTTCTGCCATAAAATTATTTGTCACATTCTCCCATTACGGGGTCAACGCCCCCAATGATTACGACGGTATCTGCAACCATCTCGCCTTCCAGAATCTGTTCTAAAATTTGGAGATTCTTGAAGGAGGGTGAGTTTATTTTCATACGCCAGGGATGTCCTGAACCGTCACTTTGAATATAATATCCCAGTTCGCCCTTGGCGGCCTCAACAGCGTGATAAGCTTCAGCGCCTTCGGGCGGACAGATGCCTGTATCAGTCATCATAAAGTCATGTATCATGCCTTCCATGGAATAATATACTTCGTCTTTGGAAGGGTAGGCCTGCTTGGCATTGTCGGTTCGTACGGGACCCTTGGGAAGTTTCTCCAGGCACTGTCGGATGATGCGAATACTTTCGTGCATCTCTTCCATGCGCACATAGTAGCGGGCCAGGTTGTCACCTTCCAGGCGAGTGGGGACTTCAAACTCCACCTCCTCGTAGCGCGCATAGGGGGTAACGGTGCGAATATCATAGGCATAACCCGAGCCCCGCAGGGTAGGTCCGGTTGCCCCGCTTTCAAGGGCATCTTCCGTATCCAAAACACCGACGCCCCTGTTACGGTCAAAGAAAATACGGTTCCGGTCGAGCGTCTTGTGCCAATCCTTGAGCTCCTTCGGGAAGGTGTTTACAAATTCTTTAATCATGGCCATGGCCGTATCCGTGATGTCATTGGCCACTCCGCCGATACGTGCATGAGATACCGTAAAGCGGTGGCCGGTGAGCTGATCAAAAATATCGAGCAGCTTTTCCCGTTCTCTGAATGCCCAGATAAAATAGGAGACAGCTCCCGCATCCATTACCATGGTTCCGAGCCAAATTAAATGGGATGAAATCCGTGCCAGTTCACAACCGATCATCCGGATGTAATGCGCACGTTCGGGTACTTCAACATTGGCGATTTTTTCGACAGCCGTACACAAGGCTACGTTATTGCTGTAGGGGGAGAGGTAGTCCATGCGGTCGGTGTAGGGCATGAACTCCTGGTATGTTTTGTTTTCGGCAATCTTCTCCACTCCCCGGTGAAGGTAACCGACATCAACCTTGGCTTTTTCAATAAGCTCACCGTTGAGTTGAAGAATTAATCGGAGCACTCCGTGCGTCGCCGGGTGCTGAGGACCCATATTAAGGACCATCTTCGTATTGAGCGGATCGTCCTCGTCCATCATCTCGACGGTGGTGTGCTTGTCTTCCAGGGCCTGATACAGCTTTTCCTGGTGTTCCTTGAAGAACTTTGGCTCAAATTGATTGGAGAGACGTTTTGTATCCATAAATATAACTATTCGGGGTCAGGCGTTGTGCTTGGCAATTCGATGGAACCTGGAATACCCAACAGTGGAAATTCTTTGCGAAGAGGGTAGTAGTCGAAATCCTCGGGCATGAAAATTCGGCGGAAATCGGGGTGGCCTGTGAACCTGATCCCAAACATGTCGTATATTTCACGCTCCATCCAGTTTGCCGATTTCCAGATCCCGGTGACTGAAGGAAGAACCGGCCCTTCTTCCGGCAGGCGTACTTTTACAAAAAGATGCTGGCGCGCGCGAAGGGAAACCAGGTTATAGACGACCTCGAAGCGTTCATTGGAGGTAAAGCGGTCTACGCCGAAGGCATCGCTAAGGTAAATAAAATGATGCTCATTTTTCAGGTATCGGCAAATATCAATGATCGCATCCACCTCCACGCGAATGAAGGTATCACCGGAGGACTGATAGACCTCGATGAACGAATCCGTAAAATCCTCGGACAGCCCATCGACAACATTTTGAAGTGTTTCAGACAGTTCTAAATCCATATTAAGTATCGAGCATTACAGAGTGTTCAGTGCGAATTTTGTCCTGGATTTTCATCAGGGCATGCAAGAGGGCATCAGGACGGGGAGGACAGCCCGAAACATAGGCATCCACCGGCAGGAAGTTGTCACATCCCTGAACAACGCCGTAGCAGCGATGCATGCCGCCCGTAGAAGCGCAGGCGCCCATGGCGATACACCACTTCGGATCGGGCATCTGGTCCCAGATACGACGGATCGCATGTGCCATCTTATAGTTGACCCAGCCTGCAACAATCATAACATCGCTCTGGCGGGGTGAAAAACGCATCACTTCTGACCCAAACCGGGCTGCATCGTACTTCGGGCCGGCAAAAGCCATCATTTCGATTGCACAGCAGGCCAGTCCCATCGGCATGGGCCAGGCAGCATTGGAGCGGGCCCAGTTTGTCAGAGAATCAATTTTTGTGGTGAAATAACCATCACCAAGTGAACTTTCAATACCCATATAGTTACAGGCTAGATTAAATTAATTAAACATTCCTTTTTTCATGTCCCAGTCTAGTGTACCCTTTTTAATGAGGTATACAAGACCGACGAAAAGCTCTAAAATAAAGACGATCATCGAAACCAGCGTTCCGAACTCAAAGTCGAGGAAACGAACCGCCCAGGGATAGATAAAGACAACTTCCAGGTCAAAAATAATAAATGCGATGGCCACCTGGTAAAAACTGATGGAATAGCGATCTTTTGCCTCTCCAACCGGATCCATGCCGCTCTCATAGGGTTGGAGCTTGGTTTTATTGGGGCGGGAGGGACCCAGGACTTTGGAAAGCGTCATCAGTAGAATGGCCAGAACAATGGCAATTCCACCCAGAATTATAATCGGTATATAATTAGAGAGCATTGGTTAAGATCAATTTATTTGAATCAGTCGGAAATTAGGGGCCAACGTTCATAATGTCAATGGAAATTAAGGCAGTGAATATAGGATATATTACATTCAAAACATACAGCCCACCGAGGGGTTTTACTATTTAAAATGGTTATAAACAGCAGGTGTTTTTCGGCCTTCAGGCACCCTTGAATGGTTAGCAGGTGGAGTGTATCAGAGCTCCTGCAGGTTGTTCTTCGCGTAGCTGATTATACTTTTGAACTGCAGCTTCGGTCTCCAGTACATGATAAGGAATGTTCCGTTCTTTTAAATAATTTTCGGTTTTTCTGCTTGTCTGCAGCCGTTCGTGAAAGCCCCTGGAAAGGACAACGACTTCAGCCCCGTGCTGCAACAGTTCTTCCACATCGGCCGGCTGGATGCCCGGACGGTGGTGGGTGCCCGTTTCATTCCAGTCCCATTCGCGCGAACCGCCGGGAAAGAGTTTGGCATCCTTGTATTCGTGCCCGTCGCCCGTTGAAATTTTTCCCCATTTGATGGAATTAATTTGGGGGGATTTTATTTTTTGTATCATAACTCAACCTCGTCCTATTAATTCTCTTTATCAACCTAACAAAGTACAGATGAAATCCGTTTAAGAATAAGTGCGATAAAGTTTACGGGTACAAGAAAAATCTGTAAATTTGTATTCGTACATATCAAGAATTTAAAAAAGTAAGTGATAAAGCTTTGGATAAAATCAAGATGGACATTTTAGGGCTCTCCACCAGCCCCAGCAGCGGAGGAGCCTACGCATTAATCCTTACAGAAGAACACGGAAACCGCCGACTGCCCATAATTATCGGTACGTTCGAGGCGCAGGCTATCGCACTTGAGCTCGAGCACATAAAGCCTCCGCGTCCGATGACACACGATTTGTTGAAAAATATGATCCAGGCCTTTGGCGCAGAAGTGCAGCAGGTATTTATTAATGATTTGAGTGAAGGAACCTTTTTTGCAAAGATCATTTATGATGACAATGGTAATGAACGGGAGCAGGATGCGCGTCCCAGTGATGCCATAGCTCTTGCCGTACGTTTTGACGCTGCGATTTACGTTGACAGTGAAATTCTGGATGAGGCGGGTATCGTCTCTGATACCGAGCATGAGGGAGAGCTGGGGGCCACGCCCAAAGCTCAGAAGCAAAGCGAGGAGATGAGCAAACTGGAAAAACTCGAGAGTGAGCTCCAAACGGCTATCGATACCGAGAACTATGAAAAAGCGGCGCGCCTGCGTGATGAAATCCAGAAGCTTAAAAGTTAAAACATTGCAGAGAATAAACAGGTCTTTTGAACACCTTCCATTTTCCAGCCTTTTCAAAACATACATTTCAGACTTTTCCCGGGTCGATGCGTTTTATGACTACAATCCCTTTGACAGGGAGGAGATAGAAGCGAAAGCCCGACAGCACCAGTATCGGGGAGACCGCCGGCAAATGACGGATCTTCTCCGTGCTTTTAACGATCCCTATGATCTTCACGAGAATGCACTGCAGAACCTGGATCGCCTGCAGCAGGATGACGCGCTGGCTGTGGTTACGGGACAACAGCTGGGGCTCTACGGCGGGCCGCTGTATACCGTGCTAAAAACGATTAGCGTTATCCATATTGCCCGGCAGATGGAAGCTCAGCTTGATCGGCCGGTCATCCCGGTCTTTTGGCTTGCTGATGAAGATCACGATTATGAAGAGGTGCGTTCGGTTTATGCGCCTGGAGATGGCAAGCTGCAAACCTATGAGCTGCCCTCCCGCTCATTTCCGCTGCCGCCGGTTGCTGAGATGAAGATTCCCGGTGAACTTGAACAGCTGCGCAATGCCATGCGATCTGATTTATATGAGACTGATTTTTCATCGGCGGTCTGGGAATTGCTGGATCATTGTTTTTACCCCGGCACAACCTATGCAGGGGCGTTTGGCAATTTTATCAGCCGGCTTTTTTCCAGGCATGGACTGGTGCTGGCCGGAAGTAATGATCCGGGGATTAAAGAGTTTGTAAAAGGAGTGGTGTACCAGTCTGTTGAGGATGCAGAGGATATCCGGAAAGCACTGGAAGGACCCTCCGGCAGGATGAAGGAACAGTTTCATCAGCAGGTGACCCTGTATGATTCCAACCTTTTTTATATTTCTGGTGAAGGCAACCGGCTGAAGATCAACGCCAGTACCGAAGGGTGGGCCACGGAGCAGGGGCATCAGTGGACGAGGGAACAGCTGCTGCAGGAGGTGGAGGAAAATCCGGAACTTTTTTCACCCAATGTTTTTCTTCGGCCCATTATGCAGGATAAGCTGATCCCAACTCTTGGTTATGTGGCCGGGCCGGGAGAACTCGCTTATTATGGGCAGATGAAACAGCTTTATGCGCGCTTTGATGCAAAAATGCCCATAATCTATCCCCGCCTGTCTGCGACCCTTGTTGAACCGGCGGTTGACCGTATATTTGATGAATTGCCCTTTGAATTTCATGAATACGCCAATCGTATTGAGGATCTCGACGCAGCCTATGTTGAGCATACGGAGAAAATGGATATCGAAGCTATTTTTTCGGAATGGAAGGAGAAGGTCGGCGAGCTGGCCCGGGCAAAGAAAAAGAAAGTGGCCACCGTTGACCCCACACTGGAAGGGGCAGCGGGAAAGGCTACAGCCGTTTATTTTGGTGAACTCGACAAGTTAAAAGGCAAGGTCTATCGTGCGGTAAAGCAGCAGGATCAGACTCAGTTAAACCGGATACGAAGAATTAAGCAGAATCTGTTTCCCCGCGACAACCTGCAGGAGCGATCGGTTGCGGCTATCTATTTTATGAACAAATTTGGCCTTGATATCTGGGATGAGCTGCTCGCCTCGCTGGATGAGCAGGAGACGTTTGATCAGCATAAAGTAATTAAACTGTGACGATGGCAGCCGGGCAGTCCAAAGAGAAGTTGCGTAAAAGGCTGTGTTCAAGGCGTGCCCGCATTTCCGGAGCCGACTTTATGGGATTTTCCCGGGAGATTACCGTGGAGCTTCAGCAGCAGCCGGAGTACCGGTCTGCCAGCGTGATTCACTGCTATGTTTCGATGAATGACCGGCGGGAGGTCAACACGCATGTCCTGATAAAAATGATGATCGAGCAGGGAAAAAGAGTCGTAGTGCCTGTAACTCATTTCGAGGATGAGAGGCTTTCTCACATCGGACTGCGATCATTTGATGACCTGCGGCCTAATAAATGGGGGGTTCTCGAGCCTAAAAGTGGGCGGCAGGCCGAACCGGGGGCATTAGATCTTGTCATCGTACCGATGGTGGGCGGCGACGAGCGGGGGCACCGCATAGGGTATGGCGGTGGATATTATGATCGATTTCTGAAAGGGGTTTCCTGCCCGACAATCGGCCTTTGTTTCGAACAGAATATCGTATCCTGCTTACCTACTGAAGACTATGATGTGCCGCTGGATAAAATCATTACAGAAAAACGTATTATTTATCGGCAATGATGCATTTTATTTGTAACAATGTTCCGAGATCTTCGTAAACGGGGGTAAGTTAGGAGGTAAAATATTATGGCATCTAAAACAAGACAAAAATCAGGCACGCAGTCTTCTGCTTCATTCATGGACTTTGAGGAGCATGAACTCCAGCAGACCTTGAATGAATTCATGGATGACAAAGAACAGGAGCGTCCGGCCAATATTTGGAATTTTGCGACAATAGCAGGTATAGCGATGCTGCTGGTTGTTATGGTGTATATGATCCAGGCGATCCTTGGGCTGGGAGTAGGGCCCGATTTGGCAGGATTTGTAGAGTTTCTGCCGCTCATCGGCGGGATTTTGGTTACCCTGGTTGGCTTCGGCTTTTTCGTGGGCGATCGCAAGAGAGAGAAACAGGCAAAAAAGAAAAGGGAAGAAGAGCGCAAAAAGCGTACCTATGATTTTGAGTCGACCGAACAGAAAAAAGGGGCATACAAACTTGATAACGATCTCAGTAGCAAGGGAGGCAACCGTCGATTCTCCGACGACAAGTATCAGTTTGATCGTTATGCTTTCCGGCAGCGGAAAAAATTGTATAAATCACGCTCGAACAAAAAGCTGGCCGGCGTATGCGGTGGATTGGCAGAATATTTCGGTATCAGTACAACAGTGGTCCGTTTTCTTTTTATTTTTGCTTTCTTCGCCGGCTCCGGAACCTCGCTGTTGGTGTATATCGCCCTGGCTATTGCGCTCGACAAGGAGCCGCCCGAACTGGATAAATACGGCATTTGACGCCGGCTGATTGTCGACTATTCATGTTTCCAAGGTGTCAGAGTCCTATCTTATAAATCAATTCATTGGGAGAGAGATGATTGTTATATTCCTCTCTGAAATTTCAAATCGGATTAAATCCAGGGACCTGTGTTTATAACTTTTGAAGGAATTGACGGGAGTGGAAAATCAACTCAAATTACTCACTTGACAAATCATCTGGAAGCCAAGGGGGCCGAGGTTAGGGTTTTTCGTGACCCCGGCGGACCTGAAGTTTCGGAGAAGGTGAGGGAAATCCTGTTGAATCCCGATTATTCTGTGGATCCCATTACAGAACTGCTCCTTTTTTCTGCAGCCCGTTCTCAGTTGGTGTCGGAGAAGGTATTGCCGGCCCTGCAGGAAGGGGCTGTGGTGATTCTGGATCGTTTTTATGATTCGACAACCGCCTACCAGGGGTATGGGCGATCGTCAATGCCTCTCACGGAGATTGAATATATCAATAGGATTGCCAGCCACAAACGCACGCCCGACCTCACCATCTACATGAAGGTTCCGCTGGAGGAGGCCAAAAAACGCATGGCCGAAACCTATAAAGACCGTATGGAGCAGGCGGGAGATACCTTTTTCAACAGGGTGATCGAGGGCTTTGACCGGATGGCTGACAAGGAGGAGCGGTTTTTTACGGTTGATGCCACCAAACCCCCGCAACAGGTGCAGCAGTTAATCTGGAGGCAGGTCCAGACCCTTTTCCCGGCCAGGCCATAGGTAAACAGGCTATGATCGGACTGTTGCCAGGGGATACTCATGAATCAGGTTCGGGCAGCTGATAGATGTCTCGGAGTAACGGTTGAAAAAACTTTAAAATTAAGGGCATAATTAATTGCTGATAAGGCCAAAAATGCGTAAATTTATTGCATTGTGGGTGAATCCTACTTTAAAACTGGATTATCTCTCTTATCGTTTCAATTAGTAACTTTAACCAATCTTGAAGTATATACATTATGGCGCACGAAAGAATTGAAGTTGATCTGCCACTGGCCAAAGTCTATGAATATTTAAGTGATCCTACCTACTTTCCACACTTCTTTGAACGAATTGATCGAGTTAAAAAAGTAAACTCTCAAACGTTTGAATTTTCTACCCAGATGGGAGGAGAGCAGTTTGAATGGACCACAAATATCATCGATAATTTACGGAATACCCGGTTTGCGTGGATTACTATCAATGGAAACTTAAATCAGACCGGAACGATTCGGTTTACTCCACTAGATAACGGAGAACGTACGCGCGTCGACTTTAGTCTTGATTATCGTACATTTTATGGCGAACCTGATGAGGAATTGGCCAAGTTCATCCAGGGACTGCCGGCACAGATGAAGAAAGATCTACAGCGCTTTAAAGAAGAAGTTGAATCCGATACCTTCAAGGAAAAAGCGGATGCTACAATTGCTGAAATGGAAGCTGCTGTAGAAGCAGAAGAAGAGGAAGCCGCCGCGTAAAAGGGGTATAAATTTAAGAATTAAATGCGCACTTGCAGAAAGGTGCGCATTTTTTTTGCCAACCTGTTTCTTCTTTATATGACACTCTCATCGTTTCTGAAAAGTGAAAAGGTACATGCCCCCCATTATGTGCTGTTTGGTAATCCGGTGGAGCATAGCCTTTCTCCACTGATGCATAACACGGCACTCCAACACTACGGTATGGAAGCGCGGTATTATGCCATCGAAATTCAATCGGCCGAATTGAGCCGGCTGGCCTCCTACCTCAACCGGGAAACTTTCCAGGGTGCCAATATCACCATCCCTTACAAGCAGGTGATTGGAGACTACCTGGATACCATTGATCCTGAGGCCCGATCGGTCGGGGCTGTCAATACCATTGTGAAGAAAGGATTCCAGCTGCAGGGTTTCAATACGGATGTTTTCGGTTTTTTGGCCCCGCTGCAGGACCATGCGGATAGGCTTGAAGGGGGACGTGCCGTCATATTTGGAACAGGGGGGGCTGCCCGGGCTATCGTCACCGCTCTCTCCTCCCTGGGAATGCAAGAGCTGTACCTGGTGTCCCGCCGGCCGGGACGCATTGATTCCTTTAACCGGGAGGAAAACGTAACGCTCATCTCGTATAACCAGTGGACATCCTATGCGGATGAAGCAGTGCTTATCGTGAATACTACGCCCCTGGGAATGGATCCCAGAATTGACACTTCCCCGGTCAAGGACGCTGAACAGGAGTTTCTGGCCGGCCGTATTTGTTATGATGTCGTATACAACCCGCTGAAAACGAAGTTTCTGGCACTGGCTGAAAAGGCTGGAGCGACAACGATCGGTGGGCTGGAGATGCTGATTCAGCAGGGCAGTCGATCTTTTGAACTCTGGACGGGCCGGCCGTTTCCCATTGATAACATACGGAAGTTGTTACATGAACATTTCCAGCAGTGATTTTTCCTATATCATCCCGCACACTGCGGTTGAAAACGACCGGGTGGAGGCCTGGTTCGTGCTAAAGAATCAGGGGCACAGCCTGGCCGGCAGCCGCGTAGAAGGGCTTAATTTAGGCTTTAATACGCAGGATGAGGAATCCGTAGTTGCCCGGAATCGACTGCTGCTTTTTGAAGATCTGGGTATTGATCCGAAATGGGTGGCATTGGCTGATCAGGTACACGGCAGCAGGGTACAGGTAGTCACTGATGACGGGACCTATGCATCCACGGACGGACTGATAACAACGCTCCCGGGGCTGACTCTAGCCATACAGGTAGCCGATTGTGCGGCCGTGCTGATATGGGATTCCTCCAGTCAGGTTATTGGGGCCTTCCATGCCGGCTGGCGCGGGGCGGTAGCGGAGATTATCCCCCGGGGCTTAGCGATGATGAAACGCCGGGGAGCGGCAAGCAAAAGCCTCAGGGCCTTTGTCAGTCCCTGTATTTCACTGGAAAATTTTGAAGTGGGTCCAGAGGTGGCCGAACAGTTTCCTTCCCCGTTTGTCGACTGGGACACTTATCACAAGCCCCATGTCGACTTGAAAGGATTTATCCGAAACCAGCTTCGGTCTGAGGGACTAAAAGACTCGCATATCGAGGTTAGCGGTGAGTGTACCGTTGCCGGGTCCCGGGATTACTACTCCTATCGCAGGGAAGGGGAGGAAAGCGGCCGCATGATGGCATTGATACGGATCAAAAGATAGCTTCCATGAGAGTTTCCTACGCTCCTGCATATTATGCTCCTCTGCCGGAAGGTCATGTGTTCCCGATGAAAAAGTTCACGGGTTTGCACCGCTATCTTACCGGGCAGCAGCTTATTTATCCAGAAAATGTTGTGGCTCCTTCTCCTGTTGACGTGGCCAGCCTGCTCACTGTGCACACGCGGGAGTATGTTCATGGAATTATGGAGGGTACGTTGAATAGAAAGCAGCAGCGCAGGCTGGGACTGCCTTGGTCAAGACGGCTGGCACTGCGATCTCGATTGGCGGTACAGGGGACGATTAATGCCGGACTGATGGCGCTTGAAGATGGTATCGCCGGCAACCTGGCCGGGGGGACGCACCATGCCATGCCCGGATTTGGAGAGGGATTCTGCGTATTTAATGATGTAGCCGTTGCCATAAAAGTACTGCAGCAGTCGATGTGGGCAAAACGCATTTTGGTGCTCGATTGCGATGTGCATCAGGGTAACGGTACTGCCAAAGTATTTGAAAATAATCAAGACGTGTTCACGTTTTCAATGCATGGGGAGAAAAACTATCCATTTAAAAAGCCCCCCTCTTCGCTTGATATCGGACTGCCCGACAAGACGGGAGACAAGGTTTATTTACGTACGCTTGGTGATGCCCTTGATGATATTTTCAGTCAGTTTGACCCGGATCTTGTTTTTTATCTGGGAGGGATAGATCCTCTTGAAGACGATCATTTCGGGCGGCTTTCGCTCTCGATGAAGGGACTGCAAAACCGGGATGAGGTTGTTATTCGAACCGTTGTCGAAAAGGGGATACCCTTGGTGCTGTTGCTTTCAGGTGGCTATGCGCCAACCGTAAAGGAAACCGTGCTGGCTCATGCTGAGATGTATAAAAAAGCGCTTGCCTGGGCATCCTGAATTGCCAGGGTGGTGCGCAATTATCCGAAGATGGAATTCTATTCTGAGTTCTATCGGTTTTTATCTATCTTCGGGGGTCTTTTGAATTTGAAGCATCGTACCATTGAGTTCTAAAAAAAACATTGTCATACTTGGTTCTACCGGCTCCATCGGCAGCCAGACCTTGGAGATTATACGTCAGCATTCGGATCAGTTTCAGGTACTGGCGCTGAGCTGTAATAACAGCTGGAAGCAACTGGCGGAGCAGGTCAATGAGTTTCGACCAAAATACGCATTGCTGGCTGAGGAAGCGGGTTTTTCTTCTCTTAAGCATGCTGTCAGTCATTCCGAGACCACCCTGCTTGGCGGCCGGGAAGATTTGTTGCGGCTGGCTACCCTGGACGAAGCGGATATTGTCTTAAACAGCCTGGTGGGGTACGCCGGCTTCGAACCTACAGTGGCGGCATTGAAATCAGGTAACAAGGTAGCCCTTGCAAACAAGGAATCGCTGGTGGTGGGCGGTGCACTGGTTCGTGAACTTATTAGTGAGCAGCCCGATCAGCTTATTCCCGTGGACTCCGAACACAGTGCCATGCTGCAGTGCCTGGTCGGTGAACCCGTGCAGCAGGTTGAAAAGCTTGTTATCACTGCCAGTGGAGGACCTTTCCGCACCTGGAGCAAGAAGGAAATGGAAAAGATTACCGTTGATGATGCCCTTGACCATCCGAATTGGTCTATGGGCTCCAAGATAACGGTTGATTCGGCAACCATGATGAACAAGGGACTCGAAATTATTGAAGCTCACTGGCTGTTTGATATCCCCCTGGAGCGCATCGAAGCAGTGGTTCATCCCCAGAGCATTGTACACTCGGTAATAACGTTCAATGATGGATCGAGTAAAGCCCAGCTGGGACCTCCCACGATGAAGGTCCCCATATTATACGCACTTACGTATCCTGAGCGAAAAATGCTGGATGTTCCGCGACTGGATTGGCACAAGGCGTTTGAACTGACGTTTGAACCCGTTGATTACGATCGGTTTCCTTGCCTGGAACTGGCATTGGAAGCCGCCAGGACGGGAGGTACAGCACCTGCCATACTAAATGCAGCCAATGAAGTGGCTGTTGCCCGGTTTTTAAAGGAGGAAATTACCTATACTCACATACCCAAAGTAATTGAACGCTGTTTGGTCCAGTTAAATAATTCAGAAACACTTTCGTTGGATACACTAAAAATAATTGATGAAAAGGCCAGGAATCTGGCACAAACCATTTAAACAGTATAGCTAAGTTTCATGGAATGGATTTTAGGATTATTATCAACACTTGCAATCTTTGCTGCAGCCCTGCTTATTCTGGTTTTTTTCCACGAGCTGGGGCACTTTTTAGCGGCTAAGCTTTTTGGAATGCGTGTAGAGCGCTTTTCACTGGGATTTCCGCCCCGGATTTTTGGTATTAAAAAAGGGGAGACCGACTACTGTATCGGGGCTACACCGCTGGGAGGCTATGTCAAGATATCGGGGATGATTGATGAAAGCATGGATACCGAATATCTTGAAGAGGAGCCCAAACCCTGGGAATTTCGCAGCAAGCCGGTCTGGCAGCGGATAGTGGTGATAACAGCCGGGGTTATCTTTAACATGATATTGGCCGTTTTTATCTATGCGGGACTGGCCTACAGTACGGGTGAAACCAAGATTAGGCTGGACAGCGTCAACAGCATTTATGTAAGCGAGGAGTCACTGGCCGATCAGATTGGTTTTCAGACCGGTGATAAACTGATCGGGGTAAACGGCGAGGAAGTAGCCTATTTTAATGATCTTTTCGCTCCAGAGATCATGACTTCTTCTGATCTTAGCTACATGGTGATGCGCAGCGGAAGGCAGGCCACTGTTCCCGTTCCAGACAGCATGCTGAATGAAATAGGACAGGACGGACTCATTAGTTTAGCCAACGCAATGCCCAGCAGCATCAGCAGGGTACAGCCGGGAAGTCCGGCCGAAGAGGCCGGACTCAAAGGGGGCGATATCATTGCCTCCATTAACGGGCAGTCAGTACGCTACTGGCCGGAGGCTGTGCAGCTGATAAGCACCTCCGAAGATTCAGTCTCAATGACGATTAACCGGGAGGGAGAGACACTTGCTTTCAGCATAATGCCCAATGCCAACAACAAGCTGGGTATTTATGCTCCGAATCCAGACAGCTTGTTTGCCATTGATCGTTTTAAGTACGGGTTGTTCGAATCCCTGGGAGTTGGCGTACAGCGCTCGAATGCTACGTTGACGGGTATTGTACAGGGTTTCAGTAAGATGTTTTCAGGAGATATCGCTGTCCGCGAAAGTCTGGGCGGACCGGTTGCTATCGCTAATGTCACCAAGGAGGCTACCGACCGGGGAGGCTGGGTCGGATTTTGGAATATCACGGCTTTTCTAAGTATTACCCTGGCTATTATGAACATACTGCCGATCCCCGTTCTGGACGGCGGACACCTCATGTTTTTAATATATGAGGGAATTACCCGCCGGGAGCCTTCGCCGAAGGTACGGATGTGGCTCCAGCAAATTGGATTTTTGCTGATTATTGCGCTTTTCATTTTCGTTACCTTTAACGACATTCTCAGACAATTCGGCTAGCATTATGTTTGCTCGCGAGGGATACACGACGATCGTTGTTACTTTACTTTTTGCTTTCCTGGTCAGCCTGGGGGCATCCTTCCTGGATCATTGGTCCACGTATCTCATCTATGCCCTCATGGGGGTGCTGGTCATGTTCATACTCTACTTTTTCAGAGACCCTGATCGGGATATTACCCAGGGAGAAAATTTCGTACTCTCCCCGGCGGACGGGAAAATCCTGCTGGTCAGGGAGGTTGAGGAAGAGAACTATATACAGGGTAAAGCCACACAGATCAGTATTTTTCTTTCCCCTTTGGATGTGCATGTGAACAGACTTCCTGTTGGTGGCGAGCTGGAATATCTGGAATATCATCCGGGAGCCTATCTGATGGCGTGGGACCATCGGGCATCAGAACTCAACGAGCGTGCAGATTTTGGAATACGCCACCGGAGCGATACCAGGATTTTTTTCAGGCAGATAACGGGTTTTTTAGCACGCCGAATCGTCTATCATATTGAGAAGGGTGATCAGCTAAGGGCAGGCGAACGGTTTGGAATGATGAAATTTGGTTCAAGAATGGATATACTTGTTCCGGCTGATGTGGAAATTAATGTATCGGAAGGTGAAAAAGCAGTGGCCGGAAAGACAATTTTAGCTACGATTAACTCGTGAAATGAAATATCCTATACAAAAGTGGAAACGATTCCGACGTCGCAGGAGACAGAAAAAAAAGGATCGTCCCTCCAAGCAGATTCCCCGCATTGTGGTGCCCAGCTTTTTCACCCTGATGAATCTCTTTTGTGGTTTTCTGGCCATTATCAGTATTTCAGAGGGCCGGCTTTTTTTTGGAGCGTGGCTTATCGTATTTGCAGGCCTCTTTGATGCACTGGACGGCTTTATGGCCCGTCTCTCCAATGCCACCAGCCAGTTCGGCATTGAGCTCGATTCCATCAGCGATGTGGTTTCTTTTGGTGTGGCCCCCGGTTTCCTGCTTTTCAGCTTCGGACTGGGCGAGATGCCTTTTGTCGGGATTATCCTGAGTGCCCTGCCTCCGCTGTGCGGAGCGGTGCGGCTTGCCCGCTATAATGTTGATGTACAGGAGAGCCGGACAGATTTTTTCAAGGGATTGCCCATTCCCGCTCAGGCAATCATGATTGCTGCTTTTTACCTCACCTTTTACAACCGGCTGGATCTTTTCGCAGACTTTAAATATGGTCCGAACACTATTTTGGTTCCCCTGATCATCCTGCTTTCATTTTTGATGGTAAGTACAATACCGTTTGATAAAATCCCCAGCTTCGACAAATATTCTCTAAAAAAATACAAGGGCAAGATTGCACTATTTCTTTTTTATGGCGTGCTTATCCTGTTATTCCAGGAAATCGGGCTCATGATGGTCTTTTCAGCCTTTGTACTAAAAGGCATCATTATTGGGGCTGTTCTGTTCTACAAGCAAGCATTCGGAGAGTAGGGCAGGTGTGGAAGGTTTTAATTTTTGAAAAACAATCTTTTTTGCTTTTAGCTGATACGGCTATTATATTCATTCCGAAATGGAAAAGATATCTCATAATAACAGCAATTGGTGGTGGCCTGTAGCGAAATACATACAGGCAGTGGCAGCATTATGAGTTAGATTTTTTTGAAAGAGCTTTTGAGAACCCACTGCAGGAAACTGGAGTGGGTTTTTTATTTGGATAATAGTTTGAGGTAGTCAAAACGAATATGGACGTTGATAAATTTAAAGAGCTGGCTGGTAGCTATACCGCTATTCCGGTATATCGTCAGCTTATGGCTGATATTTTAACCCCCGTGTCTTTATTTTTGAAACTCAGGGAAAATGGCCGGTATCCTTTCTTGTTGGAATCGGTGGAGGGAGGCGAGCAGCTGGCCCGCTATTCCTTCCTGGGCCGCGATCCGTACCAGGTGCTGCAGTACGACGGAGCCGAGGTTAGTCTGGAGAACGAAGACGGCAAATCGGTCCTGGATCAGCCGTATTTTGAAGCGCTGAAAGAATTGACAACTCAGCACAGCGAGCCGAAACTCCCCAGCCTCCCCCGGCTGACGGGAGGGGCCGTGGGTTTTTCATCCTACGATACGGTGCGAGAGGTTGAGCAGCTGCCTCATCCGCCCGCATCGGATGTTGATATACCGGAAGCTATCTGGGCCTTTTATGACGAGGTCTTTGCTTTTGATCATGTTAAACAGCAGGTCATTATCATTAAAACAGTGTTTGTTGATGGGGATGACCCGGTCAGGAAACGGTATGGGGAGGCCCAGGCCCGCCTCGACGAGCTTGAAGACCTGATTCGCCGCCCGGCCCCGCTGACAGACCATTCGTTTTCCATAAATCCCGAACGTCTGTCCAGCAATATTGAGCAATCAGAGTTTGAATCAATGGTTCGCCGGGCCAAAGAGTATGTTTACGAGGGAGATATCTTCCAGGTGGTGCTATCGCAGCGGTTTGAAAGTGACTTTGAGGGAGACCGGTTTATGTTATACCGGGCGCTCCGGATGGTGAACCCTTCCCCGTACCTCTTTTTCCTGGACTTTGATGATTTTGCCCTGGTCGGTTCGTCGCCGGAAGTACTGGTTCGCGTACAGGATGACACAGCCCAGCTGCTGCCCATCGCCGGCACGCGTCCCCGTGGAGAAACAGAACAGGAGGATCAGGCGCTGGAGGAGGATCTTAAAAACGATCCCAAGGAGATTGCGGAACATGTGATGCTCGTTGATCTGGGCCGCAATGATTTATCCCGTGTATGCCGTCCCGGCACCGTTCAGCCTGTTCGTGAGCAGGTTATTGAACGCTATTCCCATGTCATGCATATCGTCTCGGATGTAAAGGGTCAATTGGCAGAACATCAGACGGCGGTGGATGCACTCATGCAGTGCTTTCCTGCTGGAACCGTGAGCGGGGCCCCGAAAATCCGCGCGATGGAGATCATCGATGAACTTGAACCTACAAAACGCGGACCTTATGCCGGGGCCGTCGGCTATTTTGACTTTTCCGGCAATATGGACACCTGTATAGCAATCCGGACGATGATCGTAACCGATTCCAAAGTCTATATACAGGCGGGAGCAGGTATTGTGGCCGACAGTGACCCGTATAAGGAGTATATTGAAACCAAGAACAAGGCTGGAGCACTTGTAGAGGCACTCAGTGTGGCCCTGGAAATTACAGAGGCGGGCAGTGAATGATGTTGAATGGAAGAAGGTCTTTTATAAGAAAAACGATAATTTTTAAATGAGCTACTGATTACAGATGAAAACTATCTTATCCGGCATTCAGTCATCCGGCAAATTGCATCTTGGCAACTATTTTGGGGCTTTGCGCCAGCATATCCAGATGCAGGAAAAGGGGGATGCGTTTTATTTTATCGCCAACTACCATTCCATGACGTCAATAAACGATGGGGAAGAGATCTATCAAAATACGATTGATATCGCCCTGGATTACCTTGCCCTGGGACTTGATCCTGAAAAATGTACGTTTTTTGCACAAAGCGATGTGCCGCAGGTTACAGAGCTGGCCTGGATGCTGAGTACCTTTTGCCCGGTAAGCCTGATGGAGAAGGCAGTTGCCTACAAAGACAAGGTTGCCCAGGGGCTGACGCCCAATATCGGTCTTTTTACCTACCCCATTCTGCAGGCGGCAGATATACTGATATACAATTCCGATGTCGTGCCTGTGGGGCAGGACCAGAAACAGAATATTGAGATTTGCCGCGATCTGGCGGGAAAATTCAATCATAATTACGGGGATGAATACCTCAAGCTCCCGGAAGAATACATTGTAAAATCAGTAGCCGTGGTGCCGGGAGTGGACGGGCGAAAAATGAGTAAATCGTACGGCAATACCATTGATATATTTGATGAGGGGAAAGCCCTTAAGAAAAAGGTGATGTCGATAGAAACAGATTCTACGCCGCTGGATGAGCCAAAGGACCCGGAAAAATGCAACGTGTTTGCACTCATTAAACTATTTGCGGGCAAGGAGAAACAGCATGAGATTGCAGAGAAATATCGTGCAGGCGGCTATGGGTACGGGCATGCGAAAAATGAGCTGCTGGATATGATTGAGGTTTATTTTGCCGAGGCCCGTGCCAAACGCAAAGAATTGGCTCAGGATGTGGATACGGTCCGGGATATCCTGGCCGAGGGCAGTAAAAAGGCCCGGGAGCGAGCCGAGTCTGTAATGGCGCCGATCCGCGAGGTTACAGGCATATTTAAAAGTTATGATTTTGCTGATTAACGACATGCGCCCTGCAGCGTGTCAACAACCTGGGGTGCTATCTAAACCGAATGACTTATGATCCTGATCATTGACAACTACGATTCATTTACCTACAACCTGGTGGATATTATTGCCCAGCATACCGACGAATACCGGGTCGTCAGGAATGATGTGCTCACAGTGGAAGAGGTTCGTGCCCTGAAGCCGGATAAAATCCTTATATCTCCGGGTCCTGGACGTCCGGTGGATGCAGGCATTACAGAGCCCCTGATTAAAGAAATGGGGCCCGATACGCCAATTTTGGGAGTCTGTCTGGGACTTCAGGCCATTGGGGAAGTCTATGGCGGAAAGATCATACATGCACCAAAACTGATGCATGGCAAAACCTCCACGATCAGGCATGACGGGAAGTCTGTCTTTCGCGATATCCCTAATGAGTTTACGGCTACCCGCTACCACTCCCTTGTTCTGGATCCGGAACAGATTCCCGGCGAGTTGATTGTTACGGCGCACAGTGATGATGAGGTGATCATGGGCATTCGGCACCGGACCTTCCCGGTTGAAGGCATCCAGTTTCACCCGGAAAGCATTCTGACCACGGAAGGACCGGATATCATAAAGAACTGGATGGACATGAAAACGGAACAGAAGGTACAAAAATAATTTAAGGTATAACTTGTAACCTTATAATATATAATGCTTTATGGATTTTATTGAAATCTTAAACAAGCTGGTCAACCATGGTGATCTAACCCTGGAAGAAGCGAGGCATGCCCTGCGGTTGATCATCACGGGGAAGGTTGAAGATGAGCGAATTGCGTCTTTCCTGACAGCGGTGAGGATGAAGGGAGAGACCATCGAAGAGCTGACGGCCTTTGTGGAAGTGATGCGGGAGGCCGCCATTAAACCCCAGGTGGATACCGAGGGTGCGGTAGACTTGTGTGGGACGGGGGGAGACAGCTCCGGAACGTTCAATATCTCCACGGCCTCGATGTTTATCGTGGCCGGAGCCGGTGTTCCGGTGCTGAAGCATGGCAACAGGAGTGTGTCAAGCAAAAGCGGCAGTGCTGATGTTCTGGAAGCACTGGGCGGGCTAATAGACCTTCAGAAGGAGCAGGTTGAACAGGTTTTTGAGGAGGCAGGTCTTGTTTTTATGTTTGCCCCTAATTTTCATCCGGCCATGAGACATGTGATGAAAGCCCGGCGAACCGTGGGAATTCGCACTTTTTTCAATATTCTGGGTCCGTTGCTGAATCCTGCAATGGTCAAACGACAGGTGATCGGAGCATACAACAAGGATATCGCCCGCAAGATCGGCCGCATCCTGGCCAACCTGGATACCGAGTTTGCCTATACGCTGAATGCCCATGATGGACTGGATGAGGTGAGCCTGAGTGCCCAGACCGAGATTTATGAATTGACCAACCGGATGATGAAGGAGGCGACAACCTTTGATCCGCGCTCCCTCGACTTCAGCTGGACCGATCTTGAGGAACTGCAGGGGGGGGACGCTGAATATAATGCCGACATTATCCGTTCTATCATGGCAAACAGGGCTGAAGCGCCGCAACAGAACATTACCTTGCTGAATGCTACTTTCGCTATTCACGCATCCGGCAAAGCCGACGACCTGTCCGAAGCCAAATCGCTTGCGGAGGAAAGTCTATTTTCAGGCGCAGCAGAAAAAGCATTGCAGCGGTATGTGGAAGTAACAAACGAGGTAGCGCAGATTTAGCATTATGGCAACGATACTTGACGAGATTGTAGAACAGACGGCCCTTGATTTAGAAAAGCGCAGAAAAAAAGTCAGCTTTAAGGATCTGGAGTCGCATGAGATGTATGAACAGCCGGTACGAGATTTTAAAGGGGCCCTGAACACCCCATCGGATGTTTCCATTATTGCGGAGATCAAGAAGGCGTCGCCTTCAAAAGGACTTATCCGCCGGGACTTCGATCCGCGAAGGATAGCAGGTCAGTACGAGGAGGGAGGGGCCTCGGCCATCTCCGTGCTTACCGACCAGCCGGCGTTCCAGGGGCACTTAAAGTATTTAAAAGAAGCTTCTGAAGAAGTTTCTATCCCATTGCTGCGCAAAGACTTTATTATTGATCCCTATCAAGTTAAGGAAGCCAGGGCCTATGGTGCTGATGCGGTATTGCTGATTGTTACAATCACCGAGGGCCAGCAGCTGGAGGAACTGCTCCACGCCACGCGGGAGTTTGGAATGCAGGCGCTGGTTGAATGTTATTCCGAAGAAGATTTTAACCGTCTTTCTTTCGATATTGTTGACATTCTGGGAGTGAATAATCGTGATCTCAGAACCTTTGAGGTGGATCTGCACCGGGGGGTGGGGATCCTGCAGCAGGCCCCGGAAGAAACGGTCCTGGTTTCTGAAAGCGGACTGGGATCGGCTGAGGATTTGTATTTTTTATTCAATGAAGGTATTCATTCGGCCCTTATAGGCGAACACTTCATGCGCCGGCCGAATCCCGGTGAAGCCGTAGGTGCGATGAAACAGGAATTACAGCAACTTATAAATCATACGAGCTGAACCGATGTTTGCAGATCCCGAGGAACGATCCAAAGTCAAGATATGTGGTATTACCACCCTGGCAGATGCCCGATTTGTATCGGGGGCCTTGGCCGATTATCTGGGCTTCATTTTCTATGAAGACAGCAAGCGCCATATCACCCCGGCCAAGGCAGGGGCGGTCATAAACTGGGTGGAGGGCCCGGAGTGTGTGGGGGTATTTGTCAATCAGCCGCTGGACGATGTGAACATGATCAGCCGGCAGACAGGAATTGACTATGTACAGCTTCATGGAAATGAAAATCCAGACTACTGTCATCTTGTTGACAAGCCGGTGATCAAGGCTATCCATATCGGCCGGGGCGACCAGCCCAAGGATATCGAGAAGCGTATTGAACCCTATCTGGGCAATGTGGAGTTCCTGCTATTTGATACGAAGCTGGAAGGGCAATGGGGCGGTACAGGTGAAACCTTTGACTGGCAGCTGCTGGATGAGATTACCGACGACCTTCCCTTTTTTCTTTCCGGAGGACTGACCCCCGGAAACATTCATGAGGCCTGTAGGCTGGTTCACCCCTATGCCGTGGATGTGGCCAGCGGCCTGGAGAGTGAGCCGGGGAAGAAGGATTACGACAAGGTTGAAGCATTTATGAATGAAATGCGGACCATTTGGGAGCAGCAGGAAATGGGTGAATTGTAAATAAATCAAATGGTTATAGGTGTTATCTATAAATATTCTAACTTCTAAATACCAGCAACTAAGGTTAAAAAGCTATGGCGGCTATGAGATATAATTTACCAACAAAGGAGGGGTACTTCGGTAATTTTGGCGGAAAGTTTGTTCCGGAAATTCTGATTCCCGTATTGGAGGAATTGGAAGAAGCCTATAACAGGGCCTGGAATGACGAGGCATTCAGAAATACCTATCTGGATCTTTTGCAGGACTATGTCGGCCGTCCGACAAAGTTGACCTATGCCAATCGGCTGACGGACTATTACGGCAGGGCGCGGATTTACCTGAAGCGCGAGGATCTCTGCCATACGGGGGCTCACAAGATTAACAATGCGATCGGGCAGATCCTGCTTGCACAGCGTATGGGAAAAGAGCGGATTATTGCTGAGACGGGGGCCGGCCAGCACGGGGTTGCCACAGCTACCGCTTGTGCGAAATTCGGGGTCGACTGTATCGTGTATATGGGAGCCGAGGATATGGAGCGCCAGAAGCTGAATGTGGAACGCATGCGACTGCTGGGGGCCGAAGTGCGTTCGGTTGAAAGCGGTTCAAAGACGTTGAAGGATGCTACCAATGAGGCGATACGCGACTGGGTGACCAATGTAGAGGATACATTCTACATCATCGGCTCGGCGGTGGGTCCGCATCCGTACCCCAAGATGGTGCGAAACTTCCAGCGCATCATCGGTGATGAGACCAGGAAACAGCTGGAGGAAGTCGAAGGAAGGCTCCCGGATTATCTGCTGGCATGCGTGGGCGGCGGATCCAACGCTATAGGTCTCTTTTATCCGTTTATTGAGGATGAAAAGGTTCAAATGTATGGCGTGGAAGCAGCGGGACTGGGTGCCGATACCGATCAGACTGCTGCCACCCTTACTATTGGGGATCCCGGCGTGCTCCATGGTTCCCTGAGTTATCTTCTGCATGATAAAGAGGGACAAATTCAGCTGGCACATTCGATCAGTGCAGGACTTGATTATCCGGGTATTGGCCCGGAACATGCCTACCTGCAGGATTCCTCCCGCGTAATCTATGCCCCCATTACCGATGAACAGGCCATGGAGGGCGTAAAATTGTTATCTGAGCAGGAGGGCATTATTCCGGCGCTCGAGACGGCCCACGCCGTAGCCTACCTGGAGGAATTGATGCCCAGGACCACGGAGGATGAACTGCTTGTACTCAACTGTTCAGGCCGTGGTGATAAAGATATGGGAACGATCTCCAAAAACTTGTAATGCAGTGCATCAGTCGGTCAACAGGAAAAAGGCAGTGTCCTGCAACCGGAATTTCACAGTATAAAACAGAAGAGTCATGATTCAGACGGAAAATAGAATTAACAATCTTTTTGAACAACACAGCGATTCATCCAAAATAATGAGCTTGTTCCTGACGGCCGGTTACCCCGATTTGGAATCGACTGTTGAGCTTATTTTGGGGTTTGAAGAGAACGGTACTGATCTTGTAGAGCTTGGGATGCCCTTCAGCGACCCCCTGGCCGATGGGCCGACCATTCAATATTCCAGCAATGTAGCCATAGAACAGGGCATCACCATGGATAAAATTTTTGATATGGTCCGGGAGGTGCGCAAACACTCTGAGATCCCGATTATCCTGATGGGGTACATTAATCCTGTGCTGCGGTATGGGGTCACCCGCTTTTGTGAGCGGGCAGCCGCCTCCGGTGTAGACGGACTGATCATCCCTGATATCCCCCTTGAGGAATCAGGGATTATGGTGGATGAGGCCAGGGCCCACGGGCTCCCCATTGTCTACCTTGTAGCTCCCAATACCTCGGATGAGCGTATGCGCAGGATTGATACCCATTCAGAGGGTTTTGTATATTGTGTTTCTGTTACTGGCGTCACGGGAGCCCGTGAAGGCGATGAGGTTGCCCAGTCGGTACAGCGGTTTATTGAACGCGTTAAAACGAATGTCACCCGCAATCCGAAAATGGTTGGCTTTGGCATTAAATCGCATGAGGACGCCCAGCGTATTTCCCGCGATATGGACGGCTTCATTGTCGGAAGTGCCCTTATAGATACCATAAGAGCCCATTATCCTGAAGAAGGATGGAAGGATGAGGTGTTTGCTTTTGTTCATTCGTTGAAGTATGGTAAGTTATAATTTCAATCAGATTGAGTTGCTATGAACCTATTTTCAAAAGTTACGGTACTACTGGTCATTGCAGCGGCCTGGCTGGGCTGTGAAGGTGATTACCGGCAAAAGGCACGGGGTGGTTTTGGCGAAGCCATCGTGGTGATGGATTCCACGCAGTGGGAAAGTGAGACGGCCGATGCCATACGGGAGACTTTTGGCCAGGGTATCTATACTATTCCCACACCCCAGCCGCTTTTTAACCTGCGATTCAGAGATTTTAGAAACAATGACCAGTTGGATCAGCTGAAGAGATTTAAAAACATTATTATCGCCGCACCTATCGATGACAGCACCAATACCTCTCAATGGATACGCGCGCTGCTCAGCGACGAGGTGGAGGCCCAGGTGCGCAACGGCGAATCCTTTGCCTTTCCGCTGCAGGACAAATGGTATCAAGACCAGTGGTCCATGATCCTGACCGCCCCCAGTGATACGGCATTAGCGGAACAGATCCGCAATTCAGAGAAAACCCTGACCGATAATATACTCAGCAAAGAGTTTCAGCGCTGGAAAGAAGAGATTTATGGGCAGGGCGAACAGACGATGCTTGCCGACAGTATCTGGACGGAACACGGGTGGAAAATCCGTATACAGCACGACTGGATGAAAAATATTGATACCACTTATACTAAAAATGGGGAGGAGCAGCATTTTCTGACCATGCGCAGACCGCTGCCTGAGAATAACCGCTGGTTCTGGGCCTGGTGGAAAGAGGATGTGCGCGATATCTCTTACCTGGACGACGACTGGATCAATGCCAAGCGCGATTCCCTCATGGAACAGTGGATCCGCGGCACGCGGGACAGTTCCTACGTAACCACGGAGTACGCGCGACCCGTTGAATCTGAATCATTCCGGATGAATGGGCACCTGGTACATGAGACGCTGGGAACCTGGCGGATGACCCACGACGCCATGGGAGGACCGTTTGTCAATTTTACGATCTATGATTCAGAAACAGACCGGCTTTTTATCCTTGAATTTGGACAGTTCGCTCCCAAGTACGACAAGCGGCGTTTCGTACGACAGTTCCGTACGATGCTGCGTACATTTTCAAGCGATTCGACCTGGCAGGGGGGATCTGGAGCACTCACAGAGCAGAATTAACGCGACGGTAATCCGGTTCGGAGGAAAGCGAGAGACAGGTTTCCATGAATCACGAAGAACAATCATCGGCAACTGCTTACCGGCAGGTAAAACGACGGATCCGTAACTGTTTCGGGACTGCGGCGAAGGTTTATGATACCCAGGCCGAGCTGCGAAAAGAGGTGGCTAACCGGCTGGTGGCCTCGCTGAAGCCATGGCAGGCGATTATCCCGCCGGGGCCTGTTATTGAGCTGGGATGCGGTACTGGTTTCCTGACGGAAGGTTTGCTGGAACTTTACCCGGAGAGAACCATTCAGGCTACCGACATATCGGAGGAAATGGTTGCCCGATGCCGGCAAAAATTAAGCGATGCTAAAAACCTGGATGCTTCAGTTCTGGATGCTGAGCAGCTGCCTGCTGATGAGCAGGAATACGCGTTGGTGGTAAGTAGTTTCGTCGCGCAGTGGTTCGAGGATCCGTCGCTCACGATGAGTCGGTGGTTCGAAGCAGTGAAGCCGGGCGGGCTGTTACTGGCGGCCTTTCCCGGCGGTGAAAGCTTTCCCGAATGGAAGAAACACTGCCGGGAGCTGGGAATTCCATTTACCGGCAACAGTCTTCCTGATGTTGAAGAGATGGTTATCAAGATGTCGGTGGGGCCCTCACAAGTCGATTACTATGAGGATACAGCTACGCAGACGTTTGAAAGTGCGTACGACTTTTTTGCCCACCTGAAGGAAATCGGGGCCTCAACACCGAAGGAGGGGCGTGCTCTGAGCCCGCGCGAGCTGAAAATGCTTGTCAATCACTGGGATGATTCCGCCGGCGGGGCGGTGACGGTAAGCAACCACCTGGTGTTTCTGGCTGTAAAAAAAGATTACTGAACGGCTGATAAAGTCCAGCGGTTATTACAGTACACCGCCCTGCGTTGTAATATCTCGAAACCGGCACATGTGCATAATTTTTGGCAGAACGAAGAGCAACGCCCCATCGTTTTATACAACATCAGTTGGTGGGGAAGCCACTGGTGGAGCAGCATACAGGACGGAGATATGAGAGGCAAGCAAACCGAAATTACTACTTGGTACCCATGCGCTGCGTAGCTACCCGCCGTACGCTCTGCATACATTTCAAATAGAACTTTCCCCGTACGGGACTTCTCGCTTTCATGACGGATTAACAACCTTCCGGCCTAACGATAGGACCAGCGTTTTTAGGTAGATGGAGCAGTGGCGGAGGATTAAAAATAATTTTTGCCTGAGGAAGAGCCGTGATGAGGGTAACTTATTTTCCGCAGCCACGGTGCAACCTGACGGGAGTTTTCTCAACCATCGACTTTTCTTGGTTCCTTTTTGGCCGTTAAAAAAAGCCCCCAACTTCAACAGCCCATAGGATTGGGTTCCTGTACAGAGTAGGTCAGCAGTGTGGTCCGGAATATGTCACAAAGGCGACAGGGACATGGCGTAGAGTAGAGCAGGTTCATGTTCTAAGGTAGAGCAAGAATATGTCGTAGGATAGAGCAGGAAGATGTCGCGAAGGCGATAGGGGCATGTCGTAGGGTAGAGCAGGGGTGTGACGGAGTGTTGCCGCGGAGATGGCAGGGGGGATGGCGCAGGCTGGCGGCCGTTGAGGATACTCAAGCATCCTGTCTGCCACCGTCTTGCAGGGGAGCAAAACGACGGATCGCATAACCTTTTCCCGGGGTGGAGTTGTGCCGTAATTCGGGAGGTTCCTGCAAGCTCCGCCTGATTTGCATGACCATGACCGCAGCCAAACGGCCTGTACTTGTGGTCAATACAAAACTGACCTGTGTCTGACCGGTGGTGAGCTCCGTTTTCCTTTCCAGCCGGCTTAGCCTGCATCTTGTTTGCGGGAGGAATCACGTATGATCAGGTCCGAATTTAAGACGATGGTATTGGTAATGGATATATGGTCGTCTCCCTCCAGATGGTTAATAAGATTTTGGGCAACAACTTCGCCTACCCGTTCGCCGTCATAATCAACAGTGGTGATTTTAGGTTTTACAAACCTGGAGATCGGATCATTGTTAAAGCCGGCAATGGCAATATCCCGGGGGATTTCAATGCCGTGCTCCTGCAGGAGGGCCATGCAGCTTACGGCGCATACATCATTGGATGCAAAAACAGCATCCGGCAGTTGATCCATTTCAAGTATTTTTCGGGCCACCTGTTCTCCATCTTCTTCCCGCAAGTCATTGATGAATACAAGATCGGAGTCGTAGCTGAGCTGATGTTCCAGCAGCGCCTCTTTATACCCCTTGAGCCGGCCTGAATAGACATTTCGTGAAGTATTGCCCGTAATATGAACAATACGTGAGCAGCCTTCATCAATCAGGTGGTTCGTCATCTTGTAGGCTGCCTGGTAATTGTCAATCACCACATTGGTGGAGTTGGGCAAATCAGCCACCCGGTCGAAAAAGATGAGAGGGGTGTGCTGTTCCGTAATAGCGTCAAAATGATGCAGGTCCATGGTGTTATAGGCCAGCGAGACGATGAGTCCGTCCACGCGCTGTTCCAGCATCATTTCCACATTACTGGCTTCATTCACGGCCTGTTCGTGCGACTGGCTGATGATGATTTTATAGTGATTTTTATTGGCCACTTTCTCCATGCCCGAGATGGCAGAGGACATAAAGTGACTGTTTAGCCGTGGGACAATGACCCCGATAATGTTGGTTTTCTGGCGCCTGAGATTTTGGGCAAAAATATTGGAGCGGTACCCCATTTTTTTGGCCTGCTTCCTGACTTTGCGAATGGTTTCTTTGCTGATGGAAGGATGTTCTTTCAAGCTTCGGCTGACGGTTGAAGGAGAGACTCCCAGGGCCTCGGCGATATCATAAATGGTAACGTCCTGCTTTTGCGAATGGTCGGGCATCGGTTGAAGAATGATTAAAACTAAAATGGACTGACGGTATACAAGCCAACATGGTAAAATAACGATAATATGAAAGCGCAAAACATTTTCTTTGACCTGTAAAAAAGTCAAAAGAAATGTACTATGAAGATGATAACTATGCAACCGATTGTGTTATTATATATACGTCCCAGGAATGTATAGCTCAATTTTTTTGAAGCTTTATATAGGTTGACTCCTCCTTATGCTAATAAATTACGATTGTTCAGGTAATGAACCTGTAAGAAATAGACGACGGTTGGATGAAAAAGGGGAAATTAACGCAATCGGTTGCATGAATAAAAGATTTTTAATATTGTTTAACCGGCAGCCGTCATGCAGAAGTTCTCTTTGACGGGTTTTAATACAAATTCAACGATATAGGGATATTATGCATACCGATGGGATAATGAAGGGTGTCCGTGTTATAAGGCACATCTGTGGAGTTTGTCTTGGGATAATGGGGCTTGTACTGATTCAACCAATGCAGGTCATTGGCTTCGATACACTTCCTGTTATGCAAAAGTCATCCCGGGAACATACGGTTTCAGGGGTTGTAACTGACAGTCAGACGGGAGAAGTGCTTCCCGGGGTGAATATTTCCGTTCAGGGTACCTCCGCGGGTACTTCAACCGGAGCCGACGGGAAATACTCTATTACTGTTCCGTCAAAGACGGACACACTTTTGTTTTCCTTTGTGGGCTTTCAGACGCAGACGGTTCCCATAAACGAGAGAACCAGTATTAATGTGGAACTGGTCACGGAAGCCATTGTAGGCGAGGACATTGTGGTGGTCGGCTATGGTCAGCAGGAGCAGCAGGACATCACGGGGTCCGTTTCTTCCGTTTCCTCTGCTCAGATAGCCGAGGTTCCGGTAAGTAATGCCGCCTCTGCCCTCCAGGGGAGAGCCGCCGGCGTGATGGTAGCCCAGTCGGGCAGCCAGCCGGGAGATGGGGTCACCGTCCGGGTTCGGGGGCGACGCTCCCTTACGGCCTCCAATGATCCCCTCTTTGTAGTTGACGGTATTCCGTTCAGTGGTAATTTAAACGATCTCAATCCCCAGAATATTGAGTCCATGGAGGTGTTGAAGGATGCTTCGGCCACAGCCATCTACGGTTCCCGGGGCGCCAATGGCGTAGTCCTGGTGACTACCAAGCGCGGCGGAAACCATAAGACTATTGTTTCATACGACGGCTATTTCGGAGTTTCGCGCCAGCTGGAGGAACCGGATATGATGAGCGGTCACGAGTTTGCTGAAATGCGCAGAGAGGGATTTCGTGCCACGGACTCCTACAGCAGTGATGAGGCCATATTCACAGATCCGGAGATGAAGGCGATTCAGCAGGGGGCTACCTATGATTATCCCGATCTGGTCACTGATGACGCCGGGTACCAGCAGAGTCATCAGCTGACGGTGCAGGGGGGCAATGAACATACGCAGTTTGCGGTAAGCGGGAATTTCTTTAATGAAACGGGCATTATTCCGGGACAGAATTTTGATCGGTACACGCTGCGTATCAACCTGGATCATGATGTGAGTGACCGATTCCGTATTGGTACTTCAACACTGCTGTCCCGTTTTGTACAGGCATATGGCACGAATCCCTACGGGACGGCTGTTGCCATGAATCCGTTGGGCAACCCGTACGAACAGGACGGAACCCTTGACTTTCGTCCCACTGACGACGGCCTGATTGCCAACCCGCTGAATGATCTGGTTGCGGGAAAAATGCTGGACGACCGAAACCGCATGCGGATTTTCAGTAATATTTTTGGAGCGTATGACCTTTCGAATCACTTCAGTTATCGGTTGAATTTTGGTCCGGACCTGTCTTCGCGGCGCAGGGGGATATTCCAGGGAACGTTGACAACGGCTCGGGGAGAGGGCGTTCCCTATGCCCGCAAGGATGAGGAGCGATCGTTTGCCTATACCCTCGAGAATATTCTGAATTACCAGCAGTCCTTTGCCGGCAGGCATGATATTGAAGCCACGGGGCTTTTCAGTATTCAGTCAGACCAGTACGAGACCGATCGTATAGCGGTTTCCGGACTTCCCTATGAGACCCAGAAATATCATAATCTGGGGACGGCGAGTACGGCCGAGGATTATGGCAGTTACTACGAAGAGTGGTCGATGATGTCGTTCATGGGTCGGGTAAATTACCAGTTTAATGACCGGTACCTCTTAACGGTTACGGGTCGAGCGGATGGTTCCTCGAGGCTGGCGGAGGGAAAGAAGTGGGGCTTTTTCCCCTCCGCTGCTGTCGGCTGGCGAATAATTGAAGAGCCATTTATGTCTGGGCAGTCCCTCTTTTCGGACCTGAAGCTGCGCCTCAGTTACGGCGTCACCGGCAATACGGCAATCGACCCGTATCAGACACAGGGTACCCTGACCCGGACGACCTACCAGTTTGGCGAAAATGCAGGTTATGGATACCGGCCCGGTCAAATATCCAATGCCCATCTGCAGTGGGAAACATCCAGGCAACTGAATATCGGGCTGAACTACGGGCTCTGGGAGTCCAGAATAAGGGGAAGCATTGAATACTACCAAACAACGACCACCGATATGCTTCTGGAACGAAACTTGCCCATTACCTCCGGGTTCAGCAGTGTATTTGAAAATGTAGGCGAGACCCGGAACACCGGCATCGAATTGACGCTCAGCAGCCAGAACATCATAGACCAGGGACGCGGCGGGTTCAGCTGGAGCAGTGATCTGACTCTTTCCTCAAATAGGGAAGAAATTGTTGATTTGTATGGGAACAAGCAGGATGATGTCGGTAACCAGTGGTTCATTGGGGAACCCCTCACCGTATGGTACGACTATGAAAAAATCGGCATATGGCAACAGAATGAGGCTCCGCAGGCGGATTCCTACGGGCAGGATCCCGGCGAGATTAAAATCAAGGATCAAAACGGGGACGGCACTATCAACGAGCAGGACCGCGTGATCCTGGGTACGGATATGCCCGACTGGAGCGGGGGGCTGGCCAACCACTTCAGTTACAGGGGCGTGGATCTCCTGGTTTTCCTGTATGCGAGCACGGGACAGACGATCTTTAACGAGTATAAGGACACTGCGCTTAACGGCCGCTATAACAATCTGGACGTCGATTACTGGACGCCTGACAACCCCACCGACAGGCATCCCAGACCCGACGCCAGCAGGGAATATCCGCTGTACCGATCAACCCAGGCTTACCAGGACGGATCGTTTCTGAAGGTGCGAAATGTGAAGCTGGGCTATAACCTTCCTCCGGGCGCAGTGGAGCATATCGGGATCCGCTCGATGCGTATATATATCAATGCTGAAACGCCCCTGCTGTTTTCCAAAACGGGGAATATTGATCCCGAACAATATGGCGGAAGGATCGAAGCCGATGTTCCGACCACCCGCCTGTATACCCTCGGAGTCAATATTAATTTTTAATGATTAGGAGTTAAAGTTATGAAGAAATTAATTTACATATCGCTTTTTTTGATGATGGTCACCGCAGCAGTGTCCTGTGATGCGTTGAAGGAGGAGATCGTATCCGATGTAACGGCTGAAAATCATTTTACCACTGCCGGTGGGTTTGAAGATGCTGTCAACGCAGCCTATGAGCCCCTTCGTGATTTCTACGGCGCGGAACAGGGAGGAAATCTTACCGAATATGGAACGGATCTTGTCCAGAATGCAGGTCATGGAGGCTATCATTATATGAACCAGTACGATGCCGGTTTGAACTCGGAAGCCTGGCCGATGGAAAGCATCTGGAACAGCTATTATGTAGGTATTAATACCTGTAACGCCGCCATCAACCGTGCGTCAAAACTGGAAGGTATAGACGATGCACTGAAAAAAAGAAGACTCGGGGAGGTGCATTTCCTGAGGGCGCACTATTATTTCAACCTGGTTCAGCATTTTGGAGCGGTACACCTTACAACGGAGGAAACAGAGGGGGTCGAAACGGAGGCTAACCGCACGGCCCTGCCGGAAATTTACCAGCAAATTGTCAGTGATCTGGAGGTTGCTGTCAACAGCCTTCCCCCATCGCAGGAGGAATGGGGACGGGCAACACAGCCGGCGGCGAAAATGCTGCTTTCCCAGGTTCTGCTGACCAGGGGATACCAGGACTATGCCGAGAGCGAAGACTTCAGCCGGTCGGCCGCACTGGCTGAAAGCGTTATTGATGATTACAGTTTTTCGCTGCTGGACGACTTCGAGATGATCTTCGATAATGATAACGAACAGAACGCCGAAATTATCTGGGCTGTACAGTATGGGAAAGATCCGCTGATTAACGGGCCGGGCAATCGAAGCCACCTGTATTATCGCCCGTGGTACGAGACCTACAGCAACGGTTTGGTGCGGAGCCTGGCTCCTGGCTATGGCCGCCCCTGGATTCGCTTCAAGATGACCCCCTTCGCATTGCAGAATTTTCGTCCCATAGACCAGGATTCACGGTATGACAAAAGCTTCCAGGACACATGGTATTACAATGATGCCTCGTCCATTCCCGAATTTCCCGATGCGCCCAACTCCAATCCGGCTGTTGGTGACACGGCCATCCACATTGAACCGGATATGACGCAGGACGAGGTCAGACAGCAGCAGGAGGCGACCAGCTACTACCTGATATCGTGGGCTACATCCCATACTTCGGATAATATTAATATGTTTCCGAGCCTGATAAAGCACGATGACTTCCAGCGGCCGTCGGTCAATGAACCGGCCGGCAACAAGGATTATATCGTCTATCGCCTTGCCGAAGCCTATCTTTTTGCAGCCGAGGCCCACTTCAAAATGGGCAACCTGCAGCAGGCGGCCGATCATATCAATGCGGTGCGCAGGCGGGCGGCCTGGCCGGGCCATGAGAGCAGCATGGCGATAACGGCGGGAGAGGTTTCGCTGGATTTTATCCTCAACGAAAGGGGGAGGGAGTTTTACGGCGAACAAAAGCGGTGGATTACCCTCAAAAGAACGGGTAGGCTGCTTGAACGGGTCAGAAATTATGCCGGATTGCAGGAATCCCGTGATAATATTGAGGAATACCACCGGTTGCGGCCTATACCCGCAACACAGCTCAATCGCACCTCTGGTACGTACGAGCAAAATCCGGGTTATTAATTTTACGCTGATATCTAATCTTCTATATTATACCCCTTAACAGTCCTGCTTGTATTTGCAGGACAGTTATTAGCAACGTGCAATGAGATCAACCAGTGTTATGAATAAAATCGGAAGGAGCCTGTTTAACGTTTTATCATCTTTAATTATTAGCTGTTTCTTCACCCTTGCTCTGGGTTCCAGTCTTTGGGGCCAGTCCCGGGAAATTGCCCATTTTACGGTTAAAGCGGGGGACCATCACCGGATGAACACCCCGGTGGGGGTCTCTCTTGAGGGGATGTCCCTGGGCCTGCAAACCGGACAGGAACTGCAGCTCTATGAGGTTGTGGACGGAAAGGAAGTGGCGATCGCCTCGCAGCTCGATGAAAGTGGCGATGAAAAGAGACTTCGGTGGATACTGGGCGGAGAAACTCCCCGGGGAAGAAACCGCAATTATATCCTGAAGAGTGAGGGCGAAGGAAGGGCGCCTTCTCCCGCCGATTCTGTACAGATCTCGGACGACGGCATGTCATTAACACTGAACGTTGACGATCAGAAGGTTCTCAGCTATCGTTATGTTCCGAAGCCGCCGCCCGATGGTGTTTCAGATCTTTATGCCCGCAGCGGCTATATCCACCCGCTGTGGACGCCGGAGGGAGAAGTGCTTACAAGGATCCAGCCTTCCGATCATTACCATCACTACGGCATCTGGAACCCGTGGACCAAGACAAGCTTTGAGGGCCGCGAGATTGATTTTTGGAACCTCGGTGATGGAGAGGGAACCGTTCGTCACAAGGCCCTGACGCAAACGACAGAGGGTGATATATACGGCGGATTCAGAGCATTCCTCAATCATATTGACCTGCGAGCACCCTCCGGCGAGAAAGTAGCTTTAAATGAAAGCTGGGAGATCAAGGCCTGGAATGCCGACCCGGAGCAGGACATCTGGCTGATTGATTTTATTTCAACTCTGAATCCGGCAGCGGATTCTCCGGTTACCATCAAGGCCTATCGCTACCAGGGATTCAGTCTTCGGGCGACCGAGAAATGGAATGATGAAACCGCTGTCTTGTTGACATCGGCTGGAAAGAATAAAAGCAATGGCAATGGCACGCGGGCACGCTGGACCGACATTAACGGTGTTTCCGAAGGGGGGACATCGGGCATTTTATTCATGACCCATCCCGGGAACCAGAATTTTCCGGAGCAGTTGCGCATCTGGCCCACCGGTGCGAATGGGGGCGAAGGAAATGTTTATTTCAACTTCAATCCGGTCCAGGAACAGGACTGGACGCTTTGGCCGGGCAACAGTTACAGTCTCAAGTACCGTATGATGGTATATGACGGAAAGATTGACAGTGTTGACGCCGAACGGTATTGGCAGGATTTTGCAAATCCGCCGGAAGTGGAGGTACAGCCCACGGGCCTGGCCGGGAGCCGGGTTCTGGTGTACACCAGGAACGGAGAAGGATACGTGCACAAGAATATTCCCAACAGCATCGAGGCGATTCGGAAGCTCGGAAGAAAGCATGGCTTCGCGGTTGATGCCTCGGAGGATCCCTCCGATTTTACCGAGGAGAATTTGAAAAAGTATGATGCCCTGATCTTTTCAAATACCAACAATGACATTTTCAATACAAAAGCACAGGAAAAGGCTCTCCAGAAATATATGGAGTCGGGAGGTAATTTTGTAGGTATTCATTCTGCTTCCGGATCGGAACGCGACTGGCCCTGGTTCTGGAGTCTGGTGGGGGGGACCTTCTACCGGCACGCCCCTTTCCAGGAGTTTTCGGTTGAGGTCACGGAGAATGACCATCCGTCTACCTCATTCCTGACGGATCCGTGGGTGCGCGAGGACGAGTGCTATTATTTAAAACAGTTGAATCCGGAGGTTCAGGTATTGCTGCATGCTGATATGAGCACGGTTGAGGATGATCAGAAGGGAGACTATCCGGGAGAGGTATTCGGCGACACCTTTCCGCTGGCCTGGTACCATGAGTTTGAAGGGGGGCGTTCCTGGTACACCAGTCTCGGTCACAGCATTGAGGATTATGACGATCCGGTATTTATGAACCATGTTCTGGGGGGCATCCAGTGGGCCGTGACAGGCGGTTCTTTCAAATGATAATATTACATACACATAAGATTAAAAGTTGACAGGAGATAATATGGACCAACAGACTAACAGTAGTAACACAATGTCACGTCGTGATTATCTGAAAACATCGGCCATGGGGGCTGCCGGGCTGCTTTTTGCTCCTTCCATCGTGCCGGCTTCGGTGCTGGGGCCCAATCCTCCGAGTGAGAAGATTAATATAGGACAGATTGGTTTCGGCCGTATTGCCAAAGCCCACGACCTGCCATCGACGATGGATAACGATGTAGCGCGCGTTGTTGCGGTCAGTGATGTGGATATGGACCGGGCAGTTGAAGGAAAGAAATTCATTGAACAGTACTATGCTGAGGAAAAGAATAAAAAAAATTATGTAGATGTGGATGTATACCAGGATTACCGGGAAATGCTGCAGGATCCTGAAATTGATGCTGTTATCATCAGTACACCAGACCACTGGCATGCCCGGCCCGCTATTGAAGCGGCTCTTGCCGGCAAGGATATCTATCTGCAAAAACCGGCATCACTGACGGTGGAGGAGGGGCGTGCGATGAGTGATATTATTCATCGCACGGGAACCGTATTTCAGATCGGAAGCCAGCAGCGTTCGGTCAATCCCTGGCCCCAGTTCAAGCGAGCATGCGAGCTGGTCCGCAACGGCCGGATTGGCGAGCTCCGGCGGGTTGAAGTCGGACTTCCCGGCGATCCTGGCGGGGGAAATCCTTCGCCCACGCCGGCACCGGGCAATCTGAACTATGATATGTGGGTGGGGTCCACCCCCGATGTTCCCTATACAGAGCAGCGCGTTCATCCCGAGGATGACTACTCGCGGCCCGGATGGCTGCGCTGCGAAGCCTATAGTGCAGGCATGATCACCGGGTGGGGCGCTCATCATATCGACACGGCTCACTGGGGCATGAATACCGAGTATACCGGACCGGTTGAACTGGAGGCAACAGCCCGGTTTCCAACCGATGATCCCAATTACCGGGGCCTGTGGAATGTGCATGGCAATTTTAGGGTCACGGCCCAATATGCCAATGGGATTAGGATGACGGTTGGCGGTGATAACAAACAGGGCGTTCGGTTCATCGGCTCAGACGGGTGGATCTATGTCAGGCGCGGCGATGCAGGCGTTACGGACAGTGACCCCGGCAGCGGCGACGCGAACCAGGCCGCTCCTTTCCAGGCCAGTGATCCGGCAATACTGAAATCAGAAATAGGAGAGCATGAAACACATCTTTACGAAAGTGAGGAGCAGCACAAGAACTGGCTGGAGTGCATTAAAACACGTGAACGGACGGTGGCCCCGGCCGAGGTGGCTCACCGTTCCTGCAGTGCCTGCCTGATTTCTCACATTGCCATGAAGCTGCCGCGGAAGTTACAGTGGGACCCGGTCAACGAACGGTTTAAAAATGATGATGAGGCAAATGCCATGCTTTCCCGCACTCAGCGATCCCCGTGGGGCATCAAGCATATTGAACAGCTTCAGCTGTAAATCGGAGATTATCGGCAGCTATCATATTAAATGCTGATGTGTTACTTTATGCGGCCCGGAGATCGGGATGGTGCTCATCGTTTCACCCTGATCCTTTCGGATTGCCCAGTAAGCCGGCAACGGTTTTGTGGAGTACCGATTGCCATATCGCATACGGCACTGCTCCCTGGCCGCATCAGCTGAATGAAGAGGAATACTAAGTTACAAGGCCAAAATATCGAAGGTGGAAATAATGTACAATTCATTGGCAAGGCAATATATGATTCTTTTATTAATCCCGGTTATGACCTATGCATGCTCAGGATCCGAATCCGGGGAAAAGCCCGAAGATAAAAAACCATTTACCGGTGCCGACAAAGAGGTGAAGCTTATGACGGTGGATCCGGGCCATTTTCATGCCGGTCTGGTTCAAAAGTATGGATACGACCAGGTGGATTCGGTGGCGTATGTATATGCCCCCGAAGGCTCGGACGGGCTGGAACGACACCTGGATCGGATTGAGCAGTATAACAGTCGTCAGGAAAATCCGACAAACTGGGTTGAAAAGGTGTATACCGGTCCCGACTTCTTTGAAAAAATGATTCAGGAGCAGCCGGGCAATGTGGTGGTGCTTGCAGGTAACAATGCCCAGAAGACAAGCTACATTAAACAATCGGTTGACGCCGGTTTGAATGTACTCGCGGACAAACCCATGGTTATTAAACCGGAGGATTTTCCCATGCTCAGGGAGGCCCTGGCCCAGGCTCAGGAAGATGGTATACTGCTGTATGATATCATGACAGAACGGTTTGAGATCACCACCTTGCTACAGCGCAGGCTTTCCATGAATGCCGATGTTTTTGGATCAATTGTGGAGGGGACCCCTGAAAATCCCGCCATCACCAAAGAAAGTGTGCATCATTTCTTTAAATACGTTTCGGGGCAGCCCCTCACCCGTCCGGGCTGGTTTTTTGATGTGGACCAGCAGGGTGAAGCCATAGTGGATGTTTCCACGCACCTGGTTGATCTTATCCTTTGGGAAACCTTCCCGGGACAGGGCATTGACACGACGGATGTTCAGGTTGTACAGGCCGATCGCTGGGCTACGGAAATGACACCGACTGAATTCCAAAAGGTGACCCGGATGGAGTCGTACCCCGATTATCTGAAGGAAGATCTTGATGATGAAAACAATCTGAATGTCTTTGCCAATGGTTCTTTCGTTTTTCAGGTCAACGGGGTGCACGGCAAAGTCTCCGTTGAATGGAACTATCAGGCTCCTGAAGGTACCGGGGATACGCACTATTCCATCATGCGGGGGAGCAAGGCCAACCTGGTCATCCGGCAGGGGGAGGAACAAAACTACGTACCCACGCTCTATGTTGAACCGCTGGATGGGAACGGGGGTGAGGCCTACGAAGAGACCCTGAAAAAAGCTATTGATGATATTGCCCGGGATTATTCGGGCGTATCACTGACTACAGCTCCGGGGGGCTGGCAGGTTGTCATCCCCGAGAAGCACCGCGTGGGTCACGAGGCCCATTTTGCCCAGGTGACCCGGCAGTATCTGCAATACCTTGCCGACGGGGAGATTCCCGGCTGGGAACGCAAGAACATGCTCACAAAATATTACCTGACAATGCAGGCGTATGCCAAAAGCAGGTAGTTCCGGGTTCTCGCTCTTAGTATTGAAGGAAGAGGGGAGCGGCTACGTCAGATTTTGCGTTTTTTTCTCCGACTCCTCTGCCATTTGCCTGTGATAGGCCGATAGTTTTTCGGCCAGTTCCGGGTTGTCCATGCCCAGCATGCGTACAGCCAGTAGCCCGGCATTGCCCGCTTTGCCGATAGCCACCGTTGCAACAGGAACTCCATTGGGCATTTGGACTATGGAGTAGAGACTGTCAATGCCACTGAGCGTGCTCGTCTTGATGGGTACCCCAATAACCGGCAGCGTGGTATGGGCGGCTGTCATGCCGGGAAGATGGGCGGCCCCGCCGGCGCCGGCAATAATAACTTTGATGCCCCGGCTGCGGGCTTCCCTGCCATAGTCAGCCATCATGGCTGGTGTGCGATGGGCCGAAACCACTTTCTTTTCATAAGGAATATGAAACTCTTCAAGGATGGAACAGGCGTCTTTCATTGTGGGCCAGTCACTGTCGCTGCCCATAATGACACCTACCAAAGGCGTTTCTTTGCTCATAATATTGGTCGATTTTACGTATTAGTGCTGATGTTCTGATAGTACTGATTTAAAATCTCAACTATATCCGTATGGCCCGGGTAACTTCCCGTGCTTTTTTATAAGTAGATTCCATCTCATTTCCCAGGAGGGTATAATGAGCCATCTTTCGTCCCGGCCGGCTGTCGAGCTTGCCGTAAACGTGCAGGTGCCCGTCGGATGCCTGCAGGCTAGCCAGGGCGTGATCAATTTGGGCATCACGCTGGTCGGTACCCAGCAGGTTAATCATTGCCACCGCGGGTTTTCGAAGATCCGTTGCCCCGAGGGGAAGTCCCATTACAGCACGGACGTGATTTTCAAACTGGGAGGTGACACAGCCCTCGATGGTGTAATGACCCGAGTTGTGGGGACGGGGAGCCGACTCATTGAGCAGAAGCTTCCCCTCCGGGGTCAGGAAAAATTCAAAGGCAAAAAGCCCTTTCCCATCAATAGCCTCTGTAGCATGCACAGCAATTTCGCGTGCTTTCTCTTGGATGGCGGGGGCTACGGGGGCCGGGGTTTTGAGGGCTACGCAGATGTGATTCTCCTGTACCGTCTCACAGCAGGGATAGACAACATGGCCGGTTTCATTGCGGGCAACCTGTACGGCCAGTTCATGGGTGAAGTCAACGAAGGCTTCTGCAATGATATCGTGGCCGTCATGGCCTCCCAGTTTGTCAAATGCTTCACGGGCATCCTCAAGCTGGTGAACCGTCTCATTGCCAAAGCCGTCATAGCCGCCTTTGGATGATTTCAACAGGTATGGCCAGCCGTGTGTGGCACCAAAACTTTCTAAAGCGTCTTCATCACCAATTAGGGCATAGGGCGTGACGTCAATACCGGCCTCTTCAAAGGTCTTTTTTTCAATAAGTTTATTTTCAATGAGGGCAAACGTCTGTGGTGACGGGTAAATCGGGGTACCGCTCTCTTCCTGCGCACGTGCGAGGATATCCGAGTCTATGAACTCATTTTCCAGGGTCAGTACGTCACAGGTCCCGGCAAATGAAGCAAGGTCGTCGGACGAGCTAAAGGAGCCGGATTGGGAATGGGGGGTCATAAATTGAACAGGCTCATTCTCCGGTCGATCAGAAAATACGCCTACTTGTATGCCATAGCGGAAGGCCTGCAATCCTGACATGCGAGCCAGCTGTCCGGCTCCCAGAAAACCAAGTCTAAAGTCCGCGGATAGGGGGTTTTTGTCCATTAGATGCATAGATTTCAAGGGTTAAATTTCGACTCAAACATACTAATTATTCGTTTAGAAATTAAGGCACACAGTCAAAAAGAAAATTTTAATTCTTTGTGGCAAATTCTTCATTTTGGAGAAAGAATCGTATTTTAAGCCAGAACTTTTGAACATTAACAATCCAAGTAATACCGAGGCATGGACATTGAGGCGAAATTAGAGCAGGTCCGCGAACGATTTGAAGAAGTTACGGCTGCTATGAGCGATCCGGCGATTTATGATGACCCTCAGCAATATACAGAATTGACTAAAGAGCACAGCGAACTGAAAGAGCTGGTTGATCTCTATGAGGAATGGAAGCACGTCAGGAAGCAGATTCAGGGAAACAGTGAGCTCATTGAGGAGGCTGCCGATGCGGAAATCACCGAGATGGCGAGAGAGGAAAATGATGAGCTGAAGCCCCGCCTCGAAAAGCTGGAAGAAGATATCAAGTTCAAGCTTATCCCCAAAGATCCCGATGATTCCAAAAATGTTATTGTTGAACTTCGGGCCGGGACAGGGGGCGATGAAGCAGCCATTTTTGTCGGTGATCTGTTTGATATGTATCGCCGCTATGCCGATAAAATGGGATGGAAACTGAACCTGCTGAGCCTCAGCGAATCGGAGAAGGGTGGATATAAGGAGCTTACCTTCGGGCTTGAAGGCGAGGAGGTCTTTGGAAAAATGAAATACGAGAGCGGTGTTCACCGGGTGCAGCGTGTTCCTGAAACCGAAACCCAGGGGAGGGTGCACACTTCAGCGGCTACGGTTGCGGTGCTGCCGGAGGCGGAGGAGGTGGACATTGACATAAATACCGCTGACCTTCGGGTGGATACGTTCCGGGCCAGTGGTGCCGGCGGACAGCATGTCAATAAAACGGACTCGGCCATACGTATCACGCACGAACCGTCGGGGGTGGTGGTTGAATGTCAGCAGGAACGCTCGCAGCACCAGAACAAGGAAAAGGCCATGAAGATGCTGCGTTCCAAGCTCTATGAAATGGAAGAAGAAAAACTGCGAAAGGAACGGGAGCAGGAACGCAAAAGCCAGATCTCAACCGGCGATCGCAGTGCCAAGATTCGAACCTATAACTTCCCCCAGAGCCGAGTCACCGATCACCGCATAAATCTGACACTCTATAATCTTGAAGATATCATGAAGGGAGAGGTTGATGAGGTTATTGAAGCCCTGCGGGTTCAGGATAACCTGGACAAACTAAATGCCGTGATGGAAGAGTAGCTGTTTCCCGGACTCACGCCTTGCAGGCACCTCCGAAATAATGGCCGGGCTCACGGCATCAGATTTTTGGCCCCGCCTCTGTAATGTTCTTACTCACCTCTTGTTCATATTGGGCAAAATTTTCGGCAAACATTGATGCAAGCTGATTCGCTTTTCGGTTGTAGGCTGCTGAATTATCCCAGCTGTTGCGCGGATCCAGGATGTCACCGGGAACGCCCTGCACTTCAACAGGGATCGACAGACCAAATATGGGGTCTTTTTTGAAAGTGGTCTTTTCAATATTTCCGCTGAGAACCTCCGATAATATCCGGCGGGTGTCAGGCAAACTCATGCGCCGTCCAACGCCATGGGGGCCGCCGGTCCAGCCTGTATTCAGGAACCAGACCGAGGTGTTATGCTGTCGTAATTTATCAGCCAGCAATGTAGCGTAACGCACCGGGTGCAGTGGCATGAATGGAGCCCCAAAACAGGCGGAAAAGGTAGCCTTGGGGGCGGCGACTCCTCGTTCTGTTCCGGCGATTTTAGCCGTATAGCCGCTTATGAAATGATACATGGCCTGTTCGGGCGTCAAGCGGGAAATGGGGGGCAGAACGCCAAAGGCATCGCAGGTCAGAAAGATAACGTTTGAGGGATGATGGCCGGTTCCGTCGTCAGAAGCATTGGGGATATAGTGAATGGGATAGGCACAGCGAGTGTTTTGGGTCAGGCTTACATCTGTAAAATCGGGCCGGCGGTCCTCATCCAATGCTACATTTTCCAGGATGGTGCCCGGTATTTTTGTAGTGGCGTAAATGAGTGGTTCGTTCTCGGCAGACAAGTTTATCGTTTTGGCATAGCATCCGCCCTCGATATTAAATATGCCATCTTCACTCCAGCCGTGTTCATCATCGCCGATGAGAATGCGACTCTCATCGGAAGACAGCGTTGTTTTTCCGGTGCCGGAGAGCCCGAAGAACAGAGCGGCGTTACCTTCGTCATTGGTGTTGGCAGAGCAGTGCATGGCCATTACCTGCTGCTGGGGGAGCAGATAATTCATTACGTAAAAGATCCCCTTCTTCACTTCCCCGGAATAGAGGGTGCCGCCGATGAGGATAAGTTTCTTTTCAAAATTAATGAGGATGAATGCTTCGCTTGAGGTGCCGTCCCGGGAAGGATCAGCTTTAAAATGAGGGGCAGCCAGGACCGTAAAATCAGGAATATGATTTTTCAAAGCCTCCTCGGAAGGCCGGACAAACATGTTATGGGCAAACAAGCTGTGGTAGGCTGCTTCGCTGACAACCCGGACATTGAGCTGGTACTTCTCGTCAGCACCGGCATAACAATCTTTGACATACAGCTTCCTGTTGCAAAGGTAGGCTGTTACTTCTGAAAAAAGATGTTCAAAGACTTCTTCGGTGATGGGTTGATTGATGCTGCCCCAGTCAATGTCATCATGGATCGATGGTTGATCTACAATAAATCTGTCGGCCGGGGATCGGCCGGTGTATTTCCCTGTCATCACGCGGAGTACATAGTCACCGGTTAGTATCGCTTCTCCATTTCTTATGGCCTCTTCATAGAGTTCCGGTGGACTAAGGTTCCAAATGGAATCCACATTATCTTCAAGGTTCAGGTACCCGAGTCCGTTTGTGCTTCTTGGGAGTGTGCTTTTAGCCATGGGAATAGCCGGTTTATTTTGTTAGCGGGGTATATGGACAAGACATTATCTGTTCAGAAGTCCGTCAAAACAAAAGTATAAGCATTCTTATCGTCAAAGTGGGAGGGGGGATAAAAATACATACCTATCAGAATGGGTATGCGCTTACATCCTTAAAAAGTTATGTTCAGGTAATTTCTGCTTTAGTAATTGGATCCGCAGGCTGCTTCTGGAATGAAAAAAATGAAGGTGGCTGGAATCCCGGTGACGGTCAGTTCAATGTTGACTTGGAATCCTGCTGGTATTGCTTCCTGGATCTGGCTAGAAGCGATTTTGCTTCCCTGATACGGGGGTCCGTGTCCTTGAATGAGACCTTGTAGATGGAGATGGCTTTCTCCAGTTTCTGTTGTACCTGTTCGTATTTTTGTTGAATAAATTGAAGTTTGGCGTGTTCAACAAGATTTTGAGCTATCCGGTAGTGATCTGACGGTAGTTCTTTTGAATAGATAGCCCCCGAGAGGGAGAACAAAGAATCGGCCCTGCTCAAGCTGCCCAATTCTGTAAGAACAGAGGCGAGGGCATTATAGTCAATGGCCACTCCATAGTGCTCGGGACTATAGGCTTCCTTATCGATAGCCAGTGTTCTTTCAAAGTAGGACTTGGCTTCTTCCAGGTCACCGATATCCTGCAACACCGACGCATAATTGTAGTAGGCTACCCCCAGCGAGGGGTGGTCCGGTTCCAGCAGGGACTCCTTGATACTGATGGTCTCCTCGTAGCTGGCCTGTGCCCTGTCATACTCTTTTCGGTCAAGGAAGACAAGGCCCAGGTTATTGAGGGAGTAGGAATAGGGCAGGCTTTTTTTTCCATGTACCGTCTTTTTGAGTGATAAGCTCCTGCTTGCAAACTCTTCGGCTTTATCCAGTTCGTTAAGCTCGCGGTAATTGACTGATAAGGCATCATAGGTGGTGGCCAGAGCAATATGGTCGGGACCCAAAAGGGTAGTTTTGACGTCTATACTCTTTTGGAGGTACTGATTGGACTTCTGGTATTTCCCCATATGAGCATAAAGGCCACCCAGGGATGACAGGGTCTGGGTGATGTTGTAATGTGGCTGCTGGTAGAACTCTTCGTAAAACCGGTGTACCTCAAGCAAGTGTTCCTCTGCCTGGGCATATTCACCCAGCCTGATCTCCACTTCTGCCAGGTTGTCCAGGGTGGTATAACGGTGCACTGACTGGCTGTTGCCCGAAGCGGTATAGTGATGGTCGGCTTTGTAATAAAGTGTTTGAGCGCTGTCATATTCGGCCTGAAACGCCTTTATTTGTCCGTAGATGGCATATTTGTGGGCAAAGTCGAGTGAAGGTCCCTCCTGGTTTTGTTCCACCATATTAAGGGCTCGCACAATCAGGGATTCTGCCTGTTGCTGGTTGCCGCGAATGCGTTCCAGGGTAGCCATGTCTGATAGAACAGCGGCGGTTTTCGGGGCGTTTTTCCCATAATAATTCCTGCTTTTGTTCAGGGCCTTGGTATATGCTTGTTCGCTGGATTCATACGCCGAGATATTCTCGAGGGCATCACCTATGGACACCAGCAGTTCAATGTAGGTGGCAGGCTGATCCGACAGATTGTTTTCCACTTTATCTATTCCACTGACAAGCAATGATTTGGCCGAAATATCATTGCCGGAATAGGACTCCCGGGCCGGGTTGGTCTGGTTGAAAATATTGAGCATGAAGTCTTTGGTCTCCCTCGCCTTGGCGGCCTCCAGCTGCGCTTGGTTTCGCTCCTCCGCAATCCGCTGGGTATAAAAACCGATGAGCGCAAGCAGGAGTGCCATTCCACCGGCCGCCATGGACATGCCTTTTTTATGGCGTGAAAGGATTTTTTTTACCTGGTAGAGCGACGATCCCTCCCGGGCCGATACCGGAAGGCCCTGTTCGAGGCGGTGCAGGTCCTCGATGAACTCACTGATGCCCCGATACCGTTCCTCGGGTTCTTTGCGTATTGCTTTCAACGCTATGGCATCGAGATCACCCTTAATCTGTTTTATCTGCCGGGGATCTTCTGGCTGAGCATTCGCGCTGGGAGGCTGGGGGGGCTTCTTTACGATGCATTGCTCCAGCTGATACTGCGATGCACTGTCTATGTTGTAGGGATAGGACTGCCACAGCAACCGGTACAAGACGACACCGAGGGCATAGATGTCGGTGGCTGTGGTGACGGCTTGTTGTCTAATCTGTTCCGGGGCCGCGTAGCGGGGAGTAAGAATGCGGTTTCTGGTTTGAGTCAGCGAGATGGAATTATCGTTATCAACCAACAGTTTGGAGATACCGAAATCCAGTATTTTAACCTCTCCACTGGTGTTGATGAGAATATTATCGGGTTTGAGATCGCGATGGATTACCAGGTTTTCATGAGCATGGCGAACCGCCTTCAGCACATCTGTAAAAAGGGCTATCCTGTGATTGAGCGAAAGGTTACGCTTTTGACAGTATTGGTCAATCGGGACCCCATCCACATATTCCATGACAAAGTAGGGGAAGCCGTCGTCGGTGACTCCGCCGTCAAAAAGCTTGGCTATGCCCGGATGGTTGAGTCCCGCCAGGATGTTACGTTCTTGCTGAAAACGGCGAATGTTGGTCTCGGAAGCTCGTCCCTCGCGGATAACCTTGACAGCAACCTGGTGCTCAAAGGCTCCGTCTGAGCGGCGGGCCAGGTAGACAGCCCCCATGCCGCCTTCTCCCAGTAGTTCTTCCAGGGTATAGGCTCCAATGGTATAGCCGAGCAGAGTTGCTGAATCCGAGAGGGAGGCCTGTTCATTTGCAATATCTTCGTATAGGCTTTCCTTAAATTCCCCCGGATTTTCAAGCCATCCTTTGGAGTCAAAAATTGATTCAAGAAGCAGGGTTATTTCTCCCTTGAGTTCTTCATTCCCTTCGCAGGCCTGTTCAATATAAGCTTGCTGCCTGTGCTCAGGGAGGGTAAGCACCTGGTCAATGATGGATTCTATTCTATCCCAGTGATTGTGATTCATCTCCTAACCGTTTCCGAAGCCAGCGTCGTTTTTTCCAGTGCTGGTGCGAGTTAGTGTTTTGCCGAGTAGAATCGGGCTTTATCCGGTTTTCCCCATATTTGGAACAGGTTGGACAGGGCCGAGGCCGCTTCAAGGCTACGCCAGTCGTCTTCTCCAAACTTGTCACAGAATTTTTCATAGGCCTCCTCTACGATGGGTACATTCTTTTCAAATTCACCCTGCATGGCCCGGCTGACGGCTAGTCCTCCTTTTGCGCTGATGACCTGCCAGTGGTCGTTGGGAAGCTTATCCCGGAGAATCTGATACCCTTCCTCCAGCAGATTTTCGGCTTCGCGGGTGTGCAGTTGCTTGATTTTCAATAGTCCCAGTCGGACAAGGGAGGAGGCAATATGATGATGGTCGGGGGGAAATAGTTTGCGACGCATGCCCAACGCTATTTGATGCAGCGAGTCGGCTTTGGGGTAATTCCCCATCTGCTGGTAGGTGAAGGCGAGGTGATTGTAACCGCTTGCAATATCGGGATGCAGGCTGTCGTGGACTTCATGTTCAAGCTTGATACTCTGTTTGTGCAGCTTGACGGCCTTGTCATATTTTTGCTGGTCGCGGTAGGCAATGGCCAGATTTCCCAGTGAAGTTGCCAGCGACAGTTTATGGGTCGAGTCGGCCAGTTCAATCGCCCTCTTGTAGTATTCCTCTGTCTTGAGGAGTTTCCCCTGCTCCCGGTAGACGGATGCCAGCGATCCATAGAAGGGGGCGGCATAGCTGGTATTTTCCCCGTATTCATACTGTATCAGCTGCAGGGCTTCCAGATAGGCAGCTTCTGCCTGTTGAAATCTTCCCGTCCGGCCATATACGCGTCCAATGCGACTCAGATTGTTGATATAGGTCTGCTGGGCACTTTGGGGCTGGGAGGGAGAATAAAGGGCGAGAGCTTCACGGAGGAGGTTTTCCCCCTTGTCAAAGTCGCCCAGTGATATGTAGTTTTCACCGAGCAGTCCCAACAGCTCAGCCTTCACCTCGGGCTGGTCTTCCAGCCCTCTTTGAATATCACCGGTTCCGCGATCCAGTACTTCAGCGAGTGTAATATCTCTGTCAGGCTGTGAAAAGGGATCCTGCTGCTGCAGAATCTCACTGAACAGATTTTTTATCTGTGTCGCCCGTTCAGCCTCCAGCCGGGCACTGTTTCGCTCCTGGGTAATACGCGTGGTGTGAAGTGCCCCGAAACCAATGAGAAGGAGTAAGAATCCGATACCGGTGAGAAGGCTTATTTTGTGGCGTGCCAGGAATTTTTTGCTGCGATATTTCAGCGTATCGGAATGGGCAGATACCGGCAGTCCCTGCTGATAGTGATTCAGATCTTCTAAGAATTCATTGGCTACGCGGTATCGCTGGCCTGCCTCCTTGCGGATTGCTTTCAGAGTAATGGCATCGAGATCTCCCCGTAGCTGCTTCTTGAAGGCGGGCGAAGATACCTTGTCGCTCGGTTTGGGAGGCGCTTCCTTGAGAACCTTTTGTTCCATTTGATAACGAGAGAGTGTGTCCAGCTCATAGGGATGGCTGCCGCTGAGCAGCCGATAGAAGACAATGCCCAGGGCATATAAGTCGGTAGCTGTCGTTATATTCGATTCCGTAATCTGTTCGGGCGCGGCATACCTGGGTGTCAGCAACCGGGCACCTGTTTGGGTAAGATCGGCTGAGGTTTCCTCTTCCAGCAGCTTGGATATTCCGAAATCAAGAATCTTTGCGTTGCCTTCCGGGTCGACCAGGATGTTGCTCGGCTTAAGGTCCCGGTGAATGACCAAGTTTTCGTGAGCATGACGGACTGCTTCGAGAATCTGCTTGAACAAGCTGACTTTTTGCTCTACCGTGCAGTCGTTTTGTTGGCAGTACTCATCGATGGGAGTACCCTCGATATATTCCATGATGAGATAATGAAATCCATCTTCGGTAATGCCACCGTCGAAAAGCTTGGCTATTCCAGGATGATTAAGTCCGGCCAGGATGTTGCGTTCACGGCGAAAGCGCTGAATATTTTCCCTGGTTGCTTTTCCGTGCTGAATAATCTTGATGGCAACCTGATGTTCGAACTGGCCATCGGTGCGTTCAGCCAGGTACACAGCGCCCATCCCGCCTTCCCCGATCTGTTCCTTGATGGTGTAGGCCCCAATAACCCGCCCAGTCAGGGAGTCATGGGGGGAGAGAAGCTCGATATCGGAGGACATTTCATGATAAAAGTCCTCCATGTATGTCTGCGGATTCTCGAGCCATCCTTCGGAATGGAAAATTGACTCCAGCAGCGAAGTGACCTCTCCCTTGAGTTTCGGATTTCCCTCGCACTGTTGTTGAATAAAGCTGTTGCGTTTGCCTTCAGGCAGCTCAAGCGCCTCATCAATAATTGTTTCAACTTTGTCCCAGTTGATATCAGTCATGAATGTTGGAGTTATTTTCTAAGACAGACGTTATCACCTTTAGGAAGTTCTGTGACCTTGGAGATACTTTTTTGTATCACCAAACGGTTGTTGGGAGTTGGATATGCTGCAACTGCGATTCTGATGATTAAACGGTTCAGCATATCGGGACAGAGACATATAGCTCCCCTTCGGTCTATATATACGCAGCAGCAACATGAAACAGCTCAAATTAATTGACTTCAAACTGACCTTTGAGCTCCTTGTAGAGCCATCCCCTCGCTTTCATCCAGTCTCTCTTAACCGTACTTTCTGAAATGTCCAGTGCTTCGGCTGTTTCCTCAATGGTCATTTCCCCGAAAAAACGCATTTCTACAACTTTGCTGAGTCGTTCATTGAGTTTTTCCAGTTCTTTCAGAGCTGCATCGATATCTATAAGTTCCTCGGCTTTCCGATCCTGCCTTTCAAAAAGCTCGTCAATAAAAGTTACATCTTTTTCCTTGCCTCCCCGTTTTTGGGCATGCTTCTTTCGGGCATAATCGATAAGGATTTGACGCATGCACCGCGAGGAAATAGCCAAAAAATGACTTTTATCCTTGAAATCAAGCTGGGTTTGGTCAATCATTTTAAGATAGGTTTCATGAACCAGTTCCGTCTTGGAGAGCGTATGGTCAGGAGACTGCTTGCTCATTTGGACGTAAGCCAATCGCCTCATCTCTTCGTAGATGAGGGGGTAGAGCTGATCATAAATATTATTTTCTCCCTTTTTTAGACGGATTAACAGCTGTGTAACCTCAGATTTTTCCATCTATGACAGTAATTATTTTATCGACGACCTTTTAACCTGATGTTTTGAAATACCTTTGAACATAGCAGCTATGCGATAGACGATAATTCAGGGGCTCTGATAAAATTGAAGAGTACCACACTGATCTCAAGCAACGTTACTGCAATTCCACGTCTTCCATTTCATCTGCAAACGGAATTTTATCTTATTCCCCTAATCCAGTTGCATGATTTACCGCTTTTGAAAAGCCACAGCCCCTATATAAAGAAAGTTACTATTTAAGTCAATGTATTGGATACGGTTATATATAAAAAATATGCTAAGATACAGGGCTGTACCTGGATAATGTTTATGAGTTGAATAACACAGTCTGGAGCCAACCGACATGGGAGGATGCATTATTTGTACAACGATAATGCAAATGAATAAACTGTTCCTGGTGAATTGGATAACCGGGGCCAAGTTCTTGGGGCTGGTTTTTGAAAAGTTATGGAGCGAACTACAGCCCAAAGATGCGATTGACGTTGAAGCCAAATCGGAAGTCGCCGGCCCAGAATTGTTGATCATTGTCTGCGATGACAAATTGTTGCAGATGCCACTCTGTAGAGGTAAAGAAAAGCTGAAAGACATGCCCGCCGGTCTGGATGTTCATGCCCAGGGAGAACGCATTCTTGGTTCCTGGGAGGTGTTCTCCCAATACGGGGTAATATTCGGCGGTAAGTGCATAGCGTTTGGACAAATGAATGGCCATTCCCATCCCCAGAGCGAATAAATTCTGGCTTCCAATGGCATTATACCGGTTGAAATGAGCATAGGTGGGGAGAATCTGGAGGCTGAAGCGCTTGCTGAATTTTCGAGAAAAAATTAACGAGGATGCTATGCTGACATCATCGGACAGGGGTTGCCTGTTTTCCTGGGTGATAATGCCTAAATCTCCCTGCAAGGAGATGCTCACCGGCATTTTTTTCAGGGAATCCTGTTGGAAAAGGGCGTATTTGGTCCTGATATCGACAACGTTGAGCTGTGATGAGCGTCCGATGCCGACGGACCAGCGGTTCGTCAATCCCATGTCAAGGCCGAGACGTACATTCTGGACATTATCAAAACCGAAAAAGTTGCTTATGGCGTCGGTTGTGGCGATCCCGAAGCTATGCATGATGGTAACATTGAGATTACGGGCAGGAATGTGTTCGGTTGTCGGTTGAGTGATCAGGGTGGGAGTCCAGAACGCGTCATCAACGGTGGATGCAACGGCAACCCGCTGTCGTTGCATTTGTGCCTGCAAGCCGGTGACAGCTATAAGCTGGAGCAGAATAACAATGTAAAAAGCTTTAGATAATCGCATGATGACACCACAGTTATTTTGATGGTTGAGAGGCCAGGGTGGCAGAGATCGAAATAGGGATCTTCTCACTGACCCGGTAGAACAGAATGCCCGGGGGTTCGATGTTATAATTTTCCATATTGATGGTCCACGATGCGTCGACTTTGAGGCCCTTGTCCGTTTTTTGGAGTGTACCGTCGACACTTAGCTTTCTGCTTATTCCGTGCATGCTGAAATCCCCCCGGACCGTGACATCCTGTGCGTCGGAGGAAGAGGAATCAAAAGGCGAGGCCAGCTTCCCAAAAAATTCTGCAAAGGGATATTGATCAGCCTGAAGGGTCTCAAGCATGTCTTCATCCCGTTTCCGGATACCGGTTTTCAGGGTATGGACATCCACGTAGAAGTCAACGGTTGAATCGGAGAGGCTTATTTTACCTACCAGCTTATCGGAATGCCCGGTGAAGGAGTGCAGTGGGACGGATGATTTAAACTCGGCATGACCATTTTTTGTCATGTATACCTGGCCAATTCCTTCGACGGACAGTGCCAGCAAAAAGCCCCCTAAGAGTAGCACCAGCCTCAATTTCTGTTTACTGCTCATCATTCGCATGGCTAATTGTTTTGAGCTCCTTCCTCTATCCAGTTGCGAATAAGCGTAATCTCCTGCGTGCTGAGCGAAGGCCCACCCTGGGGCATGCGCGCACCCTGTGACGGGTCAGACTCAATTTTATCAACGAGGGGACTATTGTCGGGTTCGCCCTCTATAACGATGGGGCCCCCATACTGATCGCCGACGCTGCCCATGACGTTCTCATAGCTATCCAGCCGTACGCCACTGGTGCGGTTGCCAATATGGCAATTCCCGCAGTTTTCGGTGAGTATTTGCTGGACATTAGCAAAGGTTGGCTCATCACTTCCGTTGGTGCCATTATCATTGTTGTTATTGTCAGGACCCGTGCTGCTATCGCCGCAGGCAGTTATCAAAATAGCAGAAAGGCATACAAGGGTCAGTGTAAATAACAAGCTGTTATACCGGTGAGTGTAGTTTTGAGGTCTCATAGCAATAAGAGTGTGATGTTAGGTTAAAGGTTAATAACCGGGATCGTCCGGTCCGTCACTGCTGTCATTATTCTGATAACCCGGAGCGGCGTCCATCCCTTTTTGTGCTACCGGCCAGATGCCCGGACTTGAGAAGCTTACGCCCCTGGTGTTACCACGCTGCATGTCGTCCTGACCGAAATAGTACAGCGGCCATCCTTTATAGGTCAGTTGCTGGCGGCCATATACACTGATGGAGCCAAACAGTTCACTGTTCAGGGTGCTGGGAACAGCTTCGGGTTCTATTTCATAGATCGGCCAAACTCCGTTATTGCTGAAATCTTCAGCCGTGAAGTTGTTGGTATTGGCAGAGTCGTTGATGAAGATATAGAGGGTCCTTCCTTCAGCATCAACAAGGTGGGAGGTTACACCTTCGCCCTCTACATAACGGCCGCTTTCATCGATCATATAGTTCCTGTCATCGTGGCCAACCAATTGCTGGGAGGCAATCATTACGGAGTAGTTCGCCTTGGCCACATACCATGCATCGTTGATACCGTCTCCATTGACTGTTCCCGGTTGTTCGTCCCCGGAGAAATAGTAAAGCGGCCACCCCTGGAAAGTAGTCTGGGCGGGTCCGTCTGACCGCTTGATCACAGTGAAATCGTCAGCCTCCAGGCCACTGCCGACCCGGGGCTGCCCGCTATGGAAGATCGGCCAGTTTTCCACACATTCACCCACGCAACTGCTTTTACCGTGGACGTCGGGGGAGAAAATATACAGGACCCCGCCTGTACTGTCAGCCAGAACTTCGCCGTTGTCGGACGTTGAGACCAGTTGGACATCAAATTCAGAGGAGAGGCCCGGGGTCGCAGGCGTGCTGCTGTCGCTGCATCCTGTAGTGAGTACCATTACAAGGATGGTCATACTGAGCGGAAGAAGGGTATTGAGTAATTTCATGACGAGAGGATTAAGGGTCAAAATTTGATTTGTAATGAGAGATCATACGCTATCGTATTCTTAATTGAGGTTGTAGTTTAGAGATACAAGGCTTCCAATGGAGTACAGTTTGACATTGCCCCAGCCTACTTCTTTAAGGGGCAGTTTTATAAAGGGTTCGACCTGTATACTCAACCCGGCGTTCAAACGGTGCCTGTAGCCAACAGACAGCTGCAGGTTGCTCAACCAGTGTCGGGTGCCTGTCTTTCCGCTCCACTGCTGAACCAGGTGGCTATTGGAGCTGTTGTAGTCGAACTGATAGTCTTCGCTGAGCATGATATAGGAATTTGCTCCTGCCGAAGCATACAGCTCGGACTTTGCCAGGTGTAAAAAGTCATATTGCAGGCTGACCGGGATATCAAGGATGATACACTGTGCCGTTGTTCGGGAGGGGATCGTACCGTAAGACCAGAATCCCCGGGGAGCCCGGTATTCATTCCCATCTGCTACATACCGTACAGAAGAGCGTATAACCCCTCCCCGGATGCTCACATTATTTGTCAGGCGATAGGAGAACAGCAAGCCGAGATTATAGCCCGGGTCATAGAACTCCGACAACGATCCCACGGTACTAAGGTCGGGGCCTGCAGCAAGACTGACAGATGTGCGGGAAGCAGCCGCCGGCTGAGGTTGAGGTTCGGGACGGGTCGCCGGAGCAGGGGACTTCTGTGGGGCATCTGTAGCATTGGCCGTTTGTTTGTCTCGGGGGAGCGGAGGAGCAGCCTTGGCAAGAATAGGGGTATCAGGTTCAGTTTTTAATTCATTGAGTTGGCATGAAGCACAACCGAGGCGTCTGGAAGGGATCATTTCAATGGCCTCGGCTGCTATGCGGAGTTGACCGCCGTCATCCGCTTGTTCATCTGCGCCCTCTCCGGTGCCGGGGAACCGCTGTGCCGCCCGGGCCGGGTCGCCGGCAGGAGCGGGGGCTCTGCTGTTGTTGGCTGTGTCACGACCGGCCGGTTGTTCCTGGGTTGGGTCGGCCTGGCCGGATCGTCCTTCTTCATTGTCGTCGGTTGACTGGGCAGGCGTATTTTGATGGCTTAACTGCTCATTAATATGCTGGATGTCTTGGTAATTTTGATAGACAGCGTAGCCAAGAAGAGAAAAAAGGAAGAGGAGAGCGGCGGCGATCAGCCACCGTTTTTTCTGTGCCGCCTGTTGTTCTGCCTGCCGATCCAGCTGCTGCTCAAGTGCGATCCAATCAGATTCACGATAATCAATATCGTATTCCTCAACCTTTTTCTTGAAGAGTTCTTCAATCGGATCCTTGTTATTATTATCAGACATAATGCGTTGTTAGATAAAATTTTTTTCCAAAATGGCCTGCAAATTATGTTTGGCCTTCGACAGGTTTGATTTGGAAGTGCCAACGGAGATGTCAAGCATTTCGGCAATTTCCTTGTGCTTGAAGCCTTCAATTACGTGAAGGTTGAACACCGTACGATAAGCCGGTGAAAGTTCTTGGACCATATCAATGATCTCTGCATAGTTTATACCGCTTGTGATCGTCTCACTCGTGCTCACAGCGTTGCGAGCTGCTTCCAGTCGTTCCTCCTGCGGTTCATTAGCATGTCTGTGAAAATGGTTGATGGCCGTATTGATAATGATTCTCCTGAGCCAGGGTTTAAAGGGACGGTTGATGTCGTACTGATCAATGTTGGTAAAGACCTTCATAAATGCATCGTTAAGGGTTTGGGCTGCCTGGTCCCTGCTGTCGGCGTAGCGCAGTGTGATGCTCATGCCATAGGCATAGAACATTTTATAGAGTTTCTTCTGACTTTGCCGATGCCGGTGCTGGCATCCCTTTATTATTTCCCTAATCAAAATCGGATCTTTTTAAAGAGCAGATTTGTGTTTTCAGCTACAGGAGCATTTCCTGTTCTACTTTACTATACAACATTATTGGGAAGAGGGTTGCCTTGCAATTAATATTTGTTGCGAATTACCAACCGAAGGAGACGCGGGATTCTCGCTCCCTGTCAACCTGAGAGGCGTTGTGAACAACCTGATAAGGAATGATCAGGCACCTATGGGATTCGGATTGATGAAAGGGCGGAGGTTGTGAACGAAAAGACGGATTGAAGGGGCGGCGGCAAGGGGGAGGAATATGTACCCAAATACAAAAAGCTCTCAACCGATCAAGGTTGAGAGCTTATTTTTAGGGCATTTGGACATAGAAGCGTCCAAGTATTGTGTTATGTAGGATGCTACGAATATTGATCAGTAAAGTTACACCTGATTTTCGAATAAAATATTTAGGGTATAAAGTTGTTATTCATGGTAATCAGATGGTATATTTCGCCTGAATTTGAATACAACTTTATATATGAGAACTGGAAATCCCACTCTTACACAAGAAACATTCCGACAGACCGGTCAGGCCGTATCGGCTGACGGGACCATGACCGTGAGCGGCACCGTAAACAAAACGTCGGTCTTATTTCTTATTCTGCTGCTCGGCGCCTCTATCAGCTGGTACCAGCCCTCATCCCTGTTGATATGGGGCGGTGCTATCGGGGGCTTTATTATTGCAATGATAACGATTTTTAAAAAGGAATGGTCACCGGTAACAGCCCCCCTATATGCAGGGCTGGAAGGACTCTTCCTGGGCGGTATCTCCCTTCAGTATGCCGGCATGTACAATGGGATTGTTTTTAATGCTGTTTTATTGACAATTGGTATCTTTGCGGCAATGTTGATGACCTATCGATCGGGACTCATTGAGGTCACCCAGAAATTTAGAATGGGGGTGGTTGCAGCAACCGGAGGCATTGCGCTGGTCTATCTGGCAAGTATAGTCCTCAGTTTCTTTGGCATTAATATAAGCCTTATTCACGGCGATGGGCTCATGGGCATAGGCTTCAGCTTGATTATTGTCGGGGTGGCTGCCCTTAACCTGGTGCTCGATTTTGATATGATAGAGAAAGGAGCCCAGGCGGGCGCTCCCAAGTATTTTGAATGGTATGCCTCTTTTGGATTAATGATCACCCTTGTCTGGTTGTATATTGAATTGCTTCGTCTTCTTTCCAAATTACAGCGCCGATAGAAAACACAGGTGAGTGTGAGTAACAGATTCATTTCAGTCAGAGAACTTATACTGGGTTTTTTGCTTTGGCTTGCTGTCGCCTTTCTTGTGGCTGAATCGCGATGGAATCGTCTCTATGAGAAGCCTGTGCTAGCCACTGATGAGGCCGTTGATCTTTATCTTGCCGAGCCAGTCAATGCCGATGGCTTGGAAAAGGCGCTTGAAAAACAGGGGCTTCTCTCCAGGAGGGAGGAGTTCAGGTGGGCTTTGAAGACGCTTCACTGGAGCAACTTCAGGGAAGGGCACTACCGCTTCAGCCCCCAGACATCCTATGAAGAACTTTTTACCAGGCTGGGCAGGGGGCTACAGGATCCCATTCGCCTGACGATCCTGCCGGGACAGACCCGAAACCGTATTGTCAGGTCGGTTTCGGAAGCATTTCGCTTTGATTCAACAGCCTTGAAGAAGACACTGACGGACAGTAGCTTTCTGGCAGAGGCGAGAGTGGATACACAGAACGTCATTGGTCAGCTGTACCCTGCGACCTATGATTTTTACTGGACCGCATCCCCGCGGAGTGTGATTAATCGACTGCTTAAGACGTTCGAGGAAAACATCATCTCCCAGTATGAGCAGCGGTTTAAAGAACTTGACAAATCTGTTAATGAAATTATCACCATGGCTTCCATTATCGAATGGGAAGCCACGCTTGAAAGTGAAAAAGACACCATAAGCGGACTTTACTGGAATCGCCTGGAAAAGGGAATGAAGCTGCAGGCTGACCCGACCATCAATTACGCGGTGGGAGAGCGGCGACGCCTGCTGTACGAAGACTACAAAATAGATCACCCCTATAATACATACGTCCACGCCGGCCTGCCGCCCGGCCCTATCACCAACCCCAGTAAAGGTTCAATAGAAGCAGCCCTGTTTCCCGAAAGTCATGACTATCTTTATATGGTAGCCAGTCCTGAAGGAAACCATAATTTTTCTGAGACTTACAGCGAGCATCAGCGCAAGAGTGCCGAATGGAGGAGATGGCTCGAAAAGCAGTATCGCATTAAAAGAGAGCAGGAGCGCGAGAGCAGCACAAACTGACAGAGACTGCTTGCCTTGCAAGCCAACCCAGTTTTATAAAGATTCGCTGATGAGGTGAGAGCCCGTATCGGTAATTTTGAACAGCATTAACCGCTGGTTGATATTTGTTCCGTCGAAATGAATGTTGGTAACCAGACCATTGTATGCAGGCTGTTCGGCCAATCCTTTTTTTAGCAGGGCGGGATTAACCACCCGATCCAGTGTTTGAAGCAAAAACATGGCGGTATCGTAACCAATCATGGCAAAGCGATTGGGCGTTTTGGCAAATCGATCCCGGAAGGCTGATTCAAATTCCTGAATGCGGGTACTTCCCGGGCGGCTGTAAAAGCTTTCCGTGAAATAAACCGGGCGATTTCCAATCTTTCCAGAGGAGAAATTGGCGTTTGCCCATTCCTGGGACCCCAGAACAGTGACATTACTTTCAAGTGAGTTTAGCTGTCCCAGCAAGAGATCCATCAGGGCTGGTGCAGAGTCGCCGGTGAAGGGGGCATATACGGCCGATACAGGAGAATCTGCCATAGCAGGACGATCTTCAGAAAAGTAACGGGTATATTGTGAGAGTCCGTAGCCGCGAGAACCGAGTTCCTCAGAAAAAAAATAGGGGACTTCAGCATCCAGCTGTTCCATCTCCTCCCGGAATGCCCTGGCTGATATTTCACCGAGCGTTCCGCGTTCCGCAATAACAGCTACTCTGTCAAGATTCAGGGCCTGTACTGCATAACGGGCCATATTTTGCCCGTGGGTGCTGAACGTGGGGTTGACCTGAAAAAAGTACCCCCCTTTCTCGGCAATGGATTCCGAGTTGGCCAGGGGAGCCAGTATCGGGGTCCGGTGCTGGGCAGAGACCGCCGCCATGCTTTTGGCCCGTTCGGAAAAAAGAGGGCCTATGACGGCTTCTACTCCCGTCGAGCTCAGAACTTCCAGTGCCTGCTGAGCAGAATCAGATTCAATGCCTGTATTATGATAGGTTAACCCTGCTTTAATATCGTGCTGTTTGTTAAACTGTTCAACAGCCAGTGCATATCCGAGGTACAATCCCTGTGCTACGGGATATTCATTCTTTTCGGGAGAATAGGCGGGCAGTGCGATGCCGATGTTGTAGGTAAGTCCTTCAGGGGCCTCAAGAGCGGTGTCTGCCTGGAGGTCCCGGTAGCGGGCTTTGTCGCTGATTATTGATGAAATTTTTTCAAGCTGATCGGAAGAGACTTCATCCGTGGCATTGCGCAAGCTGGTAAAAAGAATTTGGGCTTCCTCGCGTTCCACTCGTCCAAGGGAAGTGGACACCAAATCATATTTAACCGTGTCGCTTTCAGCATTGTCCAGTATCTCCCGGCGTTGGTCGAAGGTCAGGTAGTTGAGAAGGTCACGGTATAGTTTCTGGCTTTCGGATGCAATTTCTGGATTTATCTCCTGGGAGGCCAGTACGAAGAGTCTGTTGAGGGCTTCCCCGAAATCTTTCTGTTTGAAATGGACCAGGCTCAGGGTATAGTTCGCTTCTGTTGCAATACGGGGTGTGCTTGCGTCCGAGATGTTCAGCAGCCGGCTTTTGGCTGTCGCATAATCCTTCAGTCCGAGGTATGCTTTTCCGGCGAAGAGCAATCCCCTGTCAGAGTGAATCTGGTCAAAAAGCGCGGCTGCCTGGGCATACTCTCCCTGCTGGTACAAGGTAACCCCGCGCTCAAAAGACTGGGCATGGATTGATTGATCGGGGCTGAAGCCGGAAAACAGCAGGATAGTGAGGGCATATAGGAAGGGTTGCGCAAGGTACAAAGTAAGTGATCTCATATGGTCTCTGTTTGAAGATTCGGACATACCTTTAACCGCACTTAACGTATTTTGTTCTGGGTTTATTCCCACTCAATCGTTGAAGGCGGTTTCGAACTGATGTCGTATACTACGCGGTTGATTCCCCGGACTTCATTGATAATGCGATTTGATACATGGGCAAGGAAAGGATGGGGCAGGTGCGCCCAGTCGGCGGTCATCCCATCTACACTGGTCACCGCACGAAGACCCGCTGTAAATTCATAGGTACGCTCGTCGCCCATGACCCCTACGCTCTGCACAGGGAGCAAGACCGCCAGGGCCTGCCAGACATCATCATACAGATCTTTCTTTCGCAGTTCACTGATAAAAATGTCATCGACCTCGCGAAGCAGGTCCAGTTTGTCTTGGGTTATATCCGAAATGATCCGGATGCCAAGGCCCGGACCGGGGAAGGGATGGCGTTTGATAAAGTGTTCCGGGATGCCCAGCTCGCGGCCCACATTGCGTACTTCATCCTTGAAGAGCTCCCGAACGGGTTCCACAAGCGCGAGGTTCATCTCCTCCGGAAGCCCTCCCACATTGTGATGCGACTTGATGGTAGCCGACGGTCCCTTGAAGGAAATGCTTTCAATCACATCGGGGTAGAGGGTACCCTGGGCCAAAAATTTAAAGTCATTATTCCCTTCCACCTCTTCATCAAAGACCTCGATGAAGGTATTGCCGATGATGACACGCTTCTCTTCGGGATCTACCACGCCTTTGAGATTTTTCAAAAAGCGATCAGAGGCATCGATTCCCTTGACCGGGAGATGGAGATCCTGTTCATAAAGATCCAGTACGTTTTTAAATTCGTTTTTACGCAGCAGCCCATTGTCTACAAAAATGCACTGCAGCTGATCGCCAATGGCTTCGTGGACAAGCGTGGCGACAACCGTGGAGTCAACACCACCGCTGAGGCCGCAGATGACCCGGTCGTTTCCTACCCTGGTGCGGATCTCCTCAATCGTTGATTCAATAAACGACCGGGCCGTCCAGTTACCCTCGAGCCTGCAGATGGAATAGGCAAAATTTTTCAATATCTGCTTCCCGTACACGGTGTGGACCACCTCCGGATGGAATTGTACCCCGAATATCTGGTCTTTTCTGTGACGCACGGCAGCCACCCGGGCATTATCGGTATGGCCAATGATCTCATACTCTGGAGGGAGCTTTTTGATATGATCTCCGTGACTCATCCAGACAACGGATTCCTGTGGAATTTCCTTGAGCAGGTCGGAGCTGTCATCAACAATGAGATCAGAGCGGCCAAATTCCCGGTGATCAGCCTGTTCAACACTGCCGGGAATCTTGCTGTGAGCCAGTATCTGCAGGCCATAACAAATGCCCAGAACCGGCACCTTTAAATCGAAAATCTCCTCGTTCAGTCCGGGAGCCCCCTGATCATTGACGCTGCTGGGACCACCTGACATGATGATTCCTTTGGGCGGTTGATTACGGAAGGCATCAAGATCTTTGTTAAAGGGATGAATTTCACAGTAGATATTCAGCTCACGAATACGTCGGGCAATCAGCTGGGTATATTGGGAACCGTAGTCGAGAATCAGAATCCAATCAGAAGGTCGGTGTTGCATGCCAAAAGGAAGATAAAGGCACCGCGGCGGGTGCTGTATAGTGGTTTGGATTAACTAACAATGTCCTGGTACTCGTCAGCAGACATGAGATCATCGAGCTGCGAAGGGTTGCTTATCGCTATTTTGACCATCCACCCATCGCCGTAGGGGTCGTCATTGACCAGCTCGGGCTCGGCTTCAAGGGCTTCGTTGATTTCAATAATCTCGCCGTCAACCGGTGCAAAAAGCTCGGATACGGTCTTGACCGCTTCCACGGTGCCAAAAACCTCATCCTTGTCAAACCCGGTTCCCTCCGGCTCGAGTTCCACGAAGACAATATCACCCAGTTCGCTCTGGGCAAAATCAGTAACGCCTATAGTGGCAGTGTTATCACCATTGTCGCGAATCCATTCGTGTTCTTTTGTATACTTCAGATCTTCGGGATAGCTCATAATAATATGCCTTTCTAATTACGGTCGGGGTTAAATTTGAACGTGTCAAGGTAATGGGTGTTGAACTTGCCCTGCTGGAAATTTTCATCGTCCATAAGCTGGATGTGGTAGGGAATCGTTGTTTTGACCCCTTCGATAATGAATTCTTCGAGGGAGCGGCGCATGCGCTTGATGGCATCTTCGCGCGTAGGTGCGCTCACAATCAGCTTGCCGATCATCGAATCGTAGTGGGGTGGAATTTTGTAGCCGGCATAGGCGTGCGTATCGACCCGAACGCTGTGTCCACCGGGAGTATGAAAAACTTCGATGGTTCCTGCCGAGGGCCGGAAGTTATGTTCCGGGTCTTCGGCGTTGATGCGACACTCGATGGCATGTCCCCGCATCTTGAGCTCTTTCTGCTCAAGTTCTACTCCAGCAGCTGCTTTGATCTGTTCTGCAACCAGGTCGTAATTGGTAATTTCTTCGGTGACAGGGTGCTCAACCTGGATGCGCGTGTTCATCTCCATGAAGTAGAAGTCTTTGTTTTTGTCGACCAGGAACTCAACCGTTCCTGCTCCTTCATAGTCCACGGATTTTGCCGCGTTGATGGCTGCCTGTCCCATCTCTTCACGGAGCTCGGGTGTCATAAGAGGGGAGGGGGCTTCCTCCAGGATCTTTTGATGGCGACGCTGCAGCGAGCAGTCGCGCTCGCCAAGGTGAATCACATTGCCGTGCTGGTCGGCCAACACCTGGATTTCCACGTGATGCGGATCCTCAACAAATTTTTCAATATAGACATCCGGGTCGTCAAAGGCCGATTCGGCTTCATTCTTGCACATGCTGTAGGACTTTTGCAGGTTCTCGGCTGCACGGACGATACGCATGCCGCGACCGCCTCCGCCCGACGAGGCCTTGATGATGACGGGGTAGCCGATCTCTTCGCATACCTTGCGTGCATCCTCAATATTCTCTACCACACCGTCACTGCCCGGCACGACCGGTACTTCATTTCTGATCATGGTCTCCTTGGCCATCGTCTTGTTGCCCATGTTGCTTATGCTATCCGGGGAGGGGCCGATAAAGGTGATGTCATGCTCTTTGCAGATGCGTGAGAATTCAGCTTTCTCGGAGAGGAAGCCATATCCGGGATGGATAGCCTCTGCATTGGTTATTTCAGCTGCTGCCAGGAGACTGGGAATTTTCAGATAACTGTCTTTGCTGGGCGGGGGACCGATACAGACGGCTTCATCCGCAAATTTCTTATGAAGGCTGTCGTTGTCGGCGGTGGAGTATACAGCCACCGTTTTAATGCCCATCTCTTTGCAAGTACGAATGATACGAAGCGCAATTTCGCCACGGTTGGCGATAAGAATTTTATTAAACATGAATAATCTGTTTTTATCCGATGATAAATAATGGTTGATCGTATTCTACCGGTTCTCCATCCTCTACTAGGATCTTCTTAACTTCACCGGAATAGTCAGATTCGATTTCGTTCATGATTTTCATGGCTTCGACAATGCAGATGGTCTGACCTTTTTCAACCTGGTCGCCAACATGCACAAAGGGATCATCATCGGGAGAGGGGGATCGGTAGAAGGTTCCCACAATGGGCGATTTAACCACTTCGCCGGAAGGTTCCTCAGAGGCGGAAGATTCATCAGTGGATTCCTGCTCGGGGGCCGGGGCCGGCTGCTGCTGGGCCTGCTGAGTCTGCTGAGGGGCACCGGCGGGCGGCTGTACGGCCGCGGTCTGTGCTGGCAGCTGGTATTGTACGGGCATCGCCGGCTGTTCAACATCAGCCTTCTTTTTTACTTTGATTTTAAAATCTCCTTCCTCTATCGACACTTCATTTACTTCGCTTTTGGCAATGAGAGTAAGAAGATTTTCAATAACTTTTAAATCCATAATAGACAATTAATTTGATGTTACACGTTCGATGTATTCAGCAGTACGGGTGTCGACTTTTATTTTTTCACCTTCATTGATAAAAAGAGGCACCTGTACGGTTGCACCGGATTCGAGGGTTGCCGGCTTGCTGCCGCCCTGAGCGGTATCACCCTTGAGGCCGGGGCGGGTGTCTGCCACTGTAGCCACAATATGGTCGGGAGGATGGGCATACAGTATTTTTTCGTTGTCCACATCGACAACGAGTGTGCAAACCTGGCCCTCGGCAATGAACTCCGCTTTTTCTACGCGTTCCTCTTCAACGGGAAGCTGCTCGTAGGTTTCCTGGTGCATGAAATAGTAGAGGTTGCCGTCGCGGTAAAGAAACTGGTAGGGTTGGTGTTCTACACGGACTTCAATGACATCTTCACCCGAGCGAAAGGTTTTCTCAATGTTTTTTTCGTTGACAACGCCCTTGAGTTTGGTACGAATAAAGGCCCCGCCTTTGCCGGGTTTGACATGTTGGTAGTCAACAATGGAGTAGAGCTCATTGTCAACCTCAATCACCATGCCGGTTCTAAAATTAGAGGTAGAAACTTTTGCCATAAATAGTGGTTATCATTCTTCAAAATTAGTGGCACAAAAATACCATGTCAGATGAAGGATAACAAGCATTAAATTAGTCCCAACCCAGACAAGAGGTTGTATAAAATGGCCAGGGGCGCTATAACTTTGATAAACAGGGGCCATATTTTGGCAAAAACACTCTTCATAACATTGGGATAGCCGGATTCCATCTCCCGCAGGGCGTTATCCGTTTTCCAGTAATAGCCCAGGAAAATGCAGATCAGAAAACCGCCAAGCGGCAAGCCCACCTCATTGAAGATGACGACAAAAAGATCGATAAGAGAGGTGTCAAAAGAGATGATCAGGGAGATGATCAGGACTCCCCCGCCGATATACCTGGCCGCTTTTCTGCGGGAGATATTGTGCTCGTCGATGGCATAGGAGACAGGGACCTCCAGCAGCGAAATGGTGGAGGTGAGGGCTGCAATGCTGAGCAGAAAGAAGAATGTGCCTCCGAAAATAAGTCCCAGCAATCCGCCCATTTCATGGAAGAGCTGCGGGAGGACCTGGAAAATGAGGGCTGCACTGGCCAACAGGTTGCCGCTTTCGTCGAAGATCGCTACCCCCTGCGCCTGGGCCATGTACATGGTAGGAATGATCAGCAGACCGGCCAGGAAAGCGATGAAAGCATCCGTCAGGGTGACATAAGCGGCCGCTTCAGGGATGTTTTCTTTTTTGCTGAGGTACGAGCCGTAGGTAATCAGTGCTCCCATCCCCAGTGAGAGGGAAAAGAAGGCCTGTCCCATAGCCGAGAAAACAAGGCCGGCTGTCACCTTGGAGAAGTCGGGCACCAGGTACTGCTCGAGTCCGACGCCTGCCCCCGGCTGGGTTAGAACATAGCCGATCATAATAACAAGAATCACAAGCAGCAGGGGCATCATGAATTTGGTGGCCCGCTCGATTCCTTCGCTCACACCGCCCAGGATGATGGAAATAGTAGCTCCCATAAAGACCGTAGCGAAAACAGCATTGATGGGGCCATTGCCGGTGTCGGAAATCCACGTGGCCCATTCATTCATCTGGAGGTAGAAGAAAATCTCTTCAAAAACATAGCTTACGGTCCATCCTGCAATGACGGTATAAAAGGCAAGGATCATCACCCCGCAGATAAGCCCCCACATGCCGATAGCCGAATACATCAGCTTATTGTCTCCGAGAGCCTTGAAAGCCCCCACGGGATTACGACCGGTCTTTCGTCCCATGGTTATTTCAGCCACCATCACAGGGAAGCCGATCGCAAAAGCACATAGCAGGTAGATAAAAAGGAAAGCGGCCCCTCCATTGGAGGCAACCTGGGTGGGGAAGCCCCAAATGTTTCCAAGTCCGACGGCCGAGCCTGCGGCTGCCAGGATAAATCCCAGTTTTGAATTCCAGTTACCCCGTGCTGTTGTGTCTGTCTGAGCCAATGCTAATCCTCGTTATGTTAACTGTAGATACTATCCGCCTTTCAGCAATAATTTGGCATTAAAATGTAATGCAGGATGTTTACTTACAAATGGATTTTTTCAAAAATTGTAAATGGCGTTTCTGCAGGTCGGCAATATGCCATCGGTGGTGGAGAACCGAGTCCATCACTGGAGGGGCAGGCCCCGCCCCGCCGTTTATCAAGGAACTGCTCCCCGGCTTCTCCTAGGTTACCGGTGATCCGGGCCGGGCGTCGGTTTCCACAAATTTCAGAGATCCGTCCTCTTCTTCGGCCATCAGAATCATCCCGTTGCTTTGCACCCCCATCAGCTTTTTGGGTGCAAGGTTGGCAACCACACATACCTGCTGGCCCACAATCTCGCCGGGAGCAAAATCATTGGCAATGCCTGAAACGATGGTGCGCTGCTCAAAGCCGAGGTCAACCGTCAGCTTCAGGAGCTTGTCTGCTTTTTCAATGGCCGCGGCCTCCACAATACGACCGGCCCGAAGGTCCATCTTCAGGAAGTCGTCGAACTCCATATTCTGCTTGAGCGGTTCGTACTTCTCGTCGGCAGACTGATTTTCTGTGACGCGCTGTTCCAGTTTTTCCAGCTGTTCTTCCACTTGCTCATCCTCGATTTTAGTGAATAATATTTCTCCTTTTTCTATGCCGGACCCGCTTTGCAGTAGGCTCGGACCCACCTGCTGCCAGCTGAGGTTGTCGTCCAGGTGCAGCTCTTTGCGCAGGGTGGCCATCTTGTGTGGCAGCACCGGCTCAAACAGGATGCTTATGGCCGCCGTAATCTGCAGGCACACATGCAGGGTGTTGCCGCAGGTGTCCATATCCTCCTTGCGAGTTTTCCAGGGTTCCATGTCCGTGAAATACTTATTGCCGATGCGGGCCAGCTTCATTGTCTCGGCAATAGCTTCGCGCATTTTGAATTCCTCGTACGCCTCTGCTATGGCTTCCTTCTGAATCGCTATCTGGGCGAGGGCCTCCCGGTCCTGTTCTGAAGGGTCCTTTAATTCGGGAACCGTCCCGTCAAAATACTTATGAGTAAAAGAGGTGGTTCGGAAGACGAAGTTGCCCAGGATGTCGGCCAGTTCGCTGTTCACTTTATTCTGAAAGTCTTCCCAGGAAAAGTCAGAGTCCTTGGTTTCGGGAAGCGTCGTACCCAGCACGTAGCGAAGTAGATCGGCTTCAAAATCGTCAAGATAATCTTCCAGCCACACAGCCCAGCCGCGGGAGGTAGAGAGCTTCCTGCCTTCCAGGTTCAAAAACTCATTGGCGGGTACGTTTTTGGGCAGTACGTAATTGCCGTAAGCCATCAGGACCGCGGGAAACATGATGCAGTGAAATACAATATTGTCTTTGCCTATAAAGTGGATGAGATCCGTCTCTTCGTCCTGCCAGTAGGTCTTCCATCGTTCCGGATCGCCCTGCTCCTGGGCCCACTCCTTGGTGGCTGAAATGTAGCCGATGGGGGCGTCGAACCAGACGTAAAGGACTTTGCCCTCGGCCTCTTCCAGGGGGACCGGGACGCCCCAGGTAAGGTCGCGGGTGACCGCCCGGTCAGCCAGGCCGTCATTGAGCCAGCTTTTAACCTGTCCGGCAACGTTCGGCTTCCAGTTTTCCCGGCTGTCGATCCATTTTTCCAGGCGTTCCTGGAAATCGCCCAGCGGCAGGTACCAGTGCTTGGTCTTTCTGGTTTCGGGCGTATCGCCGGTAATCGCACTCTTGGGATTAATTAGCTCAGTGGGCGAGAGTGAAGTCCCGCAGTTTTCACACTGATCCCCATAGGCCTCCTCGTAGCCGCAGTTGGGACAGGTTCCTTTCACGTAACGGTCGGGCAGAAACATATCGGCCTTGGGATCATAGAGCTGTTCCTCGGTCTTTTGAACAAAGACGCCGTCCTCATACAGCTTCGAGAAAAAATCCTGGGAAGTCTCGTGGTGAACCGGGGAGCTGGTGCGCCCGTAATAATCAAAGGATATGCCAATCTTGTCGAAAACCTCTTTGTTGCGGCTGTGAAATTTATCCACAATATCCTGGGGATCCACCCCTTCCTTTTCTGCCGCAATGGTAATGGGGACACCGTGTTCATCCGAGCCGCATATATACAGGATATCCTGCCTCTTGAGCCGTTTGTAGCGGACGTAGAGGTCGGCCGGCAGGTAAGCACCGGCTAAGTGGCCCAGGTGGATGGGGCCGTTGGCGTAGGGCAGGGCAGAAGTGACAAGAGTACGTTTTGACATCGATAACAAGATTCAGGTTCAACAAGAGTGGTCGAAAATAAGTGTATCCGCCCTAAAATAACAAAAATGGTTTTACATGTGGAATATCGATGTATTGGTTTCTCCGCACGCTTTTATTTCTGCCCGGATAAAGCCATAATGACTCCTCCGTTGAGAGCGATCATGAGCAAAGCCGCCCGACAGGGGGGGCAAAAGATTCAGAAACGCCGGACGAGCGTGTTAGCCGGTGGTCCTTACTGCGCATCTGCTCGTGGTGACCCCCCGCTATGCAGCGCCGGGCAAACTACTGCGATCGGCAGAGTAGTAAGGAATATTCTGGTGTATTCTGGGCGGGGTATGTATAGCCTATTTGAGGGTGACATAACCCTGTCACTGACAGGCTTATCTTGCAGGCAGGGAGAATGAAGAAGGAATTAGGCGAACAATTAAACTTTATCCTTTTTACTTTCTACCTTTTATGGGCAGAAGTCATAAGCAAAAACCTTCAACATTCAATTCATAATAAATGGAACTGACTGCAATCTTATTTATCATCGTTGGTCTTGTCCTGGGGTATGCCATCGCCCATTTCAAAAGCAAAAGCAGCCGGGCCCTGGACCAGGAAGAGGCTGAAGCCCTGGAGCAGCAGCGCGAACAGGCCATGCAGACGATCTCCCGCCTGGAGGAGCGAAATGAGAACCTGGGGACGCAGCTGCGGGAGACCGAGCAGGACAAAAAGGAAGCGGAACGGCGCGCCAGCGAGGCGGAGAAGCAGCTGGCTGAACTTAAAGCGGATTATCGAAACCTGAAGGAGCGCCTGAATGAGCAGAAAGAAGAGATGAAAAACCTGCAGGACCGGTTCAGGGACGAGTTTGAGAACCTGGCGAATAAGATCCTGGAAGAAAAATCCCAGAAATTTACCGAACAGAACAAAGAGAAGCTTGATCAGCTGCTGAAGCCATTGGGTGAGAAAATGGAGGCGTTTAAAAACAAGGTGGAGGAAACCCACAAGGAGGACATCAAGGGACGCAGTTCTCTGGAGCAGCACTTGAAGCACCTTAAAGAGATGAACCAGCATATGGCACAGGAGGCCAAGGATTTAACAAGGGCACTTAAGGGAGAATCAAAGACCCAGGGCAGCTGGGGTGAGGTGATTCTGCAGCGAATACTCGAGAAGTCGGGGCTGAGCAAGGGGCGGGAATATGAAATTCAGGAACACCACACCACCGGTGACGGCCGTCGCCTGTACCCCGATGTGGTGGTGCATCTGCCCGATGAAAAACGGCTGGTTATTGATTCAAAAGTATCGCTGACGGCCTACGAGCGGTTTACTTCGGCCGATGAGGAAGCAGAGCGAAACCAGGCACTAAAACAGCACATTACTTCCCTGCGTAGCCATGTAAAGGGTCTCAGCAGCAAGAACTATGAACGGCTCTATGGCGGAAACAGCCCCGATTTCGTCCTCATGTTTGTACCCATTGAATCGGCCTTTGGAGTGGCCCTGCAGCAGGACGCCAGCCTCTACTACGATGCATTTGATAGAAATATCGTGATTGTAAGTCCCTCTACGCTTCTGGCTACCCTGGCTACCATCGACAGCGTTTGGAAGCAGGAGTACCAGAGTAAAAATGCGCAGGAGATTGCCGACCGGGGGGGAGCATTGTATGATAAGTTTGTGCTTTTTGTGGAGAGTATGAAGGATATCGGGCAGCGCATCCGGCAAACCCGGGAAAGCTACGATGAGGCGATGGGACGTCTTTCCGAGGGGCGCGGCAATGTGGTGCGCCAGGTGGAGATGCTGCGTGAGCTCGGGGCCAAATCAAGTAAAACCCTGCCGGGGGAACTGACAGAAAAAAAGCAGGTCGAGGACCGAAAGGAATAAGAGCGTGATTTTCCAGCCTGCATCAGGATGAATGAATGCGGACAGCCCGAAGACTCCATGTGTGCAGGAATCACAGAATATTAGTCCTACTGCTGTTTGATCAGCCGCTTTATCTCATCGCGAAGGGTGTCAGGTGCACAGGCGCTGGGGCATCGGGATCCGACCAGCAGTTTGATGTTTTTAATCGATTCATATTTCTTCCTTACATCCTGATGGCGGGCGATGTATTGAAAAAAAGCATTGCGAGTCTCCTCACACACCTCGTCGTCCACAACGGGGGTAATAAGTTCAAGCGCTTCATACTTTGTGAGGCCTTCATTATCCATCATGGTCCATATCCTGTCATGGCTCTGAGGGTTAGAGTGGCTTTGCTCCATTTCTTCAACAGTTAGGATTTCATCAGTGTTCCAATAAAGTGGCACTAATACAATTTATTGGGTCGAAAAGATATAAAATCCTTTCAGGAGGTCTAAACGGGTGTGAAGGGTGGAAAATAATTCCTGTTTCATCTGTTCGCGGTCCATCTTTTGCTGCAACCGGAACTGGTGATCCTGCAGCAGCGCCTGGAACTCTTCCATGGAAGCATCAAATTGCAGATGTTCTCCCGCTATCTTCAGGCTGGTCCGGAAGACCCAGCGATGAGCAGGCGGCAGCTCGTTGAGAGCAAAATGGGTGCTGACCAGGGCCGGTGAAGAAAAATAGTTCTTCAGGGTTGACAGAATATCGTCAACAACAGCTTTTTGCAGATAATCGAAAAAACCTTCGGCAATGACAACTGTTTTTTTCATTGCTGAAAGGCAGTGCTGCTGCCGGAGAAAATCTGACAGCGACTGGCGAGGCAGATGCAGCGGACGAAGCGCAGGATGAGGGTGTGCGGGGTAATGTCGGTCGAGCAGCATTTTTTTTAATCTGATCATCCGGGGGGTATCAAGTTCAAGCGACGGCAGGCCCCGGCGGGCATAATGAAGGCCGAGATGGTCAAAGCCTGCCCCCAGCACAAAAACCTGCTCATAGCCCTCCGAAAGCAGCCGGTCAACCAACCGCCGCAGGTACCATTTGCGGGCAAGAATATGCAGCAGATCTCCCGGCAGCAGCAGCTCTTCAATCTTTATGTAAAGCGAACGTACCCATCTGAACCTTAGCCAATAGTGATAATAGTGCAATGGCGAGGGCAGTGAGGCACAGATTTTTTCATAATAGCGGACGGTTCCTGTATCAAAGAGATCGCGGAATTCCGGCTCCCGGGTCAGGCCAAAAAATTTGACAGCAATAAAAGAAGCAGACGGGCTCAGTTGATCTGGTTTCATGGACTCGGGGCATCCTGGTCTTGTGGGGAATGAGCGGAAGTGAAAAGCGACCAGGGAGCCGCTTTCGGAGGTTCAGCTTCAAAATGAAGGTGTTCACCGGTGATGGGATGGCGCAACGCCAGTTCGGCAGCCCGCAGTGCAATATGACGGCCGTCCGGCTGCTTGATACCGTATTTGTAGTCACCCCAGATGGGATATCCCTCGCTGGCAAGCTGAACACGAATCTGATGGGGGCGTCCTGTCTGCAGGTGAATGGATAAGAGATTAAGCTCTTTTCTTTGATCAATGGTTACAAAAGAAAGAATGGCTTTTTTAGCCTTTTTATTTTTGGAAGAGGCAACCTGGACAATGTTCTTATCATGCTTCTTGAGCAGGTAATGGGTAAGCATGCCATTGGTCGGAGGACGCCCACCGGTTACGGCCCAGTAGGTTTTCTGCACGGTCCGGTCATTGATCTGCCGGGCCAGGGACTGAGCCGCATGGCTCGTCTTTGCCAGCAGCATGAGACCGCTGACCGGCCGGTCAAGCCGGTGGACCAAGCCGAGATAGGGGGGGCGCGCTGCTCCTTTGCTGCGCTGGAGATATTGTTTGCAGAGTGTCAGTACATCGGGATCCCCGGTGTGGTCTTTCTGGGAGAGCAGGTTTGCCGGTTTATCAATAATAAGCAGGTGATCATCTTCAAAGACAATGGGAATGTCGGGCTGTGTTTGGGTATGTTTCATCAGGCTTGGATGTATCGTTCAATTCGGTCTTCAGATTCTGGCGGTGTCGCCAGGCTAACGCCGGTGAGCAGGGAAATATTGACTATGAGACCATAGATCCCTTCATGCATGGGCACCGGCCGAAGATCAGGGTAGAGCAGGAAAAAGATAGTTGTGGCAACTCCCCCCGTCAAAGCTGCAAGGGCCCCGCTACCGGTGGCTCGTTCCCAGTAAAACATACAGAAAACAAGCGGGAATATCTGTGCGACCCCTCCATAGGAGCCCAGCAGAAGGTTTACAATGGGCACATCCGAGATGACTGCAAAATAGTAGGCGGTAATGCTGATGACGACTACCAATACACGAATATAACGCCGCTCTTTCTGGTCCGTCTTCAGGTGGTCGGGCAACAGGAGGGAAAGACCGTCGCGCACGCCGATGGAGGCCGCCGAATGAAGAATGGCATCGCCCGATGACATGGAGGCGGCCAGTGTGCCCGCAAAGACCAGTCCCACAAGCAGTACGGGAAGATCAAGCTGCGTAAGTATATAGGGGAGTATGGTATCGGCCGGGGTGACGTCAGGATAAACGAGAATGGCTGAAAAGCCGATTATCAGGATGGGCACCAGGAACAGCTGGAAAGTGGGATAAAGTACGGCGGTCATTTTCATCGTCCGGTCGCTGTCTGCTGCAAAAGCCCGCATGAAAAGATGGGGCCATACAGAAAATCCGATGGCGGAAATCAGGACGGCGGAACTATAGCCCCACCAGCTCCATGGGGCACCTTTCCCATTCAGGCCCGGGGCCTGAAGGATCGCCTTGGAGACATCGGGACTCTGGGCAATCTGGGTGAACATGGCACCAACGCCCCCAAATAGTTTATACGGCAGGTAGAGGCCGAGGAACCAGGCGATAATCATCATGAAAATGCCCTGGAAGGTGTTGGTCCACCCGACCCCCATAACGCCGCTGAAATAGACGTATAGCAAAACCACAAGGTAGGCGACGCCAGCCCCCAGCCACTGCGGGATGGCGCCTTCGCTTACGGTGGTAATTACATAGCCGGCTCCTTTCATCTGGAGAGTGAGGTAGGGAATGAAGACAAGGATACTGAGTGCGGCGAGCAGTGCCGAGAGGGTCTTGCTGTTGTAGCGGTCCTGCAGAATTTCAGCTTGGGTCACAAAACCGTGCTTTTTGCCCAGCCGTCGAACTTTGGGTCCGAAAAAATAGATTGGAATCATGCCGGTTATCCCGTACGCAATGATATAGAAGGCCGCTGCGCCCCGGGAATAGGCCCAGCCGGGTCCGCCCAGGAAGGCGAAAGAAGAGAAGACCGAAGCGCCCATTACAAAATAGAGGATAAAGAGGTTCATGCTGCGGTCGCCGGCTACAAAGCCCGTGACGCTGTCGGAAACCTTGAGCCCGGGAATAATCCCCATGGCCAGCGTAATTGCCAGGTAGATGCCGCATATGATAAGGATAAGGATCCAGTTCTCCATCAGGGCCTCTTGGATTTGGGAGGGCGGGGAGAAGAAGTACGGGACGGATCGGTCCAGTAGTACCAGAGAAGCAGGAAGAAGGAGGCAAAGAGCATTGCGATGATCCAGGCCAGTGAAAGGGGGAGTCCCAAAACCATGAGATGAACATCTCCGAAAAGAGCATAGATGGGCCAGATGAGTGCGAGTTGAATGGTAACCAGCAATCCAAGGAATATTTTTTTCCGCAGCGTCATATATTGCAGGGTGATGTTGCCGTGTACCTATCAAAGGTAATAATTTTGAGTTCCCAGTCAATTTGAACCTCAGGGCGGGGAAATTTTATTTATCTTTCCATTCTTAGGTATTGAAGCTTCCCCGCAGTCAGGGAGGATTAATATGCCTATGCATGATGACGGATGACCGGGCAGAGGCTTACCCATTGGGCGTCTGCCCGGGCTGTAGTCCGAATGAATAAAAAACTTCACCGGCTTGTTTTTAGAAGTAAGGGGCGGAATGTGCAAATAGACGCTTCCATAACAGGAACAGAGTCGTTAAGTTTAGCCGGTGCAAAGAGGAAGGAATACTGTATACAGAGTAATATGAGCAGCAACCACAGCCCCGATGTAGATGTGAAAGACAAGGTTGATCATCTGCCGCTTTCACCGGGCGTATATATGTTTAAGGATCGGAAGGGCCGGCGGCTCTATATCGGCAAAGCCAAGCGCCTTCGCAATCGTGTGCGTTCCTATTTTCAGGATTCCGGGGGCCATGACGGGCGCATCCGGGTGATGGTCAAAAAAATTGACGACCTGGAGGTGATAGTCACGGATTCGGAATCAGAGGCGCTGATCCTGGAGAACAACCTGATCAAAAAGCATCAGCCGCGGTATAATGTCATGTACCGCGACGACAAGACCTATCCCTATATCTGTGTGACCAATGCGGACCGACCACGGGTGTTTCCCACGCGCACGGTCATTAACGACGGGAGCAAATATTACGGCCCGTACGACAGTGTCAGGCATATGAAACGGATGCTTGAGACCATTCGAAAGGCTTTTGGACTGTGCACCTGTGCGGTCTCCCGCAAGACTATCGATCGTACGAGGGGAGCCCCCAGCTGGCACTCCTGTTTCGACGACTACCTGGAGAGCTGTTCCGGCGACTGGGAGCTGGAGGAGTACCGCGAGACCATTCACAAGGTTGAACGCATGCTCAATGGGCGGACCGATGCACTGATCCGGGATCTGAAGGATGAGATGAAGATCGCTTCGGACGCACTTGCGTTCGAGCAGGCCGCCCGGCTGCGCGACAGCCTGCAGGCTGTCCAGAAATACAGCCGGAAGATGAAAGTAGTGGCCAAAAAGAAAGTGGATCGGGATCTTTTTGCCATAAAAGTGGATGAAGAACTGTCGGAGGCCTGTGGCGTGTTATTCAAGGTGCGGGAAGGAAAGCTGATCAGTAAATTCCATCGGTTCCTGAAGAATATCAGCCACTTGGAAAAAGGAGAGATGCTGCAATCGTTTGTGGAGGACTATTATACCGGGCAGTATGCGGGGGCTATTCCCGACGAGGTCTATATAAGTGATGACCTGGTTAACGATGAGCCACTTCGTCAGTATCTGTATGAACAGCGCGGCAAGAAAGTACGGGTTCATCGACCCCAGCGTGGAGAGAAAGCGAAGATGATTCGCATGGCGCTGTCCAACGCCAAACTGCTGCTGGGAGAACGGAAGCTTGAAAAAGAGAAGGCGGCGCGCAAACGCATCCCGCATTCGGTGAAAGAGTTAAAGGAACAGCTGGGGCTCGATCGCCTGCCCCGGCGCATTGAATGTTTTGACAATTCCAACCTGCAGGGAACGGACCCGGTGGCTTCCATGGTCTGTTTTGTAGATGCCCGTCCGCGCAAGAGTTCCTATAAACGGTTTCACATTAAGACTGTGGAGGGGCCAGACGACTTTGCCTCTATGAAAGAGGTGCTCAGCCGCCGTTACAGCCGCGTGATGAAAGAGAAGGAGCAGATCCCGGATTTGATTGTTGTGGATGGCGGCAAGGGACAATTGAGCAGTGCTGTCAATGCATTGCGGGATATTGGGTTCTACGGGCAGTGTGAGGTTGTCGGCCTGGCCAAGCGGCTCGAAGAGGTTTTCCTGCCGGGGAGGTCGCAACCGGTCATGATACCCAAAAAGTCGTCTGCCCTGAAGCTCCTGCAGCGGATCAGAGACGAAGCCCATCGGTTTGCCATCTCCTTTCACCGGGATAAGCGGTCAAAGAGAACCATTAAAACAGAACTGACCCAGATTGAGGGTATCGGAGATAAAACGGCTCAGCAGCTGTTAAAAAGATTTGGATCTGTTAAATCGGTCCAGCAGGCGCCCCTGGAGCAGCTCCAGGAAGAGATCGGGAATAAGACGGGACAAAAAGTGTATGCCTATTATCACGGCGTCGAAGAGGAATAGCAGCAAGAGGGGGGCTGTGAGTCACATTGCACCATTCTGGCAGAATTTGTTTGATCGGCATGAATATTGCAATTATATGCCCGTGTAACATCATCATGTGATACACATTGATAATCTGAGATAGTACCATGGAAATAGATTATTGACCGAAATGGAACAAAATGCACAGGAAATACGTATTCAGTAGTAACCACAACAAAACAAGAGAATTCCAACACAAACAAATTTTGTTCTGATCATAAGATACGGTCACCATGATGCATCTTAATGCATTAATAGTTGCATTGCCGACTAAAAATTCTTAAATCAGGCATGAGGATATTATGAAGCTTGAACAATCCAAACATATCAGTAAAAAATACCAACAGCTGGATGACAAGGATCTGGTTCGATTTTACCGTCAAAACGGTGATGAGCAGGCATTCAGCGAGTTAATGAATCGTCATCAGACGAAAATTTATTCCTATATCTACAGTATGGTGGGAAGCGCCGGCAAGGCGGATGACATCTTCCAGGAAACCTTCACCAAGGTCATTACGAAGATGGACGATACCTACAATGAGCAGGGTAAATGGATTGCATGGGTTATGCGTATAGCCCATAACGCCACAATTGATTATTTAAGAAAACAAAAACGGTTTGTGGACGTTAGTTCTAACTACGACGAGGAATCAAACACTGACTTCTACGATCGTTTGCCTGATGAAGATCTTATCAGCGCACAGGAACAGCTTGAAAAAGAGGAGGCTAAAAGTAGTCTGATGAAACATATAGCCGAACTTCCTGAGGAACAACGTCAAGTGGTAATGCTGCGTCATTACTACGAAATGCCGTTTAAGGAAATTGCCGACTTGACAGATGTTTCCATAAACACCGCACTAGGACGCATGCGGTATGCGTTAATAAATCTTCGAAAACTTTTTGATAAAGAAAAAGAACAAGAAGAGCAAAATTATGCGCAACGAGGATAATGATTGTATTCGGTACCTGATGAAGGAGATGGATCCTTCGGAGGAGCTACTGATGGAACGGGCGATGATGGAGGATGAAAATCTTCTAATCGAAGTTGAAAGTATGCGACAGACGCTTGCCAAGCTCGATAAACTGCCACAGAAGGATCCTCCGTCGGAACTATGCGACCGTATTCTATCGCAGGCAGCTGAAAAAGCTGAACAGAACCGGGCGGCCGGCACATCCGTGAGGCCAGTCTATAAATATGCCGTGGCAGCTACCCTGGCCCTCACCATAACAGCGGGGGGAGCATGGCTTTTTATGGATACAGGGGAGGGGGGCAGTCAGACGGCCTCAACGACCGCTGCTGTGGAGGCTCAGACGGGCAGCAATAACGCAGTATTTTCCTTCGGAGAGGGGGAAGAAGCACTATTCCAGACGGTTTCTGCCGGCGATCAAGGGGTGGAGCCGTGGGTTGACCGGCAGAATGTCCTCTATTTTAAGGATCAAATGACACCGAGTAACGGAGATTTCAATGCCCTGATCGAACAGTCGACCGAGAAACTGAAGCTTATTGAAAATTCCGTGATCAACAACCGGCCGGTCAAGTCGATACAACTGACCGGGACCGGCAATTAATAATTATCGGTTGCATTTCTGACGGTACTATACGTCCTTTTCTATAGAAGTGTATAATGCGATGATGATAGGAAAGGAATGATTACCCACACCGAAGCCATTATATTCAGGGCCGTTGATTATCAAGAGTCAAGCAAGATTGTGACCATGTTCACCCGGGAGCATGGGAAAATAGCTCTCATGGTCCGGGGAGCCAAAAAGCCAAAAAGTAAATTTTCTGGCCTGATTGAGGTGGGAAACTTGCTGGATGTGGTTTATTATTACAAGGGGTCGCGGTCGGTACAGATCCTGAGTGAAGCCAGTTACAGTGAAAAGACTTGGAGCGTGCGTACTGACTTCGAGAAGATGGCAACTATGACATCAGCCGTTGAGCTGATTAGTCAGCTGCTCCATGACAACGAAGTCAACAAACCGCTTTTCGATTTTACCAGAAGGATGTTGCTCTGGCTTGATGAGACTGATATCCACCCGCCGATGCTGTTTCCCTACCTTCAAGTTCGACTGGCCATGCTTGTCGGGGTCGGACTTCAGCTTGGAGAATCCTCAAATCCCCGGCAAACGAACTATTTGAACCTGGAATCTGGTTTAATATCTACCGAGAGTGTAACGTCACATACCTATAAGCTGACAGACAACCAGTACCAGTTTCTGGCGATTGCACTTCGTTCCAAGAGTTCGCTCTTGTTTGACATCCCGTTTCAAAACGGGGAGCTCAAGGCCTTAATCGGGCATCTGGATCGCTATCTGAAGTACCATGTTGAAGGGTTAAAAGATCGAAAGTCAGATGCCATATTTGAACATATATTGCAGGAATCGTTATGAAGAATCGGGATCGTTATTTGTCAGGGATATTATTGCTTTTGATTGGCGTACTGGTGGGGATGGTGATTGTCCTGTATCCCCGGGAGAATACGGATGACCGGGCGGAGGTCAATGCCACCGAGATCAAATACAGCAGCAAGCCGATTTTTTCAAATGAAGAGCTGGAGCAAGTTGATGACCGCTTTCTTTTCAGGAATGTAGCTGAACAGGTTAAACCCACGGTGGTTTATATTGAAACGGAAGTGCCGGTGAGCCGGGTCGAGATGCCGGATGATGAATTCCATGACGGTGAGCAGGATTTCTGGGGACAAATTTTTCCTCGCAGGGCCCGGACCGTCGGATCCGGGATCATTATCAGTAGTGATGGCTATATCTTGACAAATAACCATGTTATTGACGGAGCTGTAGAGGATGGCATTGAAATAACACTGCATGATAAACGTACCTTTTCGGCCCGGGTCGTGGGCAGAGACCCGACCACTGACCTGGCCGTTATGAAGATAGATGCCATGAAACTTCCGGCCATAACGATTGGGAACTCCAACGAAGTGGAAGTGGGAGATTGGGTGTTGGCTATTGGCAATCCCTTTCGGCTGCGGTCAACAGTAACAGCAGGTATTGTAAGTGCGCTTGGCCGTGACATGCGGATTATCGAAGATCAGATGCGCATCGAGAGCTTCATTCAGACCGATGCCGCTATCAACAAGGGGAACAGCGGTGGTGCGCTGGTTAATACGAGCGGAGAGCTGATCGGGGTCAATACGGCTATTGCCTCGATGAGCGGCAACTATCAGGGCTATGGTTTTGCAGCTCCTTCGAATCTGGCTTTGAAGGTTGCCCGGGACATCATCGAGTTCGGAGAGGTGCGGCGGGCGCTGCTGGGCGTGAGCATAAATACTGTTGATGCCACAGTGGCCCGTGAGCTGGCTATGGATCGCATCAGGGGCGTCCAAATCCTGGATATCAGGCCTGGGGGCGCGGCCGACGAATCAGGCCTGATGCGCGATGACGTAGTGCTGAGTGTGGATGGTTTTGCGGTTAATGAGTCAAATGAACTGCAGCAGAAGATTGCGGTACTGCAGCCGGGGGAGGAGGTGACCCTTAAAATATGGCGTGACGGCGAGGAGTTTGTCCGGGATGTCACGCTGGGAATGCTGAAGAGGAAGCCGATGGAATCCGAACTATCATCATCAGCGGAAGAGTAGATTCAAGCGGAACCTTTCGGAGGCTTGACAGTACCTAAACTTTAGGTGATCTTAATGGCCAACCCAAGCCGGCTGTACGATTATCCCCGTGATGGTCCCGGCCGGCGCAATTTCAAGAATAAATTATGCATCGCTACTATATACTTATACTTGCTGCCGTTCTTTTTGCCATATCTTCCTGTTCCAGTACCTCCAATACACGCCAGCCCGAAACCGATGAATCTTCTGTCACAGTGTCCGAAACCCCCTCGCCCGCATGGTTCACCAGCGAGACGGTAACCTTTGAGAACGAGGCAATCCAGGCTTATGCAACTGCAGTTGGCAGCGATGCCGCTACGGCAGAGTCGAAAGCGGTTTCCCGGGCCACTATACTGCTGATGCGTTCATTATCCGACAAGCTCGAGTCGATTCGGGCTGAAAGAGCTCAATCAGCGGGGGAGGCGTCGGGTTTGGGCAATCCGGAATTCCTGATTGCCTACCGGAAAGCCGCTGAAGCAGCCGCGGCTAAAGTTTCTACCCGGCAGACGCATTCCAAGCCGTTGGAAGGCGAGGGAGGAGTACGGGGAATAGCCAATGTTGAGCTTTCAAAGGCGCAGCTTATCGAACAGATCGGTAAAAAACTTGCCGACTATCCGGAAATCTGGAATACGCTTAAAGCGTCCCCGGCCTTTCAGAATCTGTAATTTTTTCCCCATATAAAGAAACCCGCAAAGTGTATTCAACTTTGCGGGTTCTGAATAAGCGCGCGGGCTGTATTACATGTTCTCAACAATTTTGTCGCCGAATTCAGAGCATTTTAACAGTGTAGCTCCTTCCATCAAGCGTTCAAAATCATAGGTTACCTGTTTCTGGCTAATGGCAGCCTCGATTCCTTTTTCAATGAGATCGGCAGCTTCGCCCCATCCCATATAGCGCAGCATAATTACGCCGGACAGAATGATGGACCCGGGATTAACCTTGTCCTGGCCGGTGTATTTTGGAGCCGTACCGTGTGTCGCCTCAAAGACTGCAAGACCCGTATTATAGTTGATGTTGGCTCCGGGCGCGATACCAATGCCACCCACGCAAGCGGCAAGGGCGTCGGAAATATAGTCGCCGTTGAGGTTCATTGTGGCGATGACATCATATTCATCAGGACGTGTAAGAATCTGCTGGAGAAATGCATCAGCAATCACATCTTTTACGACCAGGCCGTTGGGCAGCTTGCACCAGGGGCCTTCACCGATGACTTCTGCATCATACTCCTCACGTGCGACTTCATAGCCCCAGTTCTTGAAGCTTCCTTCGGTGAATTTCATGATATTGCCTTTGTGTACCAGGGTGACGCTGTCGCGATCCATTTCAAGGGCGTAGTCGATAGCTGATCGCACCAGTCGCTTGGTTCCCTCCTCGGAAATGGGTTTAATGCCGAGCGAGGTGGTATCAGGGAAGCGGATATTGGTGACGCCCATTTCGTTTATAAGGAAGTCCTTGAGCTTTTTGTTTTCCTTGGTGCCGGTCTGGTACTCAATACCCGCATAGATATCCTCGGTATTCTCGCGGAAAATAACCATATCCGTTTTTTCAGGATGCTTGACCGGGCTGGGAGTTCCCTGGTAATACTTCACCGGGCGTACACAGGCAAAAAGGTCCAGTTTCTGCCGGATTGCCACGTTCAGCGAACGGATCCCGCCACCTACCGGGGTGGTAAGGGGGCCTTTAATCGCAATTTTATAATCCTCAATTGCTTTCAAAGTATCTTCCGGCAGCCAGTTGTCGTCTCCGTAATGATCAAGGGCCTTCTCACCAGCATATATTTCAAACCATTCAATCTTCTTCTCGCCATCATACGCCTTTTCTACAGCGCTGTCCAGTACATGGCGCATGGTGGGAGTAATATCAACGCCGATGCCATCTCCTTCAATGAATGGAACAATGGGGTTATCCCCGACTTTTAGTGAACCATCAGATTTTTTTTCTACTTTTGTGCCCGTTTCGGGTGCAGTAATTTTGTCGTAACTCATGTGATTTCAGCAATAAATTTCGAATTTAATTTGCCTATAAGTATAGTAAAAAAATAAAGCAGGTGCACAGCATGAAAAGAAACAAATAGAACCGCTGCAAATTGATGAAATTTCTGGTTATATTTATAATATTGAATGGAAACCTTCTATCTCAACAGAAAGGAAGCCGCCATGATTAAGCCAATGTTCGGGTACCGGCCCAAGCCCAGGAAATTCAATTATCCTTTCCGCCATCACGATCCGGAAAAGGAGAAAAGCAGAAGAGAGCGTCTGCAAATCAAACGCAACCACAAGAAGTACCATCAGGGCCGCTCGGTGCTGATGTATGCCCTCGGGTTGTCGCTGGTGATCTACATCATGTACCTGTTATAGATTCCAAGCGTTTGTAGTTATTCTGACCTTCATCAAACAGAGACGGTGATTCTCTGTCTTTTCACCTAATTAAAATCAACCCAGAAATTAGCGCGTACTTTGACCCAGGATACGGATTCGCAACACTCCATCATACATCAACTTCCTCCTGAAATTTCCAATAAGATTGCTGCCGGCGAAGTCATTCAGCGCCCCAGTTCCGTGGTTAAGGAATTGCTGGACAATGCTGTTGACGCGGGGGCAGACCAGTTGAAAATTGTCATTCAAAATGCCGGCCGAACGCTTATACAGGTGGTCGACAACGGCTGCGGTATGGGGAAAGAGGATCTCAGACTTTGTTTTGAACAGCATGCTACCTCGAAGATACAGGATGTCGATGATCTCTTTCGCGTGCGGACGCTGGGCTTTCGTGGTGAGGCGATGGCCTCCATCGCATCCGTAGCCCAGGTTACCCTCAAGACCAAGCGCCCCGGGGATGACATAGGGTATAAATATGAGATCTGGGGCGGCGAGGAGAAGTCTTTTGAACCGGCAGCGGTGGACAGCGGTACTTCCGTGGCCATACGGAACCTTTTCTACAATGTGCGGGCACGCCGGCAGTTCCTGAAAACAGATGCGACGGAATTCCGGCACATCCTAAAGGCCGTCCAGCAGGCGGCCCTTGCCAACCCGGAACTGGGATTCAAGCTTGTCGCTGATACCGATACGATCTATGATCTCCCCAAAGAGCAGCCGATGAAGGAACGAATTGCCGAGATGTTTGGGAAGAGTTACAAGGCCAGCCTCATAGAATTTGAGGAGCAGACCAGCTACCTGAGCGTCCGCGGGATTCTGGCTGATCCCAAGCTGACCAAACGGAGCCGCGGCGAGCAGTTCCTGTTTGTCAACGGGCGTCCATTTCAGCATCGGTATCTGACCCATGTCATCCTAAAGATTTATGATCGGTGGACAGGGGAGAAAGAATATCCTTTTTATGCCATTTTTCTGAATGTGGACCCGACGCAGGTAGACGTCAATGTACACCCTGCCAAAGAGGAGGTCAAGTTTGAGGATGAGCGCAGTGTTATCAAGCTGACCAAATCCGTAGTTAAAAAAGCCTTGAATGAACAGTTCCTTGTGCCGGAAGTGCCTCGTCACAACCAGCATTCGCGGCAGGCCAGCCCATCGAGTGGATTTTCCTCCGATTTTAGTTTTGGCGGATCGTCACAGAAACAAAGCTGGAAAAAAGAGCCAATGAAATTTCCTTCCCGAATTAATTTCGACGGATCGAAGTCGGAGAAGAAAGACAGCGATTTCTCCCGTCAGCTTTACGACTTTGAGGAGCAACCGGCTGCTTCAAGTCAACAGGACCAGGATCCGGCCCCGGAGCGAATGCGCGAGCGGGGGTTCTGGCAGCTGCATGACCGCTACATTCTAACGCAGACGCGTTCCGGCCTCTGCATGATCGATCAGCATGCCGCACACAAGCGGATTGTCTATGAAAAAGCACTGAGTGCTACCGAAGAAGCTATTCCCAGCACCCAGCAGCTTCTGTTTGCCCAGAATGTGGAATTTTCGGCCTCGGAATTTTCTCTGCTGGAAGAGCTGCACCCCATCCTTCAGCGCATGGGATTCAATGTGCAGTTGCTCAGTGGCAACACGGCCATGGTAAGCGGGGTCCCGGCGGATATCGACGTAGGGGATGAGCAGTCTGTTCTTAAATCCATGTTATACCAGTACCGAGAGCTGGAGGGCAAGGTGGAGCTGGATGAGCGCAAGAAGCTGGCTATCGCGTTTGCCTCCAAAACCGCGATTCCCAGCGGCAAAAAGCTGACCGATGTGGAAATGGAAAATATGTTGGATCAGCTTTTTGCCTGCGATGAACCCTATAAGGATCCTCTGGACAAACCAACCATCGAGTATATTCCGCTGGAAGACATTGAATCCCGGTTCCGGTGAGGCCGGGGCGGAGGGACTGCGGCCGGGTGTATCATTTTGAAATAGGATCTTTTATTGAGATACTGTGCCCATTCGATCAACCAATTATCAATTTGAAGAGCGCATGAATATATTAGCTGTTGAACCTTTTTACAGCGGTTCACATAAAGCTTTTTTGAAGGGGCTTCAAGAGCATTCCAGGCACAACATCATTCCTGTCAACCTGAGTTACAAGGGCAGAAAATGGCGCATGCACGGCAATGCGGTAGTGCTTGCGGGAATGGCTCAGGATGTGGAGGCAGAAATCGACCTGCTCCTGGTAAGCAGCATGACCGATCTGCCTTCCTTTTTGTCGCTGACCAACCCGCGTTTCTCAGAAGTCCCCAAGGTCATGTATATGCATGAGAACCAATTTACACAGCCGGTACCTGAGGGCGAAGAACGGGACCTGACGTATTGCTACCTGAACTATCTGAGCATGCTGTCGGCCGACCGGCTTATCTTTTCCTCTAATTTTCACCGGGATGACTTTTTGAATGCACTCCCGAAATTTCTGCAGCACTATCCCGATGATCTGCACTATTATCCGGTCGACAAGATTGCGGCGAAAAGCATTGTGTTATACCCGGGACTTGATCTAAAACGCTTTGATGCCCAGCCTGATCAGCGAGATTCCAATGAGAACCCGGTTATTGTCTGGAATCAGCGCTGGCAGTTTGACCGGAACCCCGCGATGTTTTTCCGGGTGCTCAACCGCCTGAATGACATCGATTTAAAGTTTGATCTGATCCTGGCCGGGGATACCCAGCACGAGAAACCGGAAGAGTTTGAAAAAGCCTGGGAGCGCTATGGACGGCATATCACTCATTTCGGCTATGTGGAGAATAAGGAAAGTTACAGCAAACTGCTCCATAAAGGTGATATCGTCGTCTCCACGGCCACCTACGAGTTTTTCTGTGTTGCCATTATGGAGGCCGTCTATTGTGGATGTCATCCGCTGGTGCCCAACCGTCTGCATTATCCGGAGCTGATTCCGAAGAGTCTGCACAAACCGCTGCTCCATGCTCCGGTGCTCTATGACACCGAAGACGATTTGTTTCACTATCTCAAAGATTTACTTACCGGTGAAACCAATCCGCTGCCGAAGGCATCACTTCAGAATATCAATAAACACCTGGGCTGGGATGAGCGTATAGAGCAATACGACACCGTATTTGAAGAATGCAGCGGCATGTCAATATCTTCGGCTTTGTCGTAGCGAAGCCGGTGGGTGGAGCGTTCAATGTCGCCGGCTGGCATGAACCCTTTGTTTATGTATATTCAAAATAATTAAAATAACATCAAACCAGATAACATTTATGAACTATCGAACATTGGAAGAAGCATCCGTCGCTGAAGTGGGACTGGGAACCTGGCAACTGGGAAGCAGTGAGTGGGGAAGAGTGGGTGAAGAAGAAGCCCTGTCCATCCTGCAGACCTATGTGAACCAGGAGGGTAATTTTATTGATACAGCCGATATTTACGGCATGGGCATTAGCGAGCGTACCATTGGCAAGTTTTTGAAACAGCGTGGCTCCGAGCGGGAAATCTATGTGGCCACTAAACTGGGTCGCCGGCAGGACAACGGTTATGGATGGCCACAGAATTTTACCTATAAGGTGATGCGTGAGCATGTTGAGAGTTCCCTTGAAAATCTGGGCGTTTCCCAGCTTTTTCTGGATCAGTTGCATTGCATACCTCGAAAACAGCTCGAAGAGGGAGCGGTTTTTGATCACTTTCGGAAAATGCAGGATGAGGGGCTCATTAAGCACTGGGGGGCCAGTGTTGAGACGACCGAGGAAGCCCTGATCTGCCTGGATGAGGAGGGCATCAGCTCCCTGCAGATTATTTTTAACCTCTTCCGACAGCACCTGGCTGACGAGCTGTTTGAGAAAGCGGAAGAACGCGATGTAGCCCTGATCGTTCGTGTACCGCTGGCCAGTGGTATGCTGACCGGTAAATTTGATGAGAATACCACCTTTGACGAAGATGACCACCGTAATTTCAATGCTGACGGCGAAGCTTTCAACGTGGGAGAAACCTTTTCGGGTATTCCGTTTGACAAGGGACTCGAGCTGGTCCGAAAGATTGAAGACATTATGCCCGAGGGCGATATGCCGCAACTGGCCCTGCGATGGATTTTGGATCACCCGCAGGTAACGACGGTCATTCCGGGGGCTACCAAGAAAGTGCATGTTACGAGCAACACGGGGGCTTCCGATCTCAAGCCGCTCAATGATGTAGTACATAAGAAGCTTCGCAAACTGTATGACGGGGAGATTCGGTCCCATATCCGTGGACGGTATTAGTCAGCTGAGAGGCACATCCGCAGTGTCGCTTTTATTTGCTGCCGACCGGGAACTGACCCTGGCCATCAGCGGCCATAAGCTATCACCTTGAGCGGGTCGGTTTGCGCCGCGATACGGGCGGGAAGATAGGATGAGAGCGTGCAGAGCAGCAGGGTAACGGCGGTGACAATAAGAAAATCGAGCCCATGGGGTTCCGTGGGGGCGTAGGCCATGTAGTAATTCTGCTCGGAAAGGGGAATGAGGTGATAGGTGGACTGCAGCCAGGTAAAAAGCAGGGATATCCCAATGCCGATGAGAAGGCCGGTAACCGCAACAAAGAGCCCCTCCAGCATAAAGATATACCGGATACTTTTGTCGCTGGCTCCCATGGTCTTCAGTATACCGATATCACGCGTGCGTTCAAGAACCATCATCAGCACGGTACCGATCAGGTTAAACGCCGCTACAATGATCATGACGCTTATCACAAAGGGAATCGTTTCCTCCTGCAGGTCTACCCAGGCAAAAATGCTGCTGTATTTTTCATATATGCTTTCCGTGAAATAGGGGAAACCGATATCTTCGCTCAAGTGCTGTTTGAACGGGCCGATGCCGGACTGGTCGTGGAGCCTGATTTCTATGACAGAAGCCTGGTCAGGGGGGACCTGGAACAGCTGTTGCGCATGGGGGCGGGCGACCAGGGCGAAAATGTTGTCGAACTGTCCAATGCCTGTCTGATAAATGCCGCTGAGCCGGAACTGCTTTATTTCAGGAGAGCTGAGCGGGGAAGGCAGACCCTCAATAGTATAGGCGGTGAGTACGGAATTGATATCTGCACTGAGTGATTGTGCCAGTTTTGATCCGATGACGATGCCCGGCATTCCGGTACTGTCCTTGCCCAGGAAATAGCGACCCCTGTCAATGTACTGTCGGATATCGGTTACATCTCCTTTCTGATCTACTCCTTTGAAAAGAATTCCCGTTACCTCCTCCGGCGACTGCAGCATGGCCTGGCCTTCAATGACCGCCTGAGCCTGCTGTATCTCCGGATAAGCCTCCAGGTCAGAAAGGAGGGTGTCGGCACGTAAAATGGGGGTGTCGCTGAACCGGCTAATGGTGATGTGGGGGGCAAAGCCCAGTACTTTATCGTCGATGGCTGACTTGAATCCATGAACAACAGACAAGGCAATGAGTAACCCGGCCGAACCAACGGCAACCCCAGTAATGGCCATGATTTTGATAAAACTCAGGAAACGGGAGCCCTGCCGTTTTCCCTTGAAATATCGTCTGGCCAGGTACCATTCAAAATTCATGGATTTACATTTGTTAGCAGTTCATGGTTGGTTGGCCCCGCGGCTGCTTTCAGCAACCAGTAACAATTATGCGGGAACTACTGCCCCGGTTTCATCTGCGGGAAGAACAGGACGTCGCGGATGGAATCAGAGTCGGTCATAATCATTGCCAGCCGGTCGATACCGATACCGAGTCCCGCCGTAGGGGGCATTCCGTATTCAAGGGCCTGCAGGAAATCTTCGTCGAGGGCCATGGCTTCTTCATCCCCTTCGGCACGCAGCCTTGCCTGCTCCTCAAACCGCTCACGCTGATCTACCGGGTCATTGAGTTCCGAAAAGGCATTGGCAATCTCCTTGCCGTTGCAGATACACTCAAAACGTTCGACCAGGCCTTTTTTCTCGCGGTGTTTTTTGGCCAGTGGACTCATTTCAATGGGGTAGTCGGTTATAAAGGTAGGCTGGATGAGCTTGGATTCTACATATTCCTCAAAGATTTCATCAATAATTTTGCCCTTTCCAAAGTTGTCCTCAACTTCAATATTCAGTTCCCGCGCAATGTCTTTAAGCTCTTCGAGGTTTTTGCCGTACAGGTCCTTCCCTGTTTCATTTTCGATGGCCTCAAACATCGGGATGCGGGGCCAGGGACGTTTGAAATCAATTTCTTGATCTCCAACTTGTACTTTGGTTGAACCATGGAGTGCTTTGGCTATATGCTCTACCATCGCTTCCACAAAGTCCATCATCCAGTTGTAGTCTTTGTAAGCTACATAAAGCTCGACCTGTGTGAACTCCGGATTGTGGAAGCGGGAGAGGCCTTCGTTACGAAAGTCTTTGGAAAACTCATAGACCCCGTCGTAGCCGCCCACAATCAGCCGCTTCAGGTACAGTTCATTGGCAATGCGGAGATACAGCTTCATATCCAGGGCATTGTGGTGGGTCACGAAAGGCTCGGCGGAAGCGCCCCCGTAGACCGGTTGCAGGATGGGCGTTTCAACCTCCATATAACCTTTGTCGTTCATATAGTTGCGCATGGCCTGTACCATCTGGGTGCGCTGCTGAAATACTTCACGCACTTCCGGGTTCACTACCAAGTCGAGGTAGCGCTGCCGGTAGCGCTGCTCTTTGTTGGAAAAAGCATCATACACTTTGGTTTCGCCTTCATCCGTTTCCACTTCCTTGGGCACGGGAATGGGGCGGAGGGTTTTACTGAGCAGCTGAAACTCTTCAGCATAGACGGTTGTCTCTCCGGTCCCGGTTTTGAACACATATCCCTTGATACCGACGATATCACCAATGTCAGTCAGCTTTTTGAAAACTTTGTTGTAGTTTTCCTTGCCTACATCATCACGACGGATATACACCTGTATCTCTCCCTGCGAGTCCTGCAGGTTGAAAAAGGTGGACTTCCCCATGATACGACGGGTCATAATACGGCCCGCGATGGAAACGCGCTCCACTTCGTCTGTTTCCTGTTCGTCCTGCTTGATCAGCTCGGGATGCTCATGGATGTATTGACTCTTGTGGGTGACCTCGAACGCATAGGGGTAGGGGTCCTGTCCCATTTCCCGAAGTTCTTGTAGTTTTTCCAGGCGGATTTCGTGTTGTTCGCTTACTGAAGATTCAGTATTGCTCATGAGAATAAAAGACTATTTAATTCTGTTTTACAGGGATTTGCTAAGTCGCTAAAAATAAGGAATTCAATGCATAATTGTGATTTTTTTCTCAACCGAAGGAAATAGTTTCACAAAAGGTTAAAAAAGGAGATTTTGCGGAGGCAACGTCGAGATATTGAAATGAAGTATACCCATGCAGGATTATCTTACAGCAATGATACAACGGCTCCCGTTTGAGGCTGCCTTTTCCCTGGTCGGCATAACATCGATTTCAGAGGAGGATCTGGAACAGCTCGATGATCAGGAACAGCGGGCATTAGATATGTGCAAGAGCACCAAACGACGGCAAGAGCTGGTGAGCTCCCGGCTGGCCCTGAAACAGCTGTACCGGGAAAGGGGAGCGGGGCAATCCTTTTCTATCCGGAAAGATGAGCTTGGCCAGCCCTTTGGGATAGGGCGGGAACAGGAATACTACGTAAGTATCGCTCACACAGATACACGGGTTTTTTGTGGTATATCCGGAGAAGAGCCCATAGGTGTCGACATAGAACCGATTGGACGGGCCGTACCGCAGAAGCTCAGCGATCGGATCATGCACCCCGGCGAGGATGGACTCAGGGATGTTCTGCCCATGATCCGTTTATGGACGATAAAGGAAGCCTATATTAAATTGCGGGGCGAGGGGTTGCGATTGAACATGAACCGGGTTCATATTGAGCAGGAAACAGCCCAGACCTTTATTGAAAAAAATCATTACAAAAGGGCTAAAATTTGTAGTTTCCAACATCAGGAACACTGGTTAGCTATCGCTTTTTATTCCAAATAATGACAGTTCAGAACAGCACATGAAGAATATCACCTCTTTTAGTCGGCAGGAGATCACAGAGGGAATCCAGAAGGCCCGGAAGAAACAGCCGGAGGGTATGACCGATGCACGGCTCCTCTTTGCTCCGAAAATCATCAATGAAGATAACTTTGAACGGGCCTGCACCGTTTACAGCCAGGTGGACTTGAGGGCATGCGAAACAGTGGTGGTGATTGAGTCGCATGAGGAAACTCTGGACAAAAAGCTTCCGATGGCTTCGAATGCTTATTTTGAGACACCGTTGGGCACTGTGCCCGTGAATGATTTTATGCGCAATGAATTTTGTGATGAAGATGATGATTTTTATATCCATGATGAGGCCTTCGGCAAGGATATCAGCCTGTTCCAGCAGCTGATGTTTCTGCAAAGTCTGTCGGGTGATTTTTCGGCGGTAAGCATTCAGGTTGCAGATGACAATCCGGATATTGTCAGGGAGCTGGCCTATGTGCTGGAAGAGGTGTTGGCATCCAGGAGTGCATTGCTCGTGTTTTGCTGTGAGCTTGAAAACCACTACCGCGATGAATTTCAAAAGGTGACCGAACTGATAGAAAGGCAGAATCATTCCGGCCTGTTGAATTACCTGAACAGTGGCGCGTCCAACATAAGAGGAACCACCGCCTTTATTGCTGGTGTTATTGTTGCCAGCAAATGGGAGCTTGATCTGACTTTCCTTGAATCAGAGGTTGAGCAGTACAGGGGAAGCTTGTTGACGGCCTATGCGGGGCGCTGTCACGCAGTTTTTAATGGATGATATGCGAATACCTTCTATTTCCATAATCGGCCTTGGTGCGTTGGGCTCTGTGCTGGCAGAGGCGCTGGTGTCGCGCGGCGCCGTACTTTTCAGTATCTTCAGCCGCGACAGGGCAACGGTACAACGCATTACAGCCTCTCTTGAAGTAACTGAAGCGGGGCCTTTTCCCGGCACTGCGAAAGAGCTGGGAGAACTGGTCTTTCTGACAGTGCCGGATTCAGCGATAACGGAAGTCGCTGAACGGTTGATAGCCCTGCCGGGCAGCCTGGCCGGTAAGACGTTTGTTCACTGTTCCGGAAATGAGTCGGCTGGCATTCTTCAGCCCCTGGGTGCCAAGGGAGGGAGAACGGCCTCCATGCACCCGATGCAGACGTTCACCCCGCAATCTGTCCCCGCCGATTTTGAGGATATCTATTTCAGTCTGCAGGGGCACCCCGGGGCCATGCCTGTGCTCCGGCATATTGCCGGCCTTTTGGGCGGAGATGCCCTGGAGATTAACGAGGAGCAAAAGGCGCACATGCATGCTGCCGCAGTGATGGCTTCCAATTACCTGGTAACCCTCCTTGACGCCTCAACGGAGGCAGGATCCCTGGGCGGACTGGACAAGGAAAAGGTGCAAAAGGTGCTACTTCCATTGATTCAAACGACACTCAGAAACATACAGTCGGCCTCCTTTGATGAATCAATCAGTGGACCTGTTGTCCGCGGTGATATTGAAACTGTGAAGAGTCATTTGAAACTGTTAGGTAGAAAACCTGAGTTGAGGGAATTATACGCTGTTCTCGGGATGGAAACGGTAAACCGAGCTGAAGGAGCGGGCCTGCTGGAAGACATATCGACCAAGCAGCTTCGTCAGCTTCTTTCAGCCATACTGAACCATGAGTGATTACCATGAACGGGTTTACGAGGTTGTTTCATCTATCCCGGAAGGGAAAGTGACAACCTATGGGGCCATTGCCCGCTATCTGGGAGTGGCCTCGGCCCACCGGGTGGTTAACAGGAACGGCGAGCTGACGGGAAGAGGCCACTTCCCGGACGATACCATGCGGGAACGGCTGCAGCAGGAGGGTGTTCGTTTTTCAGAAGATTACCGCGTGGATCTGAGTGAGTACATGTGGGATCCATCGCTTTACCTGCGGGAGAATTGAATACATGCTGGGCAGAGGACTGAGATGAAAACCGCTCGCACCGTCTGGCAGTCCGCTCCACCCGGTCGTTATTGGTTGGGGGATCGGGACCAGCAACAGTTCTAATTGTCGCAGGAAATGCTTATTTTTTGCAATTGGACGATCTATGGCAATTTCTAAAAAAAGTAACCTGGATAATCAATGCCAAGTTGGACCTTACATACGGAATTTAAATTTGACGCAGCTCATTTTCTGGAGGGTTATGAGGGCAAGTGCGGCCGCATGCACGGGCACAGCTATAAAGTACATATTGCGGCAACATCCAATCAGCTCAATCCATCGAAATATCTGGACAGTGCTGATATGGTTTGTGATTTTCATGAACTGAAATGGGCAGCTAAAGGATCTGAAAAAGGCGGATTGGATCATTCGGTCCTCAATGAAGAGCTGCCAGTAAATCCTACTGCTGAACGGATCGCTGAATTTATCCACAAGGAAACGCTCCAGCGTATTCCCGATGGAATTAAACTGAATGTCACCGTCTGGGAAACAGAAAACAGCTGGGTTGAATATACCGATGAGGATGGGGAGAACTGAATGATTGATCGTCAGTTAACAGGAGTAAAAGGTCAATCTTCAATGTAATATTCTATAGTCGAAACAACGCGTACGGTTTTGCGAATCTGTTTCTCCTCCTGGAGCATCGGAGCCTTGTCGCGTGCGAGAATGACAAAAACCCCCTGATTGGCATTACGGATGCCTCCCAGGTCACTCCCCGAATCATGGGCAAACTGCTGCGCAGACTCCCGGGCATTGCGGGTGGCTTCAGCGATCATTTCGGGTTTAAGGTCTGATAGACCGTTGAACAGGTAAGTGGGCCCGCTCCCGGAATACTGGCTGTTAAGTATTATCCCGGCTTCGACCAGACTGCCGATATCCTGGCTGGCCCTGTTGATCTTCATGACATCCTCCGAGCGAACCATCAGGGTCTGTTCAAGAATAAAGCGGTTTTCGTAGGATCCCGCCTGATAAGACTGGGCGGTGCGGTCGATAACTTCAAGGTTTTGCAACTCGATGGCATCCTCAGCTATGCCGTGAGCGGTTAAAAAGCGTTGTATTTGGCTGCGATCCTGGCGAATTTTATCCTGGACGGTATCCAGATTATTCCCGGAGGCAACAAAACGGATGGGCCACAGGGCCATATCGGCCAGTACATCGCGTTCAGAAACGCCCTTGACGGTTACAAAACGATCCCCGGTTCGCGCTTCCACAAACCCTTCACCAATGAACCAGCCACCGAGTGCAATTCCGATGGCTATGAGTAAGGCAAAAGGAAGACTAGTTGAAGTCGATTCGGGCATCTACTGGAGGTTGATTAGTGTTGCTGTCGATGAACAGCCATGGTACTATTTTATTTAGCCATAATAATCAGCTTCGCCGATAAAGACAAGAATTCAATAACAGCTGCGTTACGGGTACGAAGGGGCCAGTTATGGGCTTATAAATAATGTTAACTATCTTTAATTATGCCTATCTTTAGGCTTCGCAGGTAAAAAAATATATAGTATGTTTAAATCGCAGGTGCAGCAGACATTACATATGCCGGAGAAGGCAGGAGCAGTGGAATATCCGCTGATGGAGGACTTTTATACCATTCAGGGCGAGGGGGCCCATACCGGACGCCCGGCCTATTTTATTCGTACGGCGGGCTGTGATGTGAACTGCTGGTGGTGTGATGTCAAGGAGAGCTGGGAGGAGGGGGCACATCCCAGCGAGTCGGTTGAAAATATCGTAAGCCGTGCCCGCCAGAGTGGTGCTGAATTTGCGGTGATTACCGGAGGAGAGCCTTTGTTGCATGATCTTGACGCCTTGACTTTTCAGCTGAAAAAAGCCGGCTTGCAAACGCATATAGAAACCAGTGGCTCTTCGCCCTTGTCGGGTTACCTTGACTGGATCACCCTTTCTCCGAAGCGATTTAAAGAGCCGCTGGATGAAATTTTTCCCTGTGTTGACGAACTGAAAGTGGTTGTGTTGACTTCCAAAGACCTGGAGTGGGCGGAGAAAAATGCGGAACGATGCCCCGAAAACACCCAGCTGCTGCTTCAGCCTGAATGGGAAAAAGAAGGGGCAGTGGAACTTATAATCGATTATGTGAAAGCCAACCCCCAATGGGGGATCAGTCTGCAGACACATAAATTTATGGGGGTCCGGTAGTGTCGGTACAGCAACATCATTCCGTCGTCATTACCGGCGCCAGTCGTGGTATCGGGCGTCGCATCGCCCAGGCTTTTGCCTCTCAAACGGACTATGCTCTTCTCTTGATTGCCCGTACCAGGTCGGACCTCGAAGATACCAGGACACTTTGCAGAAAAGTGGGAGAGAACGTAATTGCAATTTCAGCCTGCAATGCTGCTAATCCAAAAGCCGTGGACAGGTTGACAGTGCCCAACGGCTTCCCAGCACCAAGGGTCATCATTAATAATGCCGGTTCTTTTCTGCTAAAACCATTGCAAAAAACCAGGCACGATGAATTTGTCCAGCAGGTTCAGGCCAATCTCTACTCGGCTGTCAATGTAAGTCAGCATTTTTTGAACGACTTAAAAAGCAAGTCACATGCCCTCATCATTAATATCTGTTCGGCCGGGGCGATTGAGGGCTTGAAGGATAGTGGAGCCTACTCGGCTTCCAAGCATGCCTTGCTCGGGTACAGCCGCTCGCTTCGCAAAGAACTTATGGATACCAACGTGGGAGTCACAGCCATAAACCTGGGGCAGACCCAGTCGACTTCCTGGGAAGGGTCCCTGATTGACCGTGACCTGTTGATAGATCCCGATGATGTGGCGAAGATTATTCTAAACCTTGCGGAGTTATCAACGCGAACGGTGGTTGACGAAATCCTGGTCAGTCCACAGCACGGCCGCGTTCCCCCCATGTAGTCCGTCGGGATGCCTGGTCAAACCTATTCAAGTTCCCTGAGCTCATATTTGACGGCAACCTCAGTTGAACGCAGCTCGTAGTTTTCCATTTCAGCATATTTCTTGGCCAGGCACAGGCCATAGTAGAGTATAAAGGACAAGTAGAAAATAAAAAGCAGTATCAACACGATGGAGGCTGAAGGGCCATAAATATTACTAAGGGATCCGGAAAGCATGATTTTCCCCAGAATAAATTGACCAAAAAGGGAAAGGATAGTGGTGAAGAGGGAGCCCACCCACACCGGCTTCCACGGAAATTTTACCTCGGGAAGATATTTGTAGATAATAGCCAGCCATACCGAGAAAACAGCCATTGAGAAAAGCATATCCAGGGTGGATATCAACAGGGGATTGATAGTGGCAAAATCGAAAAGCCGGTTTCCGGCAAAGCTGAGAGCCACATCAATGATGAATGTGGCAAGAAACAAGACGCTGCCACAGAAGATAATGATCAAAAAAAAGCCCCTGCTCTTCAGAAAAAATAAAAGACTGGAACTTGTGAGTTTCACCTTCAGAATTTCATTGAATGAATTGTGGATCACATGAAAGAGGGTCGTTACAATGAAGGTTAGGAAGACAATGATTCCGCTGGTTACAAGGGGGCCGTCCTGCAGGTTTTGGACGTTCTCGAGAATAGAGGAGAGGTAGTCGGCCGCTCTGGTGCCGAACATCTGCTGCAGAGTCTTGAATATTTCTTGCCGAAGCAGTCCAACGCTGAAAATGGTACTTGTAACATCCAGCAGAAGCACGATCATGGGTATGATTGAAAACATGGCAAAGAAAGCTGTGGAAGAACTCAGCCGCAGCGGGTCATTGGCTTTTAATTCCTTGTAGCTTTCTACCAGCAGGTCGCGGTACCATTTTATGGTCTGTGTGACAGTCATTTTCATTTTTAAAATCAGACGCTCGGTATTACCGGCGATGAGGTCTCCGAGTAGCTGCAATATGCTTGGTCGTGACTCATCAATACTGTTGATACACCAATACGTTGTTCAGAGTTTCAGGTTGAGTTTATAAACGGAAGCAGCTTCTTCAAACAGGTGATTGGTCTTCATAGTATCCGATGACAGCAGTAATAGCATCTCCCTGTTTAGTAGGCCAGCAGCTGATCCAGCGTTTCTTTTAACCGGTTTTCCGCCAGATAATGTTTTTCCAAGGCGGGACTGAAGGGGACCGGGATGTCGAGAGAAGAGCACCGCATTATCGGGGCATCCAGTTGTTCAAAGCACTGTTCGCCGAGCAGGGAGGAGAGCTCACTCATGGGACCGAGCGTTGCCGAGGGCTCCTGCAGCAGCAGCGCCCTGTTGGTTTTACCGACTGATTCTTTTACGGTGGCAAAGTCGAGCGGGGCAAGGCATCTCAGGTCCACGATCTCGATTTCTATCTCTCGCTTGTGGTATTGATCGGCAATAGAGTGCGCCCAGTGTACGCCCATGCCGTAGGTGATAATCGAGACATCCGACCCGCGGCGATGGATTCTGGCATTTCCCAGCTCTTCGGGGATGCACCGGTCGTTTGTGACTTGGCGTATGCTTCGATACAGCTTCTTATGTTCAAAAAAAAGTACCGGATTGGGATCGATGAGCGCACTGTAGAGCAGGTGCTGAGCATCTTCGACGGTGGCTGGTACCACGATCTTGAGGCCCGGGTGCTGCATAAACCAGCCTTCCGGAGATTGCGAATGGTAGGGGCCGGCACCCACACCGGCGCCATGTGGGGCACGTATGGTGATGTTGAGCGGGGGCATCCAGCGGTACTGCCCCTTGGAGATATTATTGACAACCTGGTTAAAACCGCAGGAAATGAAATCTGCGAACTGCATTTCCACGATGGGTTTGAAGCCTTCCAGGGCGAGACCCACGGCACAACCGAGTGCCCCCGCCTCAATGATGGGAGTATTACGAATACGCTCTTTGCCAAAGCGATTGACAAAGCCTTCCGTGACTTTGAATACACCTCCATACTCAGCGATGTCCTGTCCCATCATAAGATACTCCTCATGCTTCTCCAGGACCTGCTCAAGTGAAAAACGGATGGCATCAACAAAACGTTTTTCTGAGACGTTCTCACTTTCAGGTTGCTTATCATGTACTGCCACCGGGGCAAAGAGGCGCTGCTCTTGTTGCCGCCGGTCAAATTCTGGTTCTTCCGCTTCAAGCGCACGTTCGAGGACGGGCATAAAGTATTCATCCACTTCCGCCTGGAGGTCGGTTCTTTCATCGCTGCCGGAAATGATATCTTCATGCAGCAGCCACTGTTCAAACCGGAGGAGAGGATCCTTTTTTTTCCATTCTTTAATCTTATCCTCGGAGACATAAAATGTGCCCGAGGCCTCTTCATGACCCCGCATGCGGAACGTTTTTGCTTCGATGAGCGTGGGTTGTCCCTTGAGGGCCAGTTTTTTGGCTTTCCTCACTGCATCTCTCACTGAGAAAATATCATTGCCATCAATTTTTACTCCTCCAATACCGTAGCCCCAGGCCCGATCCACTAAATCCTTGCAGGCGTACTGCTCTTCAGTAGGGGTGGAAAGCCCGTAGCCATTATTTTCAATAACAAAAATGACCGGTAGTTTCCAGACGGCGGCCAGATTCAAAGCTTCGTGAAACTCCCCTTCACTGGTAGCCCCATCACCGCAAAAGCTTGCGGCTACATACCCGCTGTCGCGCAGTTTTGAGGCAAGAGCCAGGCCGTCAGCAACCGGCATGGTAGCGGCCAGGTGCGATATCATGCCCACAATTCGTTTTTCGGGGATGCCGAAATGAAATGACCGGTCGCGGCCGCCGGTAAAGCCGTCAGCCTTCCCCAACAGCTGGCAGAATAATTTATACAGATTCACCTGACGCATGGTAAAGAGGCCAAGGTTTCTATGCATGGGAAGCAGATAATCATCCTCAGACAGGGCTGAGGCTACTCCTACGGCGATGGCTTCCTGTCCGATGCCTGAAAACCATTTGCTGATTTTATTCTGGCGAAGCAGCATCAGCATCCGCTCTTCAATACGTCGAGGCAGCAGCAGCTTCTTGTAGAGAGTCAGCGCTTGTTGCTTCGTCAGGGGCTGGTCCGGTCTGATCATGTACGATTGTGAAATATAGAGACTCTGGTGTCAGCGATTGATCTCAAACATGGTTCAGTTACGGATCAATTGCAAGGTCGAAATGGCTGAAAAATACAATTTACGGGCTATTTTACATGAGGAAGCCGGGCTGGACTCTTGCAGGTGTAGCTGGCCTTTTTCTCTTTGTTGCGATGAGGAATGTTGATTACCTTACCCAACGATGCCAACAGGGAATGTAAAAAAGGAACTATGGAAAAGAAGAGGTTATCCAAATGGGCCTTGTTCAGTCTTGTCCTGGCTGTCACAGGTGCCTGTCTGCTACTTGTGTCGGGTTATGGCTACCAGTGGAACTGGTGGGGGCTTGGCACGGCCTTCACCTGGGTCATACCGGCAAGTGCCATTATTGCACTCATTGCACTATCCCTGGCTTTGGTTTACAGCTTTGCGAGGTCAGCGGAGCCAAATGAAACGGGATCAACCGTGGCCATACTGGGGTTGGTACTGTCGATGGGGGTTCTGGGTACGGTCGGGTATTGGTTTTATCAGGCCCAGCAGTATCCGCCCATTCATGATATTACGACTGATATAGCCGATCCTCCCAGATTTCAGGCAGTGGTCCCCCTCCGGGCGGATGCTCCCAACGATACGACCTATGGGGACGAGGATAAGGCGGAAATCCAGCGCGACGCTTATCCGGATATCCAGACGCTGTACCTGGATATTCCTTATGAAGAGGCCTTTGAGCGCGCTGAGAGGGCATTGGAAGAGATGCCATGGGAGGAAGTGGTAACGGCAGACAAGAAAACCGGGATTATTGAAGCATACGACCAGTTGCCGTGGTTCGGCTTTGTGGATGATGTTGTCATCCGGGTTGATACATCAGAATCGAACAGGGGAAGTAAGATCGATGTACGGTCGGTTTCTCGTATCGGAAAAGGCGATATCGGGGTCAATGCTCACCGCATTCGCAATTATCTGAGAGCTGTAAAAAAACAGTAGCTGCCCTGCGCGGCCGACCCGTAGCCGGGGGCGATTTAGGATGGCTATTTACTTTTGCCTTCTTTTTTCGGTTTTTGATACCACCTGAAACCACAGCAGTTAGCTGATCAAGCAAGGAAAGATGCTCGAATTTTATCACAGTACTGAACTCGAAAAACTTGCCGATCTACTTTTTGAGGAGCTGGGAAAACCCTCTCGGGCACATCCCCTGGACGAGGAAATTTTTGTGGTGCAGAATAACGGCATTGGGCAGTGGCTATCACTTAGAATGGCTGAAAAGGAGGGCATTGCCGCTAATCTTAAATTTGAGTTTCCCTCTGAGCGCATCTGGAGTCTTATCCGACTTCAGAATGAAACCCTGCCGGAGCATCTTCCTTCCGACCGTGGTCCGATGACTTGGACATTGATGGAGCTTTTCGGGGACGGGCAATTCCTGAATAAATTTGATAACCTGCATCATTATATCCAGGAAGAAGATCCCTTGCAGCGCTCCATGCGGTGCTGGAAGCTGGCTTCGAAAATAGCCGATGTCTTTGACCAGTATTTAATCTATCGTCCCCGGATGATTCTTAACTGGGAGAAGGATGATTACCAAGTTTCAAGTTATGCGGAGCAGTGGCAGTCGCGACTGTGGAAAACACTGGTTAAACACTGGACGAAGAACTATGAAGGTCAATACCTGCACCGCGCACAGTTACAGGAGGGACTTTGGGATGCAATTGCCGAGGGAACCCTGCCTGCTGACAAGCTTCCCGGCCGCATTACTGTATTTGGTGTTTCCTCGGTATCACCCGCTTTCATAGAAACAATGATCCGGCTTTCACGGCTGACGGATGTCTTTTTTTACCAGTTGTCTTTTGCCCCGTCTGTTACGCAGACCGGGCAGTTCAGGAATCCCCTTCTGCAGTCTATGGGTCGTGAACGGACCAGCTTTATGAGTCTGTTCACGTCTTATATTGAGACCAGCGAACAATTGATCGAACAGATGGAGAGAAAGGAGAGCAGGACATCAGCGCATGGAAAAAAAAGCTTCTTTCAAGCCATTCAATCCGATATAAAAAAGGACAGTCGGTTAAATGGACGCAATCTCCAGGTGCCGCCTGCGGACCGTTCCATACAGGTTCACAATTGCCACAGCCCCATGCGCGAAGTGGAAGTGCTCCATGACCAGCTGTTGGCACTGCTGGATGAGAATCCTGGACTGCGTCCTGATGAAATACTTGTTATGACACCGGATATCGAGACCTATGCCCTTGTGATCGATGCGGTTTTCGGTACGCCTGATGAGGGGCAGCCTGATATTCCGTATGTTATCGCTGACCGGGGAGTGGGGCAGACAAATCCTGCTACCAAAGCATTTTTGAAGATATTGGAACTTTGCGAAAGCCGGTTCAAGGTAACGGAAGTGCTGGATCTTCTTGACAGCAATCCTATTCGGGAGAAATTCGGATTTACGGATGAAGAACTTAATCGGCTGGAACAATGGGTGGCGGATAATCGCATCCGCTGGGGTGTCGACGGATACAGTAAAAATGAACGGGGACTGCCGGACAGCGATCATTTTACATGGAAAGCGGGGCTTCGACGCATTTTATTGGGGTATATGATGCAATCCGAGAAAGACCAGCTGTATAATAAGATATACGCTTACGGTGAAGTGGAGAGTTCCGACGATGCAGCACTGGCCGGTCGGCTTTCACTATTACTTCATCGTATGTTCGATCTTGTTGACAAAGTGAGAGAACCGCGCAGGCCGCGACAGTGGCAACAACTGCTGGATGAGATGGCGGACCGGTTTTTACCGGATACCAGGGAGTATTTCTGGGAGCTTTCCAAAATCAGGGAGTCGGTTGGCCGGCTTGCCGAAGATGCTGATTTGGGAGGGTATCGCCAGCGGATTTCATTTTCGGTTATAAGGCGCTGGCTGGGGGAGCATCTGCAGGAACAGTCTACCGGTGGGGGGCACATCGGAAAGGGGGTGACATTTAGTTCTCTGATGCCGATGCGGAGCATTCCTTTCAAGCTGATTGGCATGATCGGCATGAATGAGGGGGCCTTTCCCCGTTCTAAAATTCCCATCGAATTTGATCTCATGTACCTTGATCCACAGCCGGGTGATCCGGTGCGTTCCGAGCAAGATAGAAATCTGTTTCTGGAAAATATCCTGTCTGCCCGTCATGGCCTGTACTTCAGCTATGTGGGGCAGAGTAACCGTCAGGATACACAATTTCCTCCCTCGGTAGTACTAAGGGAATTCCTGGATTACCTGGAGGAGTATTACGACCTGTATCTGGATGATTTGGTGACCGATCATCCATTGCAGTCCTATGATGCTGTCTATTTTAAGGAACGGGGCCTGTTTAGCTACTCTCAGACCCAGCATAAAATCAGCAGGAAGATGATGTATACCGAAGCAGGGGCAAAAATCTTCATGAAAAACGATCTGCCGGACCCCGATGACGCAAGGCGACAGGTTTCAATCAATGAATTGGTTTCTTTTTTTCAGCATCCGGCGAAATTCCTGCTTCAAAATCGACTGGGTATTTTCCTTACGGACGAGCGGGTGGTCACTGAAGATCGTGAGCCATTTACGCTGTCGGGCCTGGATAATTACCAGGTGGGACAGGAACTGCTGGATCGTTTCTTTGGCGGAGAATCGCTGGGAGGATGTTATCCATATTTTCAATCGCGCGACCTGCTGCCGGAAGGATGGATTGGAGAACATGATTTTACTGAGCGTGTACAGGAGGTTCAGGAGTTTGGAAACAACCTCAAGTCGCTTCTCGATCGGCAGAAAATGGAGGATGAAGAGGTCGATCTGGCGGTGGGCGATTTTCGTATAGTTGGCAGGCTTACGGGTATCTACAAGCATCATCATCGTATTGACTATCGGTTTGGGAGCATGCGTCCCAAGGATGTGATTGACCTTTGGATCAAGCACCTTTGCCTGCAGGCGGTTAAAACAAGCAATCAAGGCGGCACAAGCCGGCTGTTTACCCGGCACAAAAAGAAGAGGTATGCAGAATACCAATTGGGGAGTGTAGCCGGGTACAGGCAGATCCTGGGGGAGCTGCTGATGACCTACTGGCGGGGACTGCAGCGCTGCTGCTACTTTTTTCCTGAGTCTGCCTTTGCATATGCAGAGCAGGTGTGTTATAAAAATGGCAGTCCCGATACCGGGCTGTCCAGGGCCAGGAACAAATGGATTCGGGAGTACAGTGACTATCCGGGGGAGGGACAGGATCCTTATAATAAATTGCTGCTGGGTGATGAAAATCCGCTGCAGAAAAAGGCTTTTAAAAGAGCCGCGGAGAATTTTTGGGAGCCTTTTTTCGAGGCTATCGTCGGGGAGGGAGGTTAAAATGAAGGCACTCAATCCCTTTGATGTCTCATTCGCGGGTGTCAACCTGATAGAGGCCAGCGCCGGAACAGGGAAAACCTATAATATTACGTCCCTTTTCATCCGGGCGCTTGTTGAACTTGACATCCCGGTGGGAAAAATTCTTGTTGTCACCTACACAGAAGCAGCCACCAAAGAGCTCAAAGATCGCCTGATAACCAGGATGAGGGAATCGCTTGCAACCCTGAAAAAGGGAATGGTTGACGATGAAAATGACCAGTTTCTTCATGAACTGCTGGAGTATGTGGGAAATCGCAAACAGGCTGTTGAACGTCTTGAAAAAGCCATTAGAGGATTTGATGAATCAGCCGTGTATACCATCCACGGCTTCTGCTACCAGGCGCTGCAGGAGCAGGCGTTCGAAAGCCGGGCGATGTATGATGCTGAGCTCATAGGAGACGATTCAGAGCTGATCCTGGAAGCAGTAGATGACTACTGGAGAAAGTGGGTGGCGAGTGTTGTTGAACAGCCGAAAAGACAGCCCCTGCTCAAACTGCTCCTGGATAAGGGGTATCAGCCGGAAAAACTGGCTAGCGAACTGGGTCCCCATCTCGGGAAATCGCATTTGGATATCCTTCCCGGGGAAACACTGTCCGTAGGGGAAATACAAAGCCGGTTGGATAAACTGAAAATCATTTTTGAAGAAATGCTGGAGAGCTGGTCGGGCAGCCAAAAAGATATTCTGGAGCTGCTGCTTTCAGATGGGCTAAACGGCCGAAAATACCGAAAGGATTACCTGGCCAATTGGTTTGGGTATATGGAAGAGTTTTTAGAATCCGATTTTCTTGATATTATACCTTTCAAGCAGTTTTCCAACTTTGCCATGTCCACGCTCGAGGACAACCTCAACAAGGGATGCACCGAAGCGCCATACCACCCCTTTTTTCAACTGACTGAGCAGTATTTGGATTTACTGGATTCAGTAAGAGAAATAGAGGTGACCTTTAAAAAAAATCTCTTCGCCTATCTGAGCAGGGAACTGGATCAAAAGAAGGAAGAGCTGCAAGTGTTGTCGTATGATGATCTCCTGCTTCGACTCAGGAAAGCACTCATCGATCCCGGGCGGGGGGAGGGACTGGCTGATAAACTTAGGGAAAAATACCCCATAGCAATGGTTGATGAGTTCCAGGATACGGACCCCAGCCAATATGATATTTTCCGGCAGATTTATGCCGACCGAGAACAGTCGGCACTCTTCATGATCGGTGACCCCAAGCAGTCAATCTACAGTTTTCGCGGGGCGGATGTCTTTTCTTACCTGAAAGCCAAACAGGACGCCCCCCCGGAGAAGACCTATGACCTTGGACGGAATTTCAGATCCACACCTGAACTTCTCAAAGGACTGAATACCCTCTTTGGGGAGCATGAAAATCCGTTTATCCTTGATCGTATTTCTTATGAAGGGGTCCGACCCGGCATGGATCTTTCAGCGTACTCGAGGCTCCGGGAATATGGCGAGGTTCATCCGCCCATCAGGTTTCGATGCCTGCCGCTGGGGGAACGGGATCAGTTCAACAAAAATGAGGCGGCCGAATGGGCGGCCCGGGATACTGCCAGTGAGATCTACCGGATCCTTGAGGATGGCAAAGGCGGAGCTATCACCATTGGCAAAGAGGCCGTAAAGGCCAAAGATATTGCGGTTCTGGTCCGTACCCACAAACAGGCTTCACTAATGGCTGATGCCCTGCGTTCAAAAGGAATAAAAAGCGTGCAATACAGCCAGGAAAGCGTGTTTTCGAGTGAGGAAGCGGAGCAGCTCGCGATTTTTCTGAAGGCCGTGGTTGAACCAGGAAGCGAATCACGGGTACGCACAGCACTGGCATTACCACTCACCAGCTTTACCGGGCGTGATCTCTTCGAAATAGAAGAAGATGAGGATCGATGGCTATCGGTACTGGAGCTGTTTGACAAGTGGCACAGGATGTGGCAGGAAAAAGGATTTTCAGTAATGTTTCGCTCGGTTATCAAGGAAGCCCGCATTGCCGAGTTTGTTATTCAGTCTGATGATGGTGAGCGCCGTCTGACGAACCTGCTTCATCTGGGAGAGCTGATGCAGGCAGAGGCGAAGCGGCAAAAGAACGGTATGCGCGGTTTGCTAAAGTGGTTTGCCCGAAAGAGACAAGAAGAGAAAGTACAGCAGGATGAGGAGCAGCTGCGGCTGGAAAGCGATCGGGAGCTGGTAAAGATTGTGACTATGCACCGAAGCAAGGGACTGGAATATCCCATTGTTTTCTGTCCGTTCCTGTGGTACGGCCCCCAGTACCAGGATGGTGGCAAGCCGTTGGTGTACCATGATCCTGAAGACCTGCAGCGGACCTATCTGGATTTGAACGGTAAATCGGATCCGGAACGCGGTCATAAGCGACTGCTGGTGGCAAGGGAAGAGCTGGCTGAGAGCCTGCGTCTGGCCTATGTGGCCATGACCCGTGCCGAGCAAGTGTGCTATTTGAGCTGGGCCTATGCCCGCTCTTCTGAATTTTCACCGCTCGGTTACCTTTTTCTTGAGCCTGCTTTTTTCCATGAGTTACTTACGGAGACCATTGAAAAACGTTATGATGCTGCTGGTAACCGGCGTTTTCGAGACGCCATAGAACAATTTTGTGAGGAGTATCCGTCGCTGTTTACCAGGAAGTCTCCTTCCGGCTTGCGATCAGGAGACCAGCAGCTGGAATTGCTGAGTCTGGATTCGGGCTCCGAACTGCAGCCTCGATTATTTACCCGGCCTGTACCCCTCAGGTCAAGTTATGCGGTTTCGAGTTTTTCCTCGCTCAGCAGCTGGATGGAGGCAGAGGATCCGGATGTTCATGACTACGATCAATTTATCGACTATCCCGATGCCCGGAGCGGGCAGAAGGACACGCCACGGGAAAAATCGATGTTTACCTTCCCAAAAGGCCCACAGCCAGGGACCTGCATCCATAATATCTTTGAAAACTACTACTCCAAATCGGGAGACAGGAATGAAGTTATCGCTAACCAGTTGCAGTTCCACGGTATCGATGCAGGCTGGAAAAAAACGGTATCTTCAATGCTGGAGACGGTATTGGCGAAGCACCTGCATCCAGAAATCGGTGGTCTCAGCCTGGCGGCCGTTAAAGACTGCCAAATCCCGGAAATGGAGTTTTACTTCCAGAATGAGGAGATAGAGACAAGAGAGCTGCTTTCCATCATCCGCGGAAATGACCTTCCAGGTTGGGTAAACAGGGGCAGGGCAGGGGCTGGATTTTTAAAAGGATTTATTGACCTGACGTTTGAATTCCGGGGTAAATACTACCTGCTGGATTACAAGACGAATTACCTCGGAAATACTGTGCGTGATTATCGGGTGGATGAACTGGCCCACGAAATACGGGAAGCCTCCTACGACCTGCAGTACCATATTTATACCTTAGCATTGCATCGTTACCTGAAGAAGAGGATATCCGGCTATTCCTACAATGATCATTTCGGCGGGGCATTCTATCTTTTTGTACGCGGAATTAATGAAGAGGGCAAAGAGGGGATCTTTTTTGACCGGCCGGTTAAAGAGGTGATAACAAAGTTGGATCAATACATCAGGGGAGGGGATAATGGATAATATGATGAACAAGCTGGAGGTACTCCTGGAAAATGAGATTATTCGACCCATTGATCTTGAACTGTGCCGTTTTCTCTGTACACAGCATCCCGAAATACCGGGGGGGGTTCTGCTGGCCGCATGCCTGACCAGCTACCTCTACAGGCGGGGTGATGTATGCCTGCTTGTAGGGCAATACGCAGAACAACAGGTTTTTGACGATTCCGATGACGGAGTAAGCCTAAAGGCTCCCTCCCAACAAGAGTGGGTTCAGCAGTTACGCTCTTGCCCCGCTGTGGGAACACCCGGAGATTACAAGCCGCTGATTCTCGATCAGGTCCATCGCCTGTATCTGCACAAACTCTGGCATTATGAACATACGCTGGGGAAAGAGCTGATCCGGAAAAGTAAACAGCAGGTTGAACTCACAGATCATGCACGGCTGCGCGACGGATTGCAGACGTTATTCGGTCCGGCCGGTTCCGGTGTCGACTGGCAGCGGGTTGCAGCGGCAACGGCCGTAAAAAATAAGCTGTCCATTATTTCGGGCGGACCCGGTACCGGAAAGACTACAACCGTAGTGCGGATCCTGGCTCTCATACTGGAGGAAGCGGATCAGAAGGGTCAGTCTCCTGATGTTGTTTTGGCGGCCCCCACCGGAAAGGCTGCAGCACGGTTGAAGGAATCCATTGCTGCATCTTTAGATACACTGGATCTTCCCGGACATATTCTGTCAGCTATTCCCAGTGAAGCGTATACCCTGCACCAGTTGTTGGGGGCGCAGAGATACAGCTCCCGGTTTCGACATAATGCAGAAAATCCCCTGCCTTTCGATCTGGTCGTTATTGATGAGGCATCTATGGTTGATCAGGCACTTATGAGCAAGGTAATGGAGGCGTTGCTTGAGCACAGCCGTCTTATCCTGCTGGGAGACAAAGATCAGCTTGCTTCCGTTGAGGCCGGTTCGGTTTTGGGGGACATTTGCAATGTGAATCAAAACCGGTATTCTGCAGAAAAGATCAACTGGTTGAAAAAAATGTCGCTTTCCGTTCCCGAGACCTTTTTGGCAGAGAAGCCCAAAGCGCTGACAGATAATATCACCCTCCTTACCAAGAGCTATCGATTTGACGAAAAAAGCGGAGTTGCCCACCTCAGCCGGCAGGTTAACAGTGGAGATGCCAGTGAGGCAATTGCTCTGCTGAAATCGAAAGAGTTTAATGATATCAAATGGCATGAAAGTGACAGCCTTGCAGACCTTGAACAGGTCCTGGAACAGCGGCTGCCCGACTACTTTCGTTCAATCGTTGAGGCAGGCAGTCCCGCTAAGGCGCTGGAAGCCTTCAACCGTTTCCGGATCTTTTCTGCACATCGCAGGGGTCCCTGGGGGATTCGCCATTTGAATCAATTGATTGAAAAGCTCCTGCAGCGACGGGAAATGATTCCCAAATATGCGGATTGGTATCCCGGCCGGCCTGTTATTATCAATGTGAACGATTACCAGATTGAGCTGTTCAATGGAGATACAGGGGTATGCCTGCCGAATGAGGAGGGAGTGTTGAACGTTTACTTTAATAATGATAACCGGGTCCGGGCGGTCTCCCCAAGGCGACTGCCGGATCATGAGACGGCCTATGCTCTAACAGTTCATAAAAGCCAGGGCTCAGAGTTTGATGAGGTGCTGTTGACGCTACCCGCCAAACCTTCCAGGGTTGTCAGCCGGGAGCTGATATATACGGCTATTACGCGGGCCCGAACGTCGGTTGGGATTTTTGCTGCCCCGGAGGTATTGCGACAGGGAATTGAAAAGAAAATAGAGCGAACATCGGGGTTGTCCGATCAGTTATGGTCTTGAAAAAGATTCTCTGTGTTTCCGGCAGTAATTTTTCTACACTTTACAATTTTTTTTAAAAAAAAATGAGAAAAGTCGGAACTTATTTATCTGGTGCCAGTATGAATGGATGAACATACTGATCCTTGGTTACTTTTGTGACCATTGATTTGTACCCCGAAAAGCCAACGTACAAAAAGGAACCGGTTGAACCCCGGTTCCTTTTATTTTTTGGGCTGTTTCTCCTTTCTCTACTGATTTTTTTCCGAAATTCTGGAACAACTCTTTTTCGATCCCCCTTTAACATGATGCCATGGAAGTGGCATGCAATTATTAACAAATACGAATTAACCAGTTATTATTATGAAATCTAAACAGATACGAAATCTCGTTTTGGTACTAGCTACAGCGATGCTAAGTTTTGCTTGCAGTGACTTTACCACCTCCTCTGATAACAGCAGTGGCAATGCTACTGTAAACGGGCAGGTAGAAAAGAGTGAAGCCAACAAAGCTGCGGGTTCCCGTGGACATGCTTCCGTTGAGGGAGCTACTGTTACGGTAGCACGTATAACCACCGATGGAAGTCTGGAGTCCATTGGAAATGCGCAGGCAAAGACCAACGCGCAGGGAGAGTTCAGCCTGGAGGTTGATGCCAATGCCGCTACCAATGCCTCGGAAAAAATTATTGTCAGAGCCGAGAAATCTGGACAGCAATGGAAAGCATTCCTTTATGATAAACTGCAGAATGGATCGTCCATTGAGCTCAAGCCATTAACTGTCGAATCTACCGGTGAAGCGAATGTTTATCAGGAGGTTGTTGCCAACGACGAATCAGGATTGGTGTCAAAGGCTGATATTGAAGCCTATATTGATGCTGAAGCGGGAACAGCTATTAAGGAAAATGGAGAGGCTGCCTCGGCTTTTGCGGAAGCGCTGGTTGAGGAGGCCCATGCCCGCGCCCGATATTTTGCTGATCAGGGAATAGAGGTTACGGAGGAGCAGCTTGAAGAGATAAAGGATGTCAAGGCTGAAGCGCTGGCGAACCTTAACGCCTCGCTCTACGCCTCCTCCAGCCAGTCTGCCCGCGCTGAAGCATATGGAACCTTCATCAGTACCATTGCATCTGCCCATGTGGAAGCGGGAGTCGATGCCGATGCCTACGCTAAAGCTAAAAAAGCGGCCAATACCCTGGTCGTAGAGAAAGCGGCGGAGCTTTCGGATGCAGCTCAGTCAGAAATCCGGGCCAAAGCTGCGCTTCTTGTAGCTGTCGCGGTTGACAATGCCGTGCAGGCGCGCATGAAAGCCGCTGAGGCAGCCGATGCTTCGGTTCAGGCCGCCGTTGATGCAGGAATGGAATTGCGTTCGGCGCTGAGGACGAAGACCATGGCAGGAGCCAGTGAGGTCAAAAGTTTATTTGCTGCCTATAACCAGACCATCATGGATCTGCTTAAGCAGGAGTTTTCTGCCAGCTCAGAGACCATAGTTAGCATTAACAGTGAGGTCAACGGTACTGCCGGTGCTAAAGCCACTTTGGAATCGAATATCGAAGCCAGTGCGGATACGGAGGCGATTGTAGAGGCCTACACAACCTTTTATTCAACGGTAGAATCATTGGTTGACAATTTGTTGACCTTGAGTTCTGATGCTGAGGCAGAAGTGGTTGCCGATCTTCTCATTCTGATCAATATTGGCAACTAACACAATTACCTAAAAGGAAACCGCTGCAAAGGAGCCGGCATGAACGTCGGCTCCTTTTTTTGTTGTCATTCCATTACTCATTGACGCCAAAAAATTTGTATTTTTAGGCAATCTAATTGTTAATCTATTGATCGATTGTTACAGAATGGAAAGAGACCAAATCCGACGTTTTCTAGAAACCAGTAAATTGTTTTCAAAACCCCATCCCTGGCACGGTATTAATATTGGCGACGATGCGCCCAACAAGATAAAAGTGTTTATTGAACTGGTGCCTGGCGACACGATGAAATATGAATTGGACAAGGAAAGTGGTTATCTCAAGGTGGACCGTCCGCAGCGCTTTTCAAATATCTGCCCCATGCCGTACGGTTTTGTGCCCAAAACGTTATGCTCCGATCGGGTGGGCGAATTTTGCATGGAGAAAACAGGGCGAGAGGGTATTGTCGGTGATGGCGACCCCTTGGATATCTGTGTGATCACCGAGCGAAACATCCCGCATGGAAACCTCATTCTCGATGCGATTCCCGTGGGAGGGCTCCGGATGATTGACGGAGAGGAAGCTGACGATAAGATTATTGCTGTTCTGAGTGGTGATGCTTCCTTTGGACAGATGCGCGATATTGAAGAGGTGCCCAAGCATATGATTGACCGTTTGTCACATTATTTCCTTACGTACAAGGAAAAGCCCTTCAGCGACGAAGAGCGTGAATGTGAAATTACGCACATCTATGGTCGCGATGAAGCCAAGGAGGTCATAAAACGCAGCATGGAAGACTATAACAACAGGTTTGATGTGGATAAGCGAAAGCTTTTGAAGATGATTCAGACGGGCCTTAAATAGTCTTCTGTCAATTACTGAAGACAAATGAAAAAGGCAGGTTTATGCAACCTGCCTTTTTTTATAATGATGTAAAAGGTGTACGATAGACGCTTAGTTTGCAGAAGCAGAATCAGAAGGGTTCACTTCCAGGAGCTCCACTTCGAAAATCAGCGTTTCATTCGGACCTATGGGACCACCGGGTCGGGGATTGGGACCGTAGCCAAGAGCGGAAGGAATCCAGAATTTATATTTTCCTCCTTCTTTCATAAGCTGTAGGCCTTCGGTCCAGCCGGGAATAACCTGATTCAGGGGAAATTCCACAGGTTCCCCTCTTTCATAAGAGCTATCGAACTGAGTTCCATCCAAAAGGGTACCCTCGTAGTGAACACGAACCTCATCCGAAGAGTCAGGCGAAACACCGGAACCTTCTTCCAATATTCTGTACTGCAGGCCGGATTCGGTTACCTGTACACCCTCATTATTTTTATTTTCAGCTAAAAATTCTTCTTCTTTTTTCTTGTTTTCCTGTGCTTCCTGCTGTTGCTGCTGTTGAGCTTGCTGCTGGGCTTTCATCTGATAGGATTGCACAACTTGCTGCATTTCGGATTGAGAGATAGCAGCATCCTTGTCTTCAAGGGCACTTTTGAGGCCGCTGGCAAACTTATCAGCATTAATATCGGTCATGCCTTGTCTTTTTAAGGACATGGAGGCAATCTGGTACCCGAGGCTGTAACTCACACTGTCAATGTTGGTCTCCAGCGACACGTCCGTGGTGGCGGAGCCGGAATCGGAGTTGCAGCCCGCAAACGAAAAAAGGATTGCACCAAATAGCATTGAAAATAAGAGTGTAATCTTTTGTGAAATCATTTCAATTGTTGAATTTTAAATTTGCAGTTAAGCTTCCAATTTATCCAAAATTTTGGCCTATAAAAAATTTGGGTGCAAAGTTAAGCGCTTTGGATATAAAATCGTATCTTTACGGGCGAATAAATGCTATTCAGGCATAATTGATAATAAACACAACAGGATTACTTTTGAGTTTTAAGAAGTTTACATTGAGCGATCAGCTCCACCTTGGGCTGCGGGATCTGCGTTACGAAGAGCCAACTCCGATACAAAAAGAATGTATCCCATTGATTTTAGAGGGAAGGGATGTGATCGGGGCGGCACAAACAGGAACTGGAAAGACAGGGGCCTTTGTAATTCCGCTTTTGCAGCGAATTATCGATGAGCCCTCGGATGACACCCAGGCCCTGATATTATCGCCCACCCGCGAGCTGGCCCAGCAGATTGAGGAACAGATCTTTGCACTTGGTTACCATACCGGCATTAGTTCGGCAACGGTAACCGGCGGCAGTGACTATGGCACGCAGGTAAAGGCCATCCGTGCCGGCGTAGATATTATTGTGGCCACCCCGGGTCGGCTGATTGACCAGATGAAGGTGCTGAATATTGATTTTAGTCATTTGAAATACCTGGTACTGGACGAAGCCGACCGCATGCTTGATATGGGCTTCCTGCCCGATGTAATGAAAATTGTTGATCAGCTGCCCAAAGAACGTCAGACAATGCTTTTCTCCGCCACGATGGTTGAGGAAGTGCAGAAGGTGGTTGACAAGGTGATGAAAGATCCCGTAGAGGTGGAATTCGAAGTATCCAAACCGGCTGACAGCGTAGACCAGCAGATTTATTTTGTGCATCCCAAGCAGAAGTTGAATCTTTTTGAGCAGCTCTTTGATGCTGACAAATATGAAACGGCTATCGTTTTCTGTGCGACCAAGCGCGGTACGGATGAAGTGGAGCGAATGCTCAAAAAGCGGGGCGTCAATGCGGTGAGTATGCATGGTGACCGCGACCAGGAAGAGCGTAACGAAGCATTGCGGCTCTTTAAAAATAAGACGCATCCGGTAATGGTGGCTACGGATGTACTTTCACGGGGGATTGACATTGACGATGTATCGCTAATTGTCAATTTTGACGTCCCTAACAATCCGGAAGACTACATTCACCGCATCGGGCGGACCGGACGGTATGACAAATCGGGTACGGCAATTACGTTTGTCAGTAATAAAGATAAAAAATACTATTACAGTATTAAGAAGGTCGTGGGAGATCAACTATCTGTCCGTGACCTGCCAGGGAAGAATGAAGAATCCAAACCTTCCACATCCAAATCCAAACGTAAGGAACGGCCCAGTCGTGACTCAAAAGCCGGGAAGCCACAAAAGGAGTCGAAAAGCACTGATTCCCGAAGTAACGGGAAAAGACCGAAAAAGGAAAAGAAAAAGCCCGAAAAGGACTCCCCATCACAGCAGGAGACTAGGAAGAAACAGCCTCAAAAGAACGGTTCTCGAAATAAAAAACGTTCAAATCGGGAAAATGGGGGGCAGAAAAACAAAGGATCCGGGAAGAAAAAAACGTCTGGCCGCTCGGGACGTTCTGACAAAAAGGAGTATTCGGAACCGGTCTACCAGGAAGAAGATATTTTCCAGCCTGAAGTCATAGAGCAGGCGGTTGTTAGAAATAGACGTTCCCTGAAACCGGCCAAAGGATTCGTGGGCGTAATTAAAAGTTTTATTCCCAAGCTTTTTTGAAAAATGGTAAGCCGTATTACATCGCTGTTCATATGGATAGGAGTAGCTTTGTTAATCATCTTCTGGCTGCCGATGCTGGCCCTGCGTCGTTTCTTTGATCGTGACCCAGCCTACTATAATACGGGAAAGCTGTTTCGAAACTTGGGAAAAGCTATTTCAAGGATTAATCCCAATTGGAAAATTGTTATTTCCGGAGAGACTGATATTGATGATCGACGGCCTTATGTAATGGTTTGCAACCACTTGTCCCAGGCCGATATTCCCCTGATATCCAATTTGCCATGGGAAATGAAATGGGTGGCAAAAAAGGAGCTCTTTGAGGTTCCCGTTGTTGGATGGATGATGAGACTGGCCGGGGATATCGCGGTTGACCGGCGGGCCCGGAACCGGCGAAAGTCAACGTTCAGGCAGGCCCGGTATTACCTGCAACGCAACTGCTCGGTCATGTTTTTCCCGGAGGGAACGCGATCGCGCAACGGAAAACTTAATCGATTTACCAATGGAGCTTTCGACCTGGCAATAAAAGAAGGGGTCCCCATATTGCCCATGGTGATTGATGGCACCCAGAACACCCTGCCCAAGAGGAGCTGGAAATTTGGTGAGGCCAAACATATCAAATTAAAAATACTGGAACCCCTTGATACCGCTGATCTTGGATATGGAGACATCAAGAAGACCTCCAGGGAGGTGCGTTCACGCATAGCACACCAGCTGGCCGAATGGAGGGGAAAGCCTGTGGAGGAAGTTGATAATCTGTTGTAGCGCTTCAGGGAAATCTCTTGGACCAGGGGAAGTGATCAGCTCTCGGAAGGACTGTTACCGTGCTGGTTCCGGCAGTACTTCTTCTTTTCATCTAAGAAGATGTTGTGGCTTGCCCCTGTGAGCAGCAGAGGGACCAGAATTTCAAGATAGGCTTATTGGCTGACTGTGGCTGAGATCAGGCCAGCAGGGCTGCCCGGAACCTCCAGGCAAATTATGATGTATCCGGGCCAACACTGGCGATAGGGTTAATGTCCGGTAGTGATAGTTCACAACGAAGATACAACGGGACACTGGCCCTCCGCCGCAGATTACATAGGGCAGGGGCGATATAACCGGAAGCAACGGCGGATGATAAATCTGTGAACGATTGACAAGAGATACTTGTAGACGGTGTAACTGTAATTCTTATTCTAAATAAATAAAATTTATGCCAGAAGGACCTGAAATTTGGCGTACAGCCGATTTTTTGAGTGATGCACTGCAGGGAGAGCCTGTTACGAATCTTTATTTTGCTTTCGACCGTTTGAAGGAGTACGAGACGGAATTGCAGGGAAAAAAAGTTGAAAAGGTTGAGGCCCGGGGCAAGGCCATTCTTACTTTTTTTGGGAACAGCCATGTCATGTACAGCCACAATCAACTTTATGGAAAGTGGATGCTGAGCGACAATGGCGAGGAGCCCGACACCAACCGCAAATTAAGGGTGGCTATTCACAATGACCGACACTCAGCGTATCTTTATTCTGCCTCGCAGATAGAGATGCTGGAGAGGAAAGAGGTGTCTGAGCATTCCTATATAAAGAAGCTGGGCCCTGATGTGCTGCACCCGGATACCTCGTATGAGGATGTCATTGGCCAGTTTACAGCGGATACTTTCCAAAACAGGAAGCTGACAACGTTGTTGCTGGACCAGGGATTTGTGAGCGGCATTGGAAACTACCTGCGCAGTGAAATCATGTTTTATGCAGGAGTAGATCCTCACCAAAAGCTGCGTTCTTATCCGGATAGTGAGAAAGAAGCCCTGGCAAAAGCTACGATTAAGCTTTCAGAGCGTTCCTATGAAAGGGGAGGGCATACGAACGATCCCTCGATCATCGAGGCACTGCAGCGGGAAAATGCCGATAAAACGGATCAGCGATTTTTCGTTTACAAACGGACCGGACGCCGTTGTCACAAGTGCGGTGCTGTGATCGAGGAGGAAAAAACCGGAGGACGAAAGATTTACTACTGTCCCAGCTGCCAGATAGAAGAGTAAGACTGACCAATGCTGTTAGGTACGGGGATGAACTTTCCCCTCGCCTTCTGTTGTATTAGTTGACCATAGCTTGCAATGGTCATACAAATTATCACAAAAACGGGTGAAAAGATGTCGACAGAATCATACCTTTATACCCTTGAAAATTTGAATCACAAACTGGAAGATCGTTCATGAAAGATAATGATTTATTGAAACCGGGAGATACTATTGCCCACAGCAATAAACAGCTGATGGAGTCTCCCGAGATAGCTAAAATAGCTGAAACGGTAATTGAGCGGGAAAGCCTGGATTTTGGTCCGGCCGAGATCGGATATTTTTTAGTATACCCCAACCTCTCGAAATATAAAGCGGCTAAATGCGTGAAAGCCTCCCGCGAGGTGCAGTACTATTCCGGAAACAACTATTTGATTGAAATATCGGGTGAGATGTGGGACATGCTGGACCAAAAAACACGTGAGATGGTCCTTTTTCATCAGCTCTTGCATGTGGACCCGGTGTACAAGGCCAAAAACCAGGAATGGAAAATGAAAATCAGAAAACCGGATTTTTCTGATTTTTATGAAATTAACGACAAATACGGTAATGACTGGTATAAGACCGTACAGGCAACCGTCTCATCACTGTATGATCTTGACCCCAAACGGGAGAGTAAAGTATCCCTATAATAAAAACCAATTGCAGCGACAAAAGGCGCAGTCGTTTGGCTGCGCCTTTTGTTAATTATCGTCTTTATTGCGGCGGGATAATGCCTTTTCCAGGTCGTTGAGCCGGCTTTCAATATCCAGAAGTTTCTGGAGAATCAGTACATGGGTTTTACCCGCATCAATGCCCACGGGACTTTCTTCACTTTTTATTTGGTTGAGAATTTCCTGGAATTGTTCGTCAGGTATGTTGAGATCCATAACTATTCAACTTGGGTTTAGAGAAAAATAGGGGCTACTGTACTTCGAAACCCTCTTTTTGGAGAAAGGCTCGCACTTTGTCTACGTGATCGCCCTGTATTTCAATCGTCTTGGCGTAGCTGGTGCCACCGGCTCCGCAGTGTTTTTTCAGCTTTTTTTCAAGGTCTTCGATCACCTGGGGATTATGTTTGATATTGCTGATCATTGTCACCGTCTTTCCCCGACGACCGCCCGTCTCTTTTCTTATTTTAATGGCCATAAAAGTAGTATGATTGGTTATTCGTTGGTTTTGTTATCCTCTTCCTGCTGTTCCTTCTTCCATTTCTTATACTGGACCATCTGGTCTCGATAGATGTCAAAAATACATCGGGTGCAGCCGCTGCCACAACAATCGGTGGGTAAAGGTTTAAGAGGCTTTCTCATGATGGTTGAAATGAATTGGTATAGATAAAAATATCAGCTGATTTCATCATAGCCAAAGCTATTGATGGTATTCAAAGATATTAACTGGCTTCACCGTAGGCATCCGGGCGCTTCGTCTTCAGCTCAAAACCATGGAAGCTGTAGTGCTTCAGGTGCCAGAGAAATCGCTGCCACTTGGAACCGGGCAGAACAAAGGAGACGACCGATTGAGCGGCTCTCCGGAGGGTCTTGTCAGCATCGGTAAACTCATCGATGTCGACAATAACCAGGCCGTTGAAATCCTTGACCTTGTTTAAAAAATAACGCTCCTGTGGAGTGGCGTACTTGATGCGCGAATGGGAGTAGCCGGTATAGGTGCCGCATAGTTTTCCGCCGTTTTTAAAGTAAAGGATAACATCCGACTGGTCCAGCCCTTCAAAAAGCTTATCAAGGTTGCCAAACGTTTCGGATTCGATTTTCGTGATAAGCTCCTCGGTGTGGATGACTTTAACTTCTCGATTCAGCTTCCGGGCCAGTTCGTCCAGGGCCTTCTGCTTGTTGGGCTCGTAAAGCCCCAGGAAAAGCGAAAGGTGATGCTGCCGGTCATTGGCTGTTCGGCTAAGCTCATCTTCAAGCTCATTGAAAGAGGCCTCTCCAAATGTTACATTTTGAAATTTATTGTCAGCTGTTTGAATGTCCATGAACAATAATTTTCGGATTCAATAGGGTCGTCTCAGCAAAACCCACTCTGGCTTTGCCTTGTCTCTGTAAGAGATGAGAATAATATAACAAATACTATCCGGCAGAACATCACTAAAATACGTGCTGTACGAGTCATTGAGGGTTTACCGGACTGCTGTTGCCGAGGTTATTTTCCCTGGGGATGCTCGATCACATGCGGGGGTCGCTTTAAAAATTTACTCTCCGCATAGACCCGCTCAGGGGGTACGCGCAGGTCCCATACAAGCCGAAACCACGAAAGAACCTTGAGGATATAATGGGAAAAGTCAAATTCCCACCAGTAGAAGCCCTGCCGTTCGGAGGAGGGGAAACGGTGATGATTATTATGCCATCCTTCGCCCAGCGTTATCAGTGAGATAAACCAGTTGTTGCGACTGTCGTCTTTGGTTTCAAATCGTCGTTTGCCAAAGACATGCGCCAGGGAATTAACGGTGAATGTACCATGATACAGCAGGACCGTACTGAGAACAAACCCATAGACCAGTATCTGAAAGCCCGAGGTGCCCAGTGAGGGAAAGTAATAGTCGAGCAATTCACCCAGTACATAAGTTCCCACAGCCAATTGAATGGGGGGGACCAGGTGGAAATCATTCAGAAATTTGAGTTCAGGTATCTTTTTGAGGTCTTTGACCATGTCGTAATTGGTATCTTTAAAGCGGTTGCTGAGGATCCAGCCCACATGCGACCACCAGAAGCTGCGCTGCACCGGAGAGTGAACATCTTTCTCCGTATCCGAATACTTGTGGTGGTGGCGGTGATGGGCTGCCCACCAGAGAGGTCCTTTCTGGGCGGAGGTGGTGCCAAGCCATGCCAGAATGAATTGAAAGGGGCGACTGGTTTTAAAGGTACGATGTGAAAAATAGCGGTGGAAACCGGCAGTAATGGCAAACATGCGTATTGTATAGCTTACCAAAAGCGCAGCCAGAGCGACCCAGCTGAAACCGGCCCAGAAAACAAGTCCACAGGCCAGATGAAGCAGTATGAAGGGGAGGCCACTTACCCAGTTTATTTTATCGAGATTCTTGTCATATTTTTTGGGGGTATAGGGTGCTTCCATAAACCAATTTTCGTGCCAAGTAAAATTCGGAGCAAATATAATGAATGTAGCAGGTTTTAATAAAGTGTTTTCCGACCGGGAAGGAAGTCTGGAAATAAAGATAAATCGAAAGGGACAATATATAAAATAATTATAGATGAATGATGTAACTATCTATAAGTCAAGAGACTAAGATATTTTTTAAATCCTATCTTTTAGCTGGGCCTGGTGAATGGTGGTACCTCCGGTAGAGACAAAACGGCCCAGAAGGTGTGCGGTAAGGCAGGAATGGACGGGAAGAATGGTGATCGTATCTCCAACGGAGAACTGTTCAAAACTGCGCGGCGAGCACTGAACGATACCGTGTTCCTGCGACAATCGTGTAAGGTGGGTATGATCGTCGATCGGGTTCCATGCGTGCCCCTGCTTTGTTGCCGCAAGACCAAAGTGTACCTCATCATCTTCAGACAGTGGCTCCTTGGAAAAATGAATTGCACCGCCATAAATGGCCAGCTGGTTGCGGTTGGGATACCGGTCAACAACCGGGCAGCAGACCGCGGTGGCAATGTCAGAGACGGCGCAGCTCCCTATCTGTACCTGCATCAGATCATAGAACACAAAATTGCCAGGGCTAATGGCATCGATACCGTTGAATTCAGTTCCTTTTGAAGCGCAGGGAGTATCTCCAATACAGACCTCAAAGGGACCATGGGATGTACCCAGTTTACTTCGGAGTCTGTTGATCTGTGTCAAAACCGTTTGGTGGATGGATTGTATCTCTGCCTCTGACCGGGCAGTGTAGGAGTGACCGGGATGGGAGTAAAATCCCTTCCAGTTCAGCTTGTCAGCCTGCTTAAAACAATTGATCAGGCGAATAATGTATGAAGTTTGGGAAGGCTGCAGTCCGGTACGGCCTGCGCCGGTGTCAAGTTCAATGTAGACATCCACCTGATGGCTGAGCTGCTGCTGGAGTGTGTCTGCCGTTTCCATCCGGTTGACAAGAAGGGTCAGGGATATCTTTTCGGCCAGAGCATTGATCCTCTCTGTTTCGCGCAGGTTGCAGGGAAACGCAATTGTGATGTCCTCCCAGTCATGGCGGGCAAAATAAGAGGCCATGCTCACGGATGAAACCGTAACAGCGGTAACACCGTATGATCTCAGCCACTGGCCGATCACCGCTGACTGATGGGTCTTCATATGCGGCTTAAACTGGAGACCCCGCGTCGCAGCTTTATGGGCCATGCGCTCAATATTTGCTTGGCAGATTGTTTCATTAAGCAGCAGGGTTGGCTCGCTAACTGAGTGCATAATATCAAAATGGTTATTGTTTCGTCCTGGCCCGCGTGGGTCCACTGGCATGCGGGGAACCTATAGCGGTTATTTATTCTTCAGCCTGTATATCCCGAGCCACCTGTTCCACGGCATTCCAGACCCGGAAGAGGTTGCCCGAACATATTTTTTGAATTTCTTCCCCGGTATACCCCCGGTCTAAAAGTTCCGATAAAAGATGGGGATAGGTGGAGACATCTTTAAGTCCGGCGGGAAGGGTATTGCCCACACCGTCATAATCAGAACCGAGACCGACATGGTCTATGCCCACCAGGTCGACGACGTGATCAATATGATCGGCAACTTTTTCGACATTGCTGTAGTGGAAATTTTCCTCGAAATAAACGGTCCTGAACGAACGAGCTTCTTCGCTGCCCGGCTTCAGGCCCCGCTTTTCAATTTCAGCCTCAATTTCATCGCGCACCAGATCAGCGCTCATGCGGGAAGTGCTGTCCAGGAAAGTGGATCCGAAGTTGATCATGATAACACCATCATTTTCCGCCAGACGCCGGATGAGGGGATCACTCATGTTACGTTCAAATCCCGGGGTAAAGTGACGGCAGGAGGAGTGGGTGGCCACCACCGGGGCCCGGGTGACCTCCATCACATCGTTGAAGGCCTCGTCTGTGATATGTGAGACATCCACCATCATTCCAATTCGGTTCATTTCCTGGACGACCTCTTTTCCGAAGTCACTGAGTCCGCCATGAGTATCCCGGCTCATGTCATAGGAGGAGTCGCTTATCTTGTTGTCTTTGGAATGAGCCAGCGTAATGTACCGGATCCCACGATCGTAGAAGTAGCGGACATTTGAAAGGTCTGAACCCAAGGGAGCCCCGTTTTCCATGCCCATCGGCAGGGAGATAAGTCCCTGGTCAAAATGATTCCTGATATCCTCCGGGGCATTGGCCAGTGCAAATTTATCCGGATGGTCGCTGGCAATGCGCTGCACCATGGTGATCAGGCTGTCAGCGACGGCTTTGGCACCGCCCGTCTCCTGGTAGCGGGCGGGAATGTAAATAGACATAAAGGGGGCATCCAGCCCACCTTTCCTGGCACGGGGATAATCAAAATCACCGGTCCCGGTTTTTTGTGAAATATCCTCCCAGTTGTTCTCCAGGCGATAGGGAACGTCAATATGACCATCGACGATGATGAATTTTTGGGCCAGTTCCTGACCTGTTGGGATCTGCTTTTTCCGATCCTTGGCTGATGAGGAGCAGCCGGTTGCCAGTGCTGCAAACAGTAAGGCTGTGAAGAACCATTTTACAAATCGCATGAAAACTGTTTTTCTTTATTAAAGCTGAAGATAAAGATTGCAGAAATAATTATTGCTTTGCAAATCTTATAAAATATTTTACAACATTTGGATGGTGAGTACCTTATTCTTCAAATCCACGACAGCTGAATTTTTACGGGCATTACATATGGCATTCTTTAATAAAAAGGTATCGGTTTTCTCTCTTATTTTTTTTGTGACACTGCTCATGACGGGCTGTGACAGCCGGCCGGGCCGCGAAAGAGAGCAGAGTGGAAACCAAGAACTAAGGGAGCTTCTGGAAACTATTTCGGTGGATTCTATAGAGTCAAATATCCGGACTCTGGCAGATTTCCATACACGTCACACTTCTTCCGACACCACAAGCGATACCACGGGCATTGGAGCTGCCCGTCGCTGGATATATGATAGGTTTAAACAATACGGCACCCTCTCCGGCAGTCGACTGCAGGTTTCTTATGAGAGTTATTTAGAAACTGATAATCCGCGCATAGAGGAACCCACTCGAATTGTTAACATCGTCGGAATATTGCCAGGGACCCAGCTGGAAAGCAAGGAGCGGATGTATGTGGTCAGTGGTCACTATGATTCGAGGGTCTCGGATGTAATGGATGACAGCAGTTACGCACCCGGTGCCAACGACGATGCCTCCGGCACAGCTGCAGTCATGGAACTGGCACGGGTGATGTCGGGCAGGGAGTTCGATGCCACCATCGTTTTTATGGCCGTTGCAGGGGAGGAGCAGGGACTGCTGGGGTCAACCTACCATGCCGAACAAGCAAGGAGGCAGCAATTGAATATAGAAGCCATGATTACCAACGATATTATAGGTAATACGATCAAGAGTACCGATGGTTCGGTGCATGATAATGAAATCCGTGTGTTTGCCCAGGGAATTCCTCCGGGCGACAGCCTTTCGCGACACCAGCGTTTGCTGCTGCAGACAGGCGGAGAAAATGACACTCCTTCCCGGCAGCTTGGCCGATTTATTCACCGGGTGGGCCGGGAATACATGCCCGGACTCAAGGTGAATGTTATCTACCGGAAGGACCGGTATCTGCGCGGTGGGGATCATTCGCCCTTTTTGGAGCACGGGTACCCGGCAGTGCGTTTCAGTGAACCGCATGAGTACTATGAACGCCAGCACCAGGATGTCCGGAAAGAGGAAGGCACACAATATGGCGATCTGCCAAAATTTGTGGACTACTCCTATGTGGGGAAGATTGCCAGGCTTAATGCAGCGGTACTGGCTACACTGGCTAATGCTCCGGCCAGGCCCCGTGAAGTGGGCATTGATGTTTCGCGCCTGGAGAATAGCACCACACTTGTTTGGAAGGCCAACAGCGAGCCAGATCTCAAAGGCTATGAGATAGTTTGGAGATCAACGAATCAGCCCTTTTGGGAGCATACTGAATTTGCAGGGGATACCACGCGATTTACTGTTCCAGGCGTCTCCAAAGACAATTACCTGTTCGGGGTGCGGGCCATAGACCAGTACGGAAACCGAAGTCCTGCTGTCTACCCGTTACCTGTCAGATAGAAGTTTGAGGCTCACCGGGAGGGCTGGTGTCTGAATGGCCAACCGTACTTCTGCGGGAGGTGATAAAGTCCTTCAGCCGCAGCAGGTCCGATTTACTGAAGATCAGGGGTCGTCCGCTGAATTCGAAGAGGTAATGGTTTCTCTTTTCTTCAGAAAAGTGGATTTTGATTGTGGCTGAAGAAGATTGAACATACTGTCGCCAGAGCGGTTGTTCCTTCTGAGAAATTACCAGCTCTTCAATAGATGTCTGTTCAAATTGTTCATGCCGGACCGTTTTTTCCTTTTGTCGGTAATCGATGGTCAGATGAGTAGGCGTATGTTCAACAACAATGCTAAGGGGGCCATTGGAAAGCTTGAGTATGCCAAAAACAGTCAGCGTAAAAAGAATAAAGGCGGCAAGTCGTAAAATACCAATCCAGAGCGGGTTGCTCTGATTCCAATAAAGCATGGTAAGTAAAACAGTAAACAGGGCTGCGATGATTGTTCCCGTCCACCATATCCGGTGGCGCTGTTCTGTAATCGTTATAATATTGTTCAAAGTATCCAAGGTGCTGCCTTATATTCCGGTTCCACCCAATAATAGAGGAAAAAAGTAGAGGAAAAAAGCACCCATTACTGTATTAATAGTTGCAACTGGGGGATTGGGCTGATAGATTGCTGTTAAAGCCTTATAAACCGTAAAGAAAAGCTTATGGGTAAAAAGAAAAAATCGCCCCCCAAAAAAGAGATGTCTGAAGGCAAGGCAATAGCCATTTCGGTTTTGCTGTTTACAGCCGGTGCGGTTGGCATAGTTTATGCGATAAAGTTTTTAATTGACTATTTTTTCCCGGGGCTCTAAGGCTATGGATTAACTCCTGGAAAAGAAACGGGAGACCATTACAGTACTATTTTCGGGAACCAAAGTTAAGGAATATGTTCTGCTTTTTATTTGATGCCATAGCCAGAGGGCTAAGGACGGAGAGGCGTTGGCTGGAAGGTGCATCTGAATGCAGTCAACGCAGTTGTTAGGCTATGCAGATCTATACCGATTTACTGTTTTTGAAAAATAGAATGTCAAGGTACCCTCTTGATCCCAGCTAAAAGAGGGAAGGGAGAGAATTATTGGCATATGGGGTAATATGTTTAACATCAAGTGGTTATGATAAAGGCATAAAGCTATGTCTAAGCTATGGAATGACTGTACAGGCAGTGGAAGGTGGTATTTTATATCGGGGTTAAAAACAGGCGAAGGGAGGGAAAGGTCCAGCTGTGCTAACACTCTTGAAAGAGCAATTCAAGCTGTTGTTTGTGAAGAAGTCTGGCGTCATTCCATGAAATAGGAATCCAAAAGATCCTGTGCTTCCTCATGACCCAGCTCCCGGGCCCTGACAAAATCCTTTCTGGCCTGTTTCATCTGTTTTTCAATAAGATAGCTGCAGCCACGGTTAAAAAATGCATCTGCGAATTCAGGGTCCTGTTCTATTGCTTTGCTAAAGTGGAACACGGCCTGCTGGTGATCTTCATATTGATTGGCGGTTACAATCCCCAGCCCGTAATGAGCCAGTACATTGCCGTCATTGAGCTCAACCGCACGATTGAGGTGGGCTACCCCGGATTCAATATCATTATTATTTATATAGAAAGATCCCGCAATTTCCTGAAGCTCATCATCTTTCGGATTTTCTGACAAGGCAAACTCGATGCTTTCCCTGGCTTTGTCCGTTTCCCTTTCAGCGATTTGAATAAGCACTTTGTTTTTAAGGGCCCCCTTGTGGGTCGGTTCCCGGTTGAGCACCTGGTTGAATAAGCGCAGGGCCTGTTCATAATTACCGTTATTCAGGAAGAGCTGGCCACGCTCAAACATCTGGTCGGTACGTTGTCCCATCTTTCTGTTGTGTAGTGAGTCAAAGTAAGTTAATAGAGATGGTAAGCTGTCGTATAAAAATTAGGGCTGTCCAATTGATATTGAACAGCCCGGTCAATGCGGTGGTTCCTGCTTTTAGTAGGAGTTACTGCGGGTATAGCTGGTACAGTTACCTTTTTCTTTGCCGTCTTTTTTGCATTCCTCTTTATCCTCAAAGCCGCCATCGGAATAAGCCTGGATGTCACCGTTTTTGGCGGTTCTACGCCATCGCCATTCGCCTTTAACATCCTTGTAAATTTCACATCGTGGCATAAGTATTCTGCTTATCTTTTAGTAGTTAAAGTTATACCCCCATAACATAATCACTTTTTACCTAATTATGAAACAAGGACTTCTCTCGAACCGGCCTATATAACCCCTTTGGGCCGAATATGTTAATATTGGGGAAGGAGCTTAAAGTCATAATCAACATTTTCTTTGACCTCAAGACGGGGCAGATCCACTTGGGTATCATGCTCCTCGGCCTCCGTCAGCAGGGCCTGGTGAAATTCTTTTGAGACCAGCAATCGCTGGTATTCGGTCCCGTTTTCATAGATATAGTTGGTTATCGTATCGCGCAGGCGATCCATCTTTTCCATTATACTGCTTTGGCTTTCAATTGAAATTGTTTACTGTCACCGGGGTATGCTTGGCGGAATGATGTCAGTTCAGTGGTTTTACCCGAATATTCTTGTAGTACAATTTGCTTTCCGGGTCATGCCCCTGCAGGGCAAAAGTACCGCTGTCAAGCACGCGTCCCTCGCGGTCCACCTCTTCCGGTTCGGTGTATTCGATCATCGTTTCTCCATCCAATTTTATGGTGATGTCCCGATCTTCGACCTTGACATACATCGTAAACCACTCGCCGTCCCGGGCGGGAGCGTCGTTCATCACATCCTTGATAGCATAGAGACTGGCCGTTTTTCGCGGATCGTCGTGGGTGTTATTTACCTGCACTTCGTATCCTTTTTCCGGCCAGCCCTCTTCTTGGTATTCGGTGTGGAAATAGATTCCGGAGTTGGAACCTTCCGTTGTCATGACATCAGCTTTAAATTCAAAATTTTGAAAATCATGATCTTCAACGGGCCCCACATAGAAAAGGTGGGCACGCGGACCGTCAACAACGATTTTGCCATTCTCTACAGAAAAGGTTCCCGGATTTTCACTGGCTTTCCAGTTGTTCAGCGTCTGTCCGTCAAAAAGGGTAATCCATTCTTCTTCCATTTGCTGGGCCCAGACGTTGGTCATTCCACCCAGCAGCAGCCCGATAATTCCGGCGATCGCACATAATTTTTTGGTAGTAGTCATAATGAGGTGAATGAATGTTAAAATTGATGGATAAGGATCTTTTGAGAATAAATATGATTACATGCCTTACCATACGTATTTTATGTATGCCATTCAACAGTCGTTTCCCGGTGATCGGTTCCGGGACTGTAATGCGGGAGACCATGTGCTTTGTTTCCATGGTACACCCTTGGCGCTTATCATTATCACATTATGATCCTATAGATGCAGGTGATAGTAGTAGATTCATCCGTTGAATCCTTAAAACGCTAACATAATACCTCTGATGTCAGCTATCTGATTGTCTTATGCTCATCCGAGCGTTTGTTCTTTGTCCCTTTTATCTAATTCAGCGTCTCCTGCATGCTGCTCTGCTTTCTTCAGAACTTAAAATAGATTGTTGTGATAAATGCATGGCTCCCGGCCCAAGACCGGCGTTGAGGGGCACGCTATGAGGAAGGCATCCCTGAAATGTTGACAACTTGCCGGAAATGTGGAAAAGTATTGATTGACAATGAGCTGCTGAGCTATTTACTTGGAAGTAAGATTTAAAGGTGCCCCGATACGGTCGGGGTGAAAAGGGAATCCGGTGATTCTCCCGAACGATTGGGAGGAAAATCCGGAGCTGTTCCCGCAACTGTAAGCCGATGTATCTTTTGAATAACCACTGTCTCAGCCCCAAACGAGGCGGGAAGGTCAAAAGAGTCTGTCGGTTAGCCAGGAGACCTGCCTTTAAGTCGAGTAAACGAGGCCTTCGGGAGTTAAGGCGTTGTTGAAAGGCAGACAGGTTGTATTCTTTTATTAATTAGATAAGCATCTCTATTCCTGCCTTCTTCAATGTTTTAGTATTCCCTCCTCGAATAATTATAGCTAAAACAACCGACATATTTATGTTTACTCACAACCTTGGATATCCGCGGATAGGTATTAAAAGAGACCTTAAAAAAATTGTCGAATCCTACTGGAAAGGCGGGATCGATAAATCACAGTTGATGGCACCCCGGGAAGCCCTGAACATCCTAAACAGGACCAAATAGAAAGAAGCTGGTATTGGGCCGACGCCGTAACCGACGGTTCGCGCTGCGACCAGTGGCTCGAAACGATTTTCCCCCAGGAATTTTCGTAACTGCCGACGTCAAGAAGCGCGGTTGGGAAGGGCCCCTGCCATCCTGGATAATATAATGTAAGCGGCCCGCCTGATCCGGAAAAAGGATAAAATTTTAATATGTGAGGACGTACCATGATACGTCCCGACAAACCTTATTTATTTATGAACAACAAACTCATTGGACGTACTTCCGTACGTGATAATATTAAACTCAGTGAAGACCCCTCATATCCGATTTTTAAGGAGCTGTATGAAAAGCAGAAAAAAGCTGTCTGGTTCCCGGAAGAGCTGAATATTCAACAGGATGCATTAGACTATCACACGCTATCGGCGGATGAAAAAGATCTCTTTGATACTGCCGTCGGCTACTTTTGCTCATCGGAGTTGCTGGTGCAGAATGTACTGGTTAATTCCTTTTTTCCGTTGCTTACCGATCCCCATGCCAAGATGAGTTTCAGCACGCAGCTGTTTATGGAGAATATCCACAGCGATTTCTTCGAGATTGTACTGCAATCGTTCGGCATGGACCGTGAGAAGATGTACGACGTAGCCTTTGACGATCCCATCCTGCGGAAGAAACAGTCGCTCATCGTGGATGAAATCGATAAGATTAGCTACGGGCAGATTGATCCCAATACGCTCGAGGGACAGAAGCAGATCCTGCGGGCTATCCTGCTTAACAATATTATCCTGGAGGGTATTTTTTTCTACTCCTCCTTTGCGCACTTTTTTGCCCTCAAGGATATGGCCAAGATGAAGAACGTGGTTTCTGGTGTAGAGCTGGTACTGATTGATGAATCGCTGCACCTGCAGAACGGCATTGAAGCGATCCTCATCATGCTGGATGAGAACCCGGAGATTGTAGAGGATCAGCAGTACGTGCAGGACATCCGGGATGTCATTCTGGAAGGTACGTCCCTCGAAATCGAATATGTAAAGCATAAATTCGGAAACCGTACGATCCTCGGCATTTCATACGGCGAGCTGGAGCGCTACCTGAAGTACATCACCGACCGAAGGTTGCAGGAACTGGGTTTTCAGCAGGAATTCCATATTAATGAAAATCCGCTGCGGTTTCTGCAGAAAGAAGACGTCAAGAAGCTGATCAACTTTTTCGAAGTATCCTCCACCGAATACACCAATTACTAATACGACGCGGATGCTATTCGCTAGGGAGGCGGCATAACGCGCAGCCATGTTCTACAAGCAGCCACTATAAAATTAACCCAACTACTATGAAACGAACAGTTATAAAACGAGACGGCACCGAAGAACCTTTCCGTACGCAACAAATTATCAACGCTATTTTTGAGATCATCCAGGGACTGGAAGTGGAGGATGACTACGAAGTCGTCTTCCTGATTATGAAAGAGCTGGAACTGAAGGTCCCGGAGCGGGTTACTACCGAAGAACTTGACCGGCTGGTCCTCAAAGCTATTGAGCAGCTTATACCCAAACACCCGGTGTACGATACGCTGGCCACCCGTCAGCTGTTGAAGCTTATCAACAAGGGCATCGACCGGCGCCTGGATGATTTTCATGATTTCCTTGAACAGGCTTTTGAACAGGAATTGCTGGATAAACGACTGAAAGAATTTGACTTGGATTTACTGGCCGATTCACTCAACTTTGAGCGCGACGGGCTGCTGGGCTACTTTGGTCTAACGACCCTCAACGACCGCTACTTGATGAAGAATCGTGACCAGCAGGTAATCGAAAAGCCGCAGTGGTTCTTTATGCGGGTAGCCATGGGGATCGGTAATTCCAATGAAGAGATTGTTAAAATTTACAACAAGCTTTCTAAGCTGGAATATCTGCATTCCACGCCCACACTATTTAACTCGGGCACGGTCACCTCGCAGTATTCTTCCTGCTACGTGAGCGTGGTCGACGACTCACTGGATTCCATCATGGATAAGGCCCGCGAAACAGCTTTCCTGGCGAAGTATGCAGGGGGTGTCGGGACGGATGTCACTCGCATCCGGGCGACAGGTTCCAATATTGAATCCCTGAATGCTCCGTCTTCGGGGGCTATACCGTTCATCAAGATCTTCGATACGCTGGTGAATTCGATCCAGCAGGGGGGACGTCGCCGCAGTTCACAGGTGATCTCCATGCAGCCCTGGCACCTTGATATCGACGGCTTCATGGACCTGCGCGAGACGACGGGCAATGCCTATTTCCGAACCCCTTCACTCAACACCAAGCTCTGGATGCCTGATGAGATGATGCACCGGATCAAGGAGGGGGAACCCATTTATCTTTTTGATCCCAGAGTCTGTGGAGAATTGGTAGATGCAACAGGCGAGGATTTTAAGCAAAAGTATGAGAAGCGTATTAAGCAGGCCGAAGCGGGTGAGCTGGAGCAGTTCAAGAAGCTGGACAGTCAGAACTTCTTTAAGAAATACCTGTTTAAGCTGGCAAAGACCGGTCACCCGTGGCTGATCTTCAAAGATGAACACAACCGGCATAATCCCTGTCCGCAGTACAGTGTTATCAACAGCTCAAATCTGTGCACGGAGATTTCCATTCCCAACCGACCGGACTCCACGGCTGTCTGTACACTGGCGTCAGTGAATCTGTCGAAACATGTTAATGAAGCACAGGACGACATCGACTGGGACAAGCTCGAAGATACGCTTGAAGTGATGGTTTGCGGGCTCGATAACATCCTGGATAAGAATTTCTATCCCTCCGAGGCGGCCCGACGAAACACCATGGATCTGCGTCCGCTGGGTATCGGAATGATGGGCTTTGCCGAGGCACTCATCGACCTGGAGATCGCCTACGACTCCAAGGAAGCGGTCATCCTGGCGCGTAAACTGGGCTTCTTTATGCGTGAAGTGGCCTACCGTACTTCCGAAGAGCTGGCCGAAGAACGGGGGGCCTTCCAACACTACCAGGAGATGGAAGAACGGGGCAGTCCCTACAGCTACCCGCCGCGGCGCAACGCCGTATTGCTGGCCATTGCCCCAACAGCGTCGATCTCTATTATTACCGGCACAACTTCATCCATCGACAGTTATTTCAGTAATCTTTATTCGCGGGATACCCTTTCCGGAAAGCACATCGTCATCAATCGTCAGCTGATTCAAGACCTGGAAGAGCAGGGGAAGTGGAGTGATGAGATGGCCGATACTATCAAAGCCAATAACGGCTCGGTACAGCGTATTGATGAACTTGATGGCATCATCAATAAGGAGTTGTATAAGACGGCTTATGAGATCCATCCCAAGCGACAGATCGATATTGCCGCCGCCTTCCAGGAATCCATCGACCAGGCGGTTTCGAAGTCGCTGTACATCGATGAGCAACTGCGCAATGACATGGAGGAGATCTATCTGTATGCGTGGGAGAAGAAGCTGAAATCCACCTATTACTGCTTCATCGATAAAGTAGTGAAAGGGGAGAAGTACACCCAAAAGGTCAACAAACGCGGATCGCGTAAAGGGTTCGGAGCTCCCGGATCATCTGGTAGTAACGTAACCCCAAAGAAGACAGATCCGGTAGAAGAGGGTAAAGCGGAACTGGAAGCAAAGGCGCGTGAAAAGTTTGGTGATGACGTTGTCGACCAGGCCCTGGAAGCCGATGCCGATTCCTGTCCCACGGACCCCATGCTGCGCAGAATTTGTCCGGCCTGTGAATAGCGGGCCTCATCAACTACCTAAGCAGAACAACAATAGACAGGGTGGTAATTGTCCCTCGCTATTGTTGTTCCTGTAGCCCGCATCGCCGCTCAGCAGCGGTGCGGTTTTTATTATTGTTTTATAAAAACTAAGCAAGCGGTTTACTTATTATTTACAGCAGTTCTACGGAATTTATCGGGTCAAATGGATAATGCATCCTCTGGTTATAACTCTCCGGGAAGTGACAACTCTCCAGCTCTTGAAATTTCTGTCAGACGAGGAGAGGTCCGTTAGCCCTCATCAGCGGAAGAGACCGATCATATCGCCGCGGATTAAATTTACGAATTTATTCCAGCCCATATCGCTGGTTCCGAGGCTTAGGTAAGATAGGCCGCAGTAGAAGCGCTTAGCACTATAATTGTATTAAAAAGGACAAATCCTGAAAAGGACGAAGGCACTTTGCTTTTTTTAAAAAAAGGGCCTGTCGTTTTAACAGGCCCCCGATGATGCAGAAAAAAATTAATAAGTTGTATCACATTATCCCCTGATAAGCCATGCACCTGGTGGCACATTGCGGGAGAGGGTGTAACAGTCACCGGGCGGAGGCTGTTGTCCGGGTGGCGTATTGGGATACCAAATCCTGCAGCTTCCGGGAGGAGGCATATGGCCCGGGGGGATCCGCCCGGTTTCTCGTTCGTAATAGGGTCTGCGCTCGTGTTTTTCAATGGTAACGCCTCCTCTTTCACCTTCAAGAATAAGGCGCCCGTGTGAACATCCTGAAAAAAGCACTGCTGCGGTTAAAACGACCATTACTGTCAAAAGGGTAAGGGTTTGATCAGTCATACTACGTTGTTCTGATTGCGGTTCACTCCAATAAGAACAGCAGGGCTTCACTTTTAAATAGCATGTTTGTGCGATGCGGGTCTGCCAGCCGGTTGTGATGACGACCAATGGTGATTTAGTTCTGTAGATTGACCATTTTTTCACCGGCTTGTATAGGGATGGGGAGTCGATTTCGGACGGGAGGCAGGGGACAGGTGGCAAAAGAGGTGAACACGCAGGGCGGGTTATAGGCCTTATTGAAATCGATGTAGGTACTACCCTCAGCATCAGGAGGTGCTATATAGAGGTATCGTCCACCGCCGTAGGTTGTTTTGCCATTGGTTTTGTCTCCCAGGATGATAAATAGTTGGTTATCTGTCCGGGGGTTCCCCAGCGGGGCCAGGCGGAATGGTTTGCCGTTGAGGGTAAAGTTCAGCATCCCGTAAAGAGAGTCCTGATATACATTCCCAAGCACATCCGGAATAGAGAGCGTCCGGGGTTCTTCAAAGAATTGGAACCTTGCTTTTACTCGCCAATCCCGGGAGATTGGGAAGTGGTCAATGCCGTTAAAAAACCTGAAAGCGGGATGATTCCTGTTTTTGAGGCGCAGATAATAGTCGCCGCGACGCTCAATGACATACCAGAAAAAAGAGTCTTGGGCAAGAACAGTGGGACGGCCCGGATTATCTGTCAGGAGGGTTTTTTCGGTGACTTTTTCTCCATTCCAGGTCACGCTGGTCTCGGGGCCGGACCGGAAGGTAAAGACCGTATCGTTACGGGTGATGGTGCCAATATGCCGGGCAGCCTCCGGCGGGAAAACAATATCATGGGATGAATCGGCTCCGATGGTATGCCGGCCAGCGGCTATTTTATACAATCCTGCCAGGCTCAGCCAGCTGTCTTCCTGACGGAGCGACTCTGCTCTCCGGGCATGCCACTGTTCGATACGCTGGCGATATTCAGCCCGGGACGGGGGCTTTTTTTCGGATGAACTGCAGGAAACAAGGTCTCCCGCCAGAAGAAGCATTATGACGATGATCTTGCAATTCAATGGCTGAGCATTTTAATGCCTTTTAATACTTATTACAACGATTCTGGAATATATACCAGCATCGGTACGTGCGTATGATAGGTAAGTTCCTGAGTATTGTTGGCCCACAGAAGGGTTCTGAGGAAAACCTTTTTGTAGCGAATAAGTATGATTAATGAAATAGGATATTCCTCCAGGAAATTCGAGACACCTTTTGAAAATCGCTCAGCTTCGATATGGTGGAAGAACATGGAATCGTAGGCAATCTTTTCGGTTACCAGATCCTTGAATCCGCGGAACCGGAGATCAACATCCAGGTCTTTTTTTTCGGATACATGCAGAACATGGACTTCAGCATCTAAAGCCCGGGCCAGAGTTACAGTAGCTTGCAGCGCTTCCATATCTTTGGAACGGAAATCCGTGGCAAACAGAAAGCGGTCGAGATAAGGTTCCTTGCTGTTGACGGGCACCGTCATAACCGGGACCTGGGTATCCAGAATGACATCTGAAGTGACGTCACCATACAGGATCCGCTTCAGGCTCGATTCTCCTTTGGTGCCCATGATTAAAAGATCAGCCCTGACCTCTTCCGCTTTTTGATTGATAACTCCATAGGGTTCGCCCCGGGCGATATGGGTCTCAATTTGAATATCTATCTCTTCATCAGCCCGTGCATCAGACACCAGCGTTTCAAAGCGACCTTCTGCTTGTTCCACAAGTGCTTCAACCGTTTCTTCGACACGTGTGGCAAAATCAAAGGGTTCCTCAATGACATGAAGCAGGTGCAGGGTTGCGCCGGTCCGTGCAGCTACTTTCAGGGCATAGGTATAGGCCTGGGCCGCATCTTCCGTAAAATCCGTTGGGAATAGTATTGTTTTCAATTCTTTCATATTAATAAAAACGATTTCATGACAACTCTATAAACCTAGGTGTTCACCAGGATTAAATAAAATCAGAATAAACTTTTTTAAAATCTATTGCTACTAATGGCAAGGCCCCGAAAGAATTGAGTGGTAGTCTCGATTTCAGATAATGCTGTCCACTTCTCCGTTGGACCGGGTTGGTCACTGGCCCGGGCCAGATGAGAAAATCGCCTCATACGTTTGTTTTCCTTTCCCAAAATATTCCAGGACGATATTCACTGGCAGCAGGGTAGGGGGATCCTCCTCAACCGCCCGCTGCTGTTGGAGCAAAGCTCTTTTTTGATGCGTGTCCGGGAAGGATTGCCAGAAATGGTAATGGGCACGGCCTATGGCCCTGCATTCTGCCCAGTGACCGCCAACCAACGAGCGCATGCCCGCAATGATATCGAGGCCGTAGCGTACCCAAAACCGCCGGGTTAGGCTTTGACTGCTGCAATTTTTCCAAAGCATCATCAGGTTGTTTCGATAGTTGTAATAGACCTTGCGCGGTGAACCCATAGGCAGCGACCCGCCCCCGAGATGGTAAATCAGGCTTTCGGGGCAGTATCGAACTTCATAGCCTGCATTCCAAAGACGCCAGCACAGATCAATCTCCTCCATATGGAATTCAAAATCTTCATCAAATCCCCCTAAATCCTCAAACAGCTTTTTGCGCACAGCCAGTGCGGCCCCGCTTGCCCACAGGATCGGTTGCGAATCGTCATACTGGCCATGGTCTTTCTCCACAGTATCAAAAATACGTCCCCGGCAAAAGGGATAGCCGTAGCGGTCGAGAAAACCACCGGCTGCACCGGCGTATTCAAAATACTCCGGATTCTCGTCAGCCCTGAACTTGGGTTGGACAGCCGCTGTCTTTGAATTCGAAAAGCACTTGGCAAGAGCCTGAAGCCATTCAGGATCCACGCGCACATCATTGTTCAGGAAAAGCAGTATCTCTCCGCTGGCATGCGGGACCGCACGGTTGTTGCCGCCGCAATAGCCATAATTATCATCGTGTTCTACAATCCTGACCCCCGGGTATTTATCTGCAACCCATGCTTTTGAGCCATCGTTGGAAGCATTGTCGGCCAGGATCACCTCAAAGTTGCTGTATTCGGTAGCCATAACACTTGGAAGGTACTTTTTAAGGTGTGAGAGGGCATTCCAAGAAACGATGATAATACTGAAAAAGGGCATATTTAAAATAAAGTAGAAGATCTCAATTAACAGAAACGTTATACCATCCGCCAAAAAATTTGTTCTAAAATAATAAAAACATCCCAGATATCACGAATGAGAGAGTACTCCTTTGAATGAAAATCAATCAAAAAACCAGAACTGTTTATTAAATCTAACTGTTAGTAGAGAGCAAAGAATTTTGTACTTTAAGAATCTTTGAGATCAGTAAAATGGAGATTTAAGATGATAAAGGTTGGTTTAATTTCGGATACCCATGGTTATCTCGATCCGGAGGTGGCCGAACATTTTGCGGACCGCGATGAGATATGGCATGCCGGTGACTTCGGGACTCTTGCCGTTGCTGATGAACTCAAAGCCATGGCCCCGCTGATAGGTGTGTACGGGAATATTGACGGCCGGGACATTCGCCAGGAATACCCCCTTCATCAACGGTTTAACCGGCAGGGTATCGATATTTGGATGACGCATATTGGTGGGGTGCTGGGGCGTTATTGTTTGCCTATCCGGGAGGAGATGGAGAAAGATCCCCCGGATGTTTTTATATGTGGCCATTCTCATATTCTCAAAATCGGACGCGATCAGGAAAAGAATAAAATGCTGTTTATCAACCCCGGGGCCGCGGGGCGGTATGGGGTTCAGGTATACCGGACCTGTGTGCGGTTTACCATTGAAGATGGTAAGATTCATGAAATGGAAGTGATCAACCTGGGAGAAAAATAGTCCCCAACCATCATTCAATCTACGACCTTTCGTATCGTCCGATCAGCTCTGCGGCATGGAAAGCGGACAGAACAACCAGGGGGATCCCGCCGCCCGGATGTGTGCTTCCGCCCACCAGGTAAAGTCCTTCCACCGAGCGCGATTTGTTACGGGGGCGAAGGAAGGCCGAAAACCTGCTGTTTGATGATGTACCGTAGATACTGCCCTTGTTGCTGCGATATTTCCGGTAAAAGTCTGACGGGGTAATCGTTTTTGAATAGCAGATATGGTCCTTCAGTTTTTCCAGTCCCCGCCGTTCCAGCTCGCGGATAACAAGATTGCTGTATTGCTCAGCCTGAGCAGCTTCCCAGGGGGTCTTCCTGTTCAGGTATGGCGCATTTACCAGCACAAAAAGATTCGATCCGTTCTGTGGGGCATGACCGGGGTCCGAATGGGAGGTATTGGCGACATAGATGGTGGGATCTTCCGGCATTTGCTGCTGTTTGAAAATCTGCTCAAACTCTCGTTCGTAATTCTCTGAAAAAAAGATATTATGGTGTACCAGCTGCGGATATGTCTTATTAATGCCGAGCAAGAGTACAAACCCGGAACAGGAGGGCTCAAGGCTGGTTAGTTTTTTCTTCTTCCCCAACGGGAGGTCAGAGGAATCCAGTATGTTGAGGTACGTTTCGTGGGCATCTGCATTGGAAACAACAATATCTGCCGGATGCAACTGGCCATCCCGTCTCTCTACACCAACGGCGCGGCCATGCTCTGTCACAATCCGCCGGATCTCTTTGCCCGTTGTCAGGGTTACGCCCAGCGTACCGGCCAGACTTACGAGGGCTTTGATGAGCCGGTAAATCCCTCCCGGGATGTAATAGCCCCCCAGGCTGAGCTCCACATGCGGGATTACATTTAAGGTTGCCGGCGCCTGATAGGGGGAGGAGCCGTTGTAGGTTGCAAAGCGCTTGAAAAACTTCCTTAGTTCCGGCGATTCAAAATACCGGTCGACCCGTTGGTCTACCGTTTTAAAGGCATCAATTTTAAGAAAATCTGAAAACTTCAGCGATTTTATATCGGAGAAGCCATAAAGCGGGTTAAATAGAAAGGCCTCCTTCGTTCGATGGTAAAGTTTTCGGGAATATTCCATGAACCTCCGGTAGGCTGAGAGATCTTCGGGAGCGAAGGTCTGAATCTGAGCTGTGTTTAAGCAGGCATCCTGGTAACAGTCAAAGCGGTTCCCGTTTTTGTAGAAATAGCGGCAGATGGGGCTAAGTGGTTTTATGGCAAGATAGTCTTCAAGGTCAGCCCCGCATCGCTCAAAAAGGGATTCAAGCACAAAAGGCATGGTTAGCAGAGAGGGACCGGTATCAAAGCGGTATCCACTGGCTTGTATTTCATTTATTTTACCCCCGGGCTGGTCATTTTTTTCCAACACGGTTACCTGATGTCCTGCATAAGCCAACAAACAGGAGGTCGCCAAGCCGCCCAGTCCTGCACCAATTACAATAACTTTCATAGGCAACGGATAGAATGAGGTTTATGACGGCAGGCCCGGTTTGGTACGGGCAGCCCGGTGTTGAGAGGTAAACTGCTGTGTGAGCGCCTGCCTGCGGTAATCAAAAATCTGCTGTAATTTTTTCCGAATAACCAGTTTGTTAGTCAAAGCTCCCAACAGTCCGAAGGGTGGCTGATAAGTAACAATATCCGTCATTTTTACTCCGTTCGCCACCTTTTCTATATGGTGTTCATGATGCCACATTCTGTAGGGACCGATACGCTGTTCATCTACGAAAAATTTTTTATCCTTGATGTGCGTGATTTCGGTAACCCAGGCAGTCTTGATGCCCAGCAGGGGGCGTACCTCATAACTGATGATCATTCCTTCATACATCTCTCTTGGCTATGGACCACTGGTTATTTGAAATCCCATATAATCGGGGGTAATTATCTGCAGATTGTCTGGTAAAGAGATGAAATCCCAGACGGCATCGATCTCAGCGTGTAGTAGCTGTGTGCGTACGAGCTGGTAAAAAGCCATAGTCAGTGGGTTGGAGCGGGGTTGGCTATTTTGTGAATCATTCCTTTGAAGATGAACAGATGGATGGGAAGGAGCATATACCAGTAAAGACGTCCCCAGACCCCCAGTGGACGAAAGGTGGCAGTCTGGTAGAGGGTACCGTCGGCTATTTTAAACTCAAGCCAGGCCTCGCCGGGCACTTTCATCTCGGCGTAGAGCAGCAGCCGCTTTTCACTTCTGCTGGCATAGATTACCCGCCAGAAATCAAGCGCATCGCCGACGGTCAGCTCTGTACTGCTCCTGCGTCCCCTCCGCAATCCGACGCCCCCAACTATTTTATCCAGGAATCCACGGAGGGCCCAGAGACGGTGGCCGTAGTACCAGCCATTTTTTCCTCCTATCGACCAGATGCGGTCAAGCACCCGTTGCTCATCATCAATCGGCTGCTGTTTTTTATCTTTAAAACAACCGTGGGAGGGTACTTCAATAAGATTTGAGATCCCTTCTTTAAGCACCTCGCTGGAAAGTGCATCCGTCCAGCTCGACAATACCTCCTGCTGTTCTATTTTGTCGAAGGCCAGCCGAATGGCATCCTTGTACGAGATTAGTGTTATATCGAGCAGTTCATTCAGTTTGTTCTCGCTGGCTATTACTTCTACTTTCATACTGTTGACCAAATTGACGGCCAGCCGGTAGGAGGTGGAAGTGACAAAATAAAGCCAGTAGGAGGAGAGGCGGGGTGTCATGACGGGTACGCTGATGATGGTGCGTTTCAGTTTTCGAACCTCGGCAAATTGAAGCAACATCTGCTTGTAGGTCAGAATCTCAGGACCCCCGATGTCGAAGCTTTGATCAAAGGTTTCTGAATGCATGAGTACGCCCCTGAGGAAAGTAATCACATTGCGAATCGCGATAGGCTGGGTGCGTGTGTTGAGCCACCTGGGGGCAATCATGATGGGCAGTTTCTCAACCAGGTCGCGAATGATCTCAAAGGAGGCACTGCCCGAGCCGACGATAATGCCCGCACGAAGGGTGGTGAGGTGGAACGTACCTGATGCGAGAATCTGCTCCACCTTTTTGCGCGAACGCAGGTGTTTGGAAAGGTTTGCACTGTTGATGATTCCACTCAGGTAGATAACCTGCTTAACCTCAGTGTGTTCCAGCCGGGATACAAAATTCTGTGCCGATTGCTGTTCAAGCGACTCAAAATCATCATTCTGGGACGACATGGAGTGAACAAGGTAGTAGGCCACATCGATCTTTACCGGAATGGCTTCAAGGGTAGACTGGTCCAGCAGGTCAACTTCAATTACCTCCAGCTGTTCATCAGGGTATTTAGAGCTGTCAAACCGCTGTTTATCGCGGGTGCAGCAGATGACACGGTGTCCATCTTCAATAAGCACGGGAAGAAGCCGCTGTCCGATATATCCGGTTGCGCCGGTGAGCAGAATATTCATAGGGGTATACTCATCTAAATTGTTCAGTCATTAACCCTTTCGGTCGGTTACCCTGTAGTATCATAAATCAAGGGGATGAATAGGCAGATTGTGATTTCTCCCGGTCCGCAGCCAGCATGATCCGCCTGTGCCCCTTTGTGAGAGAAAATAATCTAACGACTATCTCCCGTCTCTTCGTTCCTAAACACATCAATACCAGAGTAGAGGTTTTACAGCCGCCGCCAGATTAGGATTCATGCGACACTTTGTAGATTTTGGTACCAATTGTGATGATAATGTGTATTTTAATCATCAAACGGCAATAGTAACAGTTATAAATGGGTAGTCGGTTCATGAAACGAACAGCAGGTCTTTTAGGCGTTGTAATATGTGTGTTCTTATCACCAGCCTCCCTTTCGGGACAGTCTGCAAGTGATTTTTATCTTTTTGTTGGAACCTACACTTCAGCTGAGAGTGAAGGCATCTATGTGTATAATTTTGATGCGGAGACAGGAGAATTTCGTTATGTCAGTGAGGAGGCCGGGGTTGAAAATCCTTCCTATTTGGCTGTTTCACCTGATCAAAGCTACTTGTATGCGGTTAATGAAACCGCCGGCGAGGAAGGCGGTTCGGTAAGTTCATTTTCCTTTGACAAGCAGAAAGGGGAGCTTACTTTTCTAAATAGGCAGTCGAGCCGGGGAGACCATCCCTGCTATGTATCGGTGGATGACACGGGACAGTGGGTTTTTGCCGGTAATTATACCGGAGGGTCGCTGGCAATGCTGCCTGTGAACAGTGATGGCAGCCTGCAGAAAGCGGAAGCCTATTTTGAACACAGGGGAAGCAGTGTCATTGAAAACCGGCAGCAGAGTTCGCACGTTCATTGTACCTACGTAGCTCCAGATAATAGACACCTTCTGGTGGCTGATTTGGGCACTGATGAAGTGAGAAGCTACAAGTTTAACGCCGATGAGGGGGAATTGCGTCCGGAGCCCGCGGCTACTTACCGTGCGGAACCCGGATCGGGGCCGCGACATATCACATTCCATCCCAGCGGGCAGTATGCTTATCTGATCAATGAACTAGGGGGAACTGTTGAAGTCTTCAGCTATGAAGAGGGAGAACTGAAAAGGGTCCAGCAGGTATCAACGCTTCCCGAGGGGTACGAAGGTCCTGTCACGGGAGCGGATATTCACTTGTCTCCTGATGGACGATTTCTGTATGCGTCCAACAGGGAAGATTTGAATGACCTTGTAATCTATGCTGTGGATCCATCCAGCGGTCAGCTTTCGCAGGTGGGAAGGCACGAATCCGGCGGGGTGCATCCCAGGAACTTTATGATTGATCCCACCGGCCGATACCTGCTGGTGGCCAATCGAAATACCGATAATATTGTTGTCTTTAAGCGCGACAAAAAGACCGGGATGCTTTCGGAAACCGGTACAGAACTGCAGGTCTCTATGCCGGTGTGCCTGAAAATGATCCCGGCAAAATAATAAACTATGGCTCTTGCAGTCTGAAGGGGCATCATTGCAAAATGATCGGACCGCAGACTGGTGGCTTCAACAGGATTGTGCTAATTATTTCAGGCGCAGCCGTGCCACTGTTTCTATATGGTACGTCTGCGGAAACATGTCTACGGGCTGAATCTCCTCTATGCAGTATACTTCATTTAGCTTTTTCAGGTCCCGGGCCATCGTCGCACTGTTACAGCTGACGTAAACCATTTTGGGTACTTTCAGTTTATTTAGCTGGTCTACGACATCCGGGTGCATACCCGCTCTGGGAGGATCGGTAATAAGACAGTCGGGCATACCGTGCCGGCTGACGACCTCTTCTTTGAAAACCTCCTGGATATCTCCCTGCAGGAAATCCACATTTTTAACCCCGTTTTTTTTCGCATTCTGCCGGGCATTTCCAATGGCTACTTCCGATAACTCGATACCCAGTACATTACTCGCTTTATCACTTAGAAACAGCGTCAGCGTACCGACCCCGCAGTAAAGATCATAGAGCGTATCACCGGCCTGGATTTCAGCATATCGCCGAGCGACGTCATACAGGCGTTCTGCCTGCCGCGTGTTTGTCTGGAAAAATGCATTGGCGCCTATTTCGAATTCATAGGGCCCGATATGGTCGGTAATGTAGCCGGGACCATGAAGAATATGTTCATACCGGCCAACCGCTGTCGGAGTCGGGCGGTCGTTGATGTTATTGATGACCGTGGTTATGGCAGGGAATGCTTCCAGAAGGGCATCAGACAGTTCCCGCACCAGTTCCGGCCGGTCTTCGCTGGTTACTAAGTTAACCATCAGGTCGGGAGTATATTCAGAACTTCGAACAACGACATCCTATGTTTAATGCACTTCGTATTGACTGGTATTATTGATGAGCAGACATTCCTACAAACCGAAGGTTGGTGGCAGGCAGGGAACCAGTCAGACGACATTGAGCCATAGAACTCGAGCGCAATGATTGCCCTGCCCATTTGCCACCGCCGTGTAACCACGAACAGTTCAGTAGGCTTCGAGCCAGTATGCAGGATGGATT
>NZ_FXTH01000001.1 GCF_900182555.1 Fodinibius sediminis | reverse complement strand
TTGTCTTGCGTAGTCATGGTGAGTCTGCGTTTAGTGATTAGGTTGTTGGATACTCTAATCTAACTAAACTGTCAGATTTCATCGTGACTACTTCATGTAAATTGAAGTAGCCATTGTTTGCCTAGGTCAGTAAGTGTTATGTTACCAACCTAGACTTGGATATACACTCTCGGACCCTGGCCTGCACTTCCTGCTCAGTAATCGTGCAGCAGGAAGATAATACTGTCGTCTGCTCTCTAATCTATCTAACAGTTAACATTAAATTTTGCGGAGTATATTCCGTGTTTCCTCTCGGGAAGTTCCCAACCGTTGTTTCAGGCGACCAAATAGTTCATCTTCTTGACCGGCTACATAAGCCAGGTCTTCTTCTGTCAGATCAGGGTATTCTCGTTTTAGTCGTTTTCTTCTTTCTGGCCAATTCTTAAACAAGTTTTTATTTTCCATTGTAGGGTCTCTTAGCTTTTGGAAATTATAGGTTAGATGTCAGGCATTATTTATAATATTTTTTGCCTTTTCTTTTGTAGTACCCAGTCGTTGTTGAATACGACCGATAAGCTCCTCTTCTTGACCTTCCTGGTATTGAAGATCATCATCAGTTAGCTCAGCAAATTGTTGTTTGAGCTTTCCTTTCTTTTCATGCCAGTTGCCTTTGATATTTAACTTATCCATAGTGATTACCTCTTTGTAGTTAATGAGTGACTGTAGTCAATTATAAATCAGGAATAGCGAATTATTTTTATTGCAATCTCTTTTTGGCACTTCCAACCTCTTTTGAATTCGACCAATGAATTTCTCTTCCTCTCCTTGGGTAAATCGCAGATCATCATCGGTCAGTTCAGCGAGATTTTGTTGGAGTTTTCATTTCTTCTCCTGCCAATGGTCTTCAATAGTTAGGCTAATTATACCTTCGTACTTTTGTAAAAGGTTAGGGAATGTTGGAAGACATTATCTTTCATTTTGTATTTTTTCTTGTTGAGCTTTTTTTATGGATAGGTTGAATTTTACTACGGATACTTTCTACTAATTCTTCAATGGTCATATCTTCTGCCCCTTCTACGGAGTAAGTAATATGCTCTTTGTTCGTATTAGGTATGTTGCCTTCCAGATTGATCTTAGCCATAATATGATTGGTTGCCGTTAAATTTTTTTAGGGTTCTTCGTATCGATATATAATTCAAAAACAGGTTGAGTAAAGTTCATATCGGGGCTGACACCGATTCGCGGGAATTCTGCGAGCTAATCCTGTATCTCTTTGGTATGATAGCCTCATGTAGATATTGTGTTTTCACATTCTTTCATGTATTCAGCACTGCCTTTTTCTATCCACTTTTATAGTACTGAATGACCGTTTCTTCCCAAATAGAACTTTCTGTGATATCATTGTCGCGAATATTACTACAGGGCCTTCGCAGGTGAAAACAACTACTTTTGAATGGTCCCAAAATGGGGAAGCTGACAATTCAATACCGAAAAACAGGTATTAAATTCTATTTTTGCTTTAACGGTAGTTTTAATTCGTACTTCGCCACTTGAAAAAACCGACTAACTGTAAAGTAACTGTTATAAGTGCCAGGAGGGAAAAGATTATGAGATACAGCATTTTTCGTTCTTCAATAACCTGGTAAGCAATGCTGTGAGCTATTACGAATAAGAAAATACCATAACTCCACCGTTGCAGGTTTTTCCATCGTTTGCCTCCCAGTTTTTTCATGGATAGATCATTGGAGAGTAATAACAAAAACAACAGTATCAGTGCTGCCACGAGCCCGGTATAATTGGCAAATCCAAATAGATCTCCCCGGAGCACGAGTTGCTGGGGGAACGGATCCTTGAGGAAAAAATAGAGCCAGGGATTTCCCATATGCACCTGAATGCCCACGACCACATGAATCAGGCCAATAATAGCGCTCCAGATACCGAAATCACGACGGAGGTCATTGGATCTCGGATATCTTTTACCGGATAACAATTTAGCAGGGCCAAGAATCAATGTTATGACCAAAAGGGCAAGTCCGACATAACCGGAGGCCATACTCCAGCGGTACATAGCATAATCGCTTTGGATCATGCTGTTCACCAGGTAAACGGCCAATAAACTGCCGATACCCAAGGCCAGATGGTGTTTCCAGAGTCTGGTTTTTAAACGTTGAGTTTTTCGCGGTTTTACCATAATTCTATGATATAATAATGGTCATTACTAACTGATGTAGCACTTATTCAAATGCCTAACGACCTATCACATAAGCAGCTGGCACCAACGTGTTGGAATTTTTTAAAAATGAAAGGTTAACTAATAAATGAGAAGCAGACAAGATATTTGATTGGAAGCTATTTTTTTAAGGAATACTGATTCTTCAGAAAGATTTAAATGTGGATGATTGATTAATTCACTTGGGAGATAAATAGTTATTCTAACCAGGCGCGGATTAAAAAGCTTCTTTTAGGGTAGGTGGTTACCAATGACGGGGAGGCCCTCTGTGATGCTACCCAGAACCATCAACTGTTTCTTCCAGGGGGATAGGATAAAAATATTCTGCAAGAAAATTCCTCCAAAGGAGTATCATTATTCGTATATAGCAAGTCTTTAGTTTCGCATATAAATAATAGGGGATTGTTTGGACAGAGAATTGATGAAAGCAATTGAGGAATACCGCCTAAATAATAAAAGGTATCCCACAATTTATGTGAGTGCCAAATATCACAAACAGATGGAAGGGCTTTTAAGGGGTATATCTAAGTGGATGCCAATTGAAGTAGAAATTGACGACAATGTAGATAGATGGGAGCTGGGGAGGAATTTTTCCGAAAAAGTGTAAAAAATACTTTTAAAGTATAGAATAATTTACCAAATTTGTACCACCTTATTTAAGACGTCTCTCTCTTAAAGCGTCTCTCTTGATGAATAAGCCCCTGCATCTTGAAAAGTGTAGGGGCTCTCTAATGACCACTATTTTTTTCAGTGATGAAGTGTTTAATGTTAAAAAGAAAGTGTGGGGGTAGTGTAATAGTTTCTTGCAAAAATTTGTAGGGGAATACTTTACAGAATGAATGTAGTCATATTTTACCCTCCCTTTTAAGCAAGAATAAAATTCTTATCTCCTTTCAGAGTACTCTTGTCTCCATTCTGAGTATTGTGGAATTTGTCAATTTTATTAAAGGCCTTTTCTAAAGCACCTTCTCTGAATAGTCCCACTGCATGGACTTGTTTTGATCCATCAGAGAATGTAAGGTGGGTGGTACCTGTCCACCTATGCCTATGTTCCCCGACTTTATAGAAGCCGCGGTATTTTTTTGTTTTGTAGTATTCTTTTAGTCGTTTATCCATTATTGCACTCCGATGACCAGCATCTGATGTTCTATTTTTTGTGCTTTCCCTATAACGAAAAAGCGATATTATAAATTATGCCATACAATTATTTAACATATACCCGACATCTCTAATGGTATTTACTACAAGAAGTTCCAAGATTTCATGATTGTTTTTTGTAATTGCGTAAAAAAAGCTAGGATTGAAAGAAAAACTGTTGTAGATTGCTTATTATTGATAGAGAATTTCAATGTTCTGTTAGTTTTTAGTGTCATTGGCATTATGCTTCTTCTTAAAACACTATGATTTCAGTCACAATGAAAGGATCATTTATTTAGGGTCACTTGGCTGATACTGGGTGGCCTTTTTTTATGAGGAAAAGGCACCAAAACTTGCTATAAGCAGGTATTCATTGCACACTACGGTTGAACCGAAATTAACTGCAGTGATAATGACGACCTTCAAAGACATTCACGGACAGACGCTATTTGAAATCCTTGAGCCCTCCTCCAGCAACGAAGCTATTGCCTACGCCCGCCGGTACAACCAAACCCATGCCCGCCAAGTCGTAGAGATCGATTATCACGATGGCCGAGTTGATTTTGTAAATACTGTAAGCTTCCCCATTTTTCGGACCATTCAAAAGTAGAGGATTTCAGTTAAGGTAGTAGTTCTACCGGTGTTTTGTACCCCAGCGATTTGTGGGGTCGATTGTGGTTATAATCATATTTCCATTGCTGGGTTTTCTCTCGCACTTCGCTCAGGGTTTTGAATATATAAGCGTTGAGCAGCTCCGAGCGAATACTGCCATTAAGCCGTTCGATGTAGGCATTTTGCGTTGGTTTGCCTGGCTGTATAAAGGCCAAGGTAAGATTATTGTCTTTGCACCAAAGGTCTAGTTTGCGGGAGATAAACTCCGGGCCGTTATCTACCCGAATCATCTCCGGGAGCCCACGGGATTCTTTCAGGTTTTCCCCCGCCCGTATCACCCGTGGGGCCGGCAGCGAGGTATCCGTTTCGATTCAAAGCACTTGCCGGTTGTAGTCATCGATCACATTCAACATGCGAAACGTGCGTCCATCCCAGAGGCTGTCATGCATAAAATCAAGGCTCCACACCTCATTGGATCCTTCGGGCTGGAACAGCTGCTGTTTGGCACGAGCTGGCAACCGCTTCTTGGCTCGGCGCCGAATATTTAGCCGTAAAGCTGTATAGACCCGATACACGCGCTTATGGTTCCAGGGGCGGCCCATCGCCCGCAGGCGGTGATGACATTGCCAGAAACCAATGGCCGGGTGGGTTTCGGTTAGTTTGAGCAACCCGTCGATAATCGGCTGATCATCCTTCGGTTTTTTCTTGTAACTATACGTGCTGCGGGGAATACCAACGGCTTTGCAGCTCTGACGGATGCTCACCTTATGCTGCTGATGCATATAAGTGACCATTTCCCGCTTGCGGCCAGAGCTTACAGCTTTTTTTCTACGGCATCTTTGAGCGCATGATGGACCAAGCTCAGGTCCGCGTACATGCGCTTCAGTCTGGAATTTTCGGCTTCAAGCTCCTTGATTCGGGCCAACTCGCTCACACTAAGTCCGCCATATTTGGCTTTCCAGTTGTAGAAGGTGGCGTCGCTGATACCGTGCTCGCGACAAATATCTCGGACTTTCAGTCCCTGCTCCTGTTTGTTGAGGATAGAGATGATTTGGGATTCGCTGAATCGTGATTTTTTCATAGCTAAAAGTAGTGAATTTTATCTACTTTCAAACGGTCAACTTTCGGGGAAGCTTACAGCTGGACTAAAAGAATTAGAGCATAAGAACTACATCTACAAAGAAAAAAGACGTAATGATCGAGGCCACTTTAAAGGATGGACATACCTTGTCTTTGAAAACCCAACTATGAATGATGTATCACCGAGATCGGAAAACCCGAAGTCGGGAAACCCGAAATTGGAAAACCCGAAATTGGAAAACCCAAACCATACTAATAAAGATAGTACTAAAACTGATAGTACTAATAAAAGAATTAACAAAAAAAGAACTACTACTAAAGAAACAAATGTGGGCATTTCTAAAGAAATGGAAAAAGTGATTCAGGCATGGAATGATACATTTGAAGTAGTAGTAGATGTTTCTGACCAACAACTATTGGAGGCTATTGCCAAGGCTATCGAAGACTTTGCAACTACTGACCTTTTACAAGCTATCAAGTACCGGAGCCAAGCGAAGTTCTACAAGGAAGATTACCCCCATTTACGAGATAATCCCAAGAGCTTTTTTGAGTATCCTCAGACGATAAAAAATGATATGAATCGTCGACCTTATAAGCTTATTACCTACCGCAAGAAATGTGAGCTCGAGCAACAGGGAACGGATAAACGGTTTGAAATAGATCCCAATGCCGAAGACTCGAAAAGTCAACCCAAGTGGCGTATGTATGAGTAGCCTTTCCTCCTTTGGCAATATATCCAATCCGTCCGCTTGCATCCATGGAGCTCTCCGGGGAACTCCTCCCTGGATCCGCGCCCCGATTGTAAGCATGGCGTGTACGAGGAAAGGCAGAATAGGACCTATTGGAGTTAGCAGGCCTACAGGAGGTGAGAAAAGTGGGGCAAGCAAGTACCTTTGGGCCCAAATTCGCGAGGCGAATCGGCCAAAGGTAGGGGATTATTCGCATCTGCGATGCTCTAAATGAAAACCTAAACACTCAATAGTCATCATGACAGACAACGGAAGCAGCACCAAAGATCCGGATCAAAAGCTGGACCAGCTGATGAAACTCTATGTGACCAAAGAGGAAAAACTGGAGCTGGTGGACATGGCTGATACCATCGGTATTAGCTTCTCCTCCTTTGCCCGCGCGGTCTTGCTGGAATATGAAATTGAAGAGGATCCCGTAGAGATCCGAAAGCTCCGCTACCAGGCGAATAAGATTGGCGTCAATGTAAATCAACTGGCCAAGGTGGCCAATCAACAAGGCCAGCTTCCGGCCCGGCAGCAGCTTGATAACATTAACCAACAAATTATAAACATTCTGAATCAGTTATGATTGCCAAAGTAGGATCTTCCACCAGCATCGCTAACACGTTGAGGTACCTTGAAAACGAGGAGGATCGGGTCGCCTGGAAGGAAGCGCAGAACTTGGCCAGTACCGACCGGGAATTCGTGCAAACTCAAATGCGGCAGGTAGCAAAACTGAGCCGGACTGATCAACCGATCTATCATTACTCGATCTCCTGGGATGAGTCTGATAACCCCAGCCGCGAAGAGATGTTGGCAGCGGCTACTCAAACCCTCGAAGATTTGGGACTTCAAGAACACCAGGCCCTTATTGTGGCTCACAACGATCATGACTATAAGCATCTGCATGTCATGGCCAACCGGGTGCATCCGGTGAAAGGCGTGGCATGGAACCGAAGAATGGATTATAAAAAGCTGGAGAAAAGCCTGCGTGCCCTGGAGCGGGCCAATGGCTGGAAAGAGGTCCCAGGACATCACTGCCAGCTCGAGGGCCATCAGAAGCCCGATTATGGCCAAAGTCTCAATCGCTTTGAAGCAACCCAGGTCAAGCGAGGAGAGATGCCGTTGTATATGCTCATCCGGGAGCACGCTGAGCAGGATTTTCGGGAAGCTCAAAGCTGGGAAGAGCTGCACCTGCGGTTAGCGGAAAAAGGGTTAACCATCCAACGGGGAAGCCGGGGTGCGGGTGGCAAGGTAACCGACGGATATGAATATACGAACCTATCCAAGGTGCATCGGGACTTTAGTATGGGCCGGTTAGAGCAGCGATTTGGTACGTTCCGATCTTTAGAAGAAATGCAGCACCAGGTAGGCCTGTCGGGTATCCAACGAGACTTTGCCCAATTTGAGCGAGCATACCGTATGGGTAATAGCCAAGAATCGGCCAGAATGAAGAAGAGACTTCATAAAACGCTAAAGGCATTAAGTACGGCCCGAAAGGTCCATAAGACCCTAAAGACATTCCTAGCAATAAGCAGCCCATCAAACCCGGCATTTAAAGCGGTAAGTATGATGGGAAAAACAATTATCAATCAGATTAACGAACACGAACAAACCAGAGGAAGAGGATACTAATATGGCTAACAGTATGAAGCAACGTCTTAGAGAACAGAAAAAGCAAAACCATGAAGAATTCCGTCAGCAAATGGTCCAGGATGTCATGGAGCAGCTTGATGAATGGAAGACGACGACCAATCTGATTATGTCCAAGAATCACAGGGTCATTAAAGATGCCATCAATCAAATGAAGATCTACAATGGAAAAGTCGACAGGGTGGGAAGTAAGTTGAGTAGCATTGAATACAAAACTCTGCAGGAGGTCAAACGGTTTAAACGGGGCCGGAGTTGGAAATTCTTTGGGGCTTGTCTTTTGGCTTCCTTTATAGGCGGATTTACAGCGGTATTAGTTTGTGCTTCCTATTGGAATTACATCCTACGATTTGTGGGGTCGTAATTACTTGCACTACATGTCATACTGTAGTGCATCACCATACCTTTAATACAAATAATACTGATATGAGGTGTATTGCCATTACCAATCAAAAGGGTGGGGTAGCCAAGACTACGACCGCCGTAAACCTTGCGGCCGGTTTGCAGCGGCTGGGGAAATCTGTGCTCCTGATCGACTCGGACCCCCAGGCCAATGCGACCTCGCATTTGGGAATTGACCGCAAGCGTCTGCGGAAGACCCTGGACAATCTCTATTATGAGTCGGAGCTGGATATCTCGGAGGTGTTGATTGCCCGCGACGGCTTCGCCGGGATGGACGTGCTTCCAGCCGGGGAGCCGCTGGCCTACGCAGAGCAGAAACTCAGTGGCGTGCCGGTCAAAGAGACTCTGCTTTCAGAGCGACTGGTCGAGCTCGGGTAGAGATATGAGTATATCATCATCGATTGCCCGCCCAATTTGGGATTTCTGACGATGAATGCCTTGGTGGCAGCCACCGATATGTTGGTAGTCATTAAGCCAGAGTATTTCGCCCTGGAGGGCCTCATGCGCATATCGGAAAAAGCGGACTTGATTAAAGAGCGCATAAATCCCCAGCTGAACTTGTCCGGTTATTTACTGGCCAATTACGATGGTCGCAAAAATCAGCATAAGGCCATCCGAAAAGCTATCACAGAAAAATTTCCGGATAAAGTATTCCAAACGATCATCCGGACCAATGCGCGGCTTAGCAATGCTACTTCCCAGGGGCAAACGATTTTTGAGTACGATCCTAAATCCCATGGAGCTATCGATTACCTAAACCTATCCAAAGAAGTGGAGGAGCGTTATGGCCGATGATGAATTTAATATAGAGGAACTGATTTCCGGACCAGATGGATCTGGTGAGGATACAGCAGGCTCCAATACATGCAATACAAATAATACTGGTGCTACATCTACTACAAAGAATGCATCAACTACGCTTCATCCTTTTTCGGTCCGGCTGGACCAGGAGTACGTGGAGACCATTAAAGCCCTGGCTTGGTGGAAGCGCATTAGCCAGCGGGAGTTCATTGAACACTGCATTAGCTATGCCTTAGAAGAAATGAACGAGGAACGCCTAACGGAAATAACCAATAGGTATCATGAGCAATCAAATTAAACAGGAGTACATACTATGAATCGTGAAGTTGAATGGGCAATTGATGATATAACTACGGTTAATGCTGGAAAGGCATTACTGATGTTGGTTAAACATCAAGCTCCAGGTTTTGAAAAGTACAAGGAACATTATTTTAATAAAGAAGGGATCCCCGATCCTATCCCATTATTTAAATATAGTATTCGGTTATTTTACTTGTTTCCTTCTGATGATAGGCGTGTGACTTTGAGTAAGTTAAGGAAACCAAAGGACCCGTATCGAACGGTCTCATTTAGGTGGTTTAATGGCCGGTTTGAATATGACGCCAACAATGAAGCGTACAGGCCAGTAAAGATATCCAGAAGCGGAAGCGAAACGATGCGAAAATTATGGGCCGCGGCAGAGCAACGGCGTATAAATCGAGCCTGGAACAAAGCACGCGATGTTCTACAGGGAAAAAAGGGGGAGCCGCCCAAACTGGTTGCCGAATCTGAATAGAGATTAGATGTAATATCCACAATAGCTTGATAAGCTTTTGCTCGTGGTAGCCGGCATATTAATAGTATTGAATCTTTTTGGAGTTTTGCCAAACGACGGTTGACCAAGTTTAATGGGGGCAAGACATAAATTTTATTGCTATTTGGAAGAACTGAATTTTGTTTTAATCATCGAAATAAAAACTTATATAACGTCTTGCTGCAAAGGCTCACAGAGGACTCTCTATAAGTCGTTTGCTTCATAAGACCCTTTGCTACAATGTGCTTAAAATTGATTTGTCTTAAAAATCCAAATTATGTCAGGCCGCCCAAATATTCCCTTGTTTCAAGTGACACCCTCCCAATAATTCACTTAGTTAAAAGTAAAGAATCACAACTTATCTCAATCCTCAATAAGCAATAGCTAAAAGTTGGTGTCATTTGCCGGAAGAATCCAATCAGTAGTATAATTGGAAGAAGAAGTTTGCAACTAAATGACACTGAATTGTGTCGGCTGTATTAGCTCAAGAGGGAAACAAGTGACTGAGCAAGCTGGTCGTACGGTTAGATGAGTACATAGAAATACATTAATCTTCTCCTTTATAAATACACAGTCTATGAAGATTAAAATTAAATTTGGTTATATTCGTTAGTATTTAAGTGAAATAATGCATAATAATGTAAATATATTTATATGAAAAATTCTAATAATCCAACTGCTAAGGATGTTGCTAAGATGGCAAATGTTTCTACGGCCACAGTATCTCGAGTATTTAATAGATCTCCTAAAGTAAATGAAGATACATTAAAAAGGGTACTTAAAGCGGCAGAAGAATTAAATTATAGGCCAAGCAGAGTTGCTCAACGGTTAAGGGGAAAGCGCAAAAACTCTATGATAATAGGTCTTATAATAACTGATATGGAAAACCCTTTTTTTTCAGAGATTGCCCGGGGCGTTGAGGAGATTGCCTATAAGAATAAAAACGCAGTAATGGTTTGTAATTCTAATGAGGATAAAGAAAAAGAGAAATTTTACTTGGAAACAGTTGTGGATGAGCAGGTCTCTGGTGTTATACTTGTACCAACTCCCTATAATTTTAAATTAGTAAAAAAAATTATAAACAATGGTTGCCCTGTTGTTTTTGTAGATAGAAAATTTAGTAACAATGATATCCGCGTAGATAGTGTTACAGTTAATAATAAATCGGGTTCTTTTCGTGCGATTGAACGTCTTATAAAACTTGGACATCGAAGGATTGCAGTAATTAAAGGACTCAAAAAATTATCTACAACGGAAGAACGATTTGAAGGTTATAAGGAGGCATTAGAAGCATACGGATTGCCCCTAGAAGATGAATTGATTTTTCCATCAGATTCGAAAGAAGAAGGAGGGAGGCAGAGTACTAAGGAACTCCTCAGTCTTAAACAGAGACCAACGGCAATATTTTCTACAAATAATTTGATGACCCTTGGTTGTTTGGAAGAACTTAATTCACGGGGAATTAAAATACCTGAGGATATTGCACTTATCGGTTTTGATGATATGCCTTGGTCTACCTCATTGAATCCTCCCTTGACTGCAGTGAGGCAACCGGGCTATGAACTCGGAATATCTGCAGCTGATTTACTATTGAAGAGAATTTCTAATCCAACTCGAAATGCTTCAGACATAGTTTTAAATCCCGAGCTTATAGTAAGAAAATCCTGTGGGGGGTATTCTAAGAGAAAAAAATAGCATCAATAATTTTTCTGTTTTGTGTAAACGAATACATAAAAAATATTTTTTCCGGTAAAAATTTGCTTTTTTGAATATGTAGTGCTTAATTATTGATGTATTCGATTACATAAATAAGGAGGAGAGCTCTGGTAGGTGCATTTTTAAAATTTCCAGGGCCTATGTTATTGATACTAGGTTGCTTTAACATATTTATAAGGGAAATTAATAACTGAATATAAGGGATTATGAATAAGTTACTTTATGGTTCACTTCTTTTACTAATGAGCATGTTATTGTTAGCTAAATCTGTGTGGGGTCAAACATCAACATCGGATCAGCATACTATTACAGGTATGGTAACTGATAATGTTGATAATCAGCCTTTGCCTGGAGTCAATATTCTGATAAAAGGAACTTCAACCGGAGCCTCGACTGATGCTAACGGTACTTTTGAATTGACCGTGCCTTCCTTGCGGGACACGCTGGTGGTTTCTTTTGTGGGATATCAGACACAGGAGGTCCCGATTAACGGACGGACGGAGATTGATATTGGCCTGCGACCGCAAGCGATTGCCGGAGAAGAATTGGTAGTTATAGGATATGGAGAGACAAGGCAAGAAGATTTAACCGGTTCTATTTCTCAGGTAGAATCGCAAGAGTTAAGTGAAAAAAATGTGGAAAATATTGGCCAGGCACTTCGAGGAGAAGTTGCGGGGGCACAAGTAATCCAAAAGGGCGGAGGAGTACCGGGCGGGCGCCCAAGTATTCGAATTCGAGGAACTAATTCTATAAATACAGATAGTGAACCCTTATTTGTCGTTGACGGAGTTGCCGGGGTTAGTAACCCATTGAGCGCATTGAATCCAAAGGACATAGAATCACTTAATGTATTGAAAGGTCCTTCAGCAACAGCTATTTATGGTGCTCGCGGTGCCAATGGTGTTGTTATTGTTGAGACAAAAAGAGGTAGAGAAGGTCCGGTTGAAGTTAATTATAATGGCAGTGTAACAACAGGATTTTTAAATCGTCATGTTTACACGCTAACGCCAGACCAAATTATGTACGTTTATCAACAGTCATTTGCAAATGGTGATAAATTTGGCGGTACCAATCGGATGTTTGATTTTGATTTTGCTACTTCTACAGGAGGTGATACCTGGGATGACTTAACCCATTTATTTCAACCGGTTGGTCAGGGAGACTATTTTTTAGACTTATTAGGTGCTGACGGAAATTATTATAAGCCGAGATTTTATTCAGATTGGGAAGATAAAATGTATAACAGATCCCTTTCAACGAATCAATATTTGCGTGTTTCAGGGGGGAATGAAAATGCAGCATATTCTCTCTCTCTTGGATATAATAAGGAAGAAGGACTTATGAATAAATCTTATGCTGAACGCTATAATGGGAAGGTTACCGCAGATATTGGTGTATTTGATTGGCTTGATGTCAACTCACAAATTGGCTTTGCAAGGCGTGATAAAAGCAATGACGAGGGGCTTACTCGTAATATAGTGGAAGTTTGGAGTTTACTTCCAACGCGCTATCCTAATGATGAAACCTATGGAGGCTTTGCAGGAAGATTTAGTTCAAGCAGCGATTTTCCTATTGGCGAAGGTTTTTGGAATAATCCTCAATTTATAAGAGACCAAAATGAAGGGATCAGACGTTATAACAAAGTAGATGGAGTAGTTTCATTAAACGCCGATTTGTCAAGTAACTTTAATTTCAGATCTAATTTTGGGGTTGATTATAATAGTCCGATTGATAAAGAGTTTGAAGGATTATTTTACGGTGGTTTGGGCGAAGCAACTATTGAAAGCGGGGACAACTTATACTGGCAAACTGAGAGTTATTTGACCTATGAAGATTCATTTAATGAAAATCATGACGTGAGAGCACAGGTAGGGCTTTCGTATTCTGTAAATGATAACAATTTCTCCACTGCTTCAGTGGAAGGCTTTTCTACGAATTTCTATAAATGGAATAATCTTGGTGCTGCCGCGAACAGGCCTAACGTAAATAGCAGTTCTATCCAAAATAAACTTAATTCTTACTTCATGCGATTGAATTATGATTATAAGGATAAATATTTACTGACAGTTACAGGCCGATACGACGGTTCTTCAAAATTTGGAGAAAACAATAAATTTGGATTTTTCCCATCCGTTGCTTTGGGGTGGAATTTATCTGAAGAAAATTTTGTGGATAATATTGATCTGATATCTTTTCTCAAAATCAGAGTTGAAGCGGGGATTACCGGGAATGAAGCAATTGGAACGTATGTAACGCAGGGATTTGTAGGTGAGTCACCTATTGTGATGGGAAGCGAAACTGTTGGTGGCAGGTATCCAACAACCATTGCAAACAATGACTTAAAGTGGGAAGAGACAACACAATATGGTGTGGGCTTGGATTTGGGATTATGGGAAGATAGATTAAGTTTTACGGCGGATTATTACTTTAAGGATACAAATGACATGTTGCTTGAAGTACCTCTCCCCCGATCGACAACGCCCGGAAGTGTTATAGATAATTTTGGCTCTATTGAAAATAAGGGTTTTGAGTTTACACTTAGGACTCAAAACATTCAAAGCAGTAGTTTTAAATGGCAGTCAAGTATAACAGCCGCCACAAATAAAAATGAAATCATTAAACTCGGACCCGGTGGAGCTCCGATATACGAGAACTTGAGCGTCGGCAGAGGCGCATATGTATTGAGAGAAGGTGACCCAATAGGTTCTTTCTGGGGAGTGAATCGCTTAGGCACTTACAGTACTGAAGAAGCGTCTTTGGCTGCAAGATATGGTTTTAAACCAGGAGATTTAAAATTCGAGGATAAAAATCAGGATGGTAATATCGATTTACTAGATGACGGTCAAATCATTGGAAATGGCTATCCTGACTGGACTATTGATATAGGAAACAGATTCTCATACCGGAACTTTGACGCGAGTGTCAATTTCACTATCGTAGCCGGTGTTGAAAAGGCATCTATGTATGAATCCGGTGAAGACCGCCAGTTGGTTTCAGGTGGATTAAATTCTGTTCTTCAGGCTTGGCGTCCGGATCATCAGGATACTCCGGTAGCACAGATGCGGCCGGGGTCTGCCGGAGCCTATTATCAAAGTTATCCTGACTCTCACACTATAAGTGATGGATCCTACATCAGGGGTTCAAACGCAATACTTGGGTATAGTCTTCCGCAAGATTTAGTAGGCGATTTACCGAGTTTAAAAAGGTTAAGAGTGTATTTACAAGCCAGTAATTTTCTTTTGATCACCGATGCGGCCGGTTATGACCCTGTAGGAAGTTCATTGGGAGGTCTTGAACAACAAAGTTTAGCACCAAATATTGATAAATATCAATATCCGAGGCCGGTAAGGCTTACTTTTGGAATAGATATAGATATTTAACTTTAATCATAGCGCCGGTTTTTTAGGCAGCATAACAGTAACCTAATTATCGAATTTGTTATTATGGGAAATCATAAAAAAAGTAATAACCAAAGTTTATATTTTATTTCCCCACTCGTACTAATATTTACAATTATTTTATTAAGTAGCTGTGATTTAACTGAAAATCCGTCGGGGACTCTAACAGTACAAACTACACCCCTTCAAAATGAATCGGATCTCAACGCAATGGTAGTAGGGGCATACCGCTCTTTACCAGAATGGACCGGAGGTGCGGGAGATTATGGTAATTACATGCCTTGCAGTATCGAATTTCAGACGGGTAAAGCTACATCGGAAGATTCACATCCTTTATTATTCAGGTTCCAGAATGATAACGTTACGGGAACTTTACTTGATGATTTTAATGTGCCGTGGGAAAGATGGTATCAAGGTATACGGGATGCAAATTTTGCAATCACAAGAATTAAAGAAGCTCGAAGTAATAGTGATATAGCAATTAGTGAATCCAGTCTTGGAAAAGCTCTTGGCGAAGTTAGAACATTGCGTGCATTCTATTATTTCAATATTGTTAGATATTACGGAAGTGCAGTTTTGGATACTACATATCATGAGGGCCTAGGGAATCTTGATAAACCAAGAACATCTTTAAAAACCATATATGATGAAGTTATTATACCGGACCTTGAGTTTGCAGTTAATGAAAGTGGATTGGAAGATATTCCCGTGGGTGCGAATGGAAGACTTACGAGGTACGTTTCGAGGGTAATATTGGCTGACGTGTATTTAACTGCAGCAGGTTATCCTTACCAGGAAGTAGCTACTGCACCGGAACAAAATTGGTCGGAAGAAGGATTGTGGGAAATGGAGGGATATCCGGTTCAAAGTAATAGCGCCGAACAATTTTTATTGAACGCACAAGAACAACTCCAGGCATTATACGGTCAGTACAGTTTAGGTGAATTAAATGTGAATATTCATGATCTGAATGGTGAGGCAATCTTTCAAGCTCATTATAACGGAACCGAGGAAGATAATGAAATTGTAGCGGCAGCATTGCCTTCTAACTCTCGTATATCAACATTTGGCAGTGAATACGGAACTTTTATACCAACGGAGGGATACATTAATTCATATGATCCTGATGATCAACGCCTTGAAGAAGACAATTACTTTTTTAAAGAAGATAGGGTGCATTCATCAAAAGATGCCAGTGAGCCGTTTGTTACATTTGACAGACGTTATCTTGCTAAATTCTATGATGAAGAAGCGATAAAAGAAACAGGGCAATCCTCTATAAACTGGACATTTTATCGTTATGCAGATGCACTTTTAATGTTAACTGAAGTCAATTGGGCATTAAAAGAATTGGGAGCAACAGCCATTTCCAATGATCAAATCGTAAAAGGAATAAATGAGGTAAGGGAACGAGCCGGGCTTAGCGGCTATAATGCTTCTGAAGTAGATTTAAAAGCCATTCTGAGTGAACGTGCATATGAATTAGTATTTGAAAATAAAATGTTATGGGATCAAAGGCGGACTCGCAAGGCACTCGTTGTTGGCGATGGTGAATTTTCTGAACTTGTAGATTTAATGGGGCACCAACCAAGGACTTTTAGTTTTCAGTTAAGTGCCAAACACTTACTATCTCCAATAGGAGGAACAGAGATGCAGGTTAATCCTGAAATGACACAAAACTTTGGTTATACCCCCCAATAATCAATAAAAACTCCAGTGAAAATATTATGAATACGTATAAATTAAGTGTATTAACGATTGGTTTTATTTTGATTTTCATAACTAATTGCAGCAGTGATAATCCATATTATAGCATCCCCACAAATGCGGATGGAGAAGTTGAAATTACAGATGTTTCCGAAACAGAAGTCAGGCCAAGCTCTGAAATTACACTGCAGGTTGTTGAATTTACGGTTATAGCAACGCTTCCGAATTCTAGTGAAGGGGATGAAATGACGACGGAATTACTGAAATTACAAACGCACCCGGAGGCTGGTAATGAACAGTTACTTCCATTAGATGATACTCAGAAAACGGTTACAGTTGGTGAAGATCTAAAAGCTTCTGTTACTTATACAAGAACAACTGCTCAGTTAGAGAATCCCGGTGATGATTATGTGGTGATAACCTTTGCAGGGGAGACAGCTTCTGCCCAGGCAAGAGTAGATTTAGTAGAGGAATAAAATCCGGTCTAAACCTGTGCACGTTCAATATAGGTTGCATTCAGTTTATTATGTCTTTTAAAAAATTTCTTAACCTTGGTTTAATAATATAAGACTAATCTTGTCATAAATTTATGAAAGATTTTCAAATTAAAGAGTCCCCGGAAACCTATGATGTTATAATCGTCGGGTCTGGCGCTGGCGGGGGGATGGCCGGGTACATCCTGGCTAATGCTGGAGTGAATGTGTTAATGCTTGAGGCGGGGCCTTTTTTTGATCCAGCACAAGATTCTCATCAACTTAAATGGCCTTGGGAATCGCCCCGCCGCGGGGCTTCTACCACCCGACCGTTCGGTGATTTTGACGCCGCCTATGGCGGATGGCAGATCGACGGCGAACCGTATACCCATAAAGATGATACGGAGTTTACGTGGTTTCGTTCGCGCATGCTGGGAGGCCGGACCAATCACTGGGGGAGGATTTCATTGCGGATGGGGCCCCGCGATTTCAAGGGAGGTACCTATGACGGTGTGACAGATGACTGGCCTATCAGTTATGAGGATATCAAGCCCTTCTATGATAAAGTAGATCGTTTGATTGGAGTCTATGGTACGGTGGAAGGATTAGAAAATGAGCCTGATGGTATATTTTTACCCCCCCCTGAACCTACGCTAAACGAATTATTACTAAAAAAGGGAGCAGAAGAAGTCGGGGTCAATGTAATACCGGGTCGTGGGTCGGTACTCACCAAACCATTACCTGGAAATAATGATCGGGGATCCTGTTTTTTTTGTGGACAATGTAACAGAAGCTGTAAAATTGCCGCGGATTTTTCTTCTTCTAACGTATTAGTCATTCCGGCTATTAAAACGGGTAACCTTAAGGTAATTCCAAATGCCATGGTTCGGGAGGTTATTACGGGAAAAGATGGGTTGGCTAAAGGGGTTTCCTATATAAGTAAAGAGGATATGAGGGAATACAAGGTTAGAGGTAAAGCCGTTGTTTTGGGAGCCAGCGCCTGTGGATCGGCGCGGATATTACTTAATTCCAAATCCCCCCTTCATCCCGACGGGCTGGCCAACAGCAGCGGTCTTGTCGGCAGATACCTGCATGATTCGACTGGTTCTTCGATGTCGGGCTTCCTGCCGGAGCTGATGGACCGGAAAAGGTATAATGAGGATGGGGTAGGCAGTGCTCAAATTCTTTCCCCCTGGTGGCTCGATAATAAAGATTTAGACTTCCCTCGCGGGTACCACATTGAATATGGCGGTGGGTTTAGCATGCCATCCTATGGGTTTGGAGGAGATGTGCCCAAAATCAATGGCATGGTACCGGATCGGGATGGAAACATAAAAAAGGCCGGAGGGTTTGGTAAATCTTTGAAAGAAGATTATCGACGCTTCTACGGCTCGCGGGTAGGCATGGCCGGCCGGGGAATGGCCATCGCCCGCCAAGATAACTATTGTGAAATCGATCCCGATGTTGTGGATAAGTTTGGAATCCCGGTATTACGCTTTAACTACAAATGGACCGATGCCGAAATTAAGCAGGCCAAACATATGCAGGAGACTTTTGAATCCATTATGCATGCCATGGGCGCGGTTGTAACTCATAAGGCGAAAGGCAAAGAGGACAATTATGGCTTGAAACCGCCAGGAGATATTATCCATGAAGTGGGTACTACGCGTATGGGGAATGATCCTAGTACATCGGTGTTAAATAAATGGTGCCAGGCCCACGATTGCGAGAACTTATTTGTTGTGGACGGAGGACCTTTCGTGCAGCAGGGGGATAAGAATCCAACGTGGACAATTCTGGCCCTATCTATGCGTACTTCCGAATATATACTTGACCAGAGAAAGAAACGAAATATTTAGCGCTATGGACAGAAAAGAAGCTTTAAAGGCATTGGGCCTTACGACAATAGGGAGTGGGTTACTGCTGGAAGCATGTACACAGAAGAGCGAGGATCCCTCGCCCGTGGTGGATAAAGATAATTTAGATGGAATAACCGGGCGGCAGGATTTTGAGATTGAGCGATTGAAACGCCTCCGGGAGGCCCCTCCGTTCTTCACGGAGCATGAGATGCTCACCATTACAGCTCTGGCTGATATTATCATTCCGGAGGATGAAGTATCAGGCAGTGCTTCTGACGCTAATGTACCCGAGTTTATAGCATTCATTGTAAAAGATATGCCCGAACACCAGCTACCCATGCGGGGAGGATTAAAATGGCTGGACACGCAGTGCCTGAAGCGATATGAAGGTTTGTTTATAGAGTGTACAGAAAACCAGCAGCTGGAGATGGTGGAAGCCATCGCCTACCCGACCGAGGCCGCACCGGAAATGCAGCCGGGGGTAACCTTCTTTAATCGCATGCGTAACTTGACGGCATCGGGTTTTTATACCACCGAAATGGGGATTGAGGATATCGGATACAAAGGGAATACCCCCAATAACTGGGAGGGCGTGCCGGAAGAGGTACTGGCAGAATACGATCTGGAAAGATCCTGAGTGGATTTGTAAAGGCCCTTAGTTATTAATCAACAAATAAATTATGAGTATAATACCATGGAAGAAGAACAAAAGAAGCCGGGAAATTCGAGAAGGAACTTCATTAAAACGGTAGCTGCAGCATCAGCCGGGTTTACCATTGTACCCCGTCATGTTTTAGGAGGTTCAGGTTATAGAGCTCCAAGCGATAAGTTGGTAATAGCTGGTATTGGAGTCGGAGGGAAAGGGAGGTCTGATTTGCGTCATTTTTATGAGAGTGGCAAAGCAGAGATAGGATTTTTATGCGACGTAGACGACCGGCAATCGGTGGAGTCAAGGAAGCGATTCCCCAATGCAAAATATTATACGGACTGGCGGGAGATGCTTGATAAAGAAGCCAAACATATAGATGCGGTATCGGTATCCACGCCCGATCACAACCATGCCGTAATGGCGATGGCGGCTATGCAGCTGGGTAAACACGTGTATGTGCAAAAGCCGATGACCCATGATATTTATGAAGCTCGTAAATTAACAGAAGCAGCGAAAGAATATGAAGTGGTTACGCAGATGGGTAATCAGGGGGCATCGGGCGACGGTGTACGCCAATTGCAGGAGTGGTATGATGCCGGAGTTATCGGAGATGTGCATACGGTAAAGTGCTGGACCAACCGGCCGGTCTGGCCCCAGGGAATACCCTGGCCATCCGTTAATCCACCGGTGCCCAATGAACTGGACTGGGACTTGTGGCTGGGTACGGCCCCCTACAAAGAATATGTTGACAACCTGATTCCCGGGAGCTGGCGCGGTTGGTGGGATTATGGAACTGGTGCACTGGGAGATCTGGGATGCCATTTAATGGAGGCCCCTTTTCGCGTGCTAAATCTGAAATATGCAACCGATGTACAGGCAACCGTAGGCAGCATTTACACCGATTTTTGGGATCGGGGAGTCTTCCCGGAAAGTTGTCCTCCCTCAAGTAATGCTATATTGACGTTTCCTAAAACAGACAAAACTGAAGGACCGGTTAAATTTCACTGGATGGACGGTGGCATCAAGCCCGAGCGTCCCGAAGAACTGGGGGCAACAGAGCTATTTGGCGATGGCAATAGCGGCATACTGTTTATCGGTACAGAAGGTAAGATGATGGCCAGTGAATATGCCGCTAATCCTCGTTTAATTCCTCTCAGAAGAAATGAAGAGGTCAATATTGAGCAAAAAATTGACCGGGTACCCGGTGGTGCCGATGGACACTATGCGCAGTGGGTAGAAGGATGTATTGCCGGATATGGAAACATGGAATTAAGTGCTCCTTTTGAAAAATCCGGCCCTTTGACCGAGGCGGTATTGATGGCTAATCTGGCTATTCGGGTCGCAGATATTCCCAAACAGCGTAAGGATGAGGATGGCGATATCCATACTTATTATCCAGGTTCGAATATTCGGCTGTTGTGGGATAATGACAATATGAAAGTCACCAACTATGATGAGGCAAACCGGTTTGTGAAACGAGATTATCGAGATGGTTGGTCCTTAGGCGTATAACATACGTGGAGGCTTTGATTTACCATTCCACCCAATGCTGAAATTGTCCCGATTTTTCGGGAGGCGGGTTAAAAAGTGACAAACAATTTGCCGGACGCTCCTTCTGATTGATCGTGGGGGAACTCGATGAGTTTTGCGTCCCATTTATTCCACTTAAGAAATAGATTATAACCATAAAAGAAGATCATGAATAAAATTAGTTTATTTTTAATGACATTGTTGTGTTTGGCAATAGTCGAAGTTGGATTTTGTCAGAATAATAGTGATTCATCGGATGATGGATGGATTTCGTTATTTGATGGAGAAAGTCTCGATGGGTGGAAAGTGGGAGAAAATGCCTCGACCTTTTCGGTGGAAGATGGTACTATCAAAGTAGAGGGCCCCAGAGCGCACTTGTATTATGCGGGAGATGTGGAGAATCATGATTTTGAAAATTTTGAGTTAAAAGCCAGAGTGATGACTCGGTCTCAGGCCAATTCAGGCATTTATTTTCATACTGAATATAAACCGGATGGCTGGCCGGTAAAAGGCTATGAAGTGCAAGTGAATAATTCGCATAGGGATTGGAGAAGGACCGGTAGTTTGTATAATATTGTGAACGTCAGGGAGCAGTATGTCAAAGATAATGAATGGTTTACTGAGTACATTAAGGTAAAGAGCAATCGGGTTATAGTTAAAATTAATGGTATTACAATGGTAGATTATACCGAACCTGAAAATCCCGAGCGTGAAGGAGAACGCGTACATCGGATACTGTCGAGTGGAACCTTTGCACTGCAGGGGCATGATCCGAATAGCGTTATATATTTTAAGGATATCAAGGTCAGACCACTTGATGATTGACCACGCTTTTTAAAAAACAAAAATTTAGTAATTATAATATTTGATTTTATCAATGAAACCAATTGTACAAATTTCGCTTGATTTAACTAATATTGATGAGGCCCTCGAAACGGCTTCTACAGCATTACGTGCCGGGGTAGACTGGATAGAGGCCGGGACACCGTTAATTTTGGCAGAAGGTCTTCATGGGGTCCGCAAGCTTCGGGAAGCTTTTCCCGATACGCCCATTGTTGCTGATCTGAAAACCATGGACGGGGGATATTTGGAAGCAGAAATGATGGCAAAAGCGGGAGCTACCCATGTAGTTGTGATGGCCCGGGCACACAAGGAAACAATCAAATGTGTAGTGCAGGCCGGCCGGGACTTTGGAGTCAAGGTCATGGGGGATAATCTTGGTTGCCCGGATAAGGTAGCCGGGGCCCGGCGGTTGGAAGCCTTGGGCTGCGATTACGTGATCCATCACATTGGCTATGATGAGCGCCGAGGGATTGCTGCGCAAGGAAAAACAAAGCCCAGCCCTATGGACCAGCTGAAAGAAGTTATTCAGGCGGTAAATGTGCCTGTTCAGGCCGTGGGGGGATTAAGTCTTGAACAGGCTGTTCAATGTCCGGAATATGGAGCTCCACTCGTGGTATTAGGAGCCCCATTGACTATAGACGCAGATGCGTTTAAAACGGCCGAGGGTGATTTAGAGGGCTCACTTCGTCTGATATGTGAAAAGGTGCACGCCTATAAGGATGTTATAATAAACGAGTAGCCATAGACAAAATATGAGTGTCTAATCAAAGAGATCGAATAGAGGGCTTTTGCAAAAAGCCGTGTATAATTAGATTTATAACAGAATATTATAGTCATTTTTTATGAAAACAGCAGCAGTTGTTAATTATGCACCTGAAAAAGGCGCTGTTGAACTTCGTGAAATAGATCAACCCCCCATAGGAGAAGAGGATGTCCTGCTGGAGGTATCGCATGTAGGCGTTTGTGGCAGCGATTTGCATCAGTGGACCGCCGACCACAGCTGGCCCGTCAACTATCCCGTGGTGCTGGGCCATGAATTCGGCGGACATGTTGCAGAAGTCGGGAGCGGGGTCGAGAATTGGAAAGAGGGTGACCGGGTTGTCAGTGAAACGGCCGCGATCATTGATTCCGATAATCCGCTGAGCCGACAGGGGCTGTATAATCTCGATCCGACCCGCAAGGGATTTGGCTACGGAGTCAACGGAGCAATGACCCGCTATGTGCGGGTGCCAGCCCGTTGTCTACACAAGATTCCTGCCGGCCTTTCTTTTGAGCATGCCTGCCTGACGGAGCCATGTAGCGTGGCCTACAATGCCGTGGTTGAAAACACGCGCATTAAACCCGGCGACCGGGTTATGATACTTGGTCCGGGTACGATTGGGATCTTATGTGCCGCTGTAGCCAAAATTTGTGGAGCTCAGGTAGCCGTTGTTGGCTTGGAGGCTGACCGCCATCGCCTGGATATTGCTAAACAATATGGCTGCAAGGCGATTATTGGGGAGGAAGAGGCGGCCAGGTGGGCAAACAGGTATGACGGGTTTGGTGCGGACTGTATTATTGATGCTGCGGGAGTCAGCGCTACCCTGCAAACGGCCCTGCAGCTAGTACGACCCAATGGCAAGATCACCAAAGTGGGATGGGGGCCACAACCACTGGAGTATTCGCTTGACCCGCTGGTCCAAAAGAACGTGACGCTTCAGGGAAGCTTTAGCCATAACTGGCCGGTATGGGAACGGGTGATCTCATTGATGGGTAGCGGGCAACTGGATGTTAAGCCGATCATCGGGGGGATATGGCCAATCGCGGAATGGCATACCGCTTTTGAAAAAATGCACAACGGTGAAATTGTAAAAAGTATTCTAAAACCGGTATAGACCGATGAGATTAAAAGATAAAGTAATTATCGTAACGGGAAGTACCACTGGCATTGGCGAGGCTATTGCCAGGCGTTGCGTGGAAGAGGGCGCCCGGGTGGTGATTAACGGGCGCAATCGCCAGGCGGGAAAAGATTTGCACAATGAACTGGGGAAGGAACATGTCGCCACGTGTATAGGAGATATCAGCGAGCCCGAAATGCCTCAAGCCCTGGTAAAAACAGCGCTGGAGGCCTTCGGCCGGCTTGATGCGGTGGTCAATAATGCGGCGATGATTGTATCCTCAAACATTCATAGTTCCGATAAAGACCTCCTCCATCAGGTCTTTGATGTGAATGCTGCCGCGCCCTTTGCCCTTATTAAAGCTGCTTTGCCCCATCTTGGTAAAAGGAAAGGCTGCATTCTTAATATCGGATCGGTCAACGCATACAGCGGGGAACCTGATTTGCTGGCCTATAGTATGTCCAAAGGGGCCATGATGACGATGACCCGTAATCTTGGAGATGTCCTTTTCCGGGAGGAGGGGGTACGGGTCAATCAGATTAACCCGGGCTGGGTGCTTACAGAAAACGAAGCGTCCCGCAAGCGGGAGCATGGATTAGCCGACGACTGGTACAAAAATATTCCCTCCATGTACGCTCCGGCCGGTCGTATTTTATGGCCCAAAGAGTTGGCCGCTGCCGCTGTTTACTGGCTGAGTGATGAGAGCGGGCCGGTCTCAGGCCAGGTTGTGGAAATTGAGCAGTACCCGTATATCGGCCGCAACGCACCAAAAGATGAGAGCACCATTTCCGGAAAATGAGAACTGTAACCAACACCAATCCATGCCTAAATTAGCCGTATTTCCAAAAGCATTTATGCAACAGCTATGTAAAGATGGAACGATGAGCGTATCCGAGTGGATTACGCTTGCCGCAGAACTGGAGGTCGATGGCCTGGAATGGTATTCCGGTTTCCTGGAGATGGCCGATGAATCCAACTGGGCAAAATTTCGCCGTCAGGTGCACAGCCATGATAAAGAGATTCCCATGATGTGCTGCTCACCCGATTTCACGCATCCTGATGCCGGCTTCCGGGAAAAAGAAATTGAAAAACAGAAGTACTGGATCGACATGACAGATGAGCTGGGCGGTTCCTACTGCCGGGTTTTGTCGGGCCAGCGACGCCCTGAATTGTCTATGGGGGAGGGACTGGATTTCGCGGCAGAAAGCATCAAGGCATGTCTTCCATACGCCGCCGAACGGGGTATTACCCTCATATTGGAAAATCATTACAAGGACGACTTCTGGGAGTATCCTGAATTTGCCCAGAAGATGGAGGTGTTTTGTGAACTTGTAGATCGGATACATCATCCGAATTTCGGTGTCAATTATGACCCCAGCAACACCTATCTTGCTGGCGAGGATCCGCTCGAGCTCCTTCGCAGGGTTTCGGATCGTGTTGTAACAATGCACGCGAGTGACCGGTACCTGACGGAAGGAACGCTGGAAGATCTCCGTAAAGAGGAATCAGGGGTGGAGGGATATGCCCGCAGATTGAGCCACGGGGAGATTGGCCAGGGGCTGAACGACTACGATGCGATCTTCAGGGAATTAAAAAAGGCTGGATTTAACGGGTGGATAAGTATTGAGGATGGGGTGGAAGGGATGGACCAGCTGGAACGGAGTGTTGCCTTCCTGAGAGACAAAATATCCCATTACTGGTCGAATTCGGTATCAGATGATTAATGGATCATCCTTTATAATAAATAATGCATTATGAATGCCGATTTTCAGACCCCAAAAGTATATTGTTTCGGTGAGATTTTATGGGATATTTTATCTGAATATGAAGAATATCCAGGAGGAGCCCCATTGAATGTAGCTTATCATCTTACAAAATTAACGATTCCAGCAGGGATTATAAGCAAAATTGGCACTGATCCTTTGGGTGAGCAACTAAAAATTGTAATAGATAATTGGGGAGTTAAATCTATTTTACAATCTGATCCCGTTAATTCTACTGGTCAGGTTTGGGCTCATATAGATGAAAATGATGAGGTCGCCTATAAAATAGTATACCCTGCAGCATGGGATTTTATAGAATTGGATAAAGATATGATAAATGAAATAAAAGCGGCAGACTATTTTATTTATGGAAGTTTGTCAGCTCGCAATTCTGTATCTAGAAATACTCTATTCGAATTGTTGAATTATGCTAAGTATAAGGTTCTTGATCTTAACTTAAGATCCCCCTTTTATGAAAATGAATTGTTGGAAAAGTTGCTAGCCAAGGCTGACCTGCTCAAAATAAATCAGTCTGAACTTAAATTTTTACAGAAAATGCTAGATGGCCGATATAATAGTGAAAGAGAACAAATTTCTTTTGTCCAAAAAGTATTTAATATTCAGAATATTGTTGTTACTAAAGGAGGCATGGGAGCTTCGTATTATACGCAAGGTAACTCATATCATACAGACGGTATATCAGTCAATGTATCCGACACGATTGGCTGTGGGGATTCTTTTTTAGCATCTGTTGTTGCTGATCATTATTTCAAAAGAAAACCTGAGGATATATTGAAAAGGGCTACTGCTATGGGTGCATTTATAGCTAGTAAAAATGGTGGTTGTCCTACTTATGAAATTTCTGACTATATCAAATTTTTAAAAGACAATTAATTGAGAGAAGAATTACTAAGAAAAGCCTATTAAATAAGGGTCTTATGAAGCAAACACCTCAGGGGATCCCGTTAAATTGGGAAAGTCGTCGCTTCGCAAAACTCCAAAAAGATTCAATGCCATTAATATGACTGGACGAATTAGCAAACTTATCTTCGCCATGTTGAACACGGTAGCGTTTGTCATATCCGACATCTACCAGTCCGTCGTAGCAATGCCAGCCGTCGCTGTGAATAACGCTCTGCGGGTCAACTTTTCCTCGTATAACCCGTTGAAGTGTCTTTTTTCAAGCATCGGGGACAATTCCCGTATATATTTTACCTTGGCACTTAAAAACCCTAAATACAATCGTTTTTCCTCCGCCCCCCCAACCACGTTTGCCAGGAATACGTTTGGTACCAAAGTAGGATTTATCAACTTCAATGGTTCCGGCCAGTGGGGCTTCTTGCTCCGACCAACGGGCGATCTTCTGGCGAATCCGCCCGTAAATATCAGTGACCGACCGTCGGGAAATACCGGTAAGTTCAGCGGCATCTGTGGTCGTAAAATCCATTGAAAAATAACGAATCAATTGCCGAAATTTAGACTTAGTCCCGATTGATTCGTGTTGAACGCTTATAACATTAGTTATTCATTGCATAGTAATATGTTACAAAGACTTATATCAGCCTATGCATCACTAGACCCTTCTTATTTAACACTGGATACTATATTTATACAAAAAGTACTTATTTACTAATAAATTCTATGCAAAAGATAATCAAGCAAGATAAATTATTTATAGCTAGTTGCCTAGCTTTACTTGTTACATCCTTATCGTTTGGTATTCGTGCGGGTATTATGTACGATCTGATGGAACAGTTTCGTCTAAATGCATCACAAATGGGATTAATTGCAGGTACTGCTTTTTGGGGATTTCCATTAGCTATTGTTGTCGGTGGAATGATTGTGGATATTGTAGGTATGAAGCGTCTTTTTATATTTGCCTTCCTCTTACATTTAGTTGGAATTGTGTTTACCATATTTTCAACGGGATTTTATAGCTTATATATTTCTACCCTATTTATAGGAGTTGCAAATGGTACTGTGGAAGCAGCTGGGAATCCTTTAGTAGCGACTATCTATCCTGATAACAAAACAACTAAATTAAATCACTTTCATATCTGGTTCCCAGGTGGAATAGTAATTGGAACGCTTATTTCTTTTGGTATGGCCAAAGTAAGTTTGGGATGGGAATGGCAAATGGCTATGATGATTATACCTACTATTATATATGGATATATGTTTTATAGGCTTGATGTTCCAGTTACAGAACGTGTATCCGCTGGTGTTCCTACCAAAGAAATGTATCGAGCTGTTTTGAGACCGCTTTTCATTTTTATGTTTATTTGTATGATAGGCACCGCTGTTACGGAATTATTCATAAATCAATGGGTAGGAGTATTGCTAGAAAATGTAACTAATAGTTCAATTTTAGTTCTTGCACTGATATCTGCTATTCAAGCTTTTGGACGCGGAGTAGCTGGACCAATTGTAACTCGAATATCACCTTCCGGATTGTTATTGATATCTTCAGTTTTTTCTACAATAGGGCTATATTTATTGGCTACCCTAAGCGGTAATTCCATATTTATTGCGGCAATAGTGTTTGGGCTGGGTGTTACTTATTTTTGGCCTACTATGTTAGGGTTTGTTTCTGAAAATATTCCTGAATCCGGTGCTTTAGGACTAAATTTACTGGGAGGTGTGGGAACTCTCTCTGTTTCTGTATACATGTTTTTTATGGGTGAGTATTACGATAAACTCATTGCATTAGCTTTACCCACAGGGGCTGATATTGACGTTTACCGTTCTGCTGCAGACGGCACCAGTGAAGCACAAGCTTTTCTTCAGGCTAAAATTGCCGCTGGTCCTGAAGTAATAGAAGCAACTATAGTTATCCCACTTTTTCTTACTTTTGCTTTTCTTTTTTTATATATCTATATGAAAGTGTATGGTGATAAAACAAGATAATTAATACAATTTTGTAATTTCTTGTGGCTTTATTCTTAGAAAGAGGTTTTAAAAGTGGAGTTTTCCGTCAATTATCCTACCTTCCCTTAATTATGAGGATTACACAGATTGTTTCAATTTGCTCTTTGCTGAATTCGGAACCCTCCCGCTCCGGTTTTCCCTCCTTTTTCATGGCTTTTGCTCTTAAATTGGAATTTTTACCAATCTAACAAAAAAACAGCTTCCAAATTTCGCTTCTAAGGCGTTCAAAATTTTTAAGTGAAAATACCTATCCCCCATAGGGTGAATTTGATCTACTATGATTTCCGTTCGCCTGGTATGGTTTCAATTTCTCCGTTCTCAACCTCATCCAGTCTTCGCTCCGCTTCATTGGCCCAAGCTTGTTCAATCTCCCGATCGGGTCGACGGAGCGTTTCTTGAATGGTTTTTCTTATTTTAATCTGTTTTGTGTCGGAATAGGTTACTATTTCCTCTATGACTTCTGTTAAGGTCATAGGCCCCTTATTGGTGAATTGCTGCTGAGTATCTCCCGTCTTTTCGTCTTAAACAAGCGAGATAATTTGTTATATAAGTCTTCGCTTGGAATGAGCGCAACAGAAAGAGCCTTGATTAACGAAGTCGATGCGACGTTAAACCTCATCCTTACAAGCTTCCTTAATATCAGAGCCATCGGGGGAGAGGCTTTCCATAATATATTCAGAAAACTATAACTTATAGTCGACGGGAAGCCTGTCAATTACGTCACGGATTTCTTTTCTACTAATATTTCTAAAAGTTACCTGATTTTTTACGACGTTTTGGTAAGCTAAATGAAAATATCACCGCTTAGAAACCAAATTTGAGATGAAGAAATTATTTTAGGCTATAAGAAGTCTTCCCTAACCAAGCCATATTTCTCCATTTTACTTTTAAGAGTATTTACTACAATACCCATGGCATCAGCCGAACGGGACTGATTACCGTTATACAAATCCATGACATATTTAATATGTCCTTTCTCTATATCGTCAAGCAGAAGGGATTTTTCATTATCATTCTCTTTCACAAATCGAGGAATGTCATTTTCAGTTACTTCATCTTCAGTAAACACATAGAGTCGTTCAATTAGGTTTTCAAGTTCTCTGATATTTCCTGGATAGCCATAATTGACGAGTTTACTTTTTGCCTCCTTTGACAACTCAAGCTTAGTAGACTTTTTTAACGTCTCTTTTTTCTGATCGATGAAAAAGTTGATCATCTTTTCAATTTCTTCTTTTCCTCTCTCTTGTAGGCTAGGTAATTCTAGTGGAGCTACATTTAGCCTATAGAAAAGATCCCACCTGAATTCATCGTCTTTACAAAGTTGTACCAAGTTTTTGTTACTTGCTGCAATAATTCTAACATCCACTTTCTCAGGAGTTCCCCCAACAGGTGTAATCTCCTTTTCTTCTAACACACGTAATAAAGCCTGCTGCATATAAGGTGATATATCTCCTATTTCATCTAGGAAAACAGTACCACCATCAGCTTTTTTAAATATTCCGTCTTTATCTTCATTTGCTCCTGTAAAAGCCCCTTTTTTATGACCGAAAAGTCTTGATTCTAATAAGTTGTCATTAAAAGCGGAGCAATTTATGGGAATGTAAGGTTCTTCACTTCTGATAGAATTGTCGTGGATGAAACGGGCAAGGTGTTCTTTACCAGTTCCCGTTTCGCCGTGAATTAAGGTGGTTATATTATCGGTTTCTGCAATTTTACTGGCGTTTTCATAAACAGGTTTAATTGATTCGGTAATTAGATAGTCTTCTACATGTTCGTAGGTTTTAGATCCTAAGTGTTTTTGTTTTAAAATTATACCCTTTGGAATATCAGATGTATCAACGTCCATTATTAAGCGTTCTGGCTCATCGTTCTCTGAATATCTCGAAGGGCGAACTTGTATTAATCGTGTGTTAAGACCAAGAGATGAATGGCATACATACCAAGCTACCTGCATAATTGAGGTACCTGGAGAGAAAAAGATATCTATTTGATGTTCAGAAAGATCTAATAGTATGGGTTCAACTTTCGTTTTTACTTCTCTAAGATCAATAGGATCATTTATCTTAATAATCTTAGGTTCGATCTGATGCTGTGGAAAATCACGCTCTAATTTATTCTGCAGCTGAGTAATTCTGAGATTCTCTGAAGATTCTGCAGCTAATAAGAGGTGTTTATCATATCCTTCTTCTTCTTCGTAGAAATAATTGTGAAAATTATATGTCGGGCCAGATTCATTTACTTCCCCAGCATCGAAATCGTTATTATAAGCAATCCAAGAGATAAGGATTTTCATATATCAATTATTGATAGTTATTTAAAATAGTTGATACTAAATTTATCCTTTTATTGCTTTTTATCAACTGTTATGGTGTTGGTCTGAGAATTGCAGGTATACTAACCAAGATATAAAAGTCAGATATACAGACTTATGAGTAAAGATTTTAAAACTGATATTATTAACGTTTTGGAAGACAGTAAGAGAAGTCTTACTGCTGAAGAAATAGCTCAAATACTGTCCAAAAAGTATGATAGTTATAAATCTGTTTCTCCGACAAAAGTACTTATGAGAGTAAGGGAGCATTCTGATACGTTCACGGTACGTGGTGAGAAAATAAGGTTAAAACAAAGAAAGTCCCAGAAGCAGAAAACAGTAAATGAAATCACATCGAAGCTGTGGAATCTTTTTTCATATTTCAGAAATAGTAATTTCGATAACTACGAGATTTTTCTAAGTCTCTTACTATACAAGAGATTTGAAGATACTTACAGTGGCAGTAGTACCAAGAACTTATTTAATGACTACTTAATGCCACTGAATAAGCTTCATTACGTGAATGATTCATCAGATCTAAAAACTGCTATATCCAAAAACTTTGATAAGCTTGAGAACAATCTCTCGCAAGCTTATGAGGATTATTTCGAGATATTTGATATCTCACAAGATGCTTTGAATGATATTGAAGGTGATCAGTTGTTAAATATAATTCATGATTTTTCAGAATTTAATTTTTCAAAAGAGAAGTTTTCTAATAAAGATTTCTCTGATATCTACTCAGAGATAACAGATTATCTATTAAAAACAGGAGAAGGAAAATTACATGTTTCTATCCCGAATGAGATCTTTTCTTTAATAGGTAAGTTTATTCAAATAGAAGATGTTAAGAGCGTTTACAATCCAGTAGTTAGTGAGCCAAATTTCTTTATCAAGACTTTAAAGGAAATTTTCAATTGGAAAGAGGATATTCACTTTGCTGGTCATGTTAATGATAAATCGATTTATTCTTTAGCCCTACATAATTTTGTTTCTTTAAACTATCGTGATTTTAATTTAATAAAGGGTGATTCATTACAAGAAAACGAGACTAGCAATTTTGATTTAGCTATATCACAGCTACCATTTGGAAGGAGAAAGCCCAAATTTAATGAAAACCCTTATTACTTAAAATACGGGGATAGCCGGACTGCTGAGTGGTATTACATACAAAAGATGTTGAACTCTGTTAATAAGAATGGAAAAGTCGTTGCTATCACTTCAAGCTCCCCTCTTACAAATAATAGTGGTAGTAAAATAAGAAAGACGTTAGTACACGAAGGCTTGGTTGAAGCAGTCATTAAGTTACCTAATAAAGTTTTCAAAAATACCTCTGTTCCAACGTTCATTTTTATCTTAGATAAGGGCAAGTATCATAATGAAATATTCTTGGCTGATTTTGATCAAAAAATGGATTCATTTAGTGCTACTCATTTTAAGGAGTTGTCAAAAAAAGCAAAATCACATTTTGAGACACATACTGAAATTGAGGGATTTTCAAGATTCGTTGCCGCTGAAGAAGTTTTCGAGAACCGTAACAGTTTAAATCCATCCAATTATATACATCCAGAACTAGAAAAGGTTAAGCATTTCTTAGCAGGTGATAAGGAAAAAATAGTATCCTTAAAAGATTTAGTTAAAGATAGAGTACTTGGAAAGTTTCGAATAAAAAAAGCAGAGAATAAAGAAGATGGTAAATTTGAGACAAGTGAAAATTGGGAATCTTGGCATTATAGTTCTGGAATTAATTGTGTGACGGTACGTGATCTAAACACCCAAAAAAACTTTGTCCATCTCAGGTATGCAGGGTTAGAGAAAATTTCATATCCCGTTGAAGACAGCAAGGTCAAGAAAAGCCTGATAAGTTCTAAGGCTGTTTTAGTAAATCGTATTGGAAAGAGTTTGAATCCTACGGTATTTACTCCTGATTCTAAAAATCCTGAAATTTTGCTTGGAAATGATGTTGTAGCCCTAATTCCAGATGAGACCAAGATATTACCTGAATATTTACATTATCAGATAACTCAAGAGACAACTCGTGTTCAGGTAGAGCTTAATATGAGGGGAACTACTGTGCAAAGACTCAATTTGAGGGATTTATTAGACCTGAAGTTTTTTGTTCCTCCAATTGAAGAGCAGGAAAAGCAAGTTTTTGAATTCAAGCAAACTCTGCTAAAAAGAGAAGAAAGTGAGCGGGATTATGAAGAAAAGGAAAAGGTAATCCTTGCTAATATGCGACACAGTCTTAAAAACAAAATTGGCCCTATTAAAAATGACTTTGCGACTACGAAGTTATTTTTGAGTGATTTGGAAGAAAAGGGAAAGGGCTTTAATTGGGAGATGCCTATCCGGCCTGTTACTGGTCAAGACAAAGAAAAAGTTAAATCGGTAGCAGAGGTTTTTGATAGAATAGATAGAAAGTTTGAAGAGCTTAATGATATCCTTCATAAGATGAAGTCTATCATAGATCTAAAAAAATCGGTTTTGGATCTTGAATTCGTAAAGGTTGGACAGTTCATCAAGGAGGTGTTCGAAGGACTTAATATTGATAAAGAGAGAACATTTATAAAATGCAAAGGAGATAAAATTGAAGCGCCAATTGATAGGTTTTGGTTTCAGGAAGCAATTTCAAATTTAATTATTAATGCTGAAAGGCATGGAAGAATTAAAGACCCAAAATTGGAGTTATTTTTTGAGATATCTAATACTGAAGATGGCAATGTGAGAATTTATTATGCGAATAATGGCAAGCCTTTTCCTCCTGGTTTTAATTTCGATATACAGTATAAAGGGTTTAAGGAAAAGGCTGGCAAAGAAAGTGGTACTGGCCTTGGAGGATATTTAATTAATAAAGTCATTGAATCACATGAGGGCTCTTTGGATCGAATTGTGGGTGATGATACAGAGCCTTCTTATTACAATGTTGAAATGGAAATACTAATTCCTAAGAGAATTTGATATGTCAGATTTTTTAAAAGTTATGATTATTGAAAATGAAGAAGATTATGCTGATTCCTTAGAAGATAATGCAGCTTATAAGGATATTGAGTTAATACACTTTGACAATCTAGAAGATGGACTTGCAGAACTAACCGACAATTTTCCGTTTTATGATGGTTTAATATTAGATGGGAAAGGGCATCTTTCGGCTGATAAACCAGTAGAAAAGGACGTCCATGCTTATAAAGCATTAAAAAAATTACGCGAACTTGGAGAAGAAGGAAAATTAATTCCGAGAGTAATTAATACTGGTTATTTCGAAGATATGCAGGACGTTACTGAGTACGAGGATATTGACATCTTTGAAAAGTTTAAAGAAGAGGATGAGATGCTCGATACTCTAAAGGGTATGATTGAGAATTCTAATATGTATAAATACAAAAAGAAATATCCGAATGTATTTAGCCTATTTGTAAACAAATATTTTCCAGATCGAAAAGCACTTGACTTGATACAAATCCTTAATGCCCTAGATAGTAAAGAACAATCAGTAATTAGAGCAAACTTGTCTCTTATTAGAACATTCTTAGAACCTTTATATAAGGGAATGGCAGATTTGGGATTTATACCGAAAGAATTTTATGACACGGATGAAGATGAAATAGCTGCGACTTGGTGTGAACGTTATGTTACATTTCGGAGCGTTGATATTGAAGTGAAAGAAAATGGTGATACTAAAAAGAATACATTCAAAGCAAATGATAGGATTGTGCCTAATCATATTGGTTGGGAATTGAGTCAAATAAGAAACTTATGTAGTAAAGCTGGCAGCCATGACTATTCTTATAACGTAAGTAATATAACTTTGAAGTCAGCTACCTTTTCCCTTCTTAATATTTTGGATTGGTACTATAGCTGGTTACAAGAACTGAAAAATTAATCAAGAGAAAATAGTTTTATGAAAATACTCCATTTTGCAGATGTTCATCTTGGCCGGGGATTTAGTGGGTATGCAGAAGTTTCGGAAGAATTAAGTGAGGCGCGATATGAGACACTTGAAAATCTGATATCCAAAGCGAATGAAAAGCAATGTGATGTGATCGTTATTGCTGGTGATCTGTTTGAACGCCCGAGGATGAACAAAGCTGATGTAGAACGGGTTATCCAAATTTTGAACAGATTTGAAAGAGGTCCAGTACTGTTGTTGCCTGGAAATCATGATTATGTGACGCCCGAAAGTGATTTATGGCGATATGTTAATGATGCCAAGGATGATCATGTAATAGTGTTAGGTGAGAAAGCTCCAAAATCATTGGGAGACTATGATTTGCCGGCAACAATATACCCGGCGCCATGTCATTCAAAGCATTCATCAGAAAACGAAATAGGTTGGATTGCCGACGTTGAAAAAGATTCCGAGTTAATCAATATCGGGATTGCCCATGGAAGTGTCCCGGGCGTTGCTCCTGATATGAATGATGAACACTATCCGATGACTCAAGAAGAGTTGTCCGATAGTGGGGTTGACCTTTGGCTGTTGGGACATATCCATGTGCCATGGCCAGATAACCCAGGACAGAAGGACCGAATATTATATTCAGGAACTCCTGAACCTGACACAGCAAATTGCCCGCACGGTGGAACGGCATTGTTAGTAGAGATCGGGGAATCAAAAGAGGTGTACGTTCAACAGTTATTGACCGGCAAATATCGATTTGAAAATTGGGATGAGCATGTAACCTCAAAAGAAGAACTAGAAAACTTGCTGCAAAGGGCTGAACAAGAGGAAAGCCAAGAGGTTGTCTGTCGATTAACTATTAACGGTAAGCTTGAAGAAGAGGCTTGTAAAAGTTGGCATGAAGAAATTTTCCCAAAGCTTCGAGAGGCATTCTTCTATCTAAAGTTGGATGACTCGGACCTAAAGCGGAGAATTACGAAAGAACAGGTTGAAGAAGAGTTTCCGCAGGAATCTTTTCCTGACCGATTATTATCAAGGTTTATTGAAAACGATCAAGAAGAGGCGTTACAAACGGCATATGAATTAATTAGTGAGGTACAAGATGAAAATTAAGTCCATAAAACTACATCCATTTGCAGGTATTCAAGAGAAAGAAGTGAATCTGACTGACGGACTAAACCTTGTATTGGGTCCCAACGAAGTTGGAAAGTCAACGATTTTTCATGCGATTCACCATGGGCTTTTGACATCATCAAATTTAACGAGTCGAGATTTTGATGATAAAATGGATCCATTTTTACCGATTGGTGGAGATGTTATCAGGGTTACGCTTATGATTTATAAAAGTGATCCTGATACTTGTTATGAAATCAGAAAGACGTGGAGGCCAGGGCTTCGTAATGGGGAGGCTACACTAATTAAACCGGCTGGTACTGAAGTTAATGACGAAGATAATGTACAAAGTATTATTGAAAGTCTGATTCCTGCAAGTCCTTCAACGGTAAGAGAGGTTATGATGTCTCGTCAGTCTGGATTGCATGAGATTATGGAGCGTATGGATCAGCATTCTGAAGTACAGCAGGAGCTCAGTGATGTATTGCGTCAGAATGTGATGGAAGCCGGAGGAATGTCAGTTGATAAATTCCGTGAGAAAGTGGAATCAGAATTTAAGACGTACTTTGGTAAATGGGATCGAGATAAAAACTATCCTCAAAAAGATTCAAGTGGCCGAGACAGAGGAGTTCAAAACCCCTGGCAACAGGGTGTTGGAGTAGTGCTTGAAGCTTGGTATCAAAAGGCAAACGCTCGGAAGCATTATGACAAAATCATTTCCTATGAAGAGCAGCTGGATGAGCTCAATAGCCAACTCGAAGAATTAAATGCTGAGTTGAGTGAAAAAGAGCAAGAATACAGTAACCTATCACCGATCCAGGAAGAGTTGCAACAGCGAGAAGTATTGGAGAGTAAGCTTGAGACCATTGAGGAAAAGTTTGGTCGGGTTAAAGAGATTGCTAAGAAGTGGCCTGTTTATGAAGATAAAATCGAGAACCTGACTCCAGAACTTGAAGAACTGAATGAGCAGTTAGACGATTTAGCCGAAGAGCAACAAAAGGCTGCAAAAAAATCAAAGATTGAGAATCTGAAGCAAAGAGTAGAGAAACTCAGCCAGCTAGAAAATCGGATCAAGGAGGCAAGAAAAGACCTGGAAGAAGCTAAGGAGATTACCGAAAAGGATATTGCTGAGCTAAGGGAGTTAAAAGGTACAATACGGGATCTGCGTACCACAATAAGAGCATCTAAACTCAAGCTTTCCGTTACGGCCCTTCAAGATACTGAAATAACAGTCAGTAATATTGATGGGGAGGAAGCTAGCTGGGAAATTTCAAAAGGAGAAGATTTAGAGGTAGAAAAGGAAGGGTTTGTTACTCTTAAAACTGATACCCTTCAGCTAACAGTTAAGTCTTCGACAGATGACTTGGAATCCGTTATCGAAGAGCTTGAGGCTAAGGAGGAGCAGCTCAAAGGAAAATTGGAAAAACTGGAAGTTAAGGACTTTGAAGATGCTGTTTCCGATAACAAGCTCTATGAAGATTACAAGAAAAGGCTAAATCAGGCGACCCGACAGTTTAAGGACGAGCTGGGGGATGATGAGTATGAAGATCTTAAAACCAAGCTGGAAGAGGCCGGTGATGTCGAAGGTGTACGTGAGTTGGGCGTTATACAAGAAGAGCGTGACCAGTTGCAGGAAAAGCGCAGAGAGTTGAAGAATGAACTGGACAAAATGCGTGAAGCCCTCAGCACTTGGAAGGATGAGTACGATGATGATATTGATAATCTGTTTTCTGAAAGAGCGGATCTGACCAGTTCCAAAAAAGAAATTGAAGGCCGCCTTGAAGAACTTCCTGATTTGCCGGAGCAGTTCGATTCAGTTAAGGCCTTTAATAATTATCTGGGTTCTCTGGATGGTTCAATTGATGACCTTAAGGAGCAGAGAGGAGACCTAAGAGAAGAGCTTGCCGAGCTTAACGGCGGCGCGCCTCAGGAGAGTTCAGATGAGTACGAGGAGGTAGTCAATGAGCTAACATCAAATTTTGAAAGGATTAAGCAGAAAGCTGAGAGTATTGCTAAGGTTAAGGAGGAAACAACTGATATCTTAGCTGGTTTGGAAGATGAAACCTACCAGCCTTTGGTAGAGTCATTTACAGGTTGGCTTGGTGAGATGAGCGATGGTAGATTTCAGGAGGTTAAGCAGGATGGTGAGTTGCCCGATGCGTTTTTAACTCCTGAACAGACGGCATTGACTTTTGAAAAACTTTCACACGGGACCAAAGACCTTACAGCACTAGCTTGGAAGTTAACGGCTTCCGAATATTTCTTAAATGACCAATCGAGTTTGTTAGTACTTGATGATCCTATGGTAGATATGGATCCGGACCGTCGCAAGCAGGCGGCGAGTGCGTTGCAGAAGTTTGCGGAAGAGCACCAAGTACTTATATTCACCTGCCATCCCTATTACCAGGATGTTTTGGAAGTAGAAAATTTAATAGAACTAGAGTAAAGCTATAAACCAGGTATTACATGCTTACAGGAGAAATTCGCAATAAAGTTGACAAAATTTGGGAGACCCTGTGGACGGCGGGGATCTCAAATCCGCTGACGGTTATCGAGCAGCTTACATATTTACTTTTTATCAAAGGATTAGATGACAAACAGCTTCGCCAAGAGAAGAAAGCAGAACGTACGGGGGAACCCATAAAAAATCCAACTTTTGGACCGGATGAAGAACATTTGCGCTGGCGCAATATTAAAGAGCTCGATCCAAAGGCGATGTTTGAGCGTATTCGGGATGAAGTATTCCCTTTTATTAAAGAATTGGGTGGCAAAAACGGGGATACCTATCGCAAGCATATGGAAGGAGCCATTTTTATGTTCCCCAAAGCTTCCACTTTGTCTCGTGTAGTTGAGCTAATTGATCAGCTTGACATGAAAAACCGAGACACAAAGGGCGATATCTATGAATATATGCTCTCCAAGCTGAATACGGCAGGACAAAACGGGCAGTTTAGAACCCCTCGTCATATCATTAAAATGATGGTGGAGTTGACACAGCCCAAACCTCTTGATAAGATTGCTGATCCTGCCTGTGGTACGGCTGGATTCTTAGTGGCTGCCGGAGAATACATCCGAGAGAATCATGCACAGGACATGATCAATGAAAAGGTGCGCAAACACTTCAAATCGGATATGTTTACCGGCTATGATTTTGACCGAAGCATGTTGCGGATTGGAAATATGAATATGGTTATGCACGGTTTTGAGGGGGCGACGGTTGATTATAAAGATTCGTTATCTACTGAAACTGATAAATTGCGAAAAAAGTATGACCTAATATTAGCTAATCCACCTTTTAAGGGGTCTCTCGATTATGATAGTGTCGCTACTGATTTGCTACAGACCACAAAAACTAAAAAGACAGAGTTGCTCTTCCTTGCTTTATTTTTAAAAGCACTCAAAACAGGTGGGCGTGCTGCTGTAGTAGTTCCAGAAGGGGTTCTATTTGGAAAATCAAAGGCCCACAAGAAAATTCGTAGAATCTTAGTTGATGAACAACAACTAAATGCAATTGTTTCAATGCCAAGTGGGGTATTTAAACCTTATGCAAATGTAAGTACTGCTGTAATTCTCTTTACGAAAACTGAATCGGGTGGAACCGATGATGTTTGGTTTTATGATATGAAAGCAGATGGGTTTTCCTTAGATGATAAAAGAGAAAAAACTGATGAAAATGATATCCCCGATATCCTAAATCGATTTAGAAATATTGATAAAGAAAAAAATCGAAAACGTACAGATCAAAGTTTTTTAGTATCCAAAGAAGAAATTGTCAAACAAAAGTACGATTTGTCTATTAGTCGTTATAAAGAACAGGAATATGAAAAGGTTGAATATGAAAATCCCAAAAACATTATAAATGGAACAAATGGGAGTGTAGGGCTTAGACAATTGGCAGAGGAGAGAATAAAAATATTAGATGAACTGGAGGAATTGATATGAAGAGGGTCAAAGTTTCAGAAATTATTGAGGATCCTGTAAGTGGTGAATGGGGAGACGAGCCTGAAGAAGAATGTGAAGGTGTTCCAGTTATAAGGAATACCAATTTTTCAGGAGATGGACGCATCGATTTAGAGGATATTGCTTATCGGAAGATTTCTGAAGAGAAAATTAAGGAAAAGAAACTCAAACCTGGTGACATAATCATTGAAAAGTCTGGAGGTAGCAAAAACCAACCTGTAGGTAGGGTCGTTTTTTTTGATATTCAAAATGGGGATAAATATCTCTTTAGTAATTTTACTAGTGCTTTAAGACCAAAGAAAAGTGTGGTTCCAAAATATGTCCATTATGGGTTGCTCCATTCATATTTGAAAGGTCAAAGTGAATTATACCAAAATAAAACTACTGGAATTCGAAACCTTGAACTAAATAGGTACTTAAAAAATACGAAAATCCCACTTCCGGAAGTAAAAAGACAAAACGAAATTGCGACTCAACTAGATCAGGTTCAACGGCTTATCGATATCGATGATGAAATGCAAAATCGCTATGACTGGCTAATCCAGAGCATATTTTTAGATATGTTTGGAGATCCAGTGACTAATCCAAAAGGCTTAACCGAAGTAGAATTTGGTGACTTGGTTGATATGCAGGGAGGATATGCCTTCAAAAGTGATAATTTTATTGATGATGCTGAGGATGGTATAAAGGTTGTTAAAATTGGCAATGTCCATTACATAGATATAGATTGGTCAGAAGTACAGTATTTACCTTCATCATATTTGGAAGAGCATGAGAGGTACTCTTTGGAAGAGGGAGACATATTGTTGGCACTAACGCGTCCAATCATTAATAGTCTCGATGCAGTTAAGGCAGTGGTTGTACATGAAGATGACTTGCCAGCTCTATTGAATCAAAGGGTTGCTAGAATTCGTGTAGACAGCGATAAAGTTACGGAAGATTATATTACATCATTTATCTATACACAACATTTCAAGCGAGAGATCGAAAGATATGCCTCAACCTCTTTGCAGCCTAATGTGAGCATGAAGGAGGTCAAGAAAATTAAGGTACTTGTCCCTAGTCTGGAGCGTCAAAAAAAGTTCAGCGCAATTAGGCAGCGAATTATTGAAGAAAGATCAGCTCTTGAAAAGTCAGAAGAGAAGTCTAAGGAACTTTTTTCATCGTTGATGCAAAGAGCTTTTGACTATGAATAAGTTAGAAAAAAGAGAGCTGATTAGTATTATTGGTCGTGAGCTTCAAGAGAGAATGACTTTTATGGATATTGATGCCTATTTCACAGAGTATGGGATACCGACAGATCACGAGCCAAGTCAAAATAGTAAATGGGTTTATGTAAAAGAAGTACTGGCTGGCGTGGATGATGACATAGTCCTGGAAATAGCATCAGAATTAGATATAAAACACAAGGCCTTATCTGAAACTCCGATTGTTGAAGAAGATGAAGCGACATTCTGGAAACCAGGGCATTTCAGGTTGTTTTTAAGTCATCTTTCTTCATTTAAAGTGAAGGTTACGCAATTGAAAAGAGCTCTTGAGCCCTATGGTATCAGTTCATTTGTAGCTCACGAAGATATTGAACCAACTAAGCTCTGGGAAAAAGAAATTGAGAAGGGGCTTTTCTCAATGGATGCATTATGTGCTATTCTAATGCCTGGATTTAAAGAGAGCAATTGGACTGATCAGGAGATCGGTGTTGCTATTGGACGGGGAGTACTGGTTATACCGGTTAGAAAAAACATGGATCCCTATGGATTTATTGGGAAGTTTCAGGGATTCCAGGCAAATAATAAAACAATTGGGCAGGTTGCAGAAGGAATTTTTCAGATACTAAGTAGTCATGATAAAACACGATCCAAATTGATCAATAAGCTTTCTGATTTATTTTTGATGTCAAACAATTCAGAAGCAGCTTTAAATCGTATAAAAGCGATCAGTAAAATTGATGATTTTCCCGAGGAGAAGGTTGAAGCATTGCATTTAGGAATAACTGACAACAAGAATCTACAGGATACGGATTTGCTAAAAGCTTTCAACACATTCATGGATGATTTTGGCAAGCCGAGTGTCTCTATGGCTGACTTTGAAGAGAAAGAAAGCGAAGAGTGGGAAGACGATTTACCTTTTTAAAGAAATCATAACTGATTAGAATTATGTCAGATTCAATTCAAGAAAAAAGACAGTTGATTGTTCAGGAATTTAATTAATAGTCTGATTCTTTTGCTTCAAGAATCTTTTCACGAGCTGTTTGAATAATTAATAGAACTAAATTTATGAATCCATTTTCCAAATATAGAGACAAACTTGAAAATTATCTGGGAAGTGAAGATTCTGAAATTGATGAAATAGTAAAGAAGGATATAGAAAATATCAGAAAACGGGACCCTGAAAAAAATAAAAGATCAACACCCTCAGAAGACATAGGAATTTACTTGCCATCTCTATGGGTTTTTGAAGCGTATCCCCCCTCTTATATCGAAGGTTTAATCCATGGTATAAAAAAATTAGATTTAGTCGATCAGTTAGAGCGCAGCCATCACCGCAATATTTTAGACCGATTAAATATTATGCGTTCTTCAGGATATCGAAGTAGTTGGTATAATATAGGTGTTATTAAACCCGATAATTCACCCAATGTACCTTCTTTTCTTAACGCTCCCTTACCGGAAGGAGTAAAGTATGCTTCCTCGTATTTACACCAGTTTGTCCCCAGCACAACAATACTAGCAACTCAATTTCATTTTGTCGATGAGTTGAGAAATTCCGTAGAAAAACCATTGAGGGATTATTATGAGACTTATGCTGAAAAGGTTAAGCATGGCACGAGGTATCATGCACCTATTCATCAGAAAGAAGAAGCTTACAACCTCCAATTAGAATTTTTAAGAACGAAGTGTACGAATTGGATTTCAACACACTTTCCGGGATTGTTTGATTCCAATTTTTTGGAGAGAGCTCATCCAACAGTGGAATTGATATTATTAGAAAATGATGATCCTTTAACGGACACACACAATTCTTATGAGTCATATTTGAATATAGTTGGGTTTGAAACAGAATATGATGTGTATAAAAGTATCGATCTCAAAGAGTTACATATGACGATTGATGAAAAATTTCTTGCTAAGCGGTCAACTATAACCATTGGAGGTAACATTGAAAAAGTTTTGTCTGAAGAAAAGTTGAAGATGTATGGTGATAAGAGAATTGATAGTATTTCTAGTTGGCTTCACTACTTAAGTAAGACCTTAAGTTTTTGGAGTCTAACGGATTTAGTCTTTGGGTATGATCAAAAGTTAAAAAAAGTAAGAGATAAACTGGGAGCAGTTGATTCAATGAATCCAGCCGATGCATTGGAGAAACTTCAGATTATCGATGATGAAATCTCAGCTCTCCAGATGAATTCATCGCCATTTACCAGAGAATTACTTCAAAGTATTGATAGACCAGATTTTGAATTTGATATGTACGATTTCAACTTGATAGCAGAGAGACGTGGAGAAGATTTCAGTTTTTTAGAGGCCAGGAAAAAAGTTTTAAAAAGAACTGCTGAGTCTATTGAATCTAACAGCAAACAAGTAAATAGGATTAGTGATCGATTATCAAGGTTAGTTACTACTAAAGTAAACCTCAAACTATCAGAATCTAACAATACGCTACAGTTCTGGATCTTGATCTTTACCTTTGTTATGATTCTAGTTGCTATTATTAATGCGATTAACATGGAAAGTATACTTAATTATGTTGGTCTGTGATTTTATAAACTGCTTAATTAATACTTATTGAAATGAATTCTCGTAGAGACAAAAGAGAAGAGTTACAAAGTGAGGCAAGACATCAAACCATTGAGCTTGTATCTAACCTTGTCCCTTTTGGCAATCTAGCTTATAAGACCTTTACTGCAATTTCTAAACCTCTTTATATACAAAGAAGGGAGGAATGGATAAAAGATATCTCTCTTCGTCTTTTAAGACTTGAAGAACAGGATAAAATAAAGCTCGAAGATTTAGCAGGAAGTGATGAATTCAATACAATTTTGATTAAAGCCTCCAATTTAGCTCAAGAACATCATCAAGAAGAAAAAATTAACGCCCTAAAGGGGATTGTGATCAATACCTCTCTCGATCTTTCAAAAGATAAATAAATGTTTGACTGGGCTGATCATTTTTTAAATGTGATTGAAAGGATAAGTCCATTTCATATTTTGCTTTTGAAAACTTTTCAATCTCCAGAAGACATAGTAAGAGAAAAGGGTATAGATTTAGGGAGTGAATTTAATTCTTTGCAATCCAAAGATGTTTTCTTCGATATATATCCAGAATATAGAGATCGGGCTAAGCTAATAACTCAATGCTGGAAGGAGCTCTATGAACTGGGATTTGTAGCTTTTGAAAGTTTTGAAGATGGTCGGCATATGCCAGGCAAGCTTAACAAATTGACTACTGATTTCGGGAATAAGTTTCTGGATATGATTAGTAGTGATGAACTAAATACAGGTTAGTCAAGTAGTTATTCATTTAAGTAAGAATCTATTACATTATAATTGAAAATTACGTTGGTTATTTTTTACTCGGCAATAATCTATTTGCATCATGTCAAATTTTGATTTTTTACAGCCAGATTGGCCCGAATTTGTAGAAGATGCAAAGGCGGTTGAGCAATTGGTACGATTTGACCCAAGAGGGGCGTGTGGTCGAGCTCGGTATTTGATAGAGCAGGTAGTCTTGTGGATGTACGAATATGATGAGGATTTATCCCTTCCTTATGATACGAGTCTCTATAATATTACCGATGCCATGCCATTTAAGAAGATTGTTGATTACAAGGTTTACAACAAGATCCATGTTATTCGAAAGGCTGGAAACCTTGCCCTTCATGATAATAAACAGGTAACGGAAGATAAGGCTCTTCAAATTTGTAAAGAGACCTTTCATGTACTGTTCTGGTTATATCGAACCTATACAACAGATGAACAACCAAAACCTGAGATTAAGTTCGACCCAAATAAGGTTCCAGAAGTCGATTTTGATAACCTTCTTTCTTCTGAGGAGTTAAAAGTACTGGAAGAGCAGATGGAAGAAAAGGCGGAGAAACTTCGGGAGCTACAGCAATCACTTGAAGCGAAAGATGAAGAATTCAAACAACGTAATCGTGAGATTAAGCAGATGCGGTTACAGACCCGTAAATTTGCTGACAACCACGATTATAATGAAGCCGAAACGCGAGAGCTGCTTATTGATGTCATGCTTCGGGAAGCTGGTTGGGATCCTGGGATGCCCAATGTCCGTGAGTACGAAGTTGATGGTATGCCTAATCCATCTGAGACGGGATATGTCGATTATGTACTATGGGATGACAATGGTAAGCCACTGGGCTTGGTGGAAGCCAAACGAACGACACGAAGTTATGAAGAGGGGAAACATCAAGGGAAATTATATGCTGATTGTCTTGAAGAAGAGTTTGGGCAGCGTCCCATAATTTTTCTTTCCAATGGTTACGAAATATGGGTCTGGGATGATAAACAGTACCCACCCAGACCTACTTTGGGATTCTATACCAAATCCAGTCTGCAGAAATTATTTTTTCAAAAGAGGGAAAAGGAGAAGCTTCATCTCGTGGATGTGGACCAGGATATTTCAGGCCGTTACTATCAGAATATGGCGGTGCAGAAGGTTTCTGAGCGCTTTCAGGAGGGACATCGGCGCGCGTTGTTAACCATGGCTACGGGAACGGGCAAAACCAGAACATCCATTTCTATTACTGATGTACTACTTAGGTATAAATGGGCTAAACGTGTTCTTTTCTTAGCTGACCGGAATGCTTTGGTGCGCCAGGCTTACAAGGCTTATGCCGAACATCTTCCGGATATACCTATTGTCAATCTGGTGGAAGAAAAAAATGATACCTCGGCCAGGGTTGTTTTTAGTACATATCCGACCATGCTTAATCAGATTGAGCAACTTGAAGAAGGGGAAAGAAAATTTGATCCTGGATATTTTGACTTGGTTATCATCGATGAAGCTCATCGAAGTGTATATAATAAATATCAGGCCATATTTGATTACTTTGATTCGCTCTTATTAGGGCTTACTGCTACACCTAAGAGTGATGTTGATCACGATACTTATGAGTTGTTCAGAACAGAACAGGGGAACCCTACATTCGCTTATGGATTAGATCAGGCTGTTGATGATAACTTCTTGGTTCCACCTAAGAAAATATCTGTATTGGGAAAATTTCTCACTGAGGGCGTTAAATACTCTGATTTATCGCCCGAAGAACAGAAAGAATATGATGACCTTTTGGCTGATGATGAAACAGGTGCCATACCGGATCATATTCCACCTGCTAAACTGAATAGTTGGCTGTATAATCGTGATACGGTAGAAAAAGTTTTAAAACAGTTGATGGAAGGCGGAATAAAGGTTGAAGGAGGTGATCGTGTTGGGGATACAATTATTTTTGCTAAGAATCACCGGCATGCCACGTACATTCAAAAGATATTTGATGAGAATTATCCGCATTATGCCGGACACTTTGCTCAGGTTATAGACAATAAGGTTGATTATTCGCAGGATCTGATTGATAAATTTTGTGCTCCCGGGGAGATGCCAGCTATTGCTATATCAGTGGATATGTTGGATACGGGAATCGATGCTCCGGATGTGGTAAACTTAGTCTTTTTTAAACCCGTACGATCTAAAGCAAAGTTTTATCAGATGATCGGTCGTGGTACCAGATTGCGGCCTGATTTGTTTGGACCAGGACAGCATAAAGAAAAATTTCTGATTTTTGACTACTGTGGCAATTTTGAGTTCTTCGAGGAGAATCCAGAGGGATATGAGAACTCATCTAGTGCGTCTCTAAGCGCAAGAAATTTTGAAAAGCGTCTATTACTCACGGCTAAGCTACAGAACGATCCATACAAACAGGACGAAGAGCTGCAGAACTATAGAAATTCAATTCTTGACCTGTTGCATCAGCAAATTTCCAATCTTGAAAAACAGAGCGTTCAGGTTCGTCCTCATCTGAAATTAATTCACCGTTTGGAAAACCGTGGGGTATGGGATCACCTTGAATCGCATGAGAGAAAGGAGATAGTAAGAAAATTGGCAGAGTTAGTGCCAGTCGATCTTACTGAGGATGAGATGAGCAGAAGGTTCGACTTATTGATGTTGACCATTCAGCACGAACTCTTAGATGGTGTTCTGCAAGAGAGGGCGACAAAAAATAATGTCATTGCGCTGTCGGAAAATCTTTACTCCAAACGACATATTCCTGCAGTCAAAAAAGTAAGGCCGACGCTAGAAAAGGTTCTCAGCGAGGAGTTTTGGGAAGCTCCTCAGTTACTGCAGCTCGACGAAGTTCGAAAGAATCTCCGTGAGCTAATGCATCTTATTGATGCGAAAAAAAGAGAGCCAGTATATACAAATTTCGAAGATAATTTTGGTGAGCCAACTGTAATTGATTCTGTCAATGAATCTGCAGTTGACCCAAAAAGGTACAAAAGGAAGCTAATAAAATTTATTGAGGAGCATAAAAATCATCTCATCATCGAAAAAATCCGTAATGGCGAACCACTAACAGATAAAGATGTTGAGACATTAGAAGAGTTTCTGGTGGAGGTCGATCCCAAGGTGTCAACCGATGATTTTCACGAAATATTGGGTGAAGGAATGGAGCTTATTAATTTTATACGTTCCTCTACGGGTCTCAGTCGAGATGCAGTAATGAAAGAGTTTGAAGAATTTTTGCAAGACAAACGATTGAGCTCCACTCAGATTCAGTTTATTAAACAAATGATCGAATTTTATACTCAAAATGGTCATTTGGAGGTTGCTGATCTTTATGAGCCTCCCTTTAGCTTTATCAATGAAGACGGCATTGAGGGAGTATTTAATGATAAAGCAAATATCATTGAGCTGCTTATCGATAAGGTAGAGAAGCTAAATGAAGTGCAGGTTGGGTAAGTGCTGTTTTTATAAGGTATCAGTTTTTGATGCCTGATTAATTATTTTGATGCCTATGTAAGGGGTGTTCGGGCTTAATAGGTGATATTTTGGGGTGGAATAGTTTTTGAACCTTTTATAGTGAAGTCAATTAATCTTAATGTACATTGGGGTATATAACTATGGCAAATGTAGTTTTCTTTAGTTTTACAGAGTCAGATCGGAACACGGTATTAACAATTAAAGGAAGAGCGGTAAATCCAAATTACTCAAATCTAAATTTTAGAGTAAGAGATTTGCTGAAAAGATGGGATACAAATAACGTTTCAGTAATACGTCAAGCAATATCGAAGAAAATGAAAGGGACATCACGTACTATTGTTTTGGTCGGTAATCTTACATATTCAAGTAGATGGGTACGGGAAGAGGTAGAAATGACATTAGAAAACAATAAATCTGTATATGCTATTAAGCTTAAAAACTCTATTGGCTTAATACCACCTGTTTTATTTGAAAATAATATAAAAGTACATGGCTGGAGTGAATCAGCCTTACAAGGTTTAGCGATACGATAATTAGAATTCTGAGGAATCCTTCATTTATGAAACCTTATTGTTTTGTATTGATGCCATTTGGAGAAAAAGAAGCAAGTAATGGACGTATCATTGAGTTTGATGAAGTGTATGAAAAGGTATTTAAACCAGCTATAAAAGAAGCTGATCTAAAACCGATTCGAGCAGATGAGGAATTGGCCGGAGGCATCATTCATAAGCCTATGTTTGAAAGATTAATGCTTTGTGATTATGCGGTAGCTGATTTAACTACTGCTAATCCAAATGTGCTCTACGAATTAGGTGTAAGGCATGGAATAAGACCACATAGTACAGTATTGACTTTTGCCAAAGGCATGCGACTTCCGTTTGATGTAAAACCGTTGCGGGGTATTCCTTACGAATTAAATTCATTGGGGTTGCCGGAGGAAGTTGAAGAAGCAAAAAAATCGATCCGGGCACGTTTACTCGATTGTCGAGATCCTGATACGGATAGTCCACTTTTCCAATTGATTTCAGATATGCCGAGACCCGATGTTTCTCATTTGAAAACAGATACATTTCGGGATTTAGCAGAATATTCGCAGGAAATAAAAGATGAGCTTGAGGGAGCAAGGCAAAAAGGTTCAAAGGCTGTATCAGAAATAGAAAAAGAATTAGAAGAGAAAGTATCTATTGAAGATACAGATCCTGGCATAGTGGTAGATCTGTTGTTATCACACAGAGCAGTTAAAAACTGGCGAGAAATGGTTGATTTGATCGAAAAAATGGCTCCTGAACTTGCGAATTCAATTTTAATTCGTGAGCAACTCGGATTTGCCTTAAACCGTTTAGAACAACATCAAAAAGCTGAGAAAGTTTTGCTTAAAATTGTTGATGAAAATGGTCCCAGTTCAGAAACTAATGGAATTCTCGGAAGGGTATATAAAGATCTTTGGGAAAAGGCCAAAAACAACGGGAATAAACCCAAAGCAGTAGGGTATCTTAAGAAATCAATTGATGCTTATTTGGAAGGGTTCGAAACTGACTGGCGTGATGCTTATCCGGGCGTTAATGCAGTTACATTAATGGAAATTGGAGAGGAAGAGGACTCCCGACAGAGTGATATTTTACCTGTCGTGAAGTACTCAGTAAAAAGACGTTTGGAAACAAGAAATCCCGACTACTGGGATTTTGCTACTTTACTTGAACTTCATGTAATAGCAGAAGAAAAGGAAGAATCTGAACAAGTTTTACCTAAATGTTTGGTAGAAGTCAGGGAAAGTTGGGAGCTTGAAACAACCGCTCGTAACTTAAATTTATTACGAAGGGCCAAGAACAATGGGAGTTCCAGTATAGAATGGATTGATGGGTTAATTAGTGAATTAGAAAAGACAGCTCAAGAATTTGGGGATTAGTAAAAAAGCTTGGTTTTTTTCTTGACCAAGTTTAAAAAAGTATTAATTAGTCCATATTTTATAGACTAATTCCGTATTTTTTAAACCAACCTATAGTTTATAATCTTTTAAATAAGTCAATAATTTATTGACCAATTTTGAAAAAAATAAACCAAATACTACAAGAATGGCCTTCTGGAACTGTTATAACTTCTGATTGGCTGAAAAAGAAAGGAGTTTATAAACAGCTGGCCAATGTCTATGAAACTAGTGGTTGGCTGGAACGAGTAGGCAGAGGAGCCTACAAAAGAAAAGGCGATGAAATATCGTGGCAGGGTGGGCTATATGCGCTTCAGAAGCTTCAAGATCTTCCTGTGCACGTAGGAGGTAAAACAGCATTGGAGTTGCAGGGTTATGGACACTATATCAAAATGGCTGATCGTGAACAGGTAATATTATGGAAGACTCCGGATGTACGACTTCCTACTTGGTTTCAAGAATATGATTGGGAGGCCAACTTGGAGGTGCGGTCAGCCACGCTTTTTTTCAAGAATGATCAAGGGCTATCAACGAAGACATTAAATCAGATAGATATCACTATATCTTCTGCAGAGCGGGCAATACTGGAATATCTCTATGATGTACCCAAGCAGGAAGGCTTCGATGAAGCCAATTATATCATGGAAGGATTATCTTCCCTGCGTCCGAACACTCTCCAGCAGCTATTGGAGAGTTGCGAGTCAATACGCGTAAAGCGACTGTTTATGTATCTGGCCGAACATCATAACCATCGTTGGTTTGAACGGCTTGATAGCTCCACCATAAATTTTGGGGAGGGCAAAAGAGAAATCATAAAGGGCGGAAAACTTAACAAGAAATACAAAATTGTAGTACCCAAGCTGTTGAGGGAAGATCAATGATCGAACGATATCGAAACCAGGTTCGACTGCTGTTGAGCGTATTGCCAATTATTGCAGACATTGACTTTTTTGCTCTTAAAGGTGGGACGGCGATCAATTTTTTCTGGCGTGATTTCCCAAGACTTTCAGTAGATATTGATCTGGCTTATTTGCCGATTAAGGGTAGGGATGAATCATTGCAGGAGATAAAAAACGGAGTGCGAACCATTGCGGAAGAAGTTTCGGTACATTTGCCGGAATCTACAATAACAACGCACAAAAGCGGGGGAACCCTTAGCAAGCTAATTATAAGAGATACCGATGCTCAGATTAAAGTAGAAGTAAATACCGTACTTCGAGGGACCCTATTTGATCCTGTTGAAAGGGAGGTAAAGCCAAAAATACAAGATGGATTCGAGTTATTTGCCGCTATACAAACGCTCTCCCTGGAAGATTTATATGGAGGGAAAATTTGTGCAGCCCTTGATCGCCAGCATCCCAGAGATTTGTATGATGTGAAATTGCTATTCGAAAATGAAGGTATTACAGAGCAGGTTCGGACAGCTTTTATCGGCTATTTAATCAGTCATTCGCGGCCCATTCATGAATTATTAAATCCCAACCCCATAGAACTTGAAGGAACTTATAGAAAAGAGTTCGAAGGTATGACTAATGAACTCGTCCCTTTAGAAAAGTTGATAGAGGTTCAGGATGAGCTGCCAGAATTATTACTCGAAGAACTAACTGAAAAGGAGAGAGCATTCTTAATTTCTTTTCAGCAAGCAGATCCCCAATGGGACTCGATTCCCATTTCTCACTTAAAAGAGTTGCCTGGGGTGCGGTGGAAACTTATTAATATTAAAAAGATGGATAAACGGAAGCATCAAGAGATGGGAGAAAAATTGGAAGGAGTATTAACAAGGAATAATTAGCTTTTAACGCACAGCATTTCGCATTGGAAAAGCACCAAAATAAGAAGGGGTCTCAAAACTTTTGTTGTCCCTATGTTGTCCCAGAGAAGATATAAACCTATTAATTTACTTATTTTATCAAAACAAAAAAGCCCCTAACTCTATGCGAGTCAGAGGCTTATTGTTTTGCGATCCGGACGAGATTCGAACTCGCGACCTCCTGCGTGACAGTCAAAAAATATAGCTATTCCAAAGTTTTCTATACTCTGCCAACCTACTATGTAATATTAAGATAATTTATTGTATTTCATGGAGTTAGGGTGTATTTTAAATTCCAGATTAATCCAGGCTAGTAGTGATGGTTTGGGAATAAACCTAGTACCATTCTAGTACCAGAATTAATATACCCTGATATGCCTAAAAAACGATTAAACGAACAATTCCTCCGGAACTTGAAACCCCAGGAAAAGCGTGTAGAATATTATGATCAACATTTTATCAAAGATGGTCAACTGAAAAAGAAGGGAGTCAAAGGTTTTTTGGTACGTCTTACAAAGGCAGGTAATAAGTACTTTTATTATAACTACTGGTTCGATGGCAAAGCCAAAAAGTATAAGATCGGGAGCTATCCTGATATTGGAGTTTCGAAGGCAAGAGAAATAGCTAGAGAGCTTTCCTTTCAAGTTGACAGGGGAATAGATCCACAAGCAGAAAAAAAGAAACGAAAACAAGTTCCAGACACAAAAACGTTTAAAGAAATATCCGAAGAGTTTAAAGAAAAGTACTTGCCCACCTTAAAGAAAAAGACCCGTGATGAATACAGCCGGATTATTGATGTAGAGTTAGTTCCTAAACTTGGCAAGTATCCTATAAAAGAAATAAGCCGTAACCAGATTATAAATCTTTTAGACAGTAAGGCCTTTGGTAAAAAGCCTGCACCGGTGATGGCAAATCGTATAAGGGCAAGGCTTTCAAAAATTTATAGTTTTGCTATTAATCGAGGTCTTGCCGAAGATAATCCAGTTAGTAATGTTTCGAAGTACAAAAAGACGAAGGCTGGTGGGGATGTTGAAAAAAAACGGAGTCGGTGGTATAAGCCTAAGGAAATCCAAGAGCTTTGGAAGTATTTTGATAATTGGAACGAGCCCACAGGTTCTGTTTTAAAGATGTTGCTTATCACAGGGCAACGGAAAACTGAAACTATGCATATGAAGTGGGATGATATTCGAGAAGGTATTTGGACGATACCTGCTGATCTTGCAAAAAATGGAGAGGAGCACCTTGTTCCTCTTTCAGATATGGCCATACAGATAATTGAAGAGCTAAGACCGACGACCGGTAACAGTGATTATGTATTCTGTTCACCAAAAGAAGATAATGCGCCTATGAAATGGCTTACCAGGGCAAGGGTAACTATTCAGGAAGAAAGTGATGTTCCTGATTTTAGACCTCACGACTTGCGACGTACGGTTGCGACGTACATGACAAAGTTGGGAGTTACCCGGACGGTATTAGGCAAGATTCTTAATCACAAAGGTTTGGCCAAAGATGATCTGGTAACAGCGATATATGATAGACATGGATATATGGATGAGAGACGGCAGGCATTGGATCGATGGTCATACCGGCTTCAGAGTATCATTGATGACGATGAAAAAGAAAAGATAGCCGGTAAAATAGGATAATCACTATTTAAACAAATAATTACCCAATAGAATATATGAGTAACCCAGATGAGTGGAAAAAGATTCTATTAAGTCAAAATCAATACGACAAAGTGTCTGGTTATGTAGATAAATTAGTAAACCTAGTTAACGAGCTTCCATATAAGGAGAGATCAAGAGTCAAGTCTTATGAAGATTTACTACTCGATCAAGAATTTATGCTTTCTGTTTTTGCGGAAGTGAAAGGTTTAAATGAGGATGAAAGAGATACGCTAATTAAAAAAGATATACTCAAACCTGACATACTGCCTTATGTACATTACGATATATATTTAACTGAAAAATCGTTTATTAAAAACTTGCCCCACAGTTATAATGAATTTTTCTACAGGGATGATTATGATTTTGATCAATATCCATATCCTTTCCAGGACTATATATTTGATAATGGTAGGGATAATATGAATGCACTTTATGTATCTTATAATGAAGATTCATATTCTGATTTAAAAGCAATTCATGCAGACCTAGAAGAAGATTTAAGGCAACATAACGTGAGGTTTTATATTGATATCTTAGATAATGTTACTGCAAAATCATTTCCCAATAGTGAAGAAATTAAGGATCAAAGAGAAACATTCTCGAATATACTGATTTGGTTATATGGTGGACCAGTATTAGGCAAAGGCTTTATGCACTTAATTGACAAATCCTTAATTAAGGTTGCTCCAACCGCAAATGACAATTTTAATTACTCGCATGATGTATTTAATGAGCACCGATTAAATGGAGCAAAAATCTATTTTAGAATTTACCTCATAGAACACCTTTTAAAAATGAAAAAATTAAAGTTCACTGGGAATCGAGTGGGGCTTAATTATTTTCTAGAGGACTATGAGAATAAAAAAGATGAATTGAATACCACTGTCGGAACTGGAATTGTTGACCAGTTTATTCATAATATTGCAAAAGTTATCCATGATGATGGTAGAAGTAAATATAAATTCCATCATGTTAAAGCTTATCTAGAAACCTATTACTATGATAAAAGTTTGAGAAGTGTAAAAAGCCGGAGAAAGGAAGCTGTAAACAAGCTTAAGAAGGAAGATAAATCACATGAGTTGTTAGCTAGTGCGGGACATAATGTAATAGGTAATGGAACTGAGAGTAGTCCAGGCTGGCAAAGAAAGTTGGACGAAGCGCTAGGAAAAGAAATAAATTGAAGTAAGTATTCGCACGGGTTATTTCAATAAAATGCTATGTAAGTAAAATGTCAGTATAATATCGGTAACTACTGATATGTAAAAATCCCTCCTTCCGCTAGGTTACTAACGGTTACGAACTAAACCCAACAAAAACAACCGTTAGTTATGGATAAACTTATTAGACCCAAAAAATTAGCAAAGAAGTTAGGAATCGGCTTGAGTACGCTCTATGAGCGTATGAAAGAGCCTGATTTTCCGAGTAAGGTTCGAATTTCTTCTCAAGCTGTAGGTTTTAAAGAAAGCGAAATCATGGCTTGGATAGAGAGTAATACTGAAGATCAGAGGAGAAGAAAATCTACTACTTAACTTCATAAACCTGAATAGATTCATGGGTTTTCAGATGATAATTTAGTCTGGATACCACTGCAACTTAACAATGGTCTTATAGGTAGCAGCGGCTGAATTATATCCATGAATTTTTATAAATAGAAACAGCCAGACCTTTAGGAGATCCGGCTGCCTACTTGTCTTTTAAATCTTTGGACGGAGTTACAAGACATTCCAAGGTAGCCAATCTCTCTCCTATTAGCAATTTTCCAAAACTGAAGGTTGCTACAGCATTGTTTCTATATGGATAACTCTATCAACGATTAAATACCAGAAACAAATGAGCCCCATTAGTGAAAACCTAAACCCCCAAGATATAGAAAGGGTAATAGAGAACTTAGGTATTCCGGTTAATAAAAAGCCTAACAAAGAAGGTTGGGTAAAAATTTTGAGTCCTATTCGAGAGGAAAAGAAAGCCTCTTTTGGACTTAACCTTCAAACCGGTGCTTGGAAGGATCATGGCACGGACGAAAGCGGAGATTTGATAAACCTAGTCGAGCATGTACATAATTGGGAGACAGCCCAAGCCATTAACTTTGTTAAAGAAGTATCTTTAACAAGTTCTTTTACCGGTTCAAATGGGTCAAGTACACCTAAGTCCCCAAAAGATGCGCAGCTTACCAGGGATACAAATTTTTGGACTTCAAAAAATCGGGACGCATTAAAAAAAGCCCAGGAGAAATTAACAGCTGCTACTGATCACCCCCTGCTTGAAACGATCAACAGCTATGATGGTATAAAGCTGGACACGTTAGTGCACTTCGGAGTGGGGATCATCCACAAATGGAAGCGTGACTGGTTACTATTTCCCTATGATTCCGGCGCTCAATTATACCGGCGAGAAGCAGGGGATAAACAAATACGTAGTTTGAAAGGAAGCAGGCCGGGCGCCTCCTTTTTTGGGAAAACGAAAGTTAGGGGCAAAGGCGAGGATCTCATGATCGCTAAAAGCCCGCGGGAAGCCATGCTTCTTCACCAGCTATATCCCGACCGGGCGGACACCGTAGGGTTAGTGACTGGAGAGCAGGGCACTCTATCTGCCTCCCAAAAAGACTGGATAAAACAAATCGTCTCCACCCATTCCTATAAGTGTGTTATTGTTGTGATCGATTGTGATACCAAGGGTGCCCACCGGATAGCCCAAAAACTATGCAAGAGCGTGAGCAATGTGCTGGCTTCAACGCCCGTCGCATTGGTCAATATTAGTAAGGCAACGGGAGGCAAATTCAAGGATGTCACCGATTGCAGGCAAGCGGGCATGTCCGGAGACCTGCTTTGGGAAATCATATCAAATAGCAGCCCCGTTCAGCGTGAGTTAGATAGGAGTGAGGAAACACTTCCCACCGAAGCCTATGCTGAGGACAGGTTAGATCTTGCCTCTGCTCCCCCTATCAGTGAAACCGTTTATACCAACCTGCCGGGATTGTTAAAAGAGATATGTTTGCTGATAGATGAGCAGCATCGACGCGATGTATTCTTAGTGTCGTCGTTGCCGGCCGTGGCCTCACAAATGCCCAACGTGCTGGCTGAACATCGGGATTGTTACTACAGCACGGACCTGTTTACCCAAATTATAGCCGAACCGGGATCGGGTAAAGGGGAGGCAAGTAACGGGCGGGGGCTGGCACGGATGACCGACCAGGAAATTAGAACACAAGCCCGCCGGGAAATCGATAACTATTCCCACTTGCCTGATGAGGAGAAGGCCAACATAGAACGGCCGAAGAAACGCTCCCTTTTTATCCCGGCCAATGCAAGCGCCCGTAAAATGTTGGACCGGCTGGAGGCCAATGGTGGAAACGGGTTTATCTTTGAAACAGAGATCGACACGTTGCTGAATGCCACAGAACAAGACTGGGGCAACTATACGGATACGGTAAGAAAAGCCTTTCAGCATGAACCGCTTTCCATTATACGAACCGATGAAGAATATTATATCGATAACCCCCGGTTATCCATTTGCTTAACGGGGACCTTTGACCAGTTCAAAAGAATGTTTAGATCGGCCGAGAACGGCCACTTTTCACGGTACGCCTTATATACATTCGATACGCCCCGAAGGTGGGAATCACACCGGCCGTCTACGGAAAGCAGGAAGGTAAGAGCATCGATTACCGAGGCGAGCCGGAAGTTAAATGAAATGTATAACCGGCTGAAAAACAGAAGCAAGCCGTTATACATAAATGTACAGTCTCATCAATGGGATAGGCTGGACTCCATTTTTTCTAAAAAGATGGAGCTTATAGAAGCCCTTGGTTTATCCCGACATTTGCATGCTTCCAACAATCGAACGGGGGTAATTGCCCTTCGCCTCATTTCCATATTGGTGGTACTGCAAGTTTTTGAAGATGATCCTGACCAGCTGAAGTTGGAACAGAGCTTGACTCCCAGCGATGCTGATGTAACGGTTGCCTTGACGTTAGCGGAAACCTTTATCGAGCATGCCATACGGTTATACCACATCCTGCCAAAATCAGAGCCAGCGAGTGACCCGAGAGGACGTCGATTTACCGAATTTTATAGGAGCTTGCCGGAGGAATTTACAACCGGGGAGGCGGTACAAATTGGAGCCGAATGCGAATTGGCCGTACCGGAACGAACCGTCAAGGAATGGCTCCCCAAAGACGATGACAAATTTATCAAAGTTGCTCACGGGAAGTACAAGAAAGGCGACCCATAATGCAATCTGCATTCTCTGCATTTCTTGCATTTTCTGCATGTTGTGCTGGTTCGTTGGAAAATGCAGAAAGTGCAAAGGGGGCAATAAATGCAGTACGAGCAATACGGATGAGGGTACGGTCGTGAAGTATACAGCAGGCCTCAAAATAATAATAACAGACAGATAGCAAGCAGGTAGGTATATGCCACATAGCAGAATTCTCCGAATTTCTGCTGTGGCCATCCCTAAGCTTGCCTATTCGCAGCTTGCCTGCCGGCAACTGCTCAAAGGTACCAATGGGGCCATGAGCTGGCCCTATAATTTAAACAAATACTACATCTATTATGAGTGATCAAAAACGATATACCCCATCCATTTCTATGGATGCTACCGAGCGACAATGGCTGAAAACCCAGGCCGAAAAGGAAGGCATTTCCTACACCCGCTACATTCGAATGGTTGCCCTCGGGCAACTCCCCCAAGCGGAGCCCATGTACCAGCAGGACCGGCCGTTGGAATTGAACAAGGGGGTTACCGCCAACCAGTTAAAACGGTTGCTAACCCATGACCTGCCGAAGATTGGAAACAACTTAAATCAGCTGACCCGCCACGTCAATGAAACCCGCCAGATTGGGCCCCGGCAAACCGAAGAAATAGCCAAGATCCGGGAAGACATGGACCGAATCACTGGCCTCATATTTAAAGCCTTGGGGTGACCAGGATGATAGGAACACTCGCTGGTGAAGGACATCATTTTTATTCCTGCCTGACCTATAACGCGCAGCCGGAGAAATGCGCGTGGGTAGAGTACCGGAACCTGCCCACAGATGACCCCGTGCGGGCTGCGAAGATGATGAGATGGACCTCCGAAAAGTCCCAGAATAATATTAATAAGCCGCTGTTTCACTATGCAATCGCGTGGGCGCACGAAGATACGCCCTCCAGGGAGCAGATGCTGGAGGTGGCCGACCGTTGGCTGGAGCATATGGGATTGGAGGAGTATCAGGTTCAAATTGCGTCCCACCAGGACAAACCGTATCACCACCTGCACCTGGCGATTAACCGAGTGCATCCGACCAAACATACGGCATGGGACCGCTGGCAATATAAGACCCGCAGTGAAACGCTGCTGAAGGAACTCGAGCAGGAGTTTGGCTGGGAGGTGGTCCCGGGGAAGCACCACCCGGACCTCGGCCAAGACATGGACGGGCGGGCCCCGGAGCAGTGGGAAACCCACCAGCAACAAAAGGTGAAAGGGCAGGCCGCAGAGTTGGGGCTGGACCCTGCCCAGATTGACGGGCGTTCGGTGATGGAGCGGGCGAATGCTATTAAAGGTCAGTTGTTTCGGGCGGATTCCTTTACCGAATTTGACCGGGCCTTAGCAGAGCAAGGGCTGTGGCTGGAGACGGCCCGCAACAAGAAGGGCATGCTCATTACCGACGGACGCCACCGGATCAAAGCCAGTGACGTGTCCAGGCAGCTGTCCGGACCGAAACTCGAAGAAACCTATGGGGAGTCATTGCCAAAATATGTGGACCGCAGGGAAGGGCACGTGGATGAGCGCGGGAGCCTGCAGTTGGCCGTGGATTGGAAAAGCGGGCTCCAGGAAGCAGCGCTAGAGCGCCGCGAGCAACAGCTGACCAGCCGGCAGCAAGCAGCCCGGCAGCGGGCCGAAACCCTGGCGCAAATGGATAAGGCTTTTACTGAAGAGATCAGTAGGGAATACCGGCTGTTCGACATGAAGTTTGCCGAGGCCTTTGACAATGGAGATGCGGCCCGACAGACTTTTTTTGCCGCTATGAAGGACAAACCGATGGATGAGTGGATCCGGGACGGTCAAGATCAGCTAATCAATACCCCGGAGCAATTTGGAGTCGTCACTGACCCGCATGCCCTGGTCGAAATGACGCGGGACCTGCGGGCTATGGAACGTATTGCGGGGCAGTACCAACAGTATTTTACTGAGGGGCTGGACAAAGGTGCCCGGCAGCAGGAAATGGGGCATGCCAGGGGCGAAGCAAAGAAATGGACATCACGCCTAAAACGAGCACGCCGTAAACTGTACCGTCACCTGGAGGAACAGACCCAAGAGGCCGATGCCGGGCGAGTGCTCTACCACGGGTCCCAGGAGGCGCTGGGCCTGTACCGGGCGGTCCAGCGTATTCATCAGGCGTTTGATAGCCCCCAGGCCCCCAAGATAGGCCATAACAAGGAGCTTGACCAAACCCTGGCAAAGACGATTACCCGGCTGGACCACCATCTGGAGATTGCCTATGAGGACCCGTCTCAGGCGCGTCAGGCCCTTCGGGGGTTCATGTGGACCGACAAAACCGAGCAGCTGTACCAGTTGCTTCGGTATCCGGACGCATTTGGACCCCTAAAAGAATCCTATAATAGAACAACGATTCGGGAAGCTGTGAAGAGGCTCACACAAATTCGCAACCAGTACCAGGAGCTGTTGTCGGGGCTCTCGCCCGATGAAGTGGCGGCCTACTTCCACGGGCTGCCTGATAGCCTCCAGGGACAGCTGGCCCACCGCCACCAGCTACCGGGAGGAGTCACTGTTACCGGGCTGGAGCTGATGAAAGCCAGCCGCCGGTGGTTGGGGTGCGCCAGCGGGACCGAAGCCGGCCGGGTCGTCTTTTCGATGAGTGCCCGGGCCGTAAAATACAGCGTTGCCGTGGCCCGGATGCTCCGCAACCCAGGTAAAGGCCCCGTGAGTCTTACCAAACACGTAATTACTGAAGCCATCCGGGGCGGCCTCCAAGCCGAGCGGGAGCGCGACCGGGATCAGGGGCTTTCGAGATAACACGCGCTACGAGTATGAAATGCACTACAATAACTACATAAATTACAAACACTAAAGGGAATACAAATATGAAAAGATGTATAGCTATTACTAATCAAAAAGGTGGGGTAGCCAAGACGACCACTGCCGTAAACCTTGCGGCGGGGCTGCAGCGGCTGGGGAAATCCGTGCTACTAATCGACTCGGATCCCCAGGCCAATGCCGAGCAAAAACTCAGTGGAGTACGAGTCAAGGAGAAACTACTTTCCAAGTGATTATTTTGTTTCAATTTATAATTTATTCAGGACAAGATCCCCATATTGGTTTATAGTTATCTTGCAGTGGACTATAGGATGAAAAATTACTTGGCTCTGAGGAAATATTTGATACACACCAGTTACTAATATCTTGATTGAATGACTCTGCTGAATAAAACATCTGTTTCATATTAGTAACACTACCTACACTCCAACTGCCTATTTCGCTGTTAAAGTCAGTAGCATGTACAAACATTGCTTCCATATTTGTAACACTACTTACATTCCAATTGCTTAAATTTTGATTAAACATACTAGCGCCGTAAAACATATCCTTCATATTTGTCACATTACTAACATCCCAATTACTTATATCACTGTTAAAAAAACTTGCTCCAAAAAACATGGTATTCATATCTGTTACAGAACTTACATCCCAGTTGCTAATATCTCCGCTAAATACACTGGACTGAAACATGAATTCCATATTTTTGACATTACTAACGTTCCAATTACTTATATCACCATTAAAAGATGATGTTCTACCAAACATCGCCGCCATTTGGGTCACATTACTCACATCCCATGCGCTCAGGTCTTGATTGAAAGAACGTGCTTCATAAAACATAGCCGCCATGACTTCTACATTACTGACGTCCCAATTTCTTATATCGCCGTTGAACGATTCAGCCCCACGAAACATTTCGGACATGCTGGTAACATGATTAAAATCCCAGCCCCTTATATCACCATTGAAAGAGCTTGCGCCAAAGAACATTTTATTTATGCTTCTGACATTACTAATATCCCAACTGTCAAGATCTTGATTAAATAACTCTGCATCAGCAAACATTGCTTCCATATTTGTAACATTGCTTACATCCCAGTTGCCTATATTTACATTGAAAGATTCAGCTCCTTGAAACATTTTTTCCATTTTTCTTACATTGCTGACATCCCAATTGCTAATATCTGCATCAAAAGATTTCGCTCCCTTGAATAGTCCGTTCATACTGGTAATGTTACTAACATCCCAGTTTAAATCCTGATTAAATGATTCTGCACCAGCAAACATTTCATTGATATTTGTAAGACTACTTATATCCCAATCACCAATATATTGATTGAATTTAGTAGCGTTGGAAAACATTTTTTCCATTACCTCAACGTTACTCACATCCCAACTTCTTATATCACCATTAAAGGGAGTGGATCCATACTTGCCACCATAAAACATGACTTCCATATTTGTAACATTACTTACATTCCAACCATCTAAATCTTGATTAAAGTTTCTGGTCCCCAAAAACATGCCGGCCATACTTCTAACATTACTGACATCCCAATTGCCAATAGGTTGATTAAAATTATCGGCATTGTAAAACATTGAATCCATATTTGCTACGCTTGTGACGTTCCAATCCCCGATCTTTCCATTAAAAGACTTAGCACTGAACATCAAACTCATGTTCATTACACCACTTACATCCCATCCATTTAAATCATGATTAAAGGAATCAGCAGCTCCAAACATATATCTCATATTTTCTACATTACTAACGTCCCAATTAGCAATAGCTTGGTTAAAAGACTCCGCTGAGTAAAACATTCCTTCCATATCAGTTACGCTACTCACATCCCAGTTCTTTAAATCTTGGTTAAAGGCATCAGCACCTGAAAACATATAAGCCATATCTGTAACAGAGCTCACATCCCAGCTGCCTATTTCGCCATTAAATGAGCTTGCATTACTACTAAAGAACCATCTCATACTTTTAATCTCACTCGTACAGGTTTTAGAAGCATTGGAAGGGGTAATCTGATCTCTGGTTCTTTTGGTATATGTTATGCCATTAATAGTACCGGAATCTCCTACCTCAGCCTTGGGGCATTTTATCGTTACTTCATTTTCAGCCAGATAAAAGGCTTTTTCAAACGTAGCGGTAACCTCTTTTGGGGCATCTATCGTGATTTGGATAGGGTTTTCTCCGTTTGTTATATCTCCCCTCCATTTTACAAATCTCCATCCCTCAGCCGGATTTGCCTTTAGTTCTACGATCGTACCATACTTATAGTCTTTGGGCTTGGTCTGAATTATGGTCTCGTCAACGGTGCCTTCGCCCTCGGTATTTACGGTAAGCGGATATTCTTTTTGGGTAAACACGGCCTCAATTTGTTTATCACTGTTCACAGTCAGGGTAGCTGAACTGCTTGTTCCGTTGTAGCCTCCTTCCCAGCGGACAAAACGCCATCCTTCGGCCGGGGTTGCTGTTATATGCAGTGAAGTTCCTTCGTCGTATTGTCCCTCAGCGGGTGACACACTACCACCTACAGCGGGTTTGGCCTCTAGAGAAATTTTATATTGAGTCGTTGAATTGGTGGAAGTGCAACCTGTGAACATAGCAATCCCGCTCAACAGGAGTGTTAAGAATAGTAGCTTTTTCATCTGATGAACTTTGATATAAAATTGTACCCCGAAATATATTATAGAAATGTTTTTGGGAACTAGCAAAAATTATGCTTTTCAGTGAAAGAATCACTAAAATGCAACGAAATTTTACCTCGGGATGCCTATAATGTCAACCCTATTAATGTCTGGAACTATTATTTTTTCTAAATAGGAAGGCTAGATGTGATAGGGCGGAGAGGGAGAAATAATACAGACCTTTAATCCTATGTATTAGCTCATATTATCGATCTCAAAAGCCGTTTTTAGTTTAAAATCGTACATTCCCGAATATGTTTATAAATCGATTACAAGTCAAAAATTGAAAGTCAAGGTATAAATAGATACTAACCAACCCACCCGTTCAATCGCTAAGAAAATATCAGGCAGAATTGGTAATTAAATATTATCCTTTTTCATTTTCTTGAGGTCTTTCTTAAGCTTTTTACGATCAATTAAACCCTCTTTAGTACTATATTTTTTGGAAAATTGGTGCGATAATTTTCGTTTTAATGCTAACGCATCAATTTTTGGCTCCTCTTTCTTATTACTCATAATCTTCGGTTTTATTTTTTCTGATTCTTCCGTTTTATTTTTCAAAGAAATTGTCAAACTACTCGACTGAAATTATTTCGGCCTCGTTAGGAATTCCTCAAAGTTGTAATCTTTATCTGCCATGCCTGGATAGTTTTGGGTTATTTCTTATCGAGATAATCTGGTTTATATCCAAATCTCTCTTCAATTTTTTTTCCATACTTCTTCACTGGGGGTTGTTCGCCCTGCTTTTAAATCGGCAATACCTCTATCAATCCCCGCTTTTTCAGCTTCTGATAGGTCATCCCAGCTCCAAGGTTTGCTGCTTTCTCTCATCGACCAAACAAGTTCCCAAAACCGTTTAATGGTGATGTGGATTTCAGTCTTGGGAACTTTAGTGTCTGGCCTGATTTTCTGTTGGGCTGACTTTGACAATTCTTTCCACAATCCTTCGGGGTCCTGGGCATTGAATATTATTGAACGTAATGCCTTCAGCTGTTCTTGATTCTCCAGTTCGCTAATCCAGCGATTCAACTCCTGTTTATCTATATAGCTGTCCATAAGATTTTTTTTAAAGTTACTCCTGAAAAGACAGCGGATTACTATTATGATATAACATTCCATAGTGCAAGTCTTGCCCGTGTGGCCAGCAAAGTGAGCCTTTTACAATGCGTACCCGTTGGAAATATTCGGGTTCTTCCAGCCGGGCAAACACGCCATAGCGGTAGGTCTTCATATCGAAAATACGTTCCTGCCCACCAGTAAAGGTTAGCTTGAGCTTCCAGTCCTCGAGTGCTTTTACGGCTGTAATCTTTGGGGGCAATGGTTTTCCAGATACGATTTCGTCTTCCATAGCGACTATGCTAAAGGTTCAATTTTAGGACTCGGCTTCCCTTCACAATCTAATTTCCGGTTTAACATATTCCTAATTATTTCATTCATCCAGACCAGAATGAAATTGCTCAAGGCTTTTTGCATGATTTATTCTCACTCTTTAGTAAGCTAACTAAAAAGATCGTCGCTTAGAAACAAAATTTGAGAATCAAAACTTAGTAAATGATCAAAATAAGGATTGTTTTTTGCTCTTTCCCTTAGCAGTGCTTAGAATAAGGTCAAAATAGAACAGTTGGTTAGATATTAAGATTGATGCAAATAGAGGTAATTTCCCCACGACGGGTCGTTGACAATGCTTTTCTTCAGGAATCCATTACAGAAACAGAATTTGAAACCTTTCGCTGGCGTTTGTTGAAACTGATAAACCAGGCTGATGAAGCCGTCGATGAAGGCGAATCCGAAGAGCATCTAAAGAACCTGATCAAACCCTTCTTCAGCAACACCAATTTTGAAGAAGACCATTATATCAACACCAAAGAGCGGCAGGATCTGGCCATCCATAATGGCAAAACCCGCAAGTCGAATGTAGGGGTGATCATCGAAGCCAAGCGCCCGTCCAACAGCTCGGAGATGATTACCGGGGATGAACTGAACCGTAAGGCTTTTCACGAATCCATCCTCTACTATCTACGGGAACGCATCGATAACGGCAACGAAGATATCAAACATATCATCATTACCGATGTGTACAATTGGTATATCTTCGATGCCCAGGATTTCGAACGCCATTTTTACGAGTCCAGGAAACTAACCGGCTGGTATAAAGAATGGAAGCAGGGACAAAAAGTAAGTTCCCGCACCCAGTTTGTCTATGACCACCTCTCGGAATTTGTGGAAGAGCTGGATGCAAACATTACAACAGCCGAATTAGATCTGAGCAAGTACCGAAAGCTGCTGGAAAAGGACGAGCTGAGCCGTGACGAACAAAAGAAACTGGTGCCGATCTTTAAGCTATTTACGCCTACGCACCTGCTCAAACAACCCTTTGCCAGTGACAGCAATGAGCTCAACAAGGCCTTTTACCGTGAGCTTCTTTATATCATGGGGCTGAAAGAATACAAGGATAAAGGCACTCACTATATAACCCGGCTGGATGAAGATAACCGCCAACATGCTTCACTGATTGAAAACACCATCACACAGCTTAAAAGTCTGAACGTAATTTCGCGGCTGTCCAACCGGTCAGAGTTTGGTGACGATGAAGAAGAGCAGCTATTTAATGTAGCAATCCAGCTGCTGATCACCTGGATTAACCGTATTCTGTTTTTGAAGTTGCTGGAATCACAGCTCTTTAAATACCATCGGGAAGACGACCGCTTTCGATTTTTAAGCCACCGCGACATTGAAGAATATGATGGACTGAATAAACTCTTTTTCCAGGTCTTGGCTGTTCAGGCAGAGGATCGCTCCGAGCGTATTAACAAGCACTTCGGGCATATCCCCTACCTGAATAGCTCTCTGTTTGATGTGGCTGATATCGAGCAGGATACGATTCGCATTTCTGAGCTGGAGGACGGTCTACAAATGCCGGTGCACAACCGCAGTAAAATTCGCAACCGGGACGGGGAGCGCCTCAAAGGTGAAAAGCTATCTGCTCTCGAATACCTGCTGCGTTTTCTGGATGCCTATAACTTTAACACGGAAGGTACGGCCGAGGTCCAGAAAGAAGCCAAAACCCTTATTAACGCTTCGGTACTGGGACGCATCTTTGAAAAGATCAACGGCTATAAAGATGGATCCTTCTTTACCCCCGGCTATATCACCGAATACATGTGTCGGGAGACTATTCGTCGGGCGGTGGTGCAAAAGTTTAATGAAACCTACGAGAACTGGGACTGCGAGGACATTGATGATGTAGCTGCCAAGATCTCCCGGCACGAAATCCCATACGATAAGGCCAACGAAGTTGTTAACAGCATCACCATTTGTGATCCGGCAGTGGGGTCCGGACACTTTTTGGTTTCTGCCCTGAATGAGTTGATAGCCATAAAAAGTGATCTTCGGATCTTTGTGGATGAGGATAACCACCACATTCGGGATGTTGAAATCAGCGTGGACAATGATGAGCTCAGCATTTCGGTGGGACAAGATCCTTTTTTCGAATACCGGGTGCATTCGGAGTGGAAAGAAAATGGAACCATTGAACGTACGGTCGGGTCCGACACCCAGCGACTGCAGAAAGCCCTGTTTCGCGAAAAGAATATCCTCATTGAAAACTGCCTGTTCGGGGTAGATATCAATCCCAACTCGGTCAACATCTGCAGGCTGCGGCTGTGGATTGAGTTGCTTAAGCATGCCTACTACAAGGAAAGTACAGACTTCCAACAGCTCGAAGTGCTGCCCAACATTGATATTAACATCAAACAAGGAAATTCACTAGTAAACCGCTTCGATCTGGATGCCGACCTTTCCCAGATTTTGTCTAACAACGATAACCTAACAATTGAGGAATACAAACGGGCGGTACGCAGTTATAAAGAAACCGGCAACCGCGAGGACAAGCGGGCGCTGAAAGAGCAGATTAGTTCCATTAAGGAAAGCTTTTCGGTGGGACTCAAAGAGCTGGACCCGGTTCGTCAGAAGCTAAAGAAACAGCGCGAAATTCTCATTAAGGAAGAAGCCAAGCTGGACCTGTTTGAAGGGGAAAAGAAAAGCAAGAAAGAGCAAAAGAAAATCAAGAAGACCAAAAAGAAAATTGGCAAGCTGGAAGAGGAGCTGGAAGAACTTGAAAATGCCACCTTCTACGACCAAGCCTTTGAATGGCGATTTGAGTTTCCCGAAGTGCTGGACGAGGACGGAAACTTCAACGGTTTTGATGCTGTGATTGGGAATCCGCCGTATATACGACAAGAATTATTAAAAAAGATTAAACCATATTTAAAAGAGTACTATGAAGTATATAGTGGATACGCAGACTTATACCAGTATTTCACTCAACGAGGTATGGGAATAATGAAAGAGAAAGGTTTCTTTCATTATATCGTTTCAAATAAATGGATGCGAGCCAATTATGGCAAACCTCTTCGAGAATGGATCCAAAATTATCAGATTAATTCCATCGTTGATTTTGGAGACTTACCTGTCTTCGATGCTGCCACAGCTTATCCATGCTTACTACATCTAAAGAAGGAACCGGCTAATTACTCTTTTAAAGCTATTGAAGTTAATTCATTAGACTTCAATAGCTTAGAAGCCTTAACCAATGAGGATTATTTTGAAGTGGATCAAACAAAACTTAATGATGAAAGTTGGGCTTTAGTCAACAAAGAAATTCAAGAACTTGTAGAACGAATAAATAACAGGTGTCAAAGTTTAGGAAAATATCTTAATGGGGAATTTTATTACGGTGTTAAAACTGGTTTGAATAAGGTCTTTGTGATAAATAAAGAGAAAAAAGAAAAACTCTTGCAGAAGGATTCGAAAAGTGATGAGTTAATTAAACCATTTTTGAGAGGTAAAGATATTAAGAGATATCAATCTCCTGAGGCTAAAAGATATCTAATATTTACCAGAAGAGGGGTAGAAATCGATGAATACCCAGCGATTAAAGACTATTTAGAAAATTTTAAAAAAGAATTGAAACCTCGTCCCAAAAATGTTTCTTCAAGTAATTGGGATGGGAGAAAACCTGGTTCTTACAAATGGTACGAAATTCAGGATGCTGTTGACTATTACGAAGAGTTTGAACGAAACAAAATTATGTATGCCGAAATTGCAAGAAGAGGTCACTTCACGATTGATAAGAATTATAACTATTTAGACACAACTGGATTTATAATGGGTACAGATTCTAAGGCTTTACTTGGAATCCTAAATTCTAAATTGTGGACATTTTTATTTTCAACTATCAGTTCTGAAATCAGAGGAGGGTTTTATAGATGGAAAAGACAGTATTTAGAAGTAATGCCAATACCTGATTCTTTTGAAGATAACAGTGTGTTAGAATCCCTCGTCAATCAAATTCTCACCGCCAAAGAAGAAGATCCCGAAGCCGACACCAAAGAGTTGGACGAGGAAATAAACACGCTTGTGTATGAGCTTTATGGTTTAACAGAGGAGGAGGTTAGGATAGTCGAGGAGCAAATGAATAATTGAAGCAAGAGTTTAGCAATAAATACTAGTTAAAAATAAGATTAATAGCGATGGGCATCAATTGGGATAACATAAGACCATTAAATGGTAATAAATTTGATGGCTTTGAAGAACTAGTATGTCAACTTGCACGGAGGGAAGAGTTAAATGATCAGAAAAGCTTTAGGAGGGTTGGCAACCCGGATGCTGGCAAAGAGTGTTTCTGGAAATTTGAAGATGGAGAAATTTATTGTTGGCAGGCAAAATACTTTACAAAATCTCTTTCTTCATCTGAATGGAAACAAGTCGATGGTTCAGTAAAAAAATGCATTGATAATCATCCTGATTTGACAAAGTATTATGTGGCTATTCCCTATGATATGCCAGATGGCAAATCTTCAGAACAAAAATCAATGCTAGATAAGTGGGATGAAAAGGTTGAGGAGTGGAAGGCATATGCAAGAGAAAATGGGTTGGGAGAGGTAGAATTTGAGTATTGGGGTAATCATGAATTAATTACAAGGATTTCATTACCTGAAAACCAAGGATTAAAATATTTTTGGTTTAATGAGGATGAATTTAGAAACCAGTGGTTTGAACAAAAAAATAAACAAAGTTTTGACTCATTAGGAAGTCGCTATACACCTGAGTTAAATGTTAAGTTGCCAATAAGCAAAGTTTTCGATGGGCTTTCTCGAAACAGTCAGTTTGAGGAAGAAGTAATTAAGCAATATCGAGAATTTTGCAATAAATATGGAAGCCTATCTTTTGATAGTTCAAATGGGAACCTAGATTCTTTGAAAGAAGCTCTTAAACAAGGGATTAACGAATTTCAGATTTTATTTGAGTCTATTAATCTGAGTGGTAATGAAAAAATTCCATATGATTCACTAAAAACCCAACTGGATAAAATCTCAGATACCTGTGGTGAAATTTCGAATACCTTTTTTGAGCTCCGAGCAGATGAAGAAGAAGGTAAAGACATTGAAGAAATAGGTTATTATGGAAGACCTTTTGGCAGACAGATAAACAAACTTGACGAGTTTTCAATTGCACTTAATGAATTTAAAGAATTCTTAGATAGTACAATTTGTGAATTATCAAATAGGCCAAACCTAATAGTTACAGGTAAAGCTGGAGTTGGGAAATCGCATTTGTTAGCAGATGTGGTTAGGAGGAGAAAAGAAAAAGGGTTACTAAGCCTTTTCATACTGGGAGAAAATTTTTCTACGAGGCAGATGCCTTGGACTCAAATTTTAAACAATCAGCTCCGAAGGAACCATCTAGATGAGTTTACATTTCTTGATGCTTTAAATGCAAAAGCAGAAAGTATTGGTTCAAGAATAATATTATTTATCGATGCATTAAATGAAGGGCAAGGTAGATTCATTTGGCCAAGTCGGCTGAAATCTTTTATAGAAATATTTGATGATTTCGATTGGTTAGGAGTCGTAGTAAGTATTAGGAACTCATACGAAAACCTTATAGCCCCCCAAGATGAAATAGATAGTAATGTTGCTTCCAGAGAAGAACATACAGGCTTTTTGGGGATCGAATATGAAGCATCTAAGCAATTCTTTGAAGAGTATGAAATTCTTCAACCTAGTGTTCCTTTACTACATCCGGAATTCCAAAATCCGCTATTCCTAAAACTATTTTGCCAATCCTTGAATAAACGTGGTCTTAAGGAAATACCACCGGGATATGAAGGGATAACTACAATAATCAATTATTACATTGAGAGTATTGACCACAAACTTTCGAAACCAGACCAATTGCATTATGATTTTAAGACACGATTAGTTAAAAAAGCAATTGAAAAAGTAATTATAGAGTTAGTAGATAGGGGGAAAAATTATATCCAGTATAATGAAGCTAATGAAATAATTAACTCAGTCTTCCAGGGAAATTGTGCAAATCAAGAACCATACTTAAAAAGATTAATTTCAGAAGGTGTTTTTAACGTAGATCTTGCGTGGGATGAGGAGCAAGACCATCAGGAAGTAGTTTATTTTGCATATGAGAGGTTCCAAGACCATTTAACTGTTTCTTTACTTCTGGATGAAAATCTCGATTTAAAAAACCTTGAAGAATCAGTTCAAGAAGGTAAGTTACAAGAGTTGTTAAAGGATGAGCAGACAGCACGGCATAATCAAAATCTAATTGATGCTTTATCAATTCAAGTACCTGAAAGAACAAATAAAGAGTTATATCAAATTTTTCCTCACTGTAAACATTTTTATTCGGTAGCAGAGGGTTTTGTTAATTCTATTTTATGGAGAAAGACAGACTCTTTTAATGAAGGAACTGAACCTTACTTAAAAGACGTAATTTTAAAAAATGAACGTCTTTTTTATCGTTTCATCAATGAGATGATTGCAACTGCAATGAAGCCTAATTTTCCTTTTAATGCTGATAGGTTGCATCGCGCCTTAGAACAATATGAATTAGCCCAGCGAGATTCATTGTGGACTACATGGCTTCAAAATAAATATGATCGATATAATCGTACGAATTCTGTAAATAGATTGATTGAATGGGCATGGAATAATAATGACAAAGGTCATATCGATGACGAATCAATAAGATTAGGAGCAATTTGTTTAGGATGGTTTTTAACAAGCTCTAATAGATATTTAAGAGATGCAGCATCTTCTGCACTTGTTAACTTGCTGCAGAATAGAACCTATTTAATCGAACCTATTCTTTCGACATTTGAAAATGTTGATGATCCGTATGTTACTGAGAGATTATATGCTGTAGCGTATGGAAGTATTTTAAGGTCGGATGACACTTCACATCTAGTACAAATTTGTGAATTTATATACAGTACTATATTTGATACAGAATTTATATTTCCGAATATATTATTAAGGGATTATGCAAGAGAAATAGTTGAGTATGCACTTCAACTTGGCTTAGAACCAAATATTAGTATTGATAAAGTACGCCCACCTTATAAAAGTGAGTCGTTGCCCGATGAGTTTCCATCTATTGAAGAGATAGATGAAAAATACCAACCAAAGGGGGAGAGTGGTCACTATGGAAATGAAAATTGGGGGTCTGGAGCAATTCTAAGATCAATGGCTACAGAATATGGTAGAGGCACAGCAAGCTATGGTGATTTCGGTCGCTATGTTTTTCAGGCTGCTTTTAAAAATTGGAATATAGATTATGATGGTTTGAGTAACTACGCTGTACAACAAATTTTTGAACTCGGGTATAAGCCTGATCTCTTCAATAATTTTGATCAAAGACAAGGTACTGGGAGAGGATCTGGTCATAACGAACGCATTGGCAAGAAATATCAATGGATTATTTTTTATGAACTCCTAGCACGTGTCTCTGACCATTTTGAACTTTCTGCTGAAAATAGTTCTGGTTTTTATAGAGGAAGTTCGCCTGAGTTAACAGAATATCAGGGACCTTGGTATCCTTATGTGAGAGATTTTGATCCTACATTGATAATTAAAAAAACACAAAAAGAACATTATGATGAGTATTCCTCTAATTGGTGGTTTGATGTAAATTACTCTAATTGGATAGACTCTAATAAAGAGTGGGTTGAAAAGGATGATGACGTACCTGATCCCAAACGTATCATTGAATCTACCGATTTAAAAGAGCAGGATTGGGTTTGGCTTAATTTAAAACCAATTTGGTTAGAACCTAAAACTCTAAGAGATTGCGGAGCAAGACAAATTAGTAAAAAGCAATTGTGGTACCATATTAATTCATATCTAATCCATAAGGATAAGCAAGAGGAGTTGTTAACACGGTTCAATGATTGGAAATTTAGAGGTGTTTTACCTCAAGTCAGGGATCTATTCCAAGTTTTTAGCAGAGAATATTATTGGTCTGCGGCGTATAAATACTTTAATTCTTCCTTTCATCGTGGAGAAAATTGGAGTAGGGTTAGAAACTATCAAGCTGATGAAGTTTATGGTGAAGTAGCTCCAACTGCAGAGTACTTCTTATGGGAAGAAGAGTATGATTGTTCAAAAACAGAGGGTGCAATAGCTTTTTATAAACCTACTTATATTATAAAAAATGGTTTGAATCTAGTTAATGGTACAAAAGAAGGTCAATTTAACAATAGTAAAGGCGAACTTATTTGCTTTGATCCTTCTATTTATAATGATAGCATATCAGGCTTATTAGTTAAAAAATTACCACTAATCAACTTCTTGGAAGAGAATGATTTAACTATTTTCTGGCAGGTTTTTGGAGAAAAGATTGGGTCAAGGGGAGTCTCAGACCAGTATGATGGGAGGTTGAATGTATATGGAATATATGGATTAGAGAATGAGGAGATATTTGGAGGCATACAGACAAAATTAGAAAACTGGTAAATTATTGGTAGATGATAAAAACAAAAACTAAGTATTTTATCGTCAATTCTTGCATCCTTGAAAAAAATTAGAGACCTCATTTGAATGTCTAGCAACAGTCCGTGTGCAGTTCATCACGCTGTGTTGGTAATGGAACAAAGGAAAGCATTTATAAGCCTGATTGAGGAGCTGCTGAAGCCATTAAACAACTGGCTGTACAAGGCATAGTAGCAGTATTGGATAAGCAGGTGTTATATGTCCACGAGAATTTTGAATATGTCAATGAAAGTATTAACCAGCTGGGTTTAGTTCCCAGTGGGTTTTAGGAAAGTAATTATGATCTGTTATCCATAATCTTTTGTATAAGATAGGTTCTTTGAATTAAAATTTTGAATACACACGTTTATTAAATGGCTAACCGTATCAGAGTTGAAAAAATAATTTTACCAGAAAGAAGAGGCAATTCAAGAGAACAGTACCTCTACACGATAAAAGTCGGGAAACAAGAAATTGAAGCCATTTTTGACGAAACTGAAGCTGAAAAAGCGTATGAAGAAATTAAGAGTTCATTAGGAATGGACTTTGCTCATAGTTTGTCAGAAGCTGAAATTGATGAAATAGTTTCTTTTCAAGATAACCATCCAGAATTATGTTTTTCTTGTCAATTTCGGATGAAAGAATGTGAACGCTGTGTGATGGTTTGTGAAAGTCCGCTAGAAAGGAAGTTATTTTTAGCTTTGTTAAAGGCTGATTTTGACCCCAAATTGCAAGTTTGGATTGCTAAAAGAAATGGGGAGATGTATCCGAGAACATCAAACTTCTCACCATACAATTGTTTAACACGGCCAGATTTTTATTTAGAGAGTGAAAATGGAAAATATTGTATCTATGCCGATGGGTTTACCTATCACAATAAATCAGAAGAGAAAGTAAGTAAAGATCGGCATATTGATAGTGAACTTCAGAGATTTGGATATCGAGTGATACGATTCCCAGGCAAAGATATTCGAGAAGATATCCAGGGAGTAGTCCGGAAAATAGAACAAGCAGTTAGAAGCTAGTGTAAAAATTATATACTTATATATTTCCAAAGACCAGCCGGTTGTATCTAATGGTTGAAAACATCGGACAATTCCAACCATATCCTGAACCAAAAATGAGGCGGATCGCAAACTACCAGAAACATAGATGAAAAAACTACTGTCAGATTTCATCGTGACTACTTCATTTCATATTACAATTGGCCTATCCCTTCTGCTATCTTTTTTAAAAGTAAGGTTGCTTGGTCAATCGTAAAGTTTTCACTCTGAGCCATCAATGTTGGAATCTTTTTATGATGCCTTTCAGATAAAGAGAGAATGTTAAGTATTCGATCTTGTAGAAGCTTGTTAGAAGATAAGACCGATTGCATTTCCCTGCCAATGACGATAGCAGCAATATCAATTAATTCATAATCTTCATTGCCGAATAGATCATTATGATGGTTATATATTTCATTACTTTCAATATGAAAGTAATGGTCTAAGATAAGAGCAATGTCCTTGATATCCTGTGTTCGTCTCTCCGGTCGATCATCAAAAGCAATTAGTTTCAATAAAATGATGGAAGCAAGGGAGGCAATTTTGAACGTAATACCCTCATCGGTTAATACAGGCGCTATTCCTTGCTGATAAATTTCTTTAAATCCGTTCACATGGACTTTCGTTAGCCCATCTCCCTCTATTTCAACAGCCTCATCAATTTCGACTGAGCCAAAGGGAAGCAGGTCAACGGGATAACCGTAAGGAGTCAGTAAGGCAAAAGCATTCGTTGATACCTCTTTAAAATTGTGCTCTTTAATAAGTGTCGATTTGATATTTTCGTAGGCATCAGACTCTGAAACAAATACCGCCAAATCGACATCTTTGGTAGCCCTGGATTGGACTTTCTCCTTCGATAGCCACATGTCTTTTGCTAAGGCGCCAATGAGATAAAAGTCCACATCAAACTTTTGGAAAACAGTTTCCAGTATTTGAATGACATCCTTTAGCCCTTCTTGATTGAAACTGGATAACTTAATCTTGTAAGAATTCGGCATAAATCTTTTCAGCTATTTTAAAATTGCGTTCATCTCCGGTTAAGATTAAGTCTGCGTAGATAGCCAAGGGTGGGGCCGTTTCTTGGTTGTCTTCAATATTCCAGAATGGTTCGTAAACGTGAACAAGCCCATTAGGATCAGGCTTTAGTCTGAATTTCTTCATAATGTTGCCCTTAGTCTGCGTTGTGTAAAGCGTTAAGAGCTGTGGCCGGAGCATTCCCGTAACCAGTTCGGCAGCAGCCTCACCACCCCATACGGTTTGATCATCAAGGGTCATATTTTTCCAGTCAGCAGCTTGTTTTTCATCAATAAATGCAAAATTACCTTTGTGAAGCTTAGGCTTTAGCTCTGTTTCATAAGCGGCAATCCATTCATCAATCAACTCTTCTTTACGAACTAACTGATAGTTCTTTTCGTCCTTCTTTACCAGGTATTTTCTTTTCTTTAGTCCATTGATGACATATCCAATGGTTCCCAAAGCTACACCCGCAGCTTCAGCAATTTCCCTATAGGTTTTTTGAATCCAGGTTTCATCCTGAAGAAACAAGAAGACTGCTTTCAGTCCGGTTTTCGTAAATGCCCGATCCTTCTCCTCTTTTATATGAAATGTCTCGTTGTGATCCACAAAGAGAAAATGATCTTTGTTCTTTATGTACATGTTACCAGCCCCATCAATCCAATTAATGTCCCTTTCCTTAAGTTTTTCTTTGATATTTGGGAAAATTTGTCCGCCAATCAGCAGAAATGGGGTATTGGTTTTGGCCAACTCATAAATTCTGGGAAGCTGATGGGCCCGGACCTCTTTCTTTATTTCTGCAAAAAACGCTAATGTCTCATCTGGAAGATGGAGCTTCACCTTTGCATCAACTTGATGTCCATCTTGGATATACGTTCCCTGTTCATCCACTTCTAGCTTGAATGGAGTGAGATTTTCAAGATGTTCTTGTATTATGGGAAGTATATTAGTTTTCATTTGTTCATTTTTTATTCTTGTTCACGTTCCGTGAACAGATTAAATTAGTGAACAAGAGGCATTATTCCAATAGCCAGACTATAGATTAGCGTATTAGTTTAAAAGTAGGGTATATGGACAAAAACATATGCATATTTAAATAAATGTATGTTATTTTGTACATATGTATGTTTCTGATCAGAAAATAGAAGAAGCTATAAAGCTCTTCAGGGAGCATGGGCCTCTGCTACGTACTTCGGAAGCGCTTGAGTCAGGCATACACAGCCGTACGCTTTACTACATGCTGGTGGAAGGCCATATAACCAAGCTTGAGCGAGGACTCTATAAGCTGGCCGATGAAGGGACGCTTTCCAATCCTAGTCTCACCATTGTAGTCAAGAAGGTACCCAAAGCAAGGATATGTCTCATTTCAGCACTGGATATTCATGAGCTGACAACAGCTATCCCACACCACGTTTATATTGCTCTTCCTAGGACCAGCCGGGATCCGAAGCTCAATTATCCACCGCTTCAAATTTATCGTTTCTCAGGACCAAGCCTAACCGAAGGCATAGAAACCCATGAAGTGGATGGGGTAGAGGTACAAGTGTACAATCCAGCTAAGACCATAGCAGATTGTTTCAAGTTCCGGAATCAAATTGGCCTTGATATCGCCATAGAAGCGCTGAAGGATGGCATAAGACAGAAGAAAGCTTCATTTATGGAGATCGAGAAGTTTGCCAGGATATGCAGGGTTCAAAATGTCATTCGACCGTATGCGGAGACATTAGCACATAGCTGAATTCTAATACAAATCTATGGGTGTTGTTCATTTTTTATCATTGTTCACGTTCCGTGAACAAGTAAAATTAGTGAACAGTGCGTCCAAATGTACTACAGTTTATGTAATAACTTTGAACTATCAGTAAAGTTAAATACTCTTAACTATCCTCATCTCCGATTCGCTTAGGTTTTGGCATAAACTTCAGGTTATTTAATGTATTCCCCTGCAACCTTAATCTTTCATCAATGGAGCTTAAAAGAACCCTACCATTAGGTAGAAATTTAAGTTTTTGAATATGTGGTAAGGTGAAATGAGTAAATGAGTCAACAGGTGTTTCATTTCCACTTTTAATCTGATTTAATGCATTTTCAAAAACTAGTGCGATGTTATGCTCCATTTCACTTCTTGTTTTAGGTGGAACAATTTCGAAGTTATTTTTCATCATCAGAATCTCTCTTGATTTTAAACTCTGGCAAATTGTCCATATCAGCAATGCTATTTGCCGCTAACCTCGCCGATTCATTAACAGATAAAAAGTCAACTCGTCTATTTGGCAGGTATCTTACTCTTCCAATTCCATCAGTACTTACTCCTCTCATAAATCTCATCCTTCCATTTCTTATATGTTCTGCCAAAAGATGAAAGTTTCTTTCGAACTCTTTTCGTGTTTTGGCGATACTTCTCATAGGTTTAAGTTCCATCTGTAAAGGGAAGTTTTAAAATTTCGGTTACCTCTTCGTAGTCACTTTGACTAACTCTTTCTATTATAGAATCATTAATAGCATATCTCAATAAATAGTCATATGAACCAAAATGGACATCTTGGTCATGAAAACTTCTATTGATATAACTTCGAACCTTTAATTGATCGCTAGGTTCGATTGGATCTGAGTACTTTTTTATTTTCTTAAGTAAGGTATCATAAAATGAGTCATTAAGAATTTGTATTTCATTCAATCTTTCTAAGGTATGCTCAGCAGGCCATAAATTAGGCTCATCAAGTTCTATCCTACCTTCTAAAATGACGTTTGAAGGAATTGTCTCTAATAACTCATTATAAAATTGTTTTGCTTCATCTGATTCTGAATTAATAGGTACAACAACTTCTTTAAAATAGTATTTGATTGTAAAATGAGTTAAATTAACTATCTTTTCCTGTATATCTGACCTACCTTGAAGATAGTGCCAAATAATATCAGGATTTTCATTTGCAATTCTACTTAAAACAAAAGCGGATAATTCTGTAGAAAATTCTGGTTTGTTTGATAAAGCAGTACCAAACAATAATGGAATTGTTTGTTCAGGTCTATAAGTTCCTAAAAGCTTAAGTGAATCTATGACTCTCTTTTTTACTGAAGAATGCGGATGATTTAAAAGCCAGATCAAAAATTCAACTAACTGAAAATTTATATTATCTCTGGCGGCGGTTTCTTTTTCCATCCAGTCATACTTTTTTATCACCTCATCATCGCATTGAATCATAATATCAAAATGATCCTTTATCGCATTAAGTATCTCCTCTGTTTCTTCATGGGATGTATTGTGACTAAGAATTTCAATTAACTGGTCTACAACTATCCAGTCATTTGTAAAGTGATTAGATATTGGTTCTTTTAAAGATTGAGTTATTTCTTCGGCATTGCCTGTCTGAGGTAATAAATCAAAGGCCTTCCCCAATATATTAGCAAGATTTCCACCTTTCCAAATATCTGATTTATGTGAATGGAGCTGCTTTAGCCCTTTACTTAATATTGCTCGGGCCTTAGTAAAATTTTCTGCACTTATTTCTATACTTGCTTCATTTATACAATCTTCTAAATAATTCAGATCAATATGAAAATCTTTACCCATCCCGGGCAAACGAAAATCATCATACTTTTCTCTCTCTTCTTCAGATAACTCTTCACGATTAAAGCTTTTTACTGTTTCCTTGGAAAAATTAAAATCTATTCCCTCCTTTATTAAGTTGCCTTGTAATATTTTGCGGTCATCTTCACTCAAATAAGTTTTCAGTTCTTTTAAATAGTTAGCTTGATTGTCAACCATATCTTCATCAGTAATGATGTTAACAAGTCTCTGATGAAGCATTTCCTTTTCGTCATTGCTTAATGAGCTATGAACCAAACACTGGCTTTGAATCTTAGTAAATGACCGTAAATATCGAAAGGTTTCATCATTGATGATGACCGCTTCAACTATCGACCAAACTATTATTGGATCCGCTTCAATATTTTTTAACAGCTGAATTATGCCGTTTGCTTCAACTATGGACCTAGCTCCTAAAACGTACCCTTGTCCTTCATCAAGAGCATCAACTGTCGAAGATTCAGCATTTTCAATTATGGTTACGGGATCAGGTAATACCTGATATTTGAAGTATTGGATCGCCAATGGCACATGACCCGCTTTAACCAAACTATTTATTAGGCTCTCTTTTTCATATCTAACATATCTCTGAAAGGTTAATTCACCTGAGGCATAATCTAAATATCCAGCAAATTGTTTAAAATGTGTTTTACTACTATTATTTGCTAAATCAAGGGATAGAATAGAGTTAATTAGGGTGAATTGATCTTCTTTATACCAAGTTGGCCCCATTGAAGAATCCAGCATCTTACAATAGATTTCTTCGGCCTTATCATCATTACCTATCCTTGAATATAATTCTGCAAGTCGAAGTAATTCGGGAACTCTTTCCCACCTATTCTGTACAGCATTCAGAATATGGGTTTCAAGAATTTTTAGAATTTTAGTAGTAACTAAATACTTATGTGTATATCGGCTGGTCTCTTCAGTAATTGAATACAAGCATTGTCTATAACCTTCCGTATAAAGACCCAATTGTCCTCCTTTTCCTCTTTCAATTACATTTTGGACAAAAGAAGTTGTCTTATCAGGAAAAAATTTGAGGATGAACTCTGTTAAATGACCATAAATAATTGGCAGAATTCCCTCAGGTATTGCATAACTTCTATCCCAGTGTGCTCTTTCAGATAAGCTAAAATCTAACTTTTCAATTAAATTATCTATTGACTCTTCTAGTGAATTGAGTTGACTTATCTGGCCTTCTGCGTTATACCTGTGGGCTTTTCCAAAAAGCTGACCTAAAAACTGAATTATCGAGATTAAATTTGCTTCCCAGTTATATGAAGAGAAATTTTCTATTTTAGGTAATGAATCCTGAATATTTAGATAACCTTCATATTTGCATTCTTCTATAGTAAAATTAATTTCTTGTAAATTTACATCTACTCCATTTTCAGCTCGTATTGAAAGATTGTTATTTAGCTCAATTCTAGAAATAAGCTCTGTTACAATATCAACTCTATCACTATCCTCTATTAATGTGCCTATTACTATTGGCAAATCACTCTCTGCTACTCCATAATATTCGGTTAAATGCTCAACATCTTTTATAAGCTCCCAATAAGTTGAACTATCTTCAGAGGAGTTAACATTTCTTTTAAACTGGTCATAAAATGCAGGCATCATCGCAAAATGACGCGTCCATTTTTCATCGATATCTACATTAGAAAGTTTTTGGACTGCCAACAAGCCTGGGTATCTATTAAAACGCCAAGTCATATATCCCATATTCCATGCACTAGCATATTCTCTAAGATGGGTTATACTTTCAACGTTTCTTTCATCTGCATCCTTTAATCTTTTTAATAATTGCATTCTGTTTTGGAACTCACCTGCAGACTGTTCAGGGTCACGATTGAACAAAAGTGTTGTAGCCTTTAAATGAAGTAGTATTGTTGAGAATTTAAAGCCGTTCTCTTTCGCCTCTTTCTCGATGAGAAACTGATACTTTTTTCTAATAGCTGATTGAAGTTTTTTAGCTTGTTCAAATGCTTCAGACTCATAAAATTTTTGTAAAAAATAAATAGCATCATCATCGCTAACTAATAACAGTTCCCCTCTTAGAATATATTTTAATGCATCGGATGGTTGAGAGAGACCTAAAAGTAAATCCGCAATATGGAATGCGTTTTCAGCAAGTACATTATTATACCTAAATCTGGTCCTTTGAAGTAATAGTTTTATCCTAATGAGTTCCGTTACTAAGCCAGATTCGATACTATAAATTTCGGTATCCTTTATATCTTTCAGCACTAAGTCTGGTTCTACGTTTATGAACGCACACTTATCAGCCCATTCTTGATTACAATCAATGACTGCTTTTTGAGGATTTTTACTATTAAGACGATGAAATACTTTGTTAGAAATAGCATATTCGAGATCCTCATTATCTTCACAAAAGTTGCTAATGTTCTCGTTAGCAGAAGAAACAGATTCACTTGCTTTGGCTTCTAGAAAAAGAGTAAATGAATTATGATAAATGCTGATTTGTAAATTATCCCTTAGTAAATGCTGGATAGATTCTTTTTTTATAGAAAATGCCTGCTTTGCTTCCTCCGGCAACATTTTAATCAATAGTTCGGCTTTAACAGGATGCCTTAATTGTGAAACGGTAAGAATTATCCAAAATTTATCGGAATCATTTGTTAAATCGTTATCCCATATTTTTTCATAATAGTTAGATATATCTCCATTCAGTTTTGGAAGCCCATCTAGCCAGCCTTCAATATTGGATGGTTTTTCCTTCTTTAATATCTCCAGTATATATCTCAGATAAAGGGGATGTCCCTCAGATTTTTCAGCAATCGCATGTATATTTTCTATCGGGAGTTCAATATTTTGATTTTCGAGGTGTTTTCTTAGATAATTAATCCTTGATTCTATTGGAATAGGAGTTACATGGATCTTATTTTTATCGAGTAATCTTGACTTAATAAAATTAGGCAGTAGTTCTTCCCGCGTTGCCGAAAAAAGGATAGATATATTTGATGGTAGTGTTTCGGGAAAAACTCCTAAATAGTCTTCTAAGTCTACATTTTTGGCGTTAGCAACTTCATCCAAGCCATCTATCAGGATAAAACCAATTTTGTTTCTGTCAATGTAGTACTGGTTAAGCTCATCTAAGAGTCTCGAAAAAGCTTCTATTCGCTCATTAAAATTTTTGGTTTGTTTAGGATAAGCTTTACCTGTTAGTTTTTTGCTTATCAAATCTTCAAGCCATCCAATAAAACTTTCCTTCGAAATTACTTGTGACTTTGGTTTCTGATCATTCGGTTTACCAATAAAATACTTGCCTACAATTTCTGAATCCTTTTCATGTAATGGGAGGCTTGCGGAAACTATTGTTTTACCTGATCCAGGTGACCCATGTAACAAATAGTATTGTCCACCTGTATTAAGCTTCTCTTGAAGAAGGGTAATCACATTTTCATTGGAAGCGATATCTTCTAGTTCTTCGATTAGCTCATCTGGCAATTCGTTAATGTTTTTTTCACGCTCGAACTTGATTCCTTGAGAGGCTAAAAAAGATTCTATTTTAGATATGCTAATAGCACCAAAACCATCTACAATACTCCAAGTTAAAATTCCTACTACTTTATCTTCAATAACAAGAGGTGCACCTGAAAGACCATTATAATCTGTGTCCAAATCGTAATTACTACATTGCAGTTCTACATCATAAGGCTTTGATTGATTTTGTTGTTTAACCGCTCCTTTAAACCAACCTCCATCCGTTGCGTTGTAAGGATAACCATACCCCTTCCATATACTTTCATATCTTATTTCACTTATTTTAAGTGGTAAAAATTTTTTAAATGATTGATCCAGCTTAATTACCGCAACATCTGCCTCACTATCATATTCAATTAAATCTCCCTCTAATTGAATACCCTCACCATTTCCTTCATCTAACACTTCAACCTTGATGACCTCCTCATCCTCTATATGATTTAAAATTACATGAGAGGCTGTAATAAGTGTATCATCAGAAATTAGAAAGCCAGTGCCATACTCATTTCCACAGATTATTCTGAGAGTGGCCTTTTCAACTTGAGTTGGATTTACAATAGATTTTTTCATTTAAAGAGAAATAATTAATGATGATCCTTGTTCTGGTACTGTAATGGTATAATTATACTGAGACTTCCATTTCGAATTATCTAAAAATTTTGATCCTTCATTTTCGTAATTAAAATGTATACATCGTTCAAAATCAGAACTCCGACTTATTATCCATGCCAAAGTACTTAAATCAGGATGCCCATGTTTCGTACCATCTGTAGAGATTAGAAAGTTTCTTGAATCAATCAGTTGAAACAATTTTGGACTATTATTAGAAAAACTTCCATGATGAGAAACTTTTATCAGATCAAAATAAATGGGAAACTCCTTATCTTGATATCTTTTTTCAATTTCCTTTGATATTAGTGTTGGATGTGCATCACTAAGAAAAAGCACTCTTTTTTGCTCAGTTTCAATTACGAATGCAATAGAACTCCCATTGGTAACTGACTTATCCTCATAAAACTTTTTCTCTAGTAAATCATCTATTGAAAGAATCTTTTTAGATATTTTCTTTTCATCTCTTGGTAAATATTTTTCCTTCTCCTTTAAAAGGAGAAATTCAAATGCATCGTCAAAAAGGGGGTCATTGGTTATTTTATCTCTAAAGCCCAGTTTATAAAGTTCCTTTTCCCAAAATTTTTTTAATGCATTAAGCTTTCCTTTATTGGGAGAGATTATTTCAAAATTTACCGCATCAGAGATTTGTTTATCTTTTGCTCCTCTGGATATGACCCCATCTTTAAAATCAGTATTCCATTTATATTCTCCTTCCAAAATTAAAGCAGCTAAAGAAGAACCTTGTTTGGCGCTAATCATCTTGTTATCTGAGTTCACATCGATTGATTGCTTCAACGAATCAAGGAGTTGAATAGATCTTTTAGTTAACTCGATAGTCTTTTCATGCGAATATAAATTTCTATAGCTATTGTGCCATATTTGATCAACTCCTATTATTTCATTTTCATTATTTTCTTCTAAAAACTTTATAGATCCTGATATATGATCTGTATCAATATGAGTTATTATTACCCTACTTAATCTTTTTCCCTCTCCATCAAGTTTTATCAAACGTGGCTTAATATAATTGTGGTAAGTTGTAACATAGCCAGCGTCGATGAGAAAATAATTATCCTTAATATTTATAAGGAAACTATCTCCATTTTTAGAGGGGAAAGCTTCAACTACAACTTCATGTTCTTTTTGAACCATGCTTTCTTGAATGAGTAAGAGTTAAGTTACAGATCTACTTTCTCATGTAAATAGACACTTATAGTTATGTTATTTGTCTTTATTTGCTTGATGACCAACGAATAACATTGTGAGCCCCTTTTACAATTGGTTCAATACTAAGATCAAACCACTCATCTATATGATTTAATTCTTTAAGTATCTGATCTTTAGAATTATCGTCGTAATTATTCTGTCCCAATAGCCAACCCATCTGTCTCGAAAATTCAATAAGTAATATTTCTGGTAGAACTATAACTAATTGAGTCATTTTATCTGACTGTCTTTCTACTGGATCAGTTTTGTGCTTTTTGATAAGTAGTTCACTGCAAAATTCATTAAGATCGATAAATTCCTTTAGGTGTTTTTCAAGTATCGGAATGAGTTTGCTTTCTGAAAGGTCTGGAACTATCTGATCAACCAACTTGGCAAATTGTATAGCAAATTTAAATTCAATTTTTTGTAAAGTTTTTATTTTGAGATCAAAATTTTTAAAAAACTCTTTCCCGATATTATTACTCTCACGATATACCATATATGAATCCACATTATTAAACAGAATTCTCAAGTTTTCATATTCTAAATTAGAAACATATTCATCGGAAAAGTTGAACCCCACAAATTCAAGTGATTCTTGTAGTAATGGCACTGCCTCCTCTGTGTTTTTTTCTTCGAAATAAATTTTTAGCAATTCTTTTCTAAGTCCAAAATCCTTTGGAAATCTCGAAATCAATTCTTTTAAAAGTTGTATTGCCTGCTTTTTTATTTGCTCATCTTTATCCCAAGAATTAATCAATATTGATAGTCTTAGACTTTTCAATGACTTATCACCCGGATAAATTTGTTGCCCTGATCCAACAAGGCTTAAGGCAGTCTGTGTCTCACCTAGATCTTCATGAAATTTAGCTAACCAATAATAGATAACACTGTTATCAAAATATCCATTTTCGGAAATGCGTAAAGCTTGATTCAATAACTTAATCGCTTGATGATATTCACCGAAAATATTACCTAAAGTAGCAGCTTTGCTGATTAAGGCTTCAATTAAATCCGGATTTAGCTCTAAGGCCTTGTCGAGACATTCCATCTCTTTTTCATGTTCCTTAAGGTAGTAATAGCATTCGCTTAAATTTTTCAAAATCCTGGGATCTTTGGGATTACTTTCCAGTGCTTTCTTATAATATTCCAATGCCTCAGAATAGTCTTCTAAACCAGCAAGCATATTTCCAAAGTTGTAATAATCATCCCATCCCCATGTATCGCGACTTATATTAAGCATAATAGCTTTTGCATCTTCAACCATTTCCTTGTTTTGCTCTCTACGACCTTTATCACACAAAATAGCCGCTTTCATTTTTAACAATTGAGAATCTGAAGGCTTTTTTTTAAGCGCTTTGACAATAAATCTAAGTGCTTGTTGATAATTGTGAATCTGATAGTAACACCATGATACCAGAGAGTTTATTTCCGGATTATCTAATGAATTATCCCTCACAAATCCTATGACCACTTCATATTTTCCTTGTAAGTATAGAAGTATCAGCTCACGATATGTTACAGTGCTCTGAAGGGATTCAATTAAAGATTTTTCAAGAGGACGGCAATCAACTTCAATATCTTTCAAAAGTTGATTATCAGAAATCAACTTTTTGTGGATATCCTCAAAGGCACTTGCATCAAGTGTATTCTGAAAAGTATAGCTAAAGGTTTTTTGGTTAGTACTTTCCAGGTCTATTTGTTTTCCGTTCGCTGATAATGCAATTTGACGTGTCCACTCCCAATAAAAAGCATCTTCATCAACTGAATACACAATAAACAGGGAGTGTATAGTATTAAGAAGATAATTAATAGTATTTATCGGTACGGGGAATCGAATGTTTTCGCTCTTAGTTTTCTTCTTTTGACTTTTTACTTGAACATGAGCACGTATATTTGTGACATTACCATCATTAACTACTTCTAAAATTCGGTCTACCCCATAATCTCCTCCATCTTCACTCCTAAGTATAAAAAGGTCATTTGGTAATATTTCCCTGAGTTTTCCTAGGCTTTTAGCTTCCTGCTTATGCGATGAATGATGTTGAGGCAGATTCCCCATGATATAATTTGGCTGTATTACATTTTCAAAAAGAACTTCGATATAAGATGCGATGATTCAAAATCAAATGAACTAGCTATTTAAGACACCTAACATTTTGCAGGATATACCAAGTAATAATGTGCAATAATGTGATGGGATTGAAATGTCCCAATGGGGGAGGACTAAACATCTGGAGGACTTTTTTCTAATCCTTTAAGTAGCACTACAAGATCTTATGTAACGCAAATCGGTGAGAATCGATAGAGAAATTAAAAGTAAAATGCCTTTAAAAAACTTAAGACTATTAGCTATTCAAAAGAGTTAGTAGGAAGTATGCCTAAGAGGATTTAAATCTCCAATCTCCTAATCTAATCCGTAATGATTTACTTTTATTTATTTCCGCACGGAGGATAGAGATTCCTGCAGTAGCTTTTAGCAACAAAGTTTGAGCACCGGTTAAGTATAGAGCGAATTTATGCCTAGTACCATTCTAGTACCAGAAAAAAACTAAACTTTATTAGAAGGGTATTTCTCCAAAACAAAAAAGCCCCTAACTCGTTGTGAGTCAGAGGCTTGGTTGAGAGCGATCCGGACGAGATTCGAACTCGCGACCTCCTGCGTGACAGGCAGGCGTTCTAACCAGCTGAACTACCGGACCGTGTTGGGCTTGTGGCTGTCGGTTCACGATAGAACGTGAAGTTGTTCCCAAGCCGAATGAGAGCTCCAAATATAACGACCTTTCCCGGCTTATGTCAAGCGATAATTGCAATTTATTAAAACTTTTGATTCACGGTGAGAATTTAGTTACCATGCTTAAAAATAAAAGCCCCGTTATATGTATCAGCCAACATTTGTTGAAGTATCGCACGATGTGAGCGTGGAAGTTCAGCCGGTTTACCTGGAGGAAGAATCCAGTCCCGCCGCGGGCAAGCATGTGTTCGCCTATTTTATTACGATCAAAAACCTGGGCGACCACCCGGTCCAGCTGCTGAAGCGCCACTGGGAGATCAGGGATGCCTCCGGGAAACGCCACGAGGTGGACGGGGAAGGGGTGATTGGTCAAAAGCCGGTGATAGAACCGGGCAAGGAGCACGCCTATAACAGTTTTTGCGTATTAAAAGCATACCGCGGCAGCATGAAAGGATTTTATACAATGCAGGCGAGCGAGGGCAAAACATTGCGGGTGCGGATCCCGGAGTTCCTGCTGGTCTCGCACCGGTTAAACTGAGGCAAAAAAAGAGGAGGACCGTAAGTATCAGTTACGGCCCTCCGTCGGGATGGTGATGGGATGTATTAGGGATACAGTATATTAACTCTCCAAAGCCGAATCTATTGCCTTTAAAATTTCATTACTTTGTGGCTTGACGTCACTGCGGAAACGCCGTGACAGCTTGCCTTCTTTATCAATGAGGAATTTTTCAAAATTCCATTTGATTTCTCCCCTGAAATCGGGGTTTTCGGCCGATGTGAGATAGCTGAAGAGGGGATGCTGATCATCACCCTTGACAGATATTTTGGAAAACATCGGGAATGTTACTTCGTAGTTCACTTTACAAAACCGTTTAATCTCCTCATCCGTTCCCGGTTCCTGTCCCCCGAAATTGTTCGCGGGAAAACCGAGAACGACCAGCCCTTCATCGCTGTATTTTTCATACAGGGCCTGCAGGCCTTCATACTGGGGGGTGAAGCCACATTCGGAGGCTGTATTGACAATCAAAAGCACTTTTCCTTCGTATTGGCTGAGCGCAGTCTCTTCCCCGTCAATAGAGGAAAGGCTGAAGTCGTGTACCGAATCGGCCGGCGCTTCTGCAGTAGATAAGCTCATCAGAGAAAATATTATCAGTAATCCGAGTGTTTTCATAGGTTGTAATCCATTATTTTAGTGCTTAATGATAACGTTAAAATGTGAATTTATGATTAATCATTCCTCGAAGCAGAATTATTTACACCGATTATCGGCTGTGACAGGGCTCATCATCCTTTTCTTGTGGACATCGCCCGCCACGCTGAGAGCACAGATGTTTTCTGTTGAGGAAGAACGCCCACAATTCCGTCAACCGGGTACGGAACTGTATGTCGGCTTCGAGCCCACCTCGGTTAGTTATCAGGGCAATCTGCAGGCGGAGGGAGCCGGGCAGTTCAATTATGATGATCCCCTGATACGCCTGGGCTACAGCAGCCGTTCACTGAACCTCTATATGGGAGTGGGGGGCAAGCTTACCGGGAGTGACAGAGTGGCCTATTTTGATATAGGAGGAAATCTCAATTTCGGGCTGCAGCTTTACCGGAGCCGGAAGGTACTGCTGAAGATTCCCGTCCGCATATCTTCACGGCTTACCAACATCACGACAGATGAGACGGCATTTAATCTCGATCGCTTTCGGTTTGGAAGCCTTACCGCCGGTGCGGGACTGCAGGTCAATGCACGGCCTGCAACAGACTTCCGCATCCAGGCCGGCGCGGTGCCAAGCTATGGGTTCACCTTTGCCTCCGGTGGACTTTTTGGTGGATCCCTGGGGAGCATAGCCCTCGAGAGTAAAATATTCTTCGACCGTCTGTGGAATTCCATTGGGCTCAGCGCGGGATACAAGTATGATCTGCGCGACTATCGGGTGGAGGAACAGAAATACGATTACCGGATACAGGGCCATAGTATCCAGTTGGGCGTTACATTTTAATCTCTTAATATGAAGACCGAACAACTACTCATAGAACTGGAACAGCTGGTAGAGCAGGCAGGCTATACTATTCGCAAGGAGAAGGGTACTTTCCGCGGTGATTCCTGCGTGATGGAGGGCGAAAAGCTGGTTGTGCTAAATAAAAAGAAGCCCGAGCAACAGCAGGTAGGGCTGCTGGCCCGGGTACTGCAGGACAAACCCCTTCGGGATATTTATATCAAACCTGCCGTACGCAAGCACCTGGAAGAATTGTGGGACCGGTTTGAGCGGTTTAAAGACAGTGAAATAGAAGAGTTAGACATAGATCTGGATTGATGCAGGTAACATTTTTAGGCACAGGCACCTCGATGGGCGTTCCGGTGGCCGGTGGGTTTGGGAAAGAGCACCTCAGCGACGATCCCCGTAACATCCGCTGGCGCTGCTCGGCGTGGGTACAGACCGAAGAAACGTCTGTGGTCATCGATACGGGTCCGGAATTTCGTCTTCAGACGCTGCGCGCAGGGTTGAGCCATATTGACCTGGTCCTGATTACGCATGAGCATATGGATCATATTTCGGGTCTGGATGATCTGCGCCCCTTTTGTTTTAAGCAGAACCGGTGCATGCCCGTCTATTCCACCCCCGGGGGACTTGAATCGATACGGAGGCGGTTTGACTATATGTTTGGTCCCGACCGGTACCCGGGAGCCACCTCCATCGAACTGATTGAGATGCACGAGCCGCTTTCCTTCCGGGATATCAGGGTGACCCCCCTGCCCGCGGCCCACGGAAAGGTTGAGGTTCTGGGCTTTCGAATCAACGATTTCTCCTACTTCAGTGATGTGAAGGAGATCCCGGATGCGACGAAGCAGCAAATCCGGGGATCAAAAGTGCTGGTACTCGACGGCTTGCGATGGGAGCCCGACCACCCCACCCATATGACCATTCCCCAGGCCGTGGAGGTGGCCCGTGAACTCGAGGTCCCGCAAACCTACCTGGTGCATATGAATGGCTATGTCGATCATGCAGAAAGCAACAAACGGCTGCCCGAAGGCATCCGCCTGGCCTATGATCAGCTCACGATAGAGGTCTAATACCGACTCCCCGGCATCCGCCGGTCCACTGTCGTCTGCCCGTCCTTGCGGCTAGAGGAACTTTTGGGTCTCTTCGCTTTCACGGAGTTTGTTCACGATCTGCTTGACGCCCTGGGCTTCGTCCAGGTTGCATACCAGGATGGCGTCATCGGTTTCCACGACGGCAAGGTTGTCCACCCCCACCAGGGCAATCATCTTCCCGCTCTCACTTTGGATGAGATTATTTGATGCATTTGCCAGGCTCGCCGTGTCGGTCTGGATCACATTCCCATTTTGATCCTTGTCGCGTAGCTCGTATACAGCTTTCCAACTGCCCACGTCGTTCCATCCGAATGAACCGGGAACCACAAAGACGTCCTCCGAGCGTTCCATGATGCCGTAGTCTATGGAGATGGAGGGACAGCCGTGGTAGAAGACATCGATTGCCTGTTTCTGTTCCGTGCTGCCGATGGAGGGACGCAGCTTTTCTACCTGCTCCTGCACCTCCGGCAGATGTCGCTTGAATTCCTGCAGAATGGTTGAGGCTTTCCAGACGAACATCCCGCTGTTCCAGAGGAAATTACCGGAGTCAATGAACTGCTGGGCCGTCTGCCGGTCGGGCTTTTCCCGGAATTGACGGACCTTTCTTACTTCGCCCCCCTCGTAGTGCTCGGCAGATGCTGTCTCAAATTCGATATATCCATAACCCGTTTCCGGGCGGTCGGGCTGAATGCCGATGGTGATAAGGTTGTCACCGGCGCGGGCCTTGGCATCGGCGGTATCAAGAACCGAAAGGAAATTCTCGGGTTCGCTGATCAGGTGGTCGGCAGGGAGTACGGCCATGGTGGCCTCCGGGTCCTGCTCGTTGATGAGGGCGGCGGCCAGGGCCACGCAGGGAGCAGTGTTCCGGGCAACTGCTTCTCCGACGATGTTCTGGGCCGGGACGTCAGGCAGCTGTTCCTGTACCAGTGCTACGTATCGGTCGTTGGTAATGACCCAGATGCGATCGGCGGGCACCAGCTTTTCGATACGGTCGACCGTCGTCTGGAGCATGGTTTTGTCGCCGAAGAGATTGAGAAATTGTTTGGGGTGTTTCCGGGTGCTTCGCGGCCAAAAGCGTGTACCGGATCCGCCGGCCATGATAACAGCGTGTAGCATAAGTCAAGTGGGTTTGAGATTGATGAATTTATTATTGGGAAAATAGCGAAAATAAAGAGTTACATTCCAGAGTTTAAAACAGCCTATATGGTTAGCGCGGGACCGGGTATTCGCCGTCCAGGTGATGTTTGTTGATGATGTGGATGAGCTCGCGGGCAGAATCGGCAAAGGGGGTGCCGGGGTAGTGTTCCACAATTTTTTCAGCGGCAACGATGGCCTCCAGGTATTGTTTGTTGACGACCTTGGTCTGGGCCCGGTGCAGGATGGGCATGGCTTCATGCGTTCCGCAGGCGGTAATGAGACCGGTGATAAGAAATAGGGCTGTGGTTTCGGTATGATCCATGATCGTCATTAAAAGTAACCTAGTCCGTCATATCTGTCTCAACAGGCGTTCGGTTGACCTTGCTTAAAGTGAAGCTGAAGATTGATCCCACATTGGGGGTGCTCTCGATAAAAAATTCTTCCCCGTGGGCTTCCATAATGTGCTTTACAATGGCCAGTCCGAGTCCGGTGCCGCCCTTTTCGCGCGAGCGGGATTTGTCCACGCGGAAAAACCGCTCGGTCACCCGCTCGATATATTGCTGGTCGATGCCAATGCCGGAATCCTTGACGTATACTAGTATCTTACCCGGTTTTCCGGGAAAAGGTTTCGTACCAACATTAACCGATCCTTCCGGCACGTTGTATTTGATGGCATTTTCAATGAGGTTGGTAAGGACTTGCTTGATCTGATTCCGGTCGGCCCGGACCTGTATATTCGGGTCAATGGTATCAACCGACAGACGAACATGCTCCTTTCTGGCTTTGTATTGCAGGTTTTCCACGACATCCACGGTTACATCGCGGAGATAGACATCCTGCACTTCCGACTTCAACTCCCCGGTTTCGAGCTTGGAGATTTCCATCAGGTCCTTGGTAAGGAAGATAAGGCGGTTGACATTCCGCATGGCCTTTTCAAGGAACTTTCGGTTTACCTCTTCATCATCAATGGCGCCGTTGAGCAGGGTTTCAATGAAGCCTTGGATGGCAAAGATCGGGGTTTTAAGCTCGTGGGAGATGTCACCAATGAATTCCTTGCGGTAATTTTCGATGCGGTTGAGCCGCTGTATTTCGCGCTCCACCGTTTTGCTGGCCCGGATGGACTGCTTGATCAGGTAGTCGAGCTCGTCGTTTTTCCCGGTCGAAAGGCTCTCGTATTCCTCGAATCGCTTGCGGGCGATGTTCCGGTTGATGCGGTTGAGGGTCTGCATGCGTGCAAACAGGATGCGGTGAGAGAGGTAATACACGATGCCAAAGACCAGGCCCGTCAAAAGAAGGGCATAGGCGAGGGCACGGGTCGGCGTACTCTGGAAAAGGAACATTGCCGATACAAAGCTGGTGCCGCCAACTGCAAGAGCCGAATAAAGGCCAATCCGGAAGGAAAGGCGGGAGGACTTTGTGAAGGGTGACTTTTTCATTCTTTGAAGCGGTAGCCGACTCCTTTGACGGTTTCGATATATTCGTCGCCCAGCTTCTCCCGGATTTTGCGTACGTGGACATCCACCGTACGATCGACGACGTAGATATTGTCGCCCCAGACGTGATTCAGCAGGGTCTGTCGATCCATGACCTTGCCTTTTCGGCTGGCCAGAAAGTAAAGCAGTTCAAATTCTTTGCGGGGCAGGTGAAATTCCTCTTCGCCCTGGGTCACAATGTAGCGGTCTTTGTCGATGACGATATCATGCACCTTTATCTGATCGCTCATCTCTTCGGTTTCTTCGACGCGGCGCAGCACGGCCTTGATGCGCGAGAGGAGCTTGGTGGTACTGATGGGCTTGGTAATGTAATCGTCGCCGCCTTTGTCGAGTCCCTCAACCTCCGTTTTTTCATCGCTGCGGGCGGTGAGGAAGATGATGGGGATACGTTTCAGCTTTTCATCCTTGCGTATACGCTCTACGACCTCGAGGCCGTCCATCTGGGGCATCATGATATCCAGCAGCATCAGGTCGGGATGATGTTCACGGGCCATCTCGATGCCCTGAACACCGTCTTCAGCCTTCAGCACATCAAAGCCCTCCTTGTTGAGGTTGTATTCAATCAGGTCGAGAAGGTCCTGTTCGTCGTCGACAACTAAAATGGTTTTTTTATCAGCCACGGGCAATGGGTTTGTTGCAATATTGGGTTAACATAAGGAATTGTGATCATTCTTTAATCAGGTAATACTACGAAGAGCCCGTCTCAAATTAAACCCGGCGGCTGTTAAATAATTGTTATGTATTGAGCTGAGCCAGGGCCATCTTGACAAGATCCTGTACATTTTCGGCGTTTTGACCGTTGCTGGCGGCCATGGTCACTGCCTTTTCAGAGTCACGCTTTTTAAAGCCCAGCGACTGCAGGGCCGAGACGGCTTCTTCCTTGAGGCTTCCTGAGACAGACCCGGAGGAAGACGTATAGGTGGCATCCACCATTTCCGACACCTTGTCTTTCAGTTCCAGGATCATGCGTTCGGCCGTTTTTTTTCCTATGCCCGTAATCTGCGAGAGGGTGCCCTTGTCCTGCTGTACGATGGCACCGGTGATCTCCTGGGCCGGCAAGCCCGACAGGATGGTAAGCCCGAGTTTGGGGCCTACGCCTTTAACAGTGATGAGCAGCTCAAAAAGGTCTTTTTCATTCTGGCCCTGGAACCCAAACAGGCGCTGGTCGTTGTCAGTGATGTGGTGGTGGACCAGCAGTTCGACCTCTTTACCCGGCGCAGGAAGCTGTTCCAGCGTCTGGCTGGAGATCTCCAGCCGGTAACCGACATCGTGTACGTTGAGAATAAGCTGGTTTTCGGATTTGGAATGGACAATACCTTTCAAATAAGCAATCATGGCTGTTTAGCGGCCTTTCGTCGTTTATAAGTTACAATGATTTCGTCTGGTCTATCATGAGACTGCCGGGTTCCGGCTTCAGTCCGAGATGCGATCCGGGTTGTTGGCGACAAAATTTTCCCAGCTTGAGGAGCTGTTATTCTGGTGGGTCTTCCTGGTAGAACGCGGCACCCGGTTTTGAATGCTGTTTTGTTTCATCAGGTGACACCAGGCGACCGCCAGCGCATCCGTGGCATCCTTTGAGAGTTTCTCGTCCGGCAGGGCGACCGTCTTCCGGAGCATAAAGGCAACCTGCTCCTTGCTGGCGTTGCCGTTGCCGGTAATCGACTTCTTAACCTGTTTGGGATAATATTCGGTGACCGGGATGCCGTTGTTAGTGATGGCCAGCATGGCAGCGGCCTGGGCCCGGCCCAGTTTCAGCATGGCCAGGGGATCCACGCCATAGACCGGTGTTTCAACGGCGCAGTTTGTGGGTTTAAAGGATGCGATGATCTTGGATATATTCTCAAAGATGTACTGCAGCCGGTCGGCATGATCGTCCATATGCGCCATATTGATCGTGTCGCAGCGCATGGCAACCAATTTTCCTTTCTTTCGGGTCAGGATGGCATAACCGGTGGTTCGCGATCCGGGGTCGATACCTAAAAAAATGTCGCCCATAATGATTGATTCAAGCAGTTTATCAAAATATAAGAGATTCGGGCGACCATTCCACATTGGGCATAAAAAAACCCCGGCGAATCACCACCGGGGTCAAAAATAATGATATGTGCTCAGGTGTTACTTTGCAAGAGCAGGCTCCTGCTGCCCGTCTTTAATGAAACGTCTGACATGCTTGTGACCATAGGTTGCTGCCAGGTTCAGCGCTGTTTTGCCATTATTATCTTTCAGCGATGGATCAGCATCGTGCTCGATCAGCTTTTCAACCACATGGAGCTGGCCGGTTTCGGCTGCTATCATCAGTGCCGTCTTTCCTTCCTTGTTGCGTGCATCGATATTGGGATTGTGAGACAGGATGATGTCCAGTATGCGGAGATTGCCTATCCGGGATGCTACAATCAGCGGAGAATCACCCTGTTTGTTCGTGACATTTACATCCATGCCCTCGGAGAGCAATACGTTGATGCTGGTATAGTCGATACTGCGGATAGCAGTAAAGATGTCTTCTTTAATCGTATCAGTGTTAGAATTAGCCTTAACACCAGAAACTGCTAAAAGAGTTAGGCTGATGATCAAGATTAATCCTTTGATGGTTTTCATAGCTAATAGTAGAAGGTTGGTTTTGTCTTATTCAGGAGCATAAAAGTGCTCTCAATTAGTGTATTCAAAGATACGAACCTTACAATCGGGAGGTTGCGCTTAAGCAATTATTTTGTTGAAACAGAAAGCTTTAGGCAGATAGGGACAAAGGCCTTAATAAGTAACCGGAAAGCAAAATATCGATTAATTGATACCGATACCGTTATTTAATCTTTGAATTAGGTAAACAGACGGGATCTGGGGGAATATAAAGGTTTGATGAAGATTGGGAAATACTGTGCGCGATGTGGTCAGGCGGCAAAAATAAAGCTTGATCCCCACCGGTAGCCATGTTGCTGCAAATGGTTGCGTATCTGCTGGTTAACCCCGCGAAGTCCCACATAGGAGACGATGAAAGCAGACTCCGGCGATGGAAGATCGGTATGTCCTATGACCGGGCGACCCTGGATGACGTTGCCAATTTTATTGGGGTCCACATCGATATAGTGGGTAATGTGGATGCCACGACGGACGAGGTATTCCGCACGCTTGCGGCTCGTCTTGCCGGCGCCCCAGATCATAAGCTCGGGATGATGGGGGTTGTGTTCTTCGAGCCAGGGGGCCAGGTATTGCGCCTTGATGCGGTAGAAGGCGTCCATGGAATAACGTTGGTGTGTCCTGGAAAGACGGTCGGGCCGGTCGCGCCACTCCAGCAGGTATTCCGGCACTTTCGCCATGGTTACTCCCCGCGAGAGCCAGCGCAGCCAGAGTTCATAATCTTCCGGGAAAGGACCGCAGCGATAGACCCCGTGTTTTTCAATCAGTTTACGGCGGAAACAGACGGAGGGATGGGCCAGTGGGGATTCGATGAACCGGTTCTGCTGGATCTGCTGATGGGTGGTAAGGGTGTTGGTCCATGTTACGTACCGGGCGTAGCCCCTGTGTTTTGAATTGGTACCTTTGTAGCTGACCAGGCAGGCGGCAAGTCCGATAGAGGGATGGGCATCCAGGAAGTCAGCCTGCCGGCACAGCCGCTCTGGCAGAGAGCGGTCATCGGTGTCCATGCGGGCGATATATTGCCCGCATGCATGCTGCAGCCCGTGGTTGAGGGCGGCCACGATACCACGGTGCGGCTGATCCAGGGCCACTATGCGTTTATCCCTGGAGCGCCATTGCTCGATAATATCCGGGGAGGCATCGGTTGAGCCGTCATTGATAACGACGAGCTCAATTTCTCTTTCCGTTTGATGCAGAATGCTTCTTATGGCCTCACTGAGGGTGTCCTCAGCATTATATGCCGGGAGAATGACGGAGATACGCGGCGTGTTCATCTGCTAATCATAGACTTCAAACGAATCGATACGCGAAAAGTAATCTTTGGCTGCTCTTTTGACCCGGGGTGCCATCAGGAGCGTTGCAGTCATCGTGGGGATGGCCATGACGGCATACATCCCGTCGATGAGGTTGATGACGGCCGAGATGGAGGTCACGGCCCCGAAGATGATGGAAGATACATAAAAGTAGTTGTACCAGCCCTGCCGCTCCGCCCCTGCCAAAAAGCCAAAGCATTTGGTTCCGTAGTAGGAATAGGTGAAAAGGGAGCTGAAAGCGAAAACCGCCACGCAGAGCACCAGCAGGTAGGGACCCACGGGGCCAAGCGCTTCTCCAAATGCGGAGGCCGTCAGGGCAATGCCGTTCTCGTCGCCGGTTCTCCATACCCCGGTCACCAGGATTGCGAGGGCCGTCATGGTACAGACAAGCAGGGTATCAATAACGGGGCCGAGCATGGCTACGAGCCCTTCGCGGATGGGTTCCTTGGTTTTGGCAGCGCCGTGGGCAAGAGTGGCGGTACCGATGCCCGCTTCGTTTGAGAAGGCGGCACGTTTAAAGCCGGTAATGATAATTTGTCCCACTGCGCCTCCGAGAGCAGCTTGTGCGGTAAAGGCATCGGTTACAATCAGGTACAGATAGGTGGGAAGTTCCTGGTAATGCACGCCGAGGATAATAAGCACCAGGGTCACGTAGAGCACAACCATCGCCGGAACCATTCGTGAGGCCACCCGGCCAATGCGTTTTATGCCCCCGAAGATAACGAGGGAGACGATCAGAAGGATGACAATGCCGGTATACAGGTCGCCCATGAAGTGGGCCTGTTCAGAAACCCATCCATTGGGAATATAGACGATGTCTCGCAGGGCCTGGGTCAGCTGATTGGCCTGGAAAATAGGCAGGGGGCCGAAGAGGCCGGCCAGGGCAAAAAGACCGGCCAGGGGCTTCCATTTTTTGCCCAGCCCTTCGCGGATCATGTACATCGTTCCGCCCTGGATATTGCCTTCGGAATCCTTTCCCCGGTACATGATGGACAGGGTACAGGTGAAAAACTTGGTTGCAATACCGATAAAGGCGCTCACCCACATCCAGAAGACGGCACCGGGACCGCCCATGGCAATGGCAACGGCCACGCCGCTGATGTTTCCAAGGCCTACGGTAGCGGCAAGGGCGCTCGACAGGGCCTGGAAGTGGTTGATGTCGCCGGGATCGTCCGGATCATCATATTTGCCCTGGAGGATATTGAGTGCATGACCGAAATAGCGGAAAGGGGCAAAGCCGGAGTAGATCATGAAGAAGAGCCCCCCGCCGCAAAGTAGCAGAACAAGGGGGATGCCCCACATAAAGCTTGAAAACGATGCCAGGAGCTGTTCAATAAATTCCAGAATGAAACCTCAGGTGAATTTTATGAAAATTAAAGTGCAAATATACTAATTAGCACGACAAAAAAAGATGAAATCGGTGGGGGGAGGGGACAGACCGGCCTTCCGCAGCAGACGGGCGATCTGGGCGCGGTGATGCTGGCCATGAATGACGATGTGATGCAGGATGTCTGAAAGTCTCGTATCAAAGGGTTCGCCCTGCGAATTGTGATAGGAGATGGGGCGGTCAAGGGCCGAATTGTTGGCTTTAATGAGCCGGGCCCATTTGGGAGAGTAGGTTTTGAGCGTTTTGTGGGCCTGGGCTAATTCTTTGTTCGGCCATACCTCCAGCCCCTCCGTTGACCGACCCTGTATACGCGCATGCCAGACTTCCTGGGTCCCGGCTATATGACTGTAATAGTTTATCGCTTCATCACAGCCCGGGAAGTCGGGATCGGTACGGAGGGAGGTCCATATCTGGTTGTTGGCCCAAAAATCATAGGAATACAAACGTAACAGTTGTTGATCTACTGGCTCCATGGCTTGAATGATTACAGTTGTTGATTAACACGCATCGATCAATAGGATGGTATCGGAATCGAACGTTTTATTCAAATTTTGAAGTAGGGTCAAGGCCTGCTATTTTAGGATTTGCATGAACTGCGAATGGATGCCCGGGCTTGATAAGCCAGGTTGACGGGTTCATCGAACGACAGGTCAATCTTAACATAGATGGAGCAATGCCATGCTGTTAGCATTGGATATTGGGAACAGTAATATTGTTATTGGCGTCTCACAGCAGGAAGGGTGGACCCATCAGTGGCGCATACAGACGGATGCGGATAAGACGGCCGACGAGTACCGGGTGCTCTTCCAAAACCTGTTTTCCGAGGCCGGCCTGGCCTACGAACAGCTGCGCAGCGTTATTATTTGCAGCGTAGTGCCCCAGCTGACGCAGACGATCAGCGTTGTTTTTGACCATCAGCCTCATTTGACCCCGCTCGTGCTAAACGGGGCCACAGAGACGGGCATTACCATTGCACGGAAGAGCCAGCAGACGGTCGGGGCGGACCTTATCGCGGGTGCGGCGGGAGCCTACAAGATGTTCGGGGATGATTGCATCGTTGTAGATTTTGGAACGGCGACAACCGTGATGGCCGTACGAAAACCGGGAGAGCTTATCGGGGGAGCTATCTGTGCCGGTCTAAAAGTGACCATTGATGCCCTGGTGGGAAGAGCTGCCCAGCTTTCCCAGATTCCACTCGAACCCCCGTCCCGGGTTATTGGCCGGAATACTCGCGAGTCCATGCAGTCGGGACTGGTTCTGGGGCATCTCTGTATGATAGAAGGACTGATAGACCGAATGAAAAAGCAGCTGAACTCCGAATCCATCAAGGTTATAGCCACGGGTGGACTGTCAGAGAAGATCGGACCTCATACCGATTATTTTGATGTGATTGATCCCATGCTGACCCTCGATGGGCTGCGGCTGATTGCCAATCGGCAAAACCAATAAAGGCCCGGGCTGAGTCGTTTGGCTGACAGTTGTTCTTCTCAGACGCCAAAAAAACTGGATATTCCATTTAATATAAACTGCACGCCAATGGCCATGGCGATAAAGCCCATCATCCGGGTAATGGCATTCATGCCCGTTGGCCCTATGTATTTTGCTGAAAAGGGGGCCAGCCGCAGTACGCCGTAGGAGATAAGAGCAACGAGCACAATCGCTATGGTGATAATGATAAGATCCACCGGACCTTGCGACTGGGATGCCAGTCCTATGACTACAGCAATGCTCCCGGGACCGGAAAGCATGGGCATTGCCATGGGGCTGAAGGAGATGTCTTCTTTGGTTTTGGCTGCTTCCTGGGCCTCTTTTGATATTTTTCGATCAGTCTGTTCCGGGTTCAGCATCGCATAGGCGGCACGCAGAATAATCAGTCCACCGGCAATGCGAATGCCCGGAAGGCTGATGCCAAAAAAGCTCATGATGTAGGTCCCCGCCAACAGGAAAAGAACCAGGATAATGAACATATAAAAAGAAGCTTTCTGGGCGATGCCGGTGCGCTCGGGATCAGTACTCTGTTCCGTAAGCGATATGAATACAGGCATCGCCGCCAGCGGATTGGCCACGGATATGATGGAAGTGAACGCAGCTATCAACAGCGTCGTGGAACCCGATATATAGGTGGAAAAGAAATTGCTCTGCGTTAATATATCTTCAACCATAGGGGCTAAAATAGTGATAAGAAATGGATTTGTTAATTTCCTTTGAACAGGGATGATATTAGTGATAAATTGGGTCGCATTTCAAGCTTTGGAAGTCTCTACTGGGATGCTGTCGTACTGAACAATGGTAAGGTTAAATAATGGATCAACGGTGAAAGATAAAAAAGTTCTGCTCGGTCGCGTCAAAGAAATTATTAGCAGTGATACATCCGATCGCGATGAAAAATTATATCAGATTTGCCAGCTGCTGGAAAGCGAAATTGCGGTGTTTGACTGGGTGGGCTTTTACCTGGTCGATCCGGAAGCTGACCGGCAGCTGGTTCTCGGTCCCTATGTTGGCGAGCCGACCGATCATACACGCATTCCTTTCGGAAAAGGAATTTGTGGACAGGCCGCTGAAACCAATGAAACTTTTGTGGTCCAGGATGTAAACAAGGAGGATAACTACCTGGCTTGCAGCATCCATGTGAAAGCGGAAATTGTTGTTCCTGTTAAAAAGAATGGGGAATTTATTGCCGAGCTGGATATCGATTCTCATACGAAGGATTCAATGACCAGCGAACACCGCCGCCTGCTGGAAAGTATCTGTGGACAAGTTTCAGCACTATTTTAAGGATGGCCCACGATCGCCCGCTGCCGGAGATCACTCATCATCGATACTAATCCTGTTGCCCCCCCCGTTTATCGCCTTCCTGGGGGGGGCAGAGAAGCAGTTAACCCCGTCGAATACCTGAAGCCCGGGAAACAATTTTGAGCCCATTCTTTATTTCTTTACGTATTCTAAGGTGCGGGCAAGGGTACGTGGATTAGGATTCCCAATCAAATCAATAGTCGCAGGATCCGGGAAATGGGATTCGCAATGATCGGGGATTAGAAACCAAGCTGGTTGATATTCCCGGTACCCTCTCCTGTATGAATCTAAACTGTAAACCGAGGATACTATTATGAAGAAACTAACCTTCTTAACGGTGATGCTGTTTTGCGGGGCAATGCTGGCGACAAAATCAGCCCGGGCCCAGGAAATTACCGCTGGCGGCGGGGTGGGGTACGGCAGCCAGTCCGAAAATCTCAATTTCCATGTAAATATGTACTACCGGTTGCCCGAACTGCCGGTTCGGGTGGGAGCTGATGTGGGGTATTCCGTTCCCGAGAAGAATGCGCAGAGCCGTGTTGATCAGATTGAGGGTAATATCAACAGTCATCTTATGGCAGTGGATAATGATATGCTGAGCCTTTATGGGCTCACGGGCCTGAACATTATGCATAGCCGGTTTAAGTATGAGCCGGCCGGCGCTGCCTCCATAAGTGATTCAAATACCAATCTGGGTGTAAATGTCGGGGCCGGAGCAGAGCTGGACATCGGTTTCGGACGGACCTACGGAGAGGCCAAGTATATAATTGGGAGAGAAGATGTCTCACAGCTGGTACTGGGAGTGGGCGTCCGCCTGTCTCTGTGAGGGAATATTACCGCCCCATCAGCCAAACTGTTGCTCTAAACAAAATTATAATACCATGAATATTGACGATATCGCTGGCCGGGCGAAAGGGATTATCCTTGAACCCGGAAAGGAATGGCCCCGGATAAAGAAAGAGCAGAAGTCCAATATGGATCTCCTGCTCCATTATGCATTGCCAATGATCGTGTTAGCAGCCCTGACCAGTTTCATCGGCAGCTGGTCATTGCACCTGGTGGTGTACCAGCTGGCCATGCCACTGGTAAGCCTGGTGGTCTCTTCGTATGTGATTAACATGCTTGCCGGGAAGTTTGAATCCACTGAAAATCTGAACAATGCTTTCAAGCTGGTCGTCTATGCGGCGACTCCCTCGCTGCTGGCTTCCATTGTGGCAAATCTTTCTTTTCTGTTGGGCTGGGTCGGTCTTTTTGGACTATACAGTATCTATCTTTTTTGGATCGGGATACCGGTCATGATGGATACGCCTGAGAGCAGGCGGCTTGGCTATGTGCTGCTTTCAGCACTGGTCATTATGGTCGTCCAAATGGTGATTATGGCAGTTATGGCGCCGTCATGGGGCTGGGGCCTTCTGGCAGGCTGAAGATTTCAGCCTGCAATGATGACTTCGAATTTCAGGAGAGGGAAGAGGTATTAAGTGAGCCCTTTGCATAACGACTTACGTATACAAACAACAGAATCACAAACCATCAAGAAAATATCATTTTATCATGCGATTAAGAATACAATTATCAATATTGCTAACAGCGTTGTTGTTCATGGTACAGGGATGCGGCGACAGCTCATCGGGACCGGGAGAAACCGAAACGACAGAGATAAAGGGAACCTTAACGGCCCCCGATGGAAATACTCCGCTTGCGGGTGCGACGGTTTTTGTTCCCAAAGAGGGATCCAATAAGATCATGGCTAAAGCCAAAGGCATTGGAGGCGCCACCACGAGTGCAGGGGAATGCGAGGAGCCCGAGGAAAGCTATTCGGCTTTCACATGCACAGAGGCGGACGGGAGTTTTACTTTTGATGTCCCCGTTTCAAGCGATGAAGTGCTGCTGAAAATTTTCAAGGGGATCTTTTCCTTTGAGCAGTCCGTGGATGTGAGCAGCGCCGGCGGGGATATTGGCGAAATTAATATGCCTAGCGCGAGCGAGAGCTTTGAGGGAGAAATTGCGGTCGTCAAGGGCTCCTGGGACCGTATGGAAGATATCCTGGCCAAAGTAGGGTTTGGAGAGGTTGAAACAGACGAAAGCGATTACAACTATGGTCAGCTGGTAGAAGGAACTGAGCAGTTTGATTTGCTGGATGATCCCAACCCCCTTTTCGAGGATGCCGACGGTGACGGTGAAAAGGACCTCTTTAACTACGATATCGTGTTTATCAACTGCGGTACCAATGAGAGTCTGGTTTCGTATGACAAATCGAAAGAAGCCCATCGACATGCGGCCCGGCTGAAATCATCGGGAGTGGCACAGATATTGAGCGCTGAAAACCGGCAGGCACTGCAGACTTTTGTCCAGGATGGCGGGGTGCTGTACGCCACGGACCTGTCTTATGATTATATTGAACAGGCGTTTCCGTCCTATGTCGATTTTTATGGTTCGGATGAAACCCCAGCTGCGGAACGGGAGTCGTGGGGGGCAGCTGAAGTTGGCACCTACGGTATCGAGACAAACGGTACCATCCTGGAGTCTGACCTGGAAGCCTGGCTGGCCAACGTGGACTGCTTTGAGGGCGAAAACTGCCTGAATGACGATGATACCGTTCATATTACCGATTTTCTGGGCGGATGGGGTGTCATCGAAGGACCTCAGAGCGGAGCCACTGCTGATGTCACCCAGTGGGTGGAAGGTAGTGTTGAATGGAGCGGCGGATCGGGCGTACGCCCGCTTACGGTTTCATTTGACGTAGGCAACGGCAGTGTGTTTTACAGTTCTTACCACACAGTTGAATCAGAATTCACGCCGAACTGGAGACCCCAGGAGCGTTTGTTGCAGTACCTGGTATTTGAATAGATATAAACTGACTATTGATTAAAAGAGGAGGTAGAGGCCTTTTCCATCCATGGAAAAGGCCTTTATTTTTTCCAATTTCACTCTACCCCACAGGTTGGAGGCCGTAGTGGAGAAAATAATATTTCAGTTCTCAACCGAATACTCTTATTTTAGATTTATCGGTTGCTTCTTAACCAGCTAAAGAAGAAACATGACTTCCAAGAATAAACTGAAATATATTTTTATCGTAGTGGTCGCTGTATTGGCGGGCATTGCTTTGGCGGATGCGTTGGGCTACTTCAATGAAAAGCCGTATACGGCGGTTTCCCACGGTTCACATTCGCACTATGTGCCGCACGATCGAAATCCGGAAGTGACTATTGACAACTTTCCCATGGAGGAGCCGGGTCCGGGCGAAAAGATCACTCCCAATGGTCAGATTGTCCCCAAAGAGCAGTAGAGATGCGTTATTTGCTTTGCTTTTTACAGGGTTCCTTTTGAATGGGCATTCCGTTACCGCGGGCAGACTTGCAGCTTTCCTTGTTTACTGAGCTGTTGCTGTGCCCAGCACATACTTCAGGGCGCCTGACAAGTGATCCAGGAACAAGGGTTCTGAATAGGCTTCCTTGGTGTGGCCAAGTCCTGTGTAAAAGACGCGCCCACCCTCAAAATCATGATACCATGCAATAGGGTGGAATGTGCCGTTTTCTCCGCCTTCATAGGAGTCTTCGTCGAGCTTCATCAGTACGTTGATATCATTGCTGATGTCTTTGTAATTGTACCACTCGTCCGTTCGAACCCACTCTTCGGGCAGGAATGAAGTGGCCGCATGCGACTGATTGACAACCTTGATGCTGGCTTCCTGTATCCGGGGATGGTTTTTGAAATAGGCTCCCACCATCTCTCCGTACCAGGGCCATTCATATTCGGTATCGGCCGCGGCATGAACGCCTAAAAATCCCCCGCCGCTTCGAAGGTATTCCTCAAACGCCGCCTGTTGAGTGTCGTCGAGAACATTACCGGTTGTATTCAGGAAAATTACGGCATCGAAGGTGCTCAGGCTGTCAGGATTGAAAAGGCCGGCGTTTTCTGTGTGGTAGCTCTTAATATCGTTCTCGTCCGCCAGGCGCATGATAGCCTTGACGCCTGTTGGAATGGAGGAATGTCTAAATCCTTCCGTCTTCGAAAAGATAAGAACCGACGGTGCCTGACTTGCCTGCTGTGCGCTGGCATGGAAAGAGAGGGCACAGATCAGCAGCAGAGCCAGGGGGTGAATTTTGAGCAGGGGTGCAAAATAAGCTTGTTTCAACATACAGAAATAATAATGGTTTCAATGGTAAAATAATCTACAAAAAAGAGGCTCCTGGTCAAAACAGCTATAAAAAAACAGGCCCCACCCGGCGAGTGGAGCCTGTTCCCATCTGTATCAGGGCTATGGGTATGTTAGAAATTGATGCCGCCTACAATTGATAAAACCCCATTCTTGCCGTCAAAAAGATCATCTTCGGCGATTCCGGTGAGTCCGGCGGAATAGCGGATGCCCACATTAAACTTGGTAATGTCGGCTCCGGCACCGACCACTACACCGAAATCAGTTCCTTTGACGTTCTCATCAATATCAAAGGTTCCGGCATTCTCGCCCCCCGATATTTCCTGTTCGGCGTTGATATTGAAACCGACGTAGGGGCCAAAATAGACATGGGGGGTTAACACCGGATTGTCCAGTATAAAGTCGAATTTGGCTACCACGGGTACTTCAATATAGTCCAGTTTCGTGGTGTTTTCTATGGAGCCTTCTGAAGCTTTAGCTCCCTTTTGGGTATAGAAAACACCCGGCTGAATGGTTATGGGGCTAAGCGGGATGGCGAAATCGTAGGTCAGGCCGGCCATGAGTCCCGTACGGCTTTCAGTTGAGACGTCGGTATCATTAAAATTGGCGAAATTGGCTCCGGCACTTATGCCCAGTCCCTGGGCCTGAACAGAGGAAATACTTATAAACATAAGGCCAGTAAGTGCAAAGACAGACAGTAATAATTTTTTCATAATATAATAGGTTGATTAAGGTTCAACGACACATTCATACTATTTTTCAGATCTTAAGTTTCACTGAAAGATGTAAAAGAAATGAAATTTTTAATAATAAATATATTGTAGGTAGGCTGGAGAGGGAATTTTCGCTGAATGGTTTGAAAAAGCTGTCATTCTTCCAGAAAATTTTGTGCCTGCTGCGGGGAGGGCCAAACCGTATAAAGTTTATCCAGCGCTTGTTGCGTACGCCGGGTACGCCAGTCATCCGGGCCAAACTGTTCTTTTAAGGCGGTATGAGTATTGAGCAGTGTTCTTTCAGCTTGCTGGAACTTTCCCTGCCCTATCCATGCCAGGGCCAGGACGCCTTCCGTTGCCGCAACTTTCCAGTGGTCGGGAGGCAGGTGATTGATGAAGCTCTTATACGCTTTCTGAACCAGGGGAACAGCTTCTTTGAAGCGTCCCTGGTCAATCAGCAGCCAGCCGAGGCGCAGCTGGGATGAGGCAATATGAGTGTGACCGGGCTCAAAAATTTCAAGTCGAATGCGGAGGGCTTTCCGGTGGTATATCTCGGCTTCCAGCAGGGCACCACGGAGGTGAAGGACCTGACCAAGTCCCGTATAGGCATTGGCAATCTCAATATTTGACTCGTCTTCATATTTATTAAATAGTGCAATGGCTTGTTGAAGATTCATCTGGGCCTCCCCGAGTCGTCCCAGGTCCATGAGAAGGTACCCCATGTCGGTCAGTGTTTCGGCAACATCGGGATCATTATTTTTCACATATATTTTTATAGCCCTTTTGTAGTTAGCCAGGGCCTGGCCGGTTCGATTTGTTTCAGAATATAAAAAGGCCAGGGTCCTGACTACGTAGGCATAGTGCGGGTCTTCGTCGCCATAATGATCTTCGTAGATGTCGCGGGCTCGCTCAAAAAGTGTTTCCGCCTCCGAATAGTGACCGCGCCGCATAAGGAGAAATCCGAGGGAATGACTGACATCTGCAATTTGTGGGTGGTTGGCTCCCAGCTCTTGTTGATACACTTCCAAAGCATTCCGGAGGAGAGGTTCCGCCTTGGCATACCGCACCAGTCCGGAATAGACCCCGCCCAGGGCTTCTTGCAGGTCCGCTTTTATCAGAGGCTGATCTTCCAGGGAGGAAGCTATTCGCTTGGTTCCCTGGTCGAGCACTTCACTCATCGATAGATTCTTGGCGTCGGGCTCATGAAAAGGGTCACCGCTTTGAAAGATATCGACCATGAGGTTTTTGACCTGTGCTGCTTTTTGTGCCTCCAGCCGTGCTTCATTCCGCTCGTGCGCCAGCTGTACCGTATAAAAACTCGTTAAAGCGATAATGATAAGAAGCGCAGCGCCGGCAGTGGCTATTCTTTTTTTATGACGGATTAAAAATTTGGTGACGTGGTAGCGCGAGGTCTGTAGTCGAGCCGTCACAGGTTTATTGGTTTCAAATCGTGACAGGTCCTCTACGAGCTGAATAGCATAGGAATAGCGACGATCTGCTTCTTTGTTGAGGGCCTTGAGAATAATGGCATCCAGATCGCCCCGGACGGTATGGATCAACTTTGCCGGCCTGGTGTTTCTGCTGGAGGCGATAGGTGAAAGATCATCCGCTTTTTTTAATCTGTGGCTTGGAAGGGAGGGCAGATTACAAAGGACAACTTGTTCAGCTGCGCGGAAGGTCTTATCGCTTAAATCATAGGGATGCAGGCCTGTCACCAGGTTATGCAGTAATACCCCCAGCGCATAGACATCCGTAGAAGTGGTGACAGGCTGGCCGGATATTTGTTCCGGCGCGGCATAGTCAAGACTCATCAGCCGCATGCTTGCACTTGTTTTCACGGTCGAGAGTCCATACAGGTCGGGATCCAGAAGCTTGGCGATGCCGAAATCGAGTATTTTAACGTGGCCATCATCAGTAACCAGAATATTCTCCGGCTTAAGGTCGCGATGGACAACCAGGTTTTTATGAGCGTATTGTACGGCATGGCATACGGTCTTAAAAAGGTCAAGGCGTTCAGAAATGGTCAGGTTGTGCTGGTCGCAGAACTGGTCAATGGGAACCCCCTCTATTAGTTCCATGACCAGATAGGGCAGGCCGTCTCCGCTGATTCCGCTATCTATGAGGTTGGCCATGTTGGGGTGATGAAGGCCGGCTAAAATCTGTTTTTCCACCCGGAACCGCCGAAGGTTTTCCGGGGTATCCAGCCCGCGGCGGATGATCTTGAGGGCTCCGCGCTGGTGGATATCTGAATCACAGCGCTTCACCTGATAGACGTCGCCCATTCCCCCGTAGCCCAGGTGATTAGTGATGTGCCACTGGCCCAGTGTGGTATCAATCAGCGAACGGGAGGGAGGTTCCTGCTCGAGATGTTGTATCAATTCTTGAAGAAGGGCCTGGTTCTTGTGGAGATGATCGTTCAGCATCCGGCCTGATTCTTCGACCGATGCCAGGAGACTGAGTACTTCTTGCTGAAGCTCAGCGTCGCCGGTACACAGGCTCCGGATATAGCTGGTTCGCCGATTCTGGGGCAAGGTGAGGGCAAGGTCAAAAATATGGCTTATTTTTTTCCACCTTTTTTTATCCATGGCAAGATCGGTATTGACCCAATGACACGACAACAATGTATGGTAAATCAAAAAAACAAAAGCAGCTGTAAGGCTATTCCCTACAAGGATCATTTGCTGAGTTCCTGGTATATCCAGCCCCTGGCTTTCATCCAGTCGCGATTAATGGTCCGCGGGGAGACATCCAGCAGCTCCGCTATTTCACGAATCGTCATCCCGGCAAAAAAGCGCATTTCAACCACTTTGCTCTTGCGTTCGTCGAATTCGGCCAGTTTATCGATGATATCATTGAATTCCAGCAGGGCTTCCATATGGTTGTCCAAATCCAGCTTATCCTCCTCAAAGGGGATATGCTTCTTGTCTCCTCCCCGCTTCTGGGCATTTCTTTTACGGGCGTAATCCACCAGAATTTGTCGCATGGCCCGGGCGGCAATGCCAAAGAAATGGGCACGGTTTTGCCAGCTGATCTGGGTCTGATCGATCAGCTTCAGGTAGACTTCATGTACCAGCGCAGTTTTTTGGATGGTATGATCACCTCGTTCTCTGCGGAGATGCCATTTCGCAATGGTGCGGAGCTCATCATATACCCGGGGGTATAGTGCATCAATGGCCTGTTTATCACCGGAGCTGGCGCTGAGCAATAACTGTGTTATATTTTTTTTTGGCCCCATAAGGTGTCAGGCTATGTCGTACATCCCCTATTTTTTACGCATATATAAGTAGAAAGGGTTGTTGGAATAAGGCGATCCACAAAGTCAATGCATCCAAACAACAATTCAGGTCATAAATATTAGTAAAAAAAGGTAAAAATGTAAGGGGGAATGAGAGGAGAGGCCCGACACTTGAGCAAGATGCCACCGTTGACCTGCGGTGGCATCGTTTTAAATGGGTGATACTGTTACATGGTTCAGGCCAGCGGCCGTTACAGCACCTCTTTCAAATATCGCCCGGTATGGCTTTCCTTCACCTGGGTTATCTCCTCCGGGGTGCCGGTAGCAACGATTTGGCCACCCGCAAAACCGCCTTCCGGACCGATATCTATGATGTGATCAGCGCATTTGATGACATCCAGGTTGTGTTCGATAATGATAACGGTATGCCCGTTGTCGGCGAGTTCATTGAAGGAGTCGAGTAGTTTGGCGATATCCTCAAAGTGGAGGCCGGTGGTCGGTTCATCAAAGAAATAAAGGGTATGGTCGCCGGCGGGTTTACTCAGGAATTTAGCCAGTTTTACCCGCTGTGCTTCTCCGCCCGAGAGGGTGGGTGCGCTTTGCCCCAGCTTGAGGTAGCCGAGGCCCACATCTTCGAGGGTCTGCAGCTTGTTGGTAATGCGCTCTTCATCCACAAAAAACTCGAGTGCTTCTGAAACCGACATCTCAAGAACATCATGGATGTTTTTTCCCCGGTATTTAACCTGTAGAATTTCCTTACGGTACCGTTTGCCACCGCACTCTTCACAAGTAAGTTCAATGTCGGCCATAAACTGCATTTCTATGGTCTGGATCCCTTCACCCTGACAGGTCTCACAGCGCCCGCCCGGTACGTTGAAAGAGAAATGGCCCGGTTCATATCCCATGATCTTGGACTGACGCGTATTGGTGAACAGATCCCGAATGCCGTCAAAAGCTTTGGTATAGGTAGCCGGGTTGGACCGTGAAGAGCGCCCAATGGGTGACTGGTCCACCATCTCTACCGAGTCAATGTGGTGCAGTCCGGAGATGGAGCGGTGCCGCCCGATGCTGTCTTTATAGGTACCAAGCTGCTTTTGGATGCCGGCGTATAAGGTGTCATGTACAAGGGTCGATTTCCCGGATCCGCTTACCCCGGTTACACAGATCAGCTTGCCAAGCGGAAACTCCACATCCAGGCTTTTGAGGTTGTGTTCAGTAGCACCTTCCAGTATAATGGTATTGCCACTGCCCTTGCGCCGTTTATCGGGAACAGAGATCCTTTTCTTTCCGCTCAGGTATTTTCCGGTAAGGGTTTGTGAGTCGAGCAGTTCGTCATAGCTTCCGGTAAAGTTAAGCTCCCCCCCGTGCACACCGGCAAAGGGACCAATGTCAATGATGTTGTCGGCTGCCTTGATCATTTCCGGGTCGTGTTCAACAACAAGCACCGTATTGCCAATATCGCGGAGCGACTTCAGGATATTGATCAGCCGGTCGTTATCGCGGGGATGGAGCCCGATGGTCGGTTCATCCAGCACATAGAGACTGCCGATAAGGGAGCTGCCCAGCGAATTGGCCAGGCTGATGCGCTGCGACTCGCCCCCGCTCAGCGTTTTGGCCAGCCTGTTGAGCGTCAGGTAACTCAGGCCAACTTCATCCAGATACTTGAGTCGTTTGCGTATTTCGTACAGGACTTGTTCCGCCACCTCCTTTTCAAAATCGGTTAGTTCCAGGTCCTCAAAAAAAGCACGGGCGGCGTCAATCGTCATTTCTGCCACTTCGCCAATATGCCGGCCGTTTATTTTGACGTACAGGGCATCTTTCCGGATGCGGTATCCCTCGCAGTCAGGGCAGCGGCTGTAGCCGCGATAGCGCGAGTAAAATACCCGCTTGTGGACTTTATACGACTGGCTTTTAATGTCATCAAAGAAAGGCCGAATACCAACATATTCATCCTTGCCTTCCCACAATACTTTTTTAAATTCCTTGGAAAGCTGGCGGTAGGGGGTGTCGATGGGATAGCCGTAACGGGCAGATACTTTGATAAGATCGCGCAGGTGGCGACTGTACTTTTGTCCGCTGTACGCTGCAATGGCCCCGTCACGGATGGTCAGTTCCGGGTCGGGAATGACCAGGTTTTCGTCAATTCCGGCCACCCGTCCGAAGCCCTCACAGGTATCGCAGGCACCAAATGGATTGTTGAAAGAGAACATCTGGGGCGTCGGTTCATTAAATTCCATGCCGTCCATTTCAAATCGTTCTGAAAAGGGCAGCTCATCCCCGTTGCGAATTTTCACAGAGCAGCGTCCCTGTCCCTCGCGGAAGGCCGTTTCGAGGGAACCAGCGATACGTCCCCGGTTGTCGTCGGTCTTTTTAATGACCAGGCGGTCTACAAGCACACGGTAATTATCGCGACTGATCTCCGACAGGTCGGACTCTTCGGTGGTGATGTCAATCATCTGCTCCTGGTCGACCTGGAGCACCCGGGTAAATCCTTTTTCTTTCAGTACCTGAAGCTCATCGGACAGGTCGTTGTTTTCATGCCTCGGCAGCGGGAAAAGAATATAGAACTTTGTACCCTCCTCGTAGTGCTCAAAGAGCGAATCAATGACAGTTTTGGTGCTGTCTTTTTGAACTTCGCGACCCGATTTTGGTGAGATAGTATGACCGATACGGGCGTAGAGCAGCCGCATGTAGTCATAAATTTCAGTGGTCGTACCGACGGTTGAACGTGGGTTGGTGGAGGTTGTCTTCTGCTGAATGGCCATTGCAGGTGATATGCCCTGCATAAAATCTACATCGGGCTTATCCATTCGCTCAAGAAACTGGCGAGCGTAGCTGGACAGGCTTTCTACGTAACGACGCTGCCCCTCGGCATAGATGGTATCGAAGGCAAGGCTCGATTTGCCGGACCCGGAAACACCGGTAACCACCGTCATCCGGTTACGCGGTATTTCAACATCGATATTTTTGAGATTGTGTACGCGGGCCCCTCTTACTATAATGGGCCGGTCTTCGCTGGATTGTGGTTTTTCGTTGGGAGCGATCGTTTCGGCTTGCGACATTCAGTTTAATATTGCGTTTGTATAAGCACGTAAAGATACAAATTATGATGCAGAAAAATGAGTCGATAATCTCATTGAAACAATCAACAATAACAGGCATTATGTAAATCTCGTTCAGGGCTGAAACCAGGTTAACTGTTGAGAGGGATTATGAGCCGGACCCATGCTGTTCTTCTTGCCGAAGGGATGCTTCTTTTTCTGGGGATTCCGCTGTTGTATTACCGGGAGATTGTTCCGCTCCCCAAAATACCGGCGCTGTTGCTGATTGCGGTTTACTGTGGATTTCAGCTCTGGCGGGATCCCAATTTTGACGCCCGCCTGTTTGCGATCCGCAATTCCCGGAATGCGGGTTCGAAGATCTTCAATCGGTTACCGGTGGTCCTTGTTGCTCTGTTTCTGCTTATCCGGTTGTTTAAGCCGAATTACCTGTTTGTTTTTCCCGTGGAGCAGCCCGTGGAGTGGATGGTTGTCATGATGTTATATCCGCTATTTTCGGCCTTGCCGCAGGAACTTATCTACAGGACGTACTTTTTCTATCGCTATAGGCCTTTGATGAGCGGAAAATATGCGGCTGTTATTACCAGTGCGCTCCTGTTTTCTTTTCTGCACATTGTCTATGACAACTGGTGGGCGGTGGGACTGAGCTTTGTTGCAGGGATACTTTTCGGGATAACCTATTTGCGCACGCAGTCGCTCTTCTGGGTAAGTGTTGAGCATGTTCTGTATGGCTGGCTGGTCTTCACGCTGGGTTTTGGGCCGTTCTTCTATGAACCGCTTTGAAGATTGTCTCAGGCCTGTATAAGCAGGGAGAAACGCCCTCCTTGCTGCGGCAGGCCGGTACAATCCACTGGGGGGGTACTGCTAATCCTGGGTTTCCGCCGGCTGTTCGACGGCGGTTGCCTTCTGTGTCTTATTCCAGCCTCCGCCCAGGGCCCTGTAGAGGTCCACGCCGGCCGTCAGCTGCTGCAGGCGATCATTGATATTGCTGAGCTGGGCAGAAAGGAGCTGCTGCTGGGCCGTCAGCACCTCGGTATAATTGGCTTCGCCGTATTGAAGCAGTTCCCGGGAATACGCAACGGCATTTTCAAGCGCTTCAAGCTGTTTCTGACGCAACTGCAGCTGCCGATCTGTTTTTTGATATTGACTGAGCGCATTGGATACCTCGCTGCTGGCGTCAAGGATGGTGCCTTTGAGCTGAAGCAGGGCCTGTTCCTGCTGGGCTTTCCTCCGTTTGAGCCGAGCCCTGTTTTGTCCCCGGTTGAAAATAGGTTGTGTGAGTCCGGCCACCAGGTTGTAAAAGACGGAACCCGGCTGAAACAGATCTTCTGTTTCCAGGCTTTGATAGCCCCCCTGAGCAGTCAGGGTAAAGGAGGGGTAAAAGTAAGCCCGGGCATTGTTGGTGAGTTCAAAAGCACTTCGGAAGGCGTATTCTGCAGCCCTGATATCGGGGCGATTGCGGAGCAGTTGAGCCGGCATCCCCGTTGTCAGTGAATCGATGGGGGCTTGTTCGGGCAGGGTGCCCCGTTTGATGGAGCCCGGCGCGCGGCCCAGCAGGATACTGAGCGTATGCTCCTGCTCGGTAATCAGCTGTTCCAGCCGAGGGATCGTCACTTCGGCAGCGTAACGATTGGCGATACTCTGCTGAAGGGAAACCCCGGTAACCATATCTCCCTCTTTGAGGCTCCTGACGGTTTCAACATCCTGCCGGCGGTTTTCTACCGTTTGCCGGGTAATCGCCAGCTGCTGGTCGAGAGCCAGCAGACGATAATAGGCGTTGGCTACATTTGCAATGAGGGTGGTCTGGACGGCGCGGCGGGTGGCCTCGGTCTGCAAAAGGGCGGCAAGGCTCGCTTTTTTGGCGCTGGTCAGCTTTCCCCAGACATCCAGTTCCCAGCTGGAACTCAATGATACCGAATACAATTCACTGGCAGGGATGCTGGCGTCGTCCGGGAGGCCGCCGAAACTCACGCTGTTGTCAGACTGTTCCCGGTAGGAAACATCCCCGTTGGCACTCAGGCTTGGAAACAAGCTCATCCGCCCTTCATAGAAATTGGCTTCGGCAACGCGAATTTGCTGGATTGCCTGCTGAAGCTCGAGATTGTTGTCAAGGGCCTCGTCTATCAGCTGGCGCAGCCGGGGATCCCTGAAGACGTCTTGCCACGGCATGTCTGCCAGCGTGGTGCTGTCTAACGTTACTTGCTCAAAGGGATACAGGTTCTCGGTCGCTACGTCGGGCTTTTGATAGGATTTTGTTGCAATACAGGACGACAGTGAGACGCCCAGCAGAACAGCTGCAAAAAAGGTAAACCGGGAGGTGAAAGACATAATAGTAGAGGATGAATCTATTGTAATTAATAGGCTTACGGCAGAATGATTTTATCTTTTTTTTCACGCACAACAGCAGGGGGACCCGAAATTTTCTCCTGCAGTGTCTGGAATAGGATGAACATTACGGGGACAACAAGAAGCCCTACGAATGTACCGATGAACATGCCGCCTGCGGTACCAATGCCGATGGACTGGTTGGCATTGGCATTGATTCCCGATGCCAGGGCCAATGGCAGTAATCCTGCAATAAAGGCAAAAGAGGTCATCAGGATCGGGCGCAGTCGCGCTTCGGCCCCGTCAATGGCGGCTTTGGCGATGGTCATGCCCTCTTTGCGGCGGCGCTGCAGGGCAAACTCTACAACCAGGATGGCATTTTTCGCCAGCAGCCCCATCAGCATGATGGACGATATCTGGAGGTAGATGTTATTGGCTACCCCAAAGATGTTGGCAAAAATAAATGAACCGGCCAATCCAATGGGCAGCGAAAGGATGACCGCCCAGGGAACGATATAGCTTTCGTACTGGGCGCTCAGCAGGAAATAGACAAAGAGGATACAGAGGGCAAAAATTAGAATCTCCTGGCCGCTGGCCTGGCTTTCCTCTCTTGTCAAACCAGAGAAGGCGTAGCTGTAGTTATCGGAAATCTGCTGTTCAAAGACTTCTTCAATGGCCGCGATGGCATCCCCGGAACTGTAACCGGGGTTGGTGGCTCCCGTCAGCGATACGGCATTGAACATATTAAAGCGTGATACATTCTGGGGTCCGTAGACGCGTTCCAGGTCTACAAACGAGGTGATGGGCGCCATCTCTCCCCGGGCATTCCGAACGGAAATATTTTGCAGGCTTTCTTCAGACCCCCGGTATTCCGGATCAGCCTGTATATACACCCGGTACAGCTTGCCAAACCGGTTGAAGTTTGATACATAGAGCCCCCCATAGTAAGCCTGCATGACATCCATAATGGATTGTATGGAGAAACCGGCACGCTGGGCTTTGGCTTCATCAATGCGGACCATGTATTGCGGGTAATTGGTGTTGAAGTAGGAGGCGGCATACTGTATCTCGGGCCGTGCAAAGAGGGCCTGCTGAACCTTTTTGCTGACCTGCTCAAGTTCATTAAGCTCACCGCTGCTCAGATCCTGTATGTCAACCGAAAATCCACTCGTATTGCCAAAACCGGAAATAACGGGGGGAGAAAAGAACGCAATGTCCGCTTCCTTGATGGATGCTGTCTTTTGCTGGAGTTCCGCGATAACGTCATTAACACTTCGCTCTCGCTCATCCCAGTGGTTGAGTTTTCCCACGACAAATCCATACTGACTACCCGATCCACTGAGAAGGCCAAAGCCGGAGATAGCCAGCCGGGAGTCGATGATGTCCATCTCCGCAAGGATGCCGTCAACTTCTGCCATCACCTCCTTGGTGCGATCCAGGGAGGAGGAAGGGGGAAGACTGATATTGGCGAAAAAGGTGCCCTGGTCTTCATCGGGTACAAAACCGGAAGGGGTGGTTTGAAAGAGAAAGGCAAACAGCAGAATGGATCCGGCTACCGTTGCCACCGCTGCCCAGGAGTTGCGGGTGAAAAAACTGAGTACTTTCTTGTAGCGGTATTTGGCTACATCAAAGGACGAATTAAAGGCGAGGGCAAAGCGGTCCGTAAAGCTTTTTTTCTCGCCGATATGTTTATGTTCCGGTTTCAAAACGATGGCACACAGGGCCGGGCTCAGGGTCAGGGCATTGACCGCCGATATGATGATGGCGGTAGCAAGGGTGATCCCGAACTGCTGGAAAAACACTCCGCTTGAGCCTGTCATGAAGGTTACGGGCACGAAGATGGCCGACATGACAAGGGTAATGGATACGATGGCGCCCGCTATCTCGTTCATCCCCGAAACGGCGGCTTCCATGCCCGACTCTGCCCCTTCCTCCAGCTTGGCGTGAATAATTTCTACCACAATAATGGCGTCATCCACCACAATGCCGATGGCCAGAACAAGGGCAAAAAGCGTGAGCAGGTTCACGCTGTAGCCAAAAAGGTTGAGGAAAAAGAAGGTGCCAATGATGGAGACGGGAACCGCAATAGCGGGAATCAGGGTGGACCGCCAATCCTGCAGGAATACAAATACCACAATAAAGACCAGCAGAAAGGCCTCCAGGAAGGTTGTAAAAACCTTGTTTATCGAGGCCGTAAGGAAACTGTTGGCATCAAATACCGTGGTATATTCCAGTCCCTTGGGGAAGGAGTTTGAGGCCTGTTCAATTTCTGCTTTCACCTTTTCCACCACCTCCTGGGCATTGGCGCCGGCTGTTTGTGATACGAACATACCCACACTTGGTCCCCCGTTGGCGGTACTGTGCACGCGGTAGGTCTGTGCCCCGAGTTCAACATCGGCCACATCCTTGAGCCTGAGCATCTCTGAGTTTTCAGATCCCTCCCTGATGATGATATCCTCATATTCCGGGACCGTAGAAAGGCGTCCTTTATATTTCAAGGTGTATTCGAATGCCTGGCCGCTGTTTTGGCCAATGGCCCCGGGGGCAGCTTCAAAACTTTGCTCGTTGAGCGCCCTGATCACATCGGCGGGCACCAGGTCGTAGGAGGCCATCACATCCGGTTTCATCCATATGCGCATGGAATAGGTTTGGGCTCCGAAGGCATCGGCCGTACCTACGCCGTCGACCCGCTGAAGGCGGGGGATTAGGTTAATGCGGGCATAGTTTTCGATGAAGGTGCCATCGTATCTCTGGTCGGGACTGTAAAGGGTGAAAATAAGCAGCCGGCTGGTTTGTTGTTTCTGCGTCGTAACCCCGGTCTGGGTGACTTCCCGGGGAAGCAGGCTGGATGCCTGCGCCACCCGGTTCTGTACGTTAACTGCGGCTATATCGGGGTCCGTTCCCAGCTCAAAGTAAACCTGTATTTGTGCCCGGCCGCTATTACTGGCCGTGGAAGTCATATACGTCATGCCTTCCACGCCATTGATTTGTTCTTCAAGCGGGGCAATAACGCTGTTGAGCACCGTTTCTGCATTGGCTCCCGGATAGGAGGTTTGCACCTGTATCGTGGGGGGGGCAATTTCGGGATAGAGCGACACGGGCAGGGCAAAATAACCCAGGATTCCCAGTATAACGATAATAATGGATATGACCGTTGATAATACCGGTCGTTCAATAAATCGTTTTATCATTATGATGAAATTAAATTCTTAAAAATTGAAGCTTGGCCTTCTACAATGGGGGTGCAACCTTAATCGGCAGGCTGTTCCTGTACCGTCATTGCCTGGTACAAACTGTCAGCGTTGACGGGCCGGGGCTTGATGGCGGTCCCGTCCTGAAGATTGCCGAAGCCTGCGGTGACAATTTGATTACCCGCAGCAAGGCCCTCCTCCACGACGTACAGCTGTTTGGTGGAAAGTGGTAAAGTTGAAATTTCGGTGCTTTGTACAGTGCTACTGTCGGTTACGGTATATACAAATTGCTTGTTCTGTATCTCGTAGGTAGCCGATTTGGGAATGACAATGGCTGAGTCGCGGTGCAGGGGAATCTGCACATTGCCTGACCCCCCGCTTCTAAGAATGTTCTGCGGATTGGGGAACACCGCGCGAAATGAGGCCGCACCGGTGGTCTTGTCAATCAGGCCGCTCGCAAGGCGCAGGCGCCCTTCATGGTCGTAGACGGAGTTGTCGGGAAGAATAAGGTTGACGCTGGGCATATTGGCAATACGTTGCTGAAGCGTCTGGTTGACTTCCTCGCTGGCTACCTGCTGCGACATTTCCAGCAGCTCCCGCTCGCTCATGGAAAAGTAGGCATATATTTGGGAGATGTTGGAAATGACGGTCATAGGTTTGGCGATGCCGCTGTTTACCAGGCTTCCTATTCGGTAGGGGATGTTACCCATGACGCCATCAGTGGGACTTTTAACATTGGTATACCCCAGGTTGACCTGCGCATTTTCGAGTACCGCCTGAGCCTGGGCCAGTGCCGCCTGCTGCGACTCGAGGTTGTTTCGGGCCGACTGCAGCCGGTATTTGCTGATGATCTCCTTGTCGGCAAGCTTGCGCAGTCGCTGAACTTCATCCTCGGCCGTGCTTATGGCTGCTTTGGCGGCCTTGATGTCGGCCTCGGCCGAACGCACCTGTTGTTCGTACTCTTCGCTGTTCAGCCTGAAAAGGGTTTCGCCTTTCTGCACCACATCCCCTTCGTCAACCGGCATGTCTACAATGTATCCGGGGACCCTGGGACGAATTTCAACGGTTTGTATTCCTTCGAGGGTGGCAGGATAGCTGTTGGTCAGTTCGATGGATCGCGGCTGCAATTCCAGTACGGGATATGGCTGTGCCTGCTGCGGGCCGTCCTGCATGCCCGGCTGCCCCGGGCCGCCGCAAGATACAACAAGGAATGGGGCTGCTGCGATAACAAGTAGTCCTGTAATGATTTGGTGCTTAAACGTCATGGGATGATGGTTTTATAAATTGGTTGAGCTAAATTCTTCTGATAATTGAAGAGGTCAACAAGCCGTTTCGGCATTTGTGCATTCGTAGATGCTGGCAAGTGTGGCCTCAAACTGTTGAAGGTCCTCTTCGGAAATATGACGGGTGATTTCCCGGTTTACTTCTTTCGCCAGTTTTTGGGCTTCTTTCAGCACCTGTACTCCGGCCTTGGTGATCAGTAATATTTTGCGTCGCTTATCATCAGGATCGGTGGTGCGTGCTACAAAGTGTTTTTTTTCCAGGCCGTTTAAGTGTCTGGCTATAGCCGACTTATCACGATCGAGGAGTTCAGACAGGTCCTGGAGTATTAATCCTTCCTCGTTGTTTAATATGTTGAGCAAAAAGTATTGTTCAAGAGTCAGGTCAATATTTTCAAGGCTGAACTTTTTTTCCAGGATGCGTAGAATGCTTTTTACGGTAAATCCCATTTTGCAACTGAGGGTCTGGCAGCATAGCTTCTGTTTCAGGGACATGGTTTCGTGTGTTTACAATTTATAAAGGGACCTAAGAAACGCACCTTAGTTGATATATGCAACTAATGGAGATGTAATTAATATTACCTTAAAGAATATTTACTTTTTTTATCATATCAATTGTACTTTGGAGATATGGGCAAGCGCTGGCAGATGAGGCTGAAGCGGGGATGCAGAATAGATTTTCAGTTGGAAGAGTGGAGGCAGTTGGCGGTCGATCTATGTCCCACATATCAAAAAAATAAAGAACCCTTTTGATAACATCAGGAATAATAGGCATTTATCATATTATTCAGGAATGTATTCCATTTTTGAGAAGAGGGTAATTTTCGTTACCTTTTTTAAATGTTTTTAGGGCCCACTTATTTTTGTTGGCAATACACTTTATAACCAAAGCAAGTATTCTAGTTGTTCTATGGATTTATTTGATAAGCTTCAGTGCAGACCCAGTCCCTTGGGGGAGTTTACTTCTGAGGGATATGGATATTATACGTTTCCTAAACTGGAGGGACCCCTGGGCCCTACCATGCAATTCAATGACAAAGAAGTAATTGTATGGAGTATCAATGATTATCTCGGTGTAGGAAGCAATGAAGAGGTAAGGAAATATGATGCCAAAATTGCTCAGGACTACAGTTTGAGCAGTCCCATGGGAGCCCGGCTGATGACGGGAAATTCCACAGAGCACGAGAAGCTGGAAGAAGAACTTGCCGATTTTGTTCATAAGCCGGATGCGCTGCTGTTAAACTACGGCTACCAGGGTATCATGAGTGTTATCCATGCGCTGGTAGATCGCAATGATATTCTTATTTATGATGAATTGAGCCATGCCTGTATCGTGGACGGCAAGCAGCTGGCAATGGCTGAAAAGTTTGTTTTCAAGCACAATGACATTAAAAGTTTTGAAAAACAGCTGAAACGTGCTCACCGCAATGCCAAACCCAATTCCTCCGTGCTGGTGGTTACCGAGGGGGCTTTCGGGATGACCGGTGATCTGGGCATACTGGAAGAAATGATTGCGCTTAAAGAAAAATATCCCTTCCGGCTGCTGGTAGATGATGCGCATGGGGTCGGAACCATGGGAAAAGACGGATCGGGTACCGGTACACACCTGGGCTGCCATGACGGGATTGACATCTATTTCGGTACCTTTGCCAAGGCCTTTGCGCTGATCGGTGCTTTCGTAGCAACCGAAAAGCGGGTAGTGGAGTTTCTGAAAGCCAATGCCCGGAGTCAGATTTTTGCCAAGTCGGTACCCATGCCGATTGTCAAGTCTGCCCGCAAGCGACTGGAGCTGATCCGCAAACATCCTGAATGGAGAGAGCAATTGTGGAAAAACACCAATATGCTGCGCAGTGGTCTTCGTGAGATTGGCTATAATGTGCTTCCGGCTGAATGCCCGGTAACACCAGTATTGACCAAGGGCAGTACGGATTTATGCCAGCTGATTATGCGCAAGTTGCGCGAGGAGCATGGCGTATTTGTAAGTGGGGTGACCTACCCGGTTGTTCCGAAGGGGACGGTGCTTATCCGCTTGATTCCTACCGCGGCCCATACCGAGGAACATATCCGGCAGACGCTTGATGGCTTCGAAGCTATCAAGGATGTGGCTCTCAGAGATGTTGGCGCCGAGCTCCAAAAGAAAATGACGGCTTAGGAAAGAGCATTTCCTGCGCGGCATTAGGTTCCGGATTTTCAATCCAGTGAGGTGCCCATCGGATAGCAGAAAGGCAGGAGCGCGATTCTTTAACTCACCGGAAGCCTTTCTTTAACAGGAGGCTTCCGATGAGTGTATGGTTTTCTTTTTACAGCATCAGGAAAACAGGTTCTTGAGCATTTCTATTACACCGGTCTTTTTATCCTTCTTGGTGCTTTTTCCGCTTTTCCCGCCGCTGAGCTTATCATAGCTGGGCCGCGGTAACTCCATGCCGTTGCTTTTCTTTTTCTTTTGCTGCTGTTTTTTGCCATTGCCGCCGCGCCTTTTCTTGGACTTGGACTTGGACTTGGACTTCTTTTTCTTTTGACGGCGTTCTTTTAATTTCTGCTTAACCTTGTCCGGAAGGTCCATCTCTTTGGGAACCTGTCCCAGTTCTTTTTCAAGCTTGTTAATATCGCTGCGATCCTGTTTGGAGACCAGCGATACAATACGCGCGGCTTTGCCGCTGCTCACCAGTCCGGTGCGGTAGCGATATTCATCGGGATCGCCGGGCACATCATAGTTAATGATCTGTTTGACATCGCTGATATTCAGTGCGGCGGCAGAGATGTCTGCAACCAGCAAAAACTGAACGTCTCCGTTGGTAAAATTGGCAAGGCGCTGTGCCCGTTTCTTGTCAGATAATTTGCCGTGAAGGCTCGTAGCTTTGAAGTTGTTCTTCCGCAGTATCTTGTAAAGCCGGTCCGTGCCCCTTTTGGAGGCCGTAAAAATGACACATCGATCGTCGGAAGATTCCTCGATATGAGCCATGAAAGTGCTTATCTTCATGCGATTGGGCACATAGATATAACCCTGTGATAAATTATCGGGTACTTCCGGCGGCTTGTTGAGCACCTGCGTTTCGGCAGGATCAAATCCAATGGCTTCCCCTTCCTCCAGGTTCTTTTCAGCAAAGTCTTCCACCTCTTTAGTCAGATCACTTGTGAAAATAAGGGTTTGGTGTTTTGAGAGGACCCGCTTGAGGATGTTTTGAACCCTGTCCATCAAATCCAGGGAAATCAGTTTGTCCAGCTCATCAATGACAAGATAATCCACATTACGGAAAACGTAGCGCAGATCCTGCAGAAGATTAAGCAGGGGACCCGGATTTCCGACAATAACCTGGGGAGCATCTTTCAGAAGTTGTTTCTGTTCCTCTTCATCCCCGTCCAAGTCAATGGAAGCACATTCTATTTGAGCATGGTACCCCATGGCCCAAATCAACTCATCAATCTGCTGAGATTCTGAGGCGTTGGGGGTAATAACAAGGGTGGTTGTGTCCACAACGTTCTCCTTGGCATCAATTTTGGCAAGCGCCGGGATGACAAAGGTAGCATTTTTGCTTTTACCCGGTTCAGCCTTGATCAGCGCATCCTTTCCTTCCAGTATCGTGGGAAGGGCCTTTTCCTGCAGTTCAGTAAGTTCAGTGTAGTTTAGATCTTGCAGCCCGCTCATGATATTGGGGCTTAAGTTCATTTCTTCAAACTTCAACGTTCCAGCCTTTTTTTAATTAACATTATCTTTCAATATCTATCGTTTCAAGTGCAAACGATATTCATCAGGTAGCAGAATATACAAAACTTATAGGGCTTGCTCATCTCAATTTGCAGGCGATGAGCGCTCTTTTTCAAAAAGTTCTGCAATGGAGCATTCGTAACCCGCCATCATAATATAAACGTAGGTACCACCCGCCATTATTGCCATGCCGAAAATGCCGATCATGCCTGCCTCGGGACCAAAGGCTCCTCCCGTCCAGAAAGGGGTTCCCTTCTGGGCTATCTGAATCAGGGAGCCATCAAGATGGGTACCACTCACGGGAAATCCAAAAATGGAACCCTGCATGAAATTCCAGCTGAAATGCAGTCCCACCGACAGCCCCAGACTGCCGGTTAGAATATAGGGAAGGGCCAGGACTATGCCTGCCAGCACAATGTTAAAGGTGGAAACCGTTGATGCATTGGGATTGTAGTAATGAAGAGCTCCGAACAGGAGGGAGGTTGCCAGGGTGGCTATGGCTACAGCTCCCCCCGTGCCCAGCCAGGGGTAGCGCAGACCTTCGGCCAGATTCAGCAGCTGATAACCGCGTGAAAACCATTCTTCGTAAAAGCCGACCAGCAGCATGGCTGTTAATGAGCTCAATATTGCTGCCCCAAAAGAGGTATTGCCCATGGACTCCCATCCGTAGCCGGTTATGGAGAGCCAGCCCATCTGCCATTCGAATACAAAAATGACACTGATAGCTCCACCGGCAATGACCGCGCCTGCAAAAAATTCGATCCACCAGCGGGAGTCAAAGGAGAGGCCGTAGCCTTTAACAGGACGTTTGTCCAGCAGGTGGGCCGCTATCAGGATACTTGCTGAAACCCCGATAAACTGACCGAGGGTAGAGGCAACACTGAGGGAGCTTTGCCAGAGATTGTTGATTCCGAGCGTGGCAAAGCCGGCCAGAAAGAACATTAGAATAAACTGAATGAGGACTCGCCAGCCGGCCCTCAGGCGCTGTTCCTGGGGGTTGAAAAATAAATTCATAAAGAAGGAAACATTGGGAGTTCAGCTGCAGTTACTGTAATATAACGGAGCCTGCAATCTATGCTAAAAGTTGAAAAGACTAAAATAAAACCAAAGCTATGAGCGATCGATTTGTTTTCCAAGCCACCAAAGAGGAAGTGGAACACCAGTTCAAGGTTCATTCTGAGCGCGAGGATTATTTTGAGTCGCATTTCAACATCACCCCGGGATCATTGATTTCGGCCGTATACCGGGAGGAAGGGCAGCGAAAGATCAATAATTTTATTTGGGGACTGATTCCGCCGGATGCCGAAAATGAGCGATCCGGAGCTGAGAATTACGAAGTTACCCTCGGCGAGATTCAAGAGGAGGAGTGGAAAATCGAATGCCTGGAAAAAAGGCGTTGCCTGATACCGGCATCCGGTTTTTACAAGTGGAAGACAACCAAAAAGAAAAACACGCCTTTTTATATTCGTTTACTCTCCAACCAGCTGATGGCATTGGCAGGCATCTACACGGTCTGGAAATCCTCCTCCGGGCGCGATGTGTATTCCTGTTCGATGCTTACCACGGAAGCGAATGCTCTCGTACAGCCGGTGGGAGAACGGATGCCGGTGATTATTGACAGGGAATATCACAGTACATGGCTCGGTGAGGACGCCCTGGACGAGCGCACCCTGGACCGGCTCATCCAGTCGTACCCGATGAGTCAAATGGCGGTAAACCGCGTCTCTGAAGAGGTCAATGACAAGGAAAATGACGATCCCCAGTTAATACAGCCCATACCGAAATAGTACCGGGGTCTACCCGGCCCATGCTTTTCTTACTGATGCTTGTTCCGGGCGTCCCCTGCAATCCGATGACCTGCTGCATGGCATCATCCCTGGATTGGCCAATGCAACTGTTCTGAGCTGTTTCACTGGTGAGTCCAGGCTGTGCCTGCTCGAGATGCATGGATGCTCGGGCGGCCGACAGCAGAATATGCTGCATTCCCGAAATCTCAGCGGGGACCCCGTGTTCCATGCTGTCTCCTCCTGCAGCAGTCAATCCCCGTAGAGCTGCTCATCGAGATGACAACCGGCATCGTGCACTGAAAAACCGTTCGCAGCCGGGGGTACTAACCTCATGTTTACCAATCTCCCACCTTTGTTTACCTGTTGTTGACCTTCGGAAACTTGGTCTTGAGAGAAGTACGGAATAGATTGACAAAAGGAAAACTCCAGAACGCCTGTACACGACCATTACAGAAGTGCAGTTCATTGAATAAGCATAGTAAAGGAAATAGATTTATTATCATAGTAAAGGAAATAGATTTATTATGAAGTATGCAGGAATTTGTTGTAAAAGGCTATTTGTTAATGGATTCAGTATGTTGTTGCTGGCATTGCTGGCAGCGGTTGGATGCGACAGCACTACCAGTGGCAATGAGCAGGATATTGAGGTTGTTGGTATAGAGATAACACCGGAAGACCACAGCATTGTAAAAGGGGAGGAAAAGCAATTTACGGCCTTGGCCGTGCTTGCCCGGGGAGATAAAGTCCCCTTTCATGAACTCGATCGCAGCATATGGACGTGGGAATGGTCGGTTACAAATCCCCAGATAACCATCTTTGATAATACGGGACTGGCAACGGGGCTTGAGGTGGGAGAGACAATGTGCTGGGTGACGCTCCAGAACAGTGCCGGCGAGGCATCAGAAGGCAGTGCCTCCGGAAACGGTGCGGCGTTGGTTGAAGTGCCGGCTGGTTCAGGGCTTCCACGGTTGCATAAACCGTTTGTTGGGCGCGATTCCTTTGGAGTGAAAGTTATTTCTCCGGAAAAACTGAAGGCAAAATTTAACCTTCACTAGCCACTACCTCGTATCCGGTTTTTGTGGCACAGTGTTTTATTGTAACTGTAAACAGGCAAAGAATGGTATGTCAGATTCCAAAACCATAAAGAAGGCATATGAAAGGAACAGGAAGGCCATTGAAATGCGGCCGTCCGTGGGACAGAGTACGGCTTTGACCAAAGTAAAAATTCGAGACGGAACAACCTGCGAAATTGAAAGCGGCTCCAAAACGTTGGTCTGTGACATAGGAGAGGCGGAAGGCGGCAATGATGCTGGTCCTGGACCGGGTATCTTTGAACGGGCTGCGCTGGGCAGTTGCCTGGCCATGGGATATGCCCAGCAGGCGGCGGTGATGGAAATTCCTGTCGACCATATTGAGGTCTTCGTGGAATCGGATTTTGATGCTCGCGGCCAGTTCGGCCTGACCGACGATCCGCCGGGTTTTAAAGCACTGCGATATGAGGTAAGGATTGAAAGTCCGGCTCCGGAAGTCCAAATTATTAAAATGATTAACCGGGCGGATGCCCGCAGTCCGGTGCTGGATGATTTTAAACGACCTATTCCGATAGAGCGAAAAGTGAATATTGAATCAACCAGGGCTGAACCGTCGTAAGCGAGAGGGCCGGCCACCGCGGAAGGTGCTGCCGGAACCCGTGTTGGCACTATTGCCGCTGGTGAAAGAAATTGCCAGATGTTCAGGCAGAAAGCATGCGCAAAAGGTTCTGATTTTGCACGCAACCGTTAATCCATAACATTTAGCTTTATGAAAGCCGATTTACAACTGCGAATACAACGTTACGGCTGGGATAGAGCGGCCCCGCACTACGAGACGGGCTGGCAGGAGCAGCTCTGGCCGGCCCAGGAAAGCCTGTTGGCGGAAATTGACCCTGTACCCGGTGAAACAATCCTCGATGTATCCTGTGGAACGGGACTGGTGACCATTCCACTTGCAAAAATCGTTCATCCCGGCGGAGAGGTCACCGGTATCGATATATCCGAGGGAATGCTTGGCGAAGCCCAGTCACGGGCAGAGGGCAAGGGCATCCAGAATGTTCATTTCAAACACATGGATGCTGCTGTGCTCACCTTGCCGGACGATTCTTTTGATGCCGTTATATGTTCACTGGGATTGATGTATTATCCCAATCCTGCGGAAGCGGTAGGGGAGATGCTCCGGGTGTTGAAACCCGGTGGACGGGCCGCGGTACTGGTCTGGGGAGCGCGCAATAAGTGTGGATGGGCTGAGATATTCCCCATTGTGGACCGGCGCGTGCAGTCAGAGGTGTGCCCCCTGTTCTTTCAGCTCGGCACCGGCGACGCCCTCTCGCAGACGTTAGAAACGGCAGGTTATGACGATATTGCGATACACCGGTTTTCCTCTGAGTTACACTTTCGGGATGACAAGCAGGCCTGTGTGGCCGCCTTTCAGGGTGGAGCGGTGGCCCTGGCATATCAGAAGTTTGATGAACGGACCAGGGAAGAAGTTAATCAGGAATACCTCGAGTCAATTCGGAAGTACCGCAACGGCAATGAGTACAATGTCCCCGGTGAGTTTGTGATTGCCAAGGGAATAAAGTCGGAGAGATCACAAAGACAATAAATGACATCTTAAAGGGGGCGGCTGTGGCGTGAATTCAGTCGTTCTTATGGTCCTTGTAAATGCGCATTGTTGGGTAGGCCAGCTCAATGTCATCATGCTGGCTGAACGTCCGCAGGATGTCTTCCCAGATATCTTGCGAGACTCCCCGACGGTTACGGGGATTGGAGAGGTGGCGAATGGTCAGGCAAATACCGCTGTCCTGGACGTCGGTATATACAATGGGGGTGAGGTGACGGTAATAAATGAGATAGGCCTTCTGGGCCCGCTGGACCTGGCGGTTTGCCTGCTCCGAGAATTGTTCAATATGCTTGTCGGCAATATCCTGTAGGATGTTTTTAGCCTTTTCCCAGTCACTTTCGAAGGTTACAAGCACTTCCAGTTCATTCCAGATGAAGTCAAAGCTACTGGTGTAGTTGGCCAACGGATCCGAAAAAATCTGGTGGTTTGGAATATGAACGACGCGACCGGTACTTTGATCGCTGCGCACCCAGTTTCCTATTTCAAGGACGGTAAATTTAAAAATCCGAAGGTCGATGACATCTCCTTTGGTGTCGCCCAGCTGGATGCGGTCACCCACGTTGAAGGGCTTGCGCCAGAGGATGAAAAGCCAGCCGGCAAAATCTGTGATGGGATCCTTGAGCGCGATAGCCAGTCCGGCGGAGAGCAATCCCAGAAAAGTGGCCAGGGAATGAATGCCCTCAAACCAGATGCGTCCGACAATGAGAAAGCCTATAAATGCAGAGACATAGGTGAGGTTCTTACGCCATTTGTACTGTTCTTTGGCTTCGGGCAGCTGTTTGTTGACCATGCGTACGGCCAGGTAGCGAATCAGCCATATGACAAAAATTACGCCGACCGTAAGAACGATCTTATAGGTCAGAGATGGCGAGCTTTCAAAAACTTCCTGTATTTGAGTAGTGATATCCTGCACAGGATCGAGGGTTAAGGGGTTAAATTCGTCAACACAAATGTAATAATACAAGAAAGGGAAGTTATTTGTAAGTATATCATTGTAAAAAAAGCGAATTTTGGATACATTAACGGGTCTAAAGTTTACTGTTATCTTTATTTACCATGCTTTACAATATTATCTTATTTGTTATTGTTCTTGTTTGTGTTCTTTTAACGATTGTCATTCTGCTGCAACCCGGTCAGGGGCAAGGACTTTCGGGCGGATTGGCCGGAGGTATGCAGGGGGGAGCCGGTCTTGGAGCCCGACGTACGGCCGACCTGCTTTCAAAATCAACCAGTGTATTGGGAGGCGCCTTGCTGGTGCTTTGCCTGCTCGCCAATTTTGCTATTGACCAGGGAACAACATCAGAGAGTGCGGTACAGGAAAGCGGCGTTGAATTGCCGGCACAGCAAAATGGGTCGGGCAATAATCCATCACAAACACCGTCAGCGGTACCTGAACTTCCGCAAAATCAGGGTGGAAATGATGGGGGCTCGACAGACGGCGGCAACTAACACCTGTTAAGGTGTAATAGATACGGAATTTAAAGCCCGGTGCGTAAATGCCCGGGCTTTTTTGCTTTATATTATTTGATATTCGCAAGAAGGACCTTGATGAAACGGTCAAAAGCCTCGATGTGCGGCAGGTGGCCGATATCATCGAGCTCAACAAGCGTAGCATCAGGAATTTGTTTAGCCGTTTGACGGCCCAGCTTGGGATACTGTCCCATGGTTGCAGCTACGGAATCGGGGACCAGGCCCGTACCAAGGGCTGTTCGATCGCGCTGGCCGATAATGAGCACGGTCGGAACTTCCAGCTCCGAAAATTCGTAGAGTACCGGCTGTGTAAAAACCATGTCGGTAGTCAGGGCCTGGTTCCAGGCATACCGATCGTAATCGGGCTGGCCGATGAAGCCGGTCCGAAGGCGGAGCCACTCATTATAGGCGGTTTCCCAGTCACCATCATAATAGCTTTGGGCCATATATTGCTTGACACCTTCATAGGTTTTGTCGAGTTCCTGCTGATACCAGTGATCAATGCCCTGGTAGGGGACTTTGCGCTTCCAGTCTTCCAGACCGATGGGGTTTTCCAGTACGAGGGTTTCCACCGCTTCCGGATACATCAGTGAAAATCGTGTGGCCAGCATCCCACCCATCGAATGGCCAAGCACCACTGCCCGCTGGATGCCCAGTGAATCCATCAGGGCCCTGGTGTTTTTGGCAAGCTGCTGAAAGGTATACTGATAGTTCCCGGGTTTTGTCGACTTCCCGAAGCCGATCTGGTCGGGGGCCAATACGTCGAAGCCTTCCGCCAGTAATGCCCGCATGGTTTCTCCGAAGTACGCTCCGTTGAAGTTTTTCCCGTGAAACAGCAGTACGGTCCTGCCGATCGGCTGGTCGGCTTGCTCGTACATGAAAGCCATTTTCAGCGCCTGCTGCTGAGATCGGAAGGCAAAATATTCGGCCGGATAGGGGTAGTCGTACCCTTCAAGGTTGATATCGAGCGGGGGGTGCCCGTCCTGTGCGAAGAGGGAGGAAGTCGTCAGGCTAATTAGCATAATGGACAGTACGATAGTCACACGAGTCATGGGACAATGATTTTGTGTTAACCTGGAATGTGGATGTGCCCGGACCGGCAATATGCCGTCACGGGCGAGGTTCTTATTTCTAAAGTAGCAGGAAAATTCTAAAAAGTCGATTACAGCCAGTGCGACATTACGGACAGCGTCAGGAGCTCATGATATCTGCAACGAGCCGGTGTGATCTCATGCGCTGCGTTTGATCATAGATATAGGATGCGATCATGATCTCATCAGCCCCGGTCTGATCCAGAAAGTCGCTCAGCTGTTCGGAGATGGTATTCGGTCCTCCGATAAAGGAGTAGGTGAGCATCTGTTCCACCGCCATCTTTTCGCGCGGGGTCCAGACATCGCTCATGTCATCAACCGGAGCTGGCATGGGCCGTCGGTCACCGGTAACTACGCCCATGAACATCTGCTTGAGCGAAGTGGATAACCATTCGGCCTGTTCGTCAGTATCTGCTGCAACAACATTAACGCAGGGCATAACGTACGGAGCCTCCAGCTGTTCCGAGGGCTGAAAGTTGTCGCGGTAGACCTCGAGGGCAGCATGAAGCTGCTGGGGGGCGAAATGACTGGCAAAAGCATAGGGCAGTCCCATGGCTGCGGCCAGGTGGGCACTGTCGGTGCTGGAACCCAGAATCCAGATTGGCACCTCGGTTCCCTCACCGGGGATGGCCCGGACAGCAGAAGTGCTGTTATCAGTGGAGAAATACTGCTGCAGCTGTTTGACATTCCGGGGGAACTGCCGCACCTGCTGCATGCGATCGGGGCGTATAGCCTGTGCCGTGGCCTGGTCGGTACCTGGGGCACGGCCCAGGCCAAGGTCAATGCGGTCGGGATAGATGGTGGCCAGGGTGCCAAACTGTTCTGCAATGATCAGCGGAGAATGGTTGGGCAGCATGACGCCGCCGGACCCCACGCGGATGGTATCGGTTGCTACTGCAATATGGCCGAGCAGGAGGGAGGTGGCGGAGCTTGCAATGTTTTCCATGTTGTGGTGCTCGGCCATCCAGAAGCGTGTATATCCCATCTGTTCCACTTCTTTGGCAAGCTGGCGGCTGCAGCGAATAGCATCCGCATGGGTTTGCCCTTCGGTAACGACGGCAAGGTCGAGCACGGAGTAGGTAACGTTCATGATATCATATGGTGCGTTAAGAAAGTAGTTTGAGGAGTGGTAACAAATATGCGGCGCCCCGCGTTTGGTATGTCCTTTGCCCAATAGAGTCATCCCCGCCCTTCTTAAAAGATCGTTGCCTGCCTCTTTCCGGACCGCTCTTAACGCAAGCATAATACTTCTGTAACACCCGGGTTAAGGCCTGCCTGTATGTTAGACTCAAAACAAAATATGAGGAAGGACTCATATTAAATCACAAAGTCGAACACTTAAATCGCAAATAGTACAATGAAAAAGTATTGGCTGTTGGTCATTGGCCTTTTATGTATACAGGTAATCGGTCAGGCTCAGGATTATAATATTGGGGGAAGGGTAACCGACTCCGATGGGGAAGCTTTGCCCGGGGTGAATGTGATGATCAAAGGAACAGCTCGGGGCACCTCCACAGACATCGACGGAAAGTATAGTTTAGAAGCTGGTAGGGAAGATACGCTCACCTTTTCATTCGTTGGATATGAAAAAAGAACCGTTCCCGTATTCGGCCGGGAAGTTATTGATGTAACTTTACAGATGGCCATCGGTGAAATTGGTCAGGTTGTGGTTACAGCCATGGGCGTTGTTCAGCAAAAAGAAAAGATCGGTTATTCGACACAGGAAATTGAGACCGAATCTCTGGAAAATACCACGGCTCCTAATGTCGCGAATCTTTTTAGCGGCAAGGTATCGGGGCTTACGGTAAATAATCCAACCGGTCTGTTTCAGAGCCCGGAAATTCTGTTGAGGGGCAAGGAGCCGCTTATCGTGATCGATGACGTGCCGGTCGAAACCGACTTTTTTGATATCTCCAAAAATGATATCGCTGAAATTAATGTATTGAAAGGTACAACAGCTTCCGCACTGTACGGATCGCGGGGAAAGGACGGCGCAATACTGATCACTACCAAAGATGCCCGAACAGAGGGATTACAAGTCAATATCTCAAACAGTACGATGCGTACTGCCGGATATGCGGTCTTCCCGGACGTCCAAAAACAGTATGGTAACGGCTCCAATGGTGAATATGAATTCTGGGATGGCAAAGGGGGCGGAGTTTCGGACGGCGATATGATTTGGGGTCCCAAATTTGAGGGCGATAAATTGATTCCGCAGTGGAACAGTCCCATCCGCGACACGGAGACCGGCGAGACTATAGAATGGTATGGCACGGTCGAAGGCACCAAATATGACGACAAATCGCGCTATGAGCGTGTGCCTGTTCCGTGGGAATCGCATGATAACCTGCAGGAATTTATGCGGCCGGGAATTTTTAATACCACCGACTTTTCTCTGGCTTATAAAAAGGATGATGCACGGTATCGTTTCTCGGGGAATTATGGTGTGCAGCAGGGGCGAGTCCCGAATACCTCGGTGGATCGCGGCGGTGTGTCATTTGCATCCACCTTTAATATCAGTCCTTCAATAACCCTCGATAATAAAGTATCCTATAATAAAGTAAAATCGCCCAACTACCCCGCCTACGGCTATGGTCCCAACAATCATATTTATACGCTCCTGATTTGGCAAGGCACCGATGTGGATCCGCAGGCTCAGAAAAAGAATCTCTGGGTTCCCGGACAAGAAGGGTACAAGCAGGCCAACTGGAACTATGCGTGGTACAACAATCCCTACTTCGGAGCCTACAAGCGCAACCAGGAGTATGATTCTGATATATACCGCGGACAGCTCAAGTTACGATGGGATGTCACGAATACCCTGTATGTACAGGCCCGGTCGTCGGTCAATAAAAAAGATCGCTTCGAAGATCAGGAGCGGCCCAAGTCGTACCTTCGGTATGGGGATCCCCGGGACGGCTTTTACAAAACCTGGAATATGGATGCGCTTACCTTTGACAACGATTTGCGGTTCCGATACGAAAACCGGCTTGCTTCCTTTTTTAACTTCAATGCAATAGCCGGCGGGAATGCCAACTACAAGAGCTACGAAGAGTACTATAACTCAACCGATGGCCTGGTAGTCCCCGGGGTATACAGCCTGTCCAATACCAAGCGAAGTGTGCAGGGATCAACGGAGCAGCGTAAAAAGGCAATCCGGAGTTTGTATGGGTCGGTGGACCTGGAATTTCTGGATGCTTTCTTCCTGAATGTGTCAGGGCGTAATGATTGGTCGTCGGTCATGCCGGAATCAAACAATTCTTATTTTTATCCCTCGGCTTCATTGAGTACGGTGGTATCCAATCTTGTTGATCTGCCGCAGTCTATCTCAAATCTGCGGTTGTATGGTTCATGGGCGAAAGTATCCAGCGATCTCGATCCGGATTTCGAAAATCCTTACCAAACCGTCGCTTACTATGACAAGACGGGGAACTTCAATGGCAATCCACAGCTAACGTATCCTTCGGGAATCGTCAATCCTTTCATTAATCCGCAGCAGTCCATTACCAGGGAAGTAGGCCTCTCGGCAGGATTGTTCAGCAACAGATTCAATTTTGATGTAACCTACTACAACATTGTAGATAAGAACCAGATTATTGACTTGCCCATATCGCTGGCTTCCGGATTTGACAGCCGCAAGATCAACGGCAACGAGTATACCACCAACGGGGTGGAGGTGACCGTCAAATCGGCCGCGGTACAGAGCCAGAGTTTTGATTGGAACCTTACGGCCAACTGGTCGCGGCGCGTGGAACGGCTGTCCAGCATTTACGGCGACCAGGATGAATACCATAACCTGGCGGAGGGAGAACGTGCTGATAACTACTACGCTACCGGGTGGATGAAAACGCCGGATGGACAATTGATCTTGGATGAAGAAACCGGCCTGCCTACCCGGGATCCCTATCCTCAGTTGAAAGGACACCTGCTGCCCGACTGGCGGTTTGGTCTTCAAAACCAGTTTAAGTACAAAAAATTTGCTCTGAACATTAGTATCGACGGGGCTGTAGGGGGAGTGATGAACTCCCTGACCGTAGAGAAAATGTGGTGGGGCGGCAAGCATCCGCAATCAACCCGATGGAGAGATGAAGAATATGCCGCCGGCGAACCGGTGTATGTACCGGAAGGTGTGAACGTGGTAAGCGGTGAACTGCAGACCGATACGGACGGGAATGTTGTCAGTGATACCCGAGAGTTTAAAGAAAATACAACAGCCATAGGTTGGCAGCAGTGGGCCCAGAACTATCCCTACCGAGCCAAGGTTACCCAGGATGAAAGCGAGCTGTTTGCCAATGTATTCGATCGCAGTTTTGTAAAGCTTCGGGATGTTTCATTGACGTATAATATGGCTTACCTGTTTCCCCGTCTGGGCGTCAAAAAGCTGAAGCTTACCGCTTTTGGATACAACCTTGCCATCCTGAAAAAAGCTAAAATAATCGATCCCGATTTCGGTAATGACAATAACCTTCAGGATCCTTCAAGCCGGTATGTCGGTCTTAAGATCGACCTGTCGCTCTAGTTATGCATCCATTCAAAATTATAAAGATTCCAACAATGAAGAAGTCACTATACATCCTTTTGATGGCCGTATTCGTCATTACCTCGTGTAATGATTTGCAAGAACTTGACGATAATCCCAACAGCGTAGCCCAAACCCCGCCGCAGTTACTGCTGACCCAAATCCAATCGAATGCCTTCCAGGTAGAGGGACTGAATCCTCTGCTGGCAAGCCGAATGATTGTGAGTACCTCGGGTGAGAGCGCACTCCAGTACTATAAATGGAATCGCGGAAGTTTTGATGACTACAATCGCCTGCGGAATGTCACCAAGATGATTGAAGAAGCAAAACGGGTTAATAAACCGGTATACGAGGCGCTGGGCAAATTCTTCCGGGCCTATTACTTCTATAATCTGACGCTGAGATTCGGGGATATTCCCTATTCGGAAGCCCTGCAAGGCGAAACGGAAAATATCTATGCCCCGGCCTATGATACCCAGGAAGCCGTTTTCAAGGGTATTTTAACCGAGCTGGAAGAGGCCAATACCTTGCTGCGAGAAAATGACGATGTCATTGAGGGAGACATCATTTATGCTTCGGATGCCTCCCAATGGCGTCGGCTGGTAAACTCTTTCCGGCTCAAGGTGCTGATGACGTTATCCAATAAAGTAGGGGAGGCAGATCTGGATATTCCCGGTCAATTTTCATCTATCGCCCAGAACGAGCCGCTCATAGAATCAATTGCCGACAACGGCCAGATGGAGTTCTATGATCAACTGGGCAGCCGGTATGGCGAGTATAATTCCAGCACCTACGGATCTGATATTTATGTCGATTCTACGTTCATCAAGCGGCTTCAGGACCGGCAGGATCCCCGCTTGTTTATCTATGCCAATCAAACGAAAAGTGCCAGTGAACAAGGGTTGAGTACGGACAATTTTAATGCGTACGAAGGCGGCAACCCTATCGGACAGTATGGCAATAACAGTGATAAAGCGGCAGCAGGCAACATCTCGCTCGTCGATCTTCGCTACTTCGGAGATCCCACCAATGAGCCGCACGTACTGCTGGGCTATTCCGAGCTTCAATTTATACTGGCAGAGGCCCGACTGCGCGGCTGGTTCAACGGCTCAACGGCAGAAACCTATTATAACGAAGGGGTTAAGGCCAGCTTCGCTTTCTACAATATCTATGCAGAGGATTATGCCTCCTATGTTGACGAACAAGCAGCTGAGGAGTACTTGCAGGGAGAAGCGGTCAATTTATCCGCCGCTGCAACAGCGGAGGAAAAGTTAAGGCGTATCGCCCTGCAGAAATACCTGCGATCGTTCTTGCAGGGTGGATGGACGCTCTACTTTGAGCAGCTGAGAACGGGCTACCCGGAATTCCTGCAGCCGCAGACCGGCCCTCCTCCCGCGCGGTGGATCTACCCGCAGAGTGAATATCAGAATAATAACGCCAATGTCTCGGCCGCCATTGAGCGTCAGTTTGGCGCAGGCAATGACGGAATTCGCGAGACGCCCTGGTGGCTTAAATAACATAACAGATATTTTATAATGGATCGAAAAGATTTTCTGAAATATACCGGCAGCGCTTCCCTGGGCAGCCTTTTGACGGCGGGGAAAACGTACCAGCAGACGACAGAAAATAAGAGACGGGTCTTGCGTATTGCCCATATCACGGATGTACACCTAAGCAATAATACGGATGACAAATATCGCTCTGCCAAGGGACTGGAGCAGTGCCTGCATCATTTGCAGGGGCAGCAGGATCCACCCGATATCATTTTTAATGGTGGCGATGCGATTAACGATGCCCTGGGCACTTCCCGTTCAAAAGTAAAAGCACAGTGGGATCTTTGGCACCGCATCCTTCAGCAAGAAAATGGGTTGCCGGTGATTGACTGTATCGGTAATCATGATGTCTGGGGAGAAGGGGCGATGGACGACCCGCTTTATGGCAAGAAATGGGCAATGGAGGCCATGGAATTAGATCAGCGTTATTACAGCTTCGACCGGGCGGGCTGGCACTTCATCGTGCTCGACAGCACCCATTCTATCAATGGCGACTGGTACACCGCCCGCCTCGATGAAGAGCAATTTGCGTGGCTTAAGAAAGAACTTTCGGCAACTCCTGAAGACACGCCCGTCATGGTGCTGTCGCATATCCCCATTGTGTGTGCAGCGGCCTATTTTGACGGTAATAATGAAGAGTCAGGCGACTGGGAAGTCCCCGGCGCCTGGATGCACATCGATGCCCGCCGAATTGTGGAGCTGTTTTGCCGGCATCTCAATGTGCAGCTGTGTTTAAGCGGTCACATTCACCTGCTGGATCGGGTTGATTATAATGATGTAACCTATTACTGTAATGGTGCGGTCAGCGGCAACTGGTGGAATGGCAATTATCACCAAACCCCGCCGGGCTACGCTATGGTTAACTTATACGAAGATGGCTCCTTTGATCGGGAATATATAACCTATAATATGCTCGATGGTTACATGTAGCCAACCATCCATGGCCTTCCTTGCATAAAGAGAAGTTGGTCAATCATAAGGACTATATCTTAATTTCTAACCGGGCAACTCATAATTATTGATAAATTTGACATGGATAAAACAGATGTTCTCGTAGTATGGATGTTATTTTGCTGTTTATTTGGAGGCTGGGTGCAAGACGCCTGTGCTCAGGATAACTCTTCAGCAGAAAAAGTGGTGCTTATAACTCTGGACGGCTTTCGCTGGCAGGAGCTTTTCACCGGTGCCGATTCACTGCTTATTGGCCATGAGGATTATGTATCGGATGCCACTTCCCTGAAAGAAAAATTCTGGCGGAACCACCCCGAAGAGCGCCGCGCAGCCCTCTTGCCGTTTATCTGGAATACGGTTGCCGGGATAGGAACTATCCACGGAAACCGGATATACGGGAGCAAGGTCAATCTGACGAACAGCATGCTGTTTTCCTATCCCGGATATAATGAAATCCTGACCGGAGAAGCGGATGATGAGCACATAGACAGCAATGACAAGATCAATAATCCCAATGTTACCATCCTGGAAGAACTCAACCAGGGGGACGTTTACCGTGGGAAGGTAGCCGCTTTCGGCAGCTGGGATGTCTTTCCGTATATCATTAACGAGCAGCGAAGCGGGGTGCCGGTGAATGCCGGCTTTGAGAAGGCAAAAGGAGCAAATCTCACCGAAATCGAACAGTTCCTGAACAGGGTGCAGCCCCATACGCCCAGCCCCTGGAGCTCCGTTCGGCTGGATATGTTCACCCATAATTATGCGCTCGAGTATATGAAAGCCCGGCACCCGGATATAATCTATATCGCCTATGGGGAAACCGATGATTTTGCCCACCAGGGCAATTACCAGGCCTACCTGAACTCGGCCCACAGCACGGATGCCTTTTTGAAGGAGCTGTGGGAATACACCCGGCGCGATCCCTATTACAGGGGAAAGACGACCTTCATTATTACAACCGACCACGGGCGCGGAACGCAGCCGCTCGATACGTGGCGCAGCCACGGCTCTAATATCGAGGGGGCCGGGGAGGTTTGGCTGATGATGTACGGCCACCGGGCCGTCAAAAAGGGAGAGGTGAAGGAGAATGAACAGCTCTACAGTACAGACGTAGTCAAAAAGATAGAAGGTATTGTAGGCGAACAGCGTTAAGTACGCCGGGAGTATAACTCTGCGGTTCCAAGCCCTGCCCGCGCTTTTTAGCTCAGGAGCAGAGGTCTTTTAACGCGTATTATAACCTATTTGTCGGCTAAAAGGTTAAATTGATTTTATTGAATAGCGGGTCAATCTCCCTGAATCCCTCTTCCCAGGAGGGACATTGGGGGCGGCAGACGTAATTGGTGCGTCCCTATCCCGATAGTTTTCGGGACAAGCTTTGGAGAAGGAGGACAGGAGGATTGAATTCAATTGTTGTCTGGCAGATAGCTTTCTAAAACCCGTATAACATTGTCCAGGTCAGTGCAGACTTCCTGTTCTGAAAACCGTACCGTGGTGTATCCCAGTTCGATTAACTTTTTATCTCTACATTTATCTTCTTCCTGTTTGAAGGTATGGGAGTAACCGTCCACTTCGATAATCAGCTTTAGTTTACGTGAGATGAAATCTACAATATACTCATCAATGCAATACTGGCGGTTAAATTGATATCCGTGAAATTGCTTTGCTCTTAATACCTTCTCCCAGAGGGTTGCTTCACCTTTGGTGCCGTCTTTACGAAGCTTTCGAGCTAACTCCTTATTTTCTTTATGGTAATGTGATTTATTCATGATCCCTTGATCTTGAATTATGGCCACCAATATCAAAATATAATTATACCTTTTAAATGAATAAATAAGTTATCCAGGTTGGTTGGTGCGTTCCTCCTTGGAGAAGGAGGACAGGAGGATTGCCGGTGTTACTATGGTTTCAATAGTTCAAAATGAGTTTTTAATCGATAAGCGTGGGTATTATAAGCTGCAACAACCCGCACAGCCCGTATGATCTGCGTTCTATGTATATCACTTACCGATGCAGAAGCGCGAGAAGATGGAATCCAGGATGTCTTCGGTTGTTATTTCGCCGGTGATTGTCCCCAGGTCTTTAAGGGCCGACCGCAAATCGATGGAGAGGAAATCCCCGGTCAGGCCCTGTTCCAGGGCCTGCAGGGCGCTGCGAATATGTTCGCGGGCCTTCTGCAGGGCATCCCGGTGGCGGCTGGAGGTCACCAGCAGGCTGGAGGCATCATAGTGTTTGTTTTCCAGCGCCCGCTGCTTCATCAGCTGTTTCAGATCCTCAATTTTTGCCCCTTCCAGGGCTGAAATTTTGAGATCATAGGCGATGCGTTCATCGTCCACGGGCCGGGCGATGTCTTTTTTGGTGCCGATCAGTACAAAGGGGGTCTCACCGGCATCCTGCTGCAGGGAGGAGATGTCCTGCTGCTCCTCCCCAGTCAGCTGATGCGACAAGTCTTTCAGGTAGACAACCAGGTCGGCCTCCCGGAAGGCCTTCTGGGAACGCTTGACGCCTTCCGCTTCCACAATGTCCTCGGTTTCACGGAGGCCCGCCGTATCCGTCAGGATGAATCGAAGACCGTCATAACTCCAGTCCACATCAATGGTATCGCGCGTGGTGCCGGCAATATCGGTAACAATAGCCCGGTCCTTGCCTACCAGGGTATTAAGCAGGGTGGATTTGCCGGCATTGGGCAGCCCCATAAAAACGGTTTGCACCCCGTGCTTGACCAGCCGCCCGGTTTCGTAAGTGGCCAGCAGGCTGTCAATTTCCTGGTCGAGTTCTTCAAGCAGCTGTTTGAGCTGCTCCTTGTTGGCAAACTCAACATCCTCCTCTACAAAGTCGAGCTCCAGCTCGACCATGGCCGTGGCATCTATAATCTGCTGCCGGAACTGTTTGATATGTTCCCCCAGTCGACCCTCCAGCTGCTGGTGGGCGGAGTCGAGCGCCTTGGCGCTTTTGGCATGAATGAGATCAGCCACTGCTTCGGCCTGGCTGAGCTCCATCTTGCCGTTTAAAAAGGCCCGCTGGGTAAATTCTCCGGCCTCCGCCGGCTGTATGCCGAGCCCCAGTATTGTTTCCAGCACGGCCTGGGTAACCAGTACCCCGCCGTGGCAGGATATTTCCACAGTTTCTTCGCCGGTGTATGATTTTGGCGAGTGGAAGAGCGTAGCCAGCACTTCATCAACGACCTCGTCCCGCTCATCCACAATTTTGCCAAAATGAACGGTATGACTCTGCTGTTCGGTCAGGTCCGCCCCCCGGAAAGCCCGATTGACATTGGCGATGGCCTCTTTCCCGGATACGCGAATGACGGCAATGCCGCCCTCGCCAACCGGTGTGGCAATGGCCGCGATGGGTGGGCGTTCGGTGATTGTGGCGCTGGTTTCGGTAGCTGTTTGCTCGGTGCTTTTTTTCATAGTGTTGAATATAACGACTCTGGCAGGTATAATCAGCATCCATGTTGGCAGCACTGGTGCTTGGTCTGCCTGTTGCCGAAATTTTATTGATCGGCGTGGATTTTATTTTTACTGTTCAGGCTGTTTTTAGAAGACATAGTATCAATTAACGAATGAAACAACGGATCAATGGGGGAACAAGTACTGCATATTGACTGTCCGGACGAGAAGGGATTGGTATACAAAATCACGGAGGTATTGTACCAGCACGGGCTGAATATTGTCAGCAACCAGGAATTTGTGGATGCAACAACCGATCATTTTGTCATGCGAACAGCTTTTGAGGGAACGGAATCCCCAAACGATGTTGTGGCGGATCTTGAGGAGGCTCTTCCGCCGGCGGCAAATATCCGGCAGGCTGAAATTGGAAACCGCTCTATTGTGATTATGGCGACCAGGGAGGCGCACTGCCTGGGAGATCTGCTGCTGAGGCACAGCTACGGGGAGATCCCCGCCAGGATTGATGCTGTGATCAGCAACCATGATACTCTTGGCAGTTTAACCCGTGCTTTTGATATCCCGTTTCACCACCTGAGCCATGAGGGGCTGGAGCGCAGGGCCCATGAGAAACAGCTGCAGGAGGTCGTGGATCAGTATGCTCCCGATTACATCGTACTGGCGAAGTATATGCGTATTTTTACCTCCGACTTTGTCGATCGGTACCAGGATCGCATTTTAAACATTCATCATTCCTTTTTGCCGGCCTTCATCGGGGCCAATCCTTACCGGCAGGCCTTTGAGCGCGGGGTTAAGATCATCGGGGCTACTGCACATTTTGTTACGGATGATCTTGACGAGGGCCCCATCATTGCCCAGGATGTATTGCCGGTCAACCATACGCATACTGCCGAGCAGATGGCCAATGCCGGCCGGGATGTGGAGAAGACCGTGTTGGCAAAGGCCGTAAAGCTGTTGCTGGAGGAGCGGATTTTCATACATGACAACCGGACGATCGTCTTTGAGTGAAAAATATGGGAAGGGCTTCCAGCCCGTCCCATTTTAAGCTTCCTGATGCGAGGTTTTCCACAGAAGAGAGGCAGTAGGATTGATCTTCTATGGCTGTAAAAATCTACATAGATATGTGTTTAACTAGTTGTTGAGGCAGTCTAAAAATTCAATTAAGGTTAATCAATCTCCCTGAATCCCTCTTCTCTCCCGATAGTTTTCGGGACAAGCTTTGGAGAAGGAGGACAGGAGGATTGAATTCAATTGTTGTCTGGAAGATAGCTTTCTAAAACCCGTATAACATTGTCCAGGTCAGTGCAGACTTCCTGTTCTGAAAACCGTACCGTGGTGTATCCCAGTTCGATTAACTTTTTATCTCTACATTTATCTTCTTCCTGTTTGAAGGTATGGGAGTAACCGTCCACTTCGATAATCAGCTTTAGTTTACGTGAGATGAAATCTACAATATACTCATCAATGCAATACTGGCGGTTAAATTGATATCCGTGAAATTGCTTTGCTCTTAATACCTTCTCCCAGAGGGTTGCTTCACCTTTGGTGCCGTCTTTACGAAGCTTTCGAGCTAACTCCTTATTTTCTTTATGGTAATGTGATTTATTCATGATCCCTTGATCTTGAATTATGGCCACCAATATCAAAATATAATTATACCTTTTAAATGAATAAATAAGTTATCCAGGTTGGTTGGTGCGTTCCTCCTTGGAGAAGGAGGACAGGAGGATTGAGGTGAGGCAGGGATATGAATATGGCGGTTTGTTCCTGCTGGCTGAGCTGCAGCCGGGTTTTAAGAACCTCTTCAGGTGTTGAGAGGCCGTGGATGGTGTGGGAGAATCAATCTCCCTGAATCCCTCTTCTCTCCCGATAGTTTTCGGGACAAGCTCTGGAGAAGGAGGACAAGGGGATGGTAGCCCTTTGAAAGGATGTTACAACCTTAAATTATTAGGCAGTTAAACCAATATAAAACCTTTTAGACAGCCACATTTTTTCTTGCCTTTTCAAGGCAAATAGGCATTTTAGTTATGATAACTACGTTGAAATCAGGCTAAATGCATCAGGAACGATGCGCCTTGCCGGCCTGATATGGCAGCACCATCAAAAGAGCCAAAACCCTTAATAGAATACTACGGATTATGCTGTACTATCGTCTATATAATAACCCCTTTACCACTGATGACCCGGATGACCGCCTGGCACGCCCGGTGGATGTTACCATGAACACCCGGAAAGATCTGATTGAGGATATCACTGCTCCGGGCTCGATCCTGAAGCCTACCGAGACCAACGCCGTCATCGACAACTATTGGAAGCGTATTATCCTCTACCTTCGGGAGGGAGAAGGATATACCGACGAGTATATCCGCACACGTTTCGGCATCAGCGGGATATTTACAAGCGAAGACGACCAGTTTGAGCCGGGTCGCCACGAGATATTGATCAAATTGGTGCCCAAGAGCACCGTTACCGAGATCGCCGGGGATATTCCCGTGCGTAAGTTGACCGGGGGAGGTGTGACCCCGGAAATCGATGAGGTCAACGACTGGGCCAGCGGCACCATCGATGAGGTCCTTACCCCTGGCGATGTGCTGGAGATTACCGGCAGTAACCTGAAGATCTATGATAATATCGAAGACGAAGGCGTTTTCTTTGTTCCCCAGTCCGGCGACGACAAGACGGAGGCGCCCCAAATCCACACCAATGAGCCAACGACGCTGGCTTTGCGCATCCCTGAAGAGCTGTCACCCGGCACCTACCGGTTGGAGGTGCGGAATACGCCTCGGAACGGCAACCAATTGCGATCAACTATTTTTACGCCCCGGCTGATTGTACAGTAATGGGTTTAATGGGAGGGCATATCCTGTGTTAAGGCTACGACAATATATGGTCGTAAGGTAGAGCTATACTATGTCTAGGGTACGACATGCCCGCGTCGCACCTTAGACATGATCCCGTCGTAGGCTACGCCATACTTCATTTGAGGATGGGACACGGTTTATGCATAGTCTTAACTTGGGGTAACGTAGTCAGGCAGTCAGGTTTAAATGTACGGCCTTGAGAGCTGTGGCTCCCTTTTGGTGCTGCGAAGCGGTCTCTTCCTCTTGCGTGGAGTTATATATTCATCGGATGAGTAGCAGGATCTTGTCTTGTGGGTGCCCCCTCCACTCATCCGATGAATGAAATTAGTTTACAATATACCCCATGGTACCATTTGAGACTCCTCGCTGGGCTCGGAGTGACACCTTTGCCTGTTTTTAAAAGGAGGGCCTGGAATAGAGTACCTGCCTCGCGTTATTCCGGTCCCGCACCTTGGGAGTGGTGAAAATAAAATCACCAAAAAATCCACTGTATTTATTTGTTCAGTGAAAAGTCCAACATTGAATCATTCCGGATCGAAACATAAACACGAATCAAAAGCTGAAAGGCCATGAACAATTATCCGTTTGTGAATGATGAGGTTGACGAGTTGAGCAGTGAAAGCCTGAGGAAGGTAAATGGGGGAGTCGTGCTTGTTAGTACAAAAGTGATAGAAATAGGAGTGGCATTTGTTAGTGGATTCGTTGGTTGCTGGGCACAGGAGGAGATCAAGGAAGCTGCTGCAGAATAATCCTGACATACTAAAAACTAACCGAAAGGAAAACTCTTATGGAGAATCTCAACAGCTTATTTCAAGGCGAATCGTTGGAGCTTTTATCTGAAAAAGAGAAAAAGAGCATTGAAGGAGGTAACAGACTAAGTGAATGGGCCGCGGCGGCAGGGTGCTTTCTCGGTGAATTGCTGGCAAGTGCCACCGATCCCCCTCCTACAAACTATGTAAATTCAAATATCCATGGCCCTAACGGGACCAAGTATATGTAATTGAATCTTTTCCGAGGCATGATGGTCCACAGCTGGAAGGTGGGCCATCATGCTATGCATAAGAAGTCAATGTTATTCCACATCTCCCATAAGTTTCTTGACAGGAGGTGCGGCGAGGATCGCAATAATTCCGCCTCCGCCGATAAGCGTTGCTACCGTCCAGAACAGGCTGGATGGGGCCAGTGTCTCCAGCTGTCCGGCCATGAGGCCTGCAAAGAGATTCCCCAGTGCCGCCGCCACAAACCAGATACCCATCATTTGGCTTACACGGTTTTCGGGCGCCAGCTTGGTCATGGAGGAAAGTCCAACAGGGGACAGGCAGAGTTCACCACAGGTATGCAGGAAATAGGTGACCACCAGCCAGGCCGGGGATACGGAGTTCGGTCCCGTGGCATTGGCGGCTCCCCAGGAGATAACAAAGAACCCCGCTGATAATCCAAAGAGTCCGAGCGCAAATTTGGCGGGAATAGAGGGATTGGCGTTGCGGGCCGCAAGCCAGGTCCATAGCCACCCAAAAACGGGAGCCAGGATGACAATAAAAAGAGGATTAATATTCTGGAGCATGCTGGCCGGCATTTCCCAGGAGCTGGTTACCTGTATGGAAACATAATAGGCAAAGCCAACAACCAGGAGTGAAAGTCCGGCTACCCCAGCCTTGCCAACCCACCAGAGGTTATCGCGGCGAAAGATTCTGAAGCTGATGTATCCCAGCGGCAGGGCGATAAGCAGGGCCGGAAGGAAGGCGCCGACCTGTTGAATCCAGCCATAGGGACCAAAGATGCGATCTGTCTCGCGTTCAGCGAAAAGATTCAGTGATGATCCGGCTTGTTCAAAGCCGCTCCAGAACAGGGCGGCCAGGATAAAGAGCCAGAAGATAACGAAAAGCCTTTTCTTGGTCAGTGATACGCTGTTGTTGGGAGCGAACATGCGAGTTGTATTAAAGAGAAGGAAAGCGATGACCGTAACGCCAATGCCGATCTGATAAGAAAAAAGCGTAAAGTCGTAGTAGAAGGAAGCTCCCCAATAGCCCGCTGCGGCAAGCAGAATGACAGCCCCGATAGAGGCGGTGCCGTTGATGAGGTAGGCAAAATATACAACTGCAATGAGCGCTACGCTGGTTCCGAGAACCTGGGCAATTTGTTCGAGCGTAAGCCCTATGGTACCGGTTCCCATTAAGTAGCCGAAAGCGGCAATCAGCAATGTGGAAATGCCGGTGGTTATCCAGAAATTGCGGTTCAGGGAAGCCCTTTTCTCGGGCGTCATATCAGTTTTAAGCTTACCGGCATCACCGAGGTTTTTCTCCCCGACTTTATAAGAAATGAGTCCCAGTAACATTCCGAAACCGGCCAGTGAAAATCCCCAGTGCCAGTTGTAACCTTCCCCGAGAATCCCGCAAAGCGTGGGGCCCAGGATCGCTCCGAAGTTAATGCCCATGTAAAAAATGGAGAAGCCGGCATCACGACTGGCGCCGCCTTCGGGGTACAGATCGCCAACCATGGAGCTGACATTGGGTTTTAACAGTCCGGTTCCCACCACGATAAAAAAGAGTCCCAGGAAGAAGGAAAGTTCATCCGGGAATCCAAGCAGTGGCCCGCCCATGGTAAAGTGTCCCAGGGCGATAATACACCCGCCCACAAAAACACTGCGGCGCTGTCCCCAGAGGTTATCCGCAATCCAGCCGCCGGGCAGGGCCAGTACATACACAAAGAAGGTGTAGAGTCCATAGATGGCTGTCGCTTTGCCGTCGCTGAAGCCCAGGCCGGGATTGGCTTCCGTAACGGCGGTTGCCATAAACAGGACCAGCAGTGCACGCATGCCGTAATAGCTGAAGCGCTCCCAAAATTCTGTAAAAAATAAGGTGGACAAACCCCTGGGGTGCCCGAAAAAGTCACGTTTCTGAGAGTCAGCCCCTGCTCCTGAGTGTTCTTTTGCCATACGTCTTCTTCTTTTCATTAAAAATACAAGGCAGCAAATATAGGGAATTATGCCCGGGTATGATAATCACCGGGAACGGGAGAGCATTTTTTTTAAAAATTTTAAAGCGATTGTGGTCTGTTGCCCGCCAAAAGAGGTGTGTGAGGCGGGAGATACAAAATTTTTATTACCTTGTAATGTCGCCTGAAACCAATGGGAAATGATATGGACGGAGAGAGCAGCAAAAATATAAAAGCCCCCACGGGAACCACATTGCAGTGCAAAGGCTGGCACCAGGAGGCGGCCCTGCGGATGCTGATGAATAATCTCGATTCCGCGGTGGCCGAGAAGCCGGAGGAGCTTATTGTGTATGGCGGGGGAGGGAAAGCCGCACGCAACTGGCAATGTTACCATAAAATTGTGGAAACGCTCCGTCGGTTGGAGAATGACGAGACCCTGCTTGTTCAGAGTGGGAAACCGGTGGGCGTCTTCCAGACGCACGAAGAAGCCCCACGGGTCCTTATTGCCAATGCCCACCTGGTGCCGAAGTGGGCCAGCTGGGAGGAGTTTCGGCGCCTGGACAAGATGGGACTTACCATGTATGGCCAGATGACCGCCGGCTCATGGATCTATATCGGCACGCAGGGGATCCTGCAAGGGACCTATGAGACGTTTGCGGAGTGTGCCCGCCAAAAATTCGGGGGTACGCTCGAGGGGCGGCTGGTGGTAACCGCCGGCCTTGGAGGGATGGGAGGCGCCCAGCCGCTGGCGGCTACGATGAACGGCGCATCCTTTATCGGGGTGGAAGTAGATGAATATCGCATCGACCGGCGCGTTGAAACCGGCTACTGCGATGAAAAGTGTACAGACCTCGACGAGGCGCTTGAGAAGGCCCTGGATGCCAGGGAAAAGGGCGAAGCCCGCTCTATCGGCCTGCTGGGAAACATAGCTGAGGTGCTGCCGGAGATGCTGGAAAAGGAGGTGATCCCGGATGTTCTGACCGACCAGACGTCAGCCCATGATCTGCAGCTGGGCTATATCCCGGCCGGGATGTCGCTGGAGGAAGCCGCGGAGGAGCGGGAGCTGAATCCCCGGATGTACCAGGATGCGGTCCTTGACTCCATGGTCGTTCATGTCGATACCATGCTGAAGATGCAGGAGAAAGGCGCCGTGACCTTCGATTACGGCAATAATATCCGAGGTCAGGTGGCCGATCACCGGGGCATGAGCCGGGCATTTAACTTTCCCGGTTTTGTGCCTGCCTTTATCCGGCCGCTCTTTTGCCGGGGGTCGGGGCCCTTCCGGTGGGCTGCCCTGTCTGGCAATCCGCAGGATATCCATGCGACGGACCAAGCGGTACTTGAGACGTTTCCCGGGAAGGAAGCGCTGGGACGATGGATCCGGAAGGCTCAAAACCAGGTATCCTTCCAGGGGCTGCCGGCGCGTATCTGCTGGCTTGAATACGGGGAGCGTGCCGAGATGGGGGCCAAATTCAACTGGCTCGTTAAGAAGGGGAAGGTAGAGGCCCCCCTGGTTATCGGTCGGGATCACCTGGATGCGGGATCGGTGGCCTCCCCAAACCGCGAGACCGAAGGGATGAAGGACGGCTCGGATGCTATTGCCGACTGGCCCCTGCTGAACGCGATGCTCAATACCGCCAGCGGAGCCAGCTGGGTGTCGCTGCACCATGGCGGGGGTGTTGGCATCGGCTATTCCATACATGCAGGCATGGTGTGTGTGGCCGACGGTACGGTCCGGGCCGACCGGCGCCTGGAGCGGGTGTTAACCAATGATCCGGGAAGTGGGGTCATGCGTCATGCCGACGCCGGATACGAGGAAGCCGTCCAAACAGCCAAAGAACGGGGAATTGATTTGCCGATGATACAATGATGATACCATAAGCAGGTCCGGCCGGTAGATTCTGGCGGTACTGATTTCCGCATGACCTTTTCACATTTTTGAATGTATGAATGCTTACTATTGGGTATGGAAACAATACTGATTATCACTGGTGGTGCTTGTATTATAGCAGGTTTTCTGGGATCGTTCTTGCCCGTCATCCCCGGAACGCCCATAGCCTACTGCGGGCTGCTGGCCCTGCAGGTTGCCGTGCAGTCCTTTTCAACCACGTTTTTGGTAGTATGGGCGCTGATCGTGATCCTCATCATGGTTTTGGACAATGTGATCCCCGCCTATGGCACGAAAAAGTTTGGCGGATCGGCCTATGGCGTCTGGGGAAGTCTTCTTGGGATGCTGGCGGGCGTCATTTTCTTTCCGCCGGCAGGTATGGTCGTGGGACCACTTGCCGGGGCATTCGCGGGGGAGCTTATTGCGGGAAAAACAACGGGCCGGGCGCTGAAGTCTGCGATTGGATCGTTTGCGGGGCTGTTGGTCAACACCCTGATGAAAATAATAGCCAGCGGAATAATGGGGTATTATTTTGCAGTGAATGTCTTTTAATAAATCTGGCTCTCTCGTTATTCCGGCTTTTGAAAGATGATAATCCGGTCGTCGGGAAACCGGACGGAGGCCTTCCAATGATCCGCCATCCAGCGGAAGGTGTTCTTCGTGTAGAAGGTGACATGCGTTATGTCCAGCCGATAATGCCAGTTGGCAAAATGCCCGGTATCATCGCGGGCTATTTTTGTCATAATGCCCAAATGACCACCGGGACGCAGGCACTTCCACAGACGGTCGAATTCCCGGCGGGGATGAAAGAGATGCTCGACGACTTCGGTAGCCGTGATAAAGTCGTACCTTTCCCCGAAGACCGAAGGGTCATCCTCATAGAAAGAATCGTAAATGCGCATGCGGTGTCCCGCTTCCTCAAACATGAGGTGGAGGGTGGGCCCGGGGCCCGAACCGAAATCAAGGCCCTTACTTGCAGGTTCAAGGAGATCATTGAGCGGATTAAACAGCTGGCTTAAGAAAGTACGGTACCCTTCGTCTTCAGGGTCATTTTCATGAGTATCGTAGCGGGCTTTTTCTTCCTCTTGGGCGGGACGGTCCCTGGGAGGGGCAAAAATCAGCCTGCATCGCTGACATTGGTAATAGTCTGAAGCATAGTGTTCGGAGAGGTCGCTGTAAAAAAGCTGAATGGCAGTACTGCTGCAAAGAATGCAAGAATTCGGGGGCATGGCAATGATTCGCTGGTTTGCGATTACCGGAAGTGAAAATATGAAATATCCACTTTTTTTGATTTCTTGTGTAATATTGAAATGTGTCTACATCCAGTAATTCCAATATACCACTTATGACCATTGTTGAGAAAAAATCATTCACCGTCGTCGGGCTACCGGTAACGGCCACCTGGCAGCAACTGCATGAAAAAATGCCGACGGCCTGGAAGCTATTCAAAGAACGGCTGACGGAGATAGCAGGAAGGAAAAATGATGTAATGATGGATTTGTCACTGGATGTGGCTGATGGCAGGTACCGGCAATTCATCGGGGTTGAAGTCGAAGGGGATCCGCACCTGCCGGATGACATGGAAAAGGTGACCATCCCTTCCCAGACTTATATTTATGAACATCATGAAGGAGACATAACGGACATTGCACAAACTTTTGGTGCGATGTATGACTGGGCCGAGCAGCAGGAGGTTGATGCCGGGGATTTCAAAATAGACTACGGCTATACGAGAGATCGTCCGGAAAGCCCTCATGATTTATATATTAAAATAGAGGACTGAGCATCGCCCTAACCCGCCAGGGTGAATTACAGCACAGATGCCGGTTTCATGGTCAATCCTTCTTTTTTCGGGCACTCAGGGTTATGATCCGCTGTTTGTAGGCCATCCCTTCCCCATCTTGTTCAAACCTTTGCCACCTGGCGGTGATCGACCGTTCCAGCGCTTGCTGTGTTTTATTGCCGGTCCCGGTAACCATCCCTACCAGCGGAGTGCTTTGAATATACTGCCAGAGAAATTCCTTCGGTGAAGGTAACGAAAATACGTTGGTATCGGCCCGGATATCTATTCTGTGATAGCCTGTCCCTTCCATAAGCTGCTGGAGGTCGCTGGTACTGTGCAGGGAAAACACCCGGCTGGCAAATCCCGCCGCCTCAGGACTGACGTGCTGTGCCAGTTCTTCGATGAATATGTTGAATAAACCGCCGGCTGGTCCTGGGACATTCAGGTAAAAACGTCCGCCGGGCACCAGGGTCCGTCTAATCTCGTTAAGTGCCGCGGACTTGTTCTCCATGAACTGAAGGCTCAGTTGGCAGAATGCGACGTCAAAGGTCTCATCCGGAAACGGGATATCCTCAGCACTTGCTTCGCTCCATGCAATCGGCTGACCCGGCAGGGGAATCGTTCTGGCAACTGCCAGCATGCCGGGGTTAATGTCAAGGGCACAGACAGCTCCTCTTTTATTAACCTCCTGCGATGCGAGTCGAGCCACGATACCGGTGCCACAGGCAACATCCAGCACATGTTCACGGGGTTGAATCATCGCCATGCGAACAAGATCTTCTGCCAGGGGTTGGGCAATGACGGGAACAAAATAGCGCTCGTAGTTTTCCGGTGCGCTCCGGCCCAGGGGTTCATTGTAATACTGTTCATTTATATTCGGGTTACTCTTATCCAGGCTTGTCATTTTTTTCTCTTAAGCATTCATAATAGTGTGAAGCGTTTGTACAAATACCTCGGGCTGCTCTAATTTGGGATCATCCCGGGCGTTCTCAATGATATGAAGCGGCCACCCGTAGCGCTCACTTGCTGTTTTGGCAATCTCCAGTCTATTGGCCCGGTCGTGTCGTCCCCAAATCAGTGCAACGGGAGGCTCAATTTTCTCAAGAGCTTCAGGGGGTATTCGGGGAATACCCAGCTGACGCATCAAGGTTCGCAAGGCCGCTTTCTGGTTAGGATTTTGTGCACATTCCAGGTTGTACGCCAAAAAGGGCTTCCAGTATGACCCCATCTGCTTGCGCAACTCATCCACATCATATACACACTGTGGAAGAAAACGACGATAGGTCTTCCGGGTTGGGCGAATAAGGAAGTGAATCAGCCTGAGCACAAAACCCGGTGCGGGCCGGAAGGTTCCCAGGCCAAAGGAATTCACAAGTACCAGCCTGTCAAGGCAGTTTCCCTGTTTTATGGCAAAACGGGCCGCCATCGCACCACCGAGCAGATGTCCTGCAAGCACGGGCCGGGATGAGCTGGTCCGTGTTATGAGTTCACTGAGCCAGGCATTGATAACTTCCGGTCTCAGTCTGTCTGCGGATACCATGGATGCCCCATGACCCGGAAGATCCGGGACGATAAGCCGGTGCGTTTTCACCAGCCTGGTAATGACACGCATCCACCACAAGGAGGTCTCTCCCGGCCCATGAAGCAGGATCACCGGCGGACCATCCCCTCCTTCGAGTACTGCCGTGTCTATGCCGGCAAGGTTAATCCGGCGCTCTGTGGCAGGAATGCCGTCGATAAGGTGCAAGCGGTTGTCATCCTGTTTTTCCCGGTCCTCGCGGTGATCTGATACAGTGTATGCTTTCATGGGTGTCCCTTTATAATTTTTGGCAGGTGATTTGATATCCAGCAGTAATATAAACCGGCGTCAGCATTTGCGAATCGGAGAGAATACCCAATTTGAGCCTGCGGCGGATATGGGTAAAATTACCCATTGGGTCATTTTTTGTGACCGGGCGGAAAGGCTGTCAGGGGGGCGCTTCCGTGGAAGAGAGTATTGAACGAAGTGGGGACAGGGATATCCGCCTGAGCTATGGATGACAGATCGGTCAGATTAGATCGTGTTCATAGGCATAGGCCGTTGCGGCAGCACGTGAGGGTAGATTCAGCTTTGCCAGAATATTGCTTACGTGCCTGTCAACCGTCCGCTCACTGATAAACAGATCACCGGCGATCGTCTTATTTGTCTTGCCGGTGGCAACATACCGCAGCACCTCCAGCTCGCGCGGGGTCAGTCCGTGTCTTTTGCCGGGGGAGGATTCCGCCAGGAGGGCGTCTATCCTGCTTGCATCGGGTGTTGCACCGAGCTGCTGAAACATCCATCGTGCGGCGTCAAGTTCTATCTCTGCAGTATCCATATCGCCCAGTTTGCGACAGGCCAGTCCGATGAGCAGGCGGGTCTGTGCCGATTCGTAAAGAGCCTCCATTTCTTTCAGTACAGACCCGGCATGATGCAGTTTGTGGAGCGCGTCGGACGGCTTGTTATCAGCAAGGAGAACGCTTCCAAGGGCGCGGTCGGCGACAGCCTCCAGAAATGGAGCGTGCAGTTTGGAGGCAATTTCTGAAAGTTCCCGTGCAGCGGTTTGTGCCATCCTAATCTCATCGGCCGCAATCATGATACGGACATAGGCAGGAAGTATGGCTGAACGATCAATCCAGTCCTGTTTTTCCTCTTCCACCCGGCGGATGGCCTTTTGGGCTCTGCCAATCTCTCCCTGGCCCAGCCGCAGGAGTGCCAGTCCGGGCTGGGGTTTTCGTCCCCATTTACTGGCCTCTCGATACTTGTCCTCGGCTTTATTAAAATTTCCCTGCAGACGGAAAAGCTCGGCCTGCCGGTAGAAGGCCTCCCCGGAGGCAGGGGAGCCGTATGTCTGAAACAGGTCACAGGCTTGTTCTGTTTCCCTCATCGCCTCCCTCCATTCGCCATGCAGCTGCATGATTTCGGCACGCCGTACCAGGCATTCCCCGCGATAAGGTATTAAGTCTGGCTGGGAATCACACCATCGGCCCAGGGCTTTGGTCCATTCATGGGCACGCGGCAAATCGTAGATCTTTTGACAGCTTTCAATTACGGCGCAGTATACAATGCCCGCCACCATTGGGGAGACTTCATCAGAGACGACCCCCACCATGATCTCATCGAAAAGGGTTGTCCCCCTGGCAATTTCATTCTGCTGGATCAGCGCTTGTCCCCGGCCAAGCCTGCCGAGTATCAGGAGATCCCGGTTGTCACAGTTTTTGCCGATATCAGCAGCCCGGGAGAAGAGCTTGTGGGCGCTTTCTGCCTGCCCCTTGCGGAGATGGTGCAGTGCTTCGGGAATCATCAGGAATCCGGCCTCTGCACAATCCTGCTCATACTTCTCTGCAATCAATCGCCGGGCCCGGGCCATCCAGCCGCCTCCCTGGGCGCGCTCGCCCTGGTTAAACAGCACCATGCCCACCCAGAAAGCGCAAGCGGCGGCTCGTCTCGTATCGCCCTGTTTGATAAACCGGTGATGGGCTCCTGTCCAGATGTCAATGCATTCCGGAATCCTCCCGGTTAAATATGCTGCCCTGGCAAGCAGTTCGAGATCTTTGGCTTCAAGTTGTATTTCACGCTTTGCAGATGAAAGTCGTGTATAAGCCTCACCCCATGACTGATGCCGGAATGCCTGTCGTCCCTGTTCAAGTATATTGGCTGTATTCATAGCATATACTCCTGCACTAATATTGATAATCCGGGTAATTAAATTTACTATGATTTATGTGAACGGCAAAGGAAGAGGACCCAAAAACGGCGGGCTGCGTCCTTGCCGGTGGGCGGGGGGACCGCATCCTGCAAAGGGGATGCGGTCCGGGCTGCTAAACCACAATAGATTTTAATATGGTACATATCCGGATTCCGCATTTGTATGACGATCTTGAGAAGAGTATTGCAAAGCTTGAGCATGACCAGGCTTCGATTGTAAAATCCCGCTCCGTTGTTGACGAAGCCCTGCAGTCGGATGAGCCTCTCTATGGGATAAATACCGGCTTTGGAGCCCTGGCCAACAAGCGGGTGGGCAAAGAACAGCTCAAGCAGCTGCAGCGGAATTTGATTTTGTCCCATTCCGTGGGGGTGGGTGATCTTGTGCCCAGGGAACTTTCCAGGCTAATGCTGGCGCTCAAAATTCACGCCCTGGGGCTGGGGTATTCCGGTATTTCTCAAAAGACGTTTAAGCGGTTGGTTTATTTCTGGAAGCATGATCTGATCCCGGCCGTCCCTGAAAAGGGAAGTGTAGGAGCATCGGGCGATTTGGCTCCGCTGGCGCATATGGCTCTTCCACTGATTGGTTACGGAAGTTTCTGGAATGAAGAGGGAACGGAGGTTATGCCCGCTGAAAAGGTGTTGAGTGAGCATGGTATTGAAGCCCTCGACCTGCAGCCCAAGGATGGGTTATCGCTTATTAACGGCACGCAGCTCATGAGTGCGTATGGAGCCTACGTGCTTGAAAAGTCGCTGAATTTGATGAAGGCTGCGGACCTTGTTGCCGCTATGAGCCTGGAGGCCCTGCAGGGCAGCATAAAACCATTTGATGAGCGTCTTTACCGGATTCGCCCCCACGCTGGCTCACAGCAGGTTGCCCGGAATATCCGTCAGCTGCTGGTGGAGAGTGAGATCCTGGAGTCGCATCGCCACTGCGGTAAAGTTCAGGATCCCTATTGTCTGCGCTGTGTGCCCCAGGTGCACGGGGCGAGTCGTGATGGCCTGCGGTATTGCTGCAAGGTGGTTGAAACCGAACTCAACGCTGTGACGGATAATCCCCTGGTCTTTGAAAACGGGGATATCATCAGCGGAGGTAATTTTCACGGGCAGCCGCTGGCCCTGGCTTTGGACCATGCCAAAATAGCCCTGGCCGAGTTTGCCAGCATCTCCGAGCGAAGAACCTATCTGCTGCTTGAAGGTCATGATGGCCTGCCTGAACTGCTGATGGAAGAAACAGGTATAAATTCCGGTTTTATGATTCCGCAGTATACGGCGGCGGCCCTGGTTTCAGAAAACAAGGTCTTGTGCCATCCCTCGTCGGTGGATTCTATTCCCACCAGCCTTGGCCAGGAAGACCATGTAAGCATGGGAAGCATTGGTGCTTTGAAGCTCCTGGAAGTCTATGAAAATGTGGAGCAGGTGCTTGCCATTGAACTTTTTACAGCAGCTCAGGCACTCGATTTTCGCAAACCGCTTCGTCCGGGCAGGGGCGTGGAGATTGCCCATCGATTTATTCGTGATGCCATCCCCTATGCCACAACCGACCACTACTTCAAAGATGATATCAACAGGGCGGTGGAGTTGCTGCAGGAGAGAAGCGTGGTGGCAAAGGTGGAACAGGAATTAGCCCGGCTGGTGTAACGATGCCCGTCCTTAAAAATATCGGTTATCTGGCAACCTGCAGGGATGAAGGGAAACAGCAGGATATTCATCCCGTCAGGGAAGCCGCTATCGTATGGCAGAAGGATACTATCGAATGGGTCGGGCCCGAAGCTGAGCTGCCGTCCCGATACACCGGGACTGAAACGCTGGATGCCGGTGGCAGGATGGTGATTCCCGGCCTGGTGGATTGTCATACGCACTTGGTCTTCGGGGGATGGCGGCCGGATGAGTTTGTTCTGCGCTTGCAGGGGAAAAAGTACCTTGAAATAGCGCAGTCCGGCGGCGGTATTTTATCAACCGTGCGAGCCACACGCAAGGCAACCGAGCAGGAACTGTTTGAGAAAGCATCCCGTTTTCTGGAGGCCATGGCTGCGCTGGGCATAACCACGGTGGAGTGCAAAAGCGGATACGGGCTGTCACTGGAGGAGGAGTTGAAGATATTGCGTGTCTACAGGCGCCTGGCTGAGGAGCAGCCGCTGCACATAGTGTCCACCTTTCTGGGGGCACACACCATTCCTCCGGAGTATGAGGGGAAAAGGGGGCAGTATGTTGATCTCGTCATTCGAGAGATGATACCTGCTGTGGCGAATGCGGATCTTGCAGATTTCTGCGACGTGTTTACCGAGGAATCTGCATTCACGATCGGGGAGTCTCGGCAGATCCTTACAGCAGCAAAAGGCGCCGGACTTGTCCCCAAGCTGCATGCCGATCAGCTTAGCCCGGGGCGCGGGGCTGAACTGGCCGCCGAGCTTGGGGCTGCCAGTGCCGATCACCTGGAAAAAATATCCGGCGCGGGCGTTGAGGCTATGGCGCGGGCCGGTGTCGTGGCCGTGATGCTGCCCCTGGCTTCCCTGTATACACAGGTGCGGCCCCTGAACGGTCGTAAACTGGCAGATCGCGGTATAGATGTTGCTGTAGCGACAGATTTTAATCCCGGTTCGGCCCCCAGCTATGATCTCCCGCTGGCGATGATGCTGGCCTGCAACCGGGGACAGCTGACGCCTGCGGAAGCATTAAAGGGGGCAACGATCTGTGCTGCCAAAGCGCTTCGGCGGGATGACAGCCTGGGATCCATTGAAAAGGGCAAGATTGCTGATTTTGCAGTCGTCGATGCCCCGGACCCCGACTTCTGGATCTATCATTTCCGGCCTGACCAGTGCGATATGACCATATGCAGTGGTGAGATCCTGCATTAAATGTGCTTTCAAAAAATGCTTGGTGACCGCCTGCAAAAACCAGGCATGGCTGCCACGCAAATGAGTGGATTTTTTATAGCCTATCTGACTGTTTTTTATTAGCTTGATCCTAAAAGGTATTGCCGACTGTCGAGATTGATACCTTGTGAGCATGGATGAAAGGGAATAGCTCTTCATTCTTCAAACGGACCAAATAAAAAAAGTAAAAAAGGGAGGGATTGTCATGACATCCAAAACGATCAAAAAGATGAAAGCCGCCATTACCTGGTTTGAGATACCTGCCCGCGATTTAAGCCGGGCCAGGAAGTTTTATGAGTCGATCCTTGATATTGAAATGGTTGACATGGATACGGGCAGTGATTTGAAAATGAGCATGTTTCCGGTAGAAGAGGGAGGAATCAGCGGAGCACTTTGTGAGCAGGAGGAAGCTTATACACCCAGTACGGACGGTTGCCTTCTGTATATGAATGCCAATCCGGACCTGCAGACGGTTCTGGACAAAGTGGAGCCGAATGGAGGATCAGTTATTCAGACTAAAACGCAAATTACGGATGACTACGGGTATATGGCCATCATAAAAGATTCCGAGGGCAACCGGGTGGCCCTGCATTCCGAGCATTGATTTTTCTTCACCGGGGGCGGATTTACCGCCGTCGCTGTGGGCCGGTCAGCGGCCTGCAGGTCAGATCGTTTCATCCGGCCCGCTTGACTTTGGGTTTTTTATCGGGCACCGATGGGCCGATGGACCGGTAGGAGCGGTCGTAATACAGCACGCTGGGTCTGCTGTTCCGCTGCTCCACTTCGACAACTTCACCGATCATGATGGTGTGATCCCCGGCTTTGACTTTTTCGTAGGAACGGCACTGGATGATCGTGGGGATGGCCCTTAGAATAGGGCTGCCGTAGGAACTCCGGAAATAGTCGACGTCCTCAAACTGCTCTTCGCTGGTTTGACCGGAAATGGCAAAGTGATCGCACAGGGACGACTGCTCCGGCTGCGGAAGGTGAACGGCGTAGTGGGTGGCCCGGCTTATGAGGGGGTGAATTTGAGCTTCGTGGTCAATATTAAAAGAGATAAGCGGCGGGGAGAGGGAGAGGCTGGTAAAGGAGCCAATGGTAATTCCTCTTTTTTCCTTGCCGATGGCAGCGGTCGCAATGGCCACCGGGAACGGCAGCTGCCGCATTGCTTCTTTGAGTGATTCAGCGTTGTCTTGCTTGGAAACATTCATAGTGATCTGGGATGTTGCTATAGGTGAATACGTTAAAATTGGGGTCCGAGCGAGGATAAAAAGGTACTTTGGTCAATGGATCGTGAAAGTTCAATTGTTGCTTTGCCCAACACTTCCAGTCGGCCGATAATTTCCTCGTCTTTCAGCTCATGATCTTTAAACTGGGAAGCGTTTACATACACGCCGTCGCCCACCTGGTAGGAACCGAAAAAAGAAGCGATGGGACCCAGCTCCTGGCTGATCGAGAGATAGTGATGATCGGTGGCCCCGGTAGCAATCAGTCCTACCGGCCGGTTTTCGAGGGGGGCGTGTTTCGATTGCCATTGGCCCCGGGGAATCAAGTCGAATAGATTTTTTAGGATGCCCGAATAACTTCCCCTGTAAACCGGTGTGCCAATGATGAAGGCATCGCTGTTGATAATCAGGTCGAGTGCCCGGGCTGTATCACCGGTATACTGATCCAGCTTCCGTCCGTCTGCGGTGGCAAGATCATAGTCTGCCAGGTGAAGGAGGTTCGTCTCCACGTCAAAGGCGTCAGCTGCAGCCTGCAAGGCTGTTTCTACGGCTGTGCGCGTTTTGGATGGATTTGAAAGACTGCCTGCAATTCCAAGAAGGCTGCTCATGATAGTGGAAAAATTTAAGTGATCATTATATTGAGTTCAGGAATCGGAATGCCCCATCTTATCCGGCAGCTAGAGGCCGAATAAGAATGAGGTATTCCAGATACCAGGGCTAGTGGTAGTTAAGCGGTAACCACTTCCGATGAGAGGGGTTCTGCCTTCCTGACGGCCGGAATGATCTCCTTTCCAAACTGGGGGAGTTCATCCGTGAAGTGGAGAAAACCTGACAGGATCAGGTCTACACCAATGGCGTCGAGTTGACGAATGCGTTCGACAATCTGCTCCTTGGTGCCAATGAGGCCTGTTTTGAACCCGTCATTATACTGGACAAGATCATTGAAATCCGAATCGGCCCACATGCCTTCGCCTTCAGGCGCGGATTGGCCGGCCTGTTTTACTTGTTCCTTGAATCCTTCCACCGCTTCCTGGGTTGCGTGTTCGATTATGTTTTCCAGCTCGCGTTTGGCTTCGGCCTCGGTATCGCGGGCAATCACAAAAGAGTTGACACCAATTTTCGGGGGTTCGGTGCCAAATTCTTCGGCATACTGACGCACTTGATCAATCTGGCTCTTTATTTTTTCCAGACTTCCCCCGTTCAGGAAGAGCCAGTCTGATACCCGGGCTGCCATTTTGAGTGCGCGTGGAGAATTTCCCCCCTGAAAGATGTCGGGGGGTGTGATGGGTTTGGGTTCGCAGGGAGCTTCATTAATCTGATAAAACCGTCCGTCGAAGGAAAAACGTTTTTCGTTCCACAGGCCTTTCAGGACCTTGATAAATTCCTCGCTTCGATCATAGCGTTCGTCGTGGGCGAGCCAGGGTTCTCCAAAACGGGTAAATTCATCCTTGAACCATCCGCTTACGACATTGAGGTGAAAGCGTCCGTTGCTGATACGGTCGGCTGTTGCCACAAAATTGGCAATGGGGCCCGGTTTCCACTGGCCGGGATGCACCGCCCCGATTAGCCGTAGCTTTTCAGTGTTGGCTGCAAGAGCATTGGCTACGCTGAGTGCCTCAAGCTGTTTTTCTGCCCCATAGCTGCCAAAAAATCGTGCCTGGGCCAGGGCGTAATCAAAACCGACCTGTTCAGCTGTCTGTGCCAGTTCCTTGTTGTATTCATAGGTCCAATCTGTTTTCATGGGCCAGTCGGTAATAACCAGCCCGCCGCTTACATTGGGTACCCAGTATGCAAATTTTGTATCCATTGTTAGTTGTTGTCTGTGTTTTATTGTTGAGTGATTAAAATCCTGTTTTTTGGTGGATGCTGTGCGAAATGTTATGAAATAAAAAAGCCCGCTCACCTGTAAAGATGAGCGGGCTTTTCATTTCCTTGCGGGAAAAAGTCTTTAAAAAATCATGGGACTCTTGCTCTCTTACAGGCAGTATTCGGGTATGTAGGCATACAAGCCATATCCATCATACAACACATGTAAAGAGAGCAGAAGAACTGCATTTCGATCAGTAATTGATATTTTGCCTTCGTTCGATCAAAAGTTAAGGGGCATTTTGTAAAATGCAAAAATTTTTTCGGGAAATGCAGGGAATGGTGCTATTTGCAACCACATGTAAATAGTGTTATGCTATCTGATCACTTTACAGTTAATCTTATTTATGATAAAAAATCAATGAAAAGCAGTTTCTGGAATAGTGGTATCGTACTTTTGTTTATCCTGCTGCCGGCAGGAGTATCAGCCCAGCAATTAACGCCCCAGTGGGAGGAATTAACCGCCTCGGACTGGGAACGGGCGCTTTCGGCCTCTGATTCAACCTGTATCCTGCCACTTGGCATACTTGAGAAGCACGGCCCCCACGCACCCATGGGGTCGGATCTGATTGTAGCCCGCCGCCTGGCCCTGGAGGCGGCGGGCCGGGAGTATGCGGTGGTTTTTCCGCCTTTTTATTTTGGGCAGGTTCATGAAGCCAAACATCTCGGGGGGACCTTCTCGTTGTCATCTGATCTTCTTTGGGAGTTGTTGAAAGAAACGGTGGATGAGATCGCTCGAAACGGCTTCAATAAAATTGTTTTGGTCAACGGGCATGGGGGCAACAACTACTTGCTGCCATATTTTGTACAGTCGCAGCTGGAGGAGGACAAAAACTATGTGACCTATCTTTACAGCACTGAGAGAAGTCCCGAACAAACTGAAAAGGTTAATGCCCTGAGGAAATCCGATCCTTCCCGGGATATGCATGCGGGCGAAGGGGAGACGTCCCTGCTGCTGCATTTGAGACCCGACCTGGTAAAACTGGATGAAGCCACCCGTGAATCCGGTGCGGACCAGGACCGTCTGGATTTGCCTGAATCCCTTTATACCGGCATCTGGTGGTACGCCCGTTTCCCCCTGCACTATGCCGGAAAGGCAGAGGTCGCAACGGCCGAACTCGGAAAGCTTATGTTTGACTATCGGGTCAAGTCGCTGGTTAAAGCCCTCGGAGATGTTAAAAATGATCATACTACCCGGATAATACAGCAGGAGTATTTCAACAAGGTCGAAGAGCCGTCTCCCCAGGGACACTAAGGTGCTGTCATTACATCCTTAAATAAAAAATGAGAAAGAAGTGACTGACCTGATGCAACCATCTACAGATATTCCCGAAACGGCTCCCGATGATCCGCGGCTGGCAAGGTGGCTGCGAAGTGAGCCGGATGAGGGTAAGCCCGGCGTAGTGCTTGTAGGCTTTCCCTCCGACGAAGGCGTAAAACGCAATGATGGAAGAGCCGGTGCCTCGGCGGCCCCCGGGCAGATTCGGCGGCAGCTCTATGCCATGACCCCCGATGCCGAGGACAGCGACCGGTTTATTAAATTGCTTGAGCATACAAATGATGTCGGAGACGTTCCCGTCTCCGGTGATTTGCAGGCCGACCAGCTAACATTGGGGACTGTCATTGCGCGTTACCTGGAGCAGGGCATAATTCCCATCATCATGGGGGGCGGGCACGAAACAGCCTATGGCCATTTTCTCGGTTATGCGGAAAATGGATTTGCAACCTCAATATTGAATGTCGATGCCCACACGGATGTGCGGCCGCTTAAGGAGGGCCGGTCGCATTCCGGATCTACCTTTCGCCAGGCCCTGGAGCATGGCAGCCAATGCGCTGAAACGTACCTGGTGGCCGGCCTTCAACCCCACGCAGTTGCGGCATCTCACCTGGCATTTATCGATCGCCACAGGGGGCATTATCTTTTCAGGGATGAGACCAATATTACCTCCATATCTGGTTTGTTCCACAGTCACGAAAGTGATCGCCTGATGGCCACCTTCGACATGGACGCGGTAGATCAGTCCTGTGCTCCTGGCGTAAGTGCACCCTGTACCAACGGATTACTTCCGGATCTGTGGCTGACGGCGGCTTATCTGGCTGGCCGTAACAAGCAGGTTACCTCTTTTGACATATCTGAACTAAATCCGGAGTACGACCGGGATGGCCAGACGGCCCGACTGGCGGCGCTCACTATCTGGCAGTTTATGCTGGGGTTGAGTCAGCGCTCATAAAAAGCATCATGCAGAGCAGCCACATTTACGGCTCGAGGCCGCCGGGCTCCTCATTTCCCGGGTCAGCAGTTCTACGGTTTAATCTTGATGTCAATTTTCTCGGTGGGAGCCTGCTCCTGATTACGGATGGACAGCTGCTGCATTACATTGTTGGAGAGCTCCACAAAAGCCTGTGCCGACTTTGACTTCAGGTCTTCCTGCAGCACGATAGGCTTGCCGGCATCCCCGCTTTCACGCACCGCCTGTTCCAGTGGAATTTCACCCAGAAAGTTCGTGCCCATGCGTTCAGCAAGCTTGCGTGCGCCGTGTTTGCCAAAGATATGGTATTTCTTGTCGGGCATATCCTCCGGTATAAAATAGGCCATGTTTTCAACCATACCCAGGACGGGTACGTTCACTTTCTTGAACATGGCTACCCCTTTACGCGCATCATCAAGGGCAACGGTTTGGGGGGTGGATACAATAACAGCACCCGTCAGTGGCACGGTCTGAACCAGCGTCAGCTGAATATCACCGGTTCCCGGCGGCAGGTCAAGCACCAGGTAGTCCAGTTCTCCCCATTCCACTTCCTCCATAAACTGTTTGACGGCACTGGTCACCATCGGTCCGCGCCAGATCATCGCCTGGTCGGGATCAACAAGCAGGCCCATGGAGAGGAAGCGCACCCCGTATTTTTTCAGGGGTACCAGCTTTTTTTGAGTGGTTATATTGGGACGTTTATGGGTATCCATCATGGTGGGAATGCTGGGACCATAAATATCCGTATCCAGTAGCCCCACCTTTGCCCCGGTTCGGGCCAGTCCACAGGCGAGATTTACAGCAACAGTTGATTTGCCGACGCCCCCCTTGCCCGAAGCAACGGCAATCACATTCTTAACGCCGCTGAGCAGCTCCTCTTCATCTTGCTGCTTCTTTTGGCTGCGATGTCCCTGACCGGGAAAGTCGCCGCTGTTTTCCTTGTTGCGGAATTTTGAAATATTGACGGCCGTGGTAATATCGAGAACGGCGTCTTCAGCCACATATTTACGGATGGCCTTTTCGCATTTTTCCTTGAGGAGGGTTTCCAGTTTAGTATCTTTTTCGGGAAGATCGATGGTAAATGTGATGAAACTGTCCTGCACGACAAGGTCCTCTATCATATCGAGGGTGACCAGGTCTTTTTCCATCTGGGGATGGATAACATGGGTAAGGGCCGTACGAACCTGCTGCTTGTTGATAGGCATAAAAGGGTAGTAATTTTGGGCTCAGGAAATTTAGTCTCTTAAGATAAGGATTTAAATTCAGATGCTAAACGTCATTACCTAAAGAATTCATTCTTCATTCTATTCAGAAATACGTATTTTGTGCAACCGAAATTATAAATAGTCAAAAGCTGAATCATAAAACCGCAAGAGGATGCGAAATTTTTATCCCGGTATTTATGGTTTTGACGGCCCTGTGACCGGTGAGAAGCAGGCACTGCACAATTATGAGCAGACAGATCTGCAGCAGCAGGCTTCAAAATTCTTCCCGAACGCCTAAAAGCGAGTGAAACTCCCATGTTGAAACGAACACCATTCTATGAATTACATAAAAAGGCGGGAGCAAAGCTGATTGATTTTGGCGGCTTTGATATGCCCGTGCAGTACGAGAGTATCCGAAAAGAGCACAAGGCGGTGCGTGAAAATGTGGGAATATTTGACGTTTCTCACATGGGAGAATTTTATGTGAGTGGAAGCCAGGCATTTGAGCTGGTCCAGAAAATGACTATAAACGATGTTGCCCGTCTTCAGCCGGGAAAGGCTCAGTATTCGGCTATGTGTTATGAAGACGGGGGGATGGTGGACGACCTGCTGGTGTATATGCTGGCGGAGGATGAATATATCCTGGTAGTCAACGCCTCCAATATTGAAAAGGATTTCAACTGGATCGCAAAGCACAATTCCTTTGATGCCGAACTTGCCGATCTTTCGGAGGACACCTGTTTGCTGGCTGTCCAGGGGCCCCGGTCCGTGGAGACGTTGCAGAAACTGACGGAGACGGATCTTTCTTCTGTCAGTTTCTATACCTTTAATATGGGGCAGCTGGCCGGCTTTGACGATATCACCTTTTCGGCTACCGGTTATACCGGGGAGAAGGGGTTTGAACTTTATTTCAACAAGAACAGGGTAAACCCGGCTGCTGTGTGGGAAGCGATTATGGATGCGGGTTCGGAATTTGGCATTGAGCCCTGTGGGCTCGGTGCCCGCGATACCCTGCGCCTGGAGATGGGATATGCCCTCTATGGCAATGATATCACGGAGGATACCCATCCGCTGGAAGCGGGCATGGGCTGGTTGACCAGGCTGGACAAGGATGACTTTATTGGCAGGGAGGCTCTGATCAGAGCCAGGGAAGAAGGCCTGGAACGAAGGCTGGTCGGCTTTGTCGTGGAAGACAGGCGTTCTATCCCTCGAAAGGGGTACACACTGTATGACAGCGAAGATCAGGAGATTGGATTTGTCACCAGCGGAACACGTTCCATTACCCTGAATGAAAATATCGGCATGGGCTATGTGAAGGAGCCGTACAGCGAAGAAGGCAGCGCTGTGTTTGTAGAGGTCCGTAACAAGAAGTCCAGGGCTATTGTCAAGAAGCCTCCCTTTGTAAAGAAATAGGTAAACATACTGAGTATCAACTGATTAATGAGCTACAAATTAATGGATAGTAAAATTGACGTTTTTATATCATCACAGTCTTTCCAGGAAGAAGACCTGAGAGGCAAAACGGCGGTTGTGGTCGACGTGCTTCGTGCCAGTTCCACCATGATAACAGCACTCTACAATGGGGCGAAAGGGGTGATTCCCGTCGCCGATATGGGCGATGCCAGCAAGATTTCCCAGAACCTTGATTCCTCGCACTACCTGCTGAGCGGTGAAAAGGACGGCGTTAAAATTGAAGGCTACGACCTGGGTAACTCGCCCCTGGATTACAGCAGGGAGAAGGTGGAGAAGAAAACGATTATTCTTAATACCACCAATGGAACCAAGGCGATCAAGCGGGCCGGGCTGGCAGAAGAAATTGTCATCGGTTCTTTTCTCAATCTGGAAGCATTGCTTGATCATCTCCAGGCAGTGGAGACTGATATCGGGCTGGTCTGTGCAGGCTGGAAAGGCCGTTTGGCGCTTGAGGATTTACTTTGTGCTGGAAATATTATTTACGAACTTACGGGAGGAAATTTACCTGAAAATGTACAGGACGGTGCCAAAGTAGCTTTTGGTCTTTTTGAGAAATTTGGTGATGATATAGAACAGGCAGTCAAAACATCGAACTACGCGGTTCGGCTGAAAGATATTGTCAGTGAAGAGGATATCTCCTATTGCTGTCAGCTTAATAGGATGCACGTGCTGCCGGTAATGAAGGAAGGAATTATTTCGGATTTCTATGGCAAAGAAGAATAGTTCAGGCGCACTTCTGGGAGGTCTCAGTGAATCCCGGAAAATGGAGATTGTGGGTATTCTGGTAATGGCCCTCGGTGGCCTTATCGGGTTGAGTATACTAAGTTATCACGCCTCGGACTACAATCTTATCCAATCACTTTCGGCAGACAATCTGCTGAGTGTCGACCGTGGTCCCGCTCTCCGCATTCAAAACGGACTTGGCGTCGTCGGAGCCTATCTCGCCCATTTTTTTGTCTACAGGCTTTTTGGTTATATGAGCCTCTTTATCCCCGCCATCATTCTGTTGTATGGATGGTTTATTTTCCGGGACCGGCAGGTTAATCAGCTCTTGTGGCCAACCGTCTACGGCATCTGGAGCATGGTGCTTTTTTCAACCATCCTGGGGTGGTTTAACAATGAATATGACTGGTATTCTTCGGTTTGGAATGGCTCAGCCGGCATCGCTACGGCCCGGGTACTTCAGAACATCACCGGAATCGGATCGATTATTATTCTCGGGGTTCTCCTGGTGACCACCGTGCTTGCCTTTATGGACCGGGACCTACAGACGACGGTCGACACTGTCAAAGGGTGGTTTGCCGATGCCCGGGATGCGGTTAGCGGCTGGCAGGAGGAGCGCAAAGCACAGAAGGAGCAGCAGCGCCAGCAAAAACAAGAAGAGGCGGCCGCCCAGCAGGCCAGGGTACAGCAGCGCCAGCAGGCTGAACAGCAGATGCGCCGGCAAAGCAAGCCGGGCAGCCCGTCCTCCGACAGGCCGGTCTCCCCACCGGCGGGGGAACCGCAATCCCAGTCCATCGATGAAATTGTCGAACGATCCCAGCAGCAGGACCGCGAGCGTATGCGCCAGCAGCAGGAAGAGGTGCAGTCGCTGGATCAGCGACCCCGCGCCGAGGTGGAAAAGAAGCAGGTTGCCGGCGAGGAGGATGACGTAGACATTTCCGTATATGTGGGGGAGGGGGATGAAGAGGCGGGTGCCCGTGAACTCGACCGTCAAAACAAAGACAAGGCCAGAGAAGTGCCTAAAGTGAAGTATAAGTTCCCGACGGTAAAACTTCTGGACTCCCCGCCCAATGAGGGTAATGAAGTGGATCTCAATGAGATCAAGGAGAACAAGCGCATCATTCTCGATAAGCTGAAGCGTCACAAGATTGAAATCCGCAGTATCAACGCTATTGTAGGACCCACGGTAACGCTCTATGAACTCGATCCTGCTCCGGATGTAAAGATCAGCAAAATAGAAAGCTATGCCAACGATCTGAAAATGGCTACCGCCGCCAAGGGACTGCGTATCATGGCCCCCATCCCGGGACGCTCGGCCGTGGGTATTGAAGTGCCCAATGGTAAGCGTGAAATCGTCTATATCAAGTCCGTGATCAATACAAAGAAATTTGTTGAAAGCGATTACGAACTGCCGCTGGCTTTTGGAAAGACCATCGAGAATGAGGTGTTTATGGTGGACCTTACCCGCATGCCTCATTTGCTGATTGCCGGGGCCACAGGTTCTGGTAAGACAGTGGGTATCAATACCATTATTACCTGCCTGCTGTATAAGTGTCACCCGGACAATCTGAAGTTTGTCATGATTGATCCCAAGAAAATTGAACTCTCCCTCTACCAGAAAATCGAGGATCACTTCCTGGCTACCATCCCGGGAACGGAAGACCCCATCATTACCGATACCTCAAAGGCCCAGGAAACGCTGGAGAGCCTGACCAAGGAGATGGATGAGCGTTATGACCTGCTAAAGGATGCCATGGTGCGGGATATCCGGGCTTATAACGAAAAGTTTGACAACGGAGAGCTCGACGAGGAGGAAGGCCACCGGCACCTCCCCTATATTGTTGTGCTTATTGATGAGCTGGCCGATCTGATGATGACGGCGGGCAAGCAGATTGAAGAGCCCATAGCACGGCTGGCACAGCTGGCCCGTGCCGTAGGACTCCATCTGGTGGTGGCTACCCAGCGTCCCTCAGTCAATGTCATAACAGGGACCATCAAGGCCAACTTTCCCGCGCGCATCGCCTACCAGGTGGCCTCCAAAGTGGACTCGCGAACGATCCTTGACACGGGCGGGGCCGACCAGCTTATTGGACGCGGAGATATGCTGTTTACGAACGGCGGAGGGATGACACGCATCCAGAATGCCTTTGTCTCTACGGAGGAAGTGGAAGAAATTACTGGTTTTATCGGAAAACAGCGCGGGTATAATAAAAAGTACGAACTACCAGTTATCCAAGAAGAATCAGCGAGTGGCGATATACCCGATCCACTGGAAGATATTGACGAGCTGTTTGAAGCGGCCGCCAAAATTATTGTACTGCACCAGCAGGGATCGGTTTCATTGCTGCAGCGCAAGCTGAAAATTGGCTATAACCGGGCTGGCCGTATTATCGATCAGTTGTTTAATGCCGGTATCGTGGGACCCTACCAGGGAAGCACGGCGCGCGATGTGCTGGTCGAAGATGAAGATGAATTAGAGCAATTATTAGATGAACTGGACGAATTCAATCGTTAGAAAGACCCTGTATCTGACTGGTGTGATCCTGGTATGGGGGAGCCTGAACCAGCTTTTGGCACAGGACAGTCCGTTTACCCGTCTGAAGGAAAAATTTGAGGCCGGACAGATTTTTTCGGGAGATTTCACCCACCAGTCTGTTGACTCCTATACCGAAGACACCGTTTCGAGTAATGGATGGATCTGGGTAGGACAAGAGCGGTACAAGGTGCGGTCGGAACACCAGTCGGTGGTGGTTGATGGTGAAACCTCGATGGTCTATGATAACAATCGCAACCGCGTGATCATCAGCAAGTATGAGCCGGCAGAGGATGATTTTGCGCCCTCTCGCATTTTAAATGGCATTGATTCCACCTTTACGGTGCAGGCAGAGGAAGAGCGGGATAATCAGTTCTATGTCCGACTTACCTCCGATGATCCGTTTGCCATCTACAAGGAGGTGGAAATCTTTCTCTCCAAGCAGCTGATCCCGGTGAAAATTCGTGCGGTAGACCCGGTTGATAATATTATTACGACGCAATTTAGCAACGGAAAATTTGTTGCCGCAGAACAAGAACTGTTTCTTCTCGACTACCCGGAGGGAGCCGAAATCATTGACATGAGAAACTAGTCTATGCTATTGAATCTATTAAAAGGAGTGCAGAATTCGGCTTAACCCATGATATTCAAACGGTTTTTGAAAATTAGTCTGGCTCTTGTCCTGGGAGCTGTATTCCTGTGGCTGGCCTTTCGCAACGTCCGTCTGCAAGAAGTATGGAGATACGCACAGAATATTCAGTTTGGGTGGATCCTGCCTTTTGGAATAGCCGCTTTTTCGAGCCATGTATTCCGCGCAGAACGCTGGAGGCTGCTGATTGAACACGACAAGGAAGAGCTTGAGAGTTCCACGCTGATTTCCGGCGTGCTGGTCGGTTATCTGATGAACATTGTGGGCCCCCGCCTGGGGGAGGTATCCCGGCCGATGTATGTGGCCAAGAAGGAGGGGCTGAGTACGTCCAAGCTTATCGGCACCATCGTGCTGGAACGTATTGTAGATGTTCTGGTTATGGTATTCCTCATGGGGGTTGTTTCGGTTTACCTGATTGCCGACCTTGCACTGCTGAAACAGATATTCGGCGAAGAAACGATCAACTTTCTAACCAATGAATCCAGTTTACTGACCTATGGATGGAGTATCCTGTTTTTAGGGCTTGTCGCTTTTGTGGGCTATCTGTTGGTCCGCGCGATTCTGTATCTGGGCACAAAGTTTGCCCTGCTTCAACACTGGATTGACCGCGCTAGGAAGGGGCTGAAGATGTTTAAAGACGGGCTTCTTTCCGCCCGGAAAGTGCAGCGGTGGTGGCTTTTTGTACTCTACACGGTTCTCATATGGTTTTGTTATACTCTTATGACGTATATTCCTTTTTGGATGTTTGATATGCAGGAGGTCTACAGCCTGGATATGCTGGATGCCCTGGTGATTACGGTGATTTCAGCAATCGGAATTGCTATTCCTTCTCCCGGCGGATTGGGGACGTATCATTATTTTGTAAAACAGTCTCTTTTGGTATTATTTGCAGTGCCGGCAGTGACAGGCATTGCCTATGCCACCATTACACATGCCAGCATGGTAATTTTTGTCGCCAGTATTACGCCCGTGGTATTATTTATTGACAAGTTGCGTTCAACGAAGGCCGGAAAACCGGTGGTGTGATGTTTTTAGCTTCTGTTTTGCGCATTCGTATGAAACAGAAGAGCCCAAAGCAGGTATAAAGGGAGGCAATTGGGCATTATTCGTTCCAAAAAAATTAGTACATTAAAATTCATTTTCATTGGCATTGAGTCTTTATCGTAATTATACAGAAACCCATGAAACGAATCTCAACCGTTACTTTCTTATCAATTATCTTAGCCATTGCGGCCTTACCGTCCGCTGCCCAGGACCGGCAGGGTGGAGATGATGATGCCATGCTCCCTGAAATTGATCCGCAGGATATTGAAATCCGAAGTGAATTCAAGGCACGTTTCCCGGGGCTTCGGCGGCAGCCCATCCTTGGCTTTGAACCGGCCTCGCGTACATACAGCGTAGACCCCGACCGGATGCCGTACATTGAAAGCCGCGAGGAAGTGGTGGCCGACCTTCCGATCAGTGAGCTGACGCGGCCCGATCCGCCGGCCTACACCCAGCTTCATTATTCACCGGATATTAATGCGTTTGGACGTCTGGGGGCAGGAAGCTACGTGAGTCCTGAAGCCACTTTCTGGGGGGTAACACGGCTGAATGAGAAAAGTTATATCGGCGGCGATCTGGATCTCTCTTCCTCCGAGGGGCACCTGGACAATCAGAAGAGCAGCTTTCGGTTTCTGAATGCAGATGCCGAGTTTGCCACCAAGCTGGATGATGATACGCGCCTGGGTTTCGATCTGGGGCTTGAAAACAGTTTCAACCACCTTTATGGGATCGAATCAACGGCGCTGTCGATTCCCGACAGCCCGCGCAAGGAATATGGAGGCTTTAATCTCGGTGCTGATCTTCAGCGGCTTAAAAATGGTGTGGCCGGATGGAATGTCCAGGCCAATATGCGCTATTACGAAGCACGGGTTTATGCGGGTGATCTTGCCGGGATGACCGACGAAGGAGTCTATAATGCTTCTTTATCGAAACGCTGGGCCGGAGCACATCCCCAGGAGATGATTACGGCAAAGCTGGGAGGAACGCTGGGCGATTATAATAACAGCATCACTGCCGACCAGTGGATGACGGGTCAGGCCGGGGTGGAATACCAGCGGCTGTTCAACTACGAGATGAATTTGACGGTGGATGCCAGCGTCTACTACGGCTCCAATGCTTTTGAGGAGAAGGTGTATTTTGGACCGACAGCAACCATCGAACTGCCTATTTTTGAGGGCGCCATTCTTACCGGTGAGATAGGAGCCAAGCCCTATGTGCAGACGGCGGAAGACCTGCACTCCACGAATCGTTTTCTGAGTTCCGGCAATGATTTTCGTCATACCTACCGCATGTATGGAGCCGGCGAGCTGGAACTGAAGTACTCCGAAGTAGGCTCGCTGTCCGGTGGAATCCGGTATGAGGATATTTCCAACCAGCCGGTTTTTGAACGCAATGCCCTCTCATCACAGCCCGATGAGCTCCTTTTTTACCGGGTACGCTATGCTGATGCCACAAGGGTGCGTATTTATGCAGGGGCCTCACACCAGGTTGTACCCGAAAAGTTTTGGCTCCATGGAAAAGCCTATGCTCAGCTTCCGGAGCTGAAAGACGGCGGACGTGTCCCCTTTTCTGAAAAGCTGGGACTGAATTCAGGCTTTGGCCTGCGGTTGTTTGATCGGGCTACTATTGAAGGCTGGGCGGATTACCGGGGACTCCGCAAGAACGACCAAGGGCAGAACCTCAACGACTACCTGCTGCTGGGCGGACAGCTTGATCTGCTGATAACAGACAATATCGGGGTATATGCAAAAGTCGTTAACCTGCTGGACCAGGAATATCAGAAATGGGAAGGGTATGTGGAGCGTCCCATGCAAATTTATGGTGGAGTTACTTTTAAATTATAGTTCATTAGCACGATGGATCAGGATTTTTTGCAAGCATTTGTGGAGGTAGTTCGTGAGCAAATAGCCCGCAAAAACAAGGTGAAGATTGAAGGGATTGGGTCATTTCGGGTGGAGCACAAAAAGCAATACCAGAAACAGTACGACAACGGTCGCGTCGTAATGATGCCCCCCAGGGATACCATCAGTTTCAAGCCTGAAAATTAGCGCCAGTCATGACTACGGTTGACAGAGAACAATTGATAACCTTGCTTGCACAGCGGACCGGAATGGATCGCGATCAGGTGCACCTGCATTTTGTGAAGCTGATTGATCAGATTCAGCAGACGGGATCCGGCAGGGATAGCTTTGACATCGAAGGATTCGGGAGGTTCACAACGGTCGGGGACCACCTGGAGTTTGAACCATCCGATATCTTGTCGATGGAGATCAACAACAAATATGCCGGGATGAGGCCCATAGAGCTCATTGGTGCGTTCAAGGAGCCCGACGGTGATGATATCCCGGTAGCGGATCCTCCCAGGGAGGAGTATGAACCTCTATCTGAAGCTGAATCCCCGGAAGAGCAACAGGACAGGGAGGAAGTTGGCGTGTTACAAAAACAGGAACAGGAGCCTCCGCCCGCGCCTCCGGTGGCGCAGCCTGAAGATGCGGCCTCTCCGGCTGAAGATAGAGGGGATGAGCCTGCGGAACCGGAGGCTGTACCGGTAGACGAGGTCAAAGAGGAAGAGCAGACGGGACCCGGCGAAAAATCTTTGAATAAAGATCCTCTGGGTAAAGCTGTTGTAATTATAGTAGTAATTCTTACTTTAGCAGTGGTCGGATGGCTAGCTTATGATTTGGGCTTGTTTGGATCGGCTGAGACCGGGGGCGGCAGTCCATCGCCTGGCAGTAATCCGCCGGTCGAGCAACAGCAAAGTGGAACCCAGCAAAGCGAGGTAACGCCGAATATCGGTGCGGCGGAAGAAGATAACGCATCGCCCGCTGAGCAGGCCGGCCTGCAGGAAACACAGGACAATCTGAGCCCTGCCTCATCCGTTAATACAGAAACCTATGGACTGTATGGTGAACCGAGCCGGGATTTGACCAATGGCTTTTATACCATCGTGGTTCATTCTCTGCGCACAATGGAATTGGCTGAAGAAAAAAAACAGATATTAGTCGACGAGGGCTTTCGCACCAGGATCAATGAGGCGGATGTTAACGGAAGAACGTATTACCGGGTTGGCGTTGGCCAGTTTGCCACGGTCAAGGCCGCCCAGGAGGCCATCCGTGAATTACCCGAACCATATAAGAGCAACAACTTTATCAATCGATTTTAACCATATATTCGTAATATAGAGGATTAATTTTATGCAAGCCTTACTTTTCTTTTGGATACAGTCTCAACCAGATACTGCAGCCGGTGATACCTCGGCCATAGCTGACAGCCTGAGTTTAGCCGCTCAGCAGGAAAACATGTCGATGTTTGAATTACTTGCCGAAGGAGGCGTGCTGATGATTCCTCTTTTTATACTTTCGGTATTGGCTATTTTTGTAATTGCTGAGCGATGGCGGTCACTCAATAATTCACGTATCGAGGTGGATGGTTTTCTGCGGACGGTTGAAGGGATGTTAAAAGATGGGGACCGGCAGCGCGCCCTGACCTATTGCGATGGCATCGACAAGCCGCTGGCGCGTATCCTGAAAGCCGGCATCCGGCGTCTTGGCCGCTCCATCCGGGATATTGAAGACGCCATCAGCAATGCCGGGAAGAAAGAAATTTACCATCTTGAAAAGCGGATGAACTGGCTCGCAACCATTGCGGGTGTAGCTCCGCTGATTGGATTCACCGGAACGGTAACCGGCATGATTGAAGCCTTTATGGATATTCAGTCGCTGCAGGGAAATGTAAACCCCAGCGTACTGGCCGGTGGTATCTGGGAGGCGCTTATTACCACGGCAACTGGTCTGATCGTCGGTATCATTGCCTATGGTTTTTATAACTTCTTGCTCGGCAAAATAAATCGTACGGTCCACGAGCTGGAAAATGCATCCGCCGATTTTATCGATATGCTGCAGTCACCCTCTAACAAGAAAAAAAGAGAAGCACAAAAGGTGCAGTAATGGATTTTAGAAAAGACGAAAATCAAATGGAGCCCCTGACGCTGTTTTCCCAGTCGTCACTGACGGATATTGTACTGCTGTTGCTTATCTTTTTTCTGTTGACGTCTTCTTTTGTCACCAACTTTGGCATCAAAGTGAATATTCCGAAGGCCGAAACAGGGGCACAGACTGAATCGCAGTTTATTAATGTAGCCGTTACCAAGGAGGGAGAATTCTATGTGAATGGCGAGCTGACGGGGCGCGGAATGCTGGCATCGGCCCTGCAGGAGGAAAAGAATAAGAATCCGGAAAGTACGTTGGTATTGCGGGCTGATAAAGATGCCATTGTCGACAACGCAGTTCGTGTCATGAATGTCGCCAAGGCCCTGCAGCTGAATATTGTCATGGCTACGGAACAAACTTCTCAATAACGACGCTGATTGACATGGAACTACCTACATTACAAAATGAAGAAGATCGCTTCGCCCTGATGGTAACGGGGGGAGTGCATGTAGTGTTGGTGATCATCTTTCTGTTATATACATTCACGATCCAAATGAAGGCCCGACCCTCTTTTATCGAGGTTCAGTTTGGCGAGCTGCAGTCGGGCAAACCGGCTGAGTTTGCCGAACAGCAAAACGAAGAGGTGGCCACACGCCCTAATCCGTCGGAAGTGGAACCTGAAAACCCGGATCCTGAAACGCCCGAACCGGTGGAGGAACAACAGCAGACCACTGATGAGACGGTAAAATCCGTTGATGCTCCCGATCAGCAGGAAGAGGTTCAGGAAGAGGAAATAAAAACGCCTGAAACGGATAAGGTCGATCCTGAACAGGAAACGGCCACGGAAGCCCAGAAAGAAGTAACGGTACCGCCCAAAACCGAACAGGCTGATGTTCAGCAGCAGGGGGCGGAAAGCAGCGGTGATCAGCAGGGCAATACCGGGGATATTGAAGCAGATCAGGGGACGGGGAATGAGCAAGAGAAATCAGCTCCTTACGAATTGCAGTGGGAGGGAGATATCGAGCGATCACCGATGGTTCAGCCCCTGCCCAGTAATCCGACGGATTCAGAAGCCACGCTGACCATCCGATTTGAGGTGAAGCCGGACGGCACACTGGGCCGTATAGTCCCGCTTAAAAAAATGAATCCCGAGCTGGAGCGTGAAGTGATGCGAACGCTGCGAAGCTGGCGTTTTTCCAGGCTTCCTTCGGGGGTGCCCCAGCAGTCGCAGTGGGGGACAATAACCTTCCGATTTGTACTGGAGTAGCGGACGGCCGTCTCCGGTTTTCGGACATCCAGTCTTCCGGGAATCAGTATATGCAGGCCATAGAAGCTATGTATTAAATGGATCAATAAAACCGTCTTCAAACACAAGATCCACCTTGCGGCCTTTCTGTGCGGATTCGTAAATAGCCTCCATAATGATCATGTCGCGCTTGCCCATTTCTCCGGGCACGATACTCGGCTCATCTTCCAAAATGCAGCGTGCAAAATCATCCATTTGCAAGGCCTGTTGATTGACCTGAGGAAAGCGGATTGGACCGTTGCTGCTTTCACCCTCGATACCGCTGTAGCTGTAGGCGGGACTCAGTTCGGCCCAGCCGTCGGTGGCTTCCATCCGAAAATTGTTGCCGCTGTCCTCATAGCTCGAGGATCCATGAAGCACCACCCCCTCCGGGAAGTACAACTCCCATCGTATGGTGCCTTCTACTTCGGGAAACTGTTCGGGATCCTTCGTTTCATCCCATGCCCTGACGGAAGTCGGTAATTTTCCCAGGGTGTAGATGCTGGCCTGAATTACATAGATGCCCACATCCATCAGCGGACCCCCGCCCGCCAGTTCTTTATCCAGGCGCCAGGCCGAAGGGTCGTTCAGGGGAAAACTGTGTGCCCCGCTCATCTTCCGGACCGGCCCCAGGACCTCGTTACGCCCTAATCGCATGAGTTCTCTGTTGTGAGGTTCGAAATGCAGCCGGTAGCCGATGGATAACTTGCGACCAGCTGCGCGGCAGGCATCAATCATCCGCTGACAATCTTGTACAGAAGTTGCCATGGGTTTCTCCGAAATCACGTGCTTGCCAGCCTCGGCTGCACGGATGGTATACTCCGCATGCATGCTGTTGGGCAATACTACATAAATGATATCAATATCTTCATTCTCGGCAATTTGATCATAATTGTCATAATTGTAGATGTTGGTTTCGGAAATGTCATATTTCCGGGCCCACTCTTTTTCCTTCCGGGGCGTGCCGGTTACGATGCCGGCCAGCCTGCAGACTTTTGTCTCCTGGAGGGCCGGGGCCAGCTGCCCAGAGGCATATCTTCCAAGTCCCACAAGAGCCACTCCCAGCTTTTGGTCATCAGGCAGTTCGGTGTATCCTGATTCAGAAAGGAACGATTCAATATTTCTATACATGGTTAGCCCGGGCAGGGTGGCCAGTGAACCCAGTCCAAATGAAAGGTGAGAAATAAAATCACGTCTTGAATAGTTCATAATACCCGTTGATTATTGAAATGATGAAAAGGATGATGCCGGATGATTTCCTCTTGTTGTTATATATAAGAAAATATGATGAAAAGCTGAATTGTATTTGTATCTTTTGGTCAATTATGATACCAAAGCTTAGTTTATGATGTATTCTTTTCTTCGATCTTCTACTCTCGCTGTCGCCTTGTTTTTTCTTTGCATTCAGGTTGTGGTGGCACAATCGGCCTTGCCGACGGAAGAACAGCAGATAATGGCAGCTGTGAGTGCGGCCCCTGAAAGTCTGCAGGCCGAGGCTACGGTCTTGGGTTATCAGACTGCTTCCGACAGCACCCTGTCAGTACTTAGAAAGGGAACCAATAAGTTGATTTGCATCGCGGATGACCCGAAGAGTACTGATTTCCATGTCGCCTGTTATCACCAAGATCTGGAGCCCTTCATGAAAAGGGGACGGCAGCTCAAGGCAAAGGGCATGTCTCGAAAGGAAATAGATCTGATTCGGCGTTCTGAGATAAGGTCTGGAAAAATACCGATGCCCGAACGTGCGATGGCCCTTTATGCCTTGTCAGGACCGGATGATGCTGTTGATTATGAAGAGAGAGCTATTGATGATGTTTCCCCGCTCTATGTTGTTTACCTGCCCAATGCCACGGCCGAATCGACCGGTTTACCCCTCAGACCGTTCAGCAAAGGGGCCCCCTGGCTTATGGAACCGGGAACCCCCTGGGCTCATATCATGATCTCGACTGGAGAGAAAGTCAATAAAAAAGTTCCAGCTCCATAGTACTGATGAGGTCATGGGTGCTGGTTTATTGTGCACCCGCGCAGCCGCATGATGGGCCGATCACTTGTGATAGATCCACACGAGTACGACACGGGGATCGGCATACTACATCATTACGACTTAAATGAAAGGGAGACAATCCCACCGGAGGTCTTGGCTGAAACAGAAGGACCGCCTCCGTTTACTTTTCCTTTTATTTCATCCCTTTCTGCCTTCCCTGAGAAATTATCAAGAGTCGCGTTCACGAGATTGCCTTTCAGGTCGAGGTCGAAGGCCGAACGTTCGGGAAGCTGAAGATTAACGTTGCCGCCGCTGGTTTTAAGATCAATAACACTGCCTAACGCAAGAAAGTCGGCTTCAATATTGCCACCGCTGGTGCTCGCTTGAACGGAGGTTCCGCGGATGTCTTCCAGGTGGATATGCCCGCCGCTGGTCTGGGCGTCAAGGTCACCATCAAGGCTGTTGACGCTGATGTGTCCACCTGATGTTCGTGCCTTTACCCGGCCTTCTATGTCAGAGAGGGTGATATGGCCGCCACTTGTTTTCATTGTATGGGTTCCGGCAAGCCCGTGGCCTTCAAGATGACCTCCGCTGGTGGCGAGGTCTGTTTCAATTTCCCGGGGAGCATGAATGACAAAGGAGATGGAAATACGGTTGTCACTGCCAAAGATATTCCACCCGCTCTTTTTGCGGCGGGCATGCGCTGTAATGGTATTTCCGGACTGGGAAATATCAATATCCCAGTTGGCCAAATCTGTGTCATCGGGGGAAAGGTCCCGGCCGTTCTTCTGGACGTACATTTCGATGCGCACCGCATTGGAATTGGATCCTTCCACGGTAATATGTCCGCCGGAAGTTTTTATATCGAGCAGATCGGAACCCGTCGCATTGAAGGTCTCTGTCCGGTAGGGCTCGTCAACGGTGATGCTGTTACCCGCATTGCCGTCAGCTTTTGCCGGTTTGGTTATCCAGAATGTAACGAGGAAGGAAAGCAAAAAGGTAAGTGTTATCTTAAGCAGGAAGCTGTTTCGTGTATCCATGATATTTTATGGTTTTATTGTTTGGGGACACACAGGCAGTACGATCAGTGACTGAAGAATGTTTCACCTTTTAAAGAAGAACCAAAGGCGGGGGATAGGAGAGATGCCTGCAATTTCTTATTTTCCATCCTTTTGAAAGGAACCTCAATCAGGCGATTTTATGAAGTTACCCTTTATCCTTGCCAAGCGTTTTGTAGCCGGTGAAACTTTTGAGGAAGCAGTTCCCAAAGTTGCAGATCTGAACCAAAAAGATATCAAGGTTACGTTGGATCTGCTGGGCGAAAACGTTGATAACCGGGAAATGGCCGATGAAATGGTGGCAAATTATGTCGAGCTCCTGAAAAACATCGGAAGTGCCGGCATAGACAGTACAATCTCCATAAAACTTACCATGCTGGGGCTGGATGTCGGTTTTGGTTACTGCAGGGATAATCTGTACCGGCTATTGGATGTGGCCCGCGAGAACGAACAGTTTGTGCGCATTGACATGGAGGGATCTGATTATACCCAGCAGACTATCGACCTGTACAAGGAGGCAGTCAGCCAATATGGGAAACATGTAGGCATTGTGATCCAGGCTTATCTTCACAGAACGGAAGAGGATATTCAAGATTTGGCCGAGCTCGGGGCCGATGTACGTCTTTGCAAGGGGGCTTATAAGGAACCGGGGGATATAGCACTGCAGAATATGAGCGAGATCAGGGAAGCCTTCAAGGAATACGCCAGAATACTGATTGAAAAAACGCCTTATCCCCGCATGGCAACCCACGACGATGAGCTGCTTGGCTGGATCAGGAAATATGCATCGGATTATAAGATAAGCCCCTCCCGTTTTGAATTCCAGATGCTCTATGGATTGCGGCAGGATACCATGGAGAAACTGACCCAGGAAGGCTACAATACCCGGGTTTATGTTCCCTTCGGAACCATGTGGTTTCCCTATTTCAAGCGACGGCTTATGGAGCGGAAGGAAAACATCTGGTTTGTACTTTCAACCCTGTTTAAGCAGTAAAACTAATTCTAGGAACGGCTCTGGTGTCGGTATTGCTCCGTTCTTGTATTCGAATACTCTATTTATTTTATGTCCCTGACAATAGGTGATAAATGGCGGGGGGTATTTCTTTCTCTTCTGGCAGGAGGAGGATTGCTTTTTGTGCCGCTGCTGGGCGATTTTCATTTCGAGTCAGCCATCCTGGCCGCCCTCGTTGGCTGCTTTTGGGCGGGTTTGAGAGGCTGCCGCAGCGCTTCCGGACGCAGAGATTTCAATAATGCCCTGTTTTTGGCAGGCTATCTTTATCTGGCGGGGTTACCACTGCTGTTATATGCGGTTTTCAGTGGGTGTTTTTCGGTTCACGGGCTGGCTTTTTGGCTTCTTTTCCCCCTCCCCAGTGTATTTTTCGGCTATTCCATTGGACGCCTGATGCGAAAGTGGCAGTGTCCCTACCGCCGAATTGGTACAACCGTGATCTTGTTATTGATTGGCGTGGGAGTTCTTGTCTTTGAATTTTTCAACTATCCGCAGGTGTACTTTTTTAATCATGTATGGGGAGGATGGCCGGGACCCATTTATGACGAGACGGTTACCCTCAGTGCTGCTGTGCTGTTCTTTCGTTCGATGACCATGTGCTGGGTGCTGTTGCTCTGGCATCTTCCCTCCCTCTCTGAAGACCGGCTTTCCATGTGGATGGTGGGACTTGCGATCCTTTTTCTTGGGTTCAGCTATATCCGGATGGCTGAGACGGGTATTTTATCGCCCCCCGGGCATATCCAGGAAGTACTTGGAGGAAGCCATGACACCGAACGTTTTCGTCTTTATTATGATCAGGAAGCATACAGTGAGTATGAAGTTCAGATGACAGCCCGAGAGCATGAATTTTATCTGGAACAGATTGAGGCTGTGTTCGACCTGGATGTCGCAGATCCAACCACTAAGATTGAAAGCTATCTCTATGCAAATCCCTGGCAAAAAAAACAATTGGTCGGAGCCAAATATACAAGCTACGTACCGGTTTGGCTGGAGCAGGATCAGTTGCATATCGCCCAGCAGCAACTCGAGGGAAGCCTGGAACATGAACTGGTGCACGTGGCCGCCAAGCAGTTTGGCAATCGATTGCTGAATGCCAGCTGGAGCATTGGCTTGATCGAGGGTACGGCTGTTGCCCTGACGGGCGGTTCCCTGCCGACAACAACAATTGACCAGGTGGTGGCTTCCCAGACCCCTTATCCCGGCCCGAATACTCTTCGGCTGGCTTTTTCGCCGTGGGGTTTTTACAGCGGCCGGTCCGGCGTCAACTATATAACCAGCGGTTCATTTGTGCAGTACCTGTTGCGTCGCTTCCCCGTTGAAATGCTGAAACAAGCATATCGCACGGGGGATATTATTGAAGCCTACCCGCAGAAATGGGAGACGATGGTAAAGCAGTGGCACGAGCACCTGGACTCCACGGAGGTTGACTCCGTCGACCGGCGCCGCGCCAGTCGGATATATGCTATTCCCTCGCTATTGGAAAAACCCTGTCCACATACTGTTTCCAACTTAGCTTCAGCATGGGACAAATACCGGTATTTTGAAATCAGGGGGGATACCACCCGGATGCTGGAGACGGTGGATAAGGTATTTAAACTGTCGGACAGCCTGGCGGCGGTCAAGACAGAATGGAGCTTTCGGCATCTGGAGGCCCGGAAATATGATTCGGTTCAGCAAGTGGCTTCATTGGAGGATACAACCCTGGACCTGCAGTTACTTTATGCCGATGCCTATGCACAGACCGGAAATGCAGAAGTGGCAAAGCGCCATGTTGAAGCGGCACGGAAACTTACGACTTCCCCGCCCAATGCCATGAAAAAGTGGGCCCTGGAAACGCGCAGCGATAACCGGCAGTGGCAGATCTACCGCCGGTTAATGTATGAGCACCGGCTTCCGGATTCGACGACCTTCGATGAGGCGGTCTACCGTACTCAGATACGAGCTGTGCAAGCTGCCCTGGAACAGGAGGAATGGGCGGTATTCAATCTGTATGCGGGACAATTGCTTCAGGGCTCTTTTCATGAGGTCTTTTTTGACGACTATTTGAGGTTGATACATCATTTGGCTTTTCAGGGGAGGAGGGAGGCCGCAGAGGCATGGATCCAAAAGCTCGGCGAACAGTCGCTGCGCCCCCGGCATCGAGAACGGCTGAGGAAGGAGATGGAGTGGAATGCATACCTCGCCGACAGAGAAGTAAGTCAGGGTAACCGGTATAAGGATGGTGCTGTAGAGTAATGCGGAGCGGGCCTTGTTATTCTTGTTAAAAGAGGCCTAAAATACCGGCCTGGTTGGGTAAATAGGGGGTTGTATAAAACTTCTATTTTATTATCTGCAAGAGAGTTAGGTATGTAGTGTGAAGTATTTAATAGATTCACCGGAATTCATATTCGCTCATTTATAATTTAAATTTATTAAGAATTAAGTGCAGACAATTGATTGTTACTTTAAAAAGTATAAGTTTTAAGTGACTTAAGTATATAAAAATCAATGGTTTGTATATTGCACAATGGAGGTGAAATAGTTTGAAAAAAAATATTGTTAATATTTAGAAAAATTAGGGAACTTATGAGCTGTATTGAGCTTTTAATAAACGTTACAACGTCAAAATTACATAAAAACAATCAGGCGTTGGCCTGAAATTATAATTAATCTTAGGAGGTTTTATGTTAAAGAAGCTACTTTTAGCCGCAACTATGTTATGCTTTTTTGTGCCTGCTCTGCAAGCGCAAACGGAGGATCGTCCAACTTGGATGAGCATCCATATCGGGCATAATGAGTATGACGGTGATCTCGGCAACGAGATGCTCGAGTATGAGGTCGACACTGACTGGTCTGCCGGTATTGGCTTTCACCAATATCTGAGTCCGTCTTTCGACTTTGATGCCATTTTGGAATACGGATACCTGGATTACAAGAACCAGGATGATTCAAATCCAGTCAAAGCTGATAACAGCTTTGGTACCAAATATATTAATGCCAACTTAATGCTACGGTATAAGTTGGCCAACGGTTATATATTTAGTGAGGATGCAACGCTCCAGCCATTTCTGGCTGCTGGTCTTGGTGTTACCCCTTATTTCGGCGGTAGCGACAATATTTACGAAGGCCAGAGCGGAAACGATATTGACAGCCGCGTAGGGCTTGGCATTCCACTTGCAGCTGGATTTGATATCCGCCTGTCGGAGAAAACAAAGCTGTTTTTAAAAGCTACGTACAACCGTACGTTTGTTGATGGTTTTGATGGGCAGGCTGATGGCCTTGGTCGATCAACCAGCAACGTCGACAGCAACATCGACAACAAAAGCCACGATGACTTTTTAGTCACTTCTGTTGGTTTCAAGTTTAACATCAGTCCTGCTCCTGATGCTGATGACGATGGTATTCCTGATAAGGAAGATCGTTGTCCGCAGACACCGGGGCCGGAAGAGTTCGATGGCTGTCCTGACACCGACGGTGACGGCATTCCGGATATTGATGATCGCTGTCCTGAAGTTGCAGGCGAAGCCGAGTTTGACGGCTGCCCTGACACCGACGGCGACGGCATTCCGGATTACGAAGATGACTGTCCTGAAGTTGCAGGCGAAGCCGAATTCGATGGCTGTCCTGACACCGATGGCGACGGCATCCCGGATAAAGATGATCGCTGCCCTGAAGTAGCAGGCGAAGCTGAATTTGACGGCTGCCCTGACACCGACGGCGACGGTATTCCGGACTACGAAGATGAATGTCCTGAAACACCAGGTATTGAAGCGAATAACGGTTGTCCGCAAGTCGACTTCGACTTCGCTGACGTCAACTTCGCCTTCGATAGATCCAATATCGAAACACAGTTCGAAGATGAACTGAATCGCCTGGCCAATGAATTAATGGACAACACCAACCTCAAGGCAACCTTGAGAGGTCACGCCGACCGTATTGGACCTGCGCAGTACAACCTGCGTCTGTCACAGCGTCGTGCCGAGTCCGTCAAGAGTTACCTGGAAGGTCGCGGTGTAAGCGGTGATCGCATCTTTACTGAAGGATTGGGTGAATCTCAGCCTAAGATCGAGAATGCGAATCGAGAAGAACGACGACAAAACCGTCGAGTAGAAATCGAAGTTTCGCAACTGTAACGTGCGAAAAGCTCAAGAGCTCAAGAAAGGCCCCGCTGTTTCAGCGGGGCCTTTTTTATTTTAAGCTTGTTCTGAGAATGCGAACACCGGATATCTGCCAGCAGTTGTATTGTCGCAGATAAAAAAACTCTTGCCTGCCGCCGGTGTATCCTCCTATCCAAATAAGTATTGTGCTTGTACAACAAGGCCCCGTTTGTGTGGCCTCAGAATGTTATGCTCGTGAAGTTCTGCTGCAGGGCGTGATCACCAAAGATCATTTTGTGCAGGAAATCATCCAGCTGAGGTCCATATGCGGAGGACGTCAACAGATCATTCATATTGGCCCTGGGGGTAAGACAAGGGATGTATAGAGCGAATCAGTATTTTTCGGAGAGAAGAGGCTGCAATAAATGTCTGCGAATTAACGGGAAACCGATGAAGTCGGCTTTTTGGTCCACCATTATTTTCGGCTCTAATGCATGGAAAGATAAAGAGGATCCATCAGGCGGGTTTGAGATTGCGGGCGGTTGCCATGGAATCATTGGATATATACGAACCCATCGTCGGGTCCATCGGTCAGCATCGGAAAAGCAACAGATTTATCTTCCTGGCTACAGGGAGAGGGAGGCCTTGATGATGAATTGCATGGCCTGGTCCGGGCCCAGGGTATGGTAGCGTACCTCGGTGTTTAGAAGATTCCGCAAGGAAAAGGTGGTGGCCAACCGCCGGTCCCAGAACCATTTCCTGGCCGTGATGTCTATGTTGAAAAATGAGGGGGTCCTGGTATGAAAGGTGCCATACTGGAGCGGGTACTGGGGCTGCAGGGAGCGATACTGTTCCCCTTCGAGGTTCTGGTACTCCTTCCAGTTAGCCGTACTGCGGTAAAAGGCGGCTGCTGAAAAGGAAAGATCGGTTACAGGACGAATCTTGACTGCATAGCGAAGCTGCTGCTTCGGGATCTGTTTCCAATAGCTGTGGTACCGGGCGGTTCCGTCACGGTTGTACCGGTGTATCATATTAAGTTCATGGGTAAAGCCAGGGCCTACCTTTTGGGTAAGTCCGAGTTTTAATCTGAAGCGACTGCCGTGCTCAGCGGTAAATGCAAAGTCCCGGGGATGAGTGTAGATCCCGGTGTATTGTTCTTCATCATGGGCGACCACCTGCCAGGGGATATTCAGGGTGTGATGGTCAATGTATGTGCCCTCAAGGGTGAGGGATACAGCCGGAGCAAGGGTATAGTCATTGGTCAGCTTGACCTGGGTGCTGCTGTTTTTTTGTGAGCTGAACGGCCGGGAATGGGTTATGCCAAGCTGGGAGAACAGGTCATAGCCCCGCCTGTACCAGTAGGTGCTGCTTTCCTGCCGGTAATTTAGCATTTCATTATAATCGAGTACTGCCGAGATGCTCCAGTCGTCCGTTAGCTGATGCGTTGAGCCAATGGAGAGTGAGGTGGCGGTCTCGTGGGTGGCAATGTCGATATTCAGGCCGGCCCGGAGGCTGTGGTCTCGATGCAGCTGGGAGCTAATGGATCCGTAAAGGGTGGCCAGCGACTGTTGGTTTACCATCTGCAGTCCACGGGCATTGCTGATTTCCAGGATTCCCCCCGACTCCAGCGAAAGCCACCTGTTTTGATAGCCGGAGGAGAGTGAAAATAGATGGTTAATCCTCCACCAGTCAAAATTATAGCCCTTGTTGTTGACCCGGTATTCCATGGACTTGTGGTTGGCCAGGTACCGGGCGCTGAGCGACCAGGACCCGGTTTTGCGGCTGGCCTTCACGGCCAGTTGGCGGTAGCCGGTGACGGCAGGTATTTCACGCCCGAAGGGTTGGAAGAAGACATATTCATCATTGGTGCTCAGGAGGCCGCGTGTTCGAAACGACCAGTTGCCCGTGTGGAACCCGACTTCGGCAAGGCCGTTGCCCACCGTCGTCTTGACGGGGTGCCAGACACCATCAACGTAGGAATAGCTTCCGATGCGATGGTTGTTGTTCAGGTTGGTTGGCTGGTGCTGTCGCAGAGAGAGGTGTCCTTTGGCGTACCAGCGGGAGCCGCCGTATGCAATCTCTGAGATATAATGAGGACCGCGCCGGTCGATGTTGGGGGTCACCCTTGACGGGTCATAGCTCCAGGGTCCTGGATCTTCTATCTGGTTACCGACGGTGATGGAGCTGTAGATGCTGAAACCGGTGTCGGGGGGAAGCGTACGAAGGTCGAGGTAGCCCGAACGGGCCAGCATGCCATGGTGCGCCCGGGGATCGGAGTGATAGCCGATTACTTTGATTTGGTCCGTGGAAAGCGGCAGCATGTTGAGGTTCTGCCAGTTGAAATACGAAAAATCAATAGGAATGTCATCGATGTAGACCGTCGGCTGAGGCCCATAAAAGCCATACCGGCCCGAATGCACCCGGTAGGCAAACCCATCTGTTGTGGCTGCAGTCCATTCCGGGATGGCCTGCAGAATATCATTGGGTTTTATAAGGATCGAAGTGGCAAGACTATCCTTCTTTTCGGTCGTAGCCTGCCCGAGAACATCCGGGGTATTGCAGCAGAGAAAAAGAAGGAGGATAAATAGTCGTCGTATCATTGCAGAAAGTTTTTAAGCCAGGAGGGGGTGCTTAAGGAGCGGCTTATGCCGAGGGAGAGAAGTCCCACCGGCAGGGGATGGTAAGTCAGCGTTCGGTTGTAGGAGAAACTGGAGTGGAGGTGCCATGGGCTGTTGCCCAGTTTATATTCCAGCCGTCCAAACAGTTCATAGGCAAATTCGCTTTCGTGGGAATCGAACACATACTCGGCCCATACGCCCGCCGCCGGGTAGGTGGCGGGGTTACGAAAGGCAAGAAAAGTGTTGCCAAAACGAAGCCCGGGAGCAAAGGTGAGCTGCCTGGCAAGCCGGAAAGGGTATTCCCAGCCAATATAGATGAAATAAGCGGAGAAACTTGCCTCATCGTAGGCCGGGTCCCGGGCGCTGTAGTTGGAATATCGGACTCCGGCCTCCAGGTTGCCGGCATGATAGTTGATCCGCGTCCCAATATGAAATCCGGGTGAGCTTTCCCAATGACGGCTAAAACTGTTGTCAAGGAGAGAGAGGGCACCGCTGGCATCCAGGCGGATCTGCTCGTAGGAGGACTGCTGAGCGCGCCCGGCAGCGGCCATCGAAAGCAAAAAAAGAAAAAAGGCGGTAGCTTTTCTGAGCATAACGGATCTTGAGGCCCTTCTAATCTAAAAGCAGGTTATATGAAATAGGTGGCCATTGCGAAGTCAGGCAAAGCGATCAGTCAGCCGGTCAATCAGGTAGCCACTCTCCTCGAGGGCCTGGTTGGCGAAGCTGCCAAAAAAATCAGTGACAGCTTCAAACTCTTTGACAAATCCCTTTTTATCATCCTCCCGTACCATCTTGGCCAGCCGGTCGTTGTGTTCGATGAACTTGAGCAGCAGTTGCCTGCGTTCTTCATTGGAAAATACAATGTCGGCGTAAAGCTCGGCGCTCTGGGCAAAGATACGCCCTGTCATCATCAATTCTCCGCGATAAATAGGACTGGAGTAGTCCAGGATATCCCGTGGATTGAGATCGTAGGTCTTCATAAAGGAGCCGTGGAGCAGGGCAACAAAGTGTCGAAGGCCCTGTACCAGGTGCATCACATGGTCGTGCTTCTGAGGGTCGGCCTCTATGACGCGCATGCCCCAGAGGCGGGACTGCTCAACCACCCAGTGGGAGGCTTCAGCATCGCGGCCCGCACATGCAACCATGAGCTGCTTTGAGAGGTTGTTGACATCGGGGCCATGCATGGGGTGGAGGCCCAGAACCGGTCCGCTGTGGACTTCCATCATCACTTTTATGGGTTCCGTTTTGTTACTCGTGAAGTCGGCAAGGATGGTCTCCTTCTTCAGCTTGGGCGCCAGGCGCCTGATTACATCCTCTGTCACATTGATGGGAACCGTTACAATAGCCAGGTCCAGCTTCGGGGCCATCTCCTCCAGTTCGTACCAGTTGTGCTTGTCAATTTTGTGAACAATATGGCCCGACTGTTCGAAAACCCGGGCGTACAGACGGCCCATGCCGCCCCGGGCTCCCACAATGAGGATATGCTTGGGGGCCTCCGTGGCTCGTGGAAACTCATCAGAGGACTGGCTTGCCCGCGAGGAAGCCATGATCATCCGGAGAAAATCCTCAGCCCAGTCGGGATCAAGTCCCCGGTCGGCGGCCATCTTTCGAAACTTATCCGTTTTCTCATCTTCCCGCTTGGGAACAAAAATAGGCAGCTGATTCTGGATTTTCTTTTCAATGACTTCATGAACAATACGATTGCGTTCGGAGAGCAGATCCAGCAGTTGCTGATCAATCTCATCAATGCGTTCGCGCTGGGGCCCTAATTTCTTTTCGTCTTTAGTCATGCTGGTTCGTTGTTACCATGGTGATTTTTTTAGAACGAAGCCGTTAAATTAAAGTATTACTGTCAATTGCCCTAAAAAAATGTGATTTTATATGAATGATTTTGCGTTATTTTCGTTATGGATTATCGAGTGATCAGAGATGATGATCCTGAGAGTTGTGAAGAGGATGACAGATCCGATTGACAATCTAATCCAATCTATTGCGTTGTATTTAAATAAAGAAAATTTGATCGTTTCAGATGTCTCAATTTGATTTACAATCTCCCTGGCCGCCGGCGGGAGATCAGCCCAAGGCCATCAAGGAGCTGGTGGAAGGAGTTCAAAACGGCGATAAGTATCAGACGTTGCTGGGGATAACCGGTTCCGGGAAAACAAGGACGGTAGCCGATGTTATTGATCAGGTGGAGCGGCCCACGCTGGTGATGAGTCACAACAAGACGCTGGCCGCTCAGTTGTATCGTGAGTTGAGCGACTTTTTCCCCAACAACCGGGTTGAGTTCTTTATTTCGTACTATGATTACTATCAGCCGGAGGCCTATCTATCATCGCAGGACAAATATATAGAAAAAGATCTGTCGATTAATGACGAGATTCAGCGGCTGAGGCTTCGGGCCACCAGTTCACTGCTGTCCGGACGCCGGGACGTTATCATTGTTTCTTCGGTCAGCTGTATCTATGGTATCGGTTCGCCGTCGGAGTATGAAAAACTGATTATCACCCTCAGGGATGGCATGCAGGTGGCCCGCAACAAGCTGCTGTATGACCTGGTGGACCTTCACTATACCCGCAATGATCGCGAGTTTACCCGCGGCACCTTTCGTGTTCGGGGGGATGTCGTGGACCTCTACCCGGCTTATGCAGAGGATGGACTGCGCATCTCCTTCTGGGGAGATGAAATTGAGAAGATGGAAATTGTGGACCCTGATACGGGAAATGTCCTTGAGCGCGTGCATGAGTTCCATATCTATCCGGCCTCACATTATGTGACGACCCAAAACCGGCTGGAACAGGCCATTGACCAGATACGCGATGAGCTGAACTGGCGGATCGGGACCCTTACCGATGAAGGCAAGCACCTGGAAGCCAAGCGTCTGGAACAGCGTACCCTCTTTGATATTGAGATGATGCAGGAGATTGGATACTGTTCGGGTATTGAAAACTACTCGCGTTACCTGAGCAACCGAAAACCCGGTGAACGTCCCTACTGCCTGTTTGACTATTTCCCGGATGACTTTCTGTTGGTGGTTGACGAGAGCCACCAGACGGTACCCCAGATATCAGCCATGTACGGGGGCGACCGTTCGCGGAAGACGGAGCTGGTGGAGCACGGTTTCCGGCTGCCTTCAGCACTGGACAACCGTCCGCTGACCTTCGATGAGTGGGAGAGTGTCACCAACCAGGCTATTTTTGTGAGTGCAACGCCGAGTGATTACGAGCTGGAAAAGAGCGGTGGGGTGTTTGTTGAGCAGATCGTACGTCCAACGGGACTGATGGAGCCGGAAATTGAAGTGCGCCCGGTGGATAACCAGATTGATGATCTGCTGGAGGAAATCAGGAAGCGGGTGGACAAGGGAGACCGCGTGCTTTGCATCACGCTCACCAAGCGATTAAGTGAAGAGCTGAGTGAATATCTCAAAAGCGTGGGCATCTCAGCCGCTTATATGCACAGCGAGCTCAGTGCTATGGAACGGGTAGAGGTACTTTACAAATTCCGGCGGGGCGACTTTGACGTGCTTGTGGGCATTAACCTGTTGCGGGAGGGGATCGACATCCCGGAGCTGAGCCTGGTGGCTATTCTGGATGCCGACAAGGAAGGGTTCCTGCGTTCGGAGACGTCGCTTTTTCAGATTGTGGGACGTGCAGCACGGAATGTCGATGGCAAGGCCATAATGTATGCCGACAAAATTACCGACAGCATGAAAACCGTTATTGACGAGACGGAAAGGCGGCGTAAGATTCAGAAGGAATACAATGAGAAGCACGGCATTACCCCAAAAACGATTGAAAAAGAACTTAAGCCGCTGGTCGATCCTGCGCTTATTTCGTCCAGGAGCTTTGATCTTGAAGAGGAGGGAGAAGCCTCTGAGGAGCCGCTGGAAATGGTAAAAGTTGCAGAGGAGGGAATCAAGTACAAAGCAAATCCGGCCATGAAAGAGGTGACCTTCGAAGACAAGGAGCAATTCCTGGATTATCTGCATGAGTCGATGAAGACGGCCGCACGGAATATGGAATTTGAAGAGGCCGCCCGCATCCGTGATCAAATTGAACAGCTTGAGAATGAACTCTGAGGCGGGCCGTAGCCGATAAAGATGTATACCCGACAGTCCCTATAAAAGCAGACAGACACTCCCCATGAGCACTTTAACGTATTTGAAAAGCTTCTTCAAAGACAAGGATGTCGCTTCGGTGACCCCGACTTCGCGCTTTTGCATTCAGCGCGTCTGCCGGCCGATTGATTTGGAAAAGGACCAGCTTATTGTTGAATACGGCGCCGGCGCCGGCGTTTTTGCGAAGTATCTGCTTCCCAGAATGACACCGGACTCCCGCCTGGTCCTTTTTGAGACCAATGAGCTGCTGTTTGAAAAACTGAAAAAAATGGACGATCCGCGGCTGCTCCTCTATAATGAAAGCGTCGAGCATGTCCTACAGCTGCTGCCTGAAGAGTTTATCGGTAAAACAGATTACATCATTTCAGGTATTCCCTTTTCATTTCTGGATGAGCAAACCAGGAAATCCGTCCTTGAGCAAAGTGTGGAACTGTTGAGAGAGGGCGGCAAATTTTTGGCATACCAGACCTCCGGGCATCTGAAAGAGCCGCTTGTAAAGGCCTTTGGCAATAGTAAGACGGGGTGGGAATGGCGTAATATTCCTCCCATGACGATATACGAAGCCAGAAAATAGCTGAATCAATAAACTAAAAATGGAGGCCACTATGCCGTGGTCTCCATTATAGCTTAAAGTCAACACAGCGGTTGTTCTTACTCCTCTTCGCTGGCTGCCGCTGCTGCCTTTGCTCGTTCTTCAGCCTGACGGTTGAGTTCACGAACAGTATTCTGGTTCTGATCCTTCTCCTTGATGCGAGCCGACTTACCCTGTCGTTCACGCAGGTAATAGAGCTTGGACCGCTTGATATCCCCCTGCTTCTTCAGTTCAATCTTGGCGATAAAGGGTGAGAAGAGCGGAAAAATACGTTCCACCCCGATGTTGCCGGCTGATATCTTGCGTACCATAAACGTCTGGTTTGCACCGGAACCGTGTCGGGAGATGACAAGGCCTTCAAACTTCTGAATGCGTTCCTTTTCTCCTTCACGTACACGATAGTGTACATTGACAGTATCACCGGTTTTAAACTCGGGATACTGGTTATTCATTAATGTCTGTTCTGCTAATTTTAACTTATCCATGATTGATCTTTGCTACTGTTCATTTCGAAATTTTTTATACATCTCAGGACGTACTTTCCTGGTACGCTCCAGCGATTGTTCCAATCGCCATTGGTTCACTTTTTGATGATCACCCGAACGCAGTACCTTGGGTACTTCCAGCCCTCGGAATGTGGCCGGCCGCGTGTACACGGGACCCTCCAGCAATCCATCCTGGAAGGAATCGGTCAGGGCACTTTCTGCATCACCCAGGACCCCCGGCAGAAGGCGCACGATGGCATCCGTCATAGTCATTGCCGGCAGTTCCCCGCCGGAAAGCACATAGTCGCCCATGCTGTATTCTCGGGTAATCAATTGATCGCGCACGCGCTGATCAACCCCTTTGTAATGACCACATAAAAACATCAGGTTTTGACTGATGGAAAGCGCATTGGCATCCTCCTGTGTGAAAACATCACCGTCGGGCGCGGGAAAGATGATTTCATCATAATCACGCTGATCGGTCAAATGTTCAATACAGGAAAATATCGGCTGAGGCGTAAGCACCATCCCGGCGCCACCGCCATAGGGATAGTCGTCTACCTTCCTGTGCTTGTCTTCCGAATAGTCACGCAGGTCGTGTATGTGGACTTCCACAAGCTCGTTTTCCCGGGCCTTGCCCACAATACTGTGGTCCAGGGGCCCGCTCAACACCTGTGGGACGGCCGAAATGATATCGATGCGCATCATATTACAAATTCATCAGTTGTTCCAGGTTTTGACATTGTATTTGCTGACGCTCTTCATCCACGGCCGTGACATATTCTTCCACCAGCGGTACCAATAGCTGCTGCTGATCATGCATCCTGATTCGCAGGATGGGATGAGCCGGATTGGGAATGACCTCTTCTACAGATCCAACCCGGGTGTGGTCCACCCAGATTTCATAGGAGGTCATATCCATCGTTTCATCTTCCTGCTGCAGCAGGTGGTCGACCTGATCGTGCCGGGCATACACCGAAAACTGTTTCAGTGCATCGGCCTGGGTACGGTCAGTCACGTGCTCAAATTTTACAAAGAACGAAAGCCGGTTGTTCTTTTCCTGCACCCGAACCGACTCAATACGGGCGGGGACCAGATCCCCCCTGGCATTTTCAATCCATACCAGGTCAAGTGAGTCAAAAAGTGTTGGAGCGTAAATTTCGGAGATCATCAAAACATCTCCGCCTACGCCGTGAGACCGGGCAATATACCCGATTTTGCGATACTGGTTTTCTATTGACTCCAGCATTATCTGGGTAGCTTCCCTGCGTATTTAGACGCAGGTGAAGTCCTTTTTTATTATTCTTCCTCGTCGTGCTTGTCGTCCCAGGCACGCCGAACGGTCACCCGGTCTTCCTCATCCGTGACAAAGCCTTCGAGCTCGTCAAGCGGGGTGTTCTCGATATGAGAAATAGCCTCTTTTGCCAGCATGTCGGTAGACGTCTGTCCCTCAGAAGCGGTCTCGGCCGTTGCTTCTTCTTTTTCTTCCCCGGCCTCTTCATCTTCCTGCTCCTGCTCTTCAGCGGCTTCTTCCTCTGCTTCCTCATCAGAAGAAACTTCCGCTTCCTCTTCTTCGGCAGCTTCATCAGTGGCAGCTTCTTCCTGCTCTTCCGATTCAGCTTCTTCCCGGGCTTCAGCCTCTTCCTGTTCTTCACTGGCTTCTGCTTCTTGCTGAGGTTCCTCCTGTTCGGCTTCCTCTTCGTCAGCAGCTTCAGCTTCTTCGGTTTCTTTTTCGGCCTTCTCCTCTTCTTCTGCCGCAGCGAGGGCCTCCTGCTTGGCTTTTTCACGGGCTGCCTCTTCCGCTTTTTTCTTGAGCTGTTTCTGGAACTCTCGTTCTTCAGCTTCCAGCAACGCTTTCTGGCGTTCTTTGCGGGTAGGTACTTTCTCTTCCTTTTCCTCGCGATTTTCACGCCATTCCGTTAATGCTGCTTCAATTTCCTCGTCCGATTTACCCCATCGGATCAAGTGCATTTCGTACATGATGCCTTGATTCTTGAAGATGGATCGAACCGTATCAGAGGGCTGTGCTCCCTGTTTCAACCAGTAAAGAGCACGGTCCCGGTTCAGTTCAAGCTGGTTTTTTGGTGTGATGTTGTCAAAACGACCTAAGTCTTCAATAATGCGTCCATCTCTGGGTTTACGGCTGTCGGCCACTACAATATGATGGATAGGTCGTTTCTTTCGACCTCTACGTTGTAATCTAATTCTTAACAATGGATTATCTCCTTAGTTATAACTTTTAATTTGCGTTGATTTTTATAGAGGATGTTGTCGGAATCTTGCGCAATACGCTTAAATAAGCGATGCCGGACCGGGCTAAACGGTACACGACACCGGTTTTTCTGATTATCTACCAAACGGTAATTTGTTTTTCATTCCTTTCATGCCCTGCATCATTTTGCCCATTTTACCCATGCCTGAGAACGACTTCATCATCTTCTTCATCTGGTTGAACTGTTTTATCAGGTCATTGATGTCTCGTACACGGGTGCCGGAGCCGCGGGCAATGCGCCGGCGCCGACTGGCATTTAAAATATCCGGGTTGTTTCGTTCCTCCGGGGTCATGGAACAGATGATCGCCTCAATGGGTTTGAAGGAATCATCGTCGATGTCGGCATCCTGCAACGCCTTTCCGGCGCCGGGGATCATGCCAACCAGGTCCGAGAGGTCGCCCATTTTCTTTACCTGCTGAAGCTGCTCGTAGAAGTCTTCCAGGTCGAAACTGTCGGATTTGATCTTCTTCTGCAGCTTCTGGGCTTCTTTCTCATCAAACTCTTTCTGGGCTTTTTCAACAAGCGAGACTACATCGCCCATACCCAGGATTCGCTGCGACATCCGGTCGGGATAGAAAGGGGAGAGAGCATCAAGCTTCTCGCCGGTACTGACAAACTTAATCGGTTTTTGGACCACAGTCTTGATCGACAGGGCCGCCCCGCCGCGGGTGTCACCGTCAAGCTTGGTCAGTACAACGCCGTCGTAATTGATGGTCTCGTTAAATTCCTTGGCCGTATTTACGGCATCCTGCCCCGTCATGGAGTCGACAACAAAGAGGGTTTCATGGGGCTGGACTGCTTCTTTGATCTCGGCCACCTCGGTCATCATCTCTTCGTCCACGTGCATGCGCCCGGCGGTATCAATAATAACCGTGTCAAGAGCCAGGCTTTTGGCCATGGATACAGCCTCTTTGGCCACGCGTACGGCATCTTTCTGGCCGATGGAGTAAACAGGGACGTCAATGCTGTCGGCCAATGTCTTCAGCTGGTTGATGGCCGCGGGACGGTAGACGTCGGCGGCTGCCAGGATGGGGCTGCGATTATTTTCCTGCTTGAGGTAGCGGGCCAGCTTGGCGCTGAAGGTGGTCTTTCCCGATCCCTGCAGGCCAGCAATTAAAATGACGGTGGGCGGTGTGTCGGCAACGGACAAATCCACCCGTTCCTGTCCCAGAAGCTCCGTCAGTTCATCGTGAACAATTTTTGTAAACTGCTGGCCGGGGTTTACCGCAGTCAATACATCTTCCCCCATGGCACGCTCCTTGATGCCGTTCGTGAACTTTTTGGCAACTTCGTAGTTCACGTCGGCATCGAGCAGGGCGCGACGTATCTCCCTGACCGACTCCGCAATATTGACGTCGGTAATCTTAGATTCACCTTTCAGAGTCTGGAAGGCCTGATCTAATTTTGACGAGAGATCTTGAAACATGAGTTTTGTCGTTTCTAAAGGGTTTTCAGTTCGTACTATGCATTAATTCGTACTATGCATTAATTCGTACTATGCATTAATTCGTACTATGCATTAACAGGTACGGACACAAAGTTTCGCAAAATAAGGACAATGAAGACTATTATCAACAGTATTCGCACTTTTAAAGGGCCCGCGCCTGGCAAATGATTAAAAACCATTTCGGATTTGATTGATAACTTTTATTATTTTCGGGAGCATAACTAACGCAAAGAAATTGACTGAGGTACATTTTTTATGGCAGACGGACAAGGATATGGCTTGTTGGAAGGGAAAAAAGGACTCATTTTTGGAGCACTGGATGACCGCAGCATTGCGTGGCGCATCGCACTGGCCTGTAATCGCGAAGGGGCGGAATTTTCTCTGTCAAATGCACCGGTGGCCCTGCGGTTCGGAGATCTTGACGAGCTGTCGGAGATAACAGGAGCCGAGGTTTTTCCATGTGATGTCACCAAGGAAGATGAGATTGAGGAGTTGATGCAGAATGTGAAAGAGGAGCACGGTTCGATTGATTTTATCCTTCATGCTATTGGGATGTCGCCCAATGTCCGTAAGAATACCGGCTATGAGAACTTGAATTACCACTGGATGCAGCAGACGCTGGATATCTCCGCTGTTTCTTTGCATAAGGTGATCCGCTATGCTGATGAAGCGGGAATCCTGAACGATGGGGGCAGCATTGTCGCCCTCTCTTATATTGGAGCCCAGCGGATCTTCTCCAAATACAGTGATATGAACGACGCCAAGGCACTGCTCGAGAGTATTGCCCGCAATTACGGCAGCCGGCTGGCAGAGCGGGGCATTCGCGTGAATACGGTATCACAGGCGCCCACCCAGACCTCGGCGGGTACCGGCATCAAGGGATTTGACGGTATGTACACCTTTGCCGATAAACTGGCGCCCATGGGTAATCCCTCGGCTGATGAATGTGCGGATTACTGCGTAACGCTGTTTTCAGATCTCACCCGCAAGGTGACCATGCAGAATCTATATCATGACGGCGGTTTTGTAACGGCCGGGATCAACGAAGAGATGATCAACGACCTGGCAAAGCTGTATTCCGAGAGGGAGGAAGAGTAAGGCAGACAGGACGGCAGGCACCGGTACCGGGAGAGGAGCTTGGTCAGGCCTCCCGTTCCTGAAATCGATGCAGCAGTCGCCCCAGAAATTTCCGGGCATATACTTTGTTGATGTGATCCATGTCTGCCAGGATGACCAGCCGGTCTTTGCTCCGTGAGAGGGCGACATTGAGCAGGCGGGGCACGGCCAGCCCGTTTTTTTCCTCATCAAAGGGGCGTACCGAATAGTGCCGCCTGTGGCCGTAGGCCCCTTCTCCGCTCATCACGGTGTCGAAAATGATTACCTTCTTTTCGCGTCCCTGGAAGGTGTGGATTGTTCCTACCTCTACGGCATCCATCCCCTGTTCATAGAGCGCTCCGCGGATGTCGTATACGGTGCTTCGAAAAGGGACGATGATGCCAATTTCCTCAACGGGAACATGGTTTTTCAGGATTAGCCGCTTCAGGATCCGGGTGAGAATGGCAGTGTGCACTTCGTTGACCGGGCTGAATCCGCGCCCCTCGTCTTTCTGGGTCAGTTCGGGACCGTATTTCTGACTGTCAATTACATTGACGGTAGGGCTGGGAACCGATTGGGTTGTCAGATGCTCATCCGGCTGCTCGTCCCCGGTGGCCGTTTTCAGCCGGCCTTCATAGAATACGGTGCTCAGAACGTCCGCAAGGTCTTTGTTCAGGCGGTACTGGGTGTCAAAAAAGGTGGTAAGGGGACGGTTTTGATCGTGCCAGGCAAACAGGTCTTCTGTGCTCTCAGCCTTGGATGCATAGGTGAAAATATCCTTTTCGAGGAAATGGCGGGCCTCTGCATCCTCTGCTAGTGCAATGGGCGGCAGCTGCATGGGATCGCCCACCGCCACGATATGCGTTGTTGCTTTGGCAGCCAGCACCATCAGGTACGGCAGGTTGGCCATGGAGGCCTCGTCGATTACAACGGCATCAAACTCCTGCCCGTCAAAGAGGTCGGAGGTGCAGACTTTGGCCAGGGTCGTGCCTACCAGCTGCATGCGTTCAAGCTCCATGCGTTCATTGACGGTGATGAGGCGATCCACCTTCTCCTCCAGGGCGGCCTCTCCGCCGTGCTCATCAAGGCGGTCCCCCAGCTTGGCAATTTCCTCATCCAGCTCGGGGGGCACCGATTCACCGTAATCCATGAGGTTGTCGATCTCCTTTTGGAGCTTCTGGTAGCGACCAAGCAGGTTGGAAAGGTCGGCCGCCTTGCGTTCCTGTTTTCTGGCTTTCTCTTCAATATGGCGGTCAAAGAGGATCTTCTCCAGCCGCTCGCTGTCCAGGGCTATCTCCCCGAATCGGGTGGCCTGTTTTTCCAGGTGTTCCTTCTCAACCGATGTCAGGGCCTCAAGAGCACTCAGCAGTCCCACGTCTACTGCACGGTTGGTGTTGGCGGCAAAAAGCACGCGTTTCCCTTTAATCAGGTAGTTGGCAATCATAAAGCCGAGGGTGGACGTTTTGCCGGTTCCCGGCGGCCCCCACACATAGAGTACCTCATTTTGAAGGGCCTTCAGTAATGATTCATGCTGCGCCTCGTTTCGCTTGCTGTCATCAAGCACGCGGGTATCCGGGTCAGCGCGGTGATGTTTACCGGCATCGGGATAAAACAGGCGTCCCATCTGTTCTCGCGTTTGCCGGTTGTCATTGTCGAGCAGCTTCTGAAGCTCGGTGCGGAGCCGCCTCAGCACGAAGTCATTTTCCCACTCCAGGCTGACCTTGGGCAGGGAGGGCCCAAAGTTATGGGGAAAGTGCAGAATCGCTTTTTCGTCGGATATCTCCACCGGGTAAAGTTCCACCTCCTCATCATAGCCGTCCATCTCGGCGCGGATGACTTCGGCAAACCGCAGGGACGTATTCTTGGATTCGAATTCATAGTAGAATACGCCTGGCGGATGGTTCTCCGAGAGCACGCCGTCAAACAGCACGTCCTGGGCGGGCTTGTCACGGACCGACTCAATTTCGGCACTGACCGCTTCGAGTGCCCGTTTGATGAGTTTTTTAATTTTTTTATCTGTCATTGCTTGGTTTGGCTTCTTGAATCTGACGATGGAATCAGCCGGCAGACCTGCAACCCGGTTTCCACCTTTCTATTGATCCCACAGTTCGGCGCGGATGGTATCCGCACTTTTTTGAGAAATGTGATACTCCAGCTTGATACGCCGTCGTTCGGGAATTTTCTGTTCCACCAGGTACGCGCTCTGCGCCGTATATAGGATAAGGTCAGCCTCGCGGACAAACAAGGGCAGGGACTTCCCATAGGTGGCCCCGGCTACAAAAGAACCGCCGAACTTTATGCTCACCTTGAGTTCATCAATGATTTTGGGGATCGTCTGGTCCTCGGCGGTCACCAGCCCGATGGTTTCTATGGCCGCCCGGTCAACAATGGACAGCAGTGTATCGGGATTGATACTGTAGACAATCGGCAGCAGGCGGCCCTTTTCTGCGAACTCCCGGAACTTGTTGACCAGCTGGATGGGAACAAAGAGGGCATCATATTTGACCGTCTCGTTATACTGATTGGCATTGAGAACGCGGCTGCGAACCCCCACCTCTTTTTTGATGGCTTCAGCAATCATCTTGCCCAGCTCATCCGTTTCCCCGATGCTGGCACAGCTTTCGATCCGGTCGGGCCAGTCCATAAAGCTCAGCTGCTCCTGGAAAAGTTCATCCAGTTCCGATTCATCCAGCCCGTAGCCAATCAGTTCCTCCAGGAGTTTGCGCATCTTCTCGGCGCCTACCTCCAGGCGGTCGGCTTTGTCGAGATTGGTGTTCTGCCGTTCAACAATGAACCCCTTGCCGCGCTCCCCCCGGATGAGCCCTTCATCGGCCAGAATGTGGTATGCCTTCCGTACGGTATGGAAGCTGGATTCCAGCTGTTGTCCCAGCTGCCGGGTGGAGGGCAGCGTTTCCCCTACCTGGAACTGCTTGGTGGCAATCATCAGGCGAATGCGGTCGGCGATATATTTGGCAGAAGTCTGGATAGCGTTGCGTTTTGCTGGATTAATGACTAAGTAACTGGCGTAATATCGGGATTACAACAATCTTTGTGAAGATATCAGTTTTATCGGGGATTCTCATTACCTGTTTTCGACGCCCACGGATGGCCGGTAACCAGCCGTGGATGCATCCGGCTTGCCCTGGACCATCCGGGATGCAGGCGTGGGATGGTGCTTGGGCCGAGCATACCGGCTGCCGCCAACATTGGCAGGGAGTAATTTTTAGACTCTGGCGGGCCCCTCGATACAAACGGTGAGATCCTCCCTGGTGAAGGAGGTCAGGAGGACTGGGCCGATTAAATCAGCATGAATCATAAAATTCGATATTTCACTTGTCGGCTTTCATCCTTTGTTCCAGCCATCGACACAGCAGCTTGCAGGCACTCATTCGCAGGAGGGGCAGGAAGCAGGATACGTTCTGCCTGCAGCACCAGCAATACTAAAAAATCCTTGCCCAAAGATGGTGGATTATGTGATGCGATCGCTTTCCTCCCAACTACTTTGCCGCAGAAGACACTGGCCTTGCGAACTCCGGGAGCCTGTCCGCCGGAACCTACCGTCTGGAGGTCCGCAGTACCCGGATAATAGGAGATTTCTCGCCAGAGCTTGAAAATACATTATTGCGTCCGCCGGGTAACCTTACAAAAGAACGCATCAGTTGATGTGTTACCTGTTTCTCTTTCTTATAATATGAATATTCTTTTTATATAGACCACTTTTGGCTTGACCCTTCCGAGCATTCGGAATTCATGATTGAAAAAATGGAAGTACCCTTCCCACGCCTTACCAGCCAAGGCCGGCTGTTTGGGGATATTGATTCTCAACATCCAACATATCTTCTGCAGCCATCACAGACAGGCTCGCCTCCTAGTTGCTCTTGTCCACCAGCTTCTTGAGCTCTGAAACCAGCATCAGTGATTCTATGGGCGTCATGCGGTTGGGGTCGCAGGCCTCAAGCTTGTCCATGAGCATCTCGATGTTGGGGTCAACCTGGGTTTGAAACAGCGACATCTGATCGATCTGTTCCTGTTTCTCCATCTCCCGGGCGGCCTTCTTGACAGCGGCTTTCTTTTTCTTGGCACCCTCTTCAAGCGTCCCGTTGCTGTCGGTTACATCCAGGCTGTGGCTCTCGAGGTTCTGCAGGATCTCCTTGGCCCGTTCAATGACGATAGAGGGCAGTCCGGCCATATCGGCCACTTGTATGCCGTAGCTGTGATCTGCTCCACCCCGGACCAGCTTGCGCAGGAAGATTACTTTACCGTCATGCTCTTTCACCGAGACGTTGTAGTTGACAATATGGTCGTACATGTTCTCGAGCTCATTCAGCTCGTGGTAATGGGTGGCAAAGAGGGTTTTGGCGGCCACCGACGGCTGGTTGTGCAGGTACTCGGCCAGCGACCAGGCAATGCTGAGCCCGTCGAAGGTGCTGGTTCCGCGACCCACTTCATCCAGCAGGATAAGCGAATTGCGGGTGGCGTTGTTCAGTATGTTGGCCGCTTCGTTCATTTCCACGAGAAAGGTGCTTTCCCCGGCCGCCAGGTTGTCGGAGGCCCCAACCCGGGTGAAGATTTTGTCTACCAGTCCGATATGGGCCTCTTCAGCGGGTACAAAACAGCCGATCTGGGCGAGGAGGACAATGAGGCCGGTCTGGCGAAGGATGATGCTTTTTCCAGCCATGTTGGGTCCGGTGATGATCAGGATCTGCTCCTCCTCGTTTTCCAGGTGGATATCATTGGGGATGAAGGGGTCGCCGGGCGGCAGCGTTTTTTCCACCACGGGGTGCCGGCCCTTGGTAATGTCAATGACCTGGTCGTCGGCGATGGCCGGTTTGCAGTAGTTATTGCGATAGGCGATCTCGGAAAAGCTCTGCAGGCAGTCCAGTTCCGCCAGGGCCTGGGCAATCTGCTGTACCTGCTCCGCATATTCCGCAACATACAGGCGGAGGTCCTCGAAGAGTTCGTACTCCAGTGTTTTGCTGCGTTCTTCGGAGGAGAGTATCTTTTCCTCCACTTCTTTCAGATCAGGGGTGATATAGCGCTCAGAATTTACCAGTGTCTGCTTGCGAATGAAGTGTTCGGGCACCTTGTCGGTGTGGGTATTGGTGACCTCGATGTAATAGCCGTAGACTTTGTTATAGCCAATTTTCAGCGAGTTGATGCCCGTCTCGGCCGAGAGCTCATCCTTGATCTCCGTGATGTAGTTTTTGCCGTTGCGGGCAATGTTGCGAAGCTCATCAAGCTCTTCGTTGAAGCCATCTGCAAAAATGCCGCCGTCGCGCACGCTGGCCGGCGGGTCATCCACAATAGCCTTTTCAATCCGCTCCTGTACGTCCACCAGAAGCTTGAGCCGGTTCAGGATGTCATCCAGCAGGGGTTCCTGGAGCTGGTTGAACTGCATCTTGATACGGGGAACCTGCGCCAGCGACGTCTTCAGCTTGGCAAGATCCCGGGCGTTGGCGCGGCCTACGCAGATTCGTGAAATAAGCCGTTCCAGGTCGCCCACCTGGCCCAGCTCGTCACGCAGTTTTTCTCGTACCTCGTGATTTACGTGCAGGGCCTCCACCGCATTCAGCCGGTCGCGGATGGGCTCCATGCGTTTCAGGGGGCGCATAATCCATTTCCGCAGCAGGCGTCCCCCCATCGCTGTGATGGTATCGTCGAGGATTGAAATGAGTGTTCCCTCGCTCTGCCCCTCCTGTATGGTGGTAGTGAGCTCGAGGTTTCGCTTGGTGGATCCGTCCAGGGCCATGTATTCCTGGTTCTCATACGCCTGCAGTCGCTTGATGTGTCCAAGCGAGGCCTTCTGTGTTTCTTGCAGGTAGTGCATAAGGGCCCCGGCGGCGGTGTGGGCGATCTCCTGTCGTTCAACGCCAAACCCTTTCAGTGAGTGGGTCTCAAAATGGTCGGTCAGCAGGTTGTAGCCGTAGTCCCCTTCATACACCCAGTCTTCGATGAAGGTCAGGTTATAGTCCAGCAGGGATTCAGGCACACTGTTTTTCAGGCGCTGGGGCAGCAGCAGTTCGGCCGGGGTTACGGATTGCAGCAGGTCGTTGAGCTGCCGCTTGGCCACCTGGCTGAGGGCAAATTCACCCGTGGAGACATCGGAAAAGGCCACGCCTGCGGTTTTCCCTTCCCAGTAGACGGCGGCTGCATAGTTGTTGCGCTTGTGCTCCAGCAGCTTCTCAGACATCGTGACGCCGGGGGTCGTGATTTCCGTCACCTCGCGGGATACGATTTTACGTCCGGCCTGCTTGGCTTCTGACGGGTTTTCCACCTGTTCGCAAACGGCTACGCGATGCCCTTTTTTTACCAGCTTGGGGAGATAGGTATCCAGGGCGTGGTAGGGGAAGCCGGCCAGCGGGGTCTGGTCACTGCCGTTGTTGCGTTTGGTAAGCGTAATGCCCAGCTCTTCACTTACAAGCTCGGCATCGTCGGCAAAGGTCTCATAAAAATCGCCCACCCTGAACAGCAGGATAGCTCCTTCATGCTCTTCCTTGATGTCATGATACTGCTGCATCAGGGGGGTTAGCTTCTTTTTCTTTTTGGGACTCATAAGTGAATATGGATTACGTTAATTGCATGTTGGTTCAACAGGAGGTACGTATTATGCAAACCCGGGAGGTTAGCCTGACCCTGTAATATATGGAAGTTTATCCAGGTGCGGCCATCCGATTGCAAAAGAAGGCCCGGTCATCAACGAATGGGTGTAAACAGGGCGATTGATGCATCCTGGCGTTATCTTTTTGCCCATCCGTTCCAGGTGTTCAGCATTCGTCATCGTTCTGTGAAACCCGGCGCGGTTGAGCTTCTTATCCAGCATTATTCCATACAAGTTCTGAAGATCACTCATTGTTAACACTTCGTCAAGTAGATTTAAGCTGATGGTTTTGTGGTCGATATTTTTCTGCAGTGGGCAATAGTGGGTCGATGATTCCGGAGCAGGACAGGCAGGGGGTCGATGTCGTGCCACCGGTAACTGACTGAGAGGCAGTACCGTAGGGGCTGAGCCTGCCTGAAGCTGACCATAACCGACGGAGATAAACCGCGGAAGCAGCCAGTGATCGTCAGTGGCTGCGAGCCCGTTTTCCTTCATGACCATGCGCTTGGGGCCGGGTCGTGCCTGGCCCGGGGACCTGTTCAAGGCGGAACTGTTCGAGTCCCGTTCGTTCGGCCGGCATCCGTGTGCCCGCCGTATTCAGATCTTATTCCCAGCGGGCAAATCCGCCCGGGGGACAAGGAAACCGGTACTGGTTGTTTCCGTCATTATGCTGTTGGCTGGTTTTGATCACAGGAGAAGAGTTCGCACATTGACACAAGCCCTGCCGAATATGCTTTTACTGGTGGCTTAATGCTAAAATGATTACTATTGTTTCCTGTTGCAGCAACTGGAGCTTTCTTCGCCTGCAATCCTTCAGCACAGGTTTCACAGCAAAAAGTGAATATGATGACCAGCACAAAACCGGCTTTTGTAATTTTATCTATAATACTCCTTGGTTTGTTATTTATGCCCTCAAGCGCCTTTGCTCAATCCAGTTCGACGATGGATCCCCGGGTCAGCGTCCGGAATGGAATCATCGAGGGACAGTATGACTCCGGGATCGCCATTTTTAAAGGCATTCCCTATGCCCGGCCACCGGTGGACCAGCTGCGCTGGCAGCCGCCCCGGGATGCAGAAAACTGGGAGGGCGTGCTCGAAGCCAAGGCATTCAGTCCCGCTTGTATGCAGCTTCCGGTGTTTGGAGACATGGTTTTCCGTGCGGATGGCCAGAGTGAGGATTGCCTGTACCTCAATGTGTGGACGCCCGCCCGAAGGGGGGATCAGAAGCTGCCGGTCCTGGTTTATTACTACGGGGGTGGATTCCTGGCCGGGGATGGATCGGAGCCTCGCTATGACGGGGCCAGCATGGCTCGAAATCATGGGATCATTGCAGTTACCGTAAACTACCGGCTGGGGGTTTTTGGATTTCTGGCACATCCCGGCCTTACCAGCGAATCACACCGCGGCGCTTCCGGAAACTATGGCCTGCTGGACCAGGCCAAGGCGCTGCAATGGGTTAAAGGTAATATTGCGGCTTTTGGCGGAGATCCTGACAATATCACCATTGCGGGGGAGTCGGCCGGGTCCATATCGGTCAGTGCCCAGATGGCTTCCCCGCTGTCGCGGAATCTGATTGCGGGTGCTATCGGGGAGAGTGGGTCCATCATGGGTACGCTGCCGGCCGTGCCACTTGAAGAGGCCGAGAAAGAGGGGGCCCGGTTTGGGGAGCGCCTGGGGGCTTCGTCGCTGTCGGCGCTGCGGGCCCTTCCGGCGGAAAAGCTTCTGGAGGCTACCACACAGCCTGATACGCCCCGGTTTTCGCCCACCGTTGATGGATATTTTCTACCGAAGCCACCGGCTGATATTTACGCTGCCGGCGAGCAGGCGGATGTGCCCCTTTTCGTGGGCTGGAATTCCAGGGAGACAGGCTATCAATTTATCATGCAGGGCGAGGAACCCACCCCGGAGAACTACAGGAAAAAAGTACGGACCCTGTACGGGGAAAATGCGGACCGGGTGCTGGAGCATTATCCCGGCGCTACAACGGAGGAGGTCGTCTATTCCGCCACGGCTTTGGCCAGTGACCGTTTCATCGGCTACAGCACCTGGAAATGGAGCGACCTGCACAGCCGGACCGCTTCACAGCCGGTGTACCGCTACTATTACACCCATCCCCGCCCGCCCATGAGAGAGTCAGCAGGGCACCGGGAAGGGGAGAGCGGATCGTCCAGCTATCCCGAACCGGAGGGGGCGGCTCACGCGGTTGAAATTGAGTACATAATGGGAAACCTGCCCTACAACGAGGTCTATGCGTGGACACGGGAAGATTACAAGGTATCGGCTATTTTCCAGACTTATGCCGCCAATTTTATCAGGTCCAAAAATCCCAACGGCCTGGGTGTACCCTACTGGTCGGCGGTTAATGAGGATGAGACGCCCAGCGTAATCCATATTGGTCCCCGGACCGTGCTCAGGGATGCACAGCACCGTGAACGCTACCGGCTGCTGGATCAGTTATACGACAGCCGCCCATGAGTCTCTGGTCCTGCCTTCGTCGGCCAAACAACGAAGGACACAGGGCTGCCGCATTGTTGAAGGGTATCCCGCTGGGCCCCGCTGAATATCGCCCCGCCGCCGGCAGCAGCGGGAATTATGGCCGATATCGCTTTGTTCAAACTAAATTAAAGTTAGCATTAAGAGGAGTCAGCGGTTATCTTTCAGCTGTTTTCTAACTTAGCAAAATGACAGTGCAGAAGTACAAGGATTTCTGGCAACTTATTGTAAAGCTGCTGAAGGGAAAGGATATTTTTTTCAGTGCATCAGCTATTACTTTCAATCTGTTTATTTGTGCCATCCCCTTCACGCTGCTGATGATATCCATCATCGGTTATGTTCTCAGCTATGAAGAGGCTTTCAATGAGATTCTTCGATATGGCCGTGAGCTGTTTCCCAGTTTTACCTATGAGTCACAAACCGGTGATGTATACCGTGGGGCGGTAACCCTGGAAACCCTGCTGAATCCGCTCATCGGGGCCCGCCGCATATTTGGAATCATGGGGACCATCATCCTGGTGTTCTTCTCCCAGGGACTGTTTCATACGCTCAAACACGTGGTTTTTGATATTTTCGATATTGAAGACCGTCGTCATCCCATTTTGGAGATGGTCTACAACTTTTTCACTTTTGGTCTGGTGGGAAGCGTGTTCCTTTTTTTCAGCCTGACAATCTCTCTTCTCTCCCTGGTATCCATCAATGAGCTCCCGCTTCCCTTTACGGATATGGTGGTTGAACTCAGCTGGGTCTACGAGTTCCTGAATATTCTCATTCCCATTCTGTTTACTTTTTCTCTCTTCTACATCATTTTCCGCTACATCACTGAAAAACGGATGCAGCCCAGGGTAGCGCTCCTTGCCGCCGTCATTTTCACCACCTTGTTTGAGCTTGCCAAATTCGGAGTGGGCTGGTATTTGGGCTATGCTCTCCATGCCTACCGGTACTTCTACCAGGGCTATACCATCCTGGTTATCATCGGGGTCTGGGCCTTTTATTCAGCTGCGCTCTTTGTGCTGAGTACGATCATCGCCCGCGCCTACCAGCAGGTCTTTATCAGGGACCGTTCCATCCCCCGCAACCCCTACACTGTTATTTCGTAACCTCTCATGTCGGCCCAGAAACTTTCCCCGTCCTTTTATCGCCGCCCTGATGTGGTACAGATCAGCAGGGAGCTAATCGGGAAGGTTTTATGTACGCGGGTGGATGGTCGGCCGCTAACGAGCGGCATCATCACCGAGACCGAAGCATACTGCGGACGCAATGACCGGGCCTCGCATGCCTATAACGGGCGACGGACCGATCGCACCGAAACGATGTTCCGGACGGGAGGCATCGCCTATGTCTATCTTTGTTACGGGATCCATCATCTCTTCAATGTGGTTACCAACCATGAGGGACAGGCCGATGCGGTGCTCATCCGGGCGATCAAACCGCTGGAAGGGGAGTCAGTTATGCAGCAGCGCCGGAACGGTCGGCCGGTGGCTCCTGCACTTACCGCTGGCCCGGGCCGGCTCAGCCAGGCGTTACATATTTCAAAAGATGACGACGGCACCGATCTTACCGGGGATGCCATCTGGATTGAAGACCGGGGAATCCAGATGGCAGTCAGCGATATTAATGCTGCCTGCCGTATTGGGGTTGATTATGCCGGCGAGGATGCCCGGCTGCCCTGGCGGCATTATGTAGAAGGAAGCCGGTGGGTAAGCACAAAATAAAAAGGGTCCATCCGTGAGAATGAACCCTGGAATCTGCGGTAGAGGTAAATATGTTAGTTCTGCCCGTTGCCCGAAAGCTCCTGAAAGCGTTTCATGACTTCAGGATTGGTACGGACAGCCTGCATAATCTGCTGAAAACGCTGTGGCTGCAGGTCGTTGTCCTGGATGATGCTAACCATTTGCTGCTGCGACTTCTGCTGCATCTGCATCAGCTTGGGCTGAATTTCTTTCATCGTTTTCTGTTCTTTCTCAGTAACTTCAACGGAATCGGCCATCTGGGGGTTGCGCTTGCTCATCATAATCTGCTGAAATCGCTCCATTTCCATATTTTTTTCAGCGAGCATGGAATCAACCTGATCTCTCATCTGCTGCTGCACTTCTTGAGCTTCAGTCGTTACGTTGGCAAATTTCTTTAATTCGGCATCAGAGATGCTGTCTGCCTGTGCAGGTTGTTGTGCCTGCGGTTGCTGAATCTGCGCGATAGCGGTCCCGGTAAGAAAAAACAAACCGAGAAAAAGAGCCGTCATTGTTTTGAAACACTTCATAAAATGGAATCTAAATTAGAATTAATATCCTCTTCTGTAATTAATTTGGACCAATATAGAGATAATTTGTTCCGATTTAAAACAACCCACAGGGACTTAAAATATTGTATGACGATATAAAACATTGGTGCAGGCCGTCAATTCAGAAGCGCCGATGGCGACCGGAGAAGTTATTATTTGTCCTTTTATTGCGGGCCGGAACAGTGTATTTTGATATCGTCTTTTATATTCTAAGTTACCGTGAACGTAAAATAAGGATCGTCCCCCGCTTATGCGTATAGTCTCCCTGCTCCCGAGTCTTACTGAAATTGTCGCTGCCTTGGGCCGTCAGAAACAGCTTGTAGGTCGTTCGCATGAGTGTAACTTTCCGCCGGAGGTTACTGCATTACCTGTTTGTACAGAACCCAAATTCGACTCCGGCGGAGAAAGTGGTGTAATCGATCAGCGCCTGAAAGACATTCTCCGGGAGGGACTTTCGGTTTACCGGGTGGACGTGGAACAGCTCGCCCGGCTGGAGCCTGATATCATTTTAACGCAGGACCACTGCGAAGTCTGTGCTGCCTCAATGAAGGATGTTCAGCATGCGGCTGAGGCGTCATGCAATGAGGACGTGGAGATTGTTTCGGTTTCGCCGGATGATCTTTCCTCGGCGGTTGAAGCGATTCGAATCGTTGGTCGGGCTATAGGGGCAGAGGAAGAGTCGGCGGAGCTGATCGAACGGATGAAAGGTGACCTGGAGGGGATTCAGGAGAAGACGATCTCCCTGAGTGCGCCGGAAGTGCTCTGCATAGAATGGCTCGATCCGCTGATGGTGGCGGGCAACTGGATGCCTGAACTCGTTCAGATCGCCGGCGGAATTCCTGTTGCCACGGCGGCCGGGTCCTGTTCCAGGGCGCTGGACTGGGATAAGGTACGGAGGCTGAACCCGGATATCATAACAGTCTCTCCGTGTGGTTATGGTATCGCAAACACCCTTTCCGAAGAGATTGCACTGACCGGCCGGCCGCGGTGGCATGAGCTCAAAGCCGTACAAAATCACCAGGTATATATTATGAACGGTGATGATTATTTTAACAGGCCCGGTCCGCGGCTGGTGGATTCTGCTCGTATTCTGGCTGAAATTATACATCCCTCCCGTTTTTGCACGTCGCCGGCTGAGAACGGAAAATGGATTAATCTTTATACCCATCACTTTCACCGGAATGTCCAGCGACAAGGCTAAAAAAATTGTTATCATCGGGGCAACCTCCGGGATAGGCCGGGCGCTTGCCTGCGAAATGCACCACCGGGGGTATGTCGTCGGGGCTACAGGCCGCAGACAAGAGCGCCTGCAAGCATTGAAACAGGAGCTGGGTGAACGCCTCTTTATCCAAGCCATGGATGTATCCCGGCCCGGGGCGGCCACCGAAGATCTTGAGGTGTTGCTGAGACGCATGAAAAGTATGGATATCATTGTACTCAACGCCGGTATCTCTACCTCCGTTTCCGGGTCATCCGGACGCTGCAGGGATGACCTGGAGGTTATAGCGGTCAATGTCAACGGCTTCGCAGGGATGGCCGCCCATGCTTTTGAGCGGTTTGAAGAACAGGGCTATGGACATCTTGTGGGCGTTTCATCCATCGCTTCACTTTTTGGCTGGGGGGCTTCGGCTCCCTATAATGCCTCCAAGGCTTTTGTGAACCGCTACCTGCAGGGCTATCGCCAGAAAGCCCGCCATTCCACAGCTGATATCGCTGTGACGAATCTTGTTCCGGGCTACGTGGAATCGGAGATGACGAAAGGGAGGGACGGGCTTTTCTGGGCGGCACCGGCTTCGAGGGCGGCCCGCCAGATGGCGGATGCCATTGAACGCCAGCTGGATCACAGCTATATTACCAGGCGATGGCGTCTGGTCGCCTGGCTGCTCAAGCTAACCCCGCAATGGATATGGACCGGATGTGAGAATCCCTATTGCACTGAATACCCAATAAATGATCTTTTTCGATGGCCATGGTTAATGCAGGAATCTTGCTTTTTCGCCGAAAACCTCATCTGCAGCTTTTGCTGGCGCATCCCGGAAGTCCCATGTGGCAGAAGGAAGACGAGGGAGGATGGATTATCCCTACCGGTTCCGCAGCAGATAACGCCGATCCGCTGCTTGTTGCCAAACAGCAGTTCAGGGAGATATTCGGTTTCATTCCGGACGGTGAATACCTCGATTTGGGGACTGCCGCTGACGATGAGGATGAAAGCATTCAAATTTGGGCCGTGGCCTATAACCTGCCGGATGACTTTATTTTCGAACCCTACTGGTTTGAGGTGGAATGGCCGCCGAACTCGGGGAAAGTTGAATCCTTCCCGGAGATGGATCGCATTGAGTATTTTGGCCCTTTTGAGGCACGCAGGAAAATTCTGCCGGCGCAAAGCGCGTTTATCGGACGGCTTATCGATCGTTGCAGTCGTACAGAACGTTAGTACGGTATTTGTAGTTGTGATAGCACTTATGGATAACATGTTATTTTAAACTTAAAACAGATCAACTATGGCTGCTAAAAAACTATTGATGATTGTTGGTGACTATGGAGAGGATTACGAAATAATGGTGCCCTTCCAGGCATTGCAGATGGTCGGGCACACGGTTCATGCCGTTTGTCCGGGTAAACAAGAAGGCGATTCGATAAAGACGGCTATTCATGACTTTGAAGGTGACCAGACCTACAGTGAAAAACCGGGTCATAATTTCACGCTGAATGCCACCTTTGACAACATTGATCCCGCTGATTATGATGCGCTGGTATTGTCCGGGGGACGGGCTCCGGAATACCTGCGGCGTGAGGAGGGCGTGCTGGATATGATCCGTCACTTTGTTGAGGGTGACAAGCCTATAGCTGCCGTCTGCCACGGCCTGCAGCTGCTGTCTGCGGCCAACGCTGTCGAGGGAAAGACCCTAACGGCCTATCCTGCCTGCGGACCTGAGATGCAGGCCGCCGGCGCTGATTATAAGGATGTAGCCGCTACCGAGGTTGTGGTTGACGGAAACCTGGTCACTTCACCGGCCTGGCCGGGCCACCCCAAATGGTTGGCGGCATTCCTGGATGTTCTGGGAACGGAAATATCACCCTAATCCACAGGGGGCAACCACCATGGAATCTGCAGCGGGCTGGGAAGATCCCATCCCGCTTTTTTTATGGATTGACAAAGGCACGGGCAAAAGATACATTACTCCATCACGTATCAATTACCGTCCGTAATATTTTGCTAACTGTATGTATACAGGTCAGATATCGGGTTCTTCTGATCACAGTCGAAATGATAAATGAAAATAAAAATTAAACAGCATAGCATTCTCTTGATGGGCCTCACGGTTTTTGGGGTTCTCTGGGGGTGCACCTCCTTTGACAGCAATGCCCAGCAGGTACTTGAGAAACTGCAACTCCCGGAGGGTTTTGCTATTGAGGTATATGCCGGTGAGGTTCCGAATGTCCGGCAGATGGTTCTTGGAGCCCCCGGCGTGGTATATGCGGGGAGCCGGGATGCGGGGAAGGTATATGCTATTATAGACCAGGATAATGATTTTCATGCAGACACGGTCTATACCGTGGATGAAGATTTGCGCCTGCCCAGCGGGGTGGCATACCGCGACGGGGCCTTGTATGTCGGGGCTGTCAGCCGGATTCTTCGTTATGACAACATTGATGACCGACTGGAAGATCCCCCTGATCCGGTGGTGGTTACCGACAGCTACCCCACCGAGGGCCACCACGGCTGGAAGTTTATTGCTTTTGGCCCGGATGACAAGCTGTATGTACCGGTGGGAGCCCCGTGCAACATCTGTAATCCCGGGGAGGAAATATATGCGACCATCACCAGGGTAAACCCCGACGGCACCGGCCGGGAGATCGTAGCGCACGGGGTGCGGAATTCCGTGGGTTTCGACTGGCATCCTGAAACCGGGGAACTCTGGTTTACCGACAACGGGCGCGACTGGCTGGGCGACAATCAGCCGCCATGCGAATTGAATCATGTGTCGGAAGACGGGCAGCATTTTGGATATCCGTATAAACACGGGGCGGATATCTGGGATCCCGAATTTGGAGAAGAGGCCAAAAGGGCGGGGCAGTCATTTCAGCCGCCCGAACAGGAGTTGGGGCCGCATGTGGCCCCGCTGGGCATGATGTTCTACACCGGGTCGATGTTCCCCGATGAATACCGGAGACAAATTTTTATCGCTGAACACGGAAGTTGGAACAGAAGTCAGAAAATCGGGTATCGTATAACAGTGGTATCACTGAAAAATAGAGAGCCCGTTTCTTACGACTCCTTTATCGAAGGTTGGCTGCAGGATAATGATGCCGTCTGGGGACGCCCCGTAGATCTGCTCCAAATGCCGGATGGTTCACTACTTATTTCAGACGACCACAGAGGCGTTATTTATCGCGTTACCTATAATCCTTAACTTATTTTACTACCTTTATGTTAAGAAGCCAGCGGAAAAAACAAATGCGCAACATTGGATTGCTGTTGCTACGGGTTGGACTGGGAATCATGTTTATGCTGCATGGATACCCGAAGGTATTTGGGGGACCTGAAATGTGGTCGCAGGTTGGGTCTTCGCTGCAGAGTATTGGTATTGGTTTTGCTCCCATGTTTTTTGGCTTTATGGCGGGCATCATCGAATTTTTTGGCGGGCTGTTTTTATTGCTGGGTTTATTCTTTGTACCGAGTGTACTGTTATTGCTGATTGTGATGCTGGTAGCCACATTTACCCATCTTGGCGCAGGCGATCCTTTTACGCTCTATTCTCACAGCATCGAACTGGGAATCGTCTTTTTGAGTCTGTTATTTATAGGGTCCGGCAAGTATAACCTGGATAAAAAGCTGGAGAAACGCCGCCGCCGGTATTAGGCATAAGAGCATTGCCGGAGGACATAGGATAATATCAGCGCTGTATCACGCCGGGTTGAGCCGGCGTATAAATAAATGAATAATGAGGGAGGTCCGATGAGAGCAATGGTTTTACATACGGTCGGAGAGCCGCTTGAACTGCAGGAAGTCCCAAAACCACGTCCGGGTCGGCATCAGCTGCTGCTGGAGATATTGACCTGCGGTATTTGCCGAACGGACCTGCATATCATTGACGGTGAGCTCGACAAGCCCACCCTTCCCCTGATCCTGGGGCACCAGATTGTGGGGATTGTCCGGGAGGTGGGAAGCGAAGTCTCCAGCTTCAAAAAAGGAGACAAGGTGGGGGTTCCCTGGCTGGGCCATACCTGCGGGAACTGTGAGTTTTGCCTCGATGACCGGGAAAACCTGTGTGACAACGCCCGGTTCACCGGATATGATAGAGATGGCGGATTCGCGGAGTACGCCACCGCGGACGCTCATTTTTGTTTTCCCATCCCCGAGGAATACCCGGCGGTGCAGGCGGCGCCCCTGCTTTGTGCCGGCCTTATCGGTTATCGGTCTTTGCGCAAGGCCGGGGCGGCCCAAAAAATTGGTTTTTACGGCTTCGGCTCCGCTGCCCATATTCTCGCCCAGGTGGCCGATTACCAGGACCGGCAGGTATATGCCTTTACACGGCCGGGTGACAGAAAAGGGCAGGAATTTGCCCGTTCGATGGGTACTGCCTGGGCGGGCAGTTCCGAAATGCCTCCCCCGCAGAAACTGGATGCAGCAATCATTTTTGCACCCGTGGGCAAGCTGGTTCCCCATGCACTCAAGGCGGTTAAAAAAGGAGGAAAGGTTGTTTGTGCCGGCATCCACATGAGTGACATACCGGGTTTTCCCTACCGTGACCTGTGGGGAGAGCGATCCATCGAGTCGGTGGCTAACCTGACCCGGCAGGACGGGGTGGATTTTATGCAGCTCGCGCCAGAAGTACCGGTCGAATCTTCAGTTCAGACCTATCCACTGGAGGAAGCAAATGAAGCCCTGGAGGATCTGCGGGCGGGAACGTTCAATGGGTCGGCGGTTCTGGTCGTTAATGAAGCATCATAGCAGGCCCTTTTCCTGTGGCGGCGAAAAGCATGCATTTCAGTGTCGGTCTGCCTGAAGAGAAAGGTATGGCTGAGAGTGGCGGATTTTTATTCTTATTCTGATATCCAGTGGGATTATTTGTATTTTAGGGGCCTTTCGGCAAACCATTTATGGCCTAACATTCTTAAAAAGAGCGATTATTCATATGCATGATGTAGTACTAATTCCCGGCGATGGCATCGGACCAGAAATAACACAGGCGGTAACGTCCATTTTTCAGGAGGCGGGTGCTCCGGTCAACTGGATTCGCTGTTCAGCCGGGCTTGGCGCATTTGAGGAACAGGGCAACCCTCTGCCAGATGAGACGCTGGATGCATTTGAAAGGTATCGCATTGCGTTGAAAGGACCGCTGACGACGCCTGTCGGGGCCGGCTTCCGGTCGGTGAACGTGGAGCTGCGCAAGCGGTTTCAGCTGTACAGCAACATTCGGCCGGCCAAAACACTGCCGAATATTCAAAGTCGATTTGACAATGTCGATCTGGTGATGTTCCGTGAAAACACCGAAGGGCTGTACATCGGTAAAGAACGATGGATTGAGGAGGGCAGGCATGCCGAAAGTATCGCGGTGGTTACCCGGGATGCCAGCGAGCGGGTGATCCGGGCGGCTTTTGAGTACGCCCGGGCGAACGGCCGCCGTAAAATAACGCTGGTCCACAAAGCCAACATCCTGAAATATACCAGCGGCCTGTTCAGGGAAGTCGGGGCCGAGGTCGCCGACGACTACCCGGATATTACGTATGAAGATCTCATTGTTGATAACATGGCGATGCAGATGGTCATGTATCCCGAAAGGTATGACATCATCGTTACCACCAACCTTTTTGGTGATATTCTCTCCGACCTGGCATCCGGACTGATTGGAGGGCTCGGCCTCACCGGGGCTGCCAACATCGGCGATGATGCCGCTATGTTTGAAGCCGTTCATGGGTCGGCTCCGGATATTGCGGGGCAGAACAAAGCCAATCCCATTGCCTTTCTGCTCTCTTCGCTTATGCTGCTCCACCACTTGAAAGAAGATGATACGGCTGACAAAATCAGGCAGTCCATTTATACCACGCTGGCCGATAAAACGGTCTGTACCCCTGATATCGGAGGGGCGGGGACAACGAGTACTTTCGCCGAGGCCGTCTGCAAGAACTTGTCGTAAGAACCTCCCCGGGCTCACGGCTCCGTTAGCTGAGGGTGAGGAAGTCGACTGTCCTGGCCTTCGTATCCAGGAGCGCAATGGTGGCCTCATCGCCAAAACCGTGGGCCGTTCCCGGGTTCACCGCCAGTGTTAGCCCCTGTTCGTGCAGCTTTTTTTCATGGGTATGTCCGGAAATGACGACATCGAAGTTGCCGCACTGTTCCAGGGCCTGTGTGATGGGGGCGTGGGTACCGTGGTATAAGGCAATATGGCATCCGTCGACCGTAAGATCACCAAAGGAGCCCAGGAGCTCGCCCCCGATTTCATTGAGTTTGCGCACCAGGAGATAGGTGTCCCCGTCGTTGTTGCCCAATACGCCTTTGAAGGGCAGGGAGTCGAAAAGAGGGACCATAAAGGGGCTGCAGTAGTCGCCGGCATGCAGCACCAGCCCGACCTCCTGCTGCTCAAAATGTTCCATCGCCTGCCGGGTGTGCGGGATGTGGTCGTGACTGTCTGAAAGAATTCCTACCAGCATAATAATCAGATTGTTTTAATAGCGGATATCACCTGTAAGAAACCCACTGGAAGAGGGTTTATCAATTGAATTTTTTATCGATACGTTATTGATTCATGTCTGTAAAATGGATATGCTTTTGCACCGCCGGTAAACCCCAAATAACAGAGCTCTGAATCTTGCCTTTTTACGCTGATATTGTTTTTCCTACGGCTGTACGTCAGCCTTTTACGTATTCGCTGCCTGATGAGCGGGTGCGGGCCGAAGTGGAAGTGGGCAAGCGTGTTTGGGTTCCCCTGCAGAAGCACAAGGCGATCGGGGTTGTTGTACGCATTCATGAACAAACACCCGATTTTAATACGCGGGCTGTGGAGGAGGTGCTGGATGAGGAAGCCGTACTGTCCGGCGAGCTGCTGAAACTGACGCGGTGGATGTACCGTTTTTACTACTGCGGATGGGGGGAGACCATCCAGGCGGCATTACCGGCCGGACTGAGTTTCCAGGCTGAAAAGAGGTTGAGAGCTGTGGTGCAGTCCATCCCGGAGCACCTGGATGAGCAGAAAGCCAATATTGTTGAAGAAGTACAGGCAGCTGGGTCTTATTCGCTGAAGGAGGCCAACAAGCGGTGGAATGACAAGATTATTCAACAGCTGGTAGGACAGAAGCTGCTCGAAATCTGGGAAGAGCCGTCCATGAAGATGGCTCCCAGTACGGAGAACCTGTGGGACTGGAAAAAGGAATCGTCTTGCCGCGAAGCACAACAACTGGTGAAGGCATATGAAGAAGAGGGCAAGAATTACAAATGGGTTCGGGCGCTGAACGTACTGAGCGGGCTGGATCTGCCGGCCTTTCAGCGCGAGCTGACACCCCACGATTTGCTGGAGCATTATACGCTCAACCGCATCGCCGAGGAGGGGCTGCTCAGGGTGCGGGAGGTGGAGTCGAACAACCTCAGCCTGAAACACGACCACGATCCTTCCCAGCTGAAGACCCTGAACGAGGAGCAGCAGACGGCCTATGAGCAGCTTGAGGTCGCCCTGGAAACCGGAGGCTTTGCTTCATTCCTGCTGTACGGGGTCACGGGCAGCGGAAAGACGGAGGTTTATATCCACGCGCTGAAGAAAGCCCTCTCCCAGGGCAGGGGCGGGCTGGTGCTGGTGCCTGAAATCGGGCTCACGCCCCAGATCGTAAAACGATTTTATACCATTTTCGGAGACGACATTGCCGTGCTCCACAGCCGCCTGACCAACCGAGAGCGTTACGATGCCTGGCGGGCCCTGCAGCAGGGAGAAAAACGCATTGCCATTGGTGCACGGTCCGCTGTTTTTGCCCCGGTACAAGACCTGGGACTGCTGGTTGTAGATGAGGAGCATGATGCCTCCTACAAGCAGAAAGACCCCGCCCCCCGGTACCATGGACGGGATGTGGCCATAATGAGGGCTCATATTAACGATGCTGTTGTGGTCACGGGGTCGGCAACGCCCAGCATGGTGACCCTCCAGGCGGCCAAAAAAGGTAAAAGCAAGCTGTTGACCCTGAATGAGCGCCCGTTCGAGGCAACGCTGCCCGACGTAGATGTTCTCGACCTGAAGCAGTACCGGTCGGCCATGCGCGGTCCGCTGGCCGTACCCCTTTTCAATGCGGTGGAAGAGGCCCTGGAGCGCGGGGAACAGGCCATTCTGCTATACAACAGGCGGGGCTTTTCGTTCTATTTGCAGTGTGAGCACTGTGGTGAGATTCCAGAATGTCCCAACTGTTCGGTCAGCCTGACGTTTCACAAGTCCAAAAAACAGCTCCGGTGTCATTACTGCGGCTATGCTGAGCGTCAGCCCCGGCAGTGCAGGGAATGCGGGCACGAGGCGGTGAATCCGCAGGGAAGCGGCACTCAGCGCCTGGAGGAACAGGTGGGAACGTTATTTCCGGAGGCCAAAACGCTCAGGATGGATTTTGACACCACCTCAGGCAAAAATGCCCATGCCAACATCCTGAAAGCCTTTGAACGCAAGGAGGCGGATATCCTGGTCGGCACCCAGATAGTGGGGAAGGGACTTGACTTTCCCGACGTGACGGTGGTGGGGGTCATTGATGCCGATACGGAATTGGCTTTCCCCTCATTCCGTTCGGGAGAGCGGATGTTCCAGCTGTTGAGTCAGGTGGCCGGACGCTCGGGAAGAGCCGGCAAGGAGGGACGTGTATTCTTTCAGACCTGGCAGCCCGATCATCCGGCCATGGTCGCCGCCCAGAAGCACCAGTTCAGGGAATTTGCCCGGCAGGAGCTGGCCCAGCGGAAGGCCCTGCAGTACCCGCCCTTTTCCCGCCTCATTCGATTCGTCTTCAAAGGCAAGCGGGAGGGGAGGGTGCGCAGCGTAGCGCTGGCCTTCACCGAAAGCCTGGCAAGGACGATAGGCAGTGAGGATCCGGTATTGGGGCCGTCGCCGGCCCCCATCGCCCGCATGCAGAACTATTACCGCTGGGAGAGTTTTATCAAGATCAAGCCCACCAACGGCGCGGGAGCCATAGAACAGCTGATTGACCGGACGTTTGACCGCTATGAGAAAGACAAGCCAAAAGGCGCCAGCAGCGTGCGCATCAATGTAAATGTGGACGCACTTGAATAAGTGCAGGGCCGGTCGCTGGTTTGCTTCGTGCTATAGCAGGACTTCCACGCCGGCCTGCGCCACCTCGTGATCATTCTCAACCGTGCTTCCAGAGACGCCGATGGCCCCTATCACTTCTTCATCACCGTTTTTTATCGGGATGCCGCCTGGAAATGAAATCAATCCGTCATTGGAATGCTCGATATTGTAGAGCGAGCCACCCGGCTGGGAAAGTTTCCCGATCTCTCCGGTATTCATATCAAAGTAGCGGGCCGTCCTGGCTTTTTTGATGGCGATGTCGATAGAGCCGAGCCAGGCCCCGTCATTTCTCGCAAAGGCTTTCAGGTGCGCTCCCGCATCAACAACGGCAATATTCATGCTGAGACCCAGTTCACGGGCTTTCTTTTTGGATGCTTCAATAGCTTGTTCGGCTTGCTGCAGTGTGATATCCATAGGCGTTGATAAAGAATGATTTGGCATTTGGATTAGACAGGAAGAATGATTCTTGCCTGTCGTTCGTTTTTAATGTGCTGCTGTTTCATACGGCTATTGCCTCCCGCTGTTCCGGCGAAACTCAAATGAGCCGGTATGACATCCGGGTGGGTTAGCGGGACGAAACACAATAGTCCGCATGAGATACGTTATAACAACTTGCAATCTATTGAAGAAATTCGATTATTACAGCGCATAAACGCAATATCAACACAATGAGGGTGCCATGGGTGAGTCAAGAGTAAAGCTGGCCGACAGCCAGGACGAAGTGCAGCGTTTTATGAAATATGTGCTCAAAGATCTCCGGGCGCTGGATCGCATGCTCAGGGAAGAGGAGTGGTTTGAAACCGACCCCATACGCATTGGCGCCGAACAGGAGCTGTGTCTTGTAGATCAGCAGGCCAAGGCGTGGCCGCGCGCCATGGAGATCCTGGACAAACTCAACAGCCGCGGGGCAGAGGGCTTTACAACGGAATTCGCCAAATTCAACCTGGAGATAAACCTGACCCCGCTTGCATTCAGCGGCGACTGCCTGTCGCAGATGGAACGCAACCTGCAGCATCAACTGGATGAGGTGCGTTCTGTGGCCCGGGAGATGGGCGGCGATATTCTGCTGACCGGCATCCTGCCGACCATTCGCAAGATGGATATCGATCTGAAAAACCTGACGCCCCTGCAGCGCTACCGGGCCCTCTGCCAGGCCATCAACAAGCTGCGGAGTGAAAACTTTGACCTGCGTATTCAGGGGATGGATGAGCTGCTGATGAAAATTGACTCCCCGCTGCTGGAGGCCTGCAATACCGGCTTCCAGGTACATCTGCAGATCGACCCGCAGGATTTTGTCTCCAAGTACAATGTGGCCCAGCTCATCACGGGGCCGGTGCTGGCCGGTGCCGTGGGTTCTCCCATCCTGTTTGGCAAGCGCCTCTGGAATGAGACCCGCATCGCCCTCTTCCAGCAGTCGGTGGATACCCGGACAGTTGGCGACCATTTGCGCGACAGCAGTCCTCGTGTAACCTTTGGCAATGAGTGGGTGAAGGAGGGAATCCTGGAGATTTTTCAGGAAGACACGGCCCGGTACCGGGTCATGCTCAGCTCCGAGGTGGATGAAGACGTGGAGAAGATGCTGGATGAGGGGCAACCGCCCGCCCTGCATGCGCTGCAGGTGCACAACGGCACCATCTACCGCTGGAACCGGCCCTGTTACGGCGTCATCGACGGCCGTGCACACCTGCGTATCGAAAACCGCATGCTGCCGTCGGGTCCGACGGTAACCGACGAGGTGGCCAATTCGGCCTTCTGGCTGGGACTAATGAACAAGATGGATGATTACTACCCGGACATTCCCGAAAAAATGGACTTTGACGACGCGCGGCTGAATTTTGTGGCGGCCTCCAAGATGGGGCTCGATACCAAGCTGCGGTGGTTTGACGACCAGCGGGTCAATGTGGTCGACCTGATAACAGGGGAGCTGCTTCCCATTGCGCGGGAGGGACTGCAGGAGGCCGGCATAGACGAAAGTGATATCACCGACTATCTGTCTATCATCGAGAGCCGCGTGAGGTCGGGACAGACCGCTTCTCACTGGATGCTCGGCAATTATGCGGCCCTGATGAAGGAGAACGAATCCAGGGAGCATGCCCTGGCTGCCATAACCACGGCGATGATCAAGAACCAAAAAAAGGGTGAACCGGTTCACAAGTGGGGACGGGCCCGTATTGAAGATCTGAAGCACTGGAAGCCTTCGAGCCTCATCGTGGAAGAGTTCATGACGACCGACCTCTTTACCGCTCAAAAGGATGATATTCTGGAGTTTGTGGCCAACTTGATATATTGGCAGGGCGTTCAGTATGTTCCGGTTGAAGATGACAAAAAGCACCTGGTGGGCCTGGTGACTATGCGGATGGTCTTCAACGAGTACAGCCAGGCGGTGAACCACGAAGAGGAGGTTGCGGGTTCCGTTGCGGATATCATGATCCGGAATCCCATAACCATACACCCCGAAGCCTCAATTATCGAAGCCATGGAAATTATGGAAAGTCAGCAGATTGGCTGCCTTCCGGTGGTGAAAAATAACCAGCTCGTTGGCATGATTACTGAACAGAACTATATGAAGATAGCAGCACGGCTGCTGAAAGCATTACATTCGAACAGCGATGAAGAAGCAGACAATTCCTGAACAGAAAACCATTGGTGAAGGCCGGCGCGTCATAGGATCCCTTGCGGGCGGAAGGGAAGGCCCGCAGGTTGTTCTGCTGGCAGGCATGCACGGCAACGAATACATCGGCGTGGAGGCGGTTGGTGAAGTACTGGACAGGCTGCGCGGGCGAGAGGATGCTTTTAACGGCCGTTTACTGGCTTTGCGGGCCAATATTCGCGCCCTGGAGCAGAAGGTGCGCTATGTTGATGAGGATATGAACCGCCTCTGGTTCCCGTCCATTATCAGAGAGATACGATCTACGCCGGAGCATCGGCTGTCTTCGAGCGAGCGCAGGGAGGCCAAGCAGCTGCTCCGGGTACTGGACCAGGTCGAGAAGAAGCAGAATCCACACCCGACGATCCTGGCGGATATCCATACCTTCTCGGCCGAGGGGGCGATGTTTACACTGCCCAACCTGGGTTCGGAACAGCTTGACCTGCTCTCCGGTATTTATGCCCCCATGGTGCTGGGCGTGGGGGAATCGTTGCGGGGTACCGCCCTGAAGTACTACCATAACCGCGGACTTTTCTCCTTTGCACTGGAGGGCGGACAGCATGAGAACAGCCTGACCCGGCAGAATATCGTTGCCTCGCTCATGGTACTGCTCCAGCAGGCCGGCTGTATCAGGGAAGGTGAGGAGGCCCCTGAGATGGCCGGCTTCCGGGAACATCTCAGGGCCCAGACCCATCATCTGCCGGAGCAGACGGAACTGGTATACCAGCATATTATTGAAGAGGGGGATGATTTCGTGATGCGCCCCGGGTTTCAGAACTTTCAGCCGGTCAAGGAAGGACAGTGGCTGGCCTCCGACCGCTATGGCAGAATCAAAGCCCAGTGCGACGGCTATGTGCTGATGCCGCTGTACCAGGCCCAGGGAAATGACGGTTTTTTTATCATCAAGGGACGGGATGAACAGGAACCGGCGAGGCATCATTGATCTGCCGCATTCTACGTACGGGCCTTCCTGTCTTCGGCCCGGACCGGCACAGAACAGAAATACAGTCGGTAAAGCCCTCATTTTTTATTATTTTTCAACCGTTTTTACCGGCAAGCCGGGAACCACGACTATGATGCCATGATGAATGATTACCAATTTGTAGACGGTACGCGCCTGTCATCGGTGATAGAATCACTGATTTTTGCAAGTCCGGAACCTATATCGGCGGAGAAGATCTGTGAAATTATCGCCAAGGGCGAAGAAAACCTGGGACTGGAGACCGATGCCGTCGATCCTTTTGTGGACAAGCTGAATCAGCGATACGAAGAAAACGGGCTGGCTTTTGAAATTACTCTGGTGGGTGGGGGCTACACTTTTGCCACTAAGAAAAGGTATGAGCCGTGGCTGAGTATTTTCCAGCATGAGAATGCCTACCGGAAACTCTCGCAGTCGGCTATTGAAACACTGGCTATCGTAGCCTACAAGCAGCCCGTCACCAAGCCGGAAGTGGACGACATCCGTGGTGTGGACTCGGGCTATATCCTTCGGCAGTTGCTGGAGAAAGTGCTGATTGAGGTCTCCGGCCGGCTGGATGCCCCGGGCAAGCCTCTTTTGTACCGTACGAGCAAGCATTTCTTGAAACATTTCGGCATCAACTCCATTGATGAGCTGCCCAAGCCGCGGGAGATCGAAGAAATTCTCAAGGACGACGATATGGCCGAGCACCGGCAGTTCCTGTTCGACCGGCAGCTGGAACTCAAGGAACTGCAGGAGAAAGCCGAGGACGAAGGGGCCACCCAGACAGCGCTTTCGCTTATTGAGGCGGTAGAACATATTGACGAGGACGAGGTACCCGACCTGGAAGAGTTTACGGCCGAGGAGCTGCAGCTGGATGATGATCCGGATGAAGAGGAGGATATGAAAACACAAGACGAAGAGGAATTGCAACAGTCAGAAGAAGGTGAGGATGAACAAACGAAAGAAGAGGAATAGACCCAACAGGAAAGAGGCGCCCCACGCCATTGACCAGGATTACGGCAAAGAGGAAAAGATTCGCCTGAATAAATTCATCGCCCACTGTGGATTTTGTTCACGTCGCAAGGCCGACGACTATATTGCGGCCGGCAAAGTGAAGGTTAATGGAGAAGTGGTTACCCAGATGGGGGTGAAGGTGCAGCGCACCGACCAGGTGGTTGTTGAGGGGCAGCACCTGAGACTGGAAAAGTTTGTCTATATTCTGCTTAACAAACCCAAGGATACCATCACCACAACCGACGATCCGCGCAATCGGGATACGGTCATGGATAAAATCGAGGATGCTACCGGCAAGCGGGTATATCCCGTCGGCCGCCTCGACCGGCATACCATGGGCCTGCTGCTGCTGACCAACGATGGTGATCTGGCCAACCGCCTGATGCATCCCAGCTACGAGGTGCGCAAGACCTATGAAGTGGAGACTGAGCGCAGGCTTACCGACGATGAGCTGCAGGAGCTGGCTGATGGCATTGAGCTGGAGGATGGTCCGGCCCGGGCCCACAACCTTCTGCGTACTCCCAGGGGGCTGATGCTTTCCATTTTTGAAGGGCGGAACCGTCTGGTACGGCGGATGATGGCTCATTTCGGAACGGAGGTGACCAAACTAAAGCGGGTGGACTATGCCGGCCTGAACCTGGAGAACGTTAAGATGGGCCGCTGGCGGTATCTCAAGAAAAACGAGATCAATGCGCTCCGGAAGCTGGTGAAGCTGCAGCCGCTTGATTTTAACGGATAAAGGATAAGCCTTGGATCAAGGCTACCCAGACTGCCGACCTGGGTGGGCAAATCATTTATTTCTTTCCTCACTTTGAATTAATACCATACGCTTGTCCATTTTTTATCGCTCAAGGGATGTTCCTTTTTTGAATGAACATGTTCTTGTTCCATTTTTGGAACGACGCATCCCGTAAGCGCGGGACCAGCAAAGCTGGGGAACCCAAAAACGTCGCCGGCTGAGAAAGCTTCGGCACCCTGCCGTGGCTCACGTCGCTAGAATCATTTAACTATATGTTGTTGGTTGTAGCCCCAAACCCCTGATTACTCCTTACTGAAAGCGGTAAACCCACCGGAAGAATTTCAGTCATGGTTAAAGATTGAACTGTAAGCTTCCCCAACAGCCGGCCTTGACTGGTGAGGCGTGAATAGGGAGCGGGAGCTGCGAAGAAGAAATAAATGGGGAAGCGGTGGCAAAGGCAGTGAGTGTTCCATAGCAACAGGTGGGTTGAAGCTATAGAAAAATCAACATCTTCATTTATTTCCGCAGCGAGCGATCCCGTGCGCCGAAGCAGGTTCAGGCGGTGGTTTTTACGCACCTTTTGACCATTCAAAAGGTGCTATATAAAAAAAGGAATTAATTTAGATTAGAGCCATGGTAAATGAGCATCTTCTTATTGCATTTTGAAATAATGAATTCCGAGGCTTCGGAAGGATCAAATAATAAGGAGAAAGGTATCCGGCCGCATTCAGGCTGACATTACCCGCCTCCACCTGGCCTTGGTTTTTGGGAGTCCTTGTTTTATCCTGACTGATTATCTGTTGCCCATCCGGTGAAATTGCAGCAATTTTGCTAAAGGAAAAAGAACAGGCTACGGGCATGCGATGAATTGTGTAGCCTCCAGAAAATAACCAACCATATAGTTAATAAAATAGACTGCTCGCTTGCATCGTTTTCATAACCATGTGGTTAGTACGGGGCGGTGGCTGGACTGGAGGGATGAAGAGGCTGGGCCGTGGGAAGGGCAACCTGTGGGGGGATAATCGTACACTCACTAACATAATTTGCCACCACTACATTAATATATGAGGATAAAACACCTGATTTTCCGTGATTGCCAAAATAACTAAGTCAGAGCCTTATTTTGAGCTCTATTGTTAAGGGAGTGCTATTTTTGTGTAAAAAAACACTTTCAACTTTAGGTTTAATAAACTAACTTAACGGCGTTAATGACTTTTTATTATAGAAGGTCACTTATTCGCCCCTTAGGGCATAGATGAACTTAAAAGGGGACAATCAGTAATATATCAGGGCTATGTTATATTATACTTCCTTTTGCAGTTCAGTCAATCAAATTGTTAACAAATAATGAGGTAATTTATGTTTAGAAAGTTACTATACACGGCGATAATGTGTCTCATTTCTGTCGGTACGGCCTTTGCCCAGACCGGTAGTTTGAGTGGGACCGTTACGGATGCCGGTTCTGGCGAGGCTTTGCCGGGAGCTAACGTAGTTATTGCGGAGCTCTCGACGGGATCCTCGGTAAATGCAGACGGGGAATATGAAATAACCAATATTCCTGCCGGTACCTATGAAGTCACCGTTTCTTTCATTGGTTATAACCAAGCTAGCCGTTCGGTTACCATTACTGCAAACGAAGAGACAGTAGAAAACTTCGAGCTGCAGTCAGGTATAAACCTGGACGAAGTGGTTGTAACGGCTCTGGGTGAAGAGGTTACGCAGCGACGCGTTTCATTCTCCACGCAGGAAGTTTCCGAGGAACAGCTGAACGTTTCCCAGGATGCGAACATCAAGACCGGCCTGGCCGGTAAGATCGCAGGGGTCCAGATGGTTGGACAAGCTGGTTCCAAGCTCGGTGATTTCGGTAACATTCGAATCCGCGGTGCTATTTCACTGACGGACGATCTGGCTGAACCGCTCTATGTTATTGACGGTGTTCCCACTGAGAACCCCAATATTATAGACATGAACAATGTCCAGGATGTAAACGTGCTGAAAGGGCCAAACGCTACGGCGCTTTATGGTCAGCGCGGTGAAAACGGGGTTGTTATTATTACCACCAAGGCCTCCGGTCAATCCGGGGTCAGCGTTGAACTGAACAGCGCCACCACCTTCGATGTGGTTTCCTATCTGCCGAATTTCCAGAACCAGTATGGAAAAGGATATTCCGGTGAAGGAGAGTGGACGACCTTGAACTTCTCTGACGGTTACTCAGGGTTCCCCTATCCCGACTACCTGGAGCCCCTTGACGGTGAGCGTTATATCTTCAACGGCTATGCCGACGAAAGCTGGGGACCCAAGTTTGACGGAGAGCCCTATATCGCCTGGTACAATATGTACCCGGACAGCCCATACTATGGTGAAACATCCACCTGGGATGCTGCTGAGAATAATATTAAGAACTTCTACGAGACCGGTGTTACCAACAAAACCGGCCTGGCCATTAACTACAGCACCGATCGGTACAACACGCGGCTGGCATTCACCAACCTGACACAGGGAGGTATTCTGCCCTACTCCGATCTGAACAAGCAGTTTCTCAATGGTAGCTTCAACTATGACGTTACGGATGATTTCAACGTCGGGCTGAAGGTTAATTACACCACCCAGTCCATTAACGGGGATGTCCGCAACGATGACTACGGAAACCAGACCTCCGGTTCCTTCAACTCCTGGTTCGCGCGTAACCTCGAGATGGACAAGATGAGAGAGCTGAAAGATCTTCAGACGCCGGAAGGCTACAGTGCTTCCTGGAACAACTGGGGGCCCGGCTTCATGGCTCTTGCCCCGCTTGAACTGGTTGGCGGACCGCCTTCCGAATACTTTAAGCCGGCTTTCTGGTACAATCCGTATACATGGATGGACCGCTACGATGAAACGCGCAATACCGACAACCTGCTCATGAACGTTGACCTGTCGTACCAGCTCAGTGACCAGTTTGAGCTGGTGGGTAATGCGAGCACAACATACGAAGACTTTAAGTATCGTTTCGAGTTGCCCTACAGCCTGTCCTACTCTTCAGCCCCCACGCTGTACAATGCCTGGGTGAACTCCTTCGGCGAATACGGGGACGAGACCAAGGAACATAATTTCAGCTCTCGTCTGCGCTACGATGCCAGCTTCGACGACTGGACCGTGAACGCCTTTGTGGGTGGTCAGGTGCGCATCCAGAGCTACAAGCGCCTGAGCGCCGAAATGGATGACGGCAACTGGCAGAACGGCGGATTGATTCTGCCCGATGTCTATACCTTTGCCAACTCAGCCGAGCAGGTCATTCCCGTTGAGCGCAACTGGGATAAAAAAGTGCTGAGTATGTTTGCCAAGGCAACCATTGGCTACCAAGACTTCCTGTACCTGGATGGAACCTACCGACAGGACTACAGTTCCGCCCTGCCTGAAGGCAACAACGGCTACGGTTATCCTTCCGTTGGACTTTCCTTCATCTTCAGTGAGTTTATCGAGTCCGACGTTCTTACCTCTGGTAAGCTGCGGGCCGGCTGGGCGCAGGTTGGTAACGACGTTGATGCTGAACTTATCAACCAGGTATACTTCCTGCAGCAGGATCCCTTTACCAACCCAGAAACCGGGGCAGCCAACCCGCTGCTTTATACCGACGAGACTTTGGTTGATCCCAATATTAAGCCGGCGCTCAGTTCATCGTTCGAAATTGGTACCGATCTCGGATTCTTCAACGACCGCATCGGCCTGGACGTAACGTACTACTTCGAGGAGCGCCAGGACGAAATCGTTCCGACCAGCCTCTCAGCAGGTACGGGATATACCGAATACCTGACCAACGCCGGATCGCTTGAGCGTGAAGGGGTGGAAATTGCGCTTAATGCAACACCGGTAAGTACGCAGGATTTCCGCTGGTCCACTACACTCAACTGGGCCAAAAACAGCGTGGTCGTTACGGAACTGCCAGAAGGACTGGATTCCTACGAAATGGCCAACACCACGGCTGCTTTCGGTTACGTAACCATGACCCACAAGCTTAATGAAGAATGGGGTCAGCTGCGAGGTCCCGGAATCCGTCGCAACGAAAACGGACAGCCTGTCGTTAACCCGAATGGATTATATGCCGTTGAACAGAACCAGTACTTCGGCAGCGTGCTGCCCGACTGGACCGGTGGTTTCCTGAATACCTTTGCCTACAAGGGCCTGAGCTTGACGGCAAGCATCGATTTCCAGAAAGGCGGGAAGTTCTTCACCCTTTCTGAGCAGTGGGGCCAGTACTCTGGTCTGCTCGAAGAAACAGCAGGCAAGAACGATCTGGGTAACCTCAAGCGCGATGACGCGTGGAATTACGATGCTGACGGCAATCCCACCTCACTCGTTGAAGAGGAAAATCGCGGTGGGGTTCATGTTACCGGCGTTGATGCAGAGGGTAACCCCGTCGACACTTATGTTGAAGCCATTGATTACTATGGACAGTGGCAGGCAAACACTATTGCAGAGCCGTTCATTCACGATGCTGATTTTGTGAAGCTGCGTGAACTGAGCCTGAATTACACGCTGCCTAAAGAGTGGATTGGCAATTTCCTCCAGTCTGCCACGGTAGGCGTTGTGGGGCGTAACCTGTGGATGATTGCCGTATCGGATGACAACGTCCACGGCTGGGATCCATCTGAACTTGCCCAGACGTATGGTGAGAATGGCCAGCTGCCCGGTACGAAAAGTTACGGCTTTAATGTAAAAGTAACCTTTTAACGATATTAACCATGAAGAAACTTAGATTATTACCAATATTCTTATGTATTCTTTCGGTAACAATCACGTCCTGCGACAGCGTCGATTTCGGCGGACTCAACCAGGACGATGATGTGCCGACAGAAGCAAACATGGAAGGGTTGATGGCCGGCGGTATGAACCAGTTCTTTACGAACTGGGGCCGCGCCTATTTCAACAATCCAACCCTTTACGTGCAATACCAGGCTCAGAGTACGTATACCACGGAGATGACCTATGGGGAAAACCCCTATCCCTGGTCGCTCTACTACTCCGGGGTACTGAGCAATTTCAAGGAGATCTATCAGAGAACCACAGCCGAAGAAATCCCCACCACGGTTTCCGGTTTTGGCGATCCCGCCAACCAGGCCGCTGTTGCGGAGATTATGAGCGCGGTGGTGTTCAAGCGGGTAACCGATATCTGGGGCCCGGTGCCTTACAGCAACGGCGATGGAACGGTTGGCCAAGGACTGGCCGGCCTGGATAACGTCACGCCGACCTACACAAGTCAGGATTCAATTTATAAAAACCTGATCACCCGTGTGAAGGCAGCCCGTGACATGATTAACGTAGGCGCCGCCGGACCAACCGGTGATGTGCTTTACGGCGGCGATATGGAAAAATGGCAGCAGTTTGCCAACTCCCTCATCCTGCAGCTGGCGATCCAGCTTTCCGATGTGGATGAAGCCTATGCCCAGCAGGAGTTCAATGCCGCTTTAGATCACGAAGCCGAGGTTATTAAAACAGTGGATGCTGAAGCCTGGTACGACTACCGAAACTCGCCGGGTGCCATCAACCCGCTGTCGCAAAACCGCGCCTCGGATTATCTCCTGTCTGATTCCTTTACGGACGCGCTGCAGGGAGACACCAACGGTGACTCCACCATCGTGTATTCCAATACCCGGATGGACGAGCGCCTGAACGTCTTTGCAACGGATCCGACTATTTCCGGTGGACGTTTTGGAATTGACAAGATTTCCAACAGCGGATCGTCCATCAGCGACCAGATCTGGGATGCCGGCGCGGACCTGCCTTATATGACGGCTGCCTACACCTATCTTAACCGTGCGGAGGCAGCTAATCTGGGCTGGACCAACGAAAGCGCTGCCCTTATGCTGGAAGAAGCGATTACCATGTCGTATGCCAGCATAGACGCGCACTGGGATGACGGTGATGCCTCTTCCGGACTGCTTACGACGGACGGTACAGCCTTTGCGGTTCAGCGTGTTGCTGATGCCAGCAACGGAAATGCGGAAGACGGGCTGGCCCAGGTCATTGCCGAGGAAAAATGGGTGGCACTGTTTCCCATGGGCTTCGACGCATGGTCTGAATGGCGACGCACCTCGGACGACAAGAACTGGGGAGCTGACCATGGCAGAACGTACGATGCCAAGGGCTATCCCGGTCTGTATCCCGCTGTTGACGCAACCAACGGGGGCGAAATTCCCACACGCTACATCTACCCAAGTGCTGAAGCCGGAACGAACAGCTCCGGATATGATAGTGGCGTAAGCCAGTTAACGCCTTCACAGGATAACAACACCTCCAACATGTGGTGGGATATTGGTGATCAGTAAGCACTGATTGCTGTAATTCGTTATAATTTCAAGCCTCTCCCGGCAACGGGAGGGGCTTTTTTATTTGATTGAACGGTCATTGCAGAAGCAACGGAAAGCGTATGAATCTCATATGTCCACTTAGGGCTACGGGGTCGGTCGGGTGGTCCTTCCCGGAACAATCGGATTTTAGTGAGCTATTTGGCTGTTTATTTACGTATTATGAATACAGGCGACCCATACACTGGAGTGTTAGAATTAAATTAATGAGGTTTTGTTATGAAGCAGCGACACCTAATTTGTACTTTTATACTGGCCCTGGCGGCGTTAATGGGAATACCACAGACAGGGCATGCCCAAAATTTTGAAGGGGTCATCCATTATGAATTTGCCGGTACAGCCGAGAGTGGCATGGGCGAAATTCCCTACATGGTCAAGGACGACAAAATACGCATGCAGTTTGGCAACGGGCAGGCGGAGGGAGCAATGATTTTTTTGCCGGAAGAGTCCAAAATGCTGTTTGTGCTCGACAACATGAAAAGCTATATGAACATGGATATGAACGAGTGGACTGACGAGTCGAATTATGATAGCAAGTGGGATGAATCCGAGATGACAAAAACGGGGGAAACCAGGACTGTTGCTGGTTATGACTGTGAAATATGGCAGGTTACAAACAGCAGCGGAGATCACCTCACGATGTGCATGGCTGAAGGCCTGGGGACCTTTATGTCGCCGGGAAATCCCATGGCTCGACAGAATGCCCCGGCCTGGGCCAGGGAGATTGTGACGGATGGCTATATGCCGCTGGAAGTGGTGGAGGAATCAGGCAACGGCGACAGGAAAGTCCACATGAAAGCAAATAAGATCGAAGAAAAATCACTCGACGATGCTCTTTTTGAAGTGCCATCCGGTTACCGCGACATGAGTGCCATGATGAAACAGATGATGCAGCAGCGCAATTAAGTACCCGTCGGACAGGCTGGAATCATCTTGCTGCGAGGCAGTCTGCCAAAACTCAGGATATATATCGACCCATGATGCAGGCATTGCGGGTTGTAGGTTGTATGGCTACAATCCATCAGTTTATTTGTGAGAGTAATTCTTCTGCCTTTTCGCTGTAGTCGGTGGCGGCATCAGCATCGGCGACCTCTTCGAGATAGGCTCGGGCTTCTTCAAATTCCTGCCGGCGGACCAAAAGCTTGCCGGCGTGATACCCCGAAGCTGCCCAGAAGGCACGCTGTCGGGTATTCGGAAGGTCCTGCCCCGCCCGGAAGGCCTGCCGGTACTGTTCAATCGCTTCACGGTGACGGTTTTTCTTTTCAAGGATCCGTCCCTTCCAGGTATGGAGTTCCTCCCGCAGGACGTTTTGATAGGGAAGGTTATCGGTTTCCCACCGGCTGAGCGTACGATTGATGTACCGAAGCGCCTGGTCATAACGCTGTCGTTGGTAATAGCTTTTGGTTAGAATGCGGGCATAGTAGTTGTTGCGCGGATACTGGCGGGTCAGCCGTTCAAAGTGAGGGATGGCCTCGGCATAGTCATTTTCGTAATTGTAGTTGATATTGCCCAGGAAATACGTTGCTTCGGCCCGGGCAAATACAGCTTCCCGAGAAGCCTCCCGGATAAGCTGAAGACCTTCTTGCTTGTTTCCTTCAGGCAGAAACCATGAGACGGTCTTAACCACGGGATAGGCCTCCGGCAGGTAGGCGGAATAGTAGCGTTTGAGGCCTTGTGCCAGCTTCAGGTCGTCCATGCCGGGCTGTAGCTCCAGCAGGTATTCATAGGTGTTCATGGCTTTCCGGGCATAGTTCAGGCTGCTGATCCATTCTTCACGGTTGGAGTACTGTCGTCCGATATAGCCGTTGGCAATAGCCTGGATGATGAGGGCATCGGCATGGGATGGCTGCCGGTGCAGTAGTTTACCGGCCTGGTAGTTGGCCTTCTTCATGACATTGATCAGTTCCTCGTCACGCGAGGTATCCTGGAGGTCGGAGAGCACGGCCCACCATACGTTCATCCCTTCCATGAGGGTCCACAGGGGATGCTGCGGATATTTCTGCTTCCACTCCGAGAGGACATGCTCAGCCCCTTCAAAGTTGAAGTTGTAAATGGAATCGACCGCTGCCTGGGCATCCGGGCGGAACTGCGGGTTATTGACCAGTTCCGGGAGCTGAGCCGAAGCAGGCAGGCTCAGCCCACATAGAATAAGCAAAAGAATATAGCGTCTGATAGTCTTCACAATAGATAGATTAGGAATTGATCCATATTGCTTAAAATACGGAAACTTTGCCACTGTTCCTGCATTCCTGCCGGTCAGTAATCACTTCTGCAGGTTCGGTGCCCCGGGAGCAACCCCCGGAATCTGTATACACGTACCGCTCTGTTTATAACTGTGTGGCAGGCGCTCTTATTGCAGGAATCGTTGAAACCATTTCCGGGTGTAGGTCAGAACCTGCCGGAAGACGGGAGGGAAGTCCTTTTCTTCAAAGGGGTGCGAAGTGTCGAAGGTGTGGCCAGAATCGGGCATCAGCTGCAGTTCTTTTTGATCGGAGGGACAGTGGTTGAATAGTTTCCGAGCTTCCTCGGCAGGGACGGCCTCATCATCCTTCGAGTGGATAAAAAGGGCGGGAATCTGAAGCTCCTGAACCCGTTTTACGGCTATCAGTCGATCGGCGTGGTCCAATGCATCTTCATAAACGACCTTTTTAACCGGCATGATTTGACCGGTACGTCCGTTCACAATTTCCGTTACGCCTTCTTTTTCCCAATCCTCAATCATCTGATTGCTCCAGCGGGCATTATAGTCAGCCACGGCCGACCAGGTGACCAGGCATTGTATTTCCGGGTATTCTGCTGCGGCAGCTACAGCCGTGTGCCCGCCCCGGGAGTGACCAATAATGCCCATGGCATCTGTCCGCAGGGAAAAGGGTTCCGGTGGTTCGATATCATTCTTCCCGAGGGCCTCAATGACAGCTCCCACATCATCAAGGTCCTGGCTCAGGGTTTCCCGTGCAAAGAGGTCCAGTTCATCAAAGTTCGTCATGCTTTGTCCGACGCCATTGAGGGAAAAATTGATGGCCAGTACCGCAAAGCCGGCGGAACTGAGAGCTTCACAGGCATCAGGGAAGGCGCCCCAGTCCTTGAATCCCTTGAATCCGTGTAAAAAAAGAATCAGCGGCAAAGAGGATGAACTTTCCACCATATCAGGGAGGTAGAGATCATAATAGATGGGCAGGTTTTCGGAGGATGGGACAGAGCCGGACTGTTTCATGAGAATATCGTGCGTTATCGGGGTTCTTGTTATCGGCTGCAGCGATTCAAGCGTTCACCAGGAAAAGGATATAAAATAAGTCCGTCAGTAGCAATGGGACGGGCGGCCGCAGGACGCCGGCCTATCAGCCCAGCCATCCTTCGCGGTCGAGGCTGCGGTACTGAATGGCTTCTGCAATATGGTTTGATTGGATGGATTCCGACCGCTCAAGGTCCGCAATGGTCCGTGAGACCTTTAGAATTCGGTCGTAGGCCCGCGCGGAGAGTCCAAGGGAGGTGATGGCTTTCTTGAGCATCTGGGCGCCGGCATCGTCGAGTTTGCATATTTTTCGCGCCATTTTTGTATTCATCTGGGCATTGCAGTACACGCCTTCAATTCCTATAAAGCGCTGGTTCTGAACTTCGCGTGCCTGAACCACGCGACTGCGTATCTGGGCAGAAGATTCGCCCCGTGATTTACTGGAGAGCTCGTCATAACTCACTTTTTGTACTTCAATATGCAGGTCAATGCGGTCGAGCAGGGGACCGCTGATCTTGCTGAGATATCGCTGCATCTGCGAGGGGGAGGCACCGGCTGGATCGCCGGGGTCGTACCAGTCGCCCGTGGGCGAGGGATTCATGGAGGCAACGAGCATGATACGGCTGGGATAGCTGACGCTCATCCGGGCCCTGGATATACTGACGGAGCCGTCCTCCAGCGGCTGGCGCATCACTTCCAGGGCGCTGCGCTTGAATTCGGGAAGTTCATCCAGGAAAAGCACCCCATTGTGCGCCATGGAGATCTCTCCGGGCATCGGAATACTTCCGCCGCCCACCAGCGCTACATCCGAAACGGTATGATGCGGGGAGCGAAAGGGGCGCGCGGTGACCAGGGCCTCCCCGCTGGGCAGAAGGCCGGCTACGGAGTGGATTTTAGTGGTTTCAAGCGCTTCATCAAGGGTGAGAGGTGGCAGTATGGCAGGCAGGCGCCGGGCCATCATGGTTTTTCCGGATCCGGGAGGACCCACCATGATGATATTGTGCCCCCCGGCCGCCCCCACTTCCAGGGCCCGTTTGACGTTTTCCTGGCCGCGAACATCGCTGAAATCAAGGATTTCATGGTCGTCGTTCCGGCGGAACATGGCTTCTACATCCACATCCAGTGGATCATGACTGTCCCTGTTGCGCAGCCAGCCCATCACCTGCTTCAGATGGTCAAAAGCATAGACCTGAACTCCGTCCACAACGGCTGCTTCCGGGCCGTTGGCGGCGGGCACAATCATATGCCCGATGCCCTTTTCGCGGGCCTGTACGGCCATAGGGAGCACGCCTTTGACGGCTCTGAGTTTGCCATCCAGGGCGAGTTCACCCAGCACCAGGGTGTCGCTTAGTCCCTCGGTTTTGATTTGTCCAGAAACGTGGAGCAGGGTTACGGCAATGGGCAGGTCGAAGGCACTGCCTTCTTTGGGCAGGTCGGCCGGGGCGAGGTTGACGGTAATACGTCCGCCGGGGAAGGAGGCATTGGAGTTTTCCAGGGCCGCTTCGATGCGGTCACTCGATTCGCTGACGGCACGATCGGGCAGACCAACCAGGAAATATTTGGGCATGCCCCCTGTTCGGTTTACTTCGACTTCGATAAGGCGGGCATCAACTCCGATGGTTGAAGCACAATAGACTCTTGATAACATGGCAACCCCTTGGCTGAATCTTTCTGGTTCCTTTTACGTAGTATGATCCTGAAAGAGTGAAATCCTTACAAAAAAAATGGATATTATTGAATATGCGGTTCAGGCGGCCATAGAAGAAGAGCCGTCAAATCAGAAACGGAGACACCGCCGGCACCCTAACAAAGACCCATGATTATGAAGAACAGATCATCAAAACAGACTTTTACGGAAGAGATCAAAGGTACGGCCTCTGAAATCATACGGCAGGTTAAGAAGCTTGTCAGAGAGGGCAATGCACGCAGAATCATCATTGAGGACAAGAATGGCAAAGTGCTGTTTCAGTCGCAGTTGACGGTGGGGCTGGCGGGAACGGCCGTACTGACGGCCGTTGCACCTGTGGTATCGGCCATAAGCATGTTTGCGCTGTTTATGAACGACATCAAGATCATCGTGGAACGCTATCCCGAAGAGGAGCAGAATGACGGAGATGAGTATGAAGTAGAAGCCGAGTTTATTGAAATCAAGGATGAAGAGGAGGCTGATACGGCGGCTGAGGAGAAGCAGCAGGCTGAGAAAACGGTGGGCAAGAAAGGAGAAGACAGCGAAGAATAGGGAGTCAGGCATTGAGAGCGCCGGCTCCCGGCCAGCACCGGCCCCTGATTTTCAATGCCTGAAAATAGGTTCTATTCCGCGGCTACGGCCTTCTTTACTTCTTCTTCAGCCAGGAACCGTTCCGCATCAAGAGCTGCGCGGCAGCCCGTTCCGGCTGCAGTTACCGCCTGCCGATAGGTCGGGTCCATGGCATCACCGCAGGCGAAGATACCTTCAAGATCGGTCTCCGTTGATTTCCCTTTGGTCACAATGTAGCCAACCTCGTCGGTGGTGAGGACCTCCTTGAACAGGTCGGTATTCGGCTTGTGTCCGATAGCGATGAAGACACCGGTCACATCCTCGAGCGTCGTTACGTCACCGGTTTCGTTATTGATCACCTTGACTCCGTCCACCACTTGCTCGCCCAGCACTTCCTGGAGTTCGGTGTCCCACAGGAATTCAATTTTCTCATCATTGAAAGCGCGGGTCTGCAGGGCTTTGGAGGCGCGCAGTTCCTGGCGTCGGTGCAGAACGGTTACTTTGCTGGCAAATTTGGTGAGGAAGGTCGCTTCTTCCATGGCCGTATCGCCGCCGCCTACTACAACCACATGCTGGTCGCGGAAAAAGGCGCCGTCGCAGGTTGCACACGCTGAAACCCCCTTGCCGCGCATACGCTGCTCACTTTCAAGTCCCAGCCACTTGGCGGAGGCCCCGGTGGAAACGATGATGGCTTTGGCGAAAAGTTCGTTTTCCTCGTCAATGGTCAATTTGTAGGGGCGGCTGCCGAAATCAATATCGGTGACCATTCCATAGCGGCAGTCCGCTCCAAAGCGCTCGGCCTGTTCGCGGAAATCCTGCATCATTTTAGGACCCAGTACGCCCTCGGGATAGCCGGGATAGTTTTCCACATCGGTGGTCTGCATTAGCTGTCCCCCGGGTTCGGGACCTTCAAAAACCAGTGGTTTTAAATCGGCACGGGCTGCATAAAGGGCAGCTGTCAGACCGGCCGGCCCGCTTCCTACGACAACGACATCAAATGTCTTTCCTGCAATATCTTCCATTATGTACTCAGTAGTTTCCTTGATTAATTTCATCCAAAGATACAAAAAATAGTATGAAAGATTGAGTCGATATTTTTTATGGGAGTGATAGGAACTGTTGATTAAAGGGCGCACCAGCGGCTTGATGAAAAGCAAAAATCATCGTACGCCACCGCGGGGAGATGAAATCGCTGCCTTTGCAGCGAAATGAGCGATGAATAATTTTCGCCTTTTTCTTTTCAGCTCGTATATTTCGACAGAACAAACTTACATCATTGGGAAGCTAGTCTATGTCTAATACCCCGCTGCTTACGGTTACGCTTGTCGTTCAGGATCAGAAGGATGTTATTGAAAATACGCTGACATCGCTGTATGAATGTGGCGATATCTCGTTTGAGCTTTTTGTGATCGATGATGCTTCCTCCGACGGCAGCGACGAGGTTATCCAGTCAGTACTTGACTACTACCAGCACGAACAAACCTTCTATTACGAACACGGGCAGCGGTCGGGACGCGGCCATGCGCTCAACGAGGCTCTCCTGCAAAGCAACGGGTCGCTTTTCTGGGCTCCCGAGACGATCAGTGAGATCAACGAGTCGCAGCTTGTTGCCAGTCTGAATCGATTGGAGGGCGCACGCGAACCGGGCATTGTGCAGCGTCATGAACTTCCCGCGGATCAATCGGGGTGGCTGGGGCTTGTCAAGCGAAACCAGTGGCCCACAGATGGGGCTTTTATCTGGAATCTGGAGCAGCTTCCAGGCGTCCGCCGTTATTTTAATCCCTTTTTGGATAGTTACGGCGCCATGGAGTTGGCCGAGCGCATGACCGGAATCCCGTTTTTGTTCAGTGACCAGCCCTGGTCGCGCCCCAGCCCCATGGAAGACATCCCGCCTCCGTCCTCCGCCCTGCGGCAGGAGATGTTGTTTACCCTGTTGCGCAAACTGAAAGGGGCGGGGTCAAAACGGAATACTATCCTGAAGGCCCTGCAGTCGCTGGAGACCCAAGAACCTCCCCTCAGCGAGCGTGATTTTGAAATCGAGATGCTCAATAAGGCCGTGGCCCTGAAAAAGGACGGCCGGTTCAATGCGGCGCTGGAGCTGATAGAGGAGGTGCTCGAAGATCGACCGTCTCACCCTGCGGCCAAACAGCTCAAAATACAGCTGCTGGAGAAAAAGCGCCGGTTTGTGGAGGCCTCGGAACTCAAGCATGAGGTTAACAAGAAGGTGCTTTCCGAGCAGAAAAAGGATGAGGAGCATGCCGAAAGTGGGGAGGGGGAGACCTCCGGTGACATAGAACCGGCGGAGATCACGCTCATCATTCCTACGGCGGTGCACGGGAAGGGGGCGCTGGAACATTGCCTGCTCTCGGTCTCGGAGCACTGCAACCTCTCCGGTGTTGAGCTGATAGTGATCGATAATGCCAGTCTTGACGACACGCATGATTATCTTCAGGAACTGCAGGAGAAGCAGTTCCTGCGGTGCCGGGTCATCACCAATCGGCAGAACAGGGGGTTTGCAGCCTCGGTGAACCAGGGGCTGGAGAAGGCCGAAACGCCCTATGCGTGCATCATGCACAATGATGTTGAGTTTAGCAGTGACGGGCTGGGGCAGCTGAAAAAAATTATGGAGGCTCACCCGGAGTATGCCCTGGTCGGTCCGGCGGCTGACAAGACTTACAATCCCGATCAGTCCACACGCAATATTGATTCTGAGGGGCCCGGGCTGGTGCCCGCCGAATACATCGACAGTTTCTGCATGATGCTGCGCACCGATACCGGGCTGCGCATGGACGAACACTACGAGCTTGCCTTTTTCGAAGACATCGACCTCTGTTTTCAGGCGCGCACAGCCGGCCACAAAGTGGGTATTGCTCCGCATGTGCAAGTGACGCATCACCTGGGCACAACCACATTCCCACTGGACCTGGATACCGAGAGCCGGCAGTACTGGAAAAACGTGTCCTATTTTAACGAGAAATGGGGAATTGAGAAATTTTCCGAACAAGAACTCAAAGCACTGAGTAATTTTGATCAGCTGCTGGCGCTCGATGAACTGGTAAATCCACTGTTCCCCGAGGAAGAGATCAAGGCCCAGTTTGCCCGTCTTTTTACGGATGAGATGCGAACCGAGATTTTCAATTCGGAGCATGACCCGGAGACGTTGTGTCGTCTGGTGCACCTCTTTATGGTTATGAATAAGCGGGATATCCTGCGCCGCTTCGAAGATCGTCTGGAAGGGATTGAGCTGCCGGCCACGCTCATCTATCAGCTTGTGCGCTTTTACTTCGACCGCAACATCTATTCCCGCTGCTTATATTATCTGGATCAGCTGGAGTCCCCGAACGAGAGCCTGCGCGCCGACCTGTATCGGTTGGCCATCTACATAGAAAACAAGAATTTTGAAGAAGCCATCCCGCTCCTGCGCCACCTGCTCGATCAGGCGCCGGCGAATCCTACGCTGTACAAACTGGCGGGCGACATTCACAAATTCAACGGTAATGAGGAAGAGGCGGCCTCCTTTCACCGGCTGGCCGGACAGATTAATCCGTTTAAATTTGATGAAACGCCCACAGACGCCTTTGGTTTTGAGCGATAATCGGTGAGAACCAGGCTGCAGCCGTGCCTTTCTTCGGCTCTGTCAGAGGTGGGTCATCATCTCTACGGTCTGGAGGAGATGGCTCAGCCCTTCGGTTTTGTGAGAAAGATCCTTTTTCTCGTAACTGCTGATCAGATTCCGGATGCACCGGGCCAGTATCACAGGCTCGCTGGAGGGCTGGAAATGTTCGCTTTTGGGCGTAACCCCATTCTGCTCCAGAAAATAGAAACACTGGTTATAGGTCACGATTTTCCCGTGATCGAAGGGGTCGATCAATATTTTTTCCTGTTCCGCCTTATACATCAGCATAAAATGGATCGGCATGTTAATACCGCGGAACGGCAGATCCAGCCGGCGGGCGATGAACAGGACAATCAGTCCAAGAGAGATGGGTAGTCCCTTGCGGCGGTCCATAACCTGGTTGAGGAAGGAATTCTTCGGGTTGTAGTAATCGGTCATGCTTCCTGAAAATTCAAGGTCCGTGAAGACCAGGTCCAGCACCTTGTGCATTTTCTGTGTTTCTGACAGGGAGTACTGCACATCGGCCGCAATACGTTCGGCATACCGGTCGAGCTGCTGCCGGTACTCGCTGGCCCGCAGCGTGGGGTTGTCAAAACGGGCAAGAATGAAGATCGCTTTTTCCAGCTGTTCGAGGTCATTCAAACCGTTTCCCAGGACGTCAAGGAAATCTTCCTCGACACTGCTGTAGGTAATCCACTGGATGATTTCGCTGATTAGCGCCCGTTCCTTTTCGTCGTTGATTTCGTTTTTTCGCTGATCGAGCAGGGGAACCGCATTATCACCCAGTTCAAACAGGCGTTTTTTGACTTCCGACTGTACATAGGGATCGGGATCATCCAGTAAATAGACGAGCGATTCTATTTCTTTTTTTTCAGGCATTGCAGGGGTCCATCAAATTCTAAAAGAGATCGCTTGAATAAACTGCATGGAGTACATCAAACGACCGTCGACCAAAATAACCATTCTATTGCACTTTTATATAACAAAAAACATAATTTAAAAATTGTGCAATCAAAACGTATATTCTGGGGAACCAGATGCCTCCTTGCTAACCCATTGATATTATGAATATATCCGTAAATTCCGAGATTGGCCGGCTTAAAAGGGTTATTGTACACACTCCCGGGCATGAAGTGTCGCTTGTAAACCCGGAGCTGAAAGATCAGCTGCTGTTCGATGATATCATTTTCGAGGAGGACGCGCGCCGGGAACACCTGGATATGATCCGGATCTTCAAAGCAGCCATGCCGGGAGACGGTGAGGTTCTTGAAATCAACGACCTCTTCCTGGAGTGTTTTCAGCAGGAGGATGCCCGGGCCTTCTTTGTCGAAGAGCTTGTCAAGCGACTAAGCGAAGAAAATCTCCACACCATAGAAGAGGAGCTGTTGCAGCTGCAGCCCGGTGAGCTGCTGCAGTTTGTCATTGAAGGGGCCACACCGGCAATTGGTGGGTTTACGATGCTGCCCACGCCCAACCTGCTGTTTACGCGGGACCTCGCCGCGGTTGTTGGAGACAGTTTGTTGCTTTCACGTCCGGCTAAAAAGGCCCGCCTGCGGGAGGCTATTCTGATGGAAACGCTGGCCAGGTACCATCCCCATTTTGCCGGGGTGCGCGATAATATCATTAAGATTGGCGAGCAGGAATCCATCGAGGGCGGGGATGTGCTGGTGGTCTCCGACCGTGTGGTGCTGATTGGCATGAGCGAACGAACATCCTTCAGCGGCCTGATGAAGGCGACCGAGAAGCTGCTTGAAAACGGCATTGAGCATGTGCTGGCCGTCGATATTCCCAAGCAGCGGTCCTCCATGCATCTTGATACCATCTTTACCTTCTGCGATGATGATGAATGCATTGTTTTTCCTCCCGCTATCACCGAGCGCCGCGACAATGTGGTGGCGCTCTCTTATGCAGACGGCAACATCATCAATCAGTCGATGCCCTCGCTGAAGGAGGCGCTGGAGCATTTTCTGCAGCGGGAGCTGACCTTTATCAGCTGTGGCGGAGCGGAACGTACGAACCAGTTCCGAGAGCAGTGGACCGACGGAGCCAATGTTTTTGCCCTGGCTCCAGGCATCATTGTGGGTTATGAGCGAAACACCAATACATTTCGTGAACTAAACCGGCACGGCTATCGTTTGATGAATCAACACGAATTTATCGAGGAATTTGAAGAAAAAGAATTTGATCCCGGAAGTCAGAAAATTGCCATTAAGTTTATTGGCCATGAATTGTGCCGGGGTCGTGGTGGAGCACGTTGTATGACGCTGCCTATCACAAGAGCCAATTAAATTATTTTTATCTTGGATAACGAACCTTCCCTAGACAGAAGTAACCAGATTTACGACCAACCGCCCGTCAATCCTGCACAGGCGAGGCAAAAAGAAGAGGAACCGAAGCTTGATGGTGCGACCATTGCCAAGCACCTCGGCCTTTTTGTGCTTACCTTTGTGTTGGTATCGCTGGCCGGATCCAGCTTCGTCGGTTTTGAACCCACGCCCTTTCCGGTGGCCCTGCCTACTGAAACCGATTTTTACCGCGGGGTGCTGTTTGCCAGCTTGTTGCTGGGCTTTCTGGGAGTGCATGAGTTCGGGCATTATTTTGCAGCACTTTATCACAAGATCAGGGTTACGCTGCCCTACTTTATTCCGGTACCGCTCGGCATTGGCACGCTGGGGGCCGTAATCCGGATCAAGCAGAAGATCAATGATAACTACAAGATGTTTGATGTGGGAATTGCAGGTCCCCTGGCGGGTTTTGTGGTTTCCCTGGCCATTCTGCTGTATGGCTTTTCCACCCTGCCCGAGCCCTCCTACATCCAGCAGTTCGAGGGACATGAAGCGGTTAAAAGCTATGTCGCCGAGCATGGAACGTATCCGGAAGACCCGCCGGGAGAGACCAATGGGGAGACCCTGATCCTGGGCAACACGTTGCTTTACAGCTTTCTGGCCTCTTTTTTTGAAAATGTACCGCCAATGTGGGAAATGTATCATTACCCTTTTCTCTTTGCGGGATGGCTGGGGCTCTTCTTTACGGCGCTGAACCTGATGCCCCTGGGGCAGCTGGACGGCGGGCATATTTTGTATTCTCTTATCGGCTTTAAGAAACACCAGACGGTGGCGCGTATTTTCTTCGGCCTGCTGGTAACTCTGGCCGGTATTGAGATCATTCCCTTTATTCACTTGTCGCTGCTCGAATACGAGTTAACGGGGGGGATCCTCAGCTGGCTTATCTGGGCTGCTGTGCTATTTCTTCTGCTCCGCAAAGCATTTCACGGTGATCATCGCTGGATTGCTCCGATGCTGGCGATATCATTAGCTGCATCCGCCGCCTACCTCTATCTCTATGTGGGCAGTATCAGTGAATCGGGATCATTAATCTGGGTAGTATGGGCCTTTTTTACCGCCTACCTGGTGGGTATTGAGCATCCACCGGCACTTTACGAACGACCACTTAATCCTGCTCGCTCCCTTTTGGGATGGATGAGTATGGGGATCTTTGTGGTATGCATCAGTCCTAATCCACTGTATTTGATATAGCTATCTTTTCCTTATCTTAACGGCATCGGATTTGATGCCTGAACAGCTTATTTCTAATTTTTTAAATTTCATTATTTCATGCGTTTCGTTTCATTTTTTCTGTTATCCATGCTATTTGTGGCCTGCTCCGGCTCAACCCCTGAAAATCTTTCGGAGGAAGTCGATCAGCTGCTCGCCGACGATAGCTACCAGGAAGCAATACAGCTGCTCGAAAATGCCAATGCTGAGGAGACCGCAGAGGATTTGGCCGAACTGAAGGAAAAAACGTATCTGAACTACGGGCTGTACCTCGAATACCGTGGTCCGGAAGACAGCAGCATGCGTGATCGCATGACATCAGCGCTGGAGCAGTACATCAAAGTGCTGGAGATTAATCCCGATAACCAGAAAGCGCGTTCAGAGATCAAGCAGATCATGGGGATCTATCAAACGATGCCCGACCGATCACCCGGAGAAGAGATCCTTCAGGATCTGGAAGCGCTGGGTATTGAATATTAAAACAGGTTGGAAGGATGATTATTTAACACCTGTACGTCCCGATCGCTGCAAAACCGAACACTGAAACTTGTCCAATTATGGCTACTAACACGCCGACGATAAAAAATCGAAAAGCCCGGCATGAATATCACGTTGAGGATACCTATGAGGCGGGTATTGTGCTGCAGGGAACCGAAGTGAAGTCACTGCGCAGCGGCAATGCCAGCCTGAGCGAGTCTTTCGCCTACCTTCAGGATGGGGAGGTATGGCTGCGGGATATGTATATCAAGCCGTATAAGCAGGGCTCCTATACCAACCACGATGAACGCCGTCCCCGGAAGCTGCTGCTGAACAAACGGGAGATTGCCGAGCTTGACAAGGCCGTCAGCCAGAAGGGATATACCCTCGTTCCGCTTAAGCTATACTTCAAGAAGGGCTATGCCAAGATATTGCTGGGTGTTGCCAAAGGGAAGCAGCGTCATGACAAGCGGCAGGATATCAAGGAGCGTGATATGAAACGCGATATTGACCGCAAATACAAGGGAACCTATAAAGTAAACCTGTAGGAGCATTGCCATGTTTGGGTTTAAGACGTGGCGCCGTAAACGATGGGCCGGGCAGTCCTTTCCGGAGTCATGGCAGGCCGTGCTCCTGCGCAATGTGCCCTATGTAAGCCATTTGCCTGCCGAATTGCAGGAGAAACTGCAGGGACTGGTGCAGGTTTTTCTGCATGAAAAACATTTTGAGGGCTGTGCAGGACTGGAAATGACCGATGAAATACGGGTGACAATCGCTGCACAGGCATCCATCCTGCTGCTGGGTATTGAGGATTTAACCTATTTCTATAATGATCTGCGGTCCGTACTGGTTTATCCCGAGCCCTACGTGGTCAAAATAAAGAACCGTCACAGCAGCTTTTTTGTTCAGGAGGGCTTCCAGCAGCGCCGCGGGGAGGCCTGGGAGCGGGGGCATGTGGTGCTGGCGTGGGATGAAGTGAGGAAAGGAGCCTCAGACATCCACGACGGCGAGAACCTGGTGTTTCATGAATTCGCCCACCAGCTGGATTATGAATACGGGGCCACCGACCAGATTGAACAGGATCATGATGAATCCCACTATCTTTCATGGGCCCGGGTCGTTGGTGGGGAGTATCAGAAGTTCCTTCATGCCATAGAACAAAATCAGCAGACCCTGATTGATGCCTATGGGGCTACCAGCCCGGCTGAATTTTTTGCGGTTATTACGGAAGCCTTCTTTGAAAAGCCCGTAGAACTCAGGCATAAGCATCCGGAGCTCTACCGGCAGCTGCAGGAATTTTACCGTCAGGATCCCGCTTCCTATCTTTCAGCCTAGGCGCCGGTGCGTTATTTAATGGAGGGGGAGGTTGGCACTCAGCTCGGGACTGTTTTTCAGGGTTTGATAGATCACACAATACCGTTCGGTAAGCTCTATCAGTTTTTCAATTTTTTTGGGCTCTGCATCGGTGTCGAGATCAAAAGTCAGGCTTATTGATTTAAATCCCACCGGAACTTCCCGCGATACCCCGAGGGTTCCGCGGAAGTCGAGCAGTCCTTCCGCCTTTACTGTGCCGTCATGAACCGTGATGTCCATGGCAGTAGCCACCGACTTCAGGGTGACGCCAGCACAGGCAACCAGCGCCTCGAGCAGCATGTCGCCCGAGCAGGCCTGCGAGCCGTCTCCACCTGTTGCAGGATGAAGTCCAGCTTCAGCAACACCGGTATCCGTTTCGACTTCACATGAGATATCGGCACCCAGCTTGCCTTCGGCATGCAGCAGCAGTTCGGCTTTCTGGGGATTCGTCTTGTATTCTTCTTTGAGTGGGTGTTGAAGGGTACGGAGTTCTTTGGAATTCATGATCGTTGTTGACAAATCCTGAGGTTAGGATGACCTGTGGTTGTTAGTTGGTTTACTAATAAAGCTCATTGTCATCTTAAATGAAAGTTTATTTCCCTGACATCGCGCTGGTGGTTTGGCGGGGTCGGCTGCAGAAAGAACAAAAGGCTGCCCTTGTTAGACAGCCTTTTGATATAAATCGTGGGATGGTCTGTAAGCCGAATTCTGTATCCTGTCTGCCATTGCAGCAGTCAGGATGACAACCATTTATCTAATCTCTGAATTGCTCCAGAGCCTGCGCACTCTACCCGGCAGTATAGCGACAAGCAACGCACTGCCTGCATGAGCTTGCACCCTGTGAGGTTTACCGTGCCTCCGTATGTCACCATCGGAGCGGTGAGCTCTTACCTCGCCTTTTCACCCTTGCCACCGGCGTTAAACGCCGGGGCGGTTTGTTTTCTGTGGCACTTTCTTACCGGTTGCCCGGCACTTCCCGTTAGGAAGCACAGTGCTTGTCGGTGTTCGGACTTTCCTCTCGCCTTGGCGAGCGGCTGCCCGACCATCCATAAAAAAGATACGAAATTTCTACCCAAAAGAATAGAGGCGGGCAACAGGACTCTGCAATATACGGGGCCGGACCAAGAGTAAATGATCGTGGCGTGCTGTTCTTACAGCGAAAGCTGTTCTTTGGCTTTCTTGAAAAAAGATGGATGCACCACAATGCGTCCACTATTTTCATCAATAATAATCTTATTCTTATGGCGAACTTCGACCTGGGTTTGCGGAGGCAGTGCCATTCCCAATGCCGCTCCTTTCTCCATCGGTACAACAGCCAGTCCGTTGGAGAGGCCGTTGCGCAGTCGCTTGTAGCTTTTCAGGTAGCGTTGGCTGATATCTTTTTCAACCTCTTCGCGCTTATCAAGAAGCATTTCTTCCTCTTCTTCCGTCTCTTTGACAACTTTGTCAAGGTTCTGCTTCTTATCTTCATACAGCGCTTCGACCTGTTCCAGCTGCGCCTGGGCTTCTTCGATCTCCGGGTCAATTTCATCCATTCGCTTCTCGATCTCCTCCTTGCGCGACTCGGCATTCTCGATGACCTGTTTCTGAGAATCGATCTCTTTCGTCAGCGCATCGTATTCCCGATTGTTGCGGACCGACATCTGCTGTTCTTCGTACTTGTCCATTTTATTCTGGGCATCCTGGATTTCGAGCTCGAGGTTGTCTTTCTCTACTTTCAGGTTTTTCTTTTCTTCCTCAAGCCGCTTAATTTGTGCCTCGTAGCGATTGATGTCTGTTTCAATATCGAGAATTTCTTCCGGCAGATCACCCCGTAGCTGCTTTAGCTCATCAATTCTGGTGTCGATATACTGAAGATTAGCTAATTGTTGAAGTACTTCTTCCATAGATTCGGTTATCGTGGTTTATTCCTGCGGATTTTGGTTATGTTCAGGTATGAAAACCTGCATTGGATTGGTGGTTATTTGCGTTTCAAGAACTTCAAGGTGTTCAAATGCTTCGCTCAGTTCTTGCTGAAGTGCCGCCACCATGGGCACTTCACTTTCATAATGGCCTACATCGACCAGTAAAAAGTTCTTGGTATCGGTAAAAAAATCGTGGTATTTAATATCAGCTGTTACGAATGCCTGAGCCCCCTCGGCAATGGCTTTCTGGGCAAGCGAGACCCCCGCACCGCCGCAAACGGCTACCTTCTTGATCCGTTCCGCACTTCCTGAAAACCGTACGGCAGGCACATTCAACACGTTGGATACGACGTCCAGAAACTGCTGCTGCGTCAATCCCTTGTCGCGGTAAAAGCCTACCACGCCCATGCCCACATTGTTTGACGGGTTTGCCACCTCCATCACCTGGAAGCTGCCCCGATGCAGCAGGCCGTTTTTCTTGAGTTCCTTCTTGAGATCACCTACATGATGCTGATCCATAATCGCTTCGTAGGTGTATTGGTCTTGTTTGCGTCCCTCTACCTTGTAGTAATGGGCTTCTTTTGCGGAATAATAGTTGAGCAGCTTTAAGACCGATTCACTGTCGGAATGGCTGGTGGTGAGCACAATCTTGCGGCTGATGGGATAGCTGTTATCAAGAAACTTCAGATTTTCAAGTCCCAGGCTCTGGGCCAGAACAAATGAGACACCGTCGAGCGCAGCATCGAGATTGGTGTGCGCGGCAATAAGGGCGATGTCGTTTTTAATGAGCTGGTATATGATCTTCCCTTGTTCATTGGTAGGATTGATCCGATCGATACTTTGAAAAATAAGGGGGTGATGCGCTACAATAAGATCACACTTTCGGTCAATGGCTTCTTCTACCACCTCAAGGGTTACATCAAGACAAGTTAGAATGCGGGAGGCGGGTTGTTTGGGGTCGCCGACTAATAATCCAACGTTATCGTAGTCGAGCTTTGTACTGGGGGGTGCCCATTGGTCGAGGAAGGTAGAAATATGCTGAACCTGCGTGTTCATGCGGGCTATCGGCCTCCGTACTTTGATGGTTTGGTTTCGAAGCACCTGAGCCGATGCATAACTAATCTAGAATCGAAATAAAAGATACTCAGAATTAGGAGCAATGGTGTTTGGGATTCGATCTTTTAATTCAGGCTCATAAAATACCATTTTAATCCCTTTCATAAAAGCTTATTTTTAAGATCATTCTGCACCTCTTGTACGCTATATGGAGGAGGTACAGCAGAAAGCCGATTGGAACTACCATTTTGCAACCCTAAATAAGTGTTTATGTCTGAGGATATTTGTCAAAATCTCGCCACCGTCAAGGATCGAATAGCCGGGGCCTGCGTCCGTGCCGGGCGCGACCCAGAAGAGGTCCGGCTCATCGCTGTCAGCAAAATGAAACCGCTGGACGACATCAAAACCGCTTTTGACTGTGGACAACTTCATTTCGGTGAAAACCGCGCCAGAGAACTCCAGGAAAAGATGGAGGCCTGTGATGAAGAGCAGATCCAGTGGCATATGGTCGGGAACCTCCAGACCAATAAAATCAAATACATGGTTGATCGGGTTAACTGGATTCATTCAATCGAGAAGAAGAAATATCTCCGGGAAATAGAAAAAAGAGCGTCCCGTATCAACCGGACCATTAAAACACTTATTCAGATAAATATAAGCGGGGAGGAGCAGAAAGGAGGCTGTGAAGCCGGAGACTTGGCATCCGTTCTTGAATATGCACAGGCCCTGGAGCATGTGGAGGTCTGCGGACTTATGGGGATGGCGACCTTTGTGGAAAAGGGCAACGCAGAGGCGGTGCGCCCCCAATTTCAGCGGCTTCGACAGCTGCGTGATAAGCACCGGTCGTATGATTCTGACAATATTCGGCTTGAACACCTATCAATGGGAATGACCAACGATATGGAGGTAGCTATCGAAGAGGGGGCAACCATGGTGCGCGTTGGACGTGCCATATTCGGCGAACGCAACTATTAGTGGGTAAAATCGTTATAAGGATGTTTCAATATCGCTAAGATTTAGTACATTACCTTGCAGGCGGCAGGAGTTCGCAATGAAAGCCTGTGCTGGGTTAGGTAGTATAGTGATCGAAAAACAGCATAGCCATGACATCATACAGCTCAGGGGCAATTATTTTAAATTCCGTACCCCTGAAGAGGCTAATGACAGCAGGATTCTGGCATTGCATAACAATTGGAGGAATACAATATGACATTTGAAGAGATGGTAGTAGCACTTGTGGGAGCTGTCGGGGGAATTGGGCTGGTTGCATTTATTTTTGCAAAAATAGTGGGGTTGATAAAGACCTGGATCAACCGCAACAACACGGCTATTACAGAGGAAGATTTTGACAACCTTGCCCAGGCTTTTATGGAATATCGGTCCAACAGTGAACGGCGCATTCGTAATTTGGAAGCTATTGTGGCTGGTGAAGAGACCGAGTCCCAGTCACTGCCTCATCAAGCTGAATCAGTGGAACAGGCAAGCAAATCCATAGAACTGGAAGATAACGATGAGCGCAACTCTGCGGCTGATCCGGGAGGAAGCCTCCGGAACATGTTGAACGAACGATAGGTTTTAATAACAGTAATAACTTTCACCTACTTTAGGGCATTTTGCTATGAAATTAACGGCACTTGAGATCAAACAGCAGAATTTTGAGAAATCGCTTCGCGGTTACGACAAAGCAGAGGTAGAGGCATTTCTTAATCTCATGTCGAATGAATGGGAACACATGGTCTCGAAAAACCGTGAACTACAGAAAAAAATTGATGATCTGGAGGAAAAGCTGAAGCACTATGAGCGGGTGGAGGAAGCGCTTCATGAAACCCTGCAAACGGCCAAGGAATCGGCCGAACAGAAGCTTACCGGTGCCCGGCGCGAGGCGCAGACCAAAATAGAAAAAGCCGAAATGGAGGCTGAAACGATAATCCGAGATGCGACCCAGCAGCGCCAGCAGGTACGGCAGAGCATTATCCGTTTGCTGGATCGCCGCAAGGAGATTATCGGGGGCATTCGTTCCTATCTCGAAATGGCCCAGGAGTCGCTCGAGCAATTCTCCAAAGACGAGGCGTCTCTTTTTAACCTGCCTGATGAGGAGGGGGAAGTGTCCATAAAATTAAAAGAACGCGTGGAGCGGCAGCAGAAAAGATCCTCGGAGGGGGAAGACGCTGAAGCGGAACCTCAACCGCTGCCCCCCGGTGCAGAAAATGTGGATGACATCATCGATGAGTTGGATTGACTGTGGTGGACAGACATTCATAAACGAAATAGTACTGTTGGGATAGAGGGGGCTCCGGAAGGAAAGGTCTACTTTTTCTATGCTCCTTTTTCTATCTTGGGCCTTCTAAAATTTATCATCCAAACAACTCAATAATTTCACTGCCCTATGCAGCGAGAAACCGTTCAGGAATTTCGAGAAAAACGTGATAAAGCGCTTTCCTATCTCAAAGAGCAAACCGATTTCCGTCCGGATTATCTGATTATCCTGGGAACAGGCTTGGGCCGCCTGGCAGACCAGGTTGACGTTCAGGATACGATATTTTACGATGACATTCCGCATTTTCCGGTTTCCACGGTTGAAAGTCATGAAGGGAGGCTCCTGTTCGGAAATCTCAGCGGAAAAAAGATTGTAGCCATGCAGGGCCGCTTTCACTATTACGAGGGCTATACCATGCAGCAGATCGCCTTTCCGGTGCGAGTGCTTAATGCACTGGATATACAGACAATGATTGTGAGCAATGCCTGCGGGGGCATGAATCCCAACTACAGCAGCGGGGACATCATGTTGATCAGCGATCATATCAACATGCTGGGAGACAATCCGCTTATTGGTCCCAATGATGACGAGCTGGGTCCCCGGTTCCCGGATATGAGCGAGCCCTATACGCAGCGTCTTCAGGATATTGCCGAAGAAGTGGCCCTGGAACGGGGGATAAAGATGCATAAGGGGGTTTACCTGGCCCTGAGCGGTCCTACCATGGAGACCAGGGCCGAATACCGGTTTCTGCGTATGATCGGGGCCGATGTCGTCGGGATGAGTACGGTGCCCGAAGTGATCGCTGCAGTCCATATGGGGATGGAGGTGCTTGGCCTTTCCGCCATAACCGATGAATGTTTTCCCGATGCGCTGGAGCCGGTCAATATCGAGAAAGTGCTAAAAGCCGCCGGCATTGCGGAGCCCAGGATGACCAAGGTTCTTATGGGTGTGCTGGAACGGCTCTGATTGTCCGGAGGGCAAGGCCAGTTGGAATCCTGGGATAAAACGGGTTGCAGGCCCTGTCAAAACACCGGAAAGCGGTGGGAGCCTCCGCGGAGGATTAGTTGGCTATTCCAGATATTTTTAATACCAATTGATTGGCAAATTACGTTATTTATAAAAAATGCCAATGTTAAACTCATCAGCTGGGTGCTGTTGTTATGTTTGCTAATTTCAATGATGATATTTGGGATGAACACCAGTGGGAGGCCCATTTGAATGAGATAGCCAAGCAGAATACCCAGCTCCGGAAGTTCATAGCCCCGGATGCCTCGGATTCAACCCCGAGATGGCTGATTCTTCTCCGGGAAAACCGGGACGAGCGGGAAGCAGTCGATGCATTCATCGAGGAAGAACTGAAATACGAAGATCCCTATTTTGAGGATGACGAAGAGGAGCTGGATGATGATTATGACGATTTCTTATGGGAGGAATGGGAAGAGGAGGAGTTTCTCTTTGATGAGGAGGACGATTTTGACGAGGGAGAGGAATGGAAAGAGCTGAGCGATGAATTTACACTTTCAAGCCACGGCTCTATCGAGATGCTTGATATTTACAATGACTCCCGGGAACTTGCCGTTGGTATCCTGCAGTGGATTGAGTACCGTAATCCCAAGTTTCTAAAAGGGCACTGCACCGACTTCGTGGGCAATGTACTCAAGGTGGGAGCTAAAATCGCGGGGGGATATGCTTTTGGTTTTGAGCGGGAGTTTCTGGGCGGAAATATCGCCTACACCAAGCAGGCCCTCTACTGTGCCAATGATGCGCTGACTATTTTACAGCGGGATCTGAAAGGCACTTCCCTTATTACGAAGAAACAATACCTTGCCTTTCACGAGCAGCTGTTTGAACTCCGGAATGATATCGGCATCTATATTCAAGAGCTTCGTCATCGCTTTTATCACGATATATAGCCAAGCTCAACCGCTCCCGGTCAGCCCGGTCTAATCTTCCGGACTGACTTTTCGCACAATATCGATTGGGATGGGATGTGGATCCCGGGCATTCTGCTGCTAGTCTGTCTCTCCCCACTCAAATACGGCCGTATCTCCCGCGGTATAGGTATCGGAGGTATGGACAACTTCAGAGGGAGTGAATTCCAGGAAACCAGCGTCATCGCGGTAAGACTCGCCGCGTACTATTTCAATTTTACCTTTGCCCGCGGTTATCTTGACCCCTACTTTAACTCCGATGGCAAACTTGTCCGGGTCGGATTCATTGAACACCATTTCTTGATCGGGAAAGACCGTTGCGAATCCACCTCCACCAAGCTCGGTACATCCTTCTTTATCGTAACAGAAGGTTATTTTGTTGTCACTGCCGGTTTCTACCTCCAGGTCCTCTGAACCCGTATTGACGAGGCGAACTCCTAAACTTTTATTTGAAGAGCCCCCATCACTGCCTGTGCTATTGTCTGAACAGCCCGTCAGGGTAGTGAATGAAAAGAAAAGCAGTATAAAAAGATGCTGGATTCGCATAGTGACGATAAGTGTTTATTAATGGATTTACTTCACCCATTAATACGCAGGATTCGGGAAAAAGGGGTCAAAAAATACGACCGGTACTTCTTTCGGGGTGTTGCAAGCGATCCTTATTCCCAGATGGCCACCTCGCGGTTGCCGTCGGCGTCAGCTTTTCCGCGGAACATCCCCTGGGTATTCATATCCATCAGGGTATTTCCATTTTTGTCAACGGCAATCATCCCGGCATCTCCCGGGTTGAGCACCTCGCGGAGCAGATAGGAGCCGGCTTCCCGAAGGGTGGCAGGTTTGTGTTTCATGTACTCGCTGACGGTATGTCCCGATACGGCCTCCATGATACGTTCGCCCCAGCCAGTCATTGAAACAGCAACAACTTCGCTGGCATACGTCCCGGAGCCGATAATGGGAACATCGCCCACGCGGCCATATCGTTTGTTGGTCATGCCTCCCGTAGAAGTTCCGGCAACCAGTTGTCCATCTTTGTCGAGGGCTACGCACCCAACGGTGCCATATTTGTCTTTGTCATAGAAGAGGCCTGATGCAGATGATTGGGCATCACTGTTTTTGATGGCCCGGCGCCAGGCTTTGTAGCGGCGTTCGGTATAGAAATAGTCCTGGTTGACCCGCTCTACCTCCATCTCATCGGCATATTGTTCGGCTCCCTCGCCGGCGAACAATATATGCTTGGAGTTTTCCATCACCAGCCGGGCCAGGGAAATGGGATTTTTTACGGTTCTGACGCCCGTGACGGCCCCGGCATTTCGTGAATGGCCCATCATGATCGCCGCATCCAGCTCATGATCGCCGTCATGGGTAAAGACCGCTCCCTTCCCGGCATTGAATTTAGGATTATTCTCCAGGTAGTTGATAACCTGTTCCACGGCATCTACCGATGATCCTCCATCTTTTAGAATGGTTTCTCCTATGCTCAGGGCCTCATCCAGGTCTTCCCTGTAAGCCTGTTTGGTGGAGTCCGGCATCTCCCTGGAAATTACGCCGGCACCCCCGTGAATCACAATGGCCCACTCTTTCTGAGTGGTTTCACCCCGGGGGGCGGCCGTCTCTTGTTGGTTACTGGATTGAGCGCACCCCGTGAGGAGGATAACAGCCAGAAACTGGATATAAAAAAAGGTCTTGCTTAACCGCATGGATTGTCATTTTGTTGGAGGTCATTGAGAGATTTATAATAAGTACCGATCCCGTGATTTCAAAGCGAGGTGCCGGCCAACCCGCAGGATGCCAGTAATGAGCCGTCGGTGGGTAATTAATCTGTAAGGATAGGCTCCTGAAACGATCATACTTATGTGGATGCTTATCAGACATACCGGTTCCCTTTTGCTTCATACCCGGCCGTGAGGCTGGTGCTGCTATTGGCCACGGGAATTGCACTGGATTTTTATATTGATCCGGATTTCTGGTGGTGGATGGTCAGTTTCGGGGGCATTTTGATTCTGTACCTGATGAGCGAACTTGTTTATGAACGCAGGTTGAACCCCTGGACCTACTATGCAGCTGTCGGCTGTTACCTGTGGATGCTGATGCTCTTTGGGGGACTCTGGCATAGTGTCCTTGATGGGAATGGCAGGTCGGTGGAGGCGGAGGTTATCAGCGCCTACAGCTGGCAGCAGCTGACGTTCAGCGGCGAAGTGTCCGGTATCAGGCCATCGAGCACCGGCAAGTACCATATCGATATTGTGGTAGACAGCACTATCTTTCCGTCAAAGCTGGTATGGGGGAGGGAATATAACCTGCGAGCGGTTTTGGATCTCCGGGAGGTCCGCCTGCCTGTTCCGCTTGAATTGGGTGATTACCTGCAGGTTTCTGCTGTGGTCTATCCACTGGAGGAACCGCGAAATCCGCACGAATTTGACTACAAAGAGTATCTGGCCTCCCGGGAAATATACCTGCAGGCCGGGATTAAATGTATCGGGGCCGTCCGGTCTTCACACCGGCCGTCGATGTGGAATATGCTCCGGCGCGAAGTGCAGTCGTCAGTAGAGCATAATTTCAGCCGTCATGCCGCGCCCCTGGCCAAAGCATTGCTGCTGGGGGATAAAAATGAGCTGAGCCGCGAAACACGGCTTGCCTTCTCCCGTGCAGGCTTGTCGCATATTATGGCTGTTTCCGGATTGCATGTCGGCTTTATACTGGCCCCTTTCTGGGTCCTGCTGCCGCTGTGCTGGAGCATCCCGCACGGAGAAAAAATGGGTCTGTTGATTGTCACACTTTTACTGTTTTTCTATGCGGGATTGACCGGGTTTTCGGCCTCTGTGACACGCGCGTCGCTGACGGGTGGGTTGCTCATCTATGGCCGTCTTTTTCACAAGGTACGGAATTCCAGGAACCTGACGGCTGTGGCGGCGCTGCTGATCCTGCTGTTCTCTCCAGAGGACCTTTTTTCTATTGGCTTTCAGCTCTCTTTCAGCGCCGTCTACATTATATTGTTGGTGGCACCAGTGATAAGTTATGGGCTCCCCGAGTGGGTAAAACACCGCTGGTACGGTACGCCCGTCATGGTTATGGTTATTTCTCTGGTTGTACAGATGGGCCTGTTCCCTCTGCTGGGATATTATTTTGGAGAGTTCTCTGTTGCCGGACCCCTGGCCAATGCCCTGGTAGTACCGGTCTTGGGGATCATCGTGCCGCTTGCCCTGATACTGCTGCCGTTTTCGCTAGTTAGCCCGTGGCTGTCTCGAACGCTCAATATTCCGGTGGATTACTGTTTTCGCCTTTTCGACCGCCTGGTCAAGCAGATCTCCGGCTGGGAGGGGAGCTGGATGCAGGTTCAGGTGGAAGGTGGCATCCAGTTTGTCATATGGGCAATGCTCATCTTTTTCACAGCGGCCCTTCCGATTGCCAAACTGCGGTGGAAGGTGTTCTCGCTGATACTGGCTCTTTTGTGTGTGCCCCAGCTGCACAACCTGTACTTAAAGTTGTACCCCGACACGCTGGTACTGACGGTTTTTGATGTTGGGCAGGGCGATGCCGTTTTGGTGCGGACGCCCGCCGGGAAGCATTTTCTTATAGATTCGGGCCCATGGAAGCCGGGTTACACCAGTGCTGAATATGTAATATTGCCCTATCTTAAGGCCGAAGGTATTGACCACTTGGACGGGCTCTTCCTTTCGCATCCACATGCCGACCACATCGGGGGAACAGAAGAGCTGATCAGGAATCTTTCTGTTGATACCATATATAATTCCGGTTCGGCCTACGATTCCCGGCTGTATCACGCTTACCATGAGCTTGCTGATAAAAAAAGGGTGCCGGTGCGTACACTGAAAGCCGGCAACAGCGTGGTATTGGATGCCGCCACCCGGCTCCTGGTATACGGCCCCGATGGAAAGGCTTCCTCCGTCTCCAATGTGAATAACCGTTCACTTGTATTTGAAGTAGTCTATGGCTCAATGGAATTTTTATTTACCGGCGATGCTGAGAGCGGGCAGGAACAGCGGTTGCTGAAAAAATATCCGGATCTTATCAATACGGATTTCCTGAAGGTGGCCCATCACGGCAGTCGCAGCAGTTCCACGGAAGACTTTCTCAGGGCGACAAGTCCTGAGGTGGCCGTAGTCTCGCTGGGATGGCGCAACCCATTTCGGCATCCTCACCAAACAGCTGTTCAGCGATTGCGCAGAAACACTAACGAGCTGTACTTCACCAGTCTCGAAGGTGCGGTTAAACTGGTTTCCGACGGCCGTGAAATATGGGTCGATCCCTAAAACAAATTGTTTTCTGTGGCGTTCGCAATTATATTATCCACCGTTATCTAATCTATCCAACAGACAAAATGATTTCCAAACAGCTGCTATGAATAAGAATTCCCATGCATGGCTCAATGAACGTGGCCAAATTATTTTGATGGGAGCCGGTGTAGCCGGCCTGCTTTTCCTCATGTATCTGCTGCAGCATTTGATTAACCCGCTGGGTTATGCCCTGTTGATTGGGATTGTCCTGTATCCCATTCGCCAGCAGCCTATTGTCCGTGCACTCTTGTATGCCACTTCTTTCATGGCTGGACTCTGGCTTATTTATGATTCGGGACACTTGCTGATTCCATTTGTGCTGGCCTATGTTATCGCCTTTATTATTAATCCTTTAGTAGAGACGATCGAACGCAGGCAGATTCCGCGGGGAGCCATCGCTACTTTTTTTACAGTGACCAGCCTTGGCCTGATAGGAGGTGCCCTGTTTTTTGCAATCCCTGCCCTGGTCGAGCAGTTATCAAGGCTGGGCAGTCTGCTGAACGGGATGGCCACCGATACTGAAGGGATGATTGAACATGCCGGCATCCTTTCATTTTTTGAATATCTGGGCTTTGAAGCGGAGTATGTGAAAAGCCAGTTGATCGCTCAGATCGATATGCTTATTGATGAATTTTACCTGGGCATCACAACGCTCTCAACGACCTACCTTTATGGCATTGGAAGCGTGGCTACGGTACTTTTCTTCATCATTTTAATGCCCTTTTTATGTTTCTTTATGATCCGGGACTATGAGAAAATCGGCGTATTTGTCCGCTCGCTTATTACCCCGCAGAATGTATCGACCGACTACACGACAAAGATCACCCGTATCGTTGGGGCCTACCTCAGGGGACAGTTTATTGTAGTGCTCATTAGCGCAGTGAACCTCAGTGTCGGCTTCTATCTTGTGGGACTTCCTTATGCGCTGGTGCTGGGCGTCTTTGCGGGACTGACGAATTTTATCCCCACCTTTGGGCTCTGGCTGAGTATCTCAATCTGTACCCTGGTGGGAGCCACGCTGGGAGAGCCCTGGTACCAGTTTCTGCCGGGCATGTATCTTGTGTTTGGCATTGAACAGGTTTTGGAATCCGGGCTTATCGTGCCCCGCGTGGTTGGCAAGCATGTTGGGCTTCATCCCCTGCTGGTGATGGTTTCATTGCTGTTTTTTGGCTTTATGTTTGGTATCTTGGGACTGTTCATAGCGGTTCCCTCCGTTGCTTTAATTTCAATTTTTTATCAGCAGTACAAGGAAACAAAGAAGATTTCGTTTTTGAGTGGCAGTGAACTTGACTCTTTTATCCAGCAGTTTGACCGCGAATCCCAGAAGCAGAAGCGGAAAAAGCAGCGCGAGATGGAAAAAGAATTGGATTACGAAGCCTAAAACTTTTTAATTTATATGTTTGTTTTCCTTTTAATAGATCATATTTGACACGCTTTATGAGCAATAAGGAACCTTTGGGCTTTGAAGAGGCTTTAGCAAGGTTGGAGACGATTGTTGAAGAACTTGAAGATGACTCTATTACCCTGGATAAATCCATTGAACTTTATGAAGAAGGTATCGAGCTGTCTAAGCTGTGTACTGAAACACTGGAAGAAGCCGAACTTCGCATTGAAAAAGTAGCGGAGCAACAGGTTGAAGAAAATGACAATCAATAGACGCGTATGGAATTTGAAGAGATTACCCCGGGTCCGTTACTGGCAAACATTGATTCACCTGCTGACCTCAAAAAACTGAATCCCGAACAGCTTGTGGAGGTATGTGACGAGCTGCGCGACTTTATCATCGATACTGTTTCCATTCACGGGGGGCACTTCGGCGCCAGCCTGGGGGTGGTGGAAATGACCGTGGCGCTTCATTATGTATACGATACGCCCCGGGACCTGCTGCTCTGGGATGTGGGGCACCAGGCATACGGGCACAAAATTCTTACGGGACGGCGCGATAATTTTCACACCAACCGCAGATATGGCGGACTTTCAGGTTTTCCCAAGCGCTCTGAAAGCGAGTATGACACCTTTGGCGTCGGCCACTCCAGTACGTCGATATCTGCGGCCCTGGGTATGGCGGTTGCGCGTGACCTGGACCAGAGCGACAAAAAGGTGGCGGCCGTCATAGGAGACGGGGCCATGACCGCCGGCCTTGCGTTTGAGGCGATGAACAATGCGGGGGCGCTGAACTCTGATATCCTGGTGATTCTCAACGATAACTGTATGTCCATTGATCCCAATGTGGGAGCATTGAAGGAATATCTGACGGAGATCACCACCAGCAAGACGTTCAACAAGCTGCGCGATGAGATTTATGATATGCTTGGTCATTTCAAATCAGCCGGGGAAAAGATGCGAAAAGTTGCATCGCGGCTCGAAAAGGCGGTTACAACAGCGATAACGCCGGGCGGGCTGTTTCAGGCCCTTGGGTTTAAATATTACGGTCCTGTGGACGGCCATAATGTGGATACGATGCGCCGCTACCTGGAGGATCTGAAAGATATACCGGGCCCTAAACTGCTCCATGCAGTTACGGTCAAGGGAAAAGGCTTTGCACCTGCAGAACGAGAGCAAACCAAGTGGCACGCCCAGAGCAGCCCCTTTGACAAGATCACGGGGAAATCGCTGAACCCGGATAAGACGGCCCAGCCCCCCAAATATCAACATGTTTTTGGAGAAGCTATTGTCGAACTTGCTGATGAGAATGAAAATATCGTCGGCATTACGCCTGCCATGCCCAGTGGCTCAAGCCTGTGGCCCATGATGAACAAGTATCCCGACCGGGCGTTTGATGTGGGTATTGCCGAGCAGCATTCTATAACCTTTGCCGCGGGCCTGGCCGCCGAAGGGAAAAAAGCTTTTGCCGCCATCTATTCGACCTTCCTGCAACGGGCTTACGACCAGGTCATTCATGATATTGCTATACAGAGACTGCCGGTGGTATTTTGCATTGACCGGGCGGGCCTGGTGGGAGCCGATGGACCTACACATCATGGCCTGTATGACATCTCATATCTGCGGAGCGCCCCCAACATGGTGGTCTCCTCGCCGCTTAATGAGCAGGAGTTGCGCGATATGATGTATACAGCCTCCACCTATGATGACGCTGCCTGGGCTATTCGATACCCGCGCGGAAGGGCAACGGGCATGGCCTGCCGTGAAGGATTTCAACCTGTGAAAATAGGCAGGGGGGAATGCCTGCGCGAAGGCGGGGATATTGCGATTTTAAGTTTTGGTCCCATGGGCAATTATGTTATAGAGGCAGCTGATGATCTTTCAGAGGATGGTATAGAAGTCGGTCACTTCAATATGCGGTTTGCCAAACCGTTGGATGTAGAGCTCATTGAGCAGGTCTGTAATAGGTACGAACATATCGTTACGATTGAAGACGGAACCAAAATAGGCGGCTTCGGAAGTGCCGTTGCTGAAAATCTGAGCGACAAACCCTATCAGATTCCTGTAACAATTATGGGGGTTCCGGACCGTATCGTGGAGCATGGCACGCAAGAGGAGCTTCATCGTGAGGTGGGCCTGGATCCCGAGGGGATAAAAGCCAAGGTACATGAGGTTCTTAAAATGCACTCCCTGAAGACGTAGGCGGGGGCGCAATGCGGCCTGTCGGAGGGAACAGGTTTTTACATACCGTATTGTATCTTTATTTATCCATGGACTCTTTTCCCGGGGAAACCTTGCGAAAGGAGGCTGATTTTTTCAAGGCTTTTTTTAGTTTCTTGTCGTATTCATCTGCTGAGATTTCAATGCAGCCGAACCGTGCGAGATGTTCGGTCCAAAACTGTGTATCCCAGAGTTCAAACCCACCCTGCCTCAGGGCTTGGTGACACCAGTAAAGCGCTACCTTGGAGGCTTCTTTGGCCCATCCAAACATGGACTCTCCAAAATAGGCAGCGCCCAGGGAAACCCCGTACTGTCCTCCTACGAGTTCCCAGTCCTTGGTGTAGACGCTGACGGCGTGGGCATGTCCCATTTCGTGGAGGTTACAGTAGGAGTCAATAAGTTCGTCGGAAATCCAGGTGGACTTCCGGTTTGCACACGCCTCCATCACGGTTCTGAAGTCCCGGTTAAATTTAATGTGGTAATGATGATTCCGGACAATGCGCCGGACGTTCGATGAAACATGAAATGCTTCCATTGGTATGATGCCGCGATGGCTGGAAGTGTACCATTTGGCCCGGGGGTCCTGGCGCGAATCGGCCATGGGAAACATCCCATTGGCATAGGCGTTCAGCAGTTTTTCTGGTGAAATCATGAAAATTGTAATGCTTTAAGTAATTCAGCCATGGACACTCCTGGTTAATGAAAATGGCACTGCAGGAAGGGCGGGCTGTCGTTTCCGATGGGTGACCCCGGGGGCGGGGGCATGGGCCGGGTGGGAGGCAGGATCTTCCCCTCTTCCTTGAACTGCTCCAGCATGCGGTAGCCATATAAAAGTGAGGCTGCGCGTTGTTCTGTTGGGGCTTCTTCGGCAGCTTCATTCTTTATCCACTCGCGCAGGGCTTCCAGTTTCAGGTTCATGATCGCTCTAACCTGTGATGAAGCGTTCTTGTTGGAGGCCAGCTGCATCATGTGGTACAGAACAACGTGGTTTACAATATTTTGGATGCTGCCCTGGTAGCCTTCGCGGGGCGGAGCCTGCCAGGTATGGACCATCAGGGTATCCAGCATTTCGCCCAGGCCGAGATTATTGATATCCCGGGCCTTGAAATCAACAAGGCGAGCAGCTCGCGAACGATTAAATATCAGTTCAGCTGTCATATGAGCGGCTGTCTCGGCAGCACCCATTGGATCAAAGGCAGGATCGGTATGGCTGTTGAATAGTTCGCGGGAATTATAATAGCCGGGCGGCCGTGGCGGTATGAGCTCGATAATATGAGCAGGCAGCGTAAGTGTCTGCGGTGAGAGGGTTCCCATCAGGGCTCCAAGGGCATTTCGCTGCACCGAATCAGCCACCGGCACCGGATGGGGCTGCCCGTCACCGCGTACATTATAGCTGTAATGCAGTCCGCCGACCAGTTTTGCTGCTGCCTGAATTTGATACCGATGGAAAAGGTAAATGGGCACCAGCACGTCTTCAAGTTTTGCCATGGGCGTCCCGGTTTGTACAGTGGATTCTGAAAAGTTTTTAAGAGCAATGGTACGGACCTCCATGATATGATCCAGCTGTTCAACAGCGTCCTCTCCGTTGTCCCACAGGTGGGACTGCGGATGTGCGCCCCCGGGGGGACGGGCATCCGCATCTGAAATAAAAGCAAGTCCGCGGTCAAGGACAGATGAAATAATACGATTCAGCGTATCTGCCGGGGCGGGTGCGGATGAGAGATCTGCATAGCCGTAAGTTATAGCAGCCCTGTCCCATTCGCCGATGCCGGTATCGTAAGCCCCTTCCAGCTGCAAGGTACTGTCGGCGCCAATGGAAACACGGGGGGCGGGATAATCCATCACCGACGCCCGGCTGTTGGTACTGGCAGCAAAGTTGTGGGCCAGACCCAGGGTGTGGCCTACCTCGTGGGCAGAGAGCTGGCGAATACGGGCCAGGGCCATCTCCAGCATGGGATTGTCGTCACCGTACAGGGCGCTTTCCCTGTAAGGGGCAAGCAGCCCTTCAGCAATCAGGTAGTCTTGACGCACACGCAGCGAACCCAGCAGGACATGTCCCTTAATGATTTCCCCGGTCCGTGGATCGACCACGGAGGTGCCGTACGACCAGCCCCGCGTTGAGCGGTGCACCCAGTTAATCATGTTATAGCGAACGTCCATGGGGTGCGCACTGTCGGGAAGCATCTCGACCCGGAAGGCGTTTTGGTACCCTGCAGCCTCAAAAGCCTGGTTCCACCAGCGCGCACCATCCAGCAGAGCTCCCCGCACGGGTTCGGGAGTGCCCGGATCCAGGTAATAGGTAATGGGTTCCACCGGTTCACTGATACGGGCCGAGGGATTCTTTTTGCGGAGGCGGTGCCGGGTGATAAAGCGTTTTGAAAGGGGCGAACCGATCGGGGTGCTGTAATCCTGGTAGCGGATGCTGAAGTAGCCCGCCCGCGGGTCAAAGGGGCGGGGCCGGAAGTCGTCATCCGGAAGTTCCACAAAGGAGTGGTGCTGCCGAAGCGTAACCGCTTGGGGGGTTGGGGTAACGGATCGGACCTCCTGGCCCGGCTTGTCACCGGTAAAGGTAAGAGTAGCTTCAAATTCGGTATTCTTTGGAAAGTTCAACGTGCCTTCCGGGTAGATGGCCGACCGTGATTTGTCGATGCTGAAGCTTCCTGCATCCCCAGCTCCCAGCCGCCGACCGGCATGGTGAGCATCACGGAGGAGAAAATCAGTGAGGTCCACGAGTACAGCACCGTTTTGTTCGGCGGCAATCTCGAAGCCCCATAAGATTGAACGGGCAAAGGCATCGCGCACAGATTTTCGTTCCTGGCTGTTATCAGTGCTTGCCCGGTAGGAATAGTTGGGTTGCACCATCAGAACTTTCGGACCCCGGCGCTCAAAATAAACAACACGGTTGTCGCCAAGCTGGTTTCGGTCGAGGCCAATATCATTGGATCCCAGGCCGGCCGTTAGGGAGTTGACATAGAGAAACTCATGGTTGAAATGATCAATTTTCAGCCAGATTTTTCCTTCGACTTCATCCCAGTAGTAGGTGAAAAATCCCTCGTTCTGGGTAAATCCCTGCGTTTTTTCCCTTATAGAAGGATGCTGCGCAAAAAGAGTGGTACAGAGGATCAGTAGGATTGGTAAAACAGCCAGACGTTTCATAACAGGTAAATTTATTTCCTTTCAGTGCAATCGTAATGAATTAAGAGCTTTTGCGCAACAGATTGCTCTGCTGATTTTAGGATAACCCGAATGCAAAAGCTGTGTTCCGACGGTCGCTCGACAAAAAATGGTTCTGAACGCAGACTTTCTGTCTGTTGCTTTGTACATTATGTGTGCATTAACTGAAGAGCTGCTATGATACAATCGCTATATATAAAAGACTTTGCCCTTATTGATGAGCTGAATGTTTCTTTCCGGGAGGGACTGAACATTCTGACCGGGCAGACCGGGGCCGGCAAGTCAATTATTATCGGAGCGCTGAATATGATTTTAGGTGAGCGGGCCGATACGGAGATGATCCGACAGGGGGCCGACAAGGCTATCACGGAGGCCATTCTGAAGATCGACAGGCCGCCGGAGCTTGAGTCCCTTCTGCAGGAAAACGCCGTAGAGCTCAGACCTGAATTGATTCTACGGCGCGAGATCCGCTCTTCCGGCAGTCGTGGATTTATCAATGATACACCGGTGACGATTACCGTGCTGAAAGAGGTAGGTGACTTCCTGGTGGACCTGCATGGGCAGCACGACCATCAGCTGCTGTTGAAAGAGGATAACCACCGCGGGGTCATTGATGCTTTTGACCGGGTTGATCCAAGGCTCAGTACCTACCGGCAAGAGTATAATAAGATGCGTTCCCTGCACAACAAGTTGCAGAAACTCAAAAAACGGGAACAGGAACTCCAGGAAAAAATTGAACTGTACCAGTTCCAGGTACAGGAGCTTGAGGAGGCGGAACTTGAACCACATGAAGAGGAGGAGCTTGAGGCTGAGATGCACCTGCTGGATAATGCTGAAGAACTGGACCAGAAGGCCGCGTCTATTGTGAGGCTTGGACAGGATGATGACCGTAATGTGGTGGGGCTTCTGAACCAGATTAAGTTGCATCTTGAAGATATTGCTCGTATTGAGCCTGAATTCGAGAATTACCTGCAAGAGATTACCTCGGCGCGTATTACGATCCAGGAGACGGTACAGTTTGCCGAGCGCTATCGCAGTACTATCGAGTTCAATCCCAACCGGCTGGAAAAATTGCGCAGCCGGCAAAATGAATTGAACCGACTGCGTAAAAAATATCACCGCACGATTCCCGAGCTGATAGAGTATCTGCATGAAATCCGAAAAGAGCTGAGTTTGGCCGAGAATTTTGACCTGGAGATTGAAAAGATTGAAGCACAGATAAGCGAACAGTCGGAGGTGTTGGCACAGGCCGCCCGGGAGCTGCATAATGCCCGGAAGGCTGTTGGCACAACCGTCAGCCAGCAGATTGAGAAGGAACTGGAAGAGCTGGGCATCCCGCATGCCAATTTTGACGTGCGCGTTGACTGGATGTATGCTACTGAAGACAACGGCTGGATTACGGTGGAGGGGCAGCCGGTTACATGCACTGAGCATGGGTGTGACGATGTTCGTCTGTATATTTCCACGAACAAGGGGGAGGAGCCCAAGCCGCTGGCCAAGATTGCCTCCGGTGGAGAAATAAGCCGGGTCATGCTGGCCCTGAAATCAATTATTGCCCGTGAGCAAAGCCTGCCGGTAATGATCTTCGACGAAATAGATACCGGCATTAGTGGAGAGATTTCCGAGAAAGTGGGACGTACCATGCGCCGGCTGTCAGAAAAGTGCCAGATTATTGCCATCACGCATCAGCCACAGATTGCCAGCCAGGCGCACAAGCATTACAAGGTGCACAAAGTGGAGGAGGACGGCCGAACCATTTCTCAAATTGTGCCGCTGGATTCCGAAGAGCACATCCGGGAGGTGGCAACCTTGATGAGTGGTGAGATGATTACGGACTCCACCCTGAATAGCGCCCGTGAGCTAATTGAAAAAAATACCTTTTCCAATTGATTCAGAAATAAATAACGCAGTTTTGAGTTACGAATTCCTTTATTTTTGCAATAGCAGAACATGCAGCTCAATTCATAGCTTAATTACAGTATTATGGGAAAACATCATTCAGATCGATTTGTTACTCTCGTCGATGATGCCAAGACGCGTATTGAGGAAGTGACGCCGGCCGAAGTAAAGAAAAAGTTTGACACGGATGATGATTTTGTACTGCTGGATATCCGTGAGCAGGACGAGTGGGAGGATGCCCGGATCTCCGGGGCTGAATACCTGGGCAGGGGGGTGATTGAGCGCGATATTGAGGAAGCCTACCCGGATGTGGACGAGGAGATTATCCTTTACTGTGGCGGCGGATACCGGTCGGCCCTGGCTGCCGACAACCTGCAGAAAATGGGCTATCACAACGTTAAGTCCATGGCCGGGGGATTTGGCTCATGGACAGAGGCCGGCTATCCCATTGAGAAAAAGGATAGTTGACGGACTCTTTGTCGCAGTTTGGCAGAGCTCCGGGGGCAGGCAGTACTTCGTTACCCGGTTCTCGTTATCCCTGCGTCGCGGAGCCAGCCGTCGAGCACTTGCAAGTCTCTTCGGAGGGCCGAAAGTACGGTCTCTTTGTTTGTTTTCAATTCGAAGGCCCCGTGCTCCGCTCCCCCCAGTTCGTATTCGTAATGAATGGAGATGGGAACTCCGATGTCATGCTTCTTAAGCAGCTGGAAATAGTGGTCAAAATTCACCATGCCCGTTCCCAGGGGGACACTCCGGGCATGCCACTCTCCGCCATTTTTGCTCCAGTCAAAATCTTTAATATCAAGCGTGCCAATATAGGGATGGATTGCGGAAAAGCCGTTCTTCCATGAATTAGCCCCTTCCACGGTGGCGTGGCGCACATCGTACTGGCAGCCGATCCACTCCGTGTCTAGTTGTTCAAGCACAATCCAGAGGTCCCATATCGAAGAACCAAAACTGGCCCCGGCATGATTCTGGTAGTCGCCCTGGATGTTGTACTCCTTATTCATTAGGGCAAGCCGCTGCAATTTGGATTTTAAAGTTTCCAGGTTCTGTGTAATATTTTTGGCTTCGTCGTAGGGGAACCAGTCGGTGCGATAGTTGCCAATGCCCAGCTGGCTGGCCGTCTTCAGTATGGGTTCAGTGTGTTCATCCCGCGGATCTCCGATGGCGGTGCTTATCATGTGAACTTCAAGCCCCGTATCGCGCACCGCCCGCACCGCCCGGGGCAGATCCCGTTCGACATTTTCGGGCAGAACGTGGCCCCCGGGGCGTACTGTAAGATCGACGCCGTCAAATCCCAGTTCTGCTGCAGTTTTTGCCATATCCTGGTAGTCCAGCCACTGCAGATGTTTTGAGAAAACGGAGATGCTGCATCCGGAATTCTGCTGTTTCCGGTTATGGGGTCGGGGTTGATTGCCTGTTGCCTGCTTTCCGGAGGCAGGTATGCCATGCAGGAGACCAGCCGAAGAAAGGAGAGAAGCACGGAGAAAATCTCTTCTTGAAAAGTTCATAACGTGAGTATTTAAGATGACGTTCGATATGAGATAGCAGAAAACTAAGCTATACAAAATCGGATTAATAGTAAATGGAAACCACAAGAGTCATGAATGCTCGCATGTGCCTTTTCATTTATTGGATGCTGGCTGCCAACAGCTGGGCCGGATGCACGGCCTGCCTGTGGACACCATCTTCGATTTGGTGCCGGCAAGAGAAGCCAGGTACGCAGATCAGTGCATCATCAGGGAGCGGCCGTAAAGCCGGAAACAAGGTCAGTTCCCCGATATCCATGGACACATCGTAATGACGCTCTTCGTAACCAAAGCTTCCGGCCATGCCGCAACAGCCGGTTTCCAGTATTTCAGGATCGTAACCGGCCAGTCTCAGGGCCTCATGGGTTGCTTCATTTCCGATGAGAGCTTTGGCGTGGCAGTGCCCGTGTATGTAAACCTTGCGGCGTGTGTCGGGAGAAGGAACAGCGTTAGAAGCAGCCAGGACTTTTTGGGCAAATTCCTCAAAAGTAAAGCTTTGCTTCGCTATTTTCTGGACCGATTTAAGCTGATTGTCGTCACACAAATCCAGGTACTCGTCCCTTAGCGTTAAAATTTCTGATGGTTCGATTCCAACAATAGGCAGCCCCCGATCAGCATAGGCAGACAGCAGGGGCAGGTGCTCGTCAAGCACTTCCTTGGCGTGGCTGACCATCCCCTTGGAGAGCTGGGGGCGCCCCAACTCATGGAAGGCCGGAACAATAACCTGGTGACCCGTCGCCTCCAAAAAGTGCAGGGCGGCTTTGGCAATGTCAGGCTCGTGATAATTGGTGAAAATATCGACGAGAAGTACGACCCCGGGCTTGTCGGTCGATGCCGGGCTCGGGGAAGCTTCTTTTCTCTCTTTTAACCATTGGTCAAATGGTTCTCGGGCAAATTCGGGGAGGCGCCTGCGCTTGTCAATACCCAGCAGCTGGTACAACAGCTCTTTAACGGCCGGCTGCCGCATCATCCAATTGGAAAAACGGGGCATCTGACCGGCCAGCGGGTAAAGATTGGCTGCCTGGGCAAAGAAGCGTTCGCCCAGTGAGATGCCATTGGCCTGATGCCATCCGTGCATAAATTCAGCTTTCATGCGGGCCATGTCTACATTGGCGGGACATTCACTTTTACAGGCTTTGCAGCTCAGGCACAGGTCCAGGGCATCACGAAGCTCGCCGGATTGAAATGCTTCCTGCTGGCGGCCCGAAAAGAGTTGCCGAAAGAGGTTGGCCCGTCCCCGCGTGGAATCCTTTTCATTCTGGGTTGCCATATAGGAAGGACACATCGTACCACCGCTGTCAGCCAGTTTGCGGCAAACGCCTGCGCCGTTGCAGAGCTCAACAGCATCGGAAAAACTTTCTTCTTTTCGCCACTTGAACTGGGTGTTCACGCTGGGCGGACGGTAGGATGGGGAGTAGCGAAGATCCTGCTCCATGGGCTTCGGGTTGACAATCTTTCCCGGATTGAATAGGCCCTGAGGATCCCATATATGCTTAACTTGTTTCAGCAGCGGCATCATTTCGGGGCCAAGGACTTTTTCGATATAGGGGGCACGCGTTCGGCCGTCCCCGTGCTCACCGGAGAGTGATCCGCGATAGTGCCGGACAAGATCCGCTATCTCCCCAGCCATGGTTTTCATCTTCTCGATCTCCTGTTCCTTTTTCAGATTGATGACCGGACGAAGGTGCAATTCACCCACGGAAGCATGGGCATAGAAAACACAGTTCGAATTATGCCTGTCCAAAATTTTCTGGAAGTCGTCGACATAGTTGGGAAGATCTACAACGCGGACGGCCGTGTCTTCACAGAAGGTGGGGGTTCGTCCTTTTGCGCCAAGTCCCATGAGCAGGCCAAGTCCCGCCTTGCGGAGATGCCAGACCCGGTCTATTTTATCGGGATCAGTAATGATCGGCGTAGATGCACTTAACTTCAGATCCTGCAGCCTCCGGGCGAGCTCCTCTGCTTTGGTCTTGAGCCGGGAACGATTGTCCCCATCGAATTGAATGATGAGAATGCCTTTGGGGTCACCATCGAGGAAGAAGCGGTTTTTTTGTTGTTCAATGTTCCCCTTGGTGGCATTCAAGATGATGTCATCAACGAGTTCGACGGCGGCAGGATCCATTTTTACCGCTTCAACCGTGGCCTCCATGGCCGCGCGTATGGATGAGAAATGCGGTACAAGTACTACCTTTTCGGGATCCTGCGGTACCAGGTTTAGTTTGGCTGACGTGGTGATCGCCAGGGTCCCCTCGCTTCCGCACAAGAGTTCCGCCATATTAAAAGGGCGGCCGTCATCTGTAAAAGGCTGCATCTCACAAAGTCGGTCAAGTGCATATCCGGTATTCCGGCGGATGATCTGCGGATGGGGATAGTTCTCGAGGATTTGTTCCCTGTGATTCTCCAGGAGCGTGGTCATCTCGCGATAGATTTTCCCCTCCAGCGTATCAAGCTCCATTTTGGCTGTCAGCTCTGTGGGGGTCAGCGGTTTGAATACCGCCTTTGATCCATCACTCAGGACAGCTTCAATTTCAAGCACGTGTTCCCGGGTGGTCCTGTGTTTAATGGAGAAAAGGCCGCAGGAGTTATTACCGATCATTCCGCCGATCATACAGCGGTTGGTTGTCGCGGTGTCCGGGCCGAAAAGAAGGTTGTATTGTGCGGCCTGCCGGTTCAAGGTGTCGCGTATCACTCCGGGACGTACTCGTGCTGTCTGCCCTTGCGGGTCGATATCCATAATTTGGTTCATGTTGCGGCCGATATCCATGATAATGCCGCCACCGGTGGTTTGGCCTGCCAGGCTGGTGCCGGCCCCACGAGCAGTCAGAGGGCAGTCTTGCTCGCGGGCATAGGCGACGAGACCAACGATTTCCGCAGTGGTTTTTGGAAAAGCAACTGCCTCAGGCAGTTCTTCATAACTGGAGGCATCAGTGGCATAGAGCCGCCGGGTTTGTTCGTCGGTAAAAAGCTTGGGGGCCGTTGAGATCATCGCACGGATTTGGTTTATGGATTCATTGAACCAAACCTAATAAATAACGGGCAATGGCAAAATGAGAAATTAAAGAGAAAATGCGGTCTGTGCCCGACGTACGATCTCATCTCCGATAGCCAGCCCGGCAGTGGCAGCAGGACTGGGAGCATTGAGGACATGGATCTCATTCTCAGTGGCCTCAAATTGGAAATCATCCAAAATTTCACCATCGGGCTTGAGAGCCATGGCGCGGACCCCGGAAGGCGAGGCCCGGAGATGTTCGGGACGGATGGACGGCACCATCTTTTGCAAGTCCTTGACAAATGCTTTTTTTGAAAAGGAGCGGTACCATTCATCAAGGCCCATCTGCCAGTGGTTTTTTGCCAGATTCCAGAATCCTGGGAAATTCAGCGTTTCGATAGTTTCATTGAGGTCGAAGGATATTTTATCGTAGCCCTCGCGTTTAAAAGCAAAAACGGCATTGGGTCCGCATTCCACCCCGCCGGTAGCCATTTTGGTGAAATGAACACCCAGGAAAGGAAAGGCCGGATTGGGCATGGGGTAGATCAGGCCATTGACAAAATGCTGCACCTCGGGCTTCAGTTCAAAATACTCTCCCCGGAAGGGCACAATCTGAACGTCGGGACGCACACCGGCCGACCGGGCTACATGATCGCTGTAAAGTCCGGCGCAGTTGATCAGGTAGCGGCCCGAAAATCGATCGGTGGATGTATGAACCGAAAGGGTTTGCTCCTTATTGTTGATGGATCGGACTTCTTGACCGCACATAACCCTGTTGTCGGCGGTGCTGATAAGCTTCCTTAGTTGCTTGCAGACGCCCACATAATCCACAATGCCAGAGCAGGGCACATGAATGGCCCGGACGCCGCGCGCATAGGGTTCGATTTCCGTGAGCTCATGGGGACCAATTTTCTTGATTCCCTCAATCCCATTGATTTTTCCGATCTTGAAGATGCCGTCCAGCCGGGGGAGTTCCTCTTCTTGGGTTGCCACAATGACTTTGCCGCAGATTTCATGATCAATTTCGTATTCTCTGCAGAAGTCAACCAGCTGGTGACGACCCTCGACACAATTTTTGGCCCGATAACTGTTGGGTTTGTAATAAATACCTGAATGAATGACTCCTGAATTATTCCCGGTCTGGTGAGCAGCCACACGGTCTTCCTTCTCCAGGACAAGAATATCGAGGTCTGGGTAGCTTTTCGAAAGTTTATAAGCTGTGGAAAGTCCGACAATGCCAGCTCCGACAATAATGAAATCGTACGTCATGCGTAAAAATTGATCAATCTGCGATTACCGGTGCCTAAAATACAAAATCAGGCGGTGGACGTAAATAAAAAGCTCCTTCTACGGTCAAAATGATCAGGAATTTTGCATATTAATGGCTATTTTTAAGCAATATCACGTTTGTACGATGGTTAATTAACCTTCATTAGCCCCTTAACAATTTTAATGGCTTTATTTATGTACGATACCCTGAAAAAAGTTCTTCCAATCCTCTTGGCGGCATTCATAGCCGGCTGCGGTGCTTCAGGTGATTCGGAGGAGGCAGCCTCCTCCGAACAGCAGGCCCGGCCCACAACGGTTGCCGGTCATGTTGAACAGGCTACCTTTACTTCTCTGGACGGGGATACGGTAAGCGTAGCTGATTTCAAAGGAAAGGTGGTAATGATTGACCTGTGGGAAACATGGTGCAAGCCCTGCCTGGCCAGTTTCCCCACCCTTCAGAAACTGCAGAATGAATATGAGGATGAATTTGTTGTATTGGCTGTGACCCCTGGTTTTACCGATACCAAGAAGGATGCCCGCGCCTTTGCTAAAGAGCATGACTACAATTTCACCTATCTGATGGATTCCAACGGGCTTCACAAAAAGATAGGCGTGCAGGGTATTCCGTTTAAGTTGTATGTGGATGCCGAGGGCAATTTTATCAAAAAGTCGATGGGGAGCTACGGCCCCGATGAAGACTATAAAAAGGTGAAAGCGATTATCGAGAAGCATAAAAACGCTTCCGGTGAGAAAAGCCAAATATAATTGATCGCAGCATGGCAGCTTGTGCCTTACTTTTGATGGCATAAAGCTGTATTTTTGACACAAGAAAGTTAACATAATCAAGTTTAGATTTTCATGGCACAGAAGGTAAAAGAGAAGCTTCCCTATAAAGTAAAAGATATTGGACTGGCCGATTTCGGTCGTAAGGAAATCCGTCTGGCCGAAGCAGAGATGCCCGGCCTCATGGCTCTCCGTGAAGAGTATGCGGATGAGCAGCCGCTGAAAGGCGCACGTATTGCAGGATGCCTGCATATGACGATACAAACAGCGGTTCTTATTGAAACCCTGGTGGAGCTGGGGGCCGAGGTTCAGTGGTCATCCTGCAACATTTTCTCCACCCAGGATCATGCAGCAGCGGCCATAGCGGATGAAGGTATCCCGGTCTATGCCTGGAAAGGAATGAACGAAGAAGAATTTTGGTGGTGTATCGAGCAGACGCTCTTTTTTGAAGACGGCGAGCCGCTCAACATGATTTTAGATGACGGCGGAGACCTGACGAAGCTGGTGCATGAGGACTATCCCGAGCTGCTGGAAGGCATCAACGGTATCTCCGAAGAAACGACCACCGGTGTCAACCGCCTCTATAAGATGGCGAAGCAGGGTACGCTTGGTGCACCGGCCATCAACGTCAATGATTCCGTTACCAAGTCAAAGTTTGACAACAAGTACGGCTGCCGCGAGTCCTGTGTGGATGCCGTTAAACGTGCTACCGACATCATGCTGGCCGGAAAAGTGGCCGTTGTGGCCGGTTACGGCGATGTGGGTAAAGGATCGGCTGCCTCGCTTCGCGGTGCCGGCGCCCGGGTCATAGTAACGGAAATTGATCCCATCTGCGCTCTGCAGGCCGCCATGGAGGGATACGAAGTCATGAAGATGGATGATGCTATTGAACGGGCGGATATCGTTGTCACGGCTACCGGCAACAAGGATATCATCACGGCCCGTCATTTCAAGAAGATGAATGATAAGACCATCGTCGGGAATATTGGTCACTTTGACAATGAGATTGACGTCGCATGGCTCAAGGAAAATGCCGAACAGGATAATATCAAACCGCAGGTTGACCTGTTCAGGCTGGAAGACGGCAAAGAGATTATCCTGCTGTCTGAAGGACGCCTGATGAACCTGGGGAATGCGACAGGACATCCCTCTTTTGTGATGTCCAACAGCTTTACCAACCAGACCCTGGCACAGATTGCACTCTGGAATCGACCCGGGGACTTTGAATTGGGCGTACACGTGCTGCCCAAGGATCTCGACGAAAAAGTGGCGCGCCTGCACCTCAAAAAAATTGGCGTGGAGCTCGAGGAGCTCTCCGATGAGCAGGCTGAGTATATTGACGTCCCCAAAGAGGGGCCGTATAAGCCTGACCATTACCGCTACTAAAGTCAGCAGCAGTTTGTATTATGGGCCTCATTCACCTTGTATGGATGAGGCCTTTTTAATGGAAGAGCGGCCCCCGTTCCCTGCCGCGGAGAGGAATGCGACGGTAAGCTGATCGAGGCATTTCTTCCTGTTTGCCGAGAACATGAAACAACATAAAGGCAGCTGAAACGCAGCGAAGAGTGGGATCCCTGGAATTGAATTACAAAAGCAGTTAAGAACAAGAAACCTATGTCTGACAATAAAAAAGAAATAAGTATTACCGTAAAACTTGACGATCAGAATATTCCTGAACGAATTGACTGGAACGCTACGGATAAAGCGGGTGAGGGTATTGCCAACTGCAAAGCCATGTTCCTCTCGATGTGGGATCCGGAAAAACAGGATACCCTGCGGCTGGATTTGTGGACCAAGGAGATGACCAAAGAGGAAATGAAAATATTTTTTCATCAAACGCTGGTTACTATGGCAGACACCCTGCAGAATGCCACTGAAGAAGAAGGGATGGCAGAGGATATGAGGGATTTTACTTCCTACTTTGCTGAAAAAATGGAAATTGTGGAGTAACCGGGATACCGCAGCGGGGTCTGTTGCAACCGGGAACCGGGCATGGCTTGCCGATCATGGTTATTGGTATAAAATTGAGCCAAAAGTAACCGCGCTGTCTCGGTCCCGCTCGTCCCACAGGTCATAGCTTACTATGTTTCCGCTGAGGTCCGGCATGGCCTTCAAGAAGGTATAAAGGGGCGGAAATCCGCATATGCGATAAGGATCCAGCTCTTCTGTCATCAGTTTCAAGAGGGCAGAACGGTCATTTTGGGAGCTGTGTGTTAAAAACTGTTGATCAAATGTTTCAACCTCTTCAAACATCGTTGATGCGGGAGAATCATCTCCGAATTTTTTGCCGAAATGTGCCAGGTCACCGCTGATCAGGAAGAAGGTCTCTTCATCGCGGCCATAGCTGTCACGTAGTGTAGTTGCGAATTTATCAAGCTGTGCAGCAAGGTGGCCGTCCTGCTTGTAGAAGAGGTCGTCCAGGCCCCGAATTACAAAAGGGATGATCTGGAAGGGGTGGTCCCAGAGATAACTCAGGAATAGCAGGTGCAGTTCAATACTGTGCTCTTTGCGATGGGCACGGTCATGCAGGCTGATACCCAGATCACTGTCGGCGGCTGCCAGCTCCCGGATTGCTTGCCGGTCTCTTCTGACAGTACCCAGTGGCAGTTCAAAATCCTTGTCTACCAGAATAAATGGATTGTCTTGATAGATATCCGGGTAGAGCCCGGCGTAATGGGAAGTGGCCAGGAGTACGACCCGTTTGGGCTTCAGGTTCCGAATGGGGGCAAAAGCCTTTGCATAACTCCCCAGTGCCACACGCGGATCGATATGCGGAGCATAGAGAGCTTTGGCCTGCCTGTCCATGGGAACCTCATTGGCCGCATGTTTCTCGAAGCCCGCATCGAGAAAGTCGATCAGCTTCTGTGGATCTGCCGGGTACGATGCACCGGAGGTTACCGATGAATGAGTTTGCGAGGCTTCATACTCGGATTCAACAGTTTCAGCGTGGTTTTTAAAGTGTTCAGAGGTTAACAGTCGGTTTTTATCCAGCAGCTGCACAAATTCCAGCAGTTTCTGTTTGTCGACCCCGTTGTCCCCAAGGTCGGTGATACTTTTCTGGCCGTCAAAAAGGGAGAGCAGCTGCGCCGCCTCGCGATAAAGTGCAAATTCAGGGGTAGCGTATCCCTGCTGATCATGGAAGTAAAGATAGGTCCGGCCGTTTTCCTTGACCGGGATGATCTGCAGGTCCGGTCGCAGCGGGGGGATTGGTTCTGTTTTGGAATTGAAGAATTGTCCGTCACTCATCTGATTCCTCTCTCAATTTAGGTTGGCTATTTTCTCACAAATCCAGTGAAATTATCGTTCTTTGCCGTTTAAAATTTACTGTCTGCATCCTGAAGGGCCGGCGGGGGTACTGATGATCAGCGTTCTCTCATCGCCTGGCACTCGCACCGGATGCCATATTTTTCACACAGGGGATGTTCCGGTGGTTCTGAAATGCGCGCTTTGCAGGCATTACGGCCGTGGTGAATCATAAGGTGTGACAGATCAGTCCATGATTCTCTTGGAAAAAGGGCCATGAGGTCGCGTTCAATCTTATCGGTGTTCTTTTCCTCTTCGGTCAGCCCGTACCGATTGGCAAATCGGCGCACGTGTGTATCAACGACGACGCCCACATTGATATTGTAGGCATTGCCGAGTACTACATTTGCCGTTTTTCGTGCCACGCCGTAGAATTCAAGAAGCTCATTCATCTTCTGAGGGACTTTGCCGTCGTGTTTTTCAACGATCGTTTGTGAGGATTGTTTGAGTGCCTTAGCCTTGTTGCGGTAAAAACCGGTGGATCGAACCAGCTCTTCCAATTCCTGGATTGGGGCTTGGGACATTGCTTCAGGGGTGGGATAAGCCTCAAAAAGATCCGGAGTAACCTTATTAACCCGCACATCGGTGCACTGGGCACTCAGGATCGTTGCACATAAAAGCTCAAACGGGTTGCGGTGGTGCAGGGCACAGTGCGGATCGGGATAATATTTGTACAGAGCATCCAGAATTTCCAGGGCCCATTCTTTTTCCTCTTCTGATTTTTCAGGAAGTTTGGGGAGATCGTCGTACAGTTTTACTTTTGCCATGCGATAAATGCGGTTAGTGTTGGTTGCTTGAAAATCAAAAAGTGAACGCAGGAATACAATAGTCAATTGTACCCGCAAAGCTGATTGATGCCAGGAGCAGTAAGCTGAACACTGCCGGCTTAATATTACGATAAAAAAAATATTGAATGTCATTAACAAAAGATCGGGCCAAACAATTTGTGTCGAGTCGCTATGCCTGGGCCGTGCTGGGATTGCTGACCCTAATTTATATTTCAAGTTTTGTCGACCGCCAGATTATTGCGGTGCTTGCTCCCAGCATACAGCGGGAATTGACACTCAGTAATTTCCAGGTGGGTATTTTATACGGAACCGCCTTTTCTTTCATCTATGCGCTGTGCGGTATCCCCATGGGGCGGCTGGCCGATATTTATTCAAGAAAATTAATGATTGTGGCTGGCTTGATCGTCTGGAGTCTGATGACAGTGGTCAGCGGATTTGCCACCTCCCTGTCGTTTTTGATGGTGGCCCGTTTTTTCGTGGGAATCAGCGAGTCAGCCCTGAGCCCGGCCGTGTACTCGCTGTTGTCTGATTATTTCAAGCCTCACCAGCGGGCCACTGTGTTTTCCGTATATGCCGCCGGTATCTTTCTGGGCATTGGCATTGCTTTCCTGGGGGGCGGATCCATCGCCCGGGCGTACGACTGGCGTACATCACTGATGGCTGTGGGAATCCCCGGATTATTCATTGCCGGAGTTGCCTGGTTTGTAATACGAGAGCTGCCCCGGGGCATCACACAGTCTGAGGACAACCAGCGCTATGCCGTGGAGGCAGATTTCATTGACGTGGTGAAGTATATTCTCAGGAAGAGGACGGTACGCTACCACTTTTTGGGATTCTCGTTTCTGGCCTTTACCGGCTACACGATACTCGGTTTCATTGGGATTGTACTTACCGATATCCATGATGCTGCCTCCCTGGTGCCCCAATACGGATGGTTTATGCTGGCAACAGGGTTGAGTGTAATGGCGTCGGGTAAAGCAGCTGACTGGCTGGCCCGTACCTACAATGACTCCTACCGTTTTGTGATGGGGATGGTGGCCGGCCTGGCCTGCCTACCCTTGTACTACGCAGGCTTATTTGCGGAGTCGGCCATGGCGGCCCTGATTTTAATCGGGCTGGCAAATGTAATTTCTTCGTCCTATAACGGGATTGCCGCAGCAATTCTGCAGTATATGGTCAGGCCAAACATGCGGGCCCTGGCCGGCGGATTATACCTCTTTATCATCAGCGTGGTGGGGTTTGGCATTGGTCCTCCCTTGACGGGTTGGCTGATGGATGCGGTTTTTACCGGCCCCTATGGATCTGCCAGGGCGCTGATGCTGGTGTTTGCCTGCTGTGGCGTACTCGGGAGTATATGTTTTTGGAAAGCCATGCAGAGTTATGAAGAAGACGCCGAACGGGAGTAAGGTAATCAGCTCTGGCGGCGAGAGGGAAGGAGAGGAGTAGAATACCCTCGGTCTTTCTATCCGTTTATCCTGCAGCAGGTTACAAAAGATGAGCAGGGCTGCAGACTTGTTTGTTACTTTTCACCCCAGAATCATTATTTGCATTCTAAGGTTAACTAACTGATTTTACAAACGAAGGTATTTCCCATTAACTGACAATAAAACAAATAATTCTGAAGACCATGAACACATTAATAACGAAACTTGGAAGTTTGGCCGTGGTGCTAATGCTTGTTGTAGCCTGCGGTGGAGAATCAACAGATGTGGTTGAAAGCGGCACCTATGAAGGCACCATTCAGGAAGTGAATCCCGATGAATCAGAGATTTATGTTAACACGCCCGATGACAAGACTCTTGAACTCTATTTTATCGAGTCTACGGAGCTCGTGAAAAATAACCAGCCCGTACCCTTTGACAGCCTGGCTAACGGTCAAAAAGTGCGTGTTGAGGTTGAGAAGGTGGGTCAGCGGCTGGATCCCCTCCGTGTCGAGATTTTAGAATAACCAGCAGCTTTTGATCAACATGCAAGAACCATTAAGTATGTGGCGGGTGGAGCTGATCCACCCGCTTGTTGTTCATATTCCGGTGGCCCTTCTGCTGGCGGGTACCCTGTTTTGGATCGCGGCGCTGATGCTGCACAAGCGCTATCCATTTCTTCGGCCGTCCGGTCGGCTGCTTATTTTTATCGGTACGCTGGGGGCATGGGCGGCCGTATATACGGGGCTGCTGGCTGACGGGCAGGTTGCTCGAACATTATGTGATCCCACGATTGCCAAAGAGCATGAGCGTTTTGCCTATACCGTGGGGTATCTGTTTTCCGCTTTCGTGGTTGTTGACTGGCTGGTCGCCAGAGAATACCTGGCGTTTCTCAGCAGGAAATATCTGCGGGCCGGGCTTGCCATTCTGCTGCTTGCCGGCTGTGGGTTTTTGGGATATGTAGGGCACCTGGGGGGCAAACTGGTATACCAGCAGTCTGCTGCTGTCTATCAGCCAACCGAGGGGTGTGTTGAGTTTAACTAACAAGATCGTACTGTCCGGGTCCCGATTGGCCGTACTGAAAGTATAAGACGAAAAATCAGTACCCCATTTCCATGCATGGGGCATTGATGTTATTCTGCCGTTCTTTGCATGGTTTGGATGGCTACGGCAGCTCCATCCCATTTCACTGGGGTCCTTGCAACACCTGATACCGAAGATAAAGGGATCCCGGCTTTTGTTGTTGTCACGTACCGGGGAGTACGGACTACTACCCCCCGCCCGCATCCAAAAAATTCAATAGCCATTTAGACTAGACGTCGTTGAGGGCCTGGCTGAGTGCCTGCAGCGAATCTTTGGCGTCCCCGAAGAACATCTGGTTGGTTTCTTCATAGAATAATGCATTGTCGATGCCTGCAAAACCGGGACTCAAGCTGCGCTTAAAGACAATGGTCCGCTTGGCTTCATCCACATCGAGGATAGGCATCCCGTAAATCGGACTGCCCTCGGTCGTTTTGGCTGCCGGGTTGACAACATCGTTCGCACCGATGATGAGAACCACATCGGTAGATTTAAATTCGGGGTTGATCTGCTCCATGTCGTAGAGTTGATCATAGGGGACATCCGCTTCAGCAAGCAGTACGTTCATATGGCCGGGCATGCGTCCCGCCACCGGGTGAATGCCATACTTTACCTCCACTCCTTTCTTTTCAAGCTTGTCCACTACTTCTTTAAGGACATGTTGCGCCTGGGCGACGGCCAGTCCGTAGCCCGGGGTGATAACGACCTTGTCTGCATATGCACACTGCAGGGCCACATCCTGGGCGGTTGTTTCACGTACCGTTTTGTCGGTATCGGCTGCCGGGCCGCCATCGCCGCCGCCGTTGTCTCCACCGAAGGCGCCGAAGAGCACGTTGCCGAGAGAACGGTTCATGGCCTGGCACATGATATTGGTGAGAATAAGTCCCGCAGCCCCTACAAGCGCACCACTGATAATAAGGAGGTTGTTATTAATCACGAAGCCGGCCATGGAAGCTGCAAGCCCGGAATAGGAGTTGAGCAGTGATATGACGACCGGCATGTCGGCACCGCCGATGGGGAGTACCGTCAGGATACCCAGAAGAAGAGCAATGCCAAACAGAATCCAGAAGACCAGCATATTGGTTGGATCGAAAGCCAGCCAGCCTACAAGGCCCAGACTGCCGATGGTGAGGATCGCATTGAAAAAGTTCTGACCGGGAAATGTGAGCGGATTTCCGCTGATAAATCCCTTGAGCTTTCCAAAAGCAATAAAGCTGCCCGTGAATGTAATGGAACCGATAAGAATACTCAGTCCCATTGTAACAAGATCCTGTCCTGATAGTACATTCGGATCGGCGACCCGGGTAAACTCGCCCCAGGCTACAAGGGCCGATGCCCCCCCTCCAAAACCGTTGAAGATAGCAACCATTTCGGGCATGGAGGTCATTTCCACCTTTTTAGCGGCAAAAGCACCGATGGCAGAGCCGAGGACAATACCGCCGATGATATATTCAAAGCTGATAATTTGCTGGTCAAAAAGGGTGATGACAATACCTATGAACATCCCCAGGGCGGCGAGCTGGTTGCCGGATCGTGCCGTGGCAGGGGAGCCCAGGCGTTTGATGCCGACAATAAAGATACCGGTAGCAACAAGGTAGATAAGTTGGATGATATCGGGTAACATATTCTGAATACCGGAAGGTAAAAATTGACTCATTATTTCAATTCTTTTTCTTAAACATTTCGAGCATACGGTCGGTGACCATGAAACCGCCGACGACGTTGATGGTTGCAAAAACGATAGCTAGAAAACCAATAATCTGTGCAAACTCGCTATCCACCTGTCCCGCTACGACAACGGCCCCGATGATGGTAATTCCGGAGATGGCGTTGGCACCCGACATTAACGGCGTATGCAGCGTAGGGGGTACTTTGGATATGAGTTCGAAGCCTACAAAAGAGGCCAGTACAAAAATAAAAAGGTTAAATATAAGTCCAGACATGGTTGGTAATTTGAATTATGAATACAGAACAAGGGATCCCGGATTTCGGAAGTTTACCTTTTTATATCCCCTTGTTCACAATTCGATGGTTCAGGATTCCTTGAGCATCGGGCTGATGATTTCACCCTGGTGTGTAATAGTGGTATTGAGTGTGATCTCATCTTCAAAATCAAAATGGGGTTTTCCTTCTTCGAGCAGGTGATTCAGAAGCGCCCACATATTTTTGGAATACAACTGGCTTGCGTGGTAGGCCAACATGCTGGGCATGTTCAGCGGTCCGACGATTTTGACCTCATCAACAACCGTCGTCTGTCCCGCTTCGGTAAGCTCACAGTTGCCGCCCTGTTCTGCCGCCAGGTCTACAATGACAGAGCCCGGATGCATATCATGGACCATCTCCTTGGTCACCAGGAGGGGAGCCGGTCGACCCGGAATCAATGCGGTGGTAATGATAATGTCAGATTTTTTGGCGTGCTCGTGGATAACCTGTCGCTGGCGTTCCTGTTCATCCTCTGCCAGTTCCTTGGCATAGCCGCCCTCTGTTTCAGATTCTTCGTCCAGATCGGGTACTTCCACAAAGGTGGCGCCCAGGCTCTCGACCTGCTCCTTGACGACGGGGCGGATATCAAATGCTTCCACAACCGCTCCCAGTCGCTTGGCTGTGGCGATTGCCTGAAGGCCCGCAACACCGGCTCCAAGCACAAGAACTTTAGCCGGCGCAATGGTGCCGGCAGCCGTCATCATCATGGGAAGGTACCGGTCCAGTTCATTAGCGCCAATGAGGGCTGATTTATAGCCCGCAATGGAACTCATGGAAGAGAGGGCATCCATATTCTGGGCCCGTGAGATCCGGGGAACGGCATCCATCCCCAGCGCAGTAATGCCCCTGTCTTTAAGGAGGTCAACCGTATTTTCATGTTGAAGAGCCCATAAAAAGCATATGAGGATACTGCCTTCCGGCATACGATGCAGATCTTCTTCCGGCGGTGTCTGAATACTAATCAAGAGATCAGCCGAGGAGAAAACCTCCGCACGATCTTCCTTAATTGTTGCTCCAGCCTCCTGATAGGCCTCGTCCAGATAGTTTGAGGCCCGTCCGGCATCTTTTTCGACAATGACATCCAGCCCCAAATCGGTAAGCTTGGTAACCGTTTCCGGTACGAGGGCTACACGCTTTTCATGTTCGCCTGTTTCTTTAGGGATTCCAACAATCACGACGTTATGTAAAAAGTTTAAAATTAAATCGTAAAAATATAGAAAACTACGGGGATTACAAATGTTATTTTCAAATCTTGCAAGAACTTGAGCGACAGCGGAACCGGCGTTTTGAAATGATGGTATAAACCCCCTGACGGAGGGAATCGTGTGCTTTTCAGGGAAGGCACTAACCTTCGAAAAAGCTCCTTTTGTCAAGGCATCTGTATCATTAATCGAAAGCCCCTGCATGCAATAGAATGGTTCCCTCTGCCGGCGAACGATTCAGGATAAAACGCTGGACGACTGTAAATGGTTATGGATGGCAGACAACCATAACCATATTAATGTGTAATGGGAATTGGGCTATGATGCAGATCATCTTATGGGTACGGTATTCAACACTACGAGGCAATACTGCTATGCAGAAAACGGTTCTTGCGATATTTTTAATAGTGGTTTCACTGTTTGCAGGATATAATCATGCAGACGCCCAGGCAAATACACTGACGGTTGAAAAAATTAACAGCCGGGCTGACTCCATCACATCGGTGACCAGCTTGCTCATCCAGCAGAATGGCGAGCTGCTCAGCGAAGCGTATTTTAACGGCATGACGGCTTCAGAACACGTCAATATTAAGTCGGCATCCAAAAGCATCATATCGCTGTTGATCGGCATCGCAATAGATCACGATTTTCTTGAGGGGACCGGTCAGCCTATCAAGCCTTTTTTCGAGGATTATTTTGAACGTAATTCTGATCCGGTGAAAGAAAAGCTGACGCTCAGGAATCTGCTGACCATGCGGGCCGGTCTTGAAACGACCAGCTTTCACAATTATGGACGCTGGGTCACAAGTGATAACTGGGTTCACTTTGCACTCGGGCAGCCGATGCAGGCCCGCCCCGGGGGCGACATGGTGTACAGTACCGGGACCTCGCACCTGCTTTCCGTCATCTTAACCCGGGCCACGGATAGCAGTACCCGTTCCTTTGCTGTGAAATATCTTTTCGAGCCCATGAACATCCCGGTTGGCGGCTGGGATCGAGATCCCCAGGGGTATTATATGGGCGGTAATAATCTTGCACTTCGTCCCCGGGATATGGTGAAGATCGGACAGATGGTGATAAATGAGGGGACGTATGAAGGTAAACGTATCATTTCGGAGAGATGGCTGCGCGATTCTTTTCGGACGTACACCCGCAGTAACTTCAACCCGTATAATTATGGTTACATGTGGTGGAAAAAAACCGTGTGTGAATACCATGTACGTTTTGCATGGGGCTTTGGCGGTCAGTATATTTTCCTGGTCCCCGAACTGGATGCGGTAGTGGTTATGACGGGGTCCCTGGAGCAGGCCAGCCAGTCGCGTTCCTACAAAGAACCGGTATTTAATTTGCTCAGGGAGGATATCCTGCCGTTTTTGCAGCAACGTGAGCGTTCTGTGTTAACCAGGTAATACCGGCCGTGTCTTGAATGTTGAAATCCGCTGGTACCAGTCAAGCAGCATTACATTTGGATTTACACTGTTCAATTCATTAAAGTAACGTATATCAACATTTAAATTACAGGTATTGATTATGGTAGGAAAAGTGTTCAAAAGTATGGTTCTCGGTTGTATGGTTGGCTTGGTGGTACAAGGTTGTGCGGGAACGGGGGGGCTGGGAGGAAGTTCCGGAAGCACCCGGACCTATGAACAGGAGTATGCAGCTGTAAAAAAGGTTGTCAATGATATCGTTCAGAACAGTGTATTTTTGGTAATCTCTATCGAGGAATCTGAGGATAACACCCAGACCAAATATTATATCAGCAAGAGTAATTATGTGGGGGAGCAGCAGGTCAATCAGCACCAGGGGACGATTATTGTGACCGGCTTGGCTGAAGGGGGGACCAGGGTTGAGGTTGAAAACCCGGAATACCATTATACGGTTCCCAACTATGAGAAAGAGGATTACAGAAGAGAAGTTTTTCGCCGGTTGGAGAAAGCATTGCAGGAGTAGGGTTGGATACAGCAATCAGAATCTTAAAAGGAGCTTATAAATCTGTAAAACATACATCAGAGGACTGTTTTGTTGAAAAAAATTATTGTGTTGTTTGCCCTGGCTTTGGTAAGTGTTGGCTGTCGGCCTGATTCGGATCAACAGCCTTCGCTGCATTATGACGTTCGCTTTTCCAATGCTGTCCATAACGAAGCTGAGATTACCCTGACCATGGAGCGGCTGCTTCCGGGTACTGTTACGCTGGCGATGAGCCGAACATCACCGGGGCGGTATGCCTTGCATGAGTTTGCCAAGAATGTGTACGATGTTACCGCAACCAACAGCGAGGGGGATACCCTGGATATTACGCGACCGGATCTGCACCATTGGGAAGTGGGCGGCCATGACGGGACGGTAAAATTCCGGTATACGCTCTTCGGTGACCATGCGGATGGTACCTACGCCGGTATCAATGAACAGCATGCACATCTCAATATTCCGGCTGCTTTTATCTGGGCGCCCAATTTACCCAATACCCCGGTAACCGTCACTTTGTATCCTCCGGAAGGAACCGACTGGAAAGCGGCAACCCAGCTTCAGCCAACACAGGAGGAGATGACCTTCAGGGCACCGAATTACTATTACTTCATGGACAGCCCCATTGAGTTGAGCTCGCATGTGGTGAAACAATGGGAGGCTCCAGGGGACACCACGGGACAGACGATTCGCCTGACTGTCCATCATAATGGGACGGACGAACAGGTTGATCGCTATGCAGAAATGGCCCGGAAGGTGGTGGCCGAACAGGTGGCGGTCTATGGCGAGGCAGCGGACTTTGATTTTGACACTTACACATTCATGGCCGATTACCTGCCGTATGTACATAGAGACGGGATGGAACATCGCAATTCCACGATCCTGACCAGCCGGCGTCCCCTGGAAGGAGCCGGAGCCCTTCAGAACTTATATACTTTGTCGCACGAATTTTTTCACAGCTGGAATGTAGAGCGTATCCGTCCGCAGTCGCTGGAGCTGTTTGATTTTATGGAGGCTAATGTATCCGGCGCCCTCTGGTTCGCGGAGGGTTTTACCAGCTACTATGATGATTTGACGATCCGCCGGGCCGGTCTTGTAACCGATCAGAAATATGCCGCCGACTGGGCCGGCACACTGAACTATGTGCTCAACTCGCCCGGCAATACCTACTACAGTCCCATTGAGATGAGCCGGCAGGCGCCTTTTGTAGATGCGGCCACCTCGGTCGATGCCCAAAACAAATCCAATACGTTTATCTCCTATTACTCCTGGGGAGCGGTACTTGGGCTGGGGCTGGATCTTATGCTCCGGTCGACTTTTGAAGAGGTTACCCTTGATGATTTCATGCGGAGGATGTGGGAGAAATATGGAAAGACCGAACAACCCTACCGTATTGAAGACTTGCAGCAGACCTTGGCGGAGGTCACCGACAGCACCGCATTTGCGGAGCGGTTTTTTGCCCGGCACATTTACCGCGGAAATCATGTTGACCTCAAGCCACTGCTGGCGAATGCCGGCTTTGCCCTGCAGCGGGCGGATACGGCCCGGCCTGCGATACAGTTTGGCACAGCAAAGATTAATTTTGAGGATGGAAAAGCAACGGTTGCCCGGCGTACGCAGATTGGCAGTCCGCTCTATGAGGCCGGCCTGGACAAGAGCGACGAGATCATTTCCATTGACGGGGTTTCCGTATCGGATGCCCGGGATCTGCAGCAGCTTCTTGCCGGGCACCGTGCCGGCGACCGGCTGCCCATTACCTATCAGTCGCTGGGTGTGCAAAAAGAGGGGTTGATCCGGCTGGCTGAGAATCCGGCCCTGGAGATAGTACCCTACGAACAGCTGGGTAAAGAGCTCACGGAAAAGATGAAGCGGTTCAGGCAGGCCTGGCTGGGGTCCAAGGTGCAAGCTGATCTGTAATTTCCGGGATGCTATTCCTTCCCGGTTGAGGTTCGGCTCTCCCTTTTCTTTTTGTGATATTTGATGTAAACTTTTTAAAAGGGATTAAACAAATAGGAGAGGGGTCACATGAAGAGGCAAAAGATAAAGAATAAAGGGAGTGGGCGAATTTTCGATAATCATTTTCTGGAACTGTTGACGAAGTCCCCGGCGCCGGTATCAGCTGCCATCTATCTCGCCATTATGGGGCTGTTGCTGTACCTGGGGGTTGTCAGGGAAGTCGTGAGTAGCTTTTGGGCAGGTTTGTCGATTTACCTCAGTGCGATATTTTCCTGGACCCTGTTTGAATACCTGTTCCATCGCTATATCAATCATCTTGACGAATATTTTCCCGATTCTGGATGGGCGCGCAAGGTGGCCCATAGTATCCACGGTATTCATCATGAATACCCGCGGGACCGTGAGCGCCTGATGATGCCGCCTGTCCCCGGGTTGCTTATCGTTTTGCTTTTATTCGCCGGGTTCTGGACAGTGCTCGGTGAACTGGTCTTCATTTTTATGCCGGGATTCATGACCGGGTATCTTGCCTATGCCTCCATCCACATCGCTGTCCACAAGCGCAAGGTGCCATCATTGCTCAAAACTCAGCACCGACATCATGCCCTGCATCACTACAAGCATCACGACAAGGCTTTCGGGGTGTCCACTACGCTATGGGACAGGGTGTTTGGAACGATGCCCCCTGAGAACAGTTCTTGAGTCTGGCGCTTTAAATACAGAGATTATGCTGTTAAACAATTTGCCTGTAACCGTTGAATCGTCATTAATTGCCAGGGAGACATGGCCATTGCAAAATATCACATAGGATGCACGGGATGGAGTCTGAAGGAGTGGGTGGGGCGTTTTTTTACAGATGACGCCAAGCCGGGTGATTTTCTGTCGCAGTATGCCTCGGTGTTCAATGCCGTGGAGGGTAATACCACCTTTTATCATGTTCCCAGCCCGCAAACGGTGCAAAAATGGAGGAGGTTCACCCCGGATGGATTTAAATTCTGTTTTAAGTTTCACCGGTCCATCACCCACCAGCGGAGACTCAGCAATGTGGAGGAAGAGGTGTCCCGGTTCCTGGAGGTCTTCGATCCCATTACCGACCGGCTGGGACCCTTTCATATACAGCTACCGCCCCGGTTTTCTCCCGATGAGTTTGATAAGCTGGAACGGCTGGTGCACCGGCTGCCTTCCGTTTACAGCTATGCCGTGGAGGTTCGCCATCTGGATTTTTATGACCATGGGAAGCAGGAGCGTCGTCTGAATCGGCTTCTGGAGAACTATAATATTGATCGCGTGATCTTTGATACGCGTAAACTCCACAGCATGGAGGTAAAGGAGCCTTCGATACGGGAGGCGCAGAAGAAAAAGCCCGAAGTGCCCGTCCGGTTTGAAAATACGGGCTCGCGTCCCTTTGTGCGTTTTGTGGGTGCCAATGATGTGCTGAACAATGAATCCTATCTCAAGGAATGGGCCATCGTCATTGCGGACTGGATCAAGGAAGGACTGCATCCCTATATCTTTACTCATTCGCCCGACAAGGTGAGTCAGCCGCTTATCGCCCGTAAGTTTCACCAGCTTCTTTCCGAACTTATTGAAATCGATCCCATGCCGAAGTGGCCGATAGAACGGCAGGATAAACAGCTGGATCTGTTTTAAACGGGCCTGATTCTTATAGCCCGGTTTTGCACTGCCTCTGATAAAGAACTCCGGAAACCAGAAAATAGCCAGCCGTTGCACTGTTTTAACTGACAGGCAGGAATATCCCAGCCGCATCAGGAACTGCGGTTTTTCCCGGCATACGGCATGATTTCCGGCCCGCGTGCAGGCTGGTTATCTGCAGGGTGATATAGCATGAAAAAATTCGTATCTTTCCGGGCTTTTAGAATATAGAAATAACGTGATTCCATGGCCCAGCCTGAAACCCTTACCGAAGAACAGCAAGAAATATTAGAGGAAGCCCGTCGCCGGCGCACCTTTGCGATTATTTCGCACCCCGATGCGGGTAAGACCACCCTGACCGAAAAGCTCCTGCTTTATGGTGGGGCAATACACGAAGCCGGATCCATCCGTCAGCGGAAAGCCAACCGTTATGCGGCCTCCGACTGGATGGCCATCGAGAAGGACCGGGGGATCTCGGTCACCTCATCGGTGCTGCGCTTCGAAAAAGACAACATTAAGTTTAACCTGCTGGATACCCCGGGCCACAAGGATTTCTCCGAGGATACGCTGCGCACATTGGTTGCAGCTGATACGGCCCTCATGGTGATCGATGTTGCCAAGGGCGTTGAGGAGCAGACTGAGAAGCTGTTTGAGGTCTGTAAAATGCGCGAGATCCCCATTATCACTTTTGTCAACAAATGCGACCGCCCGGGACTGGAACCCCTGGAAGTGATCAGCAACGTGGAGAATCAGTTGGGCATTGAGCCTATTCCGGCTTCCTGGCCGCTGGGTTACGGAAAAGATTTCCAGGGCATCTATGATCTGATTGGCAAGAAACTGCATCTGCAAAAGAAAGAGGAGCATGGGGCTAAAAAGGCCGAGACCGAGGTGTATGACCTGGAGGAAGGAGTGGAGAAGGCTATCCTTTCGGATCGGGAGAAAGAAAAATTCCGTGAAGAGGTCATGCTGACCGAAGATATGTTTGAAATGATGGACCAGGATGCATTTATGCATGGGAAGTGCACACCGGTATTTTTCGGCTCTGCCCTCAATAATTTCGGGCTGGATGTTTTTCTCAGTTATTTTGGTGAGCTTGCCAATGACCCCCAGGAATACCAGGATGCCGAAGGAAAGAGTCGGGCGCTTTCTGAGGGGTTTTCAGGCTTCATATTCAAGATGCAGGCCAATATGAACCCGGATCACCGCGATTGTGCAGCTTTTATCCGTATTACGTCCGGCAAGTTTAAGCGGGGACTACAGGTGACGGAAAGCAATACGGGCAAAAAAGTGAAGATGTCGACGCCTCATACACTTATGGGGGATGAACGGCATATCCTGGAAGAAGCCTACCCCGGCGATATTGTCTCTCTTTTTAACCCCGGTTCCTTCCGGATCGGTACGACTATCTACAGTGATGACCCGGTAACCTTTAATGTAATACCGCTCTTCACTCCGGAACATTTTATGAAGGTGTCGACCAAGGATCCCTTCAAGCGAAAGCAGTTGCGCGAAGGGCTCAAGCAGCTGGCTGAGGAAGGGGTGGTGCATGTGTTCGAGGTTCCCAACGGCGTAGGCAATGAACTGTTGCTGGGAACGGTCGGTGCCCTTCAGTTCGAGGTCGTAAAACATCGCATGCTTACGGAATACAATACCGAGCTGCATATGTCGGCCGTCTCCTATCATGCGGCGCGCTGGCTAAGCAATGACGAGGGAGTGATTGAAAAACTGGAGAAGAGCTATTCGACCCATATAACCAAGGATATGGAAGAACACCCGATTGTCCTTTTCGACAGTGCCTATGCCTTGAGTCAGGCTGAAGAGAAGGTCGGGGCTGAAAATCTGTTTAAGTTCAAACAGAACTGACAGGTCCGCCGCGGTCGCTGCCGTCGGGGATTTGATGCAGCCTTCACCTCCGTGCTTTTGAGTACCGGTGCTGTCTTTACGACTATTGTTTGTTGAAATCCACGCCGGTTGACTTGTGTAGCTGATATTCAGTTGACGTGGTTGATGCGTCTGGTGCGTAAAAAAGGGTCCGGAAGGGAGTGTGTTTTTTCTCCCTATGAAAGGCATGATTTGGCAGCAACAGGCAGGTGTGCCGGGCGATTTTGCTGGGATGCCAGAATATTGAGAATTGGGAACGGGAAGAAGCTGGGCGTCCTTCCCGATTCCCAGTTCTGTAAATCGATTTCTTGAGGTATCTTATTTCCCGCCATTAGCCTGCAGGTCAGTGACGCACTGCGGGTCCAGGTCCGGGATGCTCCCGTCAAAGAGGTTGGCAAAGAAGTCGGTGGTTTCGACCGTTGACTTCATCAGGCACTCGTCGGCCGTACAGTGGGCGCTTCCGGCTGTTTTGTGATCCGACTGGGTGGGGGTCCCGTTACCAACAAGGCCCAGGATATGACCGAACTCGTGCTGGAATACCGTACCTTCCACCTTTTCCCGGGGCGGAGCTCCCAGGCCTGAAGATGCCTCCTCGATAGTTGATCCAAAGAAGGCCATGGACGTATTGTAGTAGGCGATGCCGAGCACATTATTTTGTTCCTGGTACTTGCCATCGGTTATGAGGAAGTACGCATGCAGGGTATTGTTTCTGCTGTCCGTATAGTTATTGCGGTATTTCTCCTCAAAGGAACGAATCTCATTGGCCGAATAGGTGCCTCCCCCGCCCGATTGCACCTCCGTAGGCGTGTTGATGGTAATATCGGATTTGTGAAGCCGCTTCTGAAGAAAGGTCTTGAGGCTGTCCAGGGCATCCTGCGAGGGCTGATGGCCCGGCATGTAGTCAATTTCAACCGAGAGACTTGCAAAGCTGCTGTCTTCCAGGAATACTTTGGCTGATGCGCCCGGAGCAGCCCGGCTTACAAACTGATTGGTATTGTTGTCCACGCCGGTTGAGGAGTCCAGGCAACCGTGAAGGGTGAAGGAGAGTACAAAAGCGAATAAGGGGGCTAAAAAATAGTATCGTTTTGCTATATCCATATATGTCATTGGTTTATTCATGTTTTACATGCATGTTTAATACAAAAAGCATGATCATGTTCCCATCTTGTTCTGAAGCAAATCAGCAACCACCCCCGGCGACGGCATGATGCATCCGCCTGCACGGTCTCTGTCTGATTTAAGTGCAGATCTTATTTCACCCTTCCGCGTATTATTCTTAAATTAGAGGGCTTTTGAAACTATTGACCGATTGAGTTGTTGAATTGCCGAATTACCCCTGTACAGGGAGGTTAGGAAGGTTGGCAGTGACCGATAAAGAGGACAGTTTATCAAATCAATCATTCACCAAATCAACAAATTACTAAATAATCATGGCTAAAGAATTTGACGTTTGCGTAATTGGTTCCGGTCCCGGTGGATATGTGGCCGCTATTCGTGCATCACAACTTGGATTTAACACGGCAATTGTTGAAAAGCGGCATCTGGGAGGCGTTTGTCTCAATATCGGATGTATTCCCACCAAGGCGCTCCTGCGTTCTGCCGAGGTCTTTGAAAGTATTGCGGATGCCGAAGATTATGGCATCAAAGTAAGTGATTACGAAGCGGATTTCGAAGGTATCATTGATCGCAGCCGCAACGTAGCCAATAAAATGAGTAAAGGGGTCCAGTTCCTGATGAAGGCCAATAAGATTGAAGTCTTCGAGGGCAAGGGGATCTTTGAGTCCAAAGAGCAAATCAAGGTCGTCGATGAAGAGGATGAGGTGCAGGAACAGATAAAGGCCGACAATTTTATTATTGCCACGGGTGCTCGTCCGCGGCAGCTGCCAAATATCGAAATTGACGGCGACATGGTTATTGACTCTGAGCGGGCCATGCAGCTGGAAGAGCAGCCCGAAAAGCTGGTTGTCATTGGAGCCGGCGCCATCGGCGTAGAGTTTGCCTATTTCTATAATACCATTGGAACCGAGGTTACCATTGTTGAGCTGGAGGATTCGCTGGTGCCTGTTGAAGACAAGGACATCGGAAAAGAACTGGGCAAGATCTATAAAAAGAAAGGGGTGGATGTACGCACCGGGAGCACCGTCGAGAAGGTTGAGAAAGACGGTGACGGGGTCAAAGTGACCATCAAGACCGGTGATGAGGAAGAAGTTGTTGAAGCAGATGTCGTTCTTTCCGCCGTAGGCGTAACCGGCAATGTAGAAGGTATCGGCCTCGATGAAATTGGCGTTGAACATGATCGGGGGGCTATCAAGATTGACAAATCCAACTACCAGACGAGCGTCGAGAATATCTATGCTATCGGGGATGTGGCTGGTGGACCCTGGCTGGCCCATAAGGCAACACACGAAGGCCTTGTGTGTGTGGAAAAGCTGGCCGGTGAAGATCCGCTGCCCGTCAACTACAACAACATCCCCGGCTGTACCTACTGTGAGCCGCAGATTGCCTCTGTCGGCTACACCGTGGAGCAGGCAAAAGAGGAGGGGTATGACGTGAAAGTCGGCAAGTTTCCTTTCTCCGCCAGCGGCAAAGCCACAGGACTTGGGCATGAAGAAGGCTTCGTGAAAGTGGTCTTTGATGAGAAGTACGGCGAGTGGCTGGGTTGCCACATGATCGGTTCTCATGTGACCGAACTGATTGCCGAAGCAGTGGTTGCCCGTGATCTGGAAACGACCGGTCATGAAATTATCAGTGCTGTTCACCCGCATCCAACCATGTCGGAGGCGGTGATGGAAGCCGTGGCTGAAGCCTACGGTGAGGGCGTGCATTTGGGTAATTAGTTGAGATAGGATGAGTTTAGACCGGAGATATGCCTTCGGGTTCTGCTCCGGTTGAAAGTGTTATCATTACATTAGGAATAATGGGGCGGGGATGGAAGAGCGGATTTTCCATCCCCGACTTTCAAGGGTAATTCCTAAATGGTGCAACCATGTCAAAAGTAGAGTTTTACGATTTGGGCCATGCACCGTACCGCCCGGTATGGGATCTGCAGGCAGCCATCCAGCAGCGGCTGGTGGATGAGAAACTGGCTCGCCGGAAGGGAAAGCTGTATCAGCCCGGCCAGGAGAGCAATGACGTATTGCTCATGGTCGAACATCCTCATGTCTATACCCTGGGCAAGAGCGGAGACAAGGCCCACCTGCTGAAGGGGATGGCGGAACTGGCCAGTATCGACGCTGATTTTGTCGAAATTGACCGCGGAGGGGATATTACCTACCACGGACCCGGCCAGATTGTAGGCTATCCCATCCTGGATCTCGATCGCCACTTTACCGATGTCCATAAATACCTGCGGTACCTTGAAGAAGTTGTCATCCGAACATGCGCCGACTACGATATTGAGGCGACGCGCATTGAGGGACTTACGGGTGTCTGGGTGGATGACAAGAAGATCTGTGCGATGGGAATCAAATGTTCGCGTTGGGTTACCATGCATGGCTTTGCCCTGAATGTCAATGCGGACCTGCGTTATTTCAACCATATTGTGCCCTGCGGCATCTCCGACAAGGCGGTGACCAGTCTTCGGGATCTCCTGGGGTGTGAAATTGACCAGGAGAGGGTCAAGGAACAGCTCTGCCATCACTTTGAAGCCGTTTTTGACGTCGCCATAACCGAAGTCGATTCCCTGCCTGAACTGGACGATGAATTTTCGTATCTTAAGCCATCAGATGTTAATCCAGTATCCCATTAATTAGTGATCGATCCCCATGATAAAAGAGTTGAATGTTGTTGACCGGAATGAAGAAACCAAGCGGCGGCCGGACTGGCTGCGGGTAAAGCTGCCATCAGGAGAAAAATTCAAGGAGGTTTCCAATACCATCCAGAAGCACTCGCTGAACACCGTTTGTTCCGAAGCACGTTGCCCGAACATGGGAGAGTGCTGGGGAAACGGTACCGCTACGTTTATGATTCTGGGCGATGTATGTACACGGTCCTGTTCGTTCTGTGCGGTCAAGACGGGGCGCCCGGTGCAGGGGCTGGACTGGGATGAGCCGCGGCGGGTAACCGATGCAGCCAAGAAAATGGGGCTCAAACACGTTGTTTTAACTTCGGTCAACCGGGATGAACGCAAGGACGGGGGAGCGCCTATCTTTGCCGAGACGCACCGCCAGCTTCGCGAAGCCATTGAAGGGGTTACTATTGAATCCCTCATCCCCGATTTCAGGGGCGTGTGGGAAGCACTGCAAATTGTGATCGATACCCCACCCGATGTACTGAGTCATAACCTGGAGACGGTTCCGAGCCTGTATCGCACCATTCGTCCCCAGGCAAAATACAAGCGTTCCCTGGAGTTACTCCAGCGCTGCAAGGATCAGGGGCTGCGTACGAAAACAGGCATCATGGTCGGCTTCGGTGAAGAACGTGACCAGGTGATAGAGCTCATGCAGGATTGCGTGGACTACGGGGTTGACGTGTTGACGATCGGGCAGTACATGCAGCCTACCAAGATGCATCAGCCGGTGGAAGAATGGGTCCATCCCGACCAGTTTGCAGAGTACAAGGAAATTGGTGAACAGCTGGGGCTTGAACATGTGGAAAGCGGCCCGCTGGTCCGATCTTCCTATCATGCCGAGCGTCATGTTTAGGGCTGGCCTGGTCGAGAATCTTTTTGATAATTGATTCTCAACATTTACTATTGATCTTTTATATTGTAAAAGATTGCCATCTCTCATTTAACCGAAATTTATGCTTGCACTTGGTGTCGTCATTCTGTTGAGTTATCTGGTGGGCTCCATCCCCTCGTCGATATGGGTCGGGCGGCTGGTCAAAGGCGTGGATATCCGAAACCACGGGAGTGGAAACGCCGGGGCAACCAACACCTTCCGGCTGCTGGGATGGCGACCGGGCGTTTCCGTGCTGGCAATCGATTTTTTCAAGGGGTTTGTGAGTTCGCTGTGGATTAGTCAGCTGGCGTATTTTATTGGTACCGGGCCGGTATCCCTTTTCCCTTTCTGGGATGTAGATCCGTTTTTACGCATCGTATGTGGGGTGGTGGCGGTGCTGGGACATATGTTCCCCCTGTATTCAGGCTTTGACGGCGGCAAGGGAATGGCCACCGCTGCCGGCATGCTTTGTGGTATTGAGCCCGTTTCGGTGGCCATTACCTTTGGCGTGTTCCTTATCGTGATGCTCAGCAGCAGGTATGTTTCCCTGGCTTCGCTGGTGGCTGCCTTTATTTATCCGCTGATGCTGGTGATGCTGCGGTACGGCTTCGGATGGGCTATAGACGGAAGTATTCTCATTTTCGGTGCCATCGTGGGGCTGGGCATCATTGTCAAACACCGCGGCAACATACGGCGGTTGCTCAGGGGAACAGAAAATCAGGTGAGCTCATTCCGGCCGGCCGTCGGATGGCTCAACAAAGAGGAAAAGCAGAACCGTGGGTAATAAAAAAGCAAAGAAAATCACCATTGTCGGCGCAGGGAGTTTTGGAACGGCGCTGTCCGTTGTCCTGGCCCGGGCCGGCAATGAGGTACAGTTGTGGGCGCGTGAATCAGAAGTCGCCTACGGAATCAACAAGCATCACCGCAATCCCGCCTATATCCCGGATGTGACGCTTCCGGATTCGGTAACTTGTCACACCAAGCTGGAGAAATGCCTTGATGATCCGGAAATGGTCGTTTTTGCCACGCCATCGCACGTCATGCGCGGGGTGGCTGAAAAATTGAAGCCCTTTTTCAGCGGCGACGAGATCATCGTCAGCGTGGCAAAGGGTATCGAGAACAAAACCTTCAAGACCATGTCGCAGGTGCTTGTCGAGGTGCTGGAAGGCCAGGTTATTGAAGACCATATCGGAGTCATATCGGGTCCCAGTCATGCCGAAGAAGTGAGCAAGTTTAAACCTACAACCGTAGTGGCCAGCGCCTACTCAAAGAGTACGACCCGTATCATTCAGGACACCTTTCTGACCCCGATGTTCAGGGTATACCTCAACTATGATATCATCGGCGTTGAAATTGGCGGTGCGGTTAAAAATATTATGGCGATCGCTGCGGGTATCATCGACGGAGCCCGGCTGGGCGACAATGCCAAAGCCGCCGTCATAACCCGCGGGATGCACGAAATGAAGCGCCTGGGCATGAAGCTGGGGGCCTCGCAGGATACGTTTTCAGGACTGTCGGGCATCGGAGACCTGGTGGTGACCTGTACGAGTGAGCACAGCCGAAATCGTTTTGTCGGCTATAACATCGGGCAGGGTAAGAAGATGGAAGATATTACGGCCCGGATGAACATGGTGGCCGAAGGGGTTAAAACAACACGGTCGGTCTATGAATGGAGCCGCCAGCTGAAGGTGGAGATGCCCATCACCAAGGCGATCTACCGGGTGCTCTTTGAACAGGAAGATCCCGAGGATGTACTCTATGAGCTGATGACGCGCAATCCCAAGGAGGAAATTGTGATTTAATGGGCAAAGAGTTGTACTTTGCTGTCCGTTCATGGCGGCTTAATATTTGATCGTTATCTTCGTTATCTACTGAAAAGGAACGTCGTGTGACCATGTATTACAATAATCACAGCACCGTATCGCTCTCTGAGATGGATTACCTGGACGTCAAAAACCTGGCCCAGACCGGTGAGGGAGCCTACCTTGAGTTCAAGCGAACCATCCCTTCGGCCTATAAGATTGCCCGTGAGATTGCCGCTTTTGCCAACACCAAGGGGGGGACCCTGCTCATCGGGGTGGATGACGACTGTTCACTAATTGGCGTGAGCGGCTACCAGGAGGAGGAATACCTGCTGAAAAAAGCCGCCGAGGAGCTTTGCCGGCCGCGCGTGGATATTGACATAGAAATCGTCCATTTTGGAGAACGCGATCTGCTGGTTATCAGAGTGCCCGAATCGGATGAAAAGCCCATTGTTGTACAGGCCGAAGAGGGAGATATTGTGCTGATGCGCGAGGATGACCGCAACAAGGTTGCCAGCAGGGAATTGATTGAAGTGATCAAGAACAAGAATTCTGATGAAGGCGTAACCTTCGAATACGGGCAGAACGAGCAGAAGCTCTTCCGGTATCTGAATGAATACGGCGAAATTACCGTTAAAAAGTTTGCGCATCTGGTGAATATCTCCCCGGCCAAAGCGTCGGCAACGCTGGTTAACCTGGTAAGTGCCGATATCCTGAATTTATTTCGGAAGAAGAATGTGGATTATTTCACCTACTCGCGGAAATGCAAAAATGAATGCTAGATAAACTATGGCTGCTGAAACGGACGAAAATTTAGATAATGTTATTTCAGATCTCATCGATGGCGATGATGAAGAAGAGGCGTCGCAGGGATCACCGCTTGCAGACATAGAGGCCCCTGATATTGATTTCAGTGGACCGGCTGTATCACTGACCGAGCGGGCTGCACGCCAAATTCAAAAAATAAGAGCTGATGAGGAGCTTGATGAAGAACTCTACCTTCGGGTCGCTGTTGAGGGGGGTGGTTGTTCGGGTCTCAGCTACAAGCTGGGTTTTGATCACAAGTCCGGGGAGGATGAAGTTATTGTCAGCCAGGGCATCGAAATTATCGTGGATAGCCGGCACATGATGTATCTGAAGGGTATTTCCGTGGATTATCCCGATGGGCTGGATGCACGCGGATTCACATTTGACAACCCGAATGCGACGGAAACCTGTGGCTGCGGCTCTTCTTTTGCCACCTAGCTGAAACAAGCGTGGTAGTCACTCCGTCCCCGGCACCCTGCCGTACCTTTCCATCATGGAGAGCACACTATCAACGGGGAGTGCTTCAATGGTATGTCCGTTACGCCCGCTCATTGTTTCTGCATGAAAAAGAGAATTGATGATGGCTTCTTCAGTGGCCTCGATGGCCGCCATGAAGAGCGGGGAAAGGGCATCGCTGCGCAGTACCCGCTGGTCCTGGAGCCTCTTCTCCGACCGGTAGGGAATGCGGACCGATTCTGCGGTGGAAAAGGCAATGGCATAGTCGCCGCTCCCATTGGAGGCGATACCGCCTGTTTTGGCCAGTCCCAGTACGGCCCGCTTGGCCAGCCGTTCGAGGCTGCGGGCATCCATCGGAGCATCAGTGGCGACGACAATCATGCAGGACCCGCCGGGTGATTCGTTCAAGGTGCCGCTCAGGTAGTATTTCCCCAACTCCTTTCCGACGGGAACACCCGCAATCTGCAATACGCCTCCAAAGTTACTTTGTACCAGTACGCCCACCGTATATCCGCCGTACCGGCCCGGAAGGAGACGGGAGGCGGTGCCGATGCCGCCCTTGAATCCAAAGGCGACGGTGCCCGTGCCTGCGCCGACATTGCCCTGGGGCACCGCACCACCCCGGGCTTTTTGGAGAGCCTGGATCACATCCGTTCTGCTCACATGACGGCCGCGAATGTTATTCAGGTAGCCGTCATTGGTTTCGCCGACCACCGGGTTGACGGAATAGACCTCTTCATTGCCGGGCAAGCCGAGCGTATACTCGATGAGCGCATCAGCGGCAGTAGGGACGCTGAGCGTATTGGTGAGAACAACCGGTGTTTCGAGGGTACCCAGTTCACGCACTTGGGTCGATCCGGTCAGCTTGCCGAAACCGTTGCCTACATAGACAGCCGCAGGCGCTTTCTGCTGGAAAATATTGCCGGGGTGAGGGAGGATGGCGGTGACGCCCGTTCGGATATCCTCGCCTTTGATAATGGTTTGGTGTCCCACCCAAACCCCGTCCACATCGGTGATGGTGTTGTTGGCCCCGGTTGGTAATACACCAATACGGATGCCGTAGTCCCTGAGATTTTGGTCCTGGGCCGACAGAAAGTCGGGACAGCCGAACAGTAACAGGAATGCAGCGATAGCGATGTGTTTCATCAGTAGCATAAGTATTGATAACGTTGGCGTACTTGCGGGGAGTCCCTGCAAGTATGGGCCAGGAGCCCGCATGGCCCGGTCAACCATGGAGGTTCGTTGTTTGTTCCTCATTTTCATCTTCTCCTTTCTCACTCTTTCGGTCGGTGATCAGCCGCACTCCCCGGTTGAAGGTGAGGTAATGCCACATCCATTCCACAAATACCCGGAAACGATTGCGGAATCCGATCAGGAAGAAAATGTGTACCACCGACCAGAGAACCCAGGCAAAAAAGCCGCTGAACTTGAATCCCCGGATGTCAGCCACCGCCTTGGCGCGGCCGACGGTGGCCATGGTGCCTTTGTCGGTGAAGGAGAAGGCGCTTCGCTGCGGTTCCCCCCTAACTTCCCTTTTGATGAGGTTTCCCACAAAGTCACCCTGCTGCAGGCCGACGGGCGCCAGGGCCGGAAGCGGCTGGCCGTCCTCATCCTTTTTGTGAGCCGCGTCACCGATGACAAAAATGTTCGGATCTCCCGGTATCGAGAGGTCCTCCTTCACCATTACGCGTCCGGTACGGTCCTGCTCGGTTTCAAGGGCTGCCAGCAGGGGGGAGGCCGCCACGCCCGCGGCCCAGATGATATTGGGGGTTTCAATAGTACCTTCGGAAAAAGAGACCCTGTTTTTTCGGATATCAGTGACCGGGGTGTTAAGCAGCACCCGAACGCCCATTTTTTCCAGGGTTTTGCGTGCCTTTTCGGCCAGTGACTCGGGGTAGCCGTTGAGGATGCGGGGAGCAGCCTCCACCAGGAAGATCCGCGTTTCATTCTTGCTGAAGGTGGAATAGTCGCGCATCATGTTGCGTTTTGCGATTTCTGCAATGGCGCCGGCCATCTCCACCCCGGTGGGGCCCCCGCCGATGACGACGTACGTCAGGTAGGGTTCGCGCAGTTTGGGGTCCTGCAGCTGTTCGGCCTCTTCGAGCGACATCAGGATACGCTCGCGTACCTGCAGGGCATCACCGATGGATTTCAGTCCCGGTGCATGCCTCGACCACTCATCATGGCCAAAATAATTATACTGCGCTCCGGGGGCCAGCACCAGATAGTCGAAACTAATTTTTTGCCCCTTCTGCAGTTCCACGTATCCTTGTTCCCGGTTGATAGCCGTTACGGTGCCGAGCAGCACCCGCAGGCCCCGCCGCTGGCCCAGGATGGCACGGATCGGCGTTGCGATATCACCCGGGGAGAGAGCCGCAGTCGCTACCTGGTAGAGAAGCGGTTGAAAGAGGTGGTGATTATTGCGGTCAATCAGGGTGATGTCGACATCAGTTTTCTTGAGCTTTTTGGCGGCGGATATGCCGCCGAAGCCTCCGCCGACAATGACGACATGCTTGCGGTTTGCCATGACACTGTCAATTCATTTTTGCCTTTGTTTGCATCAGCAGTTCTTTGATTTCGCTTTTGGATACCTGGTACTGTTCATTACAGAAGTGGCACACCAGTTCCTGTCCCTCGTCGCTGATCTCCTGAAGGTCCTCCGGGCCGAGCATCGCCAGCGCACTGATAAAGCGATTGCGCGTGCAGCGGCAGAAAAAGTCTACCGGCTGCCGGTCCAGTTCCTTGACAGGATCCGGTTCCATAATTTTAGCCATGATGTCATCAATGTAGTAACCACCGGCCAGGAGTTCGCTGACAGGGTCAAAATGAAGCATCTTCTGCTGGATCTCATCGATGCGTCCTTCGGGGGCATCGGGCATTCGCTGTACCAGTACGCCTCCGGCCTCCGTGATAGCCCCCTGGTCATCAAGGCCCACGTCAAGCAGAACGGCTGACGGTACTTGCTCGGACTGAACCATGTAATAGGCCACGTCGTCGGTTACATTGCCCTTTACCAGCTCAATGCTGCTGGTGCGCGGTTCGGCTTCATTATACAGGGTTTTGCGGACCGACAGCACCCCCACACCCAGTCCGTCGCCCAGGCTTGTTTGATCGTCGCTGTAATTGAGTTCCACTTCGGGGTTCTGAACATAGCCGCGAATTTCGCCCACACGGTTGGCTTCCGCTACCAGCAGCCCTACGGGGCCCTTGCCCTCAAGACGCATCTGGATACGCTCCTCCCCCTTCAGTTCGGAAGCCATGAGCATCGTGGCCGTCAAGGCACGGCCCAGTAAAACCGTATTAAGCAGCGACAGGTTGTGTTTCTTCCGGGCTGTCCTGACCACATCGGTGGTTTTGACGACCGAAATTTTAATATCACCGTGCGCGCTGATGCCTTTGATCAGCCGGTCTTTTTGAGCAAAATCTTCTTTCGAAATCATAAGGGAAAGTAGTTAGAAGTCGTAGTAATGAAAATGAAAAGGTTAAGGTTGTAAACGATCTGGGGACTTGTTTCATATGTCATACCTGCAATCCACTGCGTTTCCAAACCCGTAATATCGCCAATAATCTCTAAAAAGTTAATGGTCCGTCTGTATGCGAGTGGTGAATTTTGCGATAGTCTAAACACTTTTTTCCACGGGTACATTCAATGCAGATGCGGAATCGTGAAGGAACACCGGTGGCTTCGGCACTTTGAGGCTCCTATTTATATGATGATTTTTATCTTTGAAATTGTATCTTTATAGAAGCGGATTTGTTTCATCAATCACTTATCTTCCGCAAGTTGCACGGCTACACGGCCTGACCGCCGGTATGCTGTTTATGACAAAAAACAAAAAAACAGATAACAATAATTATGTCTTTCCGATGGGTGTATTCGAAGCCCGACAACGAGCAGACTGTATCTGCCTTGCAGCAGGAGCTGGGTGTTCCCGAAATGGTGGCCCATCTGTTGGCACTGCGCGGGATTGATTCTTATGAACGGGCAAAATCATATTTCAGACCTAAATTAAAGGATATCCATAATCCCTTTCTGATGAAGGATATGGAGGCCGCCACCGAGCGGCTGGCCAAAGCCATCCGGGGACGAGAACGGGTGCTGGTGTACGGCGACTATGATGTGGACGGCACTACTTCGGTTTCCATGCTGTACCTTTTTCTCAGGGAGTTTGGCGTTTCCGTGGACTTCTACATCCCGCATCGATTCAAGGAGGGCTACGGCATCAACCCGGAGGGCATCAACTATGCCGCCGAGATCAATGCCGATCTCATTGTCTCTGTTGACTGCGGCATCACCGCAGTGGAGGAAGCCCGCCAGGCCCGGGAGCAGGGGATCGACCTTATTGTGTGCGATCACCACAACGTGGGGGATACCATCCCGGATGCTGTTGCGGTACTTGATCCCAAGCGTTCGGATTGCGACTATCCCTTTGACGGGCTGTCCGGCGCGGGGGTCGGTTTCAAGCTGCTGGAAGGCACGGTGCAGAAACTGGGGCTGGGAGAGGAGGTGGCCTACAAATTTCTTGACCTGGTGGCCATCTCCATTGCGTCTGATATTGTGCCCATGGTGGATGAGAACCGGATTCTCATGCGCGAGGGACTCAAGCAGATCAACAGCACTCCGCGGGCGGGACTGAAAGCGCTGGCGAATCTGATTAACCTCAATATCGGGTCCATCACAACCTCGAACATCGTGTTTTCCATTGGCCCGCGCATCAATGCGGCGGGACGGATGGGCGATGCGACGAAGGCGGTGCAGCTCCTGATTGCGGAGACGCCGACCGAAGCGAAAGCACGGGCGCATGAGCTGGAAAGCATTAATGTTGCCCGCCGCGATGAGGACAGCCAGACCATGGAGGAAGCCAGAACGATCGTTGATGAGGAGTACGACCTGGATAAGATTTCCTCGATGGTACTGCATAATCCCGACTGGCACCTGGGCGTGATCGGAATCGTGGCCTCCCGCCTGGTGGATACCTACGGGCGCCCGGCGATTATGCTTAGCACCGTGGACGGCAAGATCAAGGGGTCGGCCCGCAGCATCAAGGGCTTTGATATCTACGAAGCCTTCAAGGAGTGTGAAGACCTGCTTGAACAGTTCGGGGGACACAAGTATGCCGCCGGCCTGACCATCGCCAAGGAAAATTACGAAGCCTTCTGCAAGCGCATCAACGAGATCGCGTCCCGGCGGCTGACGGATGAAGACTTCAAGCCCGAGCTGGCTATCGACTGCGACCTGGATCTCAGTGATGTGGACATGCGTTTCTGGAAACTGCTCAGCCAGTTTGAACCGTTTGGGCCGGGCAACCTGCGGCCCATCTTCGTGAGCCGGGATGTGCGCGTGGTCGGGGTGCCGACGATCGTGGGTTCCGGGCACCTCAAAATGAAGGTCGCCCAGAACGGCTCTGGCGCCTTCGATGTCATCGGATTCAACATGCACGAGTACCTGCCTGTGGTGCGCAATGAACAGGACCAAAAGCTGAATATCGCCTACTCGCTGGAGGAAAATCACTGGAACGGCCGGCGGACCCTGCAGCTGCGCCTGCGCGATGTGCAGCTGAATAAAGAAAAAATATAGAAATTTGGTTCGGCTCTTTGTATATAGCCGAAAAGATTTTATATTTGCGAACTCTTAGCGCAAAAGGGACTGTAGCTCAGTCGGTAGAGCACACGACTGAAAATCGTGGTGTCGGCGGTTCGATTCCGCCCGGTCCCACCAAAAGCCCTGTAACTCTCCCTGAGTTGCAGGGCTTTTTTTTATGGTACAATATAGGTACAACAATATTGGATTGGGTAAGCTTCCCTATTTTTCGGACCACTCAAAAGTAGAAGATTTCGGTTAGGTTAGCAGTTCTGTTGGTATTTGTACCCCAGCGACTTTTTGGGTCGTCTAATATAAGTTGACGTTTAAAATACGTTGAGAATTCCGTTGGAAGAAGGTTCTTAAAAGCTATGTTGTTACGTGTTACATAGCAAATAACACATATGATACGTTCTTTTAGTGATAAGCAGACGGGAACAATTTTTAATCGGGGACAGGCAAGGAAGCTGCCTCCGGAGATTCTCAAGCGGGCAAAGCGAAAGCTTTTGCTTATTCACACCGCCAGTTCTCTGGATGATTTAAAAGTTCCTCCTGGAAATCGGCTGGAACAACATTCCGGAGATCGCTTGGGACAGTGGCGCATTTGTTTTGAGTGGCACGAAAGTGATGCATACAATATTGAAATAGTGAATTATCACTAGAAGGTAGCTACTGTAAAACAGCCAAAAGCCATGACTAACCAACCTTTTATACCGCCCATTCATCCGGGGGAAATCCTGAAAGAAGTATTCTTAGATTCTATGGGTGTTTCTCAGCGAGCCTTTGCCCGAAGCATTGATGTACCCGCCAACCGGGTTAATGAAATCGTTAGGGGAAAACGAAATATCACTGGTGATACGGCTATCCGTTTTGGATTAGTTTTAGGAACCAGCCCGGAAATGCGGCTTAGACTGCAAGCACAATATGAGCTGGAAAAAGCCCGGGATGAAAGTGATCCGGATCTCGGTAAGAAAATTAAGCCAGTTGTGGTTTAGATTGCTTTAGGTATCTGCGGGATGCTTTAATGTTTTACCACAACGCGGCCGACCTGTCCGCCCTCCAGGATCTTATCAATTTCAGTGCTGAGCTCGTCGAGCGAACACTCCCGGCTGATCTCCTCCAGGTGCCGGGGTTTCCAGCTGGTGGCAAGGTGCTCCCACAGCTGCCGGCGAAGCCTCATGGGGCAGTTGCCGCTGTCGATGCCGGCCAGGGTGATGCCGCGCAGAATGAAAGGATAGACGCTGGTGTGAAGTTCGCCTCCCGCTACATTGCCGCAGCAGGAAACGGTGCCGTTCGGCTGGGTCTGCCGAAGCGCCGTATCGAGCATGCGGCCGCCGACAGTGTCGATGGCCCCGGCCCACCGGCTGCTGAGCAGGGGACGGCCGCTCTGGTCCTGCACTTCATCCCGCTGGATGACGGAATGTGCCCCGATCTTTTTGAGGAAAGAGGCCCGGTTTGTCTTGCCGGTGGCCGCAGCCACCTCGTAGCCCAGCCGTGCAAGGATCGAGATGGCCATGGTCCCCACTCCGCCGGTAGCCCCCGTCACCAGTACGTCACCGCCGTCGGGCTTGACCTGATGTTGGCGCAGATGGTGCACCCCGATGGCTGCTGTAAGCCCCGCAGTGCCCAGGGCCATGCTTTCGCGGAGGGTCAGTCCCTCGGGCAGGGGGACCACCCAGCTGGCGGGCACGCGGATGAACTGTCCGAAGCCGCCGGGGGTGTTTTGGCCCAGATCGTAGCTGGTCACAATGACGCGGTCTCCCTGGTGGAAGCGGGCATTCCTGCTCTTTTGCACTACCCCGGCAGCATCAATGCCGGGGATGTGCGGGTACTGCCGGGTAACTCCCTTGTCTCCGGAAGCCGAGAGGGCGTCCTTGTAGTTGAGGGAGGAGTAGTGCACGCGTACCAGTACTGCGTGTTCGGGCAGCTGATCGACCGGCCATTGGCGGACGGATCGGTGGAATTGGTCATCGGCGGTTTCTTCGACAACGAGGGCTCGGAATGTATTAGTCATAGGTATGAGGTGATTTTTTTCAGCCATTTGAGTTTATCGCCGTAGGGCGGGTAGCGCATCGGGATATCCAGCCAGGTTGACCGCTTCATGACGCTTTTCTGGTGAGAGAACAGCTCGAAGCTGCTTTTGCCGTGGTAGCTTCCGAAGCCGCTGTTGCCGATGCCCCCGAAGGGGAGGTCCAGGTTGCCCAGGTGCGCCACGGTATCATTGATGCACCCGCCTCCAAAAGGAATTTCTTCAATAATCCGGTCCTGCATTTTCCTGTCAGTGGAAAAAAGGTACAGCGACAGCGGTTTGGGATGATCCCTGATGGCACGCAGGGCACGGTCAACCTGCCGGTAGGTGAGTACGGGCAGGATCGGGCCGAAGATCTCTTCCTGCATCACGGGGTCCTGCCAGCTTATATCGGTCATGACAGTAGGAGCAATATAATGATCTTCGGCTCTGGTTCGGCCGCCGGTTACAATCTTATCCGGGTCCAGAAGCCCCTTCAGCCGGTTAAAGTGTTTGCGGTTGATGATGCGGGCAAAATCGGGACTTTCAGCCGGATCAGGCCCATAAAAAAGGTCGATCTGCTTCTTCATCAGCTCGCAGAATTCCGGGGCCTGTGATTCGTGGATATAGGTATAGTCGGGGCTCACGCAGGTTTGACCCGCATTGATGAATTTACCCCAGCTGATTCGCCGGGCGGCAAGCTCGAGGTCGGCTGTCCGGTCGATAATGGCGGGCGACTTCCCTCCCAGTTCAAGCGTAAGGGGCGTGAGCTGTTCGGCCGCGGCCTGCATGATGATTTTGCCGACCCGCAGGCCGCCGGTATAGAAGATGTAGTCCAGGGATTCAGCCAGCAGCTCCTGTGTGGTATCCGCACCGCCCTGCACCACATGCAGGTACCCGGGGTCAAAGTTTGGGTTTATGACGTCGGCCAGCAGGGATGCAGTGTTTGTGCTTACCTCCGAGGGTTTCAGGATGGCGCAATTCCCGGCGGACAGGGAGCCAAGGACAGGGCTCATCGAAAGCTGGAGGGGATAGTTCCATGCACCAATCACCAGCGTCACGCCGTACGGCTGGGGGTATACATAGCTTTTGGATGGAAAGGTAAGTAGCGACTCACTTACTTTTCGGGGCCTGCTCCAGTCCTTTAGGTGGGTGGTAAAGTAGTCAATTTCACTGTAGAGAATAAGCAGTTCGGTGCCATAAGTCTCAAAAGAGGGTTTGGCGAAGTCGGCGCGGAGAGCTTCGATAAACTCCTTTTCATACTGCTGAAGCAGGGCCTTGAGCTTTCGGAGCTGATCGATACGAAAGCCGGGGTCCCGGCTTTTCCCCTCTTTAAAAAAAAGGTGCTGGCGTTCTGCGATCTTTGTCATAGCTTTTTCTGGGTTCTTCCGGTGAAGGTGTCCATGGAATGGTAGACGCGGAACAGCTTGCCGGCCACGTAGTCAAAGGCCCGTGCCGGGAGGATGCCCCGGAGAAAGGGTACCAGCCTGACCATGAAAGGAGCGCGGAGGATAATACGGTTGTCTTTCACGGCACGGATGATACGGTGGGCGATATCACCGGGATCCAGCAGCGGGGTGAGCCGCGGGGGACGTACGCCGGCGAACATCCCCGTGTCGATGTAACTGGGTTCGACCGTGGTCACGCGAATATCGGCCTGCTGCTCTTCCAGCTCCAGGCGAAGCGATTCCGACCAGCCGATCATCCCCCATTTGCTGGCCGCATAGACAGCCATGCCGGGGTTGGGCATCAGGCCGGCCGCGGAGGCGATGTTTACAATATGGCCGGACGGCTGCCTGCGCATATCGGGAAGGAGGGTCCGGGTTACATGCATGGCGCCCAGCAGATTTATTGCTACGGTCTGCCGGATCTGTTCATGGGAGAGCTGCTCGAAGGGTCCACCCACCACGATACCAGCGTTGTTGATGAGAATATCGACTGCCGACAGGGCTCCGGCCAGCTGTTTGCCGGCCTCGGTAACCTGCTCTGCTTTGCTGATATCCACCTGCTTTGTGATAAGCTGGGTCGGGCTGCCGGCAAATTCATCACCGAAAAGCTTGTCGGCGGTTGACTCGTTTATATCCCAGATGGCAACAGCGGCGGCCTGTTCCCGTATGCACTCTTTGGCCATGAGCAGACCTATGCCGCTGGCGCCTCCTGTAATTAGAACATTTTTATTTTTGAATGAGCTCATAAGGCTGTATTGTTATTCTGTCAAAGTATCACAATTATGTACAGCGTATGGCATGGAAGCGCAGCGTGCGCACGTCTATTCGTTCTCATAATAGCTATTAACAATGTCTGATCAAAGCAGGGAAGAGTTAGAGGACAGGCTTTGCCGTCTTGAACAAAAGGTGGAAATGCTTGAAAAACGTTTGAACGCCACAGGGGAGCAGGTTCCCCCCGCCGGCACCTCAGACAAGGGTCAGGCAGAAGAGGAGGGCACCGGTCCGTTTGATCGCCGGTGGGCGACACTGGGGAAGATCCAGTTCGGGGAGCAGTGGCTTAACCGTATAGGGATGGGGCTTCTGCTGTTCGGCGTGGTATTCCTGTTTAAATATTCCATTGACCAGGGATGGCTTGTTCCACCGGTGCGCAGTGCCATCGGCCTGGGCATCGGGAGCCTGCTTCTGGGAACCGGTTTTGGGATGCGTGAATCCATGCCCCCTTTCCGGCAGGTGCTGCTGGGAGGGGGCATTGCGGTTTTGTACATCACCGGCTTTGCCACCTACCAGCTCTATGATTTTGTGCCGGACATGCTGACTTGGGCGTTCATGGTTGCGGTCACCCTGCTGGCATTGTCGCTTTCGCTGCAACAGAATGAACCCATCCTTTCGGTGACGGGGATGCTGGGTGCACTGGGCACGCCCTTTATGCTCTACAGTGGCTCCGGCAGCATTGCCATGCTGATGGGGTATACCACCCTGGTGATGGGAGCCGGGGCGGTTATTTATTACCAGAAGGGATGGGCATCACTACTTTGGAGTATGCTGGCCGGCGGACTGGGGATTATGGGGGTTGGCGTGGTAGCTTCGCTGTTTATGGAACCTGCAGCAACCCTGTCGGACCACTGGGTGCTACAGGGCGGCATGGCAGTTTGGGCACTGGCAACCTGGGGCACCGGGGTGGTGCACGCTGTTGTTCGCGGGAAGAAGGCTCCCGGTACCACCGTGCACTTGTCGACCTTCTGGATATTCCTGTGGCTGCTCCCGCTCATGGCGGCCCACTGGGATCTCTCCCGGCCGGGGCTGGCCCTGGTCGCTTTTGGTTTTGCAGGCATAGGCGCGGTCGGTTACCTGCAGCTGTACCAGAAGAACGCCCATCCTCTGGCGGCATCGCACGGTTTTATGGCGCTTATCATGCTTACGGCAGGAGTGGTATTGTATTTCAACGGGACACTTCTGTATGTGCTTCTGACGGCTGAGGCCGTGGCGCTGCGGTATGTGGCTCGCCGGACATACGATCTCAGGGTTGATGCCGGAGCTCACATTCTTTTTGCAGCAGTTGTCATTTGGACGGCACACAGCCTGCTGAACAATGCAGGCCTTGACAGCCGGGCCGTGGCACAGCTCATTTTTCTTGTTGCCGGCGGTACCATCATTCCGCACTGGCTGGAGCAGGCCGATATGAAGCTGGCCTATCGTACGCTCATCTACCTGGTGGTGCTCCTTTGGATACACCAGGTGCTGGCGGGTCTGCCGGATGGACAGGCCTGGGTTTCCGTGGTTTGGGGGCTGTATGCCTCCGGGCTGCTTATTACAGGGTTCCTTCAGGATCAGCAGAAGGTCCGCCTGGCGGGGATGGCAACCGTTTTCCTTGTCGTGGGCAAATTGTTCCTGGTTGATCTTTCCCAGCTGCCGGCGCTCGGGCGTATTTTGCTCTTTATTGGAGTTGGCGGTGCGTTTGTTCTCCTTGGGTACTATCTCCAGTCGAGATGGAGCAGCGGTGCGAACTCGGAAACATAGCTTGGCAATACTACAAAATGCCTGTACCTTGAGGTAAAACAAAAATCATAGGTGAACAGCAGTAAAAGGAAGGCGATGAAAAACTTTTTCCCGGTTTTATGGATGCTTGCCCTCATCATGGGGTGCATGCGTTCCCCCATTGAGGAAGTATCGGAAACGATAACAGAAGAAAGCCTGATGAGGCCCATCAAGGTCTTGTCCTCGGATGAGTTCCAGGGACGCAGTACGGGTACGGCCGGTGAGGAAAAAACAGTTGACTATCTGGTGAGCCAGCTCAAAAAATATGGTCTCAAAGGAGGGATGCCGGATGGAGGTTATGTGCAGGAGGTTCCGCTGGTGGGACAGAAGACGTCTGAAGAAGCCCGACTGACCATCTCCAAAGATGGACGTATCATTCATACCTTCGATTACTATGCCGATTTTATGGCCTGGCCCAGCAACCTGGAGGGAGAAGTGACCATCGAAGACGCCCAGCTGGTGTATGTGGGCTATGGCATCCAGGCTCCCGAGGAGAACTGGGATGATTTCAAGGAGGCGGATGTGAAAGGAAAAGTGCTGGTTGTCAAGAACAGCGATCCCGCCGGTGACCCGGAGCTGTTTAAGGGAAATACGCGCCTGTATTACGGTCGCTACGATTACAAGTATGAGAAAGCCCGCGAGATGGGAGCGGCCGGGGTACTTATCATCCACACCACCCCCACGGCTGGCTATGGATGGAATGTTGTGGCGAACGGGTGGAACAGGGAACAGTTCTACCTTCGGGGCAACGAGGAGATGAAGGGTGCACCCACGAAGTTTAATGGGTGGCTGACCGAAGAGGCAAGTTCTGAGCTGTTTAAAAGTGCAGGACTTGATCTCAAAAGCCAGCTCGAGGCTGCTGAGGATCGTTCGTTTACTCCTGTGCCCCTGGAGGGGCTGTCAATGCATCTGGACCTTTCGGCCACCTACCGCGAAAAAAATGCGAAAAATGTGCTGGGGCTTCTTGAGGGCAGCAGTAATGAACTCAAGGATGAGTACGCGGTGTTTACGGCTCACCATGATCATCTTGGGATAACCAAGCCGGTAGAGGGCGATTCCATCAATAACGGGGCGCTCGATAATGCCGCCGGCGTCAGTGCGGTGCTGAATCTGGCGCGCTCTTATCAGAAGCTGCAGCCGCAGCTGAAGCGCAGCCTGCTCTTTTTGTTTGTCGGGGCCGAAGAGGTGGGGCTGCTGGGAGCCAAATACTGGGCGGCGCATCCCACGGTGTCCCCGGGCAGGGTCACGGCGAATATCAACCTGGATGGCATGAATGTCTATGGCAAAACCAGCGATATCGTGCTGGTGGGCTATGGCCGCAACAGCGTGAGCGACGTGATAGAAGAAGTGGCAGCCGAGCAGGGGGTGGAGGTGAAAGCCGATCCCCATCCCGATCGCGGCTATTTTTACCGGTCCGACCATTTTGCCCTGGCCAAGCAGGGCATTCCCGCTATTTTTCCCAATGCCGGCACGCAATATGTTGACAAGCCGTCCGATTATGCAGCCACGGTGGACAGCCTGCAGAATGCCAACTACCATACGGTCAACGACGAGGTGAACAACTACTGGGACCTCAGTGGCATGGTGCGTGACGTGCGCCTGTTTTTCCAGGCTGGCTACCGGATGATCAACGCGGAGCGGATGCAGACCTGGAGGCAGGGGGATGAATTTAAGCAGAAGCGGCTGGAGATGATCGAGCAGGCGGATTCAGCTGCGGATTAAAGGCAAGAATCGTTTACTCTTTTACGTACAAAAAGCTATATTAATCCGAATTCAGCATTGGGTTCGCCCTTCGGTTCCGGCAAGGGGGAGTATCGTGCGCCTGGTTTTTCTATTGTCGGAAACGGGTTTATATTAGCAGGTAAATTAAAACAAGCATTTTTAGCATCATGATTTTAAGAAGCAAGAATATACTTTTGATGGCACTGGCTACACTCTTTTTGATAAGCTGCCAGAATTCTGATACTGAGGCCCAGTCATCCGCCTCGGCTGATTCCGACAAGCTGATTATTACGGAATACAGCGATTACCAGTGTCCGGCCTGCGGTTATTTTCATCCCATTGTGGAACGGTTAAAGCAGAATATGGGGGATGATATTGAGTTCCGGATGCGCTATTTCCCGCTCAACAGTCACCGTTATGCAGCCCTTGCGGCCCGGGCGGCAGAGGCTGCCAGAAACCAGGGCAAATTTTATGAAATGCACTCGATGCTCTTCGAAAACCAGGAACAGTGGTCCCGATCTTCCAACCCGGCGATGGCTATTGTGAACTATGCGCGTGAAATCGGGCTGGATATGAACCAGTTTACCGATGAATTGAATGCCGCTGAAACCCAGGAGGCCGTTATGCAACAGCGGCAGGAAGGCGTAAGCAAGGGGGTGAATTCCACGCCGACCTTCTTCATTGAGGGAGAAAAGGTGGACCCGCTTCCCAAGAGCTACGAGGAATTTGAAGCTATCATCCAGAAGCACCTGGAGCAACAGCAGGGCTGATGGCTTTCAGAATATAATTTTGCTGTACCGCGGGGCTGGGACGAGAAGCCCGGGTTGCCTGCGGGCAGGCTGATTTGTAAACAGTGGTTGCAAAGAATGGGATAAAAGGATAGCTTGGTTTTAAACAAATAATTTATTGCTTGTCGTTAGGAGTGCTGCAGTATCGTGGCTGAGATAACATCCTGACTACCTGATCTGGCTAAAACCAGCGTAGGGAAACGACAAATCTACCGGTATAGATTTTCCCCTGCCTCTCCGGCGGCGAGCAGCATAACCAATAGTATGGCTGATTCGTCACCACAACCTCCCAAAACCATAGCTGATCTGGGCGAAGAGCAGATTATCCGCCGTTTTGCGGATGCTGTTCTGCCCGAGGATACTCTTGGCATCGGCGACGATTGTGCCGTCGTGCCGGGTGTGCAGGGGCAAAAACAGCTGATCAGCACTGATTTGCTTATAGAGGGAGTTCATTTCAAAAGAAAAACCATCGATCCTGAAGACCTGGGCCACAAGGCACTGTCGGTCAATCTTCCCGATATCGCAGCCATGGGGGGCTGGCCCGATCACTTTTTCCTTTCGCTGGCACTGCCCGGAAAGCTGCGGGTGGACTGGCTTGACAGTTTTCGGGACGGGCTGCTGGAACGGGCAGGGGAATACGATATTCCGCTTCTTGGCGGTGACACGACCCGGTCTGAGCACGATGTTGTGGTTTCTGTAATGATAATCGGCCATGTGAAATCCGAGCACCTGAAACTGAGAAGCCAGGCACAGCCCGGCGACCGGCTGTGTGTGACGGGCCCGCTGGGTGATTCAGCTGCGGGACTGTCATTGCTGGCACATTCCCGTAAATTCCAGTCGTTATCCCAGGCTCACCGCAGGTACCTGGCCGGCCGGCATTGCCGTCCCCGTCCCGAAATGCATGCCGGCCGCTGGCTGGGACAACAGTCTTCGGTACATGCCATGATAGACCTTTCCGACGGGCTGCTCAGCGATGCCCGCCACCTGAGCCGGCAGAGCCAGTGCGGTATCAATATTGCACTGGATAAGCTCCCCTTGTCCCCGGCATTCGAGGCTTTCGGCCGTATTTACGGCAGCCCGGAAGAGGTCCGGGAGCTGGCAGCGGCAGGGGGTGAAGACTATTGCCTTCTTTTGACGGTAGCCGGCAGGCATTATGATCGGCTGGCCCGCCGGTTTGAAGAACGGTTCGGCCGGCCGCTGCATGTCATTGGTTCCGTCGCTTCAGGTCCCCCGGGCCTTTATACCTTTCACAACGGGGAGCGGGTACAGATCCGCCGGCAGGAATTCAAACATTTTAATCAACCATAGAATATGTCATCAAGCACCGAAAAACGATCATACCACCGGGTATTGACCATAGCTACTTCCGATAGTGGAGGAGGAGCCGGCATTCAGGCCGACCTGAAAACATTTTCTGCGATGGGCTGTTACGGAATGTCAGCCCTGGCGGCTCTGACGGCCCAGAATACCCATGAAGTGCGGGGCATCCATGCACTTCCGCCCGAATACGTTGCCCTGCAGATCGACACGGTCGTAGAAGACCTGGGGGTGAATGCAGTCAAGATCGGGATGCTGTTTAATCAGCGGATTATGGAGGCTGTGGCCGACCGCCTGAGCTTTCACGACATTGAACGGGTGGTTCTGGATCCGGTAATGGTGTCCCAGAGCGGGGCGAAGCTCATTGAGGATGATGCGGTAGAAGTTCTCAAGCACACGCTTTTTCCCCTTAGCGCCATGATAACCCCGAATCTGCCGGAGGCGGAAACACTGCTCGGTATCGAAATTGAGAATCGTTCGAAGATGGAACAGGCCGCTCGCTCTCTGCTGCGCTTCGGTTCGGGGTCGGTGCTGCTTAAAGGAGGCCATTTTGATGATGAGCAGAGCCTGGACTGCCTGGTATTGCAGGAGCCTGATGAGCAGGGCAGGGACATCTACTGGTACGAGGCGGAACGGGTAGCAACCGACAACACCCATGGAACGGGTTGTACGCTCTCATCGGCCATTGCTTCCGGATTAGCCAAGGGGAAAACCTGGCCGGAGGCGGTGGACAATGCGAAAACATATATTACGGGCGCTATAGCAGCCGGCAGCCGGTATGATATCGGGAAGGGCGGCGGACCGTTGCATCATTTTTATCAATTCTGGGACTAGTATTCATTCAAAAGAACAGGGACAGATGAAATTCACAGATCAACTTTGGAAGGAAATTGAACCTATTTACAAGGCCATACTGGAGCTGCCGTTCATTACGGAACTCACAGCCGGGATCCTGCCGGAGGAGGTGTTCTTATTCTATCTGAAACAGGATACGCTTTATCTTGCAGACTTTTCACGGGCCCTGTCACTGGCAGGGGTACGGTCGCAGGGTTCGGATCATATGAATAGTTTTTTCCGTTTTGCCGCGGATGTAGCCGTGGTGGAGGGACAGCTGCATGAAGAATATTACAGGGAATACGGGGTGGCAATGGACGCCGAAAAATCACCTTCCTGCTTTGCCTATACAAATTTCCTGCTATCCACGGCTACAACAAAAGACAACGTCATCTCCATCGCAGCCCTGCTCCCCTGCTTCTGGATATACCGTGAAGTGGGATTGGAAATTTATAAACAGGCTTCTAAGCACAATCCCTACAGCGACTGGATCAATACCTATGCGGGGGAAGATTTCAACGAGGGGGTCAATGAGGCTATAAGCATTACCAATGCTGTTGCAGAACAGGAGCCCGAGTACAGGAGGGAGCAAATGTCGGATGCGTTTGTGAAGTCGACGGAACTGGAATGGATGTTCTGGAAGAGTGCGTATGAACAGGAACAATGGCCGCTTCGTGAAGCCTATAATTTTAAAGGCTGAGGTTTGGAATGGAAGGATTATTAACAGCATATAGAGGGGACAGAATATGAATATAGGCATTATTGGCGGGGGCATTATTGGGCTCGGCATCGGCTGGCAGCTGGTACGCAGGGGGCAGGACGTCACCCTCTTCGAGCGGGATACAATTGGAGAAGGGGCAAGCAGAGCCGCTGCGGGCATGCTGGCGCCCTATGCCGAAGTGGGGTTTGAAGAAGTGCCCCTGATGGAATTTAGCCGGAAGAGCCTGCACTTGTATCCGCAGTTGTTGGATGAACTGTCGGAACAGGTGGAGGAAGCACCTGTGTTTGACCAGTGTGGAACGATGATGGCAGGTATAGACCGGGACGATACGGAGTATCTGAAGCGGCTGTATGATTTTCGCAGGGAGCTGAACTTAAGTGTGGAACTTCTTACCGGTACGGAAGCACGGGAGCGGGAACCCCTGCTGTCCCCGAATGTGGTATCAGCCCTGTGGCTGCCCGAGGATGCCCAGGTTGACAACCGGAAACTCCTTCACAAGATGAAGGAGGCCTTTGAAGGGGCGGGAGGTGTTCTGAAAGAACATACTGCGGTCCGGAAGGTACAGGTGGATGGGTCGATGATAACGGGCCTGAGAACGGGAAAGGAAGCGTTTGAATTTGACAATGTGGTCTTGGCTGCCGGCTGCTGGTCGCAGCAGATTGGCGGGATCCCCGGGCCGATCCGCCCTCCGGTGCGCCCGGTAAAAGGTCAGATTATCACGCTGGAAAAGACCGATGATTGCCCGCTGAAGGGGACCGTACGCTCCCCGCGAATGTACATGGTGCCCAAGGAGGACGGTACGATTCGCCTGGGGGCGACCTCGGAAGAGAAAGGATTTGACACCCGTCCCACGGCCGGGGGACAAAAAGAATTGCTGGAACACGGCTGGGAGATGGTGCCCTCGATTTTTGATCTTCCATTTGTGGAAGTCATGGCCGGCCTTCGTCCTGCGAGCCGGGATCATCGGCCGGTCCTGGGGGAATCCGATATTAATGGGTTATATTATGCTACCGGCCACTACCGTCACGGTATCTTGATGGCACCGGTGACAATATATGCGATGGTTGAGGAGATATTGAATGAGGACGGGTCGGAGCTGTTGAATCCCTTTCGTCCCCAGCGTTTTAATAATTGACAACGTTAAAAGGAGATCATTATGAAATTGACGATAAATGGAGAAGAGGTCGAAACGGATACAGAAACCTTGAGTACACTGCTTCAGAAGTTTGACATGAGCGGTTCAGAGAAGGGCATTGCCGTTGCTGTCAATGATACGGTAATCACCCGGGACCAGTGGAACAGCTATCAGCTGAACAGCGATGATCATATAGAGATCATCCGGGCCACACAGGGAGGATAATATTCACCTTAAGCTAAGCATACTATTATGAGTGCATTAACGATAGCAGACCAAGCATTTACTTCACGCCTGATTGTAGGCAGCGCGCGCTTTCCTGATCCAAAGACCATGCGGGATTCGCTGCGGGCCAGCGGGGCAGAAATGGTAACGGTGGCTATTCGCAGGGCCAACCTGACCGGAAAGGACGGGGAAGATATCCTGAGCTACCTGAAGGAGGATAATTTTTTCCTGCTCCCCAACACCGCGGGCTGCTATACGGCCAAGGAGGCGGTGACAACAGCACGCCTTGCCCGGGAGGCCCTCGGTACAAACTGGATCAAGCTGGAGGTTATCGGTGATGATGAAACACTGTTTCCCGATGTCCCGGAGCTTCTGAAAGCTGCAGAACAGCTTCTGCTGGATGATTTTATCGTCTTGCCCTACACCAATGATGATCCCATAACCTGTCGTAAGCTTTCGGATATGGGTTGTGCTGCCGTCATGCCCCTTGGGGCCCCCATCGGTTCCGGCATGGGCATCCGGAACCCGTATAATCTTCGCATTATCCGCGAGCAGGTTGATGTGCCGGTTATTGTGGATGCCGGGGTTGGAACGGCATCCGATGCTGCAATTGCCATGGAGCTGGGGATGGATGCGGTTTTGATGAACTCGGCCATTTCACAGGCCAGGCACCCTGTGCAGATGGCCGGAGCGATGCGGAAGGCAATAGAAGCCGGGCGCGCTGCTTTTGAGGCGGGACGGATGCCACGGCGCCTGTATGCCAGTGCCTCGAGCCCGATGGGGGGACGGATCGAAGTGTCGGGGACTGATGAGTAATAGCCTGGACTTTCGATATTACCTGATTACGGACCGCCGCCAGTGCCGGCCCCGGCCCCTGCCCGATGTTGTGGCCGCGGCCTGCCGACAGGGGATCAAAGCCGTGCAATTGCGAGAGAAAGACCTGGGGGGGCGCGCCCTGTTTGCCATGGCCGAGCAGCTGCGGGAGGTAACCGCCCGGTGGAATGCTAAGCTGTTTATCAACGACCGGGTGGATGTCGCGCTGGGAGTGGGAGCTGACGGGGTGCACTGCCGTGAGACAAGTATGAGTTCCCGGGATGTGAAACAGCTGGAACCGTCGCTGTCGGTTGGAGTCAGTGTTCACTCGCTTCAGTCCGCCCGGCGGGCAGAAAGGGAGGGGGCTGATTTTTTGCTGTTTGGCCCGGTCTTCTACACGGCATCGAAAGCAAAATATGGGGCGCCCCAGGGACTTGCTGCCTTGAAGGACATTGCCGGGGCGGCGGGGATACCGACTCTGGCTGTAGGGGGCATTACTCCGAAGCGGGCCGTCGAGTGTCGGACAGCCGGCGCCTGGGGCGTGGGAGGTATATCATCGGTTATGGCCACTGATTCCATACCTCATGCCGTTGACCAATGGAAATTGACTTTGGATTCATTATGAGCAATAGATTATCTGGTGTTTACCTGATTACCGATACCAGCAGGCAGCAGCGTTTTAGCCACAGAGAGCTTGCCGAGCAGGCCCAAAGAGCCGGTGTGCCAGTGGTGCAGTACCGGAACAAGGAGACCGGGGGGCGCCGGGCACTTGCTGATATCAGGGGTATTGCTGACAGCCTTGCGGGCACGGGCACCTCTCTTATCGTCAATGACCGGGCCGACTATGTGCTGGCCGGTAAGGCAGACGGTGTTCATCTCGGGCAGGACGATCTTCCAATCAAGACGGCTCGTTCTTTGCTGGGAGAAGCAAGAATTATTGGGGGCAGCTCATCCACAGTGGAGGAAGCTCGTCTGGTAGAGCAGCAGGGAGCCGACTATGTGGCGCTGGGTCATATTTTTGAATCCCAAACAAAGAAAAAAGATTACCCGCCCCGCGGGCTGGAGATGCTTCGGGAGGTATGCAGTGCGCTTTCTATTCCCGTGGTGGCCATCGGGGGGATCACGCTCGACAACGCTCCGGAGGTTATCGGGGCGGGGGCTGATATGATTGCTGTATCTTCGGCCATCTGCATGGCCCGGGATCCCTATCAAAAAGCAAGAGCGTTTATGGGTTTGTTCTGAGTTATGAGTTCACTAACTTATAACAATTGGTCAGAAAACAGCCTGTGGTGCTGTCTGATTATGCCAGTAATTAATGTTTTTAGTTGTTATGATTTACGAATTTCTTGACCGAAAACCCGACTACCCGGAATCTGTCTTTGTGGCGCCAAGTGCGGATATCATCGGGGATGTTGTACTGGGCAAAGAGAGCAGCGTCTGGTTCAACACGACCATCCGCGGCGATGTAAACTGGATTGAGATCGGTGAACGGACCAATATCCAGGATAATGCATGCATCCATGTGATGAACCAGACCGGTCCCACCAGGATCGGCAGCGAAGTTACCGTGGGACATAACGCCATGATCCACGGTTGTACCATCCACGACCGGGCACTTATTGGTATTCATGCCACAGTGCTCGACAAAGCAGTTATCGAATCGGATGTTATGGTTGCCGCCGGCAGCCTGGTTCCGCCGGGCAAGCGCCTGGAGGCCGGCTATATGTATATGGGCTCCCCGGCAAGGCAGACCCGGAAGCTTACGGATGAAGAGGTCGCATCCATCAAAGAGCATGCTGACAATTATGTGAAATACTCCCGCGCCTACATGCAGAAAGATACCTACGAGACCAACCCCTTCTACACCAGAGGCTGAGGGCTGCTTATGAGTGATGCAGGAACAGAAAGAGTCATGAACTAACCTTATTGATGTCTTGGCTGGAATCTATATCCATATTCCGTTCTGCAAACAGGCGTGTTCCTATTGCGATTTCTATTTTGTGACCCGGACCTCCGAGCGGGAGCACTTTGTGCAACGCCTTGTTTCGGAAATCGAATCCTATGAGGCCTCCTCTTTCACTTCCGAGGCAGTGCAGACCATCTACTTCGGCGGGGGCACGCCTTCGCTTCTGGAACCCCGGCAGGTGGAACGAATTCTGGAGGCTGTTCGCCGTACATTCCCGATGGAAGTTCGTGAGATCACCTTTGAGGTGAACCCGGATGATGTGCATGCAGAGTTCCTGGAGGATCTTTATTCCCTGGGGATAACCAGGCTGAGCATGGGGGTGCAAAGCTTTCAGCCGGCCCTGCTGGAATTTATGCACCGGGCCCATTCCCGCGAGGAGGCGCTGGACTGTCTGCGCCTCCTGGATAAATCGGCTTTTGAAGCTTATACGGTGGACCTTATCTATGGAAATCCGGGGCAGCAGTTGGAGGAGCTGGAAAAAGACCTGGACCTGCTGCTGGACTTTGATCCTCCGCATGTATCTGCATACTCTCTGACTGTGGAAGACCGAACCCGGCTGGGAAAACAGGTGAAGCTGGGACGGGTTATACCACCGGAAGAGGAGATGGTGGCGGCCCACTTTGACTTGGTTAATGCCCGGCTGATAGATCAGGGCATTGAACGGTATGAGGTAAGCAACTACAGCCGTCCCGGCTATGAGGCGGTACATAACAGCAGCTATTGGAATCATCACAATTATCTTGGCCTGGGGCCGGGGGCGCACTCCTTCTGGTGGGAGGGGGAGGCTGTGCGATGGGAGCAAAAACGTAGCTTGCGTGAATTCCTCAGGGGCGAAGATGTCAGCAGCGATGCTGAAAGACTGACCCTGGAACAGCTGGCCGAGGAGCGGCTGATGATGGGATTGAGGACACGTGAGGGGGTTAGCTTTGATCAACTAAATAAAAGATATTTGTACTCCTTCAGCGGACGGCAGATTGCTTATTTGAGGGAGCGCCAAGAAGAGGGGAAACTCACGCTTGATTCCCGGCTTAGGCTCTCGGACCGTGGAATCAAAATAGCGGATGCGATAATCCTTGATCTGATTACCCTTCATTAACGGACTGGTTCAGTCAAGCTTTTCCAGGTAATGGGCATTGCCCAGCAGGTCCATGTAGCGCAGTACCCAGTCGCGCCGCTGGAGCATGTAACCGGAGGGCTGGGCCAGGTTATAGCGCCTGGGGGAGGGAAGGGCCGTAACCATGAGCGCACTTTGGGACCTTGAAAGATTGCCGGGGGTGGTGTTGAAATAGTGCTCGGCGGCAGCCTGAACACCATAGATGCCATCGCCGAATTCCGCGATATTCAGGTAGACTTCAAGAATACGCTTCTTGGACCAGAACAGTTCAATGACCAGGGCAAAATAGGCTTCAATCCCTTTTCGCAGATACGTCTGGTCAGACCACAGGAATAGGTTTTTGGCTGTCTGCTGGGTAATGGTGCTTGCTCCCCTAAGGTCACCGCCCCGGTTGTATTCATCCAGCGCTTTTTGAACAGAGGACCAGTCAATTCCCCAGTGACTGGCAAAGCTTTGATCTTCGGAAGTAACAGCCGCAATCTTGAGGTGGGGCGAAATTCCTTCCCAGTCAGTCCAGCTGTAGTGAAGGTCAAAATTCTCCTCTCCATTCCACCAGGCGGAGAGCGCGCGCTGAATCATGAAAGAGGAGCTGATGGGAGGGATCCAGCGCAGAAGCAGGACCGCGAGCAGCGAGGTGACGACCAATGTTCCCGCAATTCGCCCGGTCCATCGTAGTATTTTTGAGCGGTAGCGTTGAAAACGTTTTGCCATGTTTGATTTGATTTACCCCTGCAAGTCTCAAAAACTTACAAAATATAGGCATGCTTTGTCAGAATGAAGAAAAAATTCTGGTCAGGGTTGGAAAGCCGTGTTGAAATATGGTCAAATCGGTACTTGTAATCTTTATGACTACACCCGTCAGAGAAAGAAGACCACAGGTTAACAGGGAGTTTTATGGTCATCAGAAGGTTGGCAGATTATTGAACTTTCTATGAAGTATGACCAGCAACGGATTAACAGAATATTCAAAGATTCCTATGAAAACACTTGTAAGAGCGCTAACGATCATATTTATTGGCTGTATGACAGCGCTTCCGGGTTTTGCCCAGCAGCCGGAACAGCAGCAGATGCAGGAGACCGTACAGAGGATTAACCAGCTTATTGAACGGACGCATGCGATGAACCGGCAGATAAACCAACAGATACAGCAGTTGCAGAGTCATTACCAGCTGATGCACCGGTTTAATGAACAGATGCAGATGACCCTCGGAAACATGAAAAATGCCGCGGAGCAGTTTAACCTTATGTTCCAGGATGAGGAGATGATGCGTGACCAGGAGATGCGTAAGGACATGGAGCAGCTTCGTGAACATCTGCAAGGCATGGCAACTCAGGCTGATGAGGCTTTGCAGGTTATGGAGCGGGTCAGGATTCGGCTGCAGGAACAGGAGGGAAGTGAGATCGAAACAGAGGTTGAAAACGAATAGAACCGGGAAGGGAGGTTTTTCCCTTGCTCTTCAAAAAAGGGCAAGCTTTAGGTGCGATGCCGGATGTTCGATGTGAAGCCGGCGAGTTCCCGGCAGCAGCTGAAAAGGATTGTCAGGTTCCCGCGGACAGCTGGGGTTCAGCGAAGAGGCTTACGTGCAATAAACAACAGCAGGTCGCCTTGCTTGTAGCTGATTTCCACCGGGCTTTCGACTACCTTATTGGATGATCCGTCGCGCACGCCGTTTTCAAGGATACCGTCGCGGAGGGGATATTGGAGGCCGGCAGTTGTGATGCCCGTCACTTTGCCGGACAGGGGAAAAAGGGAAACAGGGGTCCCGATGCCGATGGGAGAGCGGAATGTGCGGGGTAGAAGCAGTGTTTGTCCAAAATCGTCAATAATGCTTATTTGATGAAAAGCATCGTTGAACTGTTTAAGCACGGATAGATTTTTCAGTGTATGGTCCAGTCGGAGGCCGGTTGCGCCGAGGATGTCGATCTTTCGTCCACCCTCACGCCGGGCCAGCAGCAGAGCTTTCTCGAGATCATTGGTTTCTTGATCTGCCTGCCGGATGATATCAAAGGAATGAGAGCCGTTTTCTTTAAAACTGTCGAGGTCCCCGATAACAATATCAGGAGCTACCCCCATGCTGAGTGCCACATTGCCCCCGCCGTCCGCTGCAATCAGATAATCTGATGCCCGGTGATGCTCCTCCAAAAGTTGCCTGGAGGGTGGGTTCCCATTGCACAGTATCAGGATACGATTCATTGTTGTTCCACTCACAGTGACGGTTAAAAGCGGCAGAGAGGGTATGATAAGGTAAAAACGACTAAGATTTAAGCCCGAAAAAAATATTGCTTTCTTCGAAGCTATGTATCATTTTATTAAGCTTATTTTTCGCGGTCTAATCCGTTATTATGTTTGAAGAACTCATCCAAAAGCTTAAGCAATATCGCACCGTGGGTGTATATTCACATATACGCCCCGACGGAGACTGTATCGGCGCGCAGGTGGCAACCTGCCTCTGGCTGAAAAAAAACGGCATCAAAGCCTACGCCTTCAATGATGATCCGGTCCCGTTGAATCTGCAATGGCTTTCAGAATATTTCCCTGTTCGGGAACCGAAAGAAAAGCTCCTCAGAAAATGCGATGCATATGTCGTTTTGGATGGAAACTCTCCCAAAAGGTTCGGCAGTTATTCCGACTATATCCAGGATGATCCCAAGCCGACCTATATGGTGGACCATCATCCGGACCCCCATGACGGGTTCGACTTTAGCATATCGGTCGAAAAAGCATCGTCAACCTGTGAACTTATTTTTCACCTCTTTCTGCAAAATGATGTTACCCAGGTTGACGAACAGGTGGCAAAGGCGCTCTATACGGGCATCCTGACGGATACCGGTTCCCTGCAGTATGATAGTGTTACGCCCGAGACCATGAATATCGCCTCGGAGCTGCTGCGGCTGGGGCAGTTCCGGCCGAACGAAGTGGCCGAAAAAGTGTTTTCGAACAAAAGTCTGAACCAGCTGCACCTGCTTAGCAGGGCGATGGGGACGATTGAATTGTTTGAAGACAATCAAATTGCCATTATGTACGTTACCGAAGAAATGCTTGACGAAACCAATACAACCAATGATGATTGCGAGGGCTTTGTAGCCTACCCGCTGAGTGTTCGCGGCATCAAGGCCGCGATTTTGTTTAAGGCACTCGGTGACGGTGTCAAAATGAGCCTGCGATCCAAAAGTGACGAGGTGGATGTGAATAAGTGGGCCCGAGAGATTGGTGGCGGAGGCCACAAGAAAGCTTCCGGTGCCTGGCATCCCGGACCGCTCGAAGAAACCATCAAGGAAATTGTTGAAATTGGTTCAAAGCAGCTGGTAAGCGTCGATAAGCCGTAACACGAAATATCCTGAGACGGATGAAGTATAAACTTTTCTTTACCGTGGTACTATTGCTGTTCCTGGCGGGAGCAGGCTGTTCAGACAACTTGCGCCGGAGCGAGGTAAGTGCTGAGCGTGACAGGATTACCAATCGGGCCTCGGGAACATCGCTTTCCACTTTTACATCCCGGCCTGCGGAAACAGGAGGAATCCCGGCAGGTCAGCAGCAGGAGCGGAGAGTAGCCCAGACGACTATTAATGAAAGCCGGGAGACGGCCATTACTCGCGCCGTCGAGAAAGTAAGTCCGGCCGTTGTGAGTATTACCGTCACAGAAGTGATACAGGGCGGGCGCCGGCTGGGGTTCGACCAGTTTTATAACCGGTTCTTCTCGGCCCCGATAGAACGCGAGGTAAGCAGTATGGGCTCGGGTTTTATTATCAGCGAAGACGGCCTGATTGTCACCAACCAGCATGTAGCGGGGGCCAATGCCAAAAAAGTGATGGTGTCGCTTCCCGATGGGGAGCAGTATGAGGCCGAAGTGCTCGGCACGGATGAACTGGCGGACCTGACCCTGCTGAAAATGCATGCCGATCGTTCCTTTCCGAAGGTTGAGTTCGGTAATTCCGACAGTGTTATTGTAGGTGAGTGGTCGCTGGCCGTGGGAAATCCCTTTGGCCTGTTCGAATCCGCCCAGCCCTCGGTAACAGTGGGGGTTGTCAGTGCTGTAAATCGAGACTTTCGTCCCAACCCCAATGAGCCCCGCGTCTATGTGGATATGATACAGACGGATGCCGCCATCAACCGCGGTAATTCGGGGGGACCCCTGGTTGACAGTGAAGGGAAGGTGATTGGAGTAAATACCTTTATTTTTACGGGGGGGACCAGCAGTGGTTTTGTGGGCCTCGGCTTCGCTATTCCCAGCAACCGGGTTCAGAAAATTATTCGTCAGCTGGCCTCGTCAGGTGAGGTACATTTGCCTTTTGACCCCGGCTTTACGACAACGGAGATGACTTATCAGATGGCAGCGAAATATAATCTCCGCGTCATCCCCGGCTTATTGGTACAGAGCGTCAACAGGGACGGACCCGCTTTTGAAGCTGGAATAATGCCGGGTGACATCATCCTGAAGATCGGGGATGAGCGTGTTCAGAGTAAAATGCATGCCCAGGCCCTGCTCAGAGAATACGCCGAAGGCGACTCCATGCGTGTAGAACTGCTGCGCAGAGACAGGCACTATGAAACAAAAATGATGTTACGGAAAAAGATTGAAGAGTAGGTCGTGAGAGGAGATTCAGGTGACAGAAATTACAGGCGGTCTTCTAAAAAGTTTTTTACCTGCAGCCGGTGACGTTCATCCTCCCACCATCGGGCAAAGGCATCGGTTTCGGCTTCAATGGCCTCCCATCGCGCCGGGGCAGCTCTCAGGGCCCCCTCTTTGAGATCTCGAATAAACGCCCGGTCGTGCCGTCCGAGTTTCTCGGCCCACGCCCGGGCCTCCGGAAGCAGGTTATTGGAATCCACAATGCGGTCGATGAGGTTGCAGCGCAGTGCTTTGCGGGCATTAATCTGTTTAGCCTCCGCCAGCCACTGCAGGGCGGTTGAACGTCCCACCCGTTCCACGAGTCTCGTCAATCCACCCCAGCCCGGGGGCAGGTAAAACTGAGCCTGGGTAAAGCAGAAGGTCGCTTGTTCGGCTGCCATGCGAAAATCAAAGGCCAGCATGGTTTCCCATCCTCCGCCGAAGGTTGAACCATTAATGCCGGCGATGGTCCAGCAGGGAAGCTTCTCAATACGGGTCAGGATGCTCAGCATACGGCTGGCCATCGCCCGGGCTTCTTCTGCGCTTTTCAGCCTGTGAAACTCCCGGAGGTCACCGCCGGAGATAAATGTTTTGGAACCGGCGCCCGATAGAATAAGACAGCGCGTAGTCTGATCAGACTCAAGGTCCCCCAGGAGACCTTCCAGCTCTCTCATGATTTGGAAATTGATGGCGTTGTGGGTGCCGGGTCGGTTGACAATGGCGTGACAGGTCTTATTTTTATATTCGACTTTTAAATTATTCACTGTTAGATTAAGGCTTGATTTGAATGTGGACGAAGATAGTCTCAAAAAAGAATCTATATGTATCTTGTCAATAAAGAAAAGATAAATCAGTCGCTTTCAACCAAAATTGTCGACGCACGGGTCGCTCAGATTTTCAACTCCTTTGAAAAGGTGCTGGTTACTTCTTCGTTTGGGACGACCTCGGCCGTGCTGTTACACCTGGTAAGTCGTATCAAGCCGGAATGTCCAGTCTACTTTATAGATACCGGCTATCATTTTGAGGAAACACTTTCCTATAAGAAGAGGCTGACCAGGCTCCTCGACCTGAATGTGATTGATCTGCGTCCCAATTCCGATCAGCATGCCATGACGAGGAAAAAACAGCTATGGAGCCAGGATGCTGACCGGTGCTGTCAAATCAACAAAGTGGAGCCAATCAAGAAAATAAAAGAAAAGCATGATGTCTGGATGTCGGGGTTGATCGGTTTTCAGAACAGCCACCGAAGCCGGCTCCAGATTGTAGACAGGAAGGATGAGATGCTGAAATTTTACCCGCTGATTGACTGGGACAGTTCGCTGGTTCAGGAATATATCGTCGGCCATGGGTTGCCCCAGCATCCCCTCAGGGAAAAAGGCTATCATTCCGTTGGCTGTACGCATTGCACCGCACCGGGGATGGGGCGCGAGGGTCGGTGGAACAGTCAGTCGAAAACGGAGTGCGGTCTGCATCGGTAACCAAGACCGTTATCCCGCCGAGTGAGGCGGTTATGACTTACATGTCTTCGATTTCGTAGTCAATCTGCTGATTTTTGCAATTCTTTATCAGCCAGCGCTGGTATTCTTCATTGCCTTCCTGTTCAGTAAGCTGGAGGGAGATCACGCAGGGACAGTCGTAGCTGTGCAGCTCTTTTACGCGTTCGGTCAGCTCATTTACGTTGTGGTAAGTTGTCTTGGCAATAAGAAGCGTTTCCTGGTCTTCGACAATTTCTCCTTTCCACCGGTAAATGGATTCCATTCCGTCCACAATATTAATGCAGGCTGCGAGTTTTTCTTCCACCAGTGTGCGCCCGATGGATTTGGCTTCCTGCTTGTTGTTGGTCGTGATATAAACGAGGCGAAGATTGAAAAACATAATACGAAGTAATGTTTTTATTTTTTTTCAGACGGGTTAAGCTACAAAAATACTTATTTGTCTCATAGCGTTATTCGTAGGCTGCTGGGAATTATTTATGTTGAAAAAAGAGCAAAAAAGCTGTAGTTTTCGTGGCTCTGAAACCCCCGTAAACAACAGGTGGAGGAGGTTTAGCGTATAGCGAGAGTGGCGGAATTGGTAGACGCGCTAGATTTAGGATCTAGTGCCTTTATGGCGTGGGGGTTCGAGTCCCCCCTCTCGTACTGACTCATTCAATAAATACTGTGTAATTCTTACCGTTCTAATTAAATACTTTTTGGAGTAGTTTCGTGGAAATAACTGTAAATGACATCACCTCTGTAGACAAGGAAATTGTAATTTCGGCCCGGCGCGAAGACTTGGAGCCGAAGTTTAAAGAGGCCTACAAGAAATACCGTGGCCAGATTAACATGCCCGGTTTCCGACCCGGCAAAGTGCCGCTAAAGATTGTGCAAAAACGATTTGGCGATGAGATAGAGCAGGAGGAAATTAACAAGTACGTCCAGGAAGTATTTGAGGAGAAGGTTGTTCCGGAATATGAGCCGGTGGGCGAAAGTCAGATGCTGGATCTTGTCTGGGAGAATGATGAGCTTGAAGCTAAATTCAAAATAGGAGCCCGTCCCGAATTCGAACTGGAGGACCTGGGAGAGATTTCCGTCGATCGCCTCGTGCATGATGTGACCGATGAAGAAGTGGAGGAGGAAGTTGAGCGTCAGCTGAAACAGCAGGGGAACTGGGAGGAAGTCGAAGAGGAGATTACGGAGACGAGCCGGGTCACTGTCGATGCCATTCCGCTGGAAGATGGAGAGGCCGATGAGGAGAATGCCGCCGAGGAAGTTATCGACCTGAACAAAGAGGAGTCAGAGCAGTTCCGTGATGATTTGATTGGTCATGCCGCGGGCGATGAAGTGGAGGTTGAAATAGGCCATGATGATCATACGCACGATTTTCGACTGATTGTCAAGAAAGTGGAAAAATTGCACAAGGCGGAATTGACGGACGAGTTTGCCAAGCAGCAGAGCGATCAGGAGGCCAAGAATACCGATGAGTACAAAAGCTTGGTCAAAAGCCGTATTCAGAATTATTATGATCAGTCAGCAGATGATCTTTTCAAGAACGATGTGATCGATGAGCTTGTTGAACAACATGATATCGAAGTTCCGGAAGTGTTTGTGGAACAGGTCAAGAACCAGTATGTGCAGCGCGTCCAGCAGCAGTCCGGTGGTGAGCTTCCTGCAGATTTTGATGCAGAAGAATACAAGGAAAATATGCATGACCGTGCACTGCGTGATGCAAAGTGGTTTTTTCTTAATGAAAAATTGCAGGAAAAATTTGACGATATCGAGATAAAACCCGAAGATATAGACGAGCATTTGGAGATGCAGGCTGCGCAATACGGAGTAACTATCGATCAGATGCGCAACCTTTTTGCACAGAATCCTCAGCAGCTCGAGAGCCTTCGCAACAGCATCCGTGAAGAGAAGGTATTCGAGAAACTGAAAGGAGAGGTAGCGATCAATGAGATCGACAAGGAAACCTATCAGGAAAAGCATGATGAAAAGGTAAAGGCCTGATATCTTCTCAACTACTTACTGAAATTAACCAAGTCTTATTTAACAGATTATGAACAAGCAACCTTTATACGAAGTGCCCGGTACAGAGAACGCTGATGTCAGCCCCATTCAAAACAATAACCTGGTTCCCATGGTTGTTGAAAAGACCGAGCGGGGCGAGCGTGCGTTCGATATTTACTCGCGGCTGCTTAAGGACCGCATTATCTTTCTTGGCACTCCCGTTAATGATGCGGTGGCGAGTTCTATCGTGGCACAGATGCTTTTCCTGGAATCAGAAGACCCGGAAAAAGATATTAACCTCTATATTAACAGCCCCGGTGGGGTCGTCTCTGCAGGATTCGCGATTTATGATACCATGCAGTATGTTAAGTGTGATGTGGCTACAACCTGCGTGGGCATGGCGGCATCCATGGGCGCCGTATTGCTGGCAGGAGGGGCTGCAGGGAAGCGTAATCTGCTTCCCAACGCCCGGGTGATGATTCACCAGCCGCTGGGCGGGGTGCGTGGACAGGCCAGCGACATCGAGATCGAGGCCCAGGAGATTTTGCGTATCAAGAAGCTTATCAGCAACATACTGGCCAAGCACAGCGGCAAGGATCCCGAGCAGGTGATGGAGGATTCCGACCGCAACAAGTGGATGAGTGCCGAAGAGGCCCAGGAGTACGGCTTGATCGACAACATCATGAAGCGAGATAAGGATAAAGACAAGGATAATTAAATTTCAATACTTTAGTAGCTCAATGTTATGAGTGACAAGGAACAACATAATAACGACAATACCATTCACTGTTCGTTCTGTGGCCGTTCGAGTCATGAAGTGAACAGCATGGTTGCAGGCCCGGATGATGTGTATATCTGCGACCGGTGTGTGGCGGATGCCTCCGGCATTGTGAAGAGTGATTTGGCATCCATGTCAAAAAAGCGTGAGAAAAACTACCAGCCACTCCTGAAGCCTGCGGAAATCAAAGCGAAGCTTGATGATTACGTAATTGGCCAGGAAGGGGCTAAAAAGACGCTTTCGGTAGCCGTTTACAATCATTACAAGCGCATTACCTCGGAGCTGCAGGATGAGTTCGATGATACCGAGGTTGAAAAGAGCAACATTATGCTGCTGGGGCCTACAGGCTGCGGCAAGACCCTGTTGGCGCGTACATTGGCCAACATCATTGATGTGCCCTTTACTATTGCCGATGCAACGGTGCTTACCGAAGCCGGCTATGTAGGCGAAGATGTGGAAAGTATTTTGTCGAGCCTCCTCCAATCGGCCGATTACGATGTGGAACAGGCCAAGCGCGGCATTGTGTATATTGATGAAGTGGATAAGGTGGCCCGAAAGAGCGATAACCCCTCTATTACCCGCGACGTTTCGGGTGAGGGGGTGCAGCAGGCCTTGCTGAAAATACTGGAAGGGACCGTAGCGAATATCCCTCCCAAGGGAGGGCGAAAGCATCCTGAGCAGAGTTTTATACAGGTTGACACATCGAATATCCTGTTCATCTGCGGGGGCGCGTTCAGCGGATTGGAAGAAATTATCGCCCGCCGCCTGTCGGTAAGCTCTCTTGGTTTTCATTCGGAGAAGCAGGTGACATTCGACCGCGAGGATCCGGATATCTTTACTTATGTTGAGCCTGAAGACTTACAGCGCTACGGCTTGATTCCTGAATTGATTGGTCGTCTGCCTGTGATTTCCGGGCTGCATCAGCTTTCAAAAAGCGCAATGATTGATATCCTGGTTCAACCCAAGAATTCTCTCACCAAGCAGTATAAAAAACTGTTCCAGATGGAAGGAGTCGAGCTTATCTTTGAAGAAGAGGCCCTTGAACGGATTGTGGAGAAAGCCCTTAAACGGAAAACGGGTGCACGGGGGCTGCGATCCATTATGGAGTCTTCTATGCTGGATATCATGTTTACGCTCCCATCCATGAAAAATATTGAGCGCTGCGTGATTACCAAAGAGACGATAGATGACAACGCGCCGCCTGTCTATGAGAAGAGAAAGGCGTCGGCATAGTATTATGCTATAGTATTGAAAAAGGCATCATCAACCGGTGATGCCTTTTTTATTTTGAAAAAAATACAGATGTTATTTTATAATTATGCCAGTCCTACCCTAATCGGGTTATATGAAACCATACCTCACGTCAAACAGGATTAATATAGCCTTAATCGGGCTGTTTATTTTACTGGGCATAGGATCTTATGCTTACAACCAGTACCTGGTCAGTCGAATCCTCCAGCAGGAGCAGTCGGGTGTAAAACTCTGGGCCAAAGCTATTGAATATACAAGTGATCCTACCCAGGAGGAGATAAGCCGAAGCTTGCTGGAGGCGGTTGATTACCTGCGCCGTCGTGCTTCAGTCCCGGACAGCGTTATCAGCCTGATCGAGGATGCCGAAGCTGACAGGGCCTCCCAGACCTTTGTAACCCAGGAGATCGTCCTGAGTGAGGATCAGTTTTTGGTTCCGCGTATCATCGTGGATGAGCGGAATGAAATTATTTTTGCCAACCATGTCGATGCGAAACTGAACCAGGAGCTGATAGACTATTATGCTTCCATGAACGATCCGATTGAGATCAGGCTGGGGGATGAAGAATATTCCCAGATGCAATATGTGTATTACGGAGAGAGCCCCACGGTACGGTATCTGCGGTATTTTCCCTATATACAGCTCAGCCTGCTGGCCCTGCTGCTCGGGATCGGGCTGGTGAGCTACAGGACCATCAGTCGTTCTGAGCAGTCAAATCTGTGGGTGGGAATGACCAAAGAGGCCGCCCACCAGCTGGGAACTCCTTTGTCAAGTCTCTACGGCTGGGTGGAATTGCTTCGTGAAGAAAAGAAAGATGATTTTACGCAGCGTATTTGTGATGAACTGGAAAATGACGTTACCCGGCTCCGGGGTGTGGCTGATCGATTTAATAAAATTGGTTCTGAGCCTGAGCTGAAATATCAGCGTCTGCAGCCCATGGTGCAGGAAGTCGTCGGCTATATGGAACACCGCCTTCCGAAGCTGGGTGAGAATGTGGATGTGCTGTGCCAGCTTGATTCGGGAGTTCAGGCGAAGGTGAATTCTGATCTTTTCCAGTGGGCCCTGGAGAATCTGATTAAAAATGCGATGGACGCCATAAAATCTTCAGCCGCCAAAGCCCAGGTAACAGTCAAGCTATATCGCGTGGAGAATGAAGTCTTTATCGATATAACAGATACTGGTGTCGGTATTGAAAAAAAATTCCAGCATGAAATTTTTAAACCGGGCTACAGTACCAAGAAGAGGGGATGGGGGCTGGGACTTAGCCTGACAAAGCGCATCATCGAGGGCTATCACAACGGTCGGCTGTTGATTCATGACAGCGAAGTTGGACGGGGCACCACCATGCGTGTCATCCTTCCGGCTGACAGGCTTCAGGAAGAGGAACAGGCAGCGAAAAATGAGGCATGAAGGTAGCTCTATCCGCTTTAATCCGGTTGATAACCCCGCTCCTTGGCGTATTCCATCAGCTGTGATTTCAGGAGGTTGCGGCCGCGGTGCAGGCGTGAACGGATGGTTCCTATGGGCACATCCAGCATATTTGCGATCTCTTCGTAGGTGAACCCTTCCACGTCACAAAGCAGGACGACCGTTCTAAAATCTTCCGGAAGTTCATCGAGGGCATTGGAAATGTCATCATCAATCAGCTCGCGAAACATTTTGTCTTCCAGGTCAGAGGTATCGGTACGTTCGGCCCGGATGGTTTCATAGAAGGTGGAAACCTCATCGTAGTCTACCTGGTTGGGTTTCTTTGATTTTTTCCGGTAGTTGTTGATGTACGAATTTTTCAGGATGCGGAAGAGCCATGCCTTGGCATTGGTACCCTTCTCATAACTGCTGAAGAATCGGTAGGCTTTGACAATCGTGTCTTGCACCAGATCCTCGGCATCACTGGGATCGGAGGTCAGCCGCAGCGCAAAATTATACATAGCATCCAGATGGGGAATGATTTCATCCTCGAAATCTTCCTGCTTCTGAATTTCTTCTGTGGTTAATTCGGCCATCCCTTTGTAATAGATTTTGATTGCCAAACAGTGTTTGTGAGGTTAACCGCCGCTGGCTCTGAAAAAGCCGTCTGTATTGCCCTCAAGCATGTTGCTTCCTTGTTTACTGATACAACTATAATAGAGCTTTTGATCCTAAATTCTTAATCAGTTTCACTAATGAGCCTCATAGGTAAAGCAAATGTTCAAATAACATACCAAAAATTTATGAAGCTTTCTTAAAGATCTCTCTATAATTTACTCTTTTTAATGAAGTGGTATCAGAAGACGATGACCATCAGATCGTAAATAGCATGGGTCCATGCCGCCATACCGAATCCGCGCCAGAGGTAGATGGCATTGAGTGCCAGTCCGAAAAGAAACCGGAACAGAAAGGAAGCCAGTGTAAAGGTTTCACCCATGGATCCCGTATAATGCACCAGGCTGAATATTACCGCTGCAAGTACGATGGCTGCTGTATAGGCGGCGGTCTTTTTAGCAAAAAAGGAATTGAAAAACCAGAGCAGGGCTGAGACCAGAAGCACCCGGAAAAACAATTCTTCATACAGGCCGGCCCCCAGGGAGAGGGCCATTTGCTGCACCAGTGATAAACTTTCTACAGGAGAGGCCTGTATCATCTGCAGGAGGTTGGCAACAGTTATGGAAATAAGAACAGAAAGAACAAAGGCGTAGACGGAAGCCTCGATCAGCATCGTCATAAAATAGCTGAACCTGAGCGAGGAGAGTTTGTCACGTTCGCGGTACAGGATGTAAATCCCGATTAGTGCGACCAGGATCAGCGTTATTGACAGCACATCCTGCCCCACATAGGAGAAGAGCATTTTGATCCAAATATCCACGGAGATCCGGACCACCTGATTGCTGTCTGGCTGGGATATGAAGATCAGCACTTCGTACAGCAGCAGCAGCGGGAGACTGACCAGGTAGCTGTAGAGCAGTGAGTGTGTAGTCGTAAAATATCGTTGTATCGGTTGCTTAATGTTGGGCATCAATCTTGATATATCATCGCTGAGGCGCTGGATCCGGCAAAATGGAGTGTATTCCAGGCCGCAGTTGAAAGTTTAAGTCCCTTGCCGGAAATACGATCATTAATTCGTACAAAAACACCGTGCGGATACTGCGGATTTTTGACAAATATGATGGATCCCAGCGCAATATTGGGATGGGCGCCTGTTAAAGCTTCGGGGTTGTAGAGATCGCCGCTGGTCGTGGGTGTTGCTTTGTCGGAAGCGTCGTACTGCGAAATGGTGACGGTCCCGAGACTGCTCATTGAGCTGCTGTTCTTGATGTAGGGGTTTTTAAAGCTTTTGCTGGAGGGAGTAAGAACGGTCACCTCCTGTCCATTTCGCAAGCGGTCTGACTGGATATCGGTATTCAGGGCCCTGAACTCCTCTTCGTCCATGTGGAATTTTTTTGCAAGCTGGGCCACGGTGGTAGTTCCCCCGCTTATTCGGTGCTTGATGAATCGTCCCTGAGGTGCGGTTGAGGAGGTTGATGAAGATGCGACCGAGGGGGTCGACGAAGAAGAGCGCACGGTTAGTTCCTGTCCCACGCGAATGGTATTGGAGGAAAGGTTATTCAGTTTTTTCAGCTGGGCGACAGACATGCCGTGTTTTTGAGCAATTCCGTACAGGGAATCGTTATTTTTCACCAAATAGGTTGTATTTTGCTGTGCTGTATTTTCCACCGTGATCGGTTCCTCCTGCGGTTCAGTCGATTCGGAGGGATGGATAGTCAGGGTTTGCCCTACTTTTAGGTTGTTTGCAGTCAGGTTGTTCCAGGCCTTGAGTTCGGCAATGGTCACTTGATACTGCTTGGATACGGAAAAAAGCGTTTCCCCTTTCTCTACGGTATGCTGCTGTGTTTCGCCGGTGCCGCTTGCCGGAGATGCTTCTCCTTCCTTGCCGACAATAATGGATTGACCCACCGAGAGCTCATCGGCCTTCAGGTCATTCCATCTTCTGAGCTGTTGAACTTCAGTGTCATATTGCCTGGCAATGCCGAAGAGCGTTTCCCCCTTCTGAATGGTATGGGTTACGGTATCCTGGGCATGCAGGTCGCGGGGGATGAATAGGGCAAGGACGATCAGGCTGAGAAGAAAAGTGGTGACTTTCATGGGGATTTTAATTGTCCATTTCAAATTCCAGATGCTGCAGGGCTTCCTGCAGTTCAGATTTGGTACGTAGTTTCTGTTGTTGTTCGGCTTTGGGGATACCAAGCTTATACATTTTCCGGGCATCAGACAAGCGGTCGTGCATCTCATACAGCTTCCCCAGGTGATAATAGACCCCTATATAATCCGGATCGTTCTTCAGGATATCCTCGAATAAAATACGGGCCTTCCCGAAGGCCCCCTGTTTCCGGAATTCAAGGGCCAGGGCAAATTTGGAAAAGGAATCTTTTGGATTCTTTTTAATTTGCCGGGCCAGCTGCTTGATTTTTGACTGCCTCTCTTTATTCATATCGAAGCCTGGTACAGTTAAAAAGATCACTGAAAGGTCCTGCTTGGCCTCCCGTTGTACTAACGTTCGTGCCCTGTTTTATTATATCGCCGGGCCCGACAGGCCAAGCTGAAAACCCTGCTAAGGTGAAGATACTTAAATTCTGCTCCTGAAAAAGGAAATTTTACCGCGGGTAGATGATATCCCTAGCGGTTGTGATACCGTTCTTCAATTTCTTCTATGGAATCTCCCCCGAATTTCTCCAGGAAGGCATTGGCCAAAACCGGTGCAATAACACTCTCAATAACCACGATAGCACGGGGCAGGGCACAGACATCGGATCGTTCGTATCGCGTATCTTTTTCCTCCTTCGTATTGATGTCTACGGTAGAGATGGGCGTCAGCATGGTCGGTATTGGTTTCATTACGCCGCGAACGATCAGCGGCATACCGGTGGAGATACCTCCCTCAATACCTCCCATTCGGTTGGTACGGCGGCTGAATGCCTCGTTCTCATAGGTGATTTCATCATGAACAACCTGGCCGTGCCGGCGTCCCGCTTCAAATCCCTGTCCTATTTCAACGCCTTTCATGGCCTGGGTTCCCATGACGGCCTGGGCCAGTCGTCCGTCCAGTTTCCGGTCCCAGTGTACAAAGCTGCCCAGGCCGGTGGGCAGGCCCGTGACCAGAACTTCCCAGTGCCCGCCGAGCGAGCTGCCTTCCTTGCGGCGGACGATGATCTCCTGGCGCATCTGTTGGGTAAGCTCTTCATCAAGACAACGTACCGGCGATTCATCCGCGGCACGAAATACGGTTTCCGCTCCTTCATCCAGCATCGGGTCTACGCGGGTGCGAACCGACTCCCAGGGGTCATCATAGCCGATACTCCCGATCTGGGTTACATGTCCCCCGATTTCGATGCCAAAATGGTTCAGAAATTTGCGGGCAATGGAACTGCAGGCAACCCGCATGGCGGTTTCGCGGGCACTGGAGCGCTCGATAGCGGGGCGTATATCGTCATACCGGTATTTTTGAACCCCGGTGAGGTCGGCGTGGCCCGGACGAGGGACGGTTATCGGATCCACATCCTCGCCGTCTCCCTCCTTGTTCATTACTTTGGGCCAATTGGCGTCATCCTTTTCAAAGGCCCGGTTGGGCATCTGGAGGGCAATAGGTGCCCCGGTCGTTTTTCCGAAGCGAACCCCCGAAAGAATTTCAGCACGATCTTTTTCGAAAGCCATGCGCCCGCCCCGTCCATAACCTTTCTGGCGGCGAGCCAGGTGGAGAGCAATTTCATCTTCTGTAATCGAGAGTCCTGCGGGTATGCCTTCGATGATGCCTGTAAGCTGGGGGCCGTGTGATTCTCCGGCTGTTAAATATCGTATCATGCTGACTGTGTATCTTCTTGTTGTGAGTTAAAATGTTTGGTGAATGCGTGTCGGGAGACGCGTTCCGACAGCGAACGGTAGTCGTCGCATCCCTCGTGCCGCAGATGTTTAATGCGTTCGATATCTCCGAGTACGATGAGGGAATCGCCGGCAGAAATCAGATCATCACTGCCGGGATTGAAGCGAATGGCTTCCTTGTCACGGGGGATGATTGCAATAATGACGACAAAATATTTTTGACGTATCTGGGCTTCGGAAAGTGTTTTTCCATCCAGTTCCGATCCCTCAAAGACCTTGACTTCATCAAAAACGTGATCCTGAACCTGTTTCCGATGGGTACCGCTTTGAATACGATTGATAAACTGGTCTACATGGGGACGCAGGATGACGTTGGCCATCCGATCGGCCCCGATTTCGTAGGGTGAAATTACTTTGTCAGCCCCGGCCCGCAGAATTTTTTTGGTGTTCTGGTGTTGGTTTGTGCGCACTAAAATAAAAATATCCTGATTAATTTCCCGGCCGATCAGGGTAACAAAAACATTATCCTGATCGCGAGACAGGGTGCAGATGAGGCCTTTGGCCCGCTTGATGCCGGCCTCTATCAATATATCTTCATCCTGGGCATCTCCCGAAACATACAGCAGCTTGTTGTTGCGAATGCGTTCAATGCTGCTTTCCTGGTTTTCTACGACCACTATAGGGATATTGGCTTCCTGCAGCACTTCGGCAATCCGGTGTCCGATCCTTCCATAGCCTGCTATAATGTAATGATCCTCCATTTTTTGCAGTTGCTTTTTCATAGCCCGTATCCTGAAGAGTTCACTTTCAAAAATTAGTTGTGTGGTCTGTGAGGCAATATACGAGATCACGCCGATACCCATGAGGAAAATAATCATGGTGAATATGCGGCCGCTTGCCGACAGGTTTGTCAGTTCTGAAAAACCAATGGTGGTAATGGTGATGAAGGTCATGTAGAAACCATCGAAAAAGTTCATGCCTTCAATCAGGTGGTATCCCGTTGAACCGATAACAAAAACGATCAGCAGAATAACACTGGCAATGCCGATACGCAGTGCTATAATATTGTCAATAATATTGTTGTAAAATCGGTGCATGGGTGTTATAGATACCAGCTGACTTTTCGAGCTTGTAATATAGTTGAAAAAATAAAGCGCTCGAAATGACAACGACATAGAAATTTAATAGTTTCCATGGTTGTTTTAGGAAAAGAACAATTATGGAAGCACTTGAAAAATTAGGAAAGTATAGCCTGTTGCTGTATCGGTCACTGCGGTCGCTATACGAGGTTAATACGTATAAGAAGAACCTGGTGAGCGAATTACTGAAAATCGGCTATGAATCCGTGCCTATCGTACTCCTGACCGGAGTTTTTACAGGCGCGGTTATGACTATACAGACGGCCTACCAGCTTGATATAGCCTTTATCCCGATTTCGGTTATTGGTGCCATTACCTCTGAATCGCTGCTCATTGAGCTGGCTGCGGTGATTACCAGCCTGGTGCTGGCAGGGAAGGTTGGCGCACGGATAGCCACGGAGTTGGGCACGATGCGGGTCAGTGAACAGATAGATGCCCTGGAGTCGATGGGGTTCAATTCGGTTTCGTACCTGGTGCTTCCTCGTGTTCTGGCGGGACTGATCATGTTTCCGTTGCTTTATATTTTTGCCAGTGTATCAGGCATCATAGGAGGTGTTGTTGCGGGCTATCTTTCCGGAGCGCTGCCGCCGGCTGAATTTATGTCCGGGGCCCGTGAGTTCTTTTTTCCCTGGGACGTGACCTTTGGCATTCTCAAAGCCTTTGTGTTCGGCTACGTTATCACATCGGTCTCGTGCTTTAAAGGATATTACGCCACCGGAGGGGCCGAAGGTGTGGGGCAAAGTACAACACAGGCTACGGTTTTAAGTTGTATTTATGTATTATTAGCTGATTTTGTCCTCGCCGCGGTATTTTTATAATCATTTGAATGACTTATGATAGAGATACGCAATCTCACAAAAAGTTTTGGCTCAAATCTGGTCTGGGAAGATGTCGCATTTGATATTGAGGACGGTGAGACGGTGGCTATCATCGGTCGTTCGGGATGCGGGAAGTCGGTGCTGGTGAAGCATCTGAATGCCCTGATGTATCCTGATTCCGGGGAAGTGGTCATCGATGGAAAGAATGTTTTTGATCTCGAGTATGTAGAACTACGCAAGATGCGCCAGCGCTTCGGGGTGCTGTTCCAGGGTTCAGCTCTCTTTGACTCGCTCAATACGTTTGAAAATATTGCTTTCCCCTTGCGTTATTTTTCAGAGTTGGATGAAGCACAGATCAAACAGAAGGTTGAAGAGGCGCTGGAGATGGTTAATTTGGCTGGAACCGGCGATCGGTCACCGGCAGAGCTCTCCGGCGGTATGCGCAGAAGGGTGGCCCTGGCTCGGGCAACTATTTTGCAGCCCGATTTTCTCATTTACGACGAACCGACTTCCGGGCTCGACCCGCAGACCTCGGATGAGATCAACCAGCTGATTATTTCAATGGCTGAAAATTTGAATATTACCTCTATTGTAGTAACGCACGACATCCACAGCGTTTTGAAAATTGCAGACAGGGTCGCTTATTTAGAAGAACAAAAACTATATTGGCACGGCACCGTTGAGGAGCTGCGGAAAAGTGATAATAAGAAACTGATCGATTTTATTACCGCCAGTGAGTATCAAATCAGAAGTTAACAGGAGATATTTTGAAGATAAGTAACGAATTAAAAGTCGCATTAACTATTTTGGCTGCCTTGGTAGCCGGTTTTTTCGGTTACCGCCTGATGGGGGATATGCCGCTGTTTCGACAGTCAAAGATCATCTATACCCACTTTGAGCAAGCTGATGGGCTGACCCCCGGCGGCTATGTTTTCATCAGCGGCGTAAAGGTGGGCTCTGTAAAGTCCATGGAGCTCCTGAAGGGAGACAGCGTAGAGGTTAGCATGAGCTTTGACCTTGATACGGAAATTCCCAGGGACTCAGAGGCCCACCTGCAATCTTCCGGGCTGCTCGACGAGAAAGCCGTGGTCATTCAGCGAGGCGACTCCGAGCAGTATTTGGAACACCGTGACCGGATAAAAGGAGTATATGATGGAGGGATGATGGAAACCTTGAAAAACCAGGGTCAGCAACTCAGCGAAGATGTCTCCGAATCTTTTGAAAAACTCAACAGCCTTCTGGCGGAGCTGAATTCCATGATCGATGAGGAGGCCCAGGGCAAAATCGATACGACCCTGACCAACCTGCAAACCACAACCGATGAAGTTGCCACTCTGTTCCGCAACAGGCGTTCAGACCTGGAAGAAAGTATAGCGCACGCCAACGGATTTTTAGCCAACATGGATACGATAAGTGCCCGGAATAAATCCCGCATTGATTCTGTGATGGCGGGCCTGGATCGCTCGCTAAACGAACTTGAAGTCTTGAGCAGCGAGTTGACCCAGACCAATCGTGAATTGCGTAAAATGCTGATCAAGATTAACAATGGGGAGGGTAGCCTGGGCAAGCTGGTTAACGACCCCGCCCTCTACAATAACCTGGAAAGTTTGTCCGGAGAAATGGACCTGCTGATAAAAAATATCAATGAAGATCCTGGTAAATATCTCAAGCACATGCGGTTAATTGAGGTTTTCTAGCATCTGACCGATACCTGGATCATAATCTTGTCTGCTTAAAGCCTTTAAAAACTTTTGTAGGGCGCTGAATTGCTCTTAGCGTAGGCTTCTTGTATATTTACAGGCTTAGTAGCAGAAAGAATTTAATAGCTTTTGCAATATAAAAAAGACGAAGATAAGAGGTTTTATTTATGGGTGTAATGGATAAAATGAGAAAAAGTACCAGTGTGATTTTGTGGGTACTCATTTTCTCATTTGGATTGTTATGGATGTTGGCAGACACCAACTTTTTTGATGTCCTCCAGCGTGGTTCCCGATCCCTTGGAGCCGTCAACGGGGAGACCATTGATCTTGAGGAATACAATAACCGGATAAACTATTATGTGGAGCAGTACTCCCAGCAGACGGGTAATGCTGTTGATGCCGAAATGCGGGCCAACTTTGAGCAGCGCGCGTGGGATGAGATCGTGACCGGAAAGCTGCTGCAGCAGAAAATGGAAGAGCTGGGGATTGAAGTGACAGACCAGGAAGTGGTTAATATGATTACCGGTGAGAACCCGGATCCTTTTATCCGTCAGCAGTTCCAGCGCGAAGATGGCACCATCGACCGGGTTGCATTGAAGACGGCCATCGAATCGCCGGAGAACAAGCAGCTCTGGATTGCCATTGAGGAGCAGATGCGTCAGAAACGGCGCCAGCAGAAAATGAATAATTATCTGCAGTCGTCTCTGGAAGTGAGCCAGTATGAGGTGGAACAGCAGTATATCCGCAATAACACGCGGGCAGACCTCTCCTATGTTCGTTTTCCCTATGCAGAGGTCTCCGAAAGTGATATTACGGTGACTGAGGATGATTTGAGGACCTATTATGAGAATCATCAGCAGCAGTTCGAACGCAACGAGACCTACCGATTTAATTATGTGAGTTTTGATAAAACGCCGACCCGGCAGGATACGGCCCGAACACTGAAGGAGATGGAAGATCTGCGCACGGATTTTGCCGAGGCAGAAAATGATTCTCTTTTCCTGAACAGCTACCAGTCCACGACGCCCTACAGCGTGCGAACGGTTGAGGAGGACGAAGTTCGCGAACTGTTTGCACCGGTTATTGAGCTGGAAACCGGGGAAGTCAGTGAGGTTATTCGCGACCAGGGCCGGGTGTACCTGCTCAAAAAGGTAGCGGAAAGTGGTTCTGAGGTCAGCTTTGTACCCTTTAGCCTCGATATTACGGCTGATCCTATTGCAACGGTCGATAAACAGGCAAAGGAAGCTGATGACTTCAGCTTTTTCGCCGAAGAGGACGGTTTCGAAGCGGAAGCAGAGCGGCGAGGGCTGGAACTGAAGGAAGGATTGGCTACCAAGGGCACAAATTTTATTTCCGGCATTGGCCAGAGCCAGCAGATCATGAACTATTTAGCCAATGCTGAAGAAGGCGAAATTTCGGAGCCTTTGGAACTGTCAGGTCAGTTTGTGGTTCTCAATGTGACGGAAATAACACCGTCCGGGGTTCAGCCTTTTGAACAGGTAAAGGAGCAGATCCGGACAACGGTAACCAACGAGAAGCGCAAAGAAATGACGGCTGCGCGGGTTCAGGAGCTGCTTGATCAGAACAGTGACCTCGCAGCGCTGGCGGAAGCCACTGGTAAGCAAGTGGGTAGTGCCCAGAGTGTTTCCAAGAATGCAACAACGCTTCCGGGCGCCGGACGTGAGCCTTCGGTCGTTGGTGCTGTTTTTGGATTGGAGCAGGGAGAGCAGTCGGGGCCGGTCAAGGGTACCAGTGCGGTATTCGTGGTACGGGTTGTCAATCTTGACAGAGCCGATGTGTCCAATATGACGCAGGCGCAGCGCAGTGAAATTCGTCAGCAGCTGCGACAATCCAAAGGGGCCGCTTTCCTCAACACGTGGGTTGAAGAACTGCGCGAAGAGGCTGAGATTGAAGACAACCGGTCTGACGTTCTGCAGGGCTAGGCGCTGGCTGTATTCTTCACAAGACGTAACAAGCTTGATTTTGTTGACCATCAGGGCAGGAGGGAACGCTTCTTGCCCTGTTTTGTTTTACCTATTTTGACAAACGGAATTCGGAACGTTCTTGATGAACAGATGACACAAGCCGACAGCAAATGGATGATGCTCGCACTCGAGATCGCGGAACGCGGTGCGGGTTATGTTTCCCCCAATCCGATGGTTGGATGTGTGATTGTTTCAGCCGAAGGAGAGAAGATCGGCCAGGGCTATCACGAGCGGTATGGCCAGGCGCATGCCGAACAAAATGCGGTAGACTCGGTTGTTGCCCCTGATCTGCTCGAAGGTGCGACGGTTTATGTGACCTTGGAACCGTGTGCTCATCACGGAAAGACGCCTCCCTGTTGCGAGATGCTGGCTGAACTCCCGATCAGGCGCGTTGTGGTTGCCATGGAGGATCCCACTCCCCAAGTGGCAGGAAAAGGGATTGCATATCTCCGTGAACGGGGCATAAACGTTGAGGTGGGACTGCTGGAGGATAAGGCCAAACGACTGAATGAGTTCTTCCTGCACTATCACACCTTCAACCGGCCGTTTGTGACACTCAAGATGGCACAGACACTGGATGGATATATTGCGGCGCCGGATGGCAATTCCGAGTGGATAAGTGGAGTTGAGGCGCGTACGATGGTACATCACTGGCGGAGTCGGTATGATGCGGTGATGATCGGTCGAAATACGGCGCTGCTGGACAACCCGAGACTGACCGTTCGCCATGTCGAGGGGCGACAGCCCAGACGCATAGTCATCGATGGTCCGCTGGACTTGCCGGAAGAGCTCAATCTTTTTACCGATCAGTATGAGGAGAAAACGATCAGGCTGACTCACAACAAGGAAAAATACCGGAATGAAGCCGATCCGATGCTTAGTATGCTGCAGTCTGATTATTTTCGCGGCAAGACCCTTTTGATTGATGAAAAGGAGGGGCATACAGATCTCGGGAAGGCGCTAGACGAACTGGGCGGCTTATCCATTACCTCCATCCTTGTTGAGGCGGGGCAGAACCTGGCTTCAGCGCTTTTGCGCGAACGCCTGGTGGACAAGGTCGAATGTTTTATTGCCCCGAAAATACTGGGCGGTGGGACCCGATCGGTGATGGGGGTGGGGATCAATCATATGGACGAAGTCCTGGATTTCCGGGATGTAGAGTGGCAGCAGGTAGGCAAGGATTTACTATTTAGCGGATACTTTTAACAATACTCAACCTATGTTTACAGGCATTATTCAGGAAGTAGGAGAATTGAACAGGATCAACATGCTGGATGGCGGCAGGGAACTTACCATTGGCTGCTCGTTTGCCGGCGAACTGAACATTGACCAGAGCATCAGTATAAACGGCGTATGCCATACGGTAACACGTCATGATCAAGCAACTTTTACGGTGCAAAGTGTTGAGGAGACGCTGCGCAAGACGAATATCGGAACGCTTGAAGAGGGCAATCCCGTGAATTTAGAACGGTCGCTGCGGCCCGACCAGCTTCTGGATGGTCACCTCGTGCAGGGCCATGTGGATGCGGTGGGAACCATAGAGCAAATCCAGAAGGAGGGAACCGACTGGCTGATAACCGTTTCCTATCCGCCCGAGAACGCCGCTCTTGTGGTTGGCCGCGGAAGTGTCGCCCTGGATGGCATCAGTCTTACGGTGGCCGATGAGCAGGATCATGCCTTTACGGTGGCGATTATTCCCTATACCTTCGAGCATACCAACTTGAAAGCCAGGGAGGAAGGGGACGCCATAAACCTGGAATTTGACGTCCTGGGAAAATATGTCATCAAGTATATGGAACAGCGGGACCGCTAAAAGCCGCGGGGAGCTCGTCCGGTTGGGCTGGAACTCCGTTCGAGGTTATTGAGGATGGGCAATTTCTGGATGATGCCCTGCAGCCGTCCGGCATTGATTCGAAGTGAAAAGAAATAGTACTGGAACTCGCCGAAAGGGTTCATAGTGTAGGAAAGATTCCAGTCGTGCATGCTCCGGTTGAGCGAAAACTGCGAGGGCGTGAGTTCTTGGCGGACAAAATCATAGCCAATCTGAGTTCGGAAGTCCCAGCGCGGTGTCAGCTTGAGATTGATGTTGTTGGCATTGATGGTGGCCGACGTCCGGTTATTGCCCCTGGGGTTTAAATTCCACCGGTAGCTGAAGTTTACTGAGAAGGAAAAGGGAGAATTGAACTCCTGGACGGGCTGAGTGTTGAAATGCGGATCTACAGGATGGAATAGGCGCTGATTAAGCGGGTCGTAGTTTTCCGGGAAATGGGGTTTTCTGTTGTTTGTTCTTAAGCCGCCGCTTCCCCATTCAAAGGAGTAGCTGGTGCTGGCGGAAAACCGGGTCATTTCAAACGGCTTGCCGGAAGTGGTCAGCAGGTACCGGTCAATTTTATTTCCGCTCTCATCCCGGTCATAGAAATTGAAATTGGCGCTGGCCCTGATGCTCATGCCATCTACAATGCGGGCTGAAAACGAGGTATTGAGGTCTGCCAGTTTGAGGCTGTCGGCTGCAAAGTTGTAGCTTGAGCTTAGGCTCAGCTGATCGATGAGCCGAATGACGTTTTCTTGTTTCTCACCCGTGGAGTCACGCTTCACCTGCTTGGCCTCGAATGTGTTGTTGAGGCTGAAGCCCAGGGCCCGCTGTTCTCCTCGTCCCGGACCATTGAACACTTCATTTTCAAAAATGGAATAACGTTGCGTGCGTCCCGTGCTGTCGGTTTGTACGGTTCGGTAGAATCCCCAGAAGTCGCTGCTGAAATCGGGCCGGTAGCTAAGCGAAAGCGATGGTCGCAGCGTATGCCGAAAACTTTGAATCTTTCCAACTTTGGCATTCATCAGCCCATAAACAGTGGTGGAGAAACTCAGGCCTGTCGAAAAATCACGTGCCGTGGTAAAGCCCCGGACGCTGCGATCGACCACCTCATTGGAATCGGGAACGAAAGACTTGCGTGTGCTTGTGGGAAACCAGTATTCATTGTAATTGGCATTGGCGCTTAGATTGAGGAACCGGCTGTTGAGAATCTGCCCCAGGCTGACATCAGCCTGCTGGCGAAATCCATACTGGTAGTGATCACTATCTCCGGTTGCGGCCTTGTATTTGCTCGGATTTATCAATGCTTCAAACCAGTTGTAACGCGCCGAGTCTCGGCGAACCGGGGAGTAGTTGAATTCCGAGTCGAAGGTGTTCTGGTAGCTCACGGAAACATTTTCATACCATTTCTGGTCCTGGGAGGTTGTTTGTTCATTTTCAAACGGAGAGAAGCGCTTGAGGCTAAAATTCATGTCCGGACCGGAAAGGCGCGTTACGTTGGTTTTGAAGTTTTGGTTCTGACGTACGGATATATTGAAGTTGTACAGGTTCTCGGGATGACGATACCGGTAGTTGATATTTGAACTGGTGCTTGTTTCCGCCCGGTCATTGACATCATAGGAGTTTTGCTGATAGTAGTCTGCCGTCCGCAGGTTGATATTGGCATTAAAGCTGGCGTAGGGCGAGAAATCCTGCTGGTGAGACACCGCCAACCTTTTTTGGACGTTGGTTGAAAAACTTGGGTCTGTCGGTTCCAGTCCACGCCGCTCTTTGGAGTATCCAAGCTGAATACTGCCGTCAAATTTGTCGCGGAGCCGGTAGTTGGTTTGTGCATCCACAAAGTAGCTTCCCGAGGTAAAAATGTCCATTGAGGCCTGGGCCGTGATATAGTCGTTGAAATACTGAAACCAACCCAGGTTCTGAAGGCCGATACCGCGTGTCTGTTTATTCTGGAAGGCGTAGGTAGGCTCCAGGAGACCCGATTGTTGCCGGTCGAACTTGCCGGGCAGGTATCCAAAGGGAAAGACAAGGGGATAGGGGATGTCCAGGATATACAGGCGCGCTTTCTCAAAGAAGACTTTTTCTTCATCTACCACCTTCATCCGGTCTGCTTTAATGTAATAGTGGGGATGGTCAAGATTACAGGTCGAGTAGATGGCGTCTTCGAGAAAGACCACATGAGGCGCCGTTTTCTTGACGCGTGTACCCGTGACATTGCCATCCTGGATGCTGATGCGTGCTACTTCAAAACGCCCCTTTTCCGTTTTGTAGTTAAAATCGATGCGATTACTGCGCACCTGGTTATTTTCGCGGGTCAGGACTGGCTTGGAGAGAGTGTCTTCGGGCGTCTGCGTGTCGGCACTGACAATATTGCTGTCGAGGTTGAGAGAGACCTTTCCCGCTTTGAGCTGCCCGGCCGAATGTGCAACCGAGGCGGACCCATAGAGGGTGGCTGTACGGCTTGTGTCAAAGACGAAAACCAGCGAATCACTGGACTGAAAATTGATCTGTCCCTCCTGTTCGGGGGTGGGGGCCGTTCCCGATCCCTGCTGGGAGCGAGCTCCCTGTTGTCCTTCCCGTTCCTGCTGGAGTGTATCAACGGGCAGATCCAAATCCTGGGCATGCAGCAGGCTGCCCATACATAGAAACAGTACCAGAAAGAACCCGCAGAAGGGGTACAAAACAGTTGATACATATGTGGGGGATCTGTTCATTTGGAAGTATTGCTGAAAGCGGGCATGGGATGCTGCCTGTCAGGAAACAGCAGGGGTTATGCGGTTAAAGCTTCCGTAGTATAAGGGAGTTGTACTAAGAAATGAAGTGTAAAATGGAAGAACCGATCACTCCACTTCCTTGATTTTATAAACGGTTTCTCCTTCTTTCTTCATGCCGTATTCTTCTCGGGCAATGCGTTCAAGAAGGGCGGGATCAGTTTCCAGGTCTTCGATTTTGTCTTTTAGAATAAGCGTTTCCTGCTGCAGTTCTTTTTTCTTGGTCTGGAGCTCCTCCAGACGGTGGTTAAGCTCAATGCGCGTCCAGATGCTGTAGGTATCGAAGAATGCAAACCAGATGAACACCATGCCCCCAAGCACAACAGCCAGAAAAGACTTCCGCCAGCGAAGGGGGTTCAAATGTGTTATGTCCATCACGGTGAATATTTAAAAGTTAATGCCCGTCAACAGGAAGTAAAGATACAACAAAACATTACTGAAACGCAATGCCTTAAAACAGGGGGAGCACAGCGTTTATGACCTTCCACGGGTAAAGGCATTCTCAAAATGCCTTATTTCTGGCGCTTCCCCTTCGGCTTGCAATATGGAAATGATGTCAAAACGGATCGGGGCTCCGTCCATTTTGCGTTCATAGATCCAGGCTTCGGCTGCTTTGTAGACATTTTCCATTTTCTCCTGGTCAATATACGCTTCAGGTTCTCCATAGCGGTTGGTGGACCGACGTTTGACTTCAACGAAGACAATGCATGTCTCATTATCGTAGGCAACGATGTCAACTTCGGCGTGTTCAAAATGATAATTACGCTCCAGAATGGTATAACCCTTGGATTCCAGGTAGGCTGCTGCCAGTTCCTCCCCTTCATGGCCGATCTCTCTGGTTGACTTGGAACTCATATGCTATTGCTCAGTCTGTTTCGGAGGATGAGGAATCGCTGCCGGTGATGGTGTGTTTCATCTCGGCAAGTTTTACGAGCTGCTTTAAGAATTTGAGGTTCCGCTTGTTGATATAGGGCAACAGGGCCTCGGTGAATCGTTCAAACATCTCCAGGAACTCCGTAAAATTCTCAATCCGTTCACGGAAATCCTGTTCCTCTGGCGAGAGTTCTTCTTTTTCTTCAAAAAGCTGGAGACACTCATTCAGATTTTGACGGATGGGGGCAACCTCGCGCTGCTGGCGTTCTCGGATGATCGTGGCAACTATATTCCAAACCTCCTTTTCGGCCGTATAGTAATCCTTGCGGCTTCCCTTGAAGTGCACTTTGTGGATCAGCTGCCACTGTAACAGGTTGCGGAGATTCATATTGGCATTGCCCCGGCTGATGTCCAGCTGCTTCATGATGGCATCGGTATCCAGGGGGTCGGCCTCGGCGTACAGCAGGGCGTGGATTTGTGCCATCGTTCTGTTGATGCCCCAGGCCGATGCCATCTCTCCCCACAGCAGTACAAACTGCTCTAAGGCCTCTTTATGAGTTTGGGAACGGTCGGAATCCACACTATTCGGTTCAGGTTGGCACTAATTGGAGCTTATGATGCCGCCGGGCAGGCACCGTTGGCCGGGCAGCTGCCTGCGGAGGCGTCACCATTGGTTTTCTTTGCGGCCTCGGCGCGCTTTTCCTTGCGGTCGCTGTCCTTGTAGTCGGTGACATACCATCCGTCGCCTTTGTATACGACGCCGCCTCCGCCACTGATTACCCGTTTCACTTTCTGTCCGGTTTCGGGGCAGGTTTCCAGGGCATCATCGTTAATACTCTGTTTAACTTCGAAGGTTGATCCGTCTTCTCGCTTGTATTCGTATGTAGGCATAATGTTATATCACGAATGATTAATTAGTTAAATCTTCAGCACCTCAAATAAGCATAAACCGTGCCAAGGCACGCACTGCTGGTCATATTTTCAGGACAGGTCGCCGAGTCCTGTTTCCAGGCGGTTGATGGCTTCCCTGAGCTCATCCATGCCGGAGGCGTAGCTGAGACGGATGCCGTTGGGTTCTCCGAAAGCATCGCCGGGAACGGCTGCCAGTCCATGCTCTTCAATCAGGTACAGGCATAAGTCGGTACTGCTGTCGATGGTTTCACCGCTTTTGGTCTCGGTGCCCAGGTAATGAGAGATGTCCGGGAAAACATAAAAGGCCCCGGAGGGTTTGAAGCACTTCACGCCATCAATGGCGGATAATTTTTCAACCACAAAGTTACGGCGTTCCTTGAATGAGTCGCGCATGGTGTGCACCGCATCCAGGTTGCCGCGATAGGCCGCTTCACCGGCTTTCTGTGATATGCAGGAAGGCGCTGAGGTTTCCTGGCTCTGTATTTTGGCAACAGCATCTACAAATGCCTGTGGGCCGGCCAGATATCCCAGCCGCCATCCCGTCATCGCAAAGCCCTTGGAAAATCCATTGATGACCAGGGTGCGGTCTTTTAGATCAGGAGCCACATTCAATATGCCGATGTGCTCGCCTTCAAAGACAATATATTCATAGATTTCATCCGATATGACATTGACTTCCGGATGGGCTCGCAGCACCTCTGCCAGGGCTTCCAGTTCTTCCGCCGTATAGCAGGTGCCGGTGGGATTGGAGGGGGAGCACAGCATCACTGCTTTGGTCTGGTCCGTGATCGCCTCTTCCAGCTGCTCAGCACTCATGCGGTAGTTGTTTTCAAAAGAAGTACGAACGGTTACCGGCGTACCGTCGGCCATCTTAACCATCTCCGGGTAGGAGACCCAGTAGGGAGCAGGAATAATGACTTCATCGCCCTCGTCGAGCATGGCCAGCATGCTGAAGCCCAGGGCCTGCTTGGCTCCATTGGTACAGATAATTTGCGAAGGATCGTAGGAGAGCCCGTTATCGCGCTGCAGCTTGATGGAAATACTTTTGCGCAGCTCCGGTGTCCCGGTGTTCATCGTATAGCCATGGAACCCATCTTTGATGGCCTGGATTGCAGCGTCACAAATATGTTCCGGCGTCTTAAAGTCGGGTTCTCCGGCACTCAGGGAGATAATTGATTTCCCCTGTCGTTTCAATTCTTTTGCTTTGGATGAAATTTTGAGTGTTGCGGAGGGGGCAACGGATTGGGCGCGCTTGGAAATCATGGGGTTTGGTCCTTCGATTTTTGCATTGGATTTTAATAACGAACTGAAAATAGAAAAAAGTGGACTCTTATTCTATTCTAAAGCAGGGGCTTCGGAGGGCTTGGCCAGTGGCGGGTTCATGCTGTTCCCAGCCGGGCTAATCAGCCCTACTGGCTGGACGACGGATGCTCGCGCTCTCGCTGCTGCCTGAACTTCTCCTTGAGTGCTTTTTCAACGTGTTCAGGAACAAAGGAAGAGAGGTTGCCTCCCCAGTAGCCCACCTCCTTAACGAGGGAGGCGGAAATAAAGGTCAGCTGTTCATTGGGCATGAGGAAGACGGTATCGACCTCGGGGGCCAGCCGGCGATTGGTGAGGGCCATACGGAATTCATATTCGAAATCAGATATCTGTCGAACACCCCGGACCAGGGTCTGGGCATTCTTTTCTTTTGCAAAATCAACGAGGAGCCCCGTAAACTGCTGGATTTCTACCTGCGAGGCCCATGTCTTGCCCTCCAGGCATTCCCGGATGAGGCTTTCCCGCTCATCCCCGGTAAAAACAGTCTCTTTGTTGTTATTGATGGCAATAGTGACGATAACCTTGCTGAAAAGCTCGGTGGCACGTTCCAGAATATCAAGGTGCCCATAGGTGATGGGATCAAATGAACCGGGATAGAGCGCTAAGGTTTTCATGGTGGCACTGATTAAAATTGAATTCCTTCTTCAGCGAGAAAAATGCTCAAATGGGTACGTCCGTATTCTTTTACATAGGCGCAATGAGGATGCCCGCTGAAATCGTGTCTTTTGTCATGTTCGAGAATAAGCCAGCCGTTTTCGTCAAGCCAGCCGTCTGAAAGAATGGTTTCAATCATTTCATGCATAAGGGAATAGTCGTAGGGCGGATCGGCAAAAATAATATCGTAGGGTAGAGGCATGCCTTTTAAAAAGTCTTCAACCCGGGAAGGCACGGTTCGCACCTGGTCGGAGAGTCCGAATTCTTCAGCTACTTTCTCAATGTGCTCAATATTGCGCCGGTCGCTGTCAACGAAAAGCACGCTTTCGCATCCCCTGGAGAGAGCTTCAAATCCCAGGTTGCCCGATCCTCCAAACAGGTCGAGCACGCGGGCCCCGCGAATATACTTGCGGGCGTCAAGAATGGAAAAGAGCCCTTCCTTGGTGCGATCGGTTGTGGGACGGACATCAAGCGTCTTTGGGATATGAATTTTTCTTCCTTTGAGGATACCGGTGATTATACGCATGAAATCAGCAATCTGTTAATAATACGGATCATTTTCCCTTCTGAAGAAGGTACGAAAAATAATAGGAAGCCCCGCCCATATCCAGTTCAGTGATAGTCCAGGGCCAGCATCATGGCCGGAAATGCCTTTTCCAGGCTAAAACCATATGTGGCTTCATCTGCCTGGATCTGAATCTTCTCGAGCGAATCCATTTTGGTCACAACTCCGCTGTCGTCCCAGAAAGGCTCCAGAATGTCAATGATACGAAACGCTTCCATGCCGTAGACATATATCTTTTCGTGAAGTCCGCGCATCCAGGCCAGCTCTTTGGTGTACTGAAGCCAGAAGTAAGGGAGGTCCTGCAGATCATCGAACTTGATATAGGTGGCTCCCCGCAGTTTGCCCAGGATAAAGGAAGTAATACTGATGCAGTCTTTGAAGCATCCGATGGTCATGAAGGAACCGCCCGGGTTGGCATGCTGAATCCACCGGCTGCCAATCTCAAAGTCGCTGATGAGATCGGCCGTTGCCGTATCGGATGCCAGCTGATGGAGATCCTTTTGGTAGGTTTTGTCCCTGAGCAGCAGGAATTTATATTTCTGATTGCTCAGGTTGTACCAGGTGGCCTGGATTTGGCTGCGATCGGTCCCGCTCATAAGAATTTTTATGTAGTGCTCCCGCTCATCGGCATTGTCATAAACAATTTTGGGGACCGTTGTCCAGCATTCCTGGGTAGGAAAAGAGTGGATGCGAAGCTGGCGAATGTTATATTCCTGCTTCAGCTGGGCCACGGTTTGCCTGATGCCACGAAAATGCTGGCCCGATTCGTCCAGCAGCATTTCCGTGGTGTCTGTATGAAAATCGTATGAACCTATTCGGGCAAGGGAATGGGAGCTATCCGGCTGACTGACCGCATAAAAAAGCTGATTATCAAAAAAGCAAAGCCCTAAACTCGGATGTTCATGCTCCATCTGCCATTAATTCCAGCTGGCTTGGTTGAGTTCTGTGGTGTTTTCGAGCGACCCTATTCGATCTTCGGTATCCGGATCTTCGAGCAAATAAATACGAGGGCGCAGGGTGTCGTTCAGCGTGTAATTGAACTTGGAGTGCGGTGGCCGCGGCGAATAGATCAGTGAATCGGCAATGAATTTCTTGGAAGGATCCATCGGTTTGAAGAGGGAATCGGCCTGCTGAACCATCAGTGAGTCAGTCTTGATAAATTGAACCAGGGTGTCGAGGCCGCCTTCGGTTGGAGGAAAACTGTCGGTTCGGCGTTCGTACATAATAAGAGCATCCCGGACGTTCTGCATTTGGTACCGAACTCGCTCGGTCATTTGTTCACGGTCAATAACTTCTTGATAGGGGTCTACAATTGAACGATAAAGATAATATCCCAAAGCAATAATAATGATTGCTAATACAAAACTGATGAGTCGGTTACGCTGTTCAACATTCATGTGGCGATGGATATATAATTATAGTGTTTAGCGAAATTGTGACTTTGAAAATACATGCCGGCATATTGATATGCAACTGTAACTAAAAAAAGCTGTTGCTGGATGGCAAGTAAAATATCAGCTATTTTAATCAGACTGTCTGCAGGCTTCCAAATGGTACACTTTTTCCAGGAAATGAGAAGACAGTCCGCGCCGCCGAAACCGTTCCAGCTGCTCTATCTTTGATTCTTCATGCAAGAGGGTATATTTGAAATCGGCACCGAAAAGGGTTGCTATCTCCTGTTCAGGAACCGAAAAGGGAGGGCCATTCATCTCTTCCTGGACGTATTCGAAGCTCTGCAGGAGCATCTGGGTATGACGTTGGCTCAGGCTGAGAAGCTTGCGGGCATGCTGTTCTCTCATGGCAGGCGGCAGGGCAACGATGGATGTTTTGTCATAAATGGCATCAATGGGGGCAGTAGGCGGAATTGGCAATTTCAGGAAATTGCCGTGCCAGAGTTCCATGGACTCAGACCGATAAACAGTAAAACCGTGGCTTTCTGTGCGTACAAAGGAGGCATTGGATCGTTCCATGACCTCCATCAATGGCCTTTGTGCAGCCTCTGCACCGATAACGTGATATCCCTGATCTGCAAGCCAGTCCAAATCATGTGCTTTACCACAAAGCGGTACCAGCACGCGGGCTTGTTTCGGCAGTTGCAGGCGCGACCAGTACCTGGTGAGCGGGGCATAAACTTCAGTCATGTGCCACCCGGTTTTATTATTCTTCCAGCGGCTTTTCCAGTAACTAATTTCCATTCGTAGTGGGATTTCTGTACAATTTTTGTCAATCTTGTGTTGTTAACATAACAAAATAGGTGCAGTATGGAATTTGATTTGGTCTGGGATCCGATTGTTAAGGTAATTTTTGCCATGTTCTTGGGTGGACTGATGGGTCTGGAACGCGAATTGGCCCAAAAGCCGGCGGGCCTTCGCACGCATATCCTCGTCACCGGCGCATCATCACTGCTGGTGGTGCTTGGAAATGTGATGATAGCAAATTATAGCGGGAATGCCGCATTCGAGGGTGCTATTCAGGCTGATCCCATTCGTATCATGGAAGCTATTATTACGGGCATCAGCTTCCTCGGGGCCGGTACCATTATCTTCAGAAACAAGGATGAAACCGTCGAGGGGTTGACGACGGCTGCCTCCATTCTTTTTTCTGCGGCCATCGGGATCACGGTGGCCCTGCAGCAGTATGCCTTGGCTTCAATACTTACGGTTCTCGCCATTGTCATTCTGTTTGGTCTGGGATATATTGAGCGGTTCATCAAACAGGTCCGCAGGCATATATACGAGGACAAGCAGAACGATTAACAAGATTATCCCGGCAGTTGAACCGTAAGATTCTAAACCTGGCGATCCCCAATATTATCAGTAATCTTTCCGTGCCCCTGCTGGGGGCCGTGGATACGGCTCTTGTGGGGCACCTGGAGGAGGCCTACTACCTGGGAGCCATAGCGCTGGGAGGGATGATCTTCAATTTCATTTTCTGGGGGTTTGGGTTCTTGCGTATGGGGACCACCGGTCTGACGGCCCAGGCATTTGGCGGGGAGGACAAGGCCGAAAGCGTTATGATTCTGGCCCGTGCGCTCGCTGTGGCGGGGGGCTCCAGCCTGCTCATTCTTCTGCTGCAGGGATGGATTGCCGATCTTAGTTTCTGGCTTGTGGAGGCCTCTCCGGAGGTGGAGCGCTATACGCGTATTTATTTCGAAATCCGTATCTACACAGCGCCGGCCACCCTCGGGCTGTATGCATTGAATGGATGGTTTCTCGGAATGCAGAATGCACGTTACCCCATGGTCGTGACCATCGTGCTGAATGCCATAAACATCCTCCTTGATATCTTTTTTGTTCATTATCTCGGAATGCATGTTGATGGTGTGGCGCTGGGGACCCTGATTGCCCGATACACCGGGCTTTTACTGGCAGCTGTGCTTCTGTTCAGCCGGTACAGGCAATGGATGAGCAGTTACGTTCACCGGATGCTGCTTGAAGTGGAGTCATTGAAAAAATTCTTTTCCGTCAACCGGGATATTTTTATCAGGACCCTCTGCCTGATTTTCACCTTTTCTTTTTTTACGGCCAAGTCGGCTTCGTTCGGGGATATTATACTGGCCGCAAACTCCATTCTTCTGCAGCTTTGGATGATGGTCTCATACGGTATTGACGGTTTCGCCTATGCGGCGGAAAGCCTGATCGGCCGCTACACCGGTTCCGGCCAGCAGAAACGCCTCACCCTTACGGTGAAGTACTGTTTTATATGGGGGATCGGTATCGGCCTTCTGGCATCGCTGGCTTATGCCGTCTTCAATATACATATCATCCGGCTGTTCACGGATCAGCAAAAAGTCATTGATGCAGCTATGGTCTATTTTCTTTGGACTGTAGCCGGGCCCACGGTGAGCAGTTTCTCGTATATATGGGATGGGATCTTTATTGGCGCCACGGCAACAGCTCCCATGCGTGATTCCATGATTATTGCCACTGTGGGTGTCTTCCTGCCACTTTATATGCTCGGCGTTTCCTATCTTGGGAATCATTCATTATGGCTGGCTCTTACGTTTTTTATGATTGCGCGGGGATTAACGCTCACATTCTATGCTCCCAGACATGTTTTGAGGGCCACTTCTGTGCAGGCAGGATGAGCATAGCCTGCAGCCTTCGATCACAATCATCGGCTAAGACTCGCCGGCATTCAGTGGGCTTAAATATCCTGCTCCGCGTCTGCACTGTTGACCTCTTTCCTGTAGGTTTCCAGCCGGCTGGTGTTATCCTTGCGATCCATGATCTTGAGAATATACTGTACGGCTTCATGCGGTTCCCGAAAGAAGTGATCTTCACCCAGAAAGCTGCGCATGCCCGATTTCGAGATGATATCCCGTACAGGGCCCTTGAGTCCGGTGATGTAAAGTTCAATATCCCAGTTTCTTAATGTGGTTGCCATCGATTTCAGCTGGTCAATAGCGGTGGTGTCCAGGGTATTGATTGTACTGCCGTCAATGATGACATACTTGGTATGACTGTTCTTCTCGCGTGTTTTTTTGACGATATAATCGCGGAAAAAATCAGCATTGATAAAGGAGAATGAGGCGTCCACACGCAGGATGATAATGCCTTTGATACGCTGGGCATTGGATTGCCGGTCAATATTTTGAAAGAGGTGTGTACCTGGAATGAGTCCCAGTTCAGCCACATTCGGCCGGCTGTATTTGTATAGGATATTGACCATGGAAGCTACAATACCCAGTAATATACCCTCTTGAATGCCGATGAAGAGGGTGCAAACGGCTGTGAAAATGGCAATGAATCCCTCGCTTTTTTTGGTGGTAAACAGAAATGTAAATTCGGAGATATCAATGAGGTTCAGCGCTGATACGATGATGATGGCAGCCAGCACCGGCATGGGCAAATAGTAGAATACCGGTGTCAGCAGCAACAGGGTGGCGATGATGACTCCTGAGGTAATAATATTGGCCAGGGGCGTCTGAACATTAGCCTGCTCGGATGCGGCTGAACGGGAAAAGCTTCCGGAAACGGGGATGGATTGGAAGAAGCTTCCCAGGAAGTTCGAAGCCCCGATGGCTACCAGTTCGTGGTTGGCATCAATAACATAGTTGTGACGTTTGGCAAAAGTTCGTCCCAGTGAGGCTACTATCATGAATTGTACCAGTGCCAGGGTCAGGGCGGTTGGCAGCAGCTCTCGCATATTGTTGAAATTGATCTGCGGGAACGAGAAGGGGGGCAGCCCCATGGGGATGTCGCCCACCAGCTGGATGCCCATGGTATTGGCATTAAAAAACCAGGCAGAAACAATGCTTATGGCCAGGATGATGACGGAGGCCGGAATATTGGATTTCAGATATTTAACTATGACCAGCGCTACAATGGCCCCGCTACCCCAGAGCAGGGTTTCAAGATGGATCTGGTCGAACTTCAAGATAACTTCTTCAATGACAGTGATGATATACTGGGTATTGGAGAGCTCAATTCCCAGCAGGTTATTGAGCTGGGTGAAAGCGATGATGAGGGGAGCGGCCAGCGTGAAGCCCGCGATTACAGGACGTGAGAAGAAATTAAAGACAGCGCCCAGCTGCATCGATCCCATGACCAGTTGCATGCCTCCAGCCATCATGGTCAACAGGATGGCAAGGCTGACATACCGGCTACTGTTGGGTTCAGCAAGGAGGCTTACTCCAGCAGCAATAATAAGCATGTCAACAGCAACGGGACCTACGGAAAGGTTTTTTGAGGTGCCCAGCAGGGGATAGATGAGCAGGGGAACCACTCCCGCATACAGCCCGTAGATCGGGGGTACACCGGCAATAACGGCATAAGCCATTCCCTGGGGGATAAACATAATGCCGGTTGTAAGGCCGGCTGAGAGGTCGCCACGCAGTTTTGACGGGCTATATGAGGGCAGCCAGTCAACGATTTTAAACGTTTTCTTAAGCCAGCTTTTCATACGTCAAAAGGGCCAAATAACGGGTATGAAGATGGTTGCCAGGATCCAAAATAATATATTCAGTGGTAAGCCGATTTTAGTAAAATCCGTGAATTCATATTTTCCGGCACCGTAAATTAAGGTATTGGTTTGATAACCAAAAGGAGTAATAAAACTAAGTGATGCTGCAAAAGTAACAGCAAATAAAAAGGGATATGCGTTCACATCCAGCGACTGGGCTGTTTGGATGGCGATAGGCGCCAGGAGAGCTGCGGAGGCATTGTTGGACATAATGGCCGTAATACCCATGGTGAGACCAAAAAAACCGGAGAGCACCGCCCGGGGGCCTAAGCCGGAAAGCCAGAAAATCATTTGGTCTGCCATCAGTGATGCCGCTCCTGTTTTATTCATGGCGGTACCCAGGGGGATAACCCCCGCCAGCAGTATGATTACCTTCCAGTTTACGGCCTGGTATGCTTCTTCCGCACTGATGCAGCCGGTCAGCACCATGAGCGCAACGCCGGCCAGAGCGCTGACAACAATGGGAACAATATTCAGTGCGGCCGCTGCAACAACGCCCAGCATGATGGCAAGTACAGGAAAGGTTTTATCGGGCCGGGATCTCATTTCGCCTATTTCAGAAGCTACAATGAAGGAAGGGTTTCGATCGACCTCCTGGACCCGGTCTTTGCTCATGCTCAGGAGTATGGTGCTGCCGCCCTCCAGTTTTAGTTTCCCCAGTTTTTCCTGCTGGAGCTCCCCGTGTTGGCGCACTGCGAGGGGGACGGCGCCAAACCGCTCGAAAAAATCCACCGACTCCAGTGTTTTACCTATAAGTGAAGACTCAGGGGCTATGACCGCTTCTACGAGCGCATCACGCCCCTTCATGAGGTCGGTATCGGTCCACTCATGAGCTGGCTTCAGCATAAATTCATTGCTTTTTAGCAGCTTGTCGATTTCTTTGGCACTGCCTCGGATCCGCAGGATATCCCCGGCTTCAATTTTCACTTCGTTCCGCTGTGCCGAAGAATCGGAGTCGGGCTTGAAGATGCGCAGCACATCGAGGTCCAGGGCATTGGTCAGTTCCTCAGGATGGAAGATGTGTCCTGCGAGATCCGATTCTTCTGTTACCACCACATCGGTCAGGTACTCCTGCATCTTGTATCCCTTGGTAAGCTGCTTGTGCTCACGCCGTGCAGGTATTCTGGGAATGCCGTAAACAAACAGGTAGATGAAACCTGAAGCGAGAAACATCAGGCCTACCGGGGCGAAGGAAAACATGGAAAAGGGTTCCATGCCCTGGTCTTGGGCAATAGAGCTTACCAGTATGTTGGTTGAGGTCCCGATAAGGGTACAGGTGCCGCCAAATATTCCCGCGAAAGAGAGGGGCATCAATAGTTTTGACGGACTCACATCGATACGGTTTGCGATATGAATGACAATCGGGATGAAAATAACCACAACCGCTGTATTGTTGATAAAGGCTGAGCAAAAACTGATAAAAAGAAGCATCTGGATGAGCCCTCCCCAGTAGTTCTCTTTAATTCGCTCCGTGAACAACTGCCCGATGGTATTCAGAAGTCCGGTCCTTCGCAACCCTTCGCTCAGCACAAACATGGCGGCGACGGTCAAGGTGGCCGGATTGCTGAAACCCGCCAGCCCCTCGCTGGGACTTAGGATGCCTGTCGCCAGCAAGGAAATCATAATGAGCAGTGCGGCGATATCAAAAGAAACATAATCGGTGGAAAAAAGAGCCAGTGCAGCTGCCAGCAGGAAAAAGACAAAAATGATTTCAAAAGACATCGAAAACTAAAAGCTTGTATTAAAATTTAGTTTTGAATGTACCGTTAAGAACCCCGCATGAACCCTTTGGGCAAATCGTTGAACGCACAGAAACTGACTTTTAAGGGATAATATAGGATTTCTTGACAAAGGCTGGAATTTCTTTTTGCCGGGCACAGAGGGCGTTTTTTCCTTCCGGCTGCAATTTAAGGAGGTCCCCATTTTTTTTCTTATCTTCCGAAAGGAATTTAGTGAAACCATATTAACTGTTAGGTTCAAGTAGTATGAAATACGAGCACAAGTTTTTCTATTTATGCAAGACGCCCCTGAGCGCCGAAGCACCTGAAGATGTGGAGATTATCACCAGGGTGGAGGACAGTAAAGAGTTTCCGGAAGTTTTTAAACAATTTGAAGAACTGCGTTCTCACGCCTTCAATGAAGATGACCTGTATAGCATCGTTCGGGCTGATGACATCTATGATTTATTCCGTACGGGCAGCGAGAAGGAAGCCAGGGAAGTGGCTTTTGAGAAAGCCCAGCAGGAGATTATTACCAATTTGCAGCACCGTGTCATCCAGAATGACGACGCCAATGCGAGAGCCATTCTCAAGGAAGTGCATGACGTGGAAGCCTGATCCCGGGCGTTATTCTTTTCCTAACCTGCTGCCGTGAAATACTAGCCTATGGCCTCCAAAAAGCGTCCCTTTTATATTGTTCACCAGGATAAGGATATCTTTGTGGTGGATAAACCGGCCGGGCTGCTGGCGGTGCCTATCCCCGACAGTAATGTGAAAAATCTTTTTGACCTTGTGGCCGACCATCTGGCCAAACACGGTGTGCGGGTGGGTACGGTGCATCGTATTGATCGTTATACCAGCGGATTGATGGTATTTGCCAAGAATAAGCGGGCGTATGATGATCTTTATCAGAAATTTCGTAATCATGAGCCCAGGCGGACCTACCTGGCCATGGTACGCGGGATTGTAGAAAAAGATGAAGGGACGCTTGAACATCATCTAAAGCTCATTAAAAAAGGGTTCCGGAACATCGTTGTGGATCCGGAGGAAAAGGGAGCGACGCCCGCCCGCCTGCGGTACAGGGTTAAAGAACGTTTCCAGTCAACTACCCTTGTTGAAATACAGCTGGATACCGGGCTCAAGAACCAGATTCGGGTTCAGTTTGAGCATATCGGTCACCAGCTGGTGGGAGACCAGCACTATGCCCCTGAGGAAAAGAAAGAGCAGCTCATCAATCGACAAGCCCTGCATGCCTACCGTCTGGAATTTCAGCACCCCCGAAAAAACCGGATGGTACGGTTTGAAGCAAAGATACCGGCTGACATGCTGCGTCTGGTGGATCACTATCGCTGGCAGCAGGAAACCCATTCCTGACAGCAGCGACATATTATCTCTATCCCTCCTATAAACAGTTATTATTAGTTTGCCGGAATGATTCTGGTGGTATTTCTGTAGTAATACTATCTGAAATACTAACCAATGAGTCACATGGTCTTACAGGATCTGAAGGAATTTATTTGCGAGTTGTTTTCTGAATTATTCAAAAACAGGGAACAACCAATAAACTGCAGTTGTAATAAATAGTCCAGAGGGTGTTAACCATGACTAATATTCAAAAAGGAGATAAAAAGATGAAAATAAATATTGGCATCAACGAAGAGAGCAGAAAAGCTATTGCAGACGAACTTTCAAAAGTATTGGCTGATTCCTATATGCTGTACTTGAAGACGCATAACTATCACTGGAATGTTACGGGAGAGCTTTTTCATTCGCTGCATGAGCAATTCGAAGAACAGTATACCGAATTGGCTGAAGCCATTGATGAGATAGCGGAACGAATTCGCTCCCTGGGCTACCGGGCCCCGGGTACCTTCGAGGAATTCAATGAGTTGACCTCCATTAAGGAGGATACCGAGGAGCCGGAGGCCCTTGAGATGGTGCGCCGCCTGGCGCTGGGCAATGAACAGGTATTGCGCACTGCACGCCAGGCATTGAAGCCGGCCAACGAGGCGGAAGACGAAGCCACCATTGACTTGCTTACCCGGCGCCTTGATGTGCATTCCAAGACAGCCTGGATGCTTCGGAGCCACCTTGAATAAGGGGAGTACTCGTCAGAATAAGCAACATAAAATCATTTAGACCATCAGGAAATGCCAGTACCTCAAGCTCGGAACCCCTGCGGCAGGAAGGCTGGAAGGTGATTCTCGGGTTGGGGGTGGTCAATTCCTGGTTGCCAACGTTAATTTTAAAATAAGTGAGAAAATAATGGCTACACGAGAAGAATATATCGAAAAGTTGGAAGCGCAGCTCAAAGAATGGAACGGTCAGATCGATAAACTGCAGGAACGGGCCGGCAAGGAATCGCAGGAACTGAGGGAGAAGGCCAACAAGCGAATGGATGAGCTGAGAGAAAAACGTTCTGAGCTGAGAGGCAAACTGAACAAAATAAAAGATTCCGGAGAAGATTCTTTCGAAAAGATCAAGGAGGATGCGGAACTTCTATGGGATGACGTGAAGGAGGGTTTTGCCGATGTACGTGCCATCCTGAAAGGCTAATACTCCGATCCGCCATTTCAAAACTGTGAGTCCCGGGGCGGCAGAACCGCCCCGGACGAGCAGGCTGTATTTTGGAGGCTATTCCTTGATTATCAAGGCGTTAGATAAATTGCCTTTTGAGATTAAAGGAATAAATCTATATTACTGGGCAGTGTAATTCCTTAAACTTTATTTCTCAAAACGGGGTGTGTTATGGAAAATGTGAATGAGTATTTTGTTACCGCTTGGCCTTTTATTCTAAATGCAGTTTTTGCTATCATCATCCTTATTGTCGGCTGGATGGTAGCCAACTGGGTAAAAAACAAAATTCTGCAGAAGGGCGAGAAATCAGAACGACTCGACGACACGCTGACAAAAGTCTTTGCCAAAACTGCCCACATCCTCGTATTGGTTGTTGTTGTACTGGCCGTCCTGGATCGGTTTGGTGTGGAAACCACCAGTCTTGTAGCGGTTATTGGTGCCCTGGGTTTGGCTATTGGCCTGGCCTGGCAGGGCGTTTTGGCGGACTTTGCCGCTGGAATTATGATATTGGTTATGCGGCCCTTCAAGGTTGGCGACGCGGTTGACATCGCCGGCACGTCCGGGGTGGTGGAGGAAGTCGGCCTTGTGATGACAAAATTAAATACATTTGATAATGTGGCGATGTTCTTGCCTAATTCGAATATTTGGGGAAACAACATTAAAAATATGGCTGAAAATGAGAATCGTCGCGTGGATATGGTCATCGGTTTTGGCTATGACGATGATATGGATCATGCCATCCGGACCATTGAACAGATCCTTTCGGAGGATGATCGCATCCTGGATGATCCTGCCCCCCAGATAGCGGTTTCGGAATTGGGAGGCAGTTCTGTTAATGTTATTGTACGACCATGGACGAAGAAGGAAAATTATTGGGCGCTGAAGTTTGATCTCACAAAACGCATCAAGGAGCGTTTTGATGAGGAGGGGATCAACTTCCCTTATCCTTCCCAGGATATTTATTTTCATAACCAGGGTGATGAGTGATAATCCCTGACAGCTAAACAGATATCCGGAGCCGGTCTCTCGAGGGGGGTCGGCTTTTTCTATGTTAAATTTTCCCGCGCGTTCAATTGTATTAAGTTGCGCAGAAATATTATCTTACCTAAACTTAAAAGGCTATGAAGTAGCTTATTCAAATTTGAATCGCCAAGCTTTTAACTGAGGTTTCTGTGAAATCTACTATGGAAGAGCAAAAAGAAACATCCCCGTATTTGTATGAGGATAAACACGTTTTTTTAACGAAGGAAAATGAATTGTTTCTAAAGGACGGGACGCCAGGAGACCAGACAAAAGTTGGTGAAATTGCCGAAGATGAGGTTGAGCAAAAAATAGCGGAACTAAAGAATAGATTTGAGGAATTGCAGGCAAAGGTAACCCGTCTCCTCGAGGAGGGCCCCGCTCCCGCGACTTTGGCCAGCTTGGATTCCGAGATTAGAGAAACGGTTTTTATTGGCAGTGCCGAAGACCTGTTGGTTCGGCTTGAAGAAGCACAGCAAGATTCAGGGAAAGTGGATACGTCCGGGGTGGAAGAGGAAACGGAATCTTCGGTTGATGAGGAAGCGACCGGGGATGAATCAGATCCTTCCGAAGATCCGGTTGTATATTACCGCGATATCGTCAGTAAAGCACAGGAGCTGGCCAAGCAGACCGACTGGCCCTACGTATCGATGGAGCTCGACAATCTGAGCCGTGAATGGTCGGACGGACCGGAAACGGATTCCGACGAAGTTAAAGAACTCTTTGCAAAGTTCAATGATGCTGTTAAAGACTTCGAAAAGCGGAAAGAAGAGCATTATGAGGAGCTCAACAAGCAGCGGGAAAAGAATCTGGAAACAAAGAAAAGGCTGCTTGAGGAATTTGAAGGCATTATCTCCAACAAAACCTGGACGGCTACCCGCAGGGTAAACCAGATCAAGGGTCAATGGAACAGTATTGGGGCGTTGCCATCGGGCAAAGGGGATGGATGGGATGAACGTTTTGAGGAGCTGCTCGAAATCTTCAATGACCATAAGGTGGACCGGCTGGTTCAGCAGCGTCAGAAACGGGAAGATAACCTGATGGTCAAACTCACGGTTCTCGAAAAGATGGAACGGGTCACGAAGTCTATTGACCACGAGACGGACAACTGGGATGAGATTGATGAAAATTTTGAAGCCCTTACAAAGCAATGGAAGAAAATCGGGCGCGTCCCCAAAGAAAAGGCTGATGACGTATGGGGACGCTATAAAAGCGTTCAGGATGATTTTTATGACCTGAAATATCGCTACAATCCGGAGCATCAGAGCAAAGTGGATAAGTTTTCTACCAAGAAAGAACGACTTTGTGAAGAAGCCGAAGCCCTGTTGGAGGCCGATGATCTCGCAATCGCCGCCCGGAAAATCAACAAGCTGCATCGACGCTGGAAAAAAATTGGCAATCTGCCCCAGCGTACCGAGGACAAACTCTGGGCCCGTTTCAAGTCGGCTACGGATGCGTTTAATGAACTAAAGTCGAAAAACCAGGATAAAATCAAGGAACAGGAGGAGCAGCATTACCAGCAGAAGCTTGATCTTATTGATCAGGCAAATGCCATTAAGGATACGGATGACTTTGACAAGGGGCATTCCAGGATGCAGAATCTCATGGACCGGTGGAAAAAAATTGGTCCTGTGGCCCGGAAAAAATCCAACAAGATCTGGAAACAGTTCAAGGGGGCGATGGATGAGTTTTACGATCGCCGTCGGGAACATTTCAAGGAGGTTAAGGAGCAGCGCAAAGAAAACCTTGAAGAGAAAAAAGAGATTCTGGACAAGCTGCATGAACTGGGGCGCCACGAAGATCCTATTGAGGCCGTGGAAATTGCCAAGGGACTGCAGGAGAAATTCAAGGAGGCCGGCTATGTCCCCATCAAACAGAAAAACAAGATGTGGAAACAGTACCGGGAGGCTTGTGATGTCATTTATGATCGTTTTCGGGCTGCAAAATCAGGTGATAAGTTTGATCAGGAGCTGGCCAAGGCCGACCTGGATACCGACGAGCGCCAGCAGATTCAAAAACTTCGCAAAGAGTTCAAGAAGGTAGAAAAAGAAGCCCGCGCACTCAAAGAAGAAGTACTGAACTTCAAGGAGAAAAAAACCTACTTTAGTCCTTCCAGCGGGGGAAACAGCCTGCTTGACCAGGTGAATGAGAAAATTCATAAGGCCGAGGCCAAGCTGAAGCAGAAGCAGCAGAAGATGGATGCCCTGACGCAGGAAATGGATGATATTCGTGCAGAAGCGGAGTAGGCCTGAAGAAGATAGAGATGTCGTTTAGCGTCTGAGAAATCCTTGTTTAACTTCTTTATGAGCGATCGCTTATCCGGGACATGCGTATTTTGGGGCGTGCGTGGTTCTACTCCCTGTGCCGACAGGGAAAATATGGACTACGGGGGCAATACTACCTGCCTGCAGGTAGAACTGCCCGGTACGGAAGAGGTGCTCATTTTCGACAGCGGCACGGGCATTCGGAAACTGGGGCAGTATCTTCATGAACGGCACGAGCGACTGAAAGGGCGTATTTTTATTACGCATCCCCACTGGGATCATATTCAGGGGTTTCCTTTCTTCAAGCCTTTGCACCAGGCGGATAATCAATTTCATATCCATATGCCGGTTCAGCAGGAGGGGAGCTGCCGGGAGATCATGTCGGGGCATTTTGGAAAAACCTTTTTCCCGGTGCCTTTGGATACGCTCGATGCCTGCCTCAATTTTGTAGATCAGCAGCCCGAACGGGCGGCTTTTGGAGCGTATGAAGTGGAATATCTGAAGGCCATTCACGGTACCAACACCGCCATGTATAAGCTCCACATCGGGGGACGACAAATGGTTTTTGCTCCCGACAATGAGCTTGTCCCGGAGAAGTACAGAGACAGTAATCGGCGGATGGAGTCCATAGCGAAGTTTATCCGTGGCGTTGATTTACTGATTCATGATGCTCAATACGATTTGGAAGCATATGAGCATCGCCGGGGCTGGGGACATTCGCCCTGGCAAGAGGTGGTCAGACTGGCCAGAGAACAGCAGGTCCGGAAACTATACCTTACGCATCATGATCCCGAGGCACACGACCGGAAGTTGCAGCAGCTGGATGAATACCTGCGCGAAAACTATGGCTCCTATTTTGAAGTGATAAAACTGGCAAGGGAAGGGCAAACAGAGAAGATATAAAAAGGGTGAGGATGCCTGCGCACCCACACCCTTTTAAATTTCAAAGTGGTTTTTCACTGGTGTCAGAGGTAGAAACGAACGCCCAGGGCACCATCAACATCGAAATCCGTTTCCGGCGCGAGATTGAAAATGGGTGCTACCTCCAGGAAAAGACCTACGGGAGCATCTTCAAACAGGTAATTTAGTCCCACGGGTACCCGTGCACCAATTACAGCATCATCATCAGCCAGGATTAAGCGCCCGCCGATACCGTAGTAAAGGGGCATACTGCCTGATTCAATGTCATTGAAAAGTTCAAAATTATGCCACAGGTAGTCGGCATGAATGGTTACTGCATCGTATCGACCTAACGACCACGCCAGACCTACATCGAAGGCATTATTGTTGTCAGTCCATGATTTAAGACTGAGTCCTGTGGGCTCTCCCACCATGAAACCAATGCCAACGCCGTCGCCAGCTTCTTGAGCATGGGTGATGGTTGTTAGTGAGATACTCAAAAAAGCCGTCAAAAATGCCGTAAGCAGTATCTTTTTCATATAACTTATGGTTAATTATGATTGATTACGTAAGAATTTGTTGCGTAAGTGTCATCTTTTATGGTTGTCACTATAAAAAGTTCCAAACTTTAGGAATGGAACTAAAGATAGACACTTGCTGCTTTCACATTATACACAAAAAACGGAATAAAAATTCATTTATAGCATGAGCAATAGCTATTACGATCCCAAGGACTTAAAGAAATTTGAAGACATCGGCGATTTTGGCCCTGAACTGGCGAAGAAGTTTTTTGACTACTACAGCGCTGTGTTCGAGGAGGGGGCGCTCAGTGCGCGTGAAAAAGCTCTTATAGCGCTGGCTGTATCACATACGGTTCAGTGTCCGTACTGTATTGATGCCTATACCAGCGAAAGCCTGGAGAAAGGGGCCAGTGAAGAGCAGATGATGGAGGCTGTACATGTTGCCTCAGCCATCCGCGGGGGATCTTCACTGGTGCACGGCGTTCAGATGATGAACAAGACCAAAGATGTAAGCATGTAGTCATATGGGGTTCCGTACCATCGGATTTTGGTGGGGCCGACCATCTGACAAACATGCCCGCAATAAATAGAAGCTATTGGTATCTTGATAAAGGATGAATAGCCTCTGCTAACTGCTAACTGCTAACTGCTAACTGCTAACTGCCTATGATCAAATCGCTGAAGACCCGGGAGCACAAGCTTTCCGACCCGAATTACCAGTTGCAACTGCTGAACAGTCATTCCAAATCGCTGCGGGAGCAGCCTAAATTTCGTGATAAGCTCGGGGAAGCAGGACTATTTCCACTGGAGCCAACCGGGATAGAGATTTTCCAGATGAATCTGGGGTATATGTGCAACATGACATGCAAGCACTGTCACGTGGATGCGGGACCGGATCGTTCGGAAATGATGGACAGGGAGACATTCGAACACTGCATTGAAGCCCTTCGGCACTCGCAGGCGACTACGGTAGATCTGACGGGGGGTGCCCCGGAAATGAATCCACACTTCAAATGGTTTGTAGAGGAGGCCTCGAGGCTGGGAAAGAATATTATTGTTCGTTCAAACCTCACCATTTTGACAACCGCTCCCAAATACCGGGCCCTTGTCAACTTTTTCGCCGATCACCAAGTGGAGGTGACCTGCTCGCTTCCCTTTTATAATCGTTCGCGTACTGATCGCCAGCGGGGAGAGGGAACCTATGACAAATCAATAGAGGCTTTACAGAAGCTTAACCACGTAGGTTACGGAAAAGAGGAAACGGGCCTGGAGCTCAATCTGGTATATAATCCCGCCGGAGCCTTTCTGCCCGGTGGACAGGCCTCTATGGAGCAGACGTTCAAAGAGCAGCTTCACCGCCAGCATGGCATCGTGTTCAACAATCTGTACACCATTACGAATTTGCCTATTAGCCGATTCCTCGACTTTCTTTTGCAGTCTGGCAACCTGGACGAATATATGGATCGCCTCATATCTTCATTCAATCCTGCTGCAGCCAGGGGGGTCATGTGTCGAAATACCATTTCGGTGGGATGGGACGGTCAGCTTTACGATTGTGATTTTAACCAGATGCTTGAAATGCCGGTTGAAGAGTCGGCGCCCGGGCATATCAGTGAGTGGCATGAAGGCAGGCTTAATAATAGAACCATACGGATTAACCAGCATTGTTTTGGGTGTACAGCGGGCGCGGGGAGCAGCTGCGGCGGGGCGACGACCTGACAAAGGGGAAGATTCCAGCAAAAACTAACTCCAAGACACAACAAAGCCCATATTTTTTCAAATGACTTCAGAAGAGACCGGTAAATTGAGCATGCAGGATGAGATGACCGGGAATTTGCTCATGATATTTGTGAAAAATCCAGAACTTGGAAAGGTGAAAACCCGCTTGGCCCGAAGCATAGGCGACAAGCAGGCGCTTGCGGTGTACCAAGAGCTGCTGAAGCTGACCCAATCAGCCACGGATTCCCTGAATGTGACCCGGCAGGTCTGGTATTCCCGGTTTATTGAGCAGGAAGACCAGTGGAAGGAAAACTACCAGAAGCGGCTTCAACGGGGAGCAGATCTGGGTATGCGCATGAAAAGTGCTTTTCAAGAGGCATTTGACAATGGATTTGAAAAGGTCGTAATCATTGGCAGCGACTGTGCGGAGATGACGCCCGGCCTGCTGCGGGAAGCTTTTCAGCTGCTGGAAAAAAAGGATGTGGTTATTGGTCCTTCGAGGGATGGAGGCTATTACCTGTTGGGCATGGCGAATTTTTACCCCGGTCTTTTTGAAGACAAAAAATGGAGTACCCCGGCAGTAGGTGAACAGACGATCCGTCAGCTTCAAGAGATGCAGGTGTCCCATGCATTGCTGCCGGTCCGCAATGATATAGACACGGCACAGGATTTGGCTGAATCAACACAGCTGTCTTACATATGAATATCAGTGTTATTATTCCGGTGTACAACGAAGGTGAGGTTATTGCCGAAACGATTGAAAGCCTGCGCAGGGCCGGTGATGGACAGCTTTCAGAAATTATTGTTGTGGATGGTGGAAGCAGCGACCATACGGCGGCAAAAGCCCGGGAGGCCGGAGCCAGGGTGCTGGAGGCCCCACAGAAGGGACGAGCTTGCCAGATGAATTACGGAGCAAGGGAGGCGGGCGGTGAACTGCTCTATTTTTTGCACGCCGACAGCCAGCCACCTCCTCATTTTACGGCTTCCATCGGCAGCGCCCTGGACCGGGGACACCAGGCCGGCTGCTTCCGCCTGTCGTTTGATGATGATCACTGGCTGCTAAAATTGTATGCCTGGTTCACACGCTTTGATATAGACGCCGTCCGCTTCGGTGATCAGAGCCTATTTATAACCCAAAAAGCCTTCGGTCAAATTGGGGGCTTCAGGCAGGATCACATTGTCATGGAAGACCAGGAGATTGTACGTCGTATCAAACAGTCCTTTTCGTTTGAGGTGCTGGATCGTTCGGTAACCACATCGGCACGAAAATACCGGGAGACAGGAATCGTGAAACTGCAGCTGGTGTTCAGTTTGATCTTCGTATTGTATTATATGGGATTAGAGCAGGAACGACTGGTATTTATTTACAAACGATTTATACAATAGTTGTAAGATTATCCTTATCTTCCGCGCCTAAAGCTCAGCGAGACTTAATGTTTTCGTAATTTTGTGATGATTATTTTTTCACCACAAAACGTGTGGTTCAAGCACGGCTAAATTTCTAATCCAAATGAACATATCTATCGATTATGAAACGTTACATATTTCTATTGGCTGCGTTATTTCTACCGGCTGTTATGTTCGCACAAGGTACTACTTCGGGAGCTATTCAGGGAACCGTAAGTGATGCCGCGGGCGCTTCGCTGCCCGGCGCGAATGTCGTGGCTATTCACCAGCCTACCGGCACCCGGTACGGCACAGCCAGTCGTTCGGACGGGCGTTTTACCATTAAAAATGTTCGGGTGGGCGGGCCGTATGAGATTCAGGTTACTTTTGTAGGGTTTAATCCCGAAAAAAAGGAAATCTCCGATGTCGAGCTTGGTGAGACCGTTGAGGTGAACTTTGCTCTTGAGGAAGGGGCGCTTACACTGGATGAAATTTCAGTAACGGCGGAGGCCGACCGGGTTTTCAATGCCGACCGAACAGGGGCAAGCACCAATATTTCTCAGGAGGAAATTGAAAGTACGCCCACCCTGTCACGTTCGCTGAGCGACTTTACACGCTTGAACCCACAAGTAACCAGCGGCAACAGCTTTGGAGGAGCCAACGATCGCTATAACAATATCCTGGTTGACGGGGCAACGCTTAACGATGTCTTTGGCCTTGGCGAAGGTACTCCGGGAAGCCAGGCGGGGGTCAATTCTCCCATCAGCATCGATGCCATCCAGGAGTTCAATGTGGATATTGCGCCTTTTGATGTAACCAATAACGGTTTTACCGGTGGACAGGTTAACGCCATTACGCGCAGCGGTACCAATGAATATTCCGGCTCGGCCTACTACCAGTTGCGCAATGAATCATTTGTCGGCAATTATGTGGATGACGCCGGCAACGAGTCATCCGACTATGCCTCCTTTGATGAGCAGTATTTTGGATTGCGTCTTGGAGGTCCAATTGTAGAAGACAAGCTGTTCTTTTTCACCAACGTTGAGCTGAAACGCCGCAGCAGTCCGCTTACAACCGGCATATTAGGCAGCGGAGCACCCAATACGTTTGATTTTCCTGGCTCCACCTTCCAGGAGATCCAGGATATTGCCGCCAACCAGTACGGCTATAATCCCGGAAGCTTCGGAGGTACACTCTCTCCTGCCCAGGATAATAACAAGGTACTGGCAAAATTGGACTGGAACATCAATCAGGATCACAAGTTTTCACTGCGCTATAATTATGTGGACGCTACGGACGAGGAAGGCATTAGCCGTGGGTCCAGTTCATACAGCTACACCAACCGTCAGTATAATTTCAACAGCACCCAGCACTCCTATGTGGCGGAGCTGAACAGCAGCTTTGGAAACAATGCCTCCAACACATTGCGAGCTGTCTATACGCGGATTCGCGATTCGCGGGATGTGGTTGCGCAGCCGTTTCCGGAAGTGGAAATCAGCCTTCCTTTCCCGGAAAAGGATGATTACGGAAGCTTCTTTATGGGAATCGATCGATTCTCGCAGGCAAATGCGCTCGATCAGGATCTGATAGAGGTCACAGATAATTTCACCTATATTCGCGGTGATCATGAATTTACCCTTGGTACAAGCAACCAGTTCTTTACTTTTGACAATACGTTTGTCCAGGATGCCTACGGATCCTATGTGTTCAGAAGCATTGACGATTTCAGAGAGGGCAATCCGTACCAGTATCGGTATAGTTACCTGCTGCCGGGGGGGAGTCCAACAGCAAACTTCAATGGCATTCAGCTCGGGTTTTACGGACAGGACAAGTGGACGTTCACCAACAACCTGACGCTTACCTTCGGCATCCGCTTTGATGTACCGATTCTGCCTGATGAGCCGACCAGCAACCCGCAGGTGGAATCGTCGTTCCCGGGCTACTCCACAACGCGTGTAGCCAGCGGCAATGTATTGGTATCGCCGCGATTTGGATTTAACTGGGATGCCAGCGGAGGCGATCGTACGACCCAGATCCGTGGTGGGTGGGGGATCTTCTCCGGCAACCCGCCTTTTGTATGGATTTCCAACCAGTACAGCAATACGGGTGCGGACTATGGACGCGTCGATCTGCGCTATTTCGAGACCGATGCATTCGGTGAAGGTTTCTTCAGTCCCGATCCCAATGCCCAGCCCAGCCCGCTGGACAGCGGTTCTTCGCTCGAGGGCATAAGCACTACAGAGGTGAACCTGCTCGAGGAAGATTTCCAGTACCCGCAGTCGCTGAAGTTCAACCTTGCCGTCGATCAGGAACTGCCCCTGGGAATTATAGGTACCCTGGAAGGTGTTTATTCCAAGATGATGAATGAGGTGAAATTTCGAAATATCAACCTGGAACAGATGGGTACTTCAATCTACGGCCGACCTATTTACGGTGATATTTATTTCAGCGAGCGCTATGGCAATACCTCGGGTTCACCCAACCGTGTGGATGGTGAGCACTTTACCAACGCTATTGTCCTGGATAACACCAGCAAAGGGTATCAGTACAGCATCACTGGGGAACTGGAAAAGCAGTTCGATGTTGGTCTGCGTGCCAGTATTGCCTATACCTACAATCGTGCAGAGACCATCAATAACGGTACCTCAAGCCGCGCCATTTCGAACTGGCAGTACAATGAAAATGTGGATGTCAACAACCCACAGCTGGGAACAGCGGACTTTGAACGCCGTCACCGTATCCTGGGACAGCTTTCCTACCGCTTTGCATATGCCGATCACTTTGCAACTACGCTATCGCTGATCTATGACGGGCGCTCCGGGGCACCCTTCAGCTGGATTTATTCCGGCGATGCCAACGGCGACGGACGCTATGACAACGACTTGATCTATGTACCGGCAAGCCGGGATGAGGTTGTGCTGGCTGACGACAACTGGAATGAATTCAACCAGTGGATCGAAAACAATGAGTCGCTCAGCGATTATCGCGGCGAGCATGTAGAGCGTGGAACCGCTCGTGAACCGTGGAGTGGCTACCTCGACCTGCGCATCAACCAGGAGATCAATACCTTCTCGGGCCAGAACCTGGAACTTACGGCCAGCCTGTTCAACGTGCTTAATTTCCTCAACGACGAATGGGGCGTACGAAAGTCTGTTGATGGCTACAACAATTACCAGGCTCTTCGCTTCCAGGGCTACCAGGAAGGAACAGGATTGCCCAAAATGGATTTCGATCCACAGAACGTGTCGGATGAGGAGCTGTACTATACCAACGATCTCGGCTCTCGCTGGCAGCTGCAATTGGGAGTTCGATACAACTTCTAATTACAGTCTGAAATACTTACGGTATGGGGCAGTCTTGTGGGCTGCCCTTTTATTTTTGAAATAGATTTTTGCTTTAAATGTATCATACAAGGATTTCAAACGTCATATTACTCTTCATGCTGCTGGCAGGTGTTCTTGCAGGCTGTTCCCGGGATAAACAGGGGACTGCAAAGCCGAAGAAACTGCTGCTTGTCTCATTTGACGGCTTCCGCTATGACTACCTGGATAAAGCAGCGACCCCTCATTTTGACAGCCTCGCGGCTGAAGGGGTGACGGGCGACGGACTTGTCCCCGTTTTTCCAAGCAAAACATTTCCAAATCACTATGCCATAGCCACCGGTCTGTATCCCGAAAGCTCGGGTTTTGTCGGCAATACAATGTATGATCCACGGTGGGAGGAGTGGTACCGCATCCGTGACCGTGAAGCGGTTGAAGACGGAAGATGGTACGGAGGGGAACCCATATGGAATACATTCGAAAAGCAGGGACTGCGTACCGGTACGATGTTCTGGGTAGGTTCAGAAGCTGATATCCAGCAGCGGCACCCTACCTATTGGAAGACATTTAATGATAATATCTCTTCCAGGGCACGGGTCGATACGGTCGTAAAGTGGCTGAGCTACCCGGAAGACCGGGCGGTGGATTTTGCCACGCTGTATTTCGAGCATGTCGATGCCATGGGGCATCGCTTTGGTACAGAATCGGATTCACTGATTGCGGCCATACAGGAAGCGGACCAGACGATCGGTTATCTGAAAGAACAGTTGAAGAAGAAAGGGTTGTGGCAGGAAATCAACCTGCTGGTGGTGTCCGACCACGGGATGATTGATCTTGCCCGGGATAAAGTCATTGAGCTGGACCGGATAATCAACATGGAGAATGCTGAACGGATTATTTGGGGACCGTTGACGATGATTGAGCCCCTCAGGGGAAAGAAAGAAGAGATGTATCAGGACCTTAAAGCTGAGGCAGAACATTACCGGGTTTACAGAAAAGAGGATATTCCGGAGCGCTATCATCTGAAAAACCATCGGCGGGTAACGGATCTTATTATGATAGCAGATCTGGGGTATACGATTTTGCATTCCTCGAATCGGCAGCGGTTTGCCAAGTCGCTGCCGCGGGCCACACATGGTTACGATCCGGCTGAAAAAGCCATGCAGTCGTTTTTCATAGCGCACGGCCCGGCATTTAAAAAAGGGAGCCGGGTAGGGGCTTTTCAGAATATACATCTCTATGAATTAATGAATAAGCTTATGGGCACCCGGCCGGCTCAGAATGACGGTTCACTGGACAGTGTTAAAGTGCTTCTAAATTAAATTTGTTGGCATAAAACGTTGCATCTATCCACAGAAGCCGGGATATTTAGTCCAACTTTAAAACAACAATAGAATACGCAATTTCCGATGGCATATGTAGTAACCGAACCATGTATTAACTGCAAGTACACCAACTGTGCGGCAGTTTGCCCGGTTGATGCTTTTCGAGAAGGACCTAATTTCCTTACGATTGATCCGCTCGAATGCATCGACTGTGATGCATGCGTAGCCGAATGTCCGGTAGAGGCCATTTACCCTGATGATGAAGTTCCCATGGAGTGGGAGCACTATATTGATCTGAATGAGCGGCTGGCCGACCAGTGGTTCGATCGGATTATCAACGAGACCAAGGAAGAGCTGCCCAATGCTGATGAATGGGCCGAAGTGGAAGATAAGCTGGATCAGCTTCAGGAAGAGTGGGAAGATTGATATCCACACTATATGCAACTGACCGTCAGGGATAAAATATTGGATCTAACCTTGCCCAGGGTGATGGGTATTCTGAATGCTACGCCCGATTCCTTTTCCGACGGAGGCATATACAATGAAGATGAACCGGCACTGAATCGTATTGAGGAAATGGTGTCCCGGGGAGCATCCATGATTGATGTCGGTGGTGAATCCACCCGTCCGGGGGCCGATCCTGTTTCACAGGGGGAGGAGCTTGAGAGGGTGATTCCTGTTTTGAAACAGGCCATTCCCAAATATCCCGATGTATTCTTTTCTGTTGATACGACCAAATACCGGGTGGCCGAGGAAGCGCTAAAATGCGGCGTGCACCTGGTTAATGATGTCAGTGGACTGAATGATCCACGTCTGGTTGAGCTCTGCGTTGAATACGGGGCAGGCTATATCCTGATGCACAGCCAGGGCGATCCCAGGACCATGCAGGACGATCCCGCCTATGATGATGTGGTCAACGACCTGTTTCTGTTTTTTAAAGAGAAGACAGCGCTGGCAGAGCAAAAGGGGCTCCGGCAGATCATTATCGATCCGGGGATCGGCTTCGGCAAGACGTTAGCCCACAACGTGGCGCTCCTTTCCGGGCTGGAAACGTTTCAATCCCTGGGATATCCCATCCTGGTGGGCGCTTCCCGGAAAAGTATGATCGGCGAGATGCTTGAAGGCCGTCCTGTTGATGACCGGTTGATTGGAACAGTGGTCACTCATTACCATGCCATGCTGAACGGAGCCAACATAATCCGCGTGCACGATGTAAAAGAGGCTGTTGACTCGCTAATGATATACAAGGCCCTGAAGAGAGTATCGTCGCATTAATTGCACAAGAGTGCCCATTTGCACCGTGCCGGTCTTTGGTCGACAGCCGATCCCTCCCCGCCTCTTGCCTCCCTGTATGTATACTTCGGAAGGAACAGCAGTGGCTTTTCCGCAATCGTAGGCGTCCTTCTGCAATGATAATTTTTCAAGGCAGTACAAAATTGCTTAAAATTATAGTTATATTTCCTCAAAGAATGTTCAGTTAAACGAGATACTCCCTTGATTCCCATTGGATTCTTAGAATTTGGTCTTAAAGACTTTATCGAGGTCTTTATTATTACCATGGTTCTGTTCTACCTGTATCGGTGGATTAGGGGAACCTTTGCCATCCAGGCGGCAGTAGGGCTTGTCTTTATCATTATTATTAATGCTGCTGTGAGTGCCCTTGGTCTGAGTACAATCAATTTTATTCTCCGGGGGATTCTTGATGTAGGGGTGTTAGCCGTTTTTATTATTTTTCAACCTGAAATCCGCAAGCTTCTGTACCGGCTGGGCCAGAATACCAATTTGGACCGGTTTTTTGTCCGTTCCAATCCCGATACGGTTATTGATGAAGTTATCGACGCGGTTCGCAATATGTCGCATACCCAGACGGGGGCGCTTATCGTCTTTGCCCGTTCTTCATCGCTTCAGGATTTGGTTGATGTGGGGGTCAAGCTCGATGCACGGGTCAACAGCGAATTGCTGCAGACGATTTTTCAAAAAACGACCCCCCTGCATGACGGTGCAGTCGTAATCCGGAATAATCGAATTGTGGCGGCCAGCTGTTACCTGCCCATCTCACAAAACCAGAACATTTCGTCTGTATTTGGAACCCGCCATCGTGCGGCAGTGGGTATTACGGAAACCAACAATGTGTTCGTCGTCGTGGTTTCGGAAGAAACAGGGCGTATTTCTGTGGCCCAGAAAGGTTCACTTACCAGCGGGCTGACGATCCAGAAATTGCGAAGCGAGATGCAGGAGGCGCTGGGCGAGCAGACGATGGATGAGGATAGTGTCGCTTTTTCTTCGGCCAAGTCAGAGCTCAACATGAGCTAAACATCCAGGTCATCAGACTGGTTTAATATCTTTTCAGCACGTCTTTTCCCCCTTTCATAGCGTTCCTGAAGGATATCTTCTCCGAAGTCGAGGGAATCGCCAAGAGTTTCAACGGGAGCCACAATCTGGGAATCGATGTACTTGTAGGCCATACCATTGGGTTTTTCCAGCAGGGCACCCTGCCGGGCCGCTTGACCCACCAGCCGGTTGATTTGTACAAAGCGCTTGATGTCTTCTATGAATATTTCATCCAGCATCACTTCAACAGTTCGCTTGGCAATTTGCAGGATATCGTCCACCTCTGCCTTTTCCTGGCGGCCGTCCAGAGGCTCCGTAGGGATAATAACGATTTCATCGGGGTTATACGGAAGTATTTCAGCAATAGGGGAGATATTACGGATGCCGCCGTCTACCAGTGTTTGATTGTAAAAGTCCACCGGTTCAAATTGAACAGGGATAGCCGAGGAGGCCATGATACGCAGGATGTCATCTTCGTCAATTTTATGTCCATCTTGTCGAACGGTGGCTTTGACATAGTGGCCGCTTTCGAGCGACACAAAACCAAAATGAAAGGGAATCCGGATCTCTTTCCCGAATAAGTGACTGGAGAGCAGTCGTTTTAGTGGTTCCAGGCCATGAAGCCCCCGCGGGTGACGCGAAAAACCAATTTTATACAGTACAAATTGCTGAATGACATCCGTGATTGAACGGGTGCGCAAAACATCGCTTTTCTGAAGGGCATCCCAGAGCTCTTGCAGTTGCTCAAACTGCCGGGTGGCGATCATCGAACCATTGAGGGCACCTACACTGACGCCGCTGAGCAGGTCGAACTCATAACCGTGATTGTAGAAGGTATCCAGGGCTCCAACCTGGAAGGCGCCTTTGGCGCCGCCCCCTGAAAGTACCAGCGCTATTTTCTTAGTGGAATCAGGCATCTATGCAATGATAATCATATACTAATTTAAATAAATTAAGGTTTATTTTGAATTGTATTAAAATATTGATCCAATAATTGCTGGGCGGCCCGGAAAGAGGTGAGTTCACCGTTCAGTACTTTCTTTTCCATGGCCGGTGTCAGCTGCTTTATTTTTGGATGCCCGAAGAAATGGTTCTCAAGCCGGTTCTTGATAGTATCATACATCCAGTATTTTGCCTGGCGCTTTCTTTTGCTGTCAAAGTAACCGTTTTTCTTGGTTAGCTCCACATATTCCATGATGAGTTCCCATATTTCAGTGATGCCATCGGAAGTAAGGGCAGAGCAGGTCGTAACCCGCGGTTGCCATCCCGATTCCGATTCGGGATAAAGGTGAAGGGCCCTTTGATATTCCCCTACGGCCTGCTGCAGGGCTTTCTGTTCGGTTTCATCTGCTTTGTTAATGGCAATGGCATCAGCCATCTCCATGATGCCGCGCTTAATGCCCTGCAGTTCATCTCCTGCTCCGGCCAGCATGAGCAGCAGGAAAAAATCAACCATGGAGTGAACGGCTGTTTCGGACTGGCCGACGCCTACCGTCTCAATGAAAATGGTATCGTAGCCTGCAGCCTCGCAGAGGTAGATGGTTTCACGAGTGGTGCGTGCAATGCCACCCAGGGCGCCGCTTGTGGGCGAGGGACGGATAAAGGCGTGGTCACTCCGGGCCAGGGTTTCCATGCGGGTTTTGTCGCCCAGGATGCTGCCTTTGCTGCGGGTGCTGCTGGGGTCTATCGCCAGCACAGCAAGGCGCCGCCCCCGGTCGATAATATGATTGCCCAGGGTTTCAATAAAAGTACTTTTGCCGACCCCGGGCACACCTGTTATGCCAACGCGTACTGCATGGCCGGTTGCTGGCAGGTACTGCTCAATAATTTTCTGGGCCAGATCCCGGTGTTCAGTTTTCGTGCTTTCGATAAGCGTAATTGCGCGGCTCAGCACTGTTCGGTTGCCCGATTTTATTCCATTGACATAGTCGTCCAGTGAAAGCGTTGCCCCTCTTTTCTCAGCATGTTGATGTCTTTTCGGATTGATGGCACTGTTCAAATGTTCTTTTCCTTTGCTCAACGGGAGGGGGTTGTCGTTATCTGGGTTTTCTTTTGGCACGATATCCTGAATGATAATATTAAAGGTAATACAGTATAACAAAGGGGTTGAAACCACCCGAAGTCACGCGGGGATTTTTTTTGTCGACTGTTGATACTCCCTTATATAGGTTTGTATTCTGGATTATCTGTTTACTTATGAGTATCCATGAGGATTTTCAGCAGCTGCCGGGCGGCCAGGGATATCGCAGTGCCCGGCCCGAAAATTCCGACCACACCCTTGTCGTAAAGAAATTCGTAATCCTGCTGGGGGATGACGCCGCCCACAATGACCATGATGTCCTCGCGTCCCAGTCGTTCAAGCTCGTCAATGACTTGGGGGACAAGCGTCTTGTGCCCGCCGGCCAGGCTGGATACGCCTACAATATGGACGTCGTTTTCCACCGCCTGCCGGGCGGCCTCAGCCGGTGTCTGAAAGAGGGGGCCAATATCAACATCAAAGCCCAGATCGGCAAAACTGGTGGAGATGACCTTGGCACCGCGGTCATGGCCATCCTGGCCTATTTTAGCAACCATAATACGGGGGCGCCGTCCCTCCAACTCTGCAAATTGGTCAGCTAAGGCTTGTGCCTGTTTAAAATTTTCATCATCCTCTATCTCGGAAGAATACACGCCGGATATCGATCTTACGGTTGCCTTGTAACGTCCGAATACCTGCTCCATCGCATCAGAAATCTCTCCGAGGGTAGCCCGGTTTCGGGCCGCGGAAACGGCTGCCTCCAATAAGTTCCCCTGACCGGATTCCGCCACCTGTGTGAGTCGGTTCAGCGCTGTGTCTACCTTGTCTCTGTCGCGCTCTTTTCTGAGTTTTCTAAGCCGTTCGAGCTGGGCCTGCCGGACTTTGGTGTTGTCTACTTCAAGTATATCAATCGGATCCTCTTTGTCAAGCAAATATTTGTTGACGCCCACAATGGTATCCTTGCCGGAATCAATGCGCGCTTGTTTTTTTGCTGCTGCCTCCTCAATTCGCATTTTGGGCAGTCCCGTCTCAATAGCTTGTGCCATGCCGCCGAGTTCTTCAATCTCTTGGATCAGTTCCCAGGCCCGGCGTGCGATGCGATCTGTCAGGTATTCCACATAATACGAACCGCCCCATGGATCAACGGCCTGGGTAATGCCGGTTTCTTCCTGTAGGTAAAGCTGGGTATTTCGGGCAATGCGAGCCGAAAAATCGGTTGGAAGCGCCATGGCCTCATCCAGCGCATTGGTGTGCAGCGACTGGGTATGTCCCAGCACAGCGGCCATGGCCTCGATGGTTGTACGTGCCACGTTATTATAGGGGTCCTGCCTGGTCAGGCTCCATCCCGACGTTTGACTGTGGGTGCGCAGGGACATGGATTTGGGGTTTTCGGGATCAAACTGTTTCACCAGTTTGGCCCAGAGCATTCTCCCGGCGCGCATCTTGGCAATTTCCATAAAGTGATTCATGCCAATAGCCCAAAAGAAGGACACTCTGGGCGCAAAATCATCAATATCCAGCCCGGCATCCAGCCCGGTACGCAGGTATTCAAGTCCGTTGGCAAGCGTATAGGCAAGCTCCAGGTCGCAGGTGGCACCGGCTTCCTGCATATGGTATCCCGACACGGAGATGGAATTGAATTTGGGCATGTACTGCGAAGTGTATTCAAAAATATCTCCAATGATACGCATCGAAGGTCCGGGCGGATAGATATAAGTGTTGCGCACCATGAATTCCTTGAGGATGTCGTTTTGGATGGTGCCGCTGAGCTTTTCTTGTGAAATCCCCTGTTCCTCTGCCGTAACGATATAAAAGGCCATAATTGGTATTACAGCTCCATTCATGGTCATCGAAACAGACATCTCATCCAGCGGAATATGATCAAAAAGAACTTTCATATCCAGGATGGAGTCGATGGCAACGCCAGCTTTACCGATATCACCGGCCACTCTCGGATGGTCGGAATCGTAGCCCCGGTGTGTTGCCAGGTCAAAGGCGACCGACAACCCTTTTTGTCCCTGGGCGAGGTTGCGCCGGTAGAATGCATTCGACTCTTCCGCCGTTGAAAAACCCGAGTATTGGCGGATGGTCCAGGGTCGTACGGTATACATAGTGGCATAGGGCCCGCGGAGGAAAGGAGGGAGGCCGGCCGCATAATCCAGGTGTTCCAGTTGCTTAATGTCGGTCTCGGTGAATCGCGGTTTCAGGGGAATCTGCTCAGCAGTCTGCCACTTGGTGCCGGTTTGGTTGGTTTCCGTTGTAAAGGATGAGTCAAATGCTATATCAGAAAAATCAGGTCTCATAGCCGTCAGGGATTTGGAAACTCAAGATCGGGAATATGGGCATTCCCAATGCTGATGGTTTAGTTCTAAATTACACGAAGCTTTTTTTGAAAACGTCTGAGTATTTTGAGGGCATTACAGTGTTCATAAATGAACTCATCAACGCCGGCCTCCTCGTAGCGTTCCTTATCCTGGCCGGGCTTTCCCGCCAGAACGAACATCGGCGGGCGGTCCACTTTGGAGATCGCAGCCCCGGCTTTCGGCACGAGTGTGTTATAGGCGTCATCAGAACTGCAAAGGACAGCAATATCGGGCTTTTGTTTTTCAATAGCCTTCAGCCCTTCTTCCAGGGAGTCAAAACCGGTGGGGCTTTTAATACGGTAGCCCAGACAGCCGAAGAAATTGCTTGCGAAAGCAGAACGGGCTTTTCTTTGTTTCTTGTCGCCCAGCGGGAGCATGAGCACGGTGGGCGTCGTGGGATGCTTATCGGTGGCCAGGCGCAGCTCCTCAAAGGCCCGCGGCCCGCGATAGGGTTCGAGGACGGGGAATGCCGGTGCCCCGGAATCAATAAGGAGGGGGATCACATCAGCCAGACGGGCCTGCCGGGCAAAGGCATCGGCCAGGTACTGCATCGTATCATCAGTACTGCTTTGGATGCTGAAATCGCTGGACTGGCGGAGAGCCACGGTTGGGTTGTCCCGGTCAATGTTCTCATGCATGGTTTCTTCAGGGCTTGTGTACCGGTTGGTGCCTACAAAAGTACGTCTGCGCCGGGCAATTGCCTGGTTTCGTTTGGTTTTCGAATCCTCTATTGCTGATTGTACAGTACCATTTTCTATGGCCTGCATTAAGCCGCCTTCTGCCTCCACCTCCCTGAAGATATCCCATGCTTTACGGCCAATTTCATCTGTCAGGCATTCAATATAATAGGAGCCGGCGGCCGGGTCCGCCACCTTGTCAAGGTACGCCTCTTCGCGGAAAATCAGTTGCTGGTTTCGGGCAATACGCTGGGAAAAGTCGCTGGATTTGCGGAAATGCTGATCGAAGGGGCGGATCGTTATGGAGTTGCAGCCGGCGATGGCCGCTGACATTCCTTCCGTAGCAGTACGCAGCATATTGGTATAAGGGGCATAGAGCGTCTTGTTCCCCTGTGAAGTTTCAGCATGTATTGACGCGCTGCACTGCCCGGGGACACCACCGTAGGCTTCGACCAGGTTTTTCCAGAGCAGCCGGGCAGCCCGGAATTTGGCAATTTCCAGAAAGTAGTTGGATCCCGCGGAAAAATTAAAATGAAGCAGCTGTCCGGCCTGAGTCGTTTCAACATTTCTTTCCGTGAGGATGGACAGGTATTCCGAGGCAGCAGCCGTGGCAAATCCCAACTCCTGAATAATAGTGGCGCCGCTGTTGTGATAACTGCGCGCATCGATGGCCAGGGGGCGTACCCCGGACATGGCACGATCAGTCACAAAGCGGGAGATATAGACGATATCTTCACTTAGCAGGGTCTTCTTTTTAGGATAACGGCCGTTATGCAGAAGGTAGGTGGCGGGGTCATAGTTAAATGTAGCACGTACTTTCTGCGGGTTCAGTTCCTGTTCATGCACCTCGTTAAAGAGCATGGCCAGCAATGCCGGCGAAATAAGTCCCGCATCAAAGTGAAGAGAAATGGTTTCAAGCGAAATTCCATTAACCAGTGTGGAGAAGTCAGATTGGCACTGAATGGGAATCCCTGTCAGATGTCTCACCGGCGCGTCCTCCAATCGGCTGACGTCCAGGTGGAATTGCAGGGCGTCAGAGCCTCTGTTCAGGGCCTTCCGGGCGGAAACATTGGCTTCGGAAAGGGACGCTTCTGAAACAGGCTCCCGAATTTCCCATTCATTGGAAGCGTCTTCCGGCAATATTTTGGGAATTGGCTGGTGCCGGGGAATTTCCTTAAGATTCTCTCTTCGGTAAAAAGGGAGGGGGGCAATGCCTTCTCCGCTATGCCATCGAAGAGTCCGGCGGTAATTGCCGTCGTTCAGATCCGTTTTTATTTTCTGCTCCCACGCACTGGTTGATACAGCGGGAAATTCATCAAAATCGAGCGGCCGGTCTTTAGGGTCAGTCATGGTACGGTTCAGCTTACTTAAGGGTGTTATCAAAATAATGAGCCTCGCATTACTTTACTAATGGATTGGAAAAGCATCGGTGAATAGATAAATTGAAGGCAATTGGTTACAATGCAGTATAATACATTTGCAGTTTACCCTTAATGACCTGAACATCAACTATTTGTTATATGCCTCAGCCCAATCAAGTGCCCCCCGCATTGACCCAGCTCACGGAAGATGAGAAAATGCTCCGTGAGGCAGCCAAAGATTTTGCAGAAAGCCAGATCAGGCCTAGGGTCCAGGCGATGGATGAAGCAGCGGAGCTGGATTCCGAGCTTGTGACTCAGTTTTTTGATATGGGATTGATGGGGATAGAGATCCCCGAAACCTATCGCGGGGCTGGTGGATCGTTCTTCATGTCGATTGTTGCCATAGAACAGATTTCCCGCGTTGATGCTTCTACCGGGGTTTTTATGGATGTGCAGAATACCCTGGTCAACAATGCATTTCTAAACTGGGCGAGCGATGACATCCGCGAGCGTTATCTTCCGCAGCTGGCCACTGAAAAAGTGGGAGCCTATTGCCTTTCAGAGGCCGGATCGGGCAGTGATGCTTTTGCCCTCAAAACAACGGCCAGCAAAGAAGGTGGCGACTATATACTGAACGGCTCCAAAATGTGGATTACAAATGCCAGGGAAGCGGATATTTTTCTGGTGTTTGCCACAGTTGATCCGGGAGCAGGTTATAAAGGGATTACGGCTTTTATCGTGGAACGCGATTTTGAAGGCTTTTCGGTATCGAAAAAGGAAAATAAGCTGGGCATTCGGGCCAGTTCCACCTGCGAGATATCTCTGGACAACTGCCGGGTTCCCGAAGAGAATGTACTGGGTGAAGTAGGAAAAGGTTACAAGGTGGCTATGGATACGCTCAATGAAGGACGGATTGGTATCGGGGCGCAGATGGTGGGTATCGCCCAGGGGGCGATGGATGCCGCTTTGAAATACACCCAGGAACGAAAGCAGTTTGGTAAAAATATTGCAGATTTTCAGGGGGTCCGGTTTCAACTCGCTAAAATGGCAACCAATATCGAAACCGCCCGTCTGCTGGTTTATAACTCGGCCCGGCTGAAAGAAAACGGGAAGAGTTTTCTGAAGGAGGCGGCCATGGCCAAGTATCATGCATCGGAGGTGGCAGAAAATGTCAGTTCCCTGGCTATCGATCTCTTTGGAGGATATGGCTACGTAAAGGAATATCCCGTTGAAAAATATTACCGTGACGCCAAAATTGGTAAAATTTACGAGGGAACTTCCAACATGCAGCTGAATACCATTTCGAAACTTTTATTGGAATAGTATTTAAGGAACCGGCAAGCCTATTTATTTGCTATTAAATACCTATATTTGGGTTATTTGAATTTCAAATCATCTCTGCATACTCTTTTGGAGGGTCGGGCTGGAGCCTGTCTGTTAAAAAAATGTTATTCTTTGGAATGATTTGTTTTATTGTTTGTGTTTGGAGTGAGTGTTTCAGTGGAATCACGCAGCATAGTACCAAAGTGATTGCCTAACCTTTCTTAACTATAAATTGCACTTATATTGGACTGAATATGTTACCGGACGATTTAAAGAACCTAAGAGATCTTTGTAAAGATGAGCAGAGTTTTGAAAAAATAAAAAAGAGCATTGCGTCGCTGGTCGAGGAGAGAGATAAAACCAAACACCAGCTGAGCCTCCTGGAAGCTGCCATCAAGGATGATTATGAGTCGATTTTAATTACAGAACTCAATTTGGAAGAGCCGGGTCCAGAGATCGTATATGTTAATGACGGGTTTTGCGAGATAACAGGGTATTCACGGGAAGAAGTGATGGGCAAAACCCCCCGAATCCTGCAGGGACCCAAGACCGATCGCGAGGTGCTGGACAAGCTCAAGGAACGGCTGATAAACGGGCAGTGCTTTTTTGGCCAGGCCATCAATTATCGAAAAGACGGCAGTGAATTTGTCAACCAGTGGGATATACACCCGCTTACCAACGAGGAGGGCGTTCCCACACACTGGGTCTCTTACCAGCATGATATCACCGAACGAAAGCGTGCCGAACAGCAATTTATTGATACCAAGATTGAGTTTGACGAACTTCGTGAGGAAAGCTACTGCACTGCTATAGATATCGACTCAGAGGGCAATGTGATTTCTGCAAATAACGCCTTTGCCGCGCTCACAGGATATACGAAAGATGAATTGAAAGATTGCAAGGTCTGGGAATTCTTTCCCGATAAATACACCCATTCACTGAAAAAACGGTTTACAGAAGATGACGGAGAAAGTCTGCTCAATGGGAAGGAATTCAAGGCGCTGATTAAGCACAAGTCGGGCCTTCCTATCCAGGTAAAGGGGCAGTCGCGGGTGCTCGATCTCAAGGACCAACAGGTTATCCGGGTTGAAATAGAGAATATCTCTCTGCAGAAAAAGGTGATGGATTCACTGAGAAAACGGCACTATAATCTGAACAAAGAAACAGGAAACGCAGAATAAGTATCCTGCCGGCACCGTTGACACTCTGCGGATCGCATCCAGGTTGGTGGTAAGATACGCATCCCGTACAACGGGCTTGCAAGCAAGTGACAGGCTTCTGTTGGGACCGCTAACTTCTCATTGCCGGGAAGGCATGCCGGGACGATCTTAAATTCCTCATCATTTATTTGTATTTTAATATTATATGAGGATGAATCTTTAGCATAAGCTTATGCCTGACATACACGACATAGAGCAACAGATTATCAAGGAATTTGAGTCGCTGAGCGACTGGACCGAGCGTTATAAGCATATTATCAAGCAGGGGCGCTCACTGGACCCCCTGGATGACCAATACAAGGTGGAGGAAAACCTTGTACGGGGCTGCCAGTCACAGGTATGGCTGCATACCCATCTGGAAGATGGGAAGGTGATCTTTGAAGCCGACAGCGATGCAGCTATTACCAAGGGATTGGTAGCATTGATGGTGCGCTTTTATTCCAATCAAACGCCCGATGATATTATTGCCACCGATCCGACGTTCATTAAGAAAATAGGAATGCAGGAGCATCTGTCTCCCACCCGTTCCAATGGGCTGGCTTCAATGGTAAAACAGATGAAAATTTACGCGATGGCCTACAAGACCAAAATGGCGGAACAGCCTACGGATGCGTAAATAACGTCAATAATCCCCTGATTGCGACTAATCCCTGTATATAAAAAAAGCACCATTCATACATGGTGCTTTTATGTTATTGATGATCCCCTGTTCATCAAACAGGAATCACTTCTTGTGCCTGAAGTCCTTTTTCTCCTTCAGCAACAGTGAATTCGACTTCCTGGCCTTCTTCTAATTTTTTATAGCCTTCCATCTCAATTTCACTGTAGTGAACGAAAATATCTTCGCCTTCTTCTCGTGTGATGAATCCATAACCTTTACCGTTATGAAACCATTTAACCGTACCTACTTCGCGTTCTGCCATTGTTAATTCTCCAAAAAATTTTACTTCGTGTGCTACTTTAATGTTCAAAAACCGCCTGCTAACGCAGTATTTGGCCCTTGAACACCTAAGTATAGTATATTTTTTTTGGATTACCTACCGTATTTTGGGATCAATGCCAGATTAGCCTTTAGGTCCGTATTAAACACTTTCTGTTAAACAGCTTTGGCTGGCCTCTTTCATCCCGCTTGTGTGCTGTTGACGGGGAGAAGGACCCTATTTCATTCCATGCCAGAAGCAGGTATTTGTTATGCAAATCGGGAGAGAGCTCCCGTCTTTTTGCTATGGGGCCGGTGTCGTTGGCGGGAGAGATCCAGAGTTATTCAAGCTGGGCCACGGCGCATTAACAGTCGGCACGTCTGGTTACCGGGGTGATTCCAGGTGCTTGCTCAGGCGCAGCATCCCGGGATTCGGCGGGTCCGGAATTAATGAAGTTGGATGTTGGTTGTTTAAATCAAAATCCTTTTGTTAAGCAGAGTTGAATCGGGGTTATTTACCAATTGTAACCGTAATAGAACAGGGCATTACCAGAATTTAAAATGATGGAATTTTCCAGGCAGTTCGTACTATTTCTTTTACTATTTGGATTAACCACTCGGGTATCGGCCCAGGAAATGCAGGTTCAGAAGCAGGTTAACGCCTATCAGCTGGACGCGTCCGAGGAAGTTGCGTTGGACGGAAGGGTGGAGGAGGGGTTCTGGAAGAAAGTCGAGCCAGCGACTGGTTTCCGACAGCAGGAACCGAATGAGGGTGCCCGGGCCACAGAACAGACCGAAGTACGGATAGCCTATGATGAGGAGTACCTCTATCTCGGTGTTATTCTCTACGACAGTAACCCATCCGGCATTAAAGCGAACCAGAAAAGAAGGGATGTACGTATTGTAGCGGATGAACGCTTTACCTGGATTTTTGACACCTTTAACGATCAGCGTAGTGCCTACTTCCTGGAAGTCAATCCCAATGGGCTGCGGACTGATGGCCTCATCAGTACAGGGCAGGGTAACAGCATCAACCTCAACTGGGACGGGATCTGGGATGCCCGAACGGTGATTGGTGATTTTGGATGGTCGGCCGAGGTGAAAATTCCATTCCGAACCCTCAATTTTGATGTGGAAAGCGACCGCTGGGGCGCAAATTTTATGAGGGTGATTCGCCGTAAAAGTGAAACAGTGCTGTGGACCGGCTATCGACGCAACCAGGGGATTACCCGTCCGCAGAACGCCGGAACACTCACGGGTCTGACAGGTATGTCGCAGGGGCTGGGACTGGAGGTTGTACCATTCGGCATTATTGACGGTGTTGAGCAGGAAGGCAGTGATGTCGACTCCAATATTGATGGGGGACTGGATGTTAATTATAGTATTACGCCGAGCCTGAAGGCCTCACTAACGTTTAATACCGATTTTGCTGAATCGGAAGTGGATCAGCGGCAGGTAAACCTGACACGCTTCCCCCTGCAGTTTCCTGAACAGCGCGATTTTTTTCTGGAGGGAGCAAATATTTATGAATTTGCCCCCCGGAGTAACATCCACCCCTACTTCAGCCGGCGGATTGGCCTTAGGGGCGGTTCCCCCATTCCCATTACCTACGGTGCTCGCCTGCTGGGGAATGCCGGGAAATACAACCTGGCCCTTCTGCACGTGCGAACCGGCGAAAAGGGCCAGGTGGAGCCGGAGAATTTTTCGGTGGCCCGCATAAAGCGAAATATCGGTTCTGAGAGTACGGCCGGTATCATTTACACCCGCCGTTCCACGCAGGATGAACCCACCCAAAGCCCGGTATTGCAGGATCGGCATACATTGGGTGCAGACATTGAACTGGGGACTTCTGGTTTTCTTGGAAATAAGAATCTGCAGTTCCAGTCATTTTTTGTTTTCCATAATTCCCCCTACGTCTCTGATGATAGCACAAATGTATGGGACCGTTCATCTCGGGGACTGCGTCTTAATTTTCCCAATGAGCCGTGGTCGGGACATGTTTCCTACCGTGAGTTTGGGAATGCTTTCCGTCCGGCCCTGGGTTTTACGCCCCGGAATGCCTTTCGGCGGCTGCAGCCTTCCCTTTTTTACACCCCCCAGTTCGGGAAAAGTGAGCTTGTACAGCAGGTAGGCTGGGGCGTTCGGTTTGAACATCTCACAGACTTGGATTTTGAGCTCTTGACCCAGGAGCTTAGCTTTACGCTTTTTGATGCTACACTGATGAGCGGAGACCGCCTGGAATTTGATGTCAGGCGAAATTATGAGCGGCTGCAGCGCCCTTTTGATATCAGGCGGGACGGCTCAATTATTCTGCCGGTTGATGAATATGTGAACTGGGGGATTGAAACAGCCGTGGAAACGGCCTCATACCGCAAAATATCAGCAGAGCTCAATGTCAAAAGCGGGGGGTTTTGGTCCGGAAGCAGAACGCAGTACGCGGCAGAGATTACGCTGCGACCCTTTCCCGGCATTGAGCTGGCGCCTGAATATATCCGAACCAATGTGAGGCTGGAAGAGGATGATTTTACAACCGACCTGGTACGGCTTGAAGCAAATCTTGATTTTACGACGTCCCTGTTTTTAACCACCAACATACAGTTCGATAATCTCAGCAATCTGCTTGCGATGAACAATCGTCTGCGATGGATTATCGTACCGGGTTCCGATCTCTATCTGGTGTACAATCACAACTGGGTCGACAGGGCGGTGGGTTTTAGAACCATTCAGCGTTCAGGAGCCTTGAAGGTGAGCTACACCCACCGGTTTTAGGTGCATAACCGAAGGAACCAATTTATGAGAGCACCTACTTGACGAAACCGCCTATCATGCTATATTTATACTTGTAAAGGGTTGACTGGTGAAATTTTATTTTAATCCAAAGGTGGCTGTTATGATGAGAAGAAAAAAAGGATCCTGTTTCGATAGATGGCTGATGAGGGGAATTATGTTCTTCGGTTTATTCTTGTTGATTTCCCCGGCCTTTGTCGCGGCACAGAATATTACCGATGATGTCAATTGGCTGATTGAGGTGCTTAAGCTGGAGGAAGGATCGGTGGTAGCTGATATCGGGGCTGGCGATGGCAGCATATCGCTGGCGCTGGCTCGTCATGTGGGGACGAATGGAAAGATTTACAGTTCTGAACTGGGAGCCGATTCGGTTCGGTATCTCCGAAGGGTAGTTGATTCGGCCAATGTTTCAAATGTTACAGTAATGGAAGGTCATCCCAGTCGCACTAATTTACCTGAGCAGTGCTGCGATGCACTACTCCTGCGGAGGGTTTATCATCATTTTAAAGATCCGCTGCCCATGAACAAAAGCATGTTGGAATCGCTTAAGCCGGGCGGCCGGCTGGCCGTTATAGATTTTGAGCCGCGCGGGGGCGACAGTGCTGATCCTGCCAGGCGGGCATCGGCCAGCCATCACGGGGTTACAACTGAAACCGTGGTGAAGGAGCTCAGGCAGGCTGGTTTTGAGCTGGTCAGTTCGGAGCAGCCGGCCGGCCGGGATGTTTATGTGGTGGTTCGGAAGCCAGGGCGGTAGCCGGCTATCTCCACAGCTGATATGAAACAAGCCTTTTTATTTAGGTATTAGGCGGGTAGGCAGGTCGGGATGAGCCGCGGGCGGCGGCCATGGCAGCGCCTACAATTTTCGCCTCCCCCGGAAAGCTGGCAGCTTTGAGAGGGGTGTTTATTTTAATAAAAGGAAACACTTTCGGGGGAGGGCTGCTGAGCTGGCCGCAAAGGATAAACAGGCGGGGGTGGAATATTTTTTCAAAATTATCGAGCACGATCTGAAGGCGACTGGTCCAGCTTTCTTGTCGCAAGACGTCTTTTTTTCTGACCGTGTTGGTAGCATGCTCCGCTGCCGTCGTGCCCTGGATTTCAATGAATCCCAATTCTGTATTTGGAATCAATTGTCCATTGAAAAAAAGGGAAGAACCCATCCCGGAATTGATGGTAAGTACAATGGTGAGCCCCTCTTGATGCTGTCCGGCGCCAAATTGCATTTCGGCCAGGCCGGTGGCATCCGTATCGTTAATGACGGAAACGGGATTGTCGGTAATTTCAGAGAAAAGCTGTTCCGTGTTGGCATCGACCCAGGACTCATGAATGCGTTTTGTCGACAATACGATGCCCCGGTGCACGGGAGCCGGAAAGGCGCAGCCCACAGGACCTTCCCACTGAAATTCTTTGTTGACTACCTGGTGCAGCTGAGCCAGTACTTTATGTGGAATGGTCTCCTCCAGCGGCGGGGTGCTGATGCAGTCAGACAGCATTTTCCCTTCTGCTGTATCTACAACACATCCTTTTAGGCCGGAGTGTCTGATATCAATGCCCAGCACTTTCATGCCATGTCCTGGTTATGAGGTGATTGCCAAGAGTAGCCAAAGCGTTTATGCCTCAACATCGGAAACGTCGACAACTATTTTTCAATGAGTACCCAGCTGTCTTTTTCAATCATTCGCTTGGCTTTTTTCCACTTGATATCGATGACTTCGCCGCTGCTCATATTCTGAATTTTGACGTAGTCATTGCGCCCCGGTTCTTCTTCTACAGTAACGGGCTCGGGCTTCTTATCACTTCTTTTTTGCTGCTGCCCACCGTTTTTATTCTGTTGAGCTCCGGTTTTAAAGCCCATGTTGGTGGCATCCGAATGTTCCGTCTTGGCTTCGTTCATGTTTACTTTGGCTCGCTGTTTGGGAGCCTGTTTCATGCGCTGCTGATCGGCCTGCATTTCAGGTATCGCTTTCCATATGAGAGAAATAGCTTCCTGGTTGATTTCATCCAGCAGCTGTTTAAACATCTCAAATGCTTCGCGTTTGTATTCCAGGAGCGGATCTTTCTGACCGAAAGCCCGAAGCCCGATACCCTCTTTTACGGCATCAAGCTCGCGCAGGTGGTTCATCCATTTGTCATCGATGATCGAAAGGATGGCCGACCGCTCCAGGGCCCGGGCTACTTCATGGCCTTCATTTTCCAGGGCATTCTCGACGTCGACAACCACACGCATGCGGCGGATACCATCAGTGAAAATAACCTGAACTTTGGTTGGTTTATCCTCTGCGTCGGAAGCTTCAATATTTTTGATGACCTCATAAAGTGGTTTTGAAATCATCTCTTCCTTTTGACGGTAAACCTCGTAAGCCCTTTCGATGATGTGATCGATCAGCAGGTCCTCGCCCATTTGTCCCATCTCTTCGCGTTCAAGCTCAATATCAACGGCAAGAAAGCGTAAAATGGTATCGTGGATTTCATCCAGCTCGCCATTGGGGTAATGCTGTTCGACCACACTTTCAACGAGATCCTCCAGCATGTTGTAGATGTCGCTGCGCAGCTCATCGCCCGAGAGGGCATGTTTGCGACGCGAATAGATAACTTCGCGCTGGTTGTTGAGCACATCGTCGTACTCCAGCTGTTTTTTCCGGATGCTGAAGTTATTTTGCTCCACTTTGGACTGGGCCCGCTCCAGCGACTTGGTAATCCAGGAATGAGTGATGACCTCGCCTTCTTCAAAGTTGAGGCGGTCCATCACTTTGGCTACCCGGTCGGAGCCGAAGAGCTGCATCAGATCATCTTCAAGTGAGACGTAAAACTGTGACTCACCCGGATCGCCCTGACGTCCTGAACGACCGCGAAGCTGCAAGTCTATTCGGCGGGAGTCGTGACGCTCGGTTCCCAGGATGGCCAGCCCGCCCTTTTCCTTGACGCCCGGGGCCAGCTTGATGTCGGTACCGCGGCCCGCCATGTTGGTGGCAACCGTGACGGCCCCCGGCTGTCCCGCAGCAGCGACGATATCACTTTCTTTCGCGTGATGTTTGGCATTCAGTACATTATGCGGAATGTTCGCTCGCTTCAGCATGCGGCTGATGGTTTCAGAAACATCTACGCTGGTGGTACCCACGAGCACGGGTTGTCCCTTCTCATGGTATTCCCGAATCCTGTCGATTGTAGCGTTGTACTTCTCCCGCTTGGTACGGAAAACAAGGTCTTCTTTGTCTTCACGGATGACTGGTTCGTTGGTTGGAATAATGACCACATCGAGGTCATAAATTTCATTAAACTCACCCTCCTCGGTAGCGGCAGTACCGGTCATGCCCGAAAGTTTGTTGTACATCCGGAAATAGTTCTGGAGCGTGATCGTGGCATAGGTCTGGGTGGCTGCCTCCACACTTACATTTTCCTTGGCCTCGATAGCCTGGTGGAGTCCATCGGAATAGCGGCGTCCCGACATGACACGGCCAGTATGCTCATCCACAATCTGCACCTTGCCTTCCTGCACGATATATTCTTCTTCCCGTTCAAACAGGGTGTAGGCCTTGAGCAGCTGGTTTACCGTGTGGATGCGGTCGCTGCGTTCGGCAAAAAGACGATGGAGTTCGTTAAAGCGGTGTTCACGCTCCTGCTCAACCTCTTGTTTGGCTTCTTTAATCTTCTTCTCTTTATAGTCTTGGCTGAACTCATCGTTTTCTCTGATCTTGTTGATCTTCTCCTCCCTCAGACCATCAATCTCTTCTTCAATTTTGGAGGTCTCGGTCCCAAGATCAGGGATGATAAAAAAATCGCTGTCCTCGTCGGTCCGGGTGATGAACTCCTGCCCCTTTTCGGTCATTTCGATATTGTTCATTTTCATATCGACCGAATAGTAGAGCTCCTTGTCTACCTCGGGCAGCCGACGGGCGTTATCCTGCAGGTAGAAGGCCTCGGTTTGCTGAACCAGCTTCTGGTTGGCTGGTATCTGCATCATTTTGCGGAATTGCTTGTTTTTTGGGAAGCCCCGCTGAGCCCGGTACAGGGCAAGTCCGGCTTTTTCTTCATTGCCTTTGTCGAGGTGCTCCTGTCCCTCTTTGACCAGTGAAGCCACCAGCTTTTTCTGTGCGTTGACCAGCGACTCCACACGGGGTTTGAGCTCTTCGAACTTCTGTGATTTGTTATCCTCAGGCACGGGGCCGGAGATGATGAGCGGAGTCCGTGCTTCATCAATAAGAATAGAGTCAATTTCGTCAATGATGGCGAAGTTATGATCGCGCTGGACCAGTTGATCAGCATTGCTCACCATGTTATCGCGCAGGTAATCAAAGCCGAATTCATTATTTGTACCATAGGTGATATCAGCGCGATAGGCTTTGCGGCGCTGTTCAGAATTGGGTTTGTACAGGTCAACACAGTCAACCTCGAGCCCGTGGAAGTTGAACAGTGGTTCGTTCCATTCGGCATCTCGTTTGGCCAGGTAGTTATTGACGGTGACAATATGTACGCCGCGTCCGCTGAGTGCATTCAGGTAGGCAGGCATGATGGCAGCCAGGGTCTTGCCTTCCCCGGTTTTCATTTCGGCAATTTTGCCCTGGTGCATGGCTATGGCACCTGCCAGCTGTACATCATAGGGGATCATGCCCCATTCATTCATGCTGCCGCCCACTTTCCATTTTTTGCCGATGAACCGGCGACAGGTGTCTTTCATGACCGCAAAGGCTTCGGGCAAAATCTCATCCAGTACCGATTCAATAGTGTCGGTATGCTCTTGTTCCAGCTCATCCAGTTCTTCGGACAGCTCACGCCGCCGGTCAACGGATAACTCTTCATTGCTGTTTAGTACCTCCTTGATGGAAGCAATATCCTCGGTGACCTCCCGGGTCGCATCGGTCACCTGCTGGCGGAAAGAAGCGGTTTTTTCTTTAAGCTCTTCGTCAGAGAGATCCTTCATCTGCTCGTAGTGCTCATTGATCTCGTCAACGATGGGCCAGATTTTCTTGAGATCACGCTCGCTTTTTGTTCCGAAGATGCTGGTTAGAATGTCACCTATTTTATCGAACATATAAGAATTTGTCTTATCCGAAGTGAGTTATGTGAATTATCAAAGTTACGGCTTACACAGAGCCTGTTCAAATTAATTAGAACTTTAAGCCACTTTTTATTGAACATACTATTGCTGCTCTCCGTTATTGTAACCCATAAATTATGGTTCTTATTGTCTAAATTTATTTTTAAATTAGGGGTCTATCTACGAATTGAAGTTTTCATTAACCGATTTACCGATGAAACGTACGTATCAACCAAGTAAACGCAAACGTAAGAATAAGCACGGATTCCGTAAGCGTAACAGCAGCAAAAACGGAAAAAAAGTATTGAAAAAGCGTCGTAAAAAAGGACGCCATCGTCTGACTGTAAGCGATGACAAAGGACCGAAGTAATCATTCTTCGACCTCTGACGGTGATTTTAGTTTACCCAGAGCAAAAATCCTGAGGGGCCGAAAGAATTTTCAACGACTCTTCGAACGAGATGTACGTATTCTTCGCAGCAACCATCTGCAGCTAAGGTATCATCTGACCGATGATCCGTCTTTCGGCTGCCTCATGGGTTTTATTGTAAAAAAAAGTTTGGGCGATGCCCATAAAAGAAATCGTATGAAACGGCTTCTCCGAGAGGCCTATCGGCTTCACCAGTATATGTTGTCGGATCCATTGCATCAGATCCAGCGCACATTTCACGGGGCGTTCATGGCAAAGAATATACATGCTACTTTTGACGAGATAGAGCAGGACGTGACGGCTTTGCTCGCACAAGTACGAGATCAACTCCCTACCATTTCGTCCGATAATTCATGAAATATCTTTTCATAGGGCTTATTCGCATATATCAGCTGGCCATTTCTCCGTGGATGCCGAAAAGTTGCCGATATCATCCCACCTGCAGCGCCTACGGCATAGAAGCATTGCAAAAGCACGGGGCGATGAAAGGATTGTGGCTCACCGTCAAGCGTATTAGTCGATGTCATCCCTGGGGTGATGAGGGATATGACCCCGTACCCGAACCCAAAACAGAAACAAAATTTTAGACTGAGGATTTCTCTTGGATCGTAATACCGTAACCGGACTAATACTTATCTTATTTGTAATGGTTGCATGGGCCTATTTTACCATGCCCACCGAACAGGAACTTCGAGAGCGCCAGGCCGAACAGGCTCGCCAGGACAGTATAGCCGCTGTCCAGGCTGACACCCAGCAGGTTGAACAGCCCGCTGATGAACCTGAGCAGCAGGCGGGCATGCCGTCTGTCGGGGCTGAGGAAGAGGACAAACCACAGGAAATGGGCTCTTTTTCAGCGGCCAGTATCAGGGACACGTCAGAAATACAGGTGGAAACGCCGCTTTTCAAGGCCACATTTACCAATGTGGGGGCAGGACCGGCTCAAATTACCTTGAAAGAGTACGAAACATGGAACCATCAGCCGGTACGGATGATTGAGGATACCTCGCAGTCGGCTTATTCTCTGGGATTCTTGACGAATGAGAACTATAATGTTGAAACGGATGAACTGGTTTTTGAACCCCTCTCCGACTCCAGGAGTATCGTTCTTGGGGAAGGGGAGACCCGGGAGCTGAAGTATGCCCTGAATCTTAGCGACAACCAGCGCCTGCTGTACACTTATACCATTAATGCGGACTCCTATGAAATAGATCTCGATATCCAGTTTGAGGGGCTTGAACAGGTGGTGATCGGAGGGACAGTGGACTTTGGCTGGAAACCCCAGCTGCGGTTTACCGAAAAAGACGCCAGTACCGAAGCGACCTATGCTTCTGCTTATGTTTATACGGGCGGTGAGCTGGAACAACTGAAACTCAGTGAGGCGGGACAGAAGGAGAATAACTACAACGGGGCCATCGACTGGGTGGCAACACGCACCAAGTTCTTTTCACAGATCATAAAAACGGACAACTCCACGCAGGGAGCCCTGCTCATCGGCGAGCAAACCGGGTCGTCCGAACAGTCTACAACCGACCATCACTACAGATCTTATCTGACCACGGATATTTCGCCGCAGAATACGGTCTCTTACCAGATGTATGTGGGGCCATTGGCCTATAGAAGCCTGAAAGATTACCATGAAGTGGCCTATAACATGGTAGATGTCGGGTATTCCTGGCTGCGTTGGTTCTCCGATCCGCTCGTAAAATATATCATTATCCCGTATTTCGGCTTCGTAGACGACTTTATGAATATCGGCCTGGCTATCATTCTCTTTGCCGTATTAATTAAGCTGATACTTTATCCGTTGACCAAAAAGAGCTACCGGAGTATGGCGGCTATGAAAGAGCTGCAGCCCGAAATGCAGGAAATCAAGGAAAAGTATGCCGATGATCCTGAGAAGCAGCAGAAAGCAACAATGAAACTGTATAAGGAATCCGGGGTTAATCCACTCGGAGGCTGCCTGCCTAACCTGCTGCAGCTTCCCATCCTGATTACACTTTGGCGCTTTTTTCAGAATTCAATTCTTATTCGACAACAGGAATTTCTGTGGGCCAGTGACCTCTCCGCCCCGGACTATATCCTGAGCCTTCCGTTTAGCATCCCCTTCCTCGGCGACCAGGTAGCTGGATTTGTACTGCTTATGACGGGAGCGATGTTCCTGCAAAGTAAGCTGACGGGGGGCATGGGACCCAGCGGTGGCGGCGGTGCTGCCGGCGGACCGAATATGAAGGCCCTTCAGTATGTATTCCCCTTTATGCTGTTGTTCATTTTTAACAACTTCGCAGCGGGGCTGAGTCTATACTATCTTATTTACAATCTTGTTTCCATTGCCCAGCAGTTACTTATTTACCGGCAAATGGATAAAGAGAAAGAGGCCGCTGCTGCTTAGGCATCACAGGCAATGGTATTTGAAAGGCTCCGGATGACCGGGGCCTTTTTTATTTGAAGCTCTCATGGGAATCTGTTTTACTAACGGTCACAGATATATAAATATGCCGGGTATCCAAGGCACCATGACGTTAATGCCAAATCATCGCTATATTTAACTCCTATGAAAAGTATTGCTACCTTCATATACCCCCGGGTGGTTTGGCGGGAGGGCCGGAAGATGCTCTGGAATCCCATTCATCGGCAGCCCATGAAAAACCGCCCGGAGGAACGAGTGCGGCTGCGTATTATTGAGTATCTGCTGTTGGCCGGATGGTCTATCCACCGGATCTCAACGGAGGAGAAGATTGGAAAATTAGCTGATACGGGCATGCGTACGGACATTATTTGTTACAGCCAGGAGTTTGAGCCGCGTATTCTGGTTGAATGCAAGGCTGAGCATATCCCCATTACCCGCAAAACAGCCGAGCAGGTGGCCCGGTACAACCAGCAGGTCGGCTCACCTTACCTGCTGATGTCGAATGGAATTGCTGATTTTTGGTACGTCGTCCGGGATGGACAGGTGGAGGTTCTCGACAAACAGCCGGACTTTCTATATTCCGATGGGATACCATTGCCGGACTATGGTTTTAAGGACTGGGATCGCCGGGGTTTTGCAGGAGCGGAAGCCTCTCCGGCACTCAGGAAGTGGCTGGTGAGGCTCTTGCCGGGGCTGTGGCATGAACAAGCCCCCTCTAATATCCGGTTTTTGACATTCAGTCAACAGCTGATTGATCTTGATTTGAGCCACTACTACCTGATCAAGCCGATAAATAAACAGCGCCGGCTGGCTCTTACCACCTTGACTACAGCCTACGGCGGAAGCCGCATGGTGGCAATCCTGAATGAAAACAACAACAACCGGGGGGTCATAGAGATTAATCTTGACCTGCTATTTGAGGGAGCGCATAAAAACAGTACAATATATTCTGAGGCAGGTACCTGCACGATTGATGTCAGGGATTTTGTTGATTTGCCCGATACAACGGATGCTGAACTGCTCACAGAACAAATCCCCCGGGTGTTCTTGGAATACCTTGAGTAGCGCGGGATGAACACAGTTTTAGAGATGCGATTTTTCTCGTAACTTCCCAATTCATTTTCACAAAGCCATTGGATATGCATCATTTACATCGTGATAAACTGTTTTCATTGTTTGATGAAGAGGAGAATGCAATTGTATACATGAAGGGGGCCGAGTTGATGTATCGGTATGATACGGATTATGAGTTCCCCTTTCGGCAGGAATCAAACTTCTGGTATCTGACCGGTGTAAATGAGCCCGATTTTCACCTTGTGCTCGATTTGAACAAGCAGGAATATCACCTTTTTGCACCGAATCGGAATGCCCAGTATGCCGTTTGGCATGGACATGTGAAAAGCAAAGAGCAATATCAGGAGGAATATCAGCCTGATCACCTGCACGTTGAAGGAAAACTGCCCCAGGTACTCAGAGAACTGGACCCCGACAAAATATACTGTGTTGACGAGGTTCAGGCAGAGTTTATTGAGGAGTTTGACCGCAAGACTCCCATTGATTTGGATGACCTGCCGGAAGCCATTACGCATTGTCGCGTCTTTAAAACGGGCTGGGAGCTGGATCAGATGCGGGAGGCGGCCCGGGTTAATAATATTGCCCATCGCGGCGTTTTGGAGACTCTGGAGCCTGGAAAATTTGAATACGAGATGAAAGCGGTCTTTGATTATCACCAGATCAGAAATGGCCTGCTTCAGGATGCCTATAACGGAATTTTTGCAACCGGCAGGAACAGCGCTATCCTCCATTATGTCGAAAATAATCGACAGATTAAAAGCGAGGACCTGTTTTTGATCGACGCGGGTTTTGAATACAACGGATACGCTTCTGATATTACGCGGACGTATCCGGCCAGCGGCACCTTTACTTCGCGGCAGGCCGCAGTCTATGACGCCGTGCTGGAAGCCCAAAAGCAGGTGATTGAGGCCGCCAAGCCGGATGTCAAGATGGAGGATATCCATGTGATGGCCGCCCGTCTGATGATGGAGGGACTCAGGGATGCCGGTATTGTTTCCGGATCTATCGATGATCTGATGGAGGAGGATGTTTTTGCGCTCTTTTTCCCCCATGGGCTGGGGCACTTTCTGGGACTGGATACCCACGATGTGGGAGGATACCCTAAAGGGGTGGACCGCATCGAGCGTCCGGGTGTGAAGTACCTGAGAACACGTCGCACGCTTCAGTCGGGGATGGTGTTGACCGTTGAACCGGGACTTTATTTTATCCCCGCCTTGTTAAAGCCGGCCCTGGAGGACGAGAAAATGGCTTCGTTTCTGAATGCGTCCATACTCCGGGAGATGATGGAATTCGGAGGGGTGCGCATAGAAGATAATCTTGTGATTACAGAGGAGGGATACGAAAACCTGACGGATGTTCCCAAAGAGCGGGCTGACATAGAAAAGGTGATGAAAAAATAGCATGTATTGGAACCGGTGTTATCACCAAGCGTAAGCTCGTCAGCAGCCGGCTGGGGGGGCGCTGAAAAGTAAGTGCGTATGCAGGAAGTTAATGCATAAAGCCGTCATAAGTGTCTTGCCCGTGAGGGCTTTCCAGGCCTGTTTCGTTAATCATCAAAAAGTGATAGCGAAGCGGCCAAGGAAGCACGGAGCTGGATTACAAGTTTACGGTAGCCCGTTCATTGTCGGGTGTTCAATTATGGAGAGACAAACTCATAACTGACAAAAGCAAAACGTTTGCTATCTGGCGACCATGAAGGAACATTGATGGTTCCCTGTCCCCCGAAGAGCTCTACGACAACTTCAGGGGTCTCTCCCTCCAGGGGCATCAGACGCAGCACCACCTCTTTAAAGGGCGGATGGCCTTCGACATCGGCATCATAGGAAAGAAAGACCACCTTTTCTCCATCCGGTGAGATATGGGGAAACCAGTCGCCATATTCCTCCTTGGAGGTCAATTGCTGAATGTCTGAACCATCGGGATGCATACGGTAAATTTTCATAACACCGGACCGTACAGAATTGAAATAGATCCACTTGCCGTCCGGTGTATATTCCGCACCGTCATCAAGACCGGGAGCAGTGGTCAGCCTGGTTTCTGCTCCTCCTTCAACAGGAATGGCATAAAGATCAAATTCACCGTTGCGCTGGGCCGGATAGACCAGGGTGCTTCCGTCGGGCGACCACCCGTGCCAGTACGACGGCGCCCGGGGAGTGACCAGGCGGGGCGTCCCGCCCTCAGCCGGAAGGACATAGATTTTGGATCCCTCGCCTTCAGGTGAATGACTTACGGCCAGCCACTGCCCGTCGGGGGAGAAGCCATGATCGTTATTGCAGTTGGTGGCAAAACCGGTATCGAGCTGCTCGGGTTCTCCGCCGCCTACCGGAAGGGTATACAGTTTGCCTTCACTGTTGAAAAGGAAATAGCTTCCGTCGGGCGACCAGTTGGGGGCTTCTATGTGATTTCTGGTGCGGTAGACAACCTTGCGCTGACCGGTTTCTATATTATATGTTTCAAGCTTGCTCACAAGAACGCTGTCGGTCTGGGCGTGGCCTGATATTGGTACCATTAAAAGAAGGGTGAGAACAAGGATAGACAGGAGGAGCTCTTGCTGTTCTATTGAAACAATATTCTTGGGGAAAAAGATCATAATACCGGGTCCTAAAAATTAAAGTCTATGGATATATCAGCAAATATAGCGTTTTTTTCAAGTCGGGACGTTTATTCCAGGCCCAGGATGGGCTGCTATTCATCAAAACTGTCGGGAAGGTCATTTTCATAGAGCACGATATCTCCTGAGCGGGCAAAATCCTGAAGAAGACGGTTGGCTTCTGTCAGGCTCCCGACGGTCTTTACCTTTTCGGGGCTGAAGCCGGCCGCGCTGATGCCTTCGCGTATGGGTTCGGTCTGTTTTTGGCCGACCAGGATGACCAGGTCCAGGTTGGCTTCTCCAATTTGCCGGCCAAAGGAGCGGTTTTTCTCTTCCTGGATATCACCCAGCTCAACCATACCCGGTGTGATGATGATGCGCCTTCCGCTGTTGAACTGAGCAAGGATGTCTACCGCATTTTTAGCTCCGACGGGGTTGGAATTAAAAGCATCATCAATAACCGTAAGTTCTCCCTGCTGTTTGAGTTCCAGCCGGTGTTCTACCGGTTCCATGCGTGCCGCTGCCATTGCCATGGTTGGCAGACGCATCCCCAGGGATTGGGCAACACCAATCGCCAAGAGCATGTTTTGTACATTATGGGCCCCCAGCAGCCGTGTACGAAAGATTTCAGAGGTTCCATCGGCCGTGGTGGTAAACTGCATCCCCTGCTGGTTGTACCGGATGTCTGAAGCCCGGATGTCGCCATTGTTGATGCCCGTCTGGACAATGGTCAGGTCGGTGCGAAGGTTGGCCATGGCAGCCACCCGTTCATCATCGGCATTCAGTATGGCTGTACCGTTTTGCCGTGTTCGTTTGACAAGGGTTGACTTGGTTCGCGCAATAGCATCCTGCGAGCCGAAGGTCTCGAGGTGGGCGATGCCAACATTGGTAACGACTGCAATATCCGGTTCCGCAATATCACAGAGTTCATCGATATTTCCTTCATAGCGGGCACCCATCTCAAGGACGAGAATCTGGTGATGGGCTTCCAGATCGTTGTTGATGACTTTGCAGATGCCCATCGGGGTGTTGTAACTGCCCGGCGTGGCACAGACCGAAAAGCGTTCGTTGAGCAGGTCCCTGATCATGAATTTAGTGCTTGTTTTACCGTAGCTGCCGGTGATGGCTATAACAGTTAGATCGGACATGCGATCCAGTTTTTGCTTGGCCAGTTTTATGAAATGACGGTGCACATAATTTTCTATTGGCTTGGTCACCATGGCAGCGGGAAAAATGAGAAAAGGGACGAGCGCATTGCCAAGTACCCATCCAAACGTCAGGATATAGATTTCTGCCGAGTATAAAATGTCAGTATTGATCTGTGCATTGATAAAGGGAATATTCCCGGTAAAGGCGATGTAAGAGGTCAGGGCTGGCAGCAGGATCGTGAAAAGGACAAAGGGGATGGTCAGGCGAATCATCCGCGGAGTGAAAACAAGAGGCTTTTTGGCCTTTTCACTGCGGTAGTAATTGAAGGGCCCAAACCAGGATATTCCAAAAAGGGTTAAAATGACAATGGCTGTGCTGCCCGTGATGGCAGACGAGAGAAAGAAAAGGAGTATGGCTATAATCATATTGTAGAGCACGTGCTCGGGAGTGATGACCCGCTGGTTCCAGTGCTGGATCATCCACTGCCAAAATTCACCAGGCTTGTAGCCGCTCTGCTGGAAAATATGTAAATAATAACGACCCCGGAGCATGGTATGGCGTGTCATGACAATGACAAAAAGCAGGATCAGTCCGTTAATGATGTTTAAATACCAATTCAATAGTGTCCTGGTTTTCTTTGAGGATTAGCACTTGATGTAAAGTCGCTAAAGTATGGAACTTCTGTTATATTATTGGCCTTTACAATTACGATAAACTTTTCATCTAAATTCGTTCAAATATATGAAATTAATAATCCCAATGGCAGGTCGGGGTACGAGAGTCCGACCTCACTCCCACACTGTTCCCAAACCATTGCTGCCGGTAGCCGGTAAAATGATTGTTGAACGTATTGTGGAGACGTTTGCGCGTACGCTGGACCGTGATATCACTGAAATTGTATTTATCCTGGGTCCTGATTTCGGCCAGGAAATCAAGGATGCCCTGAAGGAGATGAGCACCCGGCATAACGCAAAAGCATCTTTCCGTGTGCAGGAGACGGCACAGGGAACGGCCCATGCCGTCTATTGTGCAGAACAGGATTTGAGCGGGGAATGTATTATCGTTTTTGCCGATACCATCTTTGATATGGAAGGGACCGTTTCAATAGAAGATGCCGACAGTGTGATCTGGCTGAAAGAGGTAGAGGATCCTTCCCGTTTTGGCGTGGCAGTCGAAGAGGAAGGGAAAATCACCGATTTTGTGGAAAAGCCCAGCGAGCCGATCTCCAACCTGGCCATCATTGGGGTGTATTATTTCAGGGAGGCCGAAAAACTAAAGGAGGAGATCGAATATTTGCTTGAAAATGACATTCGCGGTCATGGCAGGGAATTTCAGCTTACCGACGCTCTAGACCGGTTGCTCAAAAATGACAATGTGTTCAAGAAGGCGACCGTGGACGAATGGCTGGATTGCGGGACATTGCCGGCCTGGCTGGAAACATCCGGTATTATTGTAGAGAAAGAGTTCCAGGAGGTAGATGAAGACCGCTTTACAGACACCAAAATCATTCCCCCCGTCTATATCGGAGAAGATGTTGAACTTGAAAACTGTATCATTGGTCCTTATGCCAGCATTGCCGGCGGCAGCATGCTGAAAAAATGTACTGTTAAGAACAGCCTGATCCAGGAAGAGGCTTCCCTGCACGACTGCAAGATTGAGAATTCAACCATCGGGCGGTATGTTGAACTGCGCGACGTGGATCAGGAAGTGCATCTGGGCGACCATTCGAAGGTTGGTGTCGAAGTCTGAAAGCAAACGGACTTGTAACCAGCAGAACGTCCAGGCACGAGGACAGGTTATATAAAATCCTCGAGGGGGCGTTCCTGGTCGGCATCCTTGAGCAGGTCGTGAACTTCCTCGTGGTGACCCTCCGGCTCCAGGTGGATGGTAACGATGACATCCCCCGTGACGGCATCAATGAGTCTTTTTTCCAGTGAAGTGGCGTCATTATGAGCAGTTTCAAGGTCGAGCTGTTTTTCAAAGACGGCATGAAGCTCTATCCAGGTAGTGCTGCCGGTGGTCCGGTGACGGAGGTTGTGTACCTCGATCATGCCGCCCGGAAGGTCTTTTGACAACTCCTGCCGTATCAGGCGATCGATTTCCGGGTCGCGCGAATCCATCAGTCCATCCACAGAATAACTGAGCAGCTTAAACCCTTCATACATTATAAAGAAGGCGAGTAAACCCGCGACAATAGAATCAAGCAGCACAAAATCCGTGAACTGAATAATCAGGAGGGTTGCCACGGAACCCGCACTGGTCCAAACGTCGGTAAGCGTATGCTTGCCATTGCTGACGACAATCATATTGCCCTCGCGCCGGCCTACGGTTACAAGGTAGCTGCCCAGTGCTAAATTGATAAGGCCCGCACTGCCGATCAGGTAAGCACCGTTGATCAGTTCTCTCAGGTTATGACCGTAAAGGTAGTCGTTGACAGCCTGGTAGATGATGGTGATACCGGCCAGGATAATAACAGCGCCCTCGATACCTACGGAAAGGAATTCCACCCGTTCATGGCCATACAGATGCTTGTCATCGGCGGGTTTGGTGCTGAGGAGAAGTCCGTAATAGACGAACGATACGGCCAGCAGGTGAATAATGGATTCGGCGGCGTCAGACATGGCCGTTGTGGAGCTGGTAAGCCAAAATCCACTGAGCTTCAGGCCCAGTGAAACCACAGAAACCAGCAGGCTGATGCGCAATGCTGTTTTTTCAGGAGATGGTTTCACTTCAAAATGAGGTATATAATTTGACTGAAAGATCCCGCAAAGAATTCCTGAAAGCAAGTGTATTTGTTCTTATTTTTACGCTCATTTTAAAGGCCACTACATCAGCGGATAACCAAATCACCGGGAACGGTCCGTTGCAACAGTGATATTTGGTTATATTCGCTTCCAAGAGTAAAAAAGACAGAACCGTGCAAGATATACATCCCAAACATAACAAAGTATTTGAAGTTATCTCAAAGGCTGGCGAGGAGGTTGGGCAGGATGTGTATGTTGTGGGCGGTTATGTTCGGGATTTTTACCTCAATCGCACCAAGGAGGAAAAAAATCTGGATATAGACTTTGTAACGGTCGGGTCGGGCATTAAGCTGGCCCGAAAGGTCGCTGATCTCCTGGGAACCGACCGGCTGTCGGTGTTCAAACAGTTTGGTACGGCACACATCCGGTATCGGGCTATGGATTTGGAGTTCGTGGGGGCGCGCAAGGAAAGCTACCGGCGCGATTCCCGAAAGCCGATTGTGGAAGATGGTACGCTTCAGGATGATCAGCTGCGTCGCGATTTCACTATTAATGCGCTCTCCTGGTCGCTCAACAGGGAGACCTACGGTCAGCTCATCGATCCCTTTGGCGGAATCCAGGATCTAAAAAAACAGTTGATTCGAACTCCGGTTGATCCGCTGACGACCTTTGATGATGATCCCCTGCGCATGATGCGGGCCATCCGGTTTGCCACGCAGCTGCAGTTTGATATTGCAAAAAAAACCTATCGCGCCATCGAGGAAATGGCTGAACGCATAGAAATTATCTCCAAAGAGCGTATCATCGAGGAGCTCAACAAGATCGTGATGGCTCCCAAGCCTTCGGTGGGTTTTGCCCACTTGTTCAAGACCGGGCTGCTCCATCATTTTTTTCCTGAAATGGTTAAGCTTCACGGCGTCAGCGAGGTTCGCGGCGTCAGGCACAAGGATAATTTCTGGCATACGCTTAAAGTGCTGGACAATGTAGCCGAAATGGGCGGGGACCTCTGGCTGCGGTGGGCGGCGATCATGCACGATATTGCCAAGCCCGCTACACAGAAGTTTGTAAAGGGAACGGGCTGGACCTTTCACGGGCATGATGCGGTGGGGGCCCAGTGGGTCAAACGAATTTTTCGCCGGCTGGGCCTGCCATTGGATGAACGCATGCGCTATGTGCGGAAGATGGTACGGCTGCATTTGCGTCCCATAGCACTGGTTTCGGATGAGGTTACCGACAGTGCCATCCGCCGGCTCATTTATGAGGCGGGCGATGATATTGACGACCTGATGACCTTATGCCGGGCTGACATCACCAGCAAGAATGATTACAAGGTCCAACAGTATAATCGCAACTTTGATTATGTGGAGCAGAAGATCGAAGAAGTGGAAAAGAAAGACCGGATGAGGAAATGGAAAAATCCCATTACCGGGGATGAAATTATGGAGGCCCTCAATATCCGTCCCGGACCTGTAATCGGAGACATTAAAGATGCTATCAAAGAAGCCATCCTGGATGGAGATATTCCCAATGAGCATGATGCTGCCTTTGAATTCATGATGGATATCAAGGACCAGTATATTGACTGATATGCCGGAGACGGTGCTTGAACTGTTCCGGGCGAATTTTAACGATTATAAAACCGAAAACCATGACGTGGATTGCCGAATCATATGCCAAAATTAATTTGGGCCTGCACGTACTGGAACGGCTGCCTACCGGCTATCACCAGATCGAAACGGGCTTTTGTTTTATTGAATGGAGCGATCGTTTTGAGGTGATGCAGGCGCCTGAGACAAAACTGGATATCAGTGATGAGGAAATTCCGACAGGAGAGGGTAATCTTATCAACAAGGCCATCAGGGCCCTGGACCGGTATGTTGGGTTAAAACAGCATTACCATATTAAAGTGGATAAACGCATCCCCGCGGGAGCAGGACTGGGAGGAGGCAGCAGTAATGCGGCTCTGACGCTGCGTATGCTTAACAAGATCGAGAAGATGGGACTCAGCGACGACGAACTAATTGACCTGAGTCGTGATTTGGGTGCGGATATCCCCTTCTTTATCAAGGGGGCAACCGGTATCGGCCGCGGGGTGGGACACGACATAGAGCCGCTGGATATACAGCCCGACCACTGGATTGTCACCTGTTTTCCCAATGAGTCCAGCAGCACGGTCGAGGCCTACCAGCACTGCATGCCGAAGCCGGAACCCGATTTTGATCTCAAGAAGACACTTACCGAAACGGATATCGAGGAGTGGCGATACACCCTGACGAATGATCTGGAGCAGGCGGTTTTTCCGCGTATTCATGTAGCGGGTAATCTCAAAGACCAGATGTACGAGTTTGGGGCCCATTATGCTTCCATGACCGGAAGCGGTTCAGCGGTATATGGCATCTTCGATCAAGATTTTGTGGCCACCAATGCCTACAAGGGATTTCTTGATCTCAACCTCCCCAGTAATCTCACGCGTCCCGGGTTTAAACCCGATTACGGGATCTATCGAAAAGATTAGCAAACAATTGAATTCGCTGATGATGCAGTGAAGGATATGACAGACTGTTGGTTATGGTCCAGAGGTGAACAACAGGCACGGTTTTGTCCTAATTTTGGCCTGTTTCAATAGCAGGGTGAATGCCATAGAGTTTTTTCCTCCGGTCACTGGGATCCGGCTTTTTGAAGATAACCTCCTGTTCGAGGTCGGTGTGTTGCCGGATCTTGTGGTTGAGCGATTTAAGCAGGTCATTGCGCAAACGCCGCCGGTAGTCATAATTGCTGATGTCCGGCCAGAGGTATTCTTCAATTTCCTGGGTTTCCTTACAGATGCCATCCTTCGCCAGGAAACGAAGAAGCTTCCTCTCATTTATGCTCATCCATTCGTAATGGTCCAGTTCATCCAGCGAAAATGCCGGGTCTGCTGTCAGGCTGCCGGAATGCCAGGAGCTCCTGAATGTTATGATGACGGCAGTAAGAACAATAAGAATCAGTATGCCCCAGAACAAGATTTCGGTTCCCGATTCACTGGTCTGCCGGACAGCATGAATGGTATCTTCCGGTATGGAGTAAAGACGGATTGGAGCATGGGACTGATGCGAAAGATAATCGATGCCGACAAAGACAATGTCGCCGTTATTATTGTATAGAAAGCTTGCCGGAAGGAAGACCCGGCTTACCCCGAAATTCAGTTTTATGGGGTCAAAAAGTTGATTTTCGTGCACGTTAAGGGAAGTAAGGAAAATGATATCCCGCGACTGGTTCGTCCGCCACAGGGGGAAGTACCAGGTGTTACTTTCGGTACTGAGGGTGGTGATCGACAGGCGTGCGTTCTTGCTGAATTGCGTGAGTGTGAAGGGGTTGTAGGGTTCGAAGCCCGGAAGGTTGAAGGAAGCTTCGCGGTTCCACCGTTCCTTGTCAAAATCAAAGGACCAGTAATCGTACCGGGTAATCATTTCGGTATACTGATCGTCCTGCCGGTGCTCTTTGGGAGAGGTGCCTCCCAGCAGAAAAAAGCTGTTCTTCTCCGGGTGATAGGTACCGAAAATAGGAGCTTGGGGGGGAGGCATCTCCGAGTTGGGATCAACGGGTTGAACATTCCATTCGTTGATCTGGTAATTATAAAAAGTGAGGATGTTTTTCCAGCTCCAGTAGCCATAGCCTCCAAAACCAAAAAGGGATCCATTGTTATGGAAAAAGGGAGCATGCCCGTATTGATTGCGGTGGTTATGTGACTGGTCGATGCGTCGGATAGAAAAATTGGAGAGCGATATTTCATACATCTGGCCAATCCCGTTCGACCAAAGCTGTAATTTTTCTTTTACCGGGTTATAGCCAAATTGAAAATTTTCGATCCTGTCCGGACGATTTTTCAGGGAGTCAAGAAACTGCCATTTTTCGTTGCTGAGATCAAAGGACCACAGGCCGGATTCAATAAAGACATAGACCTTCTGGCGGAGGGTATCGATGTCAGCAAACAGGAAAGAATCATAGGGATGAAGGGGGCCTTCAGATTCAGAAAGCAGATCGGGTTCCAGACTCTGGGCATGGATCGGTGGCGAAAGTAAGACAGAGGCTCCCCAAAAAATAAAGAAAAAAACGGCGAATACGCTGTATACACAGCAGGTTCTGAACCAGTTCATAAAAATGATGGCAAATCAGGTTGCAGATACGTAGTATGAGCCCGTTGGCAAAAAATAGAAAAAACGGGGTCCCGACCCTTGGTACAATTATATTTCAATATTAAAAAAAGCTATATCAAATAAAACCTGAATATATCAGGGTGGCAGTTGAGAGACTATATTACTGAATAACGACCATCAATAATCAGACTGTTTATCGAGAGAGACGCTTTGAGCGTTTTCATAGTTAATAATCCTATTCAAGATGCATTGTACCCTGGTTGCCGGGTATCATCATAAAAAAGGCACGGTCATCTAAGAGAGAGTGCCTGAAAGGAGCACCTGTTTTGGGTGTGCCCTATTAGACCCCGGTGGGTTTTGAAAACCTGCCGGGGTTTTTGTTTGATAAGCACATCACAGAATAAGGGTGCGATACGTTGTTACTGTCTGACCGGTGTGTTTTTATGCCATTCCTGACCGGTACCGCCGGCAGAGGGGGGTATGAGGCATGCCCGGGCGGAAGTATCCAGGCCGTTGGTACCGGTTTCTAGTTAAGGCGTTCTTGTTCTGCGCCCGCAAGTTCTTTTCATTTTTAATTCTCTATTTTTAATCATTAATTACCGCATTAATTATTCACCCTATTTAAGTTTCTCAATGTTATGCCTACTGATATTCCACACGATCTCCAGCCGCGTACGGGCATGGATGTTGATGCTTTCCGCGAAGATATAAAACAGCATTTACAGTATACGCTGGCTAAAGACCAGTATGTATCCACGGAATGGGATCACTACCACAGTGTGGTGATGACAGTGATGGATCGTTTGCACGACCGTTGGATAGATACGCAGCAGCGCTATTACCAGCAAAAAGCCAAGCGCGTCTACTATCTTTCAATGGAATATCTTATCGGCCGGCTTTTGGACAACATGCTGATCAACCTCGGACTGCAGGATGTCGCCGCAGAAGCTATTGAAGGGCTGGGGCTGGACTATGATGTACTTCGTGAGACGGAAGTGGATGCGGGACTGGGCAATGGAGGGCTGGGGCGGCTTGCAGCCTGTTTCCTTGATTCCATGGCAACGCTGGGGGTGCCTGCCATTGGCTACGGCATTCGCTATGACTATGGCATTTTTGACCAGGATATAGTTGACGGATGGCAGGTTGAAAAGCCGGACCTCTGGCTGGAGTATGGCTACCCCTGGAGCATCGTCCGCCCCCGGAAAAAGTACAAGATACAGTTTTATGGGGAAACAACGGCGAGCAAGGATGCCAGGGGGCGCCTGCATTTCGACTGGGTCAATACACACAAGGTTAATGCACTGGCCTATGATACCCCGATTCCGGGCTTTCAGAACGGGGTCGTGAACACACTCAGGCTGTGGAAAGCTACTTCCGACGAGGGTTTTGATCTGAAAAGTTTCAACCAGGGCGACTATATTGATGCGGTACGCAACAACCTGCTGGAGGAGAATATCTCGCGTGTGCTCTATCCGAATGATAAAGTGTTCAAGGGACAGGAGCTGCGGCTAAAACAGGAATATTTCCTGGTGTCAGCTTCTCTGCAGGACGCCATGCAGCGATTTAAAAAACAGTTTGATGACCTGCGGAAGATACCTGCTCAGATGGCTGTGCAGTGCAACGATACACATCCCAATCTGGCGATCCCGGAGCTTATGCGCGTGCTGATGGATGAAGAGGAGCTCGAATGGGAACCGGCCTGGGATATTGTAACCCGGACGATGAATTATACCAATCATACGCTGATGCCGGAGGCACTGGAACAGTGGCCTGTTTCGCTGATGTCAAACCTGCTGCCCCGTCACACCCAGATTATTCGAGAGATCGATCGCCGTTTCCTGAACACCATCCGGGTGAGCGGCCGCACCAGGGAGCAAAGAGAGCGGATGAGGATTGTCAGCAACGAAATGAATGCCCGCGTACGCATGGGAAATTTGGGCATCGTTGGGGCCAAAAAAGTGAACGGGGTTTCCCAGTTGCACAGTGATTTGATGAAGAAGACCATCTTCAAGGACTTTGCTCAGGAATTCCCCGGAAAGTTTACCAATGTGACCAACGGCATCACGCCCCGCCGCTGGCTGCGCCAGTGCAATCGCGGACTGGCAGGGCTGATATCAGATCGAATTGGGGAGGAGTGGATGACCCACCTGGATCAGCTGAAGAGGGTTCAGGATTTTACCGAAGATGATTCGTTCCGGGAGTCTGTTCAGCAGATCAAGCTCGCCAATAAAAAGAGGTTGGCCGACTATGTTAAAAGGCAGCACGGTGTCGGTATAAATCCGCATTCTATTTTTGATATTCAGATTAAGCGTATTCATGAGTACAAACGCCAGTTGATGGCTGTTATGCATGCTGTTACGCTTTATAATCGACTGAAGGAAAATCCCGGTGCTGATATCGAGCCCCGGACGCTTCTTTTTGCCGGTAAAGCCGCCCCGGGCTATACCATGGCCAAGCTGCATATCAAGCTGATCAACAGTGTGGCGGAGATTATCAACAACGATCCCGATGTTTCAGATACACTGAGAGTATTGTTCTTACCCGATTACAGCGTGTCGCTGGCGGAAAAGATGATCCCGGCGGCCGACCTGTCGGAACAGATTTCCACGGCCGGAATGGAAGCATCAGGTACGGGAAATATGAAGTTTGCGTTAAATGGCGCACTGACGATCGGTACGCTTGACGGGGCGAATATTGAGATCCGTGAGCAGGTAGGTCCTGATAATATTTTCATTTTTGGATTTACCGTGGATGAAATTGATGCCATACGCCAGAATGGCTACGAACCCAAAGCGATCTATGAAGAGGACCAGGAGCTTAAACAGGTGATTGATCAGATCCATAGCGGCTATTTCAGTCCCGAAGCCCCAAACCTGTTCCATCCCATTACCAATGCCCTGCTTAACGAAGGGGACTATTTCATGGTCCTGGGTGATTATCGGTCGTATGTCGACAAGCAGGCAGAGGTGGAACGGGTATACAAGCAGCAGCCGGAGTGGACCCGCAAAGCCATTATTAATATTGCGAATATGGGGCACTTTTCCTCGGATCGTTCGATCCGTGATTACTGTGAACGTATCTGGGATGTTGAGGTGAGAGAGGGCTGACTGCCTCAAGGCTTATCGCAGCTGTTCTGGAGATGAGGTGCCGGAGTCGTTTGTTGGTCCTCCAGTTCGGCGAATGCATTTGCTCATTGCGGTTATTTCAGTATATTTTATTTGCATGCTCAAACAAAATATACTGCTATGCCCGATATCCATGATGAAATGTTGTCCGGAAATCTGATTTTCCTGACCTCGGCGCTGTCTCGGCAGTTGAGCCGGGAGGCGGATGAGGCATTTGCTGCAGTGGGTCTTTCTACTTCCCATGCCTTGCTTTTGATGCTTGCCCAACGCAATCCGGGTATACAGCCTGGTTCTTTGGCCGAAGCCTTGTCCCTGAAGCCTTCCACCATCACCCGCCTGGTGCAGAAGATAGAGCGCAGGGGATTGGTATGGCGCAAATCGAAGGGGCGGGCAACGGCTGTTATATGTACAGAGGAGGGGGAAAAACTGGCCGAACAGCTGGAAGAAACCTGGGAGCGCGTGCTCAACCAGATAAAGGAGCAGCTTGGTGAGCGCTATGTGGAGGTGTTATCGGAAATGATTGAAAAAGCGATGGAAGAGCTGGTTTAGGGAGCAGTAAGCCGTCAGTGACATCAACCTGCGAGGATGTTTGGCCATGGGCATCTTCATGAAGAGGCTGAATGATCAGGCTCCTGCCTGCTCAGTTGTACTGCTCTGCTATCGTATTCAGCCGCTTTTCTATTTCACGATTAGACAGCCAGTTGCCACGATACATTACCCCTGCGATGCTGGAGGAATTGGAAATATCGTCCAGTGGATTTGCCTCCAGTAAAACCATATCCGCTATTTTTCCCTCTTCTATGGTGCCGCTGTTTTCAAGATCGTTCAGATACTGCGCTGCATTGTAGGTGCCTGTTTCCAATGTTTCGTATGGCGAAAGCCCGGCCTGCACAATATACCGCAGCTCGTGGTGGACCGAGAAGCCGGGCACATTGAAGATCTGCGGGGCATCGGATCCCAGCAGAAGTCCGGCATCGGCCTCATGCAGAGCCTTTATGATGTCCCGGCGAAGCTGAAGGTAGTCTTTTGCCAGTGTTTCGCTGTAGCTCTCGTTTTCGGTGATTGATTGCTTGCTTTCAATCCATTGCTGCACGGTTTCCCGGGGCATGTACTGAAATTCTGGGCGCTGAGCCAGCTCTTCAGGCGTTTCTGGCCCCAGAACATGTTCCAGCAGAGCCTGGGTGGGCACATTCCAGGTTCCCGCATCCGTTGTGAGTCGGGCAACTTCGGCAATCTTGTTACGCTCGGCTTGCGGCGTCAGATGCATGCCAAAATAAATAACGCCCGGGCTCTCCGCTGACACGGTATCGGTGACAAGGGCCTCAACATATTTGTCCAGGTGGTCGATGGTCGTCTGCCCGGCTTCCAGTGCACGGACCAGTCCGACGGAGGAGGGGATATGTCCTGAAAATTCGATTCCAACCTTGTTTGCCTCCTCGGCAATGGCATTATACTCCTTCAGCGTGAGGCCCGGGAATATTTTGAGAAAATCGTAGCCAGCCTCCTTTTGGTCGCGGACCTGCTGCCTGGCCTGGTCGGGATTATCAAAACTGTTCCCGCCGAAGCCCGGCCCTGAAGTGTAGATGCGCGGACTGAGCAATTCATTCCGGTTTGCCTGCCGGCGAAGGTCAAGATGCAGGGGATCTCCCAGCATTCCCCGAATGGTTGTAATGCCATTGGCCAAATACAGAAACAGCACATGGTCAATATACTCCCTGCTGCGGTCACCGGATGGTATATGGGCATGCATTTCGGAGAGTCCGGGGATTAGATATTTACCGCTTCCGTCGATAACAGTGGCCTCCTGGCCCGGTGCAAATTGTCCGGCACCCGTAATCCGGGCAATGCGATCCCCCTTGACAAATACGTCCTGGTTTTTCTGGATTTCTTCCCCGCCGGCCATGCTGATAACCTGCACATTCTGTATAATTTTGTCAGCATCGATGGTTTCCTGCGAAGCACAGCCCATCATCACTGCCACCAAGCACAGTAGTATGAATTTCCGTCTCATCGTCACCCTAATTTTATTATCCCTGTTTATTTATTCAATGATTGCAAATTTTCAGCTAAAAAGCCATTGGTGTTTTCGGGGCATTGTGTCGGTCATAAATTGCAATCCGCCTGGATCCCGGGGAAAGACGGTAGTTCCGGTGGTTGTTCGGCCCTTTTCAGCTCAACGGCGGAAGTTCGGCTTCAATACGGTGTCGCTGATTTTCCAGCCAGTTCGGGAGCTGCAGGCTGCTGCCGAGCGATTCGAGCTCCTCATCCCGGGTGAAACCCGGTGGGTCAGTAGCAATTTCAAAAAGAACGCCACCGGGTTCATGAAAGTAGATGGAGGTGAAATAATCCCGGTCCTTTGTCTCTGTAACATAATATCCTTTGTTCAATAGCTGTTGCCGCATCAGCTGCTGCTGTTCCTGGTTCTCTGCCCGGAAGGCGATATGGTGGACCGTTCCCCGGCCGGGCCGGCCTTTGGGTCCAAACTGGTCGATGATTTCAATAACCGACCCGTAATCGGAATTTGTCTGATAGCAGTAACGGTTATCCAACTGATTTGTCAAGCTGAATCCCAGGTCTTCCTCCAGCAGACGTGCCGTGGCCCGGTAGTCTTTTTCGGCCAGGGTGGCCCCGTGAATGCCACGGATGGCATGTTCAGCCGGAAGGGGGCCGCCGTCCCATCCCCGGCTTTCATCGGTCCCTGGATCGATGACGAGTTCCAGGTGCAGACCATCTGGATCCTGAAGCCCTATGATCTTCTTGCCAAATCGTTCAAATGGAGGTTCTGTTTCAATGGACTGATCCTGGAGGTGGTTGAGCCAAAATGCTTCCGAGCCGGTTGGAATAGAAAAAGAGACAGCCACTACCTGTCCGCGGTCCGGCTTACCGCTCTGGAGGTCTTCCCAGGGGAAAAAAGTAAGAATTGTGCCTGGCTGGCCCGACTCATCGCCATAATACAAGTGGTACACGGTGGGGTCGTCAAAATTCACGGTTTTTTTGACGAGTCGAAGTCCGAGTATATCACGGTAAAACCGATGGTTTCGCCGCGGATTTCCGGCGACGGCCGTTATGTGATGAATTCCTGTTGATGCCATGCTAACGGTATGTGCATTTTGTGGTTAACGACGAATGTAATTATGCATAAAAGTGGGTATCGCAATAGGTATTGGCTATTGCTTTCAGTAGTAAATATGGCAGTGCCGCTGCAGGCCGGTCCGCACGGGCCTTGCACTTTAGAAGCAGTGCAAGGCTAACTCTTTCCGTATACAGGGATAACGCCCCCGCGGGTTACCTCATTGTGGGGGGAGACCAGGAAAGCGATCTGTTTGGCCAACTGGCCTGGTTTGGGCCAGCGCTCGTAATCGGCATCCGGCATAGTCTCCCTGTTTTGAGGGGTGTCAATAATGGACGGGGCAAGAGCATTGACCAGGATGCCTTCGTCCACTACCTCGGCACCCAGTGACGCTGTGAGTGCGGCCACACCGGCCTTGGATACGGTGTAGGCGGTCATCCCTTTTCCCTGGCGGGGCTCTATGGCGGGGCGTGAAGCAATATTAACAATACGCCCGCCCTCGCCTGTCTCGCGCATCCAGTGAACTGCCGCCCGGCAGGAGTTATAGCAGGTCACGGTGTTGAGTTGAAGCTGTTTGCTGAAGTCTGAAAGGGGAGTATCTTCAATGCTTCCCATCCCAAAGCCGCCGGCGATGTGGATGGAGGCCCAAAGCGCCCCTTGTTTTTCTATGGCTTCCCGGTAAAAGGATTGCGCCTGTTCTTCATTCGTCAAATCAATGCCCGTCTTTGTAAAAACGTCCGGCTTGTCGGCATGGACAAAATCACGGCGTTCAGCTTCATTGAAACAGGGGATGCTGCAGGATGCGCCCGCTTCGAGAAGAAGTGCGACCACAGCGGTTCCGAGGGATCCCGCTCCTCCCGTGATAACAATGTGCAAATCAGTAAAATCCAAGGTATCCATTTTTATAATTGATCTTTATAGTATCTGATTAGAAATTAACCGATTTCATGCAACCTCCGGTCTGGGACTTCGGGGAAAAGCCGGAATCACTGCCAGACAAAAGGTAAGTAAGTTTAAGGATCAATGATACTTTCCGTACCTTTGGGGGGCAAATTATGTGTAACACAGGAATGTTTCATAAAGAATAAAGACAACGAAGCCAGATTCATGTCTCATCCAAATCAGGCGCAACAAGCAGCAGTTGACAAGATTAACCCCGTGGGAGAGCCCATAAAGGAACAGGCGGTTGATTTTTTTCTCTATTTCCCAACCGAATGGGATGCCTGTGTTGCGGCCTCACAGCTGATGAATTTGCATTTTTCGGCCTCGGTCCGATCGGCAGATTCGAGGAATGATCAGTGGTTATGCCAAGCTCGCAAAAAGCTGAGGCCGACAGCCGGGAGGCTCCGGTCCCTGGCTATTTTTCTGGAACGGCTGGCCAGTGGAAACAATGGTATCTTTGATACATGGGGACTGCCTGATCCGGAGTAAGTTTAGGGCCGAAGACAGGTTGGCCGCTACCTAAGAACGCATTAGATCAATTTAACGACACAAGGAACAAATTTCGCACCTTCAATGAATGTATTTGCAGTTATAATTCTGGTGACGCTGGGCATTGATTTTCTGCTGAACCTGGTTGCCGATTTCTACAACCTCCGATCGCTGGACCGCGGGCTTCCCCCGGAGTTCAGTGAGGTCTATGATGAGGAGACCTACGACAAATCTCAGCGCTATACCAAGGTGCGCACCAAGTTTGGTATTCTCACCTCTGCCTTTAATCTGGCTGTTCTGCTGATATTCTGGTTCGCCGGTGGTTTCAACTGGCTGGACCAGCTTGTGCGGGGCTGGGAGCTGGGTGCCATCTGGACCGGCCTTGCCTATATCGGCATTCTGGTCGTCGCAAGGAGTATTCTTTCGCTGCCCTTCAGTCTGTATTCCACTTTTGTGATCGAAGAGCGGTTTGGCTTCAACAAGACGACCCCCAAAACATTTGTGATGGATCTGCTGAAGGGACTTGCACTCGCCATCGTACTGGGGGGACCGCTGCTGGCCGGCATCCTGGGCTTTTTTACCTTTGTTGAGCACTTTGCCTGGCTTTATGCCTGGGCGGCCGTCACTGTTTTTACGCTTGTCATCCAGTTTGTCGCTCCCCGCTGGATCATGCCCATCTTCAACAAATTTGAACCCCTTGGTGAGGGCGACCTGCGCCGGAAAATACGGGATTACGCCGACAGCGTGAATTTTGCACTGGAGGGCATCTATGTCATAGACGGTTCACGGCGAAGCAGCAAATCCAATGCCTTTTTTACCGGTTTTGGAAAGCACAAGCGCATTGCACTCTACGATACACTTGTAGAAAATCACACGGATGAAGAACTGGTGGCCGTTCTTGCCCATGAAATCGGCCATTACAAGAAGAAGCATATTATTAAGAATATGGGGATCAGCATTGTTCAGACGGGAATCATGTTCTTATTGCTTTCGGTATTTCTTAATTCCCAGGGATTATATGAGGCTTTTTATATGGAACAGTCGTCGGTATATGCCGGGCTTATTTTCTTTGGGATGCTGTATGCCCCCATCGATATGATCGTCTCCATGGTTATGCAGCTCCTCTCCCGCAAATATGAGTTTGAGGCGGATGCCTTTGCTGCTGCGACCTACAGCAAAGAACCTATGATTGGAGCCCTGAAGACCCTTTCAAAAGATAATCTCTCCAACCTTACGCCCCATCCTTTTTATGTATTCCTCAATTATTCACACCCGCCGGTGCTGCAGCGGATCCGGGCGATTCGAGGCCATAAGGCTGGATAACTTGAGGGGCGGGGCTCCCGGGTTTTTTCATGCCCGGCTGTTTTCCCTGATATCGGAAACCGGCTGCTCCGCCGCGGATGTATGTTATAACCTAATGGGGTTAAGCATCTTCAACTATATAGTTTATGCTGTTTAACCTATATATGTGATGGTGTCTAACCTATCTATGTTATAGTGTCCAACCTATATAGGTCAGGAACCTCAATACCTTGTGTTATGTTATTTCCCTCCATAGGTATCGAGGACATTGACGCCAGCGGGCATTTGTTTTGTCTCAGCTTTTGCCTTTTCACTTCACGCTGCAACTTCAAGACGTAATCGATGCGTTTCTCTCCCGATCGTTTTCGGGACAAGCTTTGGAGAAGGAGGACAGGAGAATTGAATTTAAGGTGTAGTCGTGAATCGTGCAGCTGGTTTCGCTGGGGCTGAGCTGCTGCGGGGTTTTGAACCTCGTGAGATAGATGCCGGCCTCCTTGACGGCGGATTTGTGATCCGCATAACAAAAGCAGGGGGGCTGCCTAATTAATTTCATTATAAATCTATATATTTGCAGCAGATTCCACGTACTTTAATCCCCAAATAGCGCATAACATGAGAAAAGAGACCGAAGCCATCCACGCTGCAATGGAAACCGCCAATGATTCCGTTGATATTGTACCTCCCGTACATCGGTCGACGGTCTATGAGATAGACAGCGAAGGGCGTGCCGAGGGCGACTGGCATTATACACGTCTCGAAAACCCCAACAGGGTGCAGTGGGAACATGTTCTTAAGGTGATGGAGGAAGGCGAAGCCGCCGCCGCCTTTTCGTCGGGGGTGGCTGCAGCGGCAGGCGTGCTGCAGGCCCTGTCGCCGGGCGATCATATTATTATTCCCAGGGACGTCTATGCGGGAAACCGGATGCTGGTGAACAAGCTCATGAAGCCATGGGGGCTGCAGGCCGATTTTATTGATATGACGGATCTCACAACAATTGAAGAGCATATCCGGGCGGACACCCGCCTTATCTGGATCGAGACGCCATCCAATCCCATGATGAACATCATGGATATCACGTCCATCAGTGAGCTGGCTCATGCCAACGACGCCGTTGCCTGTGTAGACAATACATGGCCCACGCCCTTTAACCAGCTTCCGCTCAATTTGGGAGCCGACCTGGTGGTTCACTCCACAACTAAGTACTTTGGAGGACACAGTGATATCCTCGGGGGAGCAGTGGTAACCCGGGAAAAGGGACCGCTATTTGATAAAATTCGATTCAACCAGCAAATCGGGGGAGCGGTTCCTTCGCCCGATGATTGCTGGATGCTCGCACGCAGTACCCGCACGCTGGCCTACCGGATGCGCGGGCACAATGAAAATGCCGGAAGGCTGGCACGGTACCTGGAAGATCATCCCGGTATTACCGAAGTCTATTATCCGGGGCTGGAGAGTCACGCCGGCCACGAGGTGGCCCGCAAGCAGATGAGCGGCTATGGTGGGATGATCTCCTTTTTGGTCGATGGCGGCCGGAAAGAAGCCATCAAAATCATCGGCCGGTCAAAGTTGATAAGCCGCGCTACCAGCCTGGGAGGCGTTGAGAGCACCTGGGAGCATCGCCGAAGCAGCGAAGGCCCGGACTCGGAGACTCCAGAGAACCTGATCCGCATCAGCGTGGGGCTGGAACATCCGGATGATTTGCTGGAGGACCTTGATCAGGCCCTGGAAGCTTAAACAGTAACAAAGACTGTTTTTGGGTTCTAATCGATCAGAAGAATTCTTATCTTTTGATGAATCAGTACCTCAGATCAATTTATCTTTTATGAAACCTACCCGCTTTTTTGCATACGCTGGCCTCGTTATCGTGGCTGCCGGCGCTGCCATCTGGTATATCATTAACAACTATTACGAACGACAGGCCCAGGCCCAGACCACGGCTGAAAACCAGGTTGTGATGTATAAGAATCCGGGCTGCCAGTGCTGCACCGAATGGGCGCAGCATATGGAACAGGCTGGATTTGCCGTAACCGAGCGTCCCACCGGGTCACTTCCGGCCGTTAAGGCAGATCACGATGTGCCTTATAATTTAGGTTCCTGTCATACCGCTCTTGTAAATGGCTACGTCGTCGAGGGACACGTACCGGTAAAAGAAGTGAAGAAATTAATCAGGGAGCGTCCCGATGCCGTTGGACTGGCGGTGCCTGGCATGCCAATTGGATCGCCGGGCATGGAGCAGGGCAGTCGCACGGAACCCTACGATGTTATCCTCTTTGATGAGGAAGGGAACCGAAAGACGTATGCCAGTTATTAAACCAAAAATCAGAGGCAAGCATCTATGATCAGTTCCCGAATTCGGACGGCCCTGCTGTTATTGCTCATCATACTTGCAGGATGGGGGTGCTCTTCCAACCAGTCGGGGCAAAACAGCGGCCGGGCAAAAGCTACGGAGCCGGCTCCCCAGCTTGATCCTTATTCCGCTCCCCTGTATCCCGCTCAAAATCAGGCCGAGGCCAAAGATTTCAAGGTGCAGCTTGTCAACGGCGAGTCTTTTGAACTGTCGGCCCAGAAGGGGAAAGTCGTACTGCTGAATATCTGGGCTACATGGTGTGCGCCGTGCCATGAGGAAACCCCCGAATTTGTAGACCTCTACACCCAGTACCGGCAACAGGGGCTTGAAATCCTAGGTGTATCCATTGACAAGCAGGGACCATCGGTGGTAAAACCTTTCATGGAGAAGTATGAAGTAAATTATCCTGTCGTCATTGATGACGGCACCATCATGGATAAATACGGCCCTACGATGGGGATTCCCACAACCTACATTATTGGCAAAGAGGGGCAGCTTCGTTTTTTTGCCGTTGGCGCTGTTACCACAAAAGAGCTCGAACCGCGGATCCAGAAGCTTCTTGAAGAATAGCTGCAGGCCCCTGACTGCCAGCATCGTACGACCCAGTTTAATGAGCGATCTATTTTGATCTAATCGCATTTATTATGATCTTTGAGAGCTGCTAAAATGAACGCAGAAGGCAGTTCTTTTTTATATGATTTTCTATCTGAATTTTTAACGATTTAATCTGACAGACGATGGCCCGAGTTGAAGTAGAAATGCCCCAGATGGGGGAATCCGTGATGGAAGGAACGGTTATTGAGTGGACCAAAAGCGTAGGCGACAGCGTTGAAGAGGATGAAACGCTGCTGGAAATTGCGACCGACAAGGTAGACACGGAAGTTCCCTCGCCGCAGGCCGGGACGCTCGTTGAGATTCTGGCCAAAGAAGATGAAACCATCGAAGTGGGCCAGGTAATTGCAATTATTGAAACGGATTCCGATGCCGTTGATCTGGACTCGGGCGCGGAAGAGGAGGCACAGGCGGAGCCGCAGGAAGAGGCTGCCACAGAATCGGAAGAAGAAGCTGGCGAAGAAGTTGCCCGGGAGACAGCCGGTGATGACGAAGAGGACGGCGAACGCATAGAGGTGCAGATGCCCCAGATGGGGGAATCCGTGATGGAAGGAACGGTTATTGAGTGGACCAAAAGCGTAGGCGACAGCGTTGAAGAGGATGAAACGCTGCTGGAAATTGCGACCGACAAGGTAGATACGGAAGTTCCCTCGCCGCAGGCCGGGACGCTCGTTGAGATTCTGGCCGAAGAAGGAGACACCATTGAAGTGGGACAGACCATCGCTATTATTGCCACCGGCAAGGCCGCTTCGGCAAAGCCGGATTCAAAAGAGGCAGCTTCGGAGAAAGAAACCGAGCCGACATCCGCAGCTGAAGCGTCACAGGAAGGTACCGAAAAAGCGGCCGGTGCTGAGAACGATATGGAGCTTCAGCGCATTGGCAGTGACGGACGCTTTTACTCTCCCCTGGTCCGATCGATCGCCAAGGAGGAAGGCATTTCGCAGCAGGAACTGGAAAGCATTGAAGGTTCAGGCCAGGGCGGACGCGTTTCCAAGGAGGATATTATGAGCTATCTCGAGGATCGCCAGGCTGGTGAAGCTGAACAGCCTGCCCCCGAGAAAGAAAAAGAAGAAGTCAGCCAGCCAGCCGGCCAGCCGCCGGCGGCTTCTGTGGAAGGTGCCCGCCGCTCTATATCTGCGGGAGAGCTTGACATACAGCGGCCTTCTGAAAATGTGGAGACGATCAAGATGGATCGCATGCGCAAGACCATTGCCCAGCATATGATCCGTTCGAAACAGACCTCCGCCCATGTAACAACGTTTTCGGAAGTGGATGTGACGAACCTGGTACGCTGGCGTGAGGCAAATAAGGCAGAGTTCAAGGAAAGAGCCGGCGTCAAGCTGACGTTTACCCCGCTCTTTATTGAGAAGATGATCCAGGCAATCCGGGAGTTTCCGTTGATCAACAGCTCTGTGGATACTGAGAATGACCAGATTCTGCTCAAGAAGGATATAAACTTCGGCCTGGCTGTAGCACTGGGTGAGGGCGGCAAGGGCGGCCTGATTGTACCGGTCATCAAACATGCCCAGGAAAAGAATCTGGTTGGCCTGGCCAACGCCGTCCACGACCTGGCGGTTAAGGCCCGCAGCAAGAATTTGAGCCCGGACGACCTGGTAGGCGGCACGATTACACTGACAAATTATGGAAGTGTCGGCAACCTCATGGGAACGCCCATAATCAACCAGCCGCAGGTAGCTATAATCGGAACGGGAACCATTGAAAAACGTCCTGTTGTGCGGGAGACAGAAGAAGGTGATGTTATCGCCATCCGTCACATGATGTATCTATCCATGAGTTATGATCATCGCATTATTGACGGGGCACATGGCGGGGCCTTCCTGAACCGCGTAAAACAGCTGCTCGAGGAATTCGATACCAACCGGGCTGTTTGACAGCTGGTTGAGATCGGCACTCCGTACCGGGAAATAGGAAACAGCTCCTCCTGAGCTCACTTCAGGCGGACATGAAATGAAAAGGCGGCATCACGGCATGTCGCTTTTTTTCTGAGTTTTATGGAAGCAATACGCAATATCGGAGACATTCGTCGCACGGTAACCAGGCTTAAAAAGCAGGGCCGGACGGTCGGCTTTGTGCCAACCATGGGAGCCCTCCATGAGGGCCATTTGTCGCTTTTTCGGCTGGCCCGGGAGCAGGCGGATGAAGTGGTTGTATCTATATATGTCAACCCCCGGCAGTTTGGGCCGGATGAAGATTTTGAGGACTATCCGCGGCAGCTTGAGGAAGATCTTGCGCTCTGTGAACAGGAAGGGATTACCGCTGTTTTTGCGCCCACTGATGAGATTATGTATCCCGACCGGCAGTTTTTGCGCATCGAGGTGGATGAACTGAATGAGCATATGGATGGCGGTTCTCGTCCCGGCTTTTTTGAGGGCATCCTGCTGGTGGTGAATAAGTTGTTCAACATTGTCAGGCCCGACCTTGCGGTATTCGGTCAGAAGGATATCCAGCAGTTTCGGATACTCCAGCAGATGGTCAAAGAGTTTAATCATGAGGTAGAGCTGGTAATGGGACCCATCAAGAGGGCGAATGACGGGTTGGCACTAAGCAGCCGCAATGCGTATTTAAGTCGTGACGAGCGCAAGACCGCCCCCGGTTTATACCGGGCCCTCCAGTATGTCAGGCAGCAGATACTGGGCGGTGTCAGGAAGACGAGCTTGCTGCTGGATCACCAGAAAACGGAATTGGAAGCAAAAGGCTTTGAAATTGATTATCTTCAGGTGTTTTCCTTTGAAGAGATAGCACCGGTAAAGGAAATTAAACCTGCCAGCAAATATATTCTGGCCGGGGCCGTTTATCTGGGAGAAACCCGGTTAATTGACAATATTATTGTTGAAACATAAGTACGTTTATGAAAGTTACGATGTTCAAATCAAAGCTGCACCAAATGAAGGTGACGGAAGCAAACCTTCATTACGAGGGCAGTATTACAATTGATGCCGATTTGCTCGAGGAAGCGGGTATTCTTCCTTATGAAAAGGTGCAGGTGGTAAACATTACCAACGGAGCCCGGCTCGAAACCTATACTATTCCGGGTGAAGCCGGTTCACGGGTCTGCTGTCTTAACGGAGCTGCCGCTCGTAAAACAGAAGTTGGAGATCGTATTATTGTTATTGCCTATGCGGATATGACACCGGAGGAGGCCAAAACGTTTAAGCCAAAAGTGGTGATTGTGGATGAAAATAACGATCCCAAAACCATTATCGACGAAACGGAATATGCCACCAAATATGATTTGAAGTCGGGAATGGTTGACAATACGGTGATGGATGAATGAGAGTCACTGCTCATAGTCGCCAGTCATGTCAAGGCCGGCAGCATAGTGCCAGAGAGGTGCGCCTGGCCAGACGGCATGTACCACAGGTCATGATTTGTCGCATGACTGCCAGTCTAGATGTCAGGTGCTGCAATCAGGAGATCTCATCTGTGACATGAAGGTTGCCATGGCCTGCCTGTTTCCCGCAGTATTTCCTGACTATTGTTTCCGGTATCAGAGGTATGAACGCTGGCAGGAGATTCCTCCCATTGGTCCGTTTTTTTAATTATTCCTTTGGTGCCCAGAGAAATGTAAAACTTTTCAAAAGCATGCCCGTATAGCATAATTGGGTTTTGTTTGCAGTATAACATTGTTATCGTTAGTATAAATACTAATAAGATAATAAGTAGGCGCGGGGAAAGTTCAGAATGGATTCCTTACTATTACGGATGTTCGTGCGGCGTATCCTTTTTTATTATGCGCCTGCTGTTCTTCAACATCAATAACGCCAGCTATGAGTTTATTAAAAAATAAAAAGTATCTTATCGGGGGAGGGGGTATTGTATTGCTCTTTGTCCTGTGGTTTATGCTGGGCAGTGAGTCAACAGAGGCCCCGGCTATTTATACCACGCCGGAGCAGGGGGTATTCGAGGTCAATGTAACGACCACCGGCGAATTACAGGCAAAAAATTCCACCAGCATCCGGGGCCCTGAAGGGATCCGTGAATTCCGGATCTGGAATGTACCCATTCAACGGTTGATTCCCGAAGGGACGGTAGTGGAAAAGGGAGATTTTGTGGCTGAACTTGATCGGTCTGAAATTTCAAGTAACCTGCAGGATGCCCAGCTGGAGCTGGAGGAAGTGGAATCCCAGTTCGAGAGTGCGCAGCTCGATAGCATGCTCAATCTTTCACAGGCCCGTGATAACTTAATTAACCTCGAATACGCCGTCGAGGAGGCAGAAATTGCGGTGGAGCAGTCGAAATACGAGTCGCCTGCGGTGCAGCGCCAGGTTCAGATCGACTATGAGCGGGCACAGCGCGAGCTGAAGCAGGCCCGCAAAAATTACAAGACCCAGGTAAGGCAGGCGGAGGTTAACCTGCGTGAGATCCAGACTGATTTGATGAAGGAGCGCCGGGAAGTGCAGCGGATCCAGGAAGTGATGGAAAAATTTACGATTTATGCTCCTGAAAATGGCATGGTTATTTACAAGCGGAACAGGGATGGATCGAAAGTTACGGAGGGAAGTTCCATCAGCGCATGGGATCCGGTAGTTGCCGAACTGCCGGATTTTAGTGTAATGAATTCGGTAACATACGTCAATGAGGTAGACATTCAGAATATACGATCCGGCCAGACGGTTGATGTGGGCTTGGATGCCATGCCGGAAAAGGAGCTGACAGGCCGGGTTACCAGCGTGGCAAATATTGGGGAACAGCGCCCCAACTCTGATTCAAAAGTATTTCAGGTGATTGTGGAAGTCAACGAATCGGATACTACCCTGCGTCCGGCAATGACCACCAGTAATACGATTAACGTGAATAAGCTAAAAAATGTTCTGCATGTACCTCTTGAGACCATCCATACGGTCGACTCGCTGAACTTTGTGTTTAAAAGGGAGGGCCTCAATGTCAGCATGCAGGAAGTTATCCTGGGTTTGATGAACGACAATGATGTAGTTATAAAGGAAGGAGTGTCGCCCAGCGATCAGCTGTATCTGTCAACTCCTTCCGATACAGCCGGGATTGCCAAACACTATCTGCCGGAGGAAGTAAAACAGCAATACCGGGAAGATACGCTTCAGACTGACCCCATGGACGGCCCGGCTGTTCCGGAAGCGGAGGAAAAACAGCCTATCGGGGAGGATCGAGAGCAGCCCGGCATGGAGGGAGTTGCAACCGAGAACACCGATTCTTAGCAGGTGCCGGATCAAACAGGGAACGGGCAGTCATCGCAATCAAGATCAGGATGGAATAACGTGCTACAAATCATTTTATATAATTTTGATATCGCACTGGATGCGATCCGGCAGAATGCCATGCGTTCGCTGCTTACTTCACTGGGTATTATCTTCGGTGTCGCCTCGGTTATTGCCATGCTGGCCATTGGACGGGGGGCTCAGGAGGAGGTCCTGAGCCAGATGAAGCTTCTGGGAACCAATAATGTGATCATTGAACCGGTTGTTCAGCAGGTAGAGGGGGAGGTGGCGAATGCTTCTGCCCTGGCCAGGGAGCAGCAAAAATTTTCGCCCGGCCTTACGCTGGCAGATATGCAGAGTATCAAGGAACAGATTCCCCAGGTCCAGGATGTGAGTCCGGAAATCATTTACGAAACGTCGTTTATCCGCAGTGGCCGTCTGCGTTCCGGAAAGCTCGTTGGGGTCAACGAGCACTACTTCAGGATCAATAACTTTGAGATTTCGGAAGGTCGAATATTTTCAAGCATGCAGTTGAAAAATGCCGATCGCATCTGTGTAATCGGTTCCGGTGTAAAAACGCGATTTTTTGCAGGCGAGGATCCCGTTGGCCAGAGAATCAAGGCGGGAAATACCTGGCTGACGGTGGTAGGGGTACTCAAGGAGCGGGAGATGAGCACGGAAAATATTCAGAATCTGGGCATCCGGAATTATAACCTGGATATCTATGTGCCGGTTACAACAGCGCTGCTTCGATATAAAAACCGTGCCATGGTCACCGGACAGGAGATTCAGCAGGCCGCTGCAGAACGCAACCAGAATGATGACAATGAAGAGGTCACTTCTGAAAGTGCCAACAATTACCATCAGATTGATAAGATGATTGTACAGGTCAGCGATACAAAGTACAGCGTCCCTATCGCTGAGGTTTTGCGAAAAATGCTGCAGCGCCGGCATAATGCCGTTATTGATTTTGAGGTCATCGTACCTGAACTGTTGTTGCAGCAGGAAAGACGAACCCAGGAAATTTTTAATATTGTCCTCTCCTCCATCGCTTCCATTTCGCTGATTGTTGGCGGCATCGGTATTATGAATATTATGTTGGCTTCTGTTGTAGAGCGGTACCGCGAGATAGGAGTACGCCGTGCGGTAGGGGCCCACAAGCGTGATATTCAGCTGCAATTTCTGACGGAAGCGCTGGCTATCAGTATATCGGGGGGCGTGGCAGGCATTATATTGGGCATTGCATTGAGTTATATCATTGAATTGACAGCAGGGGTGGTCACCATAGTAACCCTTAGCTCTATTTTTATTTCATTCGGCGTAGCGATGGATATAGGAGTTATCTTTGGCTTCTTCCCGGCCAAGCGAGCCGCAGAACAAGATCCCGTACATGCATTACGACATGAATAGATATTCAAGCCGACTTTTTGTTTGTACCCTTGGTTTTCTTTTTTTACTCGGAGTTCGCATCAGCCGGGCCCAGGAGGCCCCGCCTCCGAACAATGTGGGAACGCTCTCGCTGCAAGAGTGCATATCCATTGCCCAGGACCAAAGTGCGGTTGCCAATGCCGCGCGTTATGCCCTGGTGGCCAGCAAATGGCAGTATGAGTCGTTTCAGTCAGATCTGCTGCCCAGTTTGTCGCTGTCGGGGGATGCGCCCGGTTATAACAAGTCTATCTTTTCAAATGTCCTGGATAACGGCCAGGTTACGTTTTCCTCCCGGACCCAGTCGGAGGCGTCGGCCTCACTGGCCGTAAGTCAGAATATTTTGCCCACCGGCGGTCGCCTTTCCCTTTCCTCCGGGGTTACGCGGCTGGGTATTTTCAGCAATGAGAATACCTATTTGTGGCAGAGTACTCCGCTGGTAGTGGGCCTGAACCAACCGCTGTTTCAGTTTAATAATCTGAAATGGCAAAACAGGACGGAGCCGCTTCGTTACGAGATTGCCCAGAAACAGTTTGTGGAAGAGATGGAGGAAATTGCCCAGACCGTTACCCAGCAGTTTTTTGATGTTTATCTGGCGAAGATCAACCTGGAGAATGCACGGTTCAATGTGGCCCGGAACGATTCCATCTATCAGATCTCACAGGGACGCTATAATGTTGGAAGTATTGCAGAGAATGATCTTCTGCAAAGTGAGCTGGCCCTGCGGAATGCGGAATCGTCCCTGACAAGTGCGCAGATAGAATACGAAAGGGCCCTGAACGACTTTAAAATTTTACTGGGATATTCCACGGATGTATCGCTTGAGCTGGAACAGCCGGAAAAGCTGCCCGAGATATCGGTTGACATTTCCAAGGCAAAAGAACTGGCTCTGAATAATAACAGTGAATCTTTATTGTACCGGCTGAATGAAATACAGGCAGACCGTAACCTGGCACAGGCCAGGAGTGAAGCGGGGTTTGCAGCTACACTGAATGCCAATTTTGGCCTGAATCAAACTTCAGAACAATTTAGCGACCTTTATACCGACCCCCAGAACCGACAGTTTGTGACGGTCGGTTTTGAAGTGCCTATCTTTAACTGGGGAAAACAGCGGGCACAGGTTAACGCTGCCCGCAACCAGCAAAGGGAAGTGGCCAACAGCATTCAATTTCAGCGCCGACAGTTTGTCCAGCAGGTGGAATATACCGTCAGTCAATTTCTGCAGTTGCGTGGACAGGCTCTGATCGCCGCCCAGGCAGATACCATTGCGCAGCGACGCTATGACGTAGCACAGAACCGGTACCTGATCGGAAAAATTGATATCACCAACCTTTTTATTGCCCAGGAAGAGAAAGATTCGGCCCGCCGGGCCTATATACGGGCGCTGCGAACGTTCTGGACGGGCTGGTACAATCTGCGTGCGTTGACGCTGTATGATTTTGATAAAAAACAACCTATCACCTATCAGCTTTAGGATGGTACCCTTCTGGGTCGATGCCGGCGCACAGTATCAATTCAGGGGATGAATATGTCTCTAAGCTGTTATCCGGCAAGAGAATTTGTAAAATCCGGGAATGCCGTTTGTTATTCAGTGACATTTTTCTAAATTGGATTCTTAATTTAGAATATGGAATAAAAAAACGGCTTTATGAGTAAGGACAAGAAAAAGAATACTGGGGACACAAACGGAATCTCGCGGAAAAAATTTTTGAGCACTTCGGCAACAGCAGCGGCTGGTTTCTTTGTGGTACCCCGGCATGTATTAGGTGGTTCAGGTTTCACAGCACCCAGTGACAGGCTGAATATCGCCTGCATCGGGGTAGGGGGCATGGGGGCAAGCAATACCCGGTCACTGGCAGAACTTGGTGAAAATATTTATGCCCTCTGTGATGTTGATGAAGAGTATGCAGCAGAAACCCTGTATAGCTATCCCAAAGCAAAGCGCTATGTTGACTTTCGGGAAATGCTGGACAAAGAAGATGAGATTGATGCGGTTATGGTGGCCACGCCTGATAATACACATGCGGCCATTGCCATCTATGCCATGGAACGGGGGAAACATGCCTTTGTGCAGAAACCGCTGACCCGGACCATTTATGAAGCGCGCCGAATGGCCGAAGTTGCTGAAGAAACGGGAGTGGTCACACAGATGGGGAACCAGGGACATGCTTTTGAGAGTACCTATAGGATTGTTGAATATATCCGCCAGGGAGCGATTGGCGAAGTTTCAAAGGTAGATTGCTGGACGAACCGTCCCAAGGGATACTGGCCGCAGGGCGCCGATGTGCATCCTGCCGATGAAATGCCGGTCGTTCCATATACCATGCACTGGGATCTCTGGATCGGACCTTCTCCATATCGCCCTTACCATCCCGACTATGCGCCCTTCGCATGGCGCGGTCGATGGGATTTCGGTTCCGGATCGCTGGGAGACATGGGCGCCCACATCATGGACCAGCCGTACTGGGCGCTGGATCTGGGAATGCCTGAAGAGGTACATGCCAGTTCCACTCCTTTTAATAATGAAGCGTTTCCGCTGGGATCATCCGTCCACTACTCCTTCCCCTCCAATGGAGATCGGGGTCCCGTTGAACTGAATTGGTACGACGGAGGCCTGCTGCCGCCGCGCCCGGAAGAGCTGGAAGACGGAAAGCCCCTGGGAGCCAGTGGAGGCGGTATGATTTTCCATGGAACAGACGGGAAGCTTATGGCCGATGTTTACGGTCGGAATGCACGGTTTATCCCCGAGTCTGATATGAATCGAATCGGTGAGCCTGAAAAAACGATGGAGCGTTCCCCCGGCATCCATGAGGAATGGGTGGCTGCAGCCAAAGGAAACGGAACGACATCCTCAAACTTTGAATATGCCGCAGCATTGACAGAAACAATGCTCATCGGTAACATGGCGATCCGCTTTAGTGATTCTAATATTAAGCTGGAGTGGGATGCCGATAATATGCAGGTCAGCAACCTGCCGGAAGCCAATGAGTGGCTGGATGACCGTAACGATTTTCGTACCGGCTGGCGAGAAATCATCGGTTAATCCATTGATCGTTTTCAGTATTGAATGCCGGGTACGTAAAGTATCCGGCATTTTTTTATACCAACAGGATTTTTTTGATGCTGCAGTGGATGCCTCTGTTATCATGAGTATTCCGGGAGAAACTCAAAGAACTTTGCTGAAGTCCTGATCCCCCGGTAGAAATCCTTGAGTGCGAACTTTTCATTTGGGGAATGGATGGCGTCACTGTTGAGGCCAAAGCCCATCAGGATGGATTGGGCCCCCAGTATTTTTTGAAAGTCAGCGACGATGGGAATGGAGCCTCCTTCACGCGTAAAAAGGGGCTCCTGTTCGTATATGTCGTCAAAAGCTCTTGCTGCTGCTTTCAACCCGTAGAAGGAAAGATCCGTAACGGCCGGGTAGCCTCCGTGATGTTCGGTAACGGTAACAGAAACAGTATCGGGAGCCAGCGACTCAACGCGTTCTCTGAAAAGCCGGGCTATGGTCTTGGGATCCTGGTCGGGTACCAGCCGCATGCTGATCTTGGCGCCGGCCTTAGCGGGGAGCACTGTTTTGGCTCCCTCTCCCTGGTAGCCGCTCCACAGGCCGTTGACATCGAGGGTAGGACGGGCCGAGGCCCGTTCAAGGGTAGAATAGCCCTTTTCACCGTGCAGTGCCCGGAGACCAAGATCGTTTTTGTAGGCTGATTCATCAAACGGGAGCTGCTGGTAGGCCTCGCGGTCTTCTGCACTCAGTTCTCTGACATCATCGTAAAAGCCGGGAATTTGGATAACCCCGTTCTGGTCCTTGAGCTGCGCTATGATTTCGGCCAGCACGTTGGCAGGGTTAGCGACCGCCCCGCCGTAAACGCCCGAGTGCAGGTCCCGGTTGGGACCGACAACCTCAACTTCCATGTAGGCCAGTCCCCGCAGGCCATAGGTAAGGGAGGGGGTGTCTTCGGCAAACATAGCTGTGTCGGAAATAAGAACCATATCGCAGGCCAGCAGTTCTTTGTGGTTCTCGATAAAAGGCACCAGATGGGGCGAGCCGATCTCTTCTTCGCCCTCGTAGATAAATTTAATGTTAACAGGAAAAGACTGGTCTGAAGCCAGATAGGCTTCCAGCGCTTTAATATGGGTAAAGGATTGTCCCTTGTCATCACTGGCTCCCCGGGCATAGATGTTGCCGTCGCGTATGGTCGGTTCAAAGGGCTCGGTTTCCCAAAGCTCCTCCGGGTCCGGGGGCTGTACATCATAGTGTCCGTAGACCAGAACCATCGGTTTGCTCTCGTCTGTTACCAGTTCGCCGTAGACGATGGGATTGCCGTCGGTCTCAAAAATATCGGCACGGTCGATGTCGAGGGATGCCAGTTTTTCATGCAGAAACCGGGCCGCTTCGCGAACATCATTTTTGTGAGTGGAGTCCGTACTTACGCTTGGTATGCGCAGAAGGTCAAAAAGTTCTTCCTTGAACTGTTCTTTGTGTGAGTCTATGTAGTCGGTTACGGTAGCCATGATAGAATAATCTTGGTTTTAAATAGAATGCTGGTCTTGTTTTCCCGGGCTGCATCAAGAGCTGCGCTGCGTTGCAACAGCCTGCGCCTGTCAGAGTACAAGTATTTCTTTGGACGGAATCCAGCCGTAGAGTCCGTTGCTCATGCGGACATAGCTCCATTTCGGTTGTGTCTTGCTTCGCTTGTGGTCAACGGTGAAGGTATAGCCTTCAAAGGCACGGCTTACCAGTGCAGCCTCCTCGAGGGGGCGTTCTGCAACAACAGCTTCCTGTGTGACCATGACAGCTGTACTGTATCGGTTGTTAACATATCGGGTATAAAAAGCGGCAGCTATGATTATGACGGTCAGGCCAAGAACAGAAAAGCTCAAGGGCTTTATCAGCCCGGGCAGTTCCCGAAAAAACCAGGTGGCTATAAAAAGGAGGATCCCGAGATTAAAAAGTATGAGGCCAATGGCCAGCAGCCTTGTTTCACCGATGTTGTCCTGCAGCCATCGGGTGGCCCGATCCCATGGTAACTGGGGCAGTACTGCGGATTGATGGCTGAACTGCGTGTTTACATATTTAAGAGCTTCTTGGGCTTGCTCCCTGGTTTCTGGAAATTTCGCTGATTTCAGGTAATAGTATTTGGCTTTACCCAGCGAATCGATCCGCTGGTAGGCAATGCCAAGATTCAAAAAAAGGGCGCCGGCCAGCTTTTGTTGGTTTTCCAGCTGTTGATACTGGCTGATTGCCTGGTTGATTTGACCCTGGGCGAGCAGATTATTGGCTTCATCGAACACTGCCTGTGGTCCCTGCTGAGCATGCGCCACAGCAGTAGTGAGGATAATAAAGAGTATAAGTGTTAAATGATAAACTCGTGGTCTCTGCACAGTTATAGCACTTTTTTCAATTTTTCCAACGTACTTTCGGCTAAGCCAACGTGTGATTTCAGGTATTCATGCGTCGTCTCGGGGGCATAACTTATGGATGCACATTTATCCAGAAGCATGCGGATGTTTTTAACAAGTTCAGCGTCAATATTTTCATTGTCAAGGGCCTTTATGTATTCCTCGTTCGATAGACCGGCTTCGGGAAGGTTGAGGCGGTCTCCGATGAAACCGGTGATTGCTTTTTGCAGCAGGTTATAGGCCTGTTTGATCTCACCCTCTTCCGAAAGGGCAATGGCCCGGTCAAGTCGTTCCGAAGCGGTCTCAGAGGCTTTGCGGGACCGGGCAAAAGCACGGTCATTGGACATCCGGTTGTAATATGTTTTTTGCCGGTAAGCCAGTACCAGCAGACACAGCGGGACCAGCAGCCCCGCCCAGAACCACCAGTAGGACAGCAGGCTCACCGAGGCCGGCGTGGTCCAGCTTGCAAGTCCGGTAACAGGACGTACGGGCATGGCGTCGTTGCCAGCAGGGGACGCCACCTGGTTTGGACTGGGGGTAACTTTAAATGAAAGGGCCGGCAGGGCCTGTGATACGTAGGATCCTTTATCCGGATCGTAATAGCTCACCTTTTGTTCAGGAATTGTATAATCACCGGGAGAGCGTGCAACAACGACGTCTGTAAAAAGTTTCGTGCCGTTTATACGTTCATTGTTCCTGTTCAGGTTCGAGGTTTCCTTCGGTTCATACACTTCGAGTCCCTCCGGGAGTTCATACTGTGGTTTTGAAATAAGCGGGACGTTGCCTGTACCTCTGATCCGTGTGGTAATCTCAATGGACGCTCCCTCGGATGCTTGCTTTGTACTGATTTCCCGGCTGATCTGAAAACTTCCGACCGCCCCGAAGTAGGAATTGTTTTCGGAGGCTGGGAGCGACTGAACATCCAGGGTGAGGGGGTCGGTCTGTAGTTCCACCTGCCGCTGGTTGCCGGACAGATTTCCAAAAAAACTGCTGAAGGGGTCGTTGCGCGATCGGCCTGCCGAGCGGACCGAGACAATGATTTTGTAGGGGCTTATTTCCAGCGACCCCTCTTTGGTCGGAAAGAGGGCAAACTGAAGCAGTCGGGCACGACGGTAACGAACCCCGTTGATAATTGTTGACGTCGCTTCAGGGCGTTCTGCATTGTTAAGCTCTTCTTTCCAAAACCCTTCCGCTTTCCAGCCCGGGACCGGCTGGTAGGAATTTACCTCGAGTCCGTCCTGGAAATATAATACTACATCTGATATGATCTGCTGGCCGACAACAGGCTGGCTGTCTGACACTTCAAGCTGCAAGAAGATGTCGGGCTGCTGATTGCCGGCAGAGCGGGCGGATTCATTTCGGTCAACAACAGAGACCTGGATGGGTTCGGTGGCATACTGTTCCCCGTCAATAGTTACGGAAACAGCGGGAATCTGGTATTCACCCTTTTGTTGGGCAATCAGTTGGTAGTTGTAGCTATAGGACGTACTGCTTTGACCGTTGATATAGCGGTAGCTCCTTGAGGTGGAGGGAGTATTGCTCAGGAGCCTGAAGCCATCGGGGAACGAAGGAAGAGAGGGGCGGGATACCTCATTGAAGCTCCCGCTAATCTGGATAGAAAGCTGAATGCGTTCCCCGGTATAAATGGTTGTTTCGGATACGGTGGCCTGGACAGAAACATCAGTCTGGGCAAGCGCCTGTGGAGAGAAAATTACAAGCAGCGATAAGACAGAAGTAATTAAGCAGGAGAAATTACCAATCCTTTTCATTCGTATTCTTGCTGGACTTCATTTTTTGTTTTTTGAACTCTTTGAGAAGATCTTTTTCCTTCTGCTCAAGTGCTTTCAGAATTTTTTCAGCATCAGCCTTGCTTATCTTGCTCTGTTGAGGTTGCTGCTGTTGTTGGTTCTGTTGCTCCTGCTGGCCCCGTTGATTTTGATTCTGCGAGTCTTGACTATTCTGTTTCTGTTGCTGCTTCTGATCCTGGTTCTGTTGTTGATTTTGCTGCTTCTGATTCTGCTGGTTTTTATTCTGCTGTTGCTGTTGCTGTTGCTGCTTCTGATTCTGGTTATTCTTATTCTCGTTATTTTTTTTCTGTTGCTGTTCCTTCTTCTTCCGTTGCGCCAATTCGAAGTTGTGTTTGGCATCTTCGTCGTTTGAAAGGTATCGAAGCGACTTTTTGTAGTACTCCACCGCCTGGTCCCATTGCTTAGACTTGGCCAGGATGTTGCCAATATTATAGTCAGCCATAGCACGCCGCTGGGGGTTCTCCGTCATGCTTTTAAACTGTTCAAAGGTTCGAATTGCCGCTTCCTGTTCCCCGGCTTTGGCCTGGGCGCTGGCCAGATTGAAGAACAGTTTGGCATTGTCGGGATCGTCATCAATGGCTTTCCGGAAAAGCGTGATCGCCTTCTTGTAATCGCCGTTCTCGTAGGCTTCATTGGCTTTACGAGCATCTTCGATCGAAGATGCCATTACCAGAAAAGCAAGAAGCGGGATGATTAGGTATCTCATACTAAAGGAGTTTTGACCGTCGGAGGCAGTACCGTCTGAGACTCAGACGCTAACCGCCCATTAATCCATTTGTTCAGCAATAGCTAACGTTTCATCATCCATTTTCATATTTGTAAAAACATTGGAGACATCGTCATTGTCTTCAAACTTGTCCATGAGTTTGAAATTTGATTCAGCTACGTCTGCTTCAGCCTTGACTTCCGTCATCGGAAGACGGATGAGCTCAGCAGATTCAATGTCGTAGCCGGCCTCTTCTAATTGGTCGCGCACCTCGTACATGCTTTCCCGGGCAGTGGTTACGTTAAAGAATTCGCCGTCGGTATCGATCTCCTCCGCACCGGCATCAATAGCATTCAGCATAAATTCCTCTTCATCGTGACTCTCCGGCTTTACCAGGATCATGCCTTTCTGTTCAAACAGGTAGCCTACCGATCCATCGGTGCCGAGGTTGCCGCCGTGAGAGGTAAAAATATGCCGAATTTCACCAACCGTACGGTTATAGTTGTTGGTTGTAACCTCGATAAAATAGGCGATGCCACCCGGGCCATATCCCTCGTAGGTGGCATCTTCATAACGTCCATCGCCTTCATCAAGTTCGCCGGTCCCCTTTTTTATAGCGCGTTCGATATTGTCTTTGGGGACATTGTCACTTTTGGCATTGTCGATGGCCGTATCGAGGCGGGGATTCATATCCGGATCACCTCCTCCTTCGCGGGCGGCGACCGAAATTTCCCGCAGGTGCTTATTGAATATTTTTGCTCTTTTTTTATCTTCTTTGGCCTTTTTATGCTTTATATTAGACCATTTGGAATGTCCTGCCATAAGATTGGATACTGGTTTAGAGTGTATGACAAAAGTGAAAATAGATTTCGTCTTGTGGGATCTCCTAAAAGTCTATAATATAAGAGATAGCTGGCTTTACACCTAATATTGGAATCTGGAAATGAGGAAGCGTATTTTTTTGTTAGCCCATCAGGAGATGCTTGAATGGCCAACTCAGCGGGGCCCGAATATGAACTCTAGATTTTTTTAGCATGAATATAGGAATTGTCTGTTATCCCACCTTTGGGGGAAGCGGTGTTGTGGCAACAGAACTGGCGAAGGGGTTGGCTCAAAAAGGGCACAATATGCATATGCTCAGCTATGCCCGCCCGGCACGTCTTGATACCTTTCAAAGTAATATTTCATACCATGAAGTAAATCTTAATACCTATCCGCTGTTTGAATACCCTCCCTATGACTTGGCGCTTGCCAATCAGATGGCCAATCTCATTGAGTATGAAAAAATTGATGTGCTTCATGTTCATTATGCCATCCCCCATGCTACCAGCGCCTACCTGGCCAAGCAGATTCTGGGGCAGAAAGCAGCGCATGTGCCGTTGATCACAACGCTGCATGGCACAGATATCACGATTGTCGGAAGCGATCCCAGCTATAAAAGCGTGGTGGATTTTTCCATCAATCAAAGTGACGGGGTGACAGCGGTCTCAGAATACCTTAAAAGGGAAACCTATGAACGTTTTGATATCCAAAAGGAAATAGAGGTCATTCCCAACTTCATTGATTTAAAACGATTTAAGAAATCAAATAAAAATCATTTTAAACGGGCCATTTGTCCCAATGGGGAAAAGGTCGTGGTTCATGTATCCAACTTCAGGGAAGTGAAGCGGGTGCCGGAAGTGATCTCGGTGTTTGAGCAGATTCTTCGCAATGACATTGAAGCCAAACTGCTGCTGGTCGGAGACGGTCCCGATCGCCAGCGGGCCGAAAAGCGCTGCCGGGAGCTGAAAATTTGTGATCATGTTCGTTTTCTGGGTAAACAGGACCAGGTCGAGGAGGTGTTGTCCATTGCTGACCTTTTTCTTATACCCTCGGGGTCTGAAACCTTCGGGCTCGCGGCGCTGGAAGCAATGAGTTGCAGCGTGCCTGTCATCAGTTCCAACATTGGAGGCCTCCCCGAAGTCAATATTCACGGGGAAACGGGCTACCTCTGTGATCTTGATGATATCAAATGCATGGCCAATTACGGGGTTGAAATTCTAAAAAACAAGGATTTGCACAAGCAGATGTCCCAGAATGCGCGAAAACAGGCTGAGCGGTTTGAGATGTCAAAGATTGTCAGCAAGTATGAACAGTATTATGAGAGCTGCAAGGAGCAGCTGCAGAAGCAGTTGTCCTGATAATTACCGTTCACTGGCAGATTTGATTGGATGACTGACAATACCTCACTGCGGGCTCTCGGTTATATTGTTTTTGGCGCAACGATGGTGAGTTTTACCTCGGTGCTGGTCGAAGTTGCCCATACCGGGCCCACGGAAACGGCTTTTTACCGGATGTTTTTCGGAGGGCTGCTACTGCTGGTTATAGCGCTCGCCAGGGGCGATCGGATGTGGCTGGGCTTCAGGTTTTTATCCCTTCCCTTTTGGGCTGCATTGTTTTTTAGCCTGGATCTTTTTTTCTGGCACCGAAGCATCATCTATGTCGGCCCGGGGCTTGCAACCATACTGGGTAATATGCAGGTTTTTTTTGTGGCCCTGCTGGCCGTGTGGCTGCTCAAAGAGCGCCTGAGCTGGCAGTTGATGGCCGCAATTCCTGCGGCGATGGCAGGTCTTTTTTTGATGGTGCGAACCGGCTGGGGACAGCACCACGGGGCCGTCAAACTGGGGGTGTTGTTTGGGCTGCTGACAGCCTTGTCCTATGCCCTGTATATCCTGGTTTTGCGACGGTCTCGGGCGGGAGGCACAAACAGCCCATTTTCCATATTTGCAAACATGAGTTGGATCAGTTTGCTTTCGGCTCTGCTTCTGGGAATCACCGTTGTTGTGGAGCCGGATGCCGGTTTTACCATTCCGGACCTGCAAACATGGGGAGTTCTGCTGGGGCTGGGGCTTGTAGGGCAGGTGGCGGGATGGGTGCTCATATCCAAGGGGCTGCCCGATGTGGACGCCTCCATTGGTGGACTGGCTATTTTACTCCAGCCGGCCCTGGCCTTTATGTGGGATATACTCTTTTTCGGACGTCCTACAACGACGCTGGAATACCTGGGAGCGGTTATCGTGCTGGGGGGCATTTATCTGGGAGCCACGGGTAAAAAGAAATAGGTGTTCTTCCGGAGCCTATAAGGCAGACAGCCATTTCTTGGGATGGGTAATTCTGATTCTGCGACCGATTAGCTGTTCAATGATTCGCCTGATCGCTTCTGAATATTTGCCTAATTTCAGGAATACGCTTTTTTTGATAGTCATAAATTCCGGGAAGTGGCTGGGACGCAGGTCGGCTTCCACCCCCTCCAGTTCCTCCATCCAGTCATCATTCTTCTCGTATCCAAACCTGATCAGGTCATCTGACAGCGGGCCATGCTGTTCAATCTGCCCAACAATGCGTTCTTTATGGTTGTGCCACCGCCCGACACTCGTTGGTTTGATCGGGCGAACGCCTCTCAGGGCCTCCTTTGAGGAGTCGGATACTGTGGCTGCCTTGTGGTATTCGCTGAAAAGAGCCGTCTGCCTTAAAAATGGGATCCGTTCTGAGAGCAGCTGCTGGGTCTGGTCAGGATCCGAAACAAACGATTCGTAGCGTACAAGAATGAATCGGGGGTGCTTTTTAAGTCGTTCTGCCGCCCGGCTGTACCTCTTCCAGTATTTCAGTCCCGCCCAGTAGCGATCGGGGTCTTTCTTGTGCCTGCTGCAGATAATATCACGGGGATCGCGGAGCATGCAGATGACATAAAGGTCCGGATCCACCTTCAGGCTGGGGCCGACAATCATGATGTCTTTTGGACTCTTGGTCAGAAAAATATCAGGTTGGCCCGGGGCCCGGACAAACAGGCGATCCTCATGGTTGGTGTGGTAATCAATATGGAAGCATGTTTTAATAGCTTCGGCCATGAGGGTGGTACCTGTGCGGGGGCTGACGCCGACAATGTGGATTCTTTTCATATGGTATCCGGATTTTTATAGATACTGTACCAATAAATAAAAAAGACTTGCCAAGTTGTAGAAACCCGGCAAGTCTTGTGCAAAGAGCAGAAGTATATCAAAAGAGGCATTGGTTATTATGCTGCCAGTACCTCGGAGACCTCTTCGGCTGCTTCTTTAAGCAGTACGGCCGATATGACGTTCAGGTCGGAGTTGTCGATGATCTCCTTGGCTTCTTCGGCATTGGTCCCCTGCAGGCGGACAATAATGGGGACGTTCTCTACCTTTTCGGCAATTTCAGGATCTTTAACAGCCTCAATAATACCGTTGGCGACGCGATCGCAGCGAACAATACCGCCGAAGATGTTAATCAGGATGGCCTTAACATTTTTATCTTCAAGAATGATGCGGAACCCATTTTTGACTGTTTCCACGTTGGCACTCCCTCCCACATCAAGGAAGTTGGCCGGTTCTCCGCCGGAAAGTTTGATGATGTCCATGGTGGCCATAGCCAGTCCTGCGCCATTGACCATGCAGCCCACATTGCCATCCAGCTTAATGTAATTGAGGCCATATTTTGAGGCTTCCAGCTCAACAGGGTTTTCTTCTGATTTGTCGCGCAGCCCGGCTATTTCTTTATGGCGGAACAGGGCATTGTCGTCAAAGGTCATCTTGGCGTCAAGGGCCATCACATCACCGCCCGGTGTAAGAACCAGCGGGTTGATTTCCACAAGGTTGGCATCTGTTTCCTGGTAGCATTTGTACAGGGCCATAATAAATTTAACGGCCTTTTTAAATGCATCGCCTTCAAAACCAAGGGCATAAGCGAGATGTCGCGCCTGGTTGTGTTGCAGATCCATTCCGGGTTCGACCCATTCCTTGATGATTTTTTCGGGCGTTTCTTCCGCCACTTTTTCAATTTCCACTCCGCCTTCAGTGGAAACCATGATCACATTTTTGCTTTTGGAGCGGTCGAGCAGAATACCGAGATAAAATTCTTGTTCAATATCAACGCCGTCAGTGACATAGATGCGCTTGACTTTCTGCCCTTCTTCGCCCGTTTGCACAGTGACGAGCGTGTCGCCCAGCAGCGATTCGGCAGCATCACGCACTTCATCAATGGTATCACAGAGAATGACACCGCTGGCCCCGCTGTTCTTGGTCTTTCCTTTACCGCGTCCACCGGCATGAATCTGGGCCTTGACCACAAAAAGGGTGGCGCCACTGGCCTTCATTTCTTCAGCGGCCTTCACGGCATCATCCACCGTTGTCGCCGAAACCCCGGCTGGTACGGCTACGTTATATTCTTTCAGTAGTTCTTTGGCTTGGTATTCATGGATTTTCATAACAACAATCTGTAAGGTTAATAATTACTGCAATTGACATACTTCTTGATTCTTTGCATCGGCTCCCCAATCCTTGGGGTATTAAAAGCAGGCGCTTAATATAAGAAATGAATGGCAAGAAATTCAGTCGGATATACAATTTGTACGTATTTTTGCAGGGTGGATGCTGAATGGAGAGGCGGGATGGGGAAGGTGCTGCTCTTTGGAATATCGGTTCATGTGGGAATGCTACCGCTGGTGGGGCGAATATTTTTAGCCCAGCAGGGTATCAGCCACTTCGGTCCAGTTTTTACATATATGATCAGGCATCGGATCATGATTGTTATCCTCATAATCTGCAAAATTGGTGAAGAGAATAGCCTGCATGCCAACCCCTTTGGCCCCGGTAATATCGGTATGAACCAAGTCGCCAATATGCCAGGACTCAGCTGCCTTGCTGCTGGTTTTTTGCAGGGCTTCCCGGTAGGCCCTGGGGTTGGGTTTGCTGTAGCCGGTTTCATCGCTGAATATAAAACACTGAAAATAGCTTCGGAGTCCCCGTTTTTCCAGGAACTTCCGAATCACCCGGCCCGGTGAATACATGGTATCGGAGATAAGCGCCAGCGGGTAACGTTCAGCCAGCATGGGAATGATTTCCTGGACATTACTGGAGAGGTCAGGGGCCCCTTCCCATAGTGATTCCTCGAACCGGGTTACCAGATATTGCTGTTCATCATCAGATGCGTGGATATTCAGGTACTCCAGAATCGTTGCCACCAATTCATCGGTCGTCGGGGTACGATGCTGGTCATGCCAAATTCGATTGAATTCTTTGGAGGCAGCCTGTTTTGCCTTGTCGATATGTTCCAGTGAGAGCTGGTGTGTGTGATTTCGGGCCACTTTCTGAAGGGCCTTTATTCGAACCTGGCGGCGAATGTCGCCTCCGGTTTGGGAATGAACGATGGTGTTCCAAAAATCGATGGAAATCATAGTGTTATCTGTTTTCTTTGTTGAAATCGAAGCTGTTGACCACTTGGTTGATATTGTCAAAGGTGGGGATGGAGTGTTGCGAGAGCCATTCCTTGTCTTGGCTGGGTTCGTGGCGCGATCGGATAAAGAAGGGGGTTATCCCCAGGTTCACGGCTGGCTGAAGGTCACTTATCTTATCACCGGCCATGTATGACCGATTGAAATCGATATCATGTTTCTCAGCCGCTTTCTGAAACATGCCGGTTCCCGGTTTGCGATCTTCGGGATGATACAGTTGGTTGGGATCGTAGTCGGGATGGTGAGGGGCATAATACCAGTCGTCAATAGTGACGGAGTGTTCTTCCAGTTGCTGGTCTACCCAGCAATGCAGATCCTGTACCTGCTTTTCGGAGTAGCGTCCCCTTGCGATTCCTGACTGATTCGTGACAACAATGATTTTATAATTTTGCTCTTGCATCCAGCGCAATGCAGCAATAGCCCCATCACACCAAGACCATTCACCGGGCGTGTGAACAAAATTGTAATCTACATTAATGGTACCGTCACGATCGAGAAAAAAAGCTTGGTTCATATCAGGGGTTAATTACAGAATTACCGTTTCCAATTTAAAAAAATAGAGCGGCAGGTGCCACCGCAGGATGTAATATAACCTTCTCTAGGGGTGAATTTGTGCCGGATGGTGAAAACGAAAGCAGACAATGCCATTTTAAAGGGAAAGATCGGAACAAAAAAAACGGTTTTGTACTAAGAATATGCTCAGATGGTCATAACATATAGTAACTCATCACAAATAATTACTACAAAGGGCAAGTACTATGAATAAAGCTAATATTATACAATCAACGATTTATCGCGTCTTACAAGGCGTATTTGTACTTGGGGCCGTTATGCTAATAGCTGTCTCATGTAATGATGTCAATTTTAACGGACCGGAACACGGTAAAGGTCACATGAACGTAAGGCTGACCGATGCTCCCGCGGAATACGAGGAGGTTAATGTGGATGTTCAGGGACTGCGTATCCATTACACTCCCTTCGGCGATGATACCACTGATGTTGATCCTGAACGGGATGGCAAGTGGATCGATCTTCCGGTAGATCCCATGATTATTAATCTGCTTGATCTGACAAATGGCGTGGATACATTATTATCGTCTGCTGACTTGGAGCCGGGCTATTACAGAGAGTTGCGGCTTATTCTCGGCAGCGAAAATACCGTCATGGTAGATGGCGAACTTGAGCGCTTGAAAGTACCCAGCGGGCAGCAGTCTGGTTATAAAATCAAGTTCAAGACAGAACTCGAGGCTGGTGAAGAACTCGACGTTATGATTGACTTTGACGCCGGACGCTCAGTGCATAAAGCTGGAAGAAGTGGAAAATATATTCTCAAGCCGGTGCTTAAAGCATTTGTTGAAGAGGGTGAAGAAGCAACGGTAGGATCGATTTCTGGTACTGTGGAAGCGGAGATGGATGCCAGTGCCTGGGTGTATGCTGTAATGGGTAATGACACTACAGGGACCCAGATCGATGCAGAAGGTGGATTTATGCTGCGAGGCCTGGAAGAGGGCATGTATGATGTCGTGGTAGAGCCGGCAGGTGATGAATATTCTGCAACTACTGTAACCGGTGTCTCAGTGGAAAGTGGTGTGGAAACGACGGTAGATCCAATTGAATTGGGTGACGACGACTAAAATCTGTGACCATGCTATCGTAAGTAAGATAGTCAATATAAAGTGGCCCGGCTGTTTATTCAGCCGGGCCATTTTTTTTGTCAGCTTCCTTCTTTAATAGCTTGCTCAGGATCGGCGATAGGTATTGTCTGAATAGAATCTGGTCTCTTGGCAACTATTGTTTGAGTATCCCCAGGGGTATGGCGGCAGTTGTGCTTGTTTGGTTGTCAGGCCTCAGTAATTCTTTGTGGCTCTATTCACCCGGTTGGTCATAAGTCCTGACAAAACTATTAATCGCACTGACCCGTTATGAATTGGTTGAATTACTGAGGGGGATAGCAGCTGTGCAGGGCACGCACTATGAACTCTTCTTCAAATGGGGCAAGTAGTGATTGCCGGCAATGTCGTTTTTCTGTCTTAATCACGGTAGAAGCATCAGAGGCAAAAAAGGGGGACGTGAACGATTTAGAGAAACCGCATACGGTTGTTTGGCATGGATTGAAAATAGTATTCCGGGGTTTCTTGTATACGTATCCGCGGACAGGGGCGTGAAAGAGCAGGGGCTGGTACAACGAAAGAAATGGGTCCCGGGCTTGTTATGTGAAAGCTGGGAGTCTCATGCTGCATGCCTTGAGTATGGATTCCTGATTGATGGTCGTATTATTTTCATCCTGCTTCAACGAGGGAAGGTAGGAAGGAACGGGGAATCCGGGAATGAAGTGATAACAACATTCCATGACCGGTAAATATAGCAGCAAAGGGTCAGAGCTGTTGTCGTACCGCGGGTATATCCAGTTGATCAAGGAGAAGAAGGGACTGGTAGCTTCGCCGGTGCTGAGCTCTTTATTATGGGGAAGGACGGCAAGTAATCTGAGGTTCTCGCGGGGGTGTTTCCTTCCCGACTGCCCGAATCAATGATTTAATCATTGGATACAGCAGCAGGATTACCGTATAGTTTTACCGCAGGCTGGAAAGACGATAGCGGATGGAAAGCTTGACCCCCAGATGGTTCTGATCGTTCTCAAAGATATAGTCGTGATTAATCTCACGTCGATAGGTCAGACCGATATCTGTTTCAAACTGTTTGTAAAAAAACAAGAGGGAGGTGCCCAGGCGCATTTCCACATTATGCAGCCAGTACTTGTTATTGTTGGGATTCTGGACCTCGTTTTGAATCATGGCGTCTGAGAGGTAAAGGAAATCGTTGTTTTTGGCTACCCGCTGTACAAAAAACTTGATTCGGCCCTGGTCAAAAAACAACGAACTGCCCAGGTACTGGCTGTTTGACCCCGGCCCTATGGCGGCCCCCAGCAGCTGTCCGCGGTTCGTATACCCCTGACGCGATCTGCTATGGACGTAGAAGGGAGCATAGCCGCGAAAGGCACCCGATTTGCTGGCTTCCAGCTGGGTGATTTCAGTATTGATGGATAACAGCCGATCATTTTTGAGGGTAAAGGTTTTCTGGAGCCCCAGTGTATATCCCCGGCTGTGTTCCGGTTCGGTGAAAAAATCGCGCCAGTCCCAGCTGTGGTCGGTTCGCGCCCATTCGCCATAGATTTCCAGACCACTTTCCGGGAATACCCACTGCCCAAACAGCGAGAGAAGCTGATCGGACTGGTCATTGCCGCTGATATTGGTGTCATCTGTAAAACTGTTTTTCGTAAAGGCTTCAAAGATCTTGAACAGGTCGCCCGCCGGTATTCCTTCCGGGGGGATGGTTTCATAGAAAATGCGGTTGATTCCAAGGCGCAGCCCCGGCACCGGCTTTGGGTTGAAAGAGAGATTTAAACCAGAAATAAATCGTTCATCATTGGCAGAGTTCTCATCAAAATAATCGGATTCCCATAACTTGCCCCAGAAAAGCTTGGTCTTCAGATGCCCGATATAGATGTCCTTGGGTTCTTCCGTGCTTATAAAAAAGTGGCGAAATCCAGGGGCGTTGCTGTCCATCAGAATGGCATTTTGGCGCGAGGGTCCCCAGCGCATGTGCTCATTGGAGATACCGGATGCCCATCCGCGGTAGTCGGCTCGCAGGTACGATTGTCCCCAGTCGGCTGTCCAGAACGACTGGTCCCCAAAGCGCTGGGGCCAGTCTATTGGTCCCAGCGCATAGGCAAAAGGTGATTTGTGGGGGTTTCTTTCGTAGGGGGAGAGTCCAAAAGGCCGGTTCTGATTAAAGATAAGGTGGGGTCTGAGAGAAACCGACAGAAAGCGGTACCGGGCAAAAAAACCGGCTGACAGGTCGTTCGTAAAGCCCCGCCCTTGCCAAACCGGCCCGTCATGCTGTCCGCCAGGATCGAGGGATTGCCAATAGGTTCGGAACCGGGGGTCATAGGGAACTATGATGAAGCCAGCAGTTTCCCGGTCGCCGATGCGGGTAGAGTGGTCTTCTTGAAGCACCGGATCGGGTATGGTGGCCCATGGATGCTGTTTCAGGCTGTCAAGATGCATCATCATGGAATATTCCTGTTCAAAGAGGGAGAAAGCATCGCCGGGCTCTGAGAGTTCGCCGCTGATGGTTAGCACGCGCAGGTATTCGTTGTAGGCATCATTCACCGGCAGCTCTTGAGCATGACTTTGAGGCGCACAAGCGAGCAAACCAACGAGCAGTGCTACGACTCCTCCAATGACGGTTGCAGTTAGATAGTCTGGAATGAGAGTAAAGAAAGATTGTTTGAGAGACAGCACCCGTTTCATATGCAGTATTGTTCAGTTCTGTGAAGCATTTTGGAAATTTAGAGGGTAAACGGGGGGCTTTTGTTCCCTTCTGAGTGCCGGGAAATCCGGGTTCGTCCGCAGCAAGAGGTTACTCTGCACGCGCAGGCGGAGAAAAGGGGCGAACCATGCCAGGCTTCCCGGCTGAAGAATAATTTATTTGATATGCGTCATGGGAATGGTCTGGATGCCTTCATTGGTTTTGAGTCGGGCAAAATACACTCCGCTGCTCAATGCCCCGGCATCGAAATCAACAAAGTGGGACTTGGCTTCCATCTTCTCATTTCTGAGGACCCGCACTTTCCGGCCCAGAACATCAAAGATGGTAAGTTTGACAGGTGTTTCCTTTTCCAGGTCAAATCGGATACGGGTCTTGGATCGAAAGGGGTTGGGGTAATTTTGAAAGAGGTTCGTCGGCTTTGGATCCTTCGGGGCTTCAGCCCGCCCAGTCGGAGAAACGTCAAAGGGTTTTTGGCTGCGGGCTGCAGCTACCTGATTACGCAGTATGCCGGCATCCTCACCGAAGGCATAGGCGAAACCAACGGTTATTTCTGCCCCGGGTTCCAGAGTATAGGGACCGGAAGCAATAACAGCAGAAACATCTGTATTTTGAATATCCGTACGTTCTTTTTGTGCTTTGAGTGCAGTGCGTTTTTCAGAATCACTGAAGCCGTCGTACAGGCCGAAGACCAGGCTGTCGGAAGATCCTTCTATGGTATTATCAATCGCCAGGACGCTTGAGATGGTTCCCATGGTGGCGGCTGCCGCTACAGGTTGACTGCTGTTTTCGGTTGCATCAGAGAGATACAGGAGACTGTCAGCCGGAATAAAGGAGGCACTGTTATTGGAGGCATCGCCGATGTCCCAGTCGTTGAAGAGTCCCACATAGGTATTATTGAGGTCATGGAAGGAGGAGTTGTTGCGGAGGGTATAGCGAAGCATGACTACGCGATTCATCTGGGGATGGTCATAGGCATAAGTATGCAGGCGGACGGTGGCATCGTGGGTAGTATCGGATTCGATACGGAAAGAAGCAGAACCATCGAGATCGGAGGTCGCATCCTCTGTGCTTGTTGTGAAAAGCTCCAGAGGGATAAAGTCTTTAGACAACTGGCCCGTTTCGCTTCGGACAGCATCATACAGCTTCCCGTCGATTTCAATCATCAGTCCCCCTTCAAAAAGGATATTTTTCCCTTCGCTATAATCTTCGGCTGCCGGGCTGCGGGGGATGAAGCCCACTCCGCCCGAGCCGGTGAACGGTTGGGTAAAACCGATGGTTCCGTCGGCGGCAAGGGAGGTTTTTACCCGGTTGGCAGCAACCACGTCGTAGAGGAACTCATCATACTGGGCGATGCCAAAATCCCGGTAGCTTCCGTCAGAACTGCTGAAGTTGATCCGAAGGGTAGGGGTTTTTTTAAGGTCAAAGTTATCGTTGATGACCAGGCCGAAAGAAACATCCGTGGAATCTCCCGTTGCAAGGGACGGCAGCTGCAATTCAGTATTCAGCAGTTCTATGCCCTCCTCATTGAGTGCCTGAAGCCGCAGGGTGATCCCAGAAGCTGACTTTCCGACATTAGCGATTTCAAGTGATACGGTGCCCGGCTGGTTGAGCTGCAGCTTTCGGCCTTCCTCATTGGTAAAGCGCGCAGATACAATCTTCAATCCCGGGTTATTGGAGTTGAGGGCCTTGAATGCGTTTATTTTGCCATGGCCCAGTCGGTGAGCATAAATGAGGGGGTTTGACTCATCGACGGGGACCGCAGTGGTACGAATCTGTCGGCCAATGCGCTCGGGAGACCAGCCTGGGTGAATCCTTTTCAGGAGGGCCGCAAGGCCGCTGACGACGGGAGCCGACATGGAAGTGCCGCTCTTCGTTGTATATGACGCTTCATAGCTGGTGCTTGCTATGCCAGAGCCGGCAGCCAGAACATCCAGGGTATAGCCATAATTGGAATAGCCCGCAACAGAATTGTTTGTTTCCACCGCCCCCACACTTACCACTTTGTCGTAGCCGGCGGGGTAGCCAATCTTTCGATTCCCCTCATTGCCGGAAGAGGAAATCACCAGCGATCCCTGCTGCGTGACATAGTCAATAACTTCCTGCTCGGCCTGCGAAAAACCGTCCCCGCCCCAGCTGCAGTTGATAATATCTGCACCTTGTTCGGCGGCATAAACGATGCCTTCCATGCCATAACCCACCGAAGCTGGATCATCGGGGTTTCCACCTGCCTTAACGGCCATGTAACTGCTGTTGAACCCGGCCCCGGCTATGCCGGCATCATTGTTGGTCTCTGCTGCAGCGATACCCGCCACATGGGTACCGTGGTCAGTTCCGTCGTGAATGGGGTTGTTGTCAGCTGTCGGTTGGTTGAGGGGGCCCGAATCCCAGAAGTCCCAGCCGAAAAGGTCATCCGTGTAGTTGTTACCGTCCCCATCCATCTGATCCATGAGGGGGGCGTCGGGATGGAGCGCATCATCCAGCTGGATAGCGCCATCCCCATTGTAGTCTTTGCCGTTTTCGCGGAGATACTGTTTAATTTCCGCAGAGGTGATACGGCCGTCTGTATTTCGATCCAGCTGGGAAAAAAGGGCGGAGGGGATTTCTTCCTGGTTGACCCAGAGCTTGTCGTCGAGTTCCGGGTGGTTGTACCCGACCCCGCCATCAACAATGGCGATGACAACGCCGGGGCTGCCCGTTGTGAGGTCCCATGCTTCGGGAAACTGGTGGAAATTGATCCACTTTTCCAGGTTTGGATCACTGGGAGTAAGATGCAGCTCGCGCCGGTACTTGGGTTCGGCATACGCCACGCCGGGTATTCGTTCAACTTTGGCCGCCAGCTGCACCGGATCAATATGCCTGCTGAAGGTGACTTCATGAATTTGCAGCAGGTTGGTGGCTCGGGGATCGTTTTTTTTCCGCAGCTTCTGCTGCATGGGACCTTTCAAAAAAGGGGTGATGGTTCGGGCCCCGGAAAACCGGAGAAACTGCTCCACAGCCGTACGGGGATCACTTTTGAGCTTTGTCTTAAGTTGCTGCAACCGGTGCTCCGATTCATATTTGAGGATGAGCCTGTCGGAAAAATAGCTCGCCTGTCCGGCGGCTGACAAGGGCAGCGCCAGTAGCATCAGCATAAGAGGCAGGAGTCGTCTATTGATCATATGGAACTATGTTATGAAAATGCACTTCAAATTGTAAATTAATCGTGGGGTATTTCTGAAGCATGGAAATACCAGGTAATATAATATATTGTTACCACGGACCCTGAACAGAATGAATACTATGTCTTCAGTTGCAACACCTGTCAAGCGTATTGCCGCCCTGGATCTTGGGACCAATTCTTTTCACGTGGTGCTGGTTGATATTTACCCGGATGGCCATTTTCATACGATCGACAAATTAAAGGAGATGGTTGTTTTAGCCGAGAAGGGAATGAAGCACCAGCTGAGCGAGGCGGCGATGGATAGGGGTATAGCGGCGCTCAGAAGAATAAAAATTTTATGTGACAGCCAGGGGGTGGAGCAAATACTGGCTTACGCTACCAGTGCCATACGGGAGGCGGAAAATGGTGGAGCATTTATTCAGCGGATGATTGATGAGACGGGCATAAAGGCACATGCTATTTCCGGCAGGAAAGAGGCACAGCTTATTGGGAAGGCTGTAAAGCATGCGGTTTCATATGACGGGGAAACCGTTTTGATAGTGGATATCGGCGGGGGAAGTGTAGAGTTTATCGTGGCAAACCAAGCGGAAGTGTTCTATAGTACCAGCGAGAAGGTCGGGGTCGCACGGATGACGGCCGAATATGTAAGCACGGATCCCATGGCTCCTGTGGAGATCAAGCGGCTGCAGGCACATTACAGTGATAAGCTCAGCGATCTTTTTGTGCAGCTTGACCGGCACAAGATACGAACGCTGATCGGTTCTTCGGGCACAATGGAGAATATCGCTGCCATGGTAGCCAGTCGACAGTCCATCACAGCCTCGCTGACCCTGAATGAACTCACCTTTTCAGCCAGAAGCTATAAAGAATTTCATCAGGCGTTTATTAAAATGAATCGCCGGGAGCGCCTTGGTGAGAAAGGTCTGGATGAAAAAAGAGTGGATATCATTGCACCCGGACTTGTTTTGCTGGAGCTCATTATCCGGAAGGCAGGGATCGAGCGAATCAAAATTTCAGAGTCCGCCCTGCGCGAGGGTATGATCTGGGATTACATTGATAATGAGAAGGAGGCGCTGGAGCTCGATCTGTTGGAGCGGGAGGGAGCGGCCCCCCGGCGTCGCAGCGTGTTTGAGCTGCTTCGAAAGTGCAGCTGGCATGAAAAACATTCCCGGCACGTTACTAAAATGGCACTCCAGCTGTTTGACTTTTTCCAGGACGAGCTGGCGCTGCCGGACGGGGACCGAGAGCTCCTGGAATATGCTGGCTACCTGCATGATATCGGTTACTATATTTCTCATCGAAAACATCACAAGCACGCGCTCTATATCATACGAAATGCCGATTTGAGAGGCTTTACGGAAGACGAGATAAACGTGATGGCCAATGTGGCACGCTATCATCGGCGATCAACGCCCAAGAAACGCCACAAACGGTATCGCAAGCTGGACAAGCCCCTGCGGCAGCGAGTCAAAAAGATGGCGGCCCTGCTGCGGGTGGCAGACGGCCTTGACCGCAGTCATTATCAGAATGTACAGCAGCTGGAAATCGAAGATGAGGGGCAGTCGGTTACCTTATATATCACTACCGAGGCCGATCCGGAGCTGGAAATATGGGGGGCAATGCGTAAAGCTCATCTCTTTGAGCAGGTACTTGGGAAGTCGCTCGAGATATATTCCAAAGAGAAGGGAAAGGTGGTGGACAGGGAGCCTCCCGATCCATTCCCGGAACACAAGGCATAGGTATATCTCTAAGAATCCAGGGGTTAGAAATACTGCCATTCCGAATCTGGTTCAACGATATGGGCGGTTACCGACAGGGGTATTGCGCTTTTCGGCCAATCATGGTTGTTTAGGCAAGAATCCGGAAAAGAGTTTGTCAAGTGATCTATCAGCCTTACTTTACGGCTTAAAATTCTTATGCAAGATGCGTATTTTCGGTGCGTTGCAGTTGCACTGATGTCGAATGGTTCAAATTTAATTGGTAGTTCAAAATTGTATGATGAAAAATTATTCAGCCAGATATTCAATAGATGCATTGCTCCTCGCTGTGGGAATCTTACTGTTCTCAGCGGGTTCTCTTCACGCCCAGACCACCGATTCAGCTATCAAGCCCTTGCGGTCGGATGTGGGAATCAACGGACTGACGGCTAATTTTCACTGGTTAAGCAATTTTACCCAGCTTGATGACGATACGCTGCGTTCGGACGGCAGTTCCGAACTTGAATTTGTATTTCGTGATATCAGGATGATGACTCCCCGGCTGGGCGTTGGGTTCCAGGTGCTGGGCAGCTTTTTTATAGACAATTCCGGTGATAATACCAGTTTTGGTGTTGGCAGTTGGGGCCTGGGGCCGGTTTTCCGGGCCTATCCCTTTAAAACCAATCGTTTTCAGCCCTATGTTCAGGGGAATGCATTATTTGGAAACAATCTGGCCGTGGGTACGATGGCCAACAGCCGCACCGGCGGCAATGGCTTTCGCGTTCGACTGGGACTGCGGGGCGGTGTGGCCTACCGGATAAACAATAGCATAGGATTTTTCGTGGAAGCAGGTCCCGACTGGGAAAGCGGGCGGCTCTTCAAAGCAGACGCCCGCAATATGCAGATCAATATCGGGATTGACGTGTATCGGTTTAACTGATGATTCCTGCCGGAAAACTGTCAGCTGACCGTATAGCTTCTAGTTTTTGCTCAAATCATCATGGGGGCGTTTCAAGGAATCCGGCATTTCCCGTTCTTCGTCGCGTAGCTGTTGAATGTAGAGATCACGCTTTACCAGGCCGCGACGGATGCCAAAATAAGTTCCAAGGTAGGCAGAAAAAATAGTGATAACAGTAAACAACAGCTGCGACTGTCCCAGGCCTACATCCTTGGTATAGATCCAAAAAAGCGTCGGGATAATGGTCAATGCCGCCATCAAATAGCATATCCAGTTCATATCTACAGCCTTGATAACGAAACGGCGGCTGATGCCAAAATTCAGGTTCAGGTAAACCAAGCCAAAACCGAGCAGGAAAAGGTAGCCGGCAGTGTCTTCACGGTCAACATATCGGATGAAGTCGTGGGAGACCACGATAAGAAGTAACCCTATAACGAGTGAGCCGCTGATAAATGCAAATGTGCGCTGCCAATTATTCATACTGACGGTGGAATCATGGTTTTGAATGGTTCATCAGCGAAAATATTAACAAAAGAGAGGGAAGCCAACTTAAAAACGGTGGAATCTATTTTTTTTGGAGCCAGTTTTCAGGATCCAGATTGTTATTGTTTTCGCGGACCAGAAAAAAGACGGATTCACCATTCGTGGAATTCTGGTCCCCCGACAAGCCGACGATATCGCCCCTTTGCAGAATGGAGCCGTCTCGCACGGAAACACTGCTGAGGTTTCCGTAGGCAGTGATGAAGCGTCCGTGCTTGACAAGCACGACATCACCATAGCCGGGAAAAGGCTGTATGGCAATTACATAGCCGGGGTGTACCACTTTGACCGGGGCCTGTGGATCAGATAAAATTTCAATGCCCAGATTTGGGGTGACCGTACCGTATACCGGGTGACGCTGTCGTCCGAAATGTTCCAGGATAGTACTGCTTTCTACCGGCCAGGGCAATTGTCCTTTGTTTTGGGCGAAACTGACCTCAATCTTTTTGAGGGCTTCGTCATCCAGGAAGGCCTCTTCTTCGGCGGGACTGTTGGCATATCGCGCGACTTCACGGGCCCGTTCGGCATCATCTTCAATATTCTCCGCCTCCGCTAATTTTTGATTTCGTTCCGCCTCCTGTTGCCGTCGGCGTTCGGCTTGTGCCTGGCGAATATTTTCTTCCTCGCGGATAAGCTCAGTAAGCGTATTGTTCAGGCTCTGCTTCTGCTGCTGTATCTCCTGCAGTCTTTCCTGCAGACGTTCTTTATCCTGGCGAAGCAGGGCGACATTGCTTTCCTGCTGCTTCTTTTTTTCTGCCAGCTTTTCCTTTTCCTGCCTTATTTCAACCAGCAGTTCTTCATTTCGTTCTTGTCCTTGCTTCAGCTGTGCCCGGTTGTGTTTTAATTCTTCCTCCGCTTCCCGGATGGCACTGATCTGTCCCTCGCGAAAGGTATTGAACTTCCTGAGATAGTAGGCCCGAATAAGCATCTGGTTTACGGATGAGGATGCAAAGAGGAGGGCCAGTTCGGACGTTTGGCCGTGTTTGTACACGTATTGGAGGGTTTCCTTGTAGTTTTGGACCAGCGCAGTCAGTTTTTCCTGGTTGTCCTCAATGGTTTGGTTGATGACCGTAATTTCATTCTCGATCTGCGATTGTTCGGTCTGCAGTTTGGATATTTTTTCATCCTGCAGTGCAATCAGACGCTGAAGGTTTTCGAACTCTTCATAGAGGGTGGAGTACTGCTTGTTGGTCTGTTGCAGGCGCTGTTCAAAGGTGCTTATCTGTTCATTCAGCTTATTAATCTCTGCCCGGGTGTTTTTCTGTTTTTGCACCAGCTCTTCGCGCTGCTGGTCGTAGTTCTGTTCCTGCGCGGCCGCGGGCACTGCAAAGGCAAACAGGCACCCAATGAGAGTGATGTATAAACTGAACTTACTCATCGATTGTAGATTCGGATATCATCCGGCAAGTTAATAGTTAGTGTATCGAGCTCCGGGTTGAGTTCCAGTGAGCCAACCTGGAGTGCGATTTTTGATTGCTGTTCCGCCCCAAAGATAGTAATTCTTCGGGGCAGGGTGAACCCTTTTAACTGTGCGTAGGCATCATACTGTATCCGGGAGTAGGGCAGCTGTGTATCCGGAGGTTGTACAACCTCCCGGACAAGCAATGATTTCTTGTCCACAAAAACCCGGACGCCATCGTTCAGGAATAGCTGGTAGTGCGTTTTGTTTTCATGCATCTTTTGTATACTGCCGGCTGCGACGCTGAAATTGATGATATCGAGAATATTGAGCGAAGCCAGCTTGTTGATGCGATCCAGGCTGCCCTCCCGGATTGGAATTTTGCGGGCGTATTTGTCAATCTTATTGTACACCAACAGGGTGTCTCCGTCTGTCAGCAGTTCGCCTCCTTCTATACCGAGCCCGTTGCGAATGGTGACCAGGCTCCTGTCACGGCTGCTGGAAAACAGGAGCTTTAGCCGTTCCGTGTTATTGGGTTCACTTACAATTGCCCGTCCCTGTCCTGTGAGGGTCTGAAGCCTGCTGGTGTAATCAGGCAGCTGGCGGACAATAGCCTGGACGTCGGTTTCCGAAGGGCTATAGCCATCCCGCGACAGTTCCCGGGAGCCGGTACAGGAAACCATGATGATGCCGCTCAAGATCACAAGGAACCTCGGGGGACGTAATATTCGTGCGCTGTTGGTCATCTGGATGTTTTTGGTATTAGATAAAGCCCTTCAGCATGAGTTGCAAGTAATTAGAGCCGTTATAGGCTGTGGGTAGCTGCCCACCTGCATCAAAGTGCCGGAATTATACCGGCAACCGTACAACGGCAAACCGTGGAATATAGTACCGGATGTCCCCGTTTTCAACGAGTGAATCCGGTTTCTGGTGGCATGTCCGCGGCCGGGATCAGCTGATGGCCTTGCGCCAGACGTTAAGGCGCCCGAAAGCATGTTTCATGTGAGAGCCGTACCAGCTGAACCATTCGCCTTCTGTCAGGAGTACACGGGCCCCGGGGCATGCCTGCTCCACCCGGGGCAGGTGTTTTTCTTCGAAGGGATAGGGTTCGCTGCTTAAAAGAATCAAGTCCGGGTTGTAGCGGGAGAGTTCATCAAGCTTAAACTGGGGATACCGGTTTTGATGGTTGAAAACATTCCTCAGCTTCCAATGTTTCATCACATCGTGGATATAGGTATCGGCACCTACGCTCATCCAGGGATCTTTCCAAATCAGGTAAGCTGTTCTGAGCTCAGGCTCTTCGGGGCGTTCATCCAGGCGGTGCTGGATCTGTGTGATAAGCCGGCGGGCCTTGTCACCGGCGCCCAGCTTTTTGCCCAGTCTGTGAATAGCAATAAGGGCGTCCTCAATCGTGCCGATGTCCGTTAATTCAATTTCGAAATCATCTGCGAGGGCGCGAACATCCTCCGGGCGATTTTCCTCCCTGTTAGCGATGACAAGGTCGGGGTCAACCTGACGAATGGCATCCAGGCGTGGATTTTTTGTGCCTCCCACAATGGGGATGGCTCTTACTTTATTAAGGGGGTGTTTGCAAAATCGGGTCCGCCCCACGAGGCGAGTTGCCAGGCCCAGGTCAATGAGCAATTCCGTAAGGCTGGGAACGAGGCTGACAATGCGCTGGTAATCAGAAGACATTATGATGTATAAATTTATCTGATTGGGGTTGCCGACGGTTTATTCCCGCGGTACAGGGTAACGGCACAGCTGAATCAAAGGTTCAGCTGTGATACTCTTATGAAAATAACACAAATTTTTTGTCTTCATCAGAAATTACTAATATTGTTTGGCCCAATAAGTGTAGTTGCTACTATTGATAAACTGTGCGATAGTACCTGCTGCTAATGGTTCAGGGACGCCATGTGGAGGTGGCTGGAAAGCAAAAATTTGCACAATGGCATTCTCATTTGATGAAAAAAATTGTAATAAGCGAAGGTTGTTGGCCGCACACACCGTTCGAAAAATGAAACACCATACATGAAACATTCTCGTACCTTACTTCAATATTCGATTGTCTTCCTTTTTTCATTTCTGATTCTTTCCTGTTCCAAGCGATCTGGTCCGCCCAGGGTGCTGGTATTCAGCAAAACCGCTGGTTTTTATCACAATTCCATTCCCGACGGTATGGCGGCCATTCAAAAGCTGGGCGATGAAAACGGCTTTGAGGTTGATACTACGACCAATGCGGCCATGTTTACCGAGGATACACTCAGGCAGTATTCTGCCGTTATTTTCTTGAGCACAACCGGGAATGTGCTTGACAAGTATCAGGAAGCCGACTTCGAGCGGTACATCCAGGCCGGGGGCGGTTATGTGGGGATCCACGCAGCCGCAGATACCGAATACGAATGGGGCTGGTACGGCCGAATGGTAGGGGGATACTTCTCGGACCATCCCGGAATCAATGATCCGCATCCCAATGTGCAGCCGGGGGCGCTTCAGATTGAAGATTCAACGCATGCCTCCACCAGCTTTTTGCCCAATCCCTGGGAGCGCACAGATGAGTGGTACAGCTACAAGGAGTTTAATGAAGAGGTGAACGTTCTGCTGACGATTGACGAGGAAAGTTACCAAGGAGGGGCCGACATGGGGTATCACCCGATGGCCTGGTATCATGACTATGACGGGGGACGTGCCTTCTATACGGGCCTGGGACATACCAGGGAGTCGTTCACCGAAGATCGGTACCTGGAGCATGTTTTGGCGGGCATTCAGTATGCAATTGGTGAAAACAGAAAGCTGGATTATGACAAGGCGACTACGCATCGCGTGCCGGAGGCCAATCGTTTTTCAAAGACGCAGCTGGTAAGCGGGCAGCTTTTTGAGCCTACCGAAATGACAATCCTGCCCAACAACGACGTGCTGATAGCCCAACGGCGCGGGGAGGTAATGCTCTATAAAAACAGCGATTCAACCCTCAGCCAGGTAGGCCAGCTGGATGTGTACTGGAAAACCGAGGTGCCCAACGTGAATGCGGAGGAGGGCCTGATGGGTATTAAGGCGGATCCCGACTATGAAGAAAACCATCATATCTACCTCTTCTACAGCCCGGCTGATACCTCGGTTAATCGATTGTCAAGGTTTACCTTCGAGAATGACAAGCTGCAGCTGGAAACGGAAACCAAAATCCTGGAGTTCTATTCGCAGCGTGATATCTGCTGCCATACCGGCGGGTCTATCGCTTTCGACAGCGAAGGCCTGCTTTATCTCTCAACAGGAGATAATTCCACGCCTTTTGATGAACCGGACCAGAAGTATGTTTCTCATGGTTATGCGCCGCTGGACGACCGTCCCGGCCATAAGCAGTATGATGCCATGCGCACATCCGGCAATGCCAATGATCTGCGCGGTAAAATCCTGCGTATCAGGGTAAATGACGATGGCAGCTACGATATTCCCGAGGGCAATCTTTATCCGAAGGGGAAGGAGGGGACCCGGCCTGAAATTTATGTGCAGGGCAATCGGAACCCCTATCGCATCTCTGTCGATCAGAAAAACGGAAACCTCTACTGGGGTGAAGTTGGTCCGGACGCCAGCAACGACAGTCTCGATACCCGTGGCCCCAAGGGATATGATGAGGTAAATCAGGCGCGGGAGGCCGGCTTTTACGGATGGCCGATGTTTGTAGGTGATAACTACGCTTATCATCGCTATGATTACGGCACCGGCGAGTCTGGCAAGGCATTTGATCCCGAACGGCCGGTTAATGATTCTCGCAATAATACGGGAATTGCAGAGCTGCCTCCAGCCCAGCCGGCCTTTATTTGGTACCCGTATGATGAATCCGAAGAATTTCCTCAGGTGGGGACCGGGGGGCGAAATGCAATGGCAGGCCCCGTCTATTACACGGATATGTACCCTGAAAAACACCGGCTGCCCGATTATTTTGACGGCAAGTTAATTATTTACGACTGGATTCGTGGCTGGATTAAAGTGGTAACCATGAAGCCCAACGGCGATTTTGATAAAATGGATTCGTTTATGAAGGGAACTGAATTCAACGCTCCCATCGACATGGAAGTGGGGCCGGAAGGGCGAATTTATATCCTGGAATACGGCAGTGGCTGGTTTGCCCAGAATGATGACTCCGGTCTTCTCCGTATTGATTACAACGGCGGAAATCGTTCCCCGGTTGTGGAAAATATTTCTGTAGATAAGCGGTCGGGTACGCTGCCTCTAGAGATAACCGCTGAGGTTCGTGCAACTGATCCGGAACAGGATGAACTGCAGTACAGATGGAATATTGGCGACGGGACTACGAAGGAGACTTCCGAGCCCCGGCTGGTGCATACGTTTGAGGAAATCGGAGAATATTCCATTTCGGTGGATGTGAGTGACGGACACGGCCACACGGTGACGAGTAGTACGGCATCGGTATATGCTGGTAATGCAGCACCGAATGTGAGCATTGAGATTGAGGGCAACAGCACCTTCTATTTCAGTGACCAGCCGGTGTCCTATTCCGTAGAGGTTGACGACCCGGATGATCCCTCTGCCGGTGACGACCTTTCCACCCTCTTCGTTTCTGCCGACTACGTTGAGGGGGGCGATGACATGGAGACCTCTATGGGGCATCAACAGGCCTCGGCGGCAATGAGCGGCCGCAGCCTGCTTGGCTCTTTTGACTGCCAGGCGTGTCACGCTGTGAATACGGAGTCTATTGGTCCCTCCTATACCTCAGTATCAGAGCGATACCAGGATTCCTCGGGTGTGGAATCATACCTTGTGGATAAGATTATCAACGGAGGATCGGGAGCATGGGGTGACCGTGCCATGCCGGCCCATCTGGAAATGAGTGAGTCAGATGCCCAGAAAATTGTCTCGTGGATTATGTCATTAAGTGGAGAGGGGCAGACCCCCGAATCGCTGCCTGCCACCGGACAGCTCGACCCGACGATGGGTGAGGATCCCATTCCGAACGGGGTTTTTGTGCTCTCGGCCAGTTACACCGACAAGGGTGGTGAGAATACCAAACCCCTGACTGGAAATGCGAGCATCTACTTGCGAAACAACACCGTGAGCTTTTCGGCAGCCCGGAATATGGATGGGTACTCGACTATGACCTATGAAGATAATCTTCTGATGATGGTGCCCCAGGAACAGGGGGCGTTCAGCCTGAGCAATATTGATCTTACCAATATCTCCGGCGTCCAGTTTATGACGGCCACACAGAAACCCATGGAAGAGGAGTATGTCTTTGAGCTCCGGCTGGACAGCCCAGACGGTGAGAAGGTGGGCGAGGTGATCCGGAGCGGCGGCGGAAAGCCGACAGAGCAGGGGTTTGTGGCTGGCTCTTTTACAATCCCTGTCGAAGCAGATGTAAATGAAGTTCATGATATCTATATTGTGAGTCGTCCTGTCGACAGCGAAGTCTCCGGTCAGCTCATCCTGTCCGGCATAACGTTTCTGAACGGGCAGTGAGGGCAGGACCGAAGGGATATCGGCGGGTGATTTATTTCAGACAGTAGCTTGGAAAGCCTCATGCCCCGGAGGGGGTGAGGCTTTTCCTGCTCTGTAATTACACTAACACAGGATATTGGAACAGGTGAGGGATTATGAGATATTTTCTTGTAGCATGTTGTATGGCAATGGGGTGGGGATGCGGTACAGACCATTCTGGGAATACGGATTGGAGCGTACGAGGGGGGGATAAAGCTCAGCAGCGCTATTCGGAACTGACACAGATCGATACGTCTAATGTGGACGATCTGGAAGTGGCGTGGACATACCGCACCGGAGATATTGAGAAGGACGCCTCAACTCAGATACAGACCAATCCCCTCGTTATTGACGGGATGCTCTTTGGGGTGTCACCCAAATTGAATGTTTTTGCACTGGACGCGGCGTCGGGCGAGGAAAAATGGAGGTTTGACCCTTTCACAGGAGCCGACAGCAGCCGTTCTTCCCATCGGAATCGAGGGCTGTCGTACTGGGAAGGTGGGGGAGAGGCCCGGATACTGTTTACGGCAGGTTCTTATCTTTACGCCCTCGATGCCCGCACCGGTGAGCTTATAGAGGAATTCGGAGAACAGGGGCGGGCGAGCCTCAAAGAGGGGCTGAGTGAACAATTCAGGGATTATTATGTGGTTGCTACTTCTCCTGGAACGATATATGGGAATCTGATCATCATCGGCTCACTTGTTTCGGAAGGTACAGACAGCGCTCCGGGCGATATCAAGGCCTATAATGTGAAAACCGGTGCCCTGGAATGGACTTTTCACACCATCCCGCGCCCGGGTGAATACGGCTACGACACCTGGGATGATCCGGAGGCCTGGAAAAAAATAGGCGGGGCCAACAGCTGGGCCGGGATGGCTCTCGATGAAGATCGGGGTGTCATTTATATACCGACCGGATCAGCCGCTCCCGACTTCTACGGAGGGGATCGAAAAGGCGCCAACCTGTTTGCCAATTCGCTGCTGGCCCTGGATGCCTCGACGGGAGAGCGTATCTGGCATTACCAGACGGTTCACCACGACCTGTGGGACCGTGACCTGCCGTCTCCTCCCACACTGGTTACCGTGGAGCACGAAGGAGAAAGGGTTGATGCGGTTGCCCAGCCCACCAAAACGGGCTTTGTTTTTTTATTTGACCGGGAAACGGGAGAGCCGCTCTTTGATATTAACGAAATCCCCGTTCCCGACAGTTCAACCCTGGAGGGCGAGGAGGTTTGGCCGACCCAGCCCGTACCCTCCAAGCCGGAACCTCTCATGCGACAGCAGATGAGTACCGACGACATAAATCCCTATGTTTCCGAGGAAGAGCAGGAGATCCTCCGGGAGAAACTGACGGGCCTTAGAAGTGACCATTTTTACGAGCCGCCCTCATTGCAGGGCACGCTTCAGTTCCCGGGCTTCGATGGCGGGGCTGAATGGGGCGGCAGTGCCTTTGATCCCCAGTCGGGGCTGTTGTATGTGAACACCAACGAGGTGCCCTGGATTCTTCAGATTATTGATACCCGCCCGGAGGAAGATACGGCAAACCCGTTGCCCCTATCGCAGGCAGTGGGTCGTGATGAATATATGTCTGCCTGTGTGGCCTGTCACGGTACCAATTTAAAGGGCAGTGGACGAAGTCCCTCTCTTATCGGGGTGGAGGACCGCCGGTCGCCCGAGGAGATACTGGCACTTATTAACAGCGGCAGGGGGATGATGCCCTCTTTCAGCCAGCTTCCTGAGGCTCGAAAAAAAGCAATCGTTAATTTTCTGATAAACAGGGAGCATTATGCCGTTGATATCAGCAGCGTGTCGGACAAGAAGGAAGTGACCGGCAATTCAGAGACGGCACGCTATATCTTGAACGGCTATCAAAAATTTCGAACCGAGGCCGGGTACCCGGCCATAAGCCCCCCCTGGGGCAGACTGAATGCCGTTGATTTGAATACGGGGGAGATTGCCTGGCAAATGCCGCTCGGTGAGTATCCTTCTCTTCGTGAGAAGGGGATTCCGGCCACGGGGACCGAAAATTATGGGGGACCGGTCGCGACGAAGGGGGGGGTTTTGTTTATTGCGGCCACCCTGGACAAGAAAATAAGGGCGTTTAACAAGGCAACCGGAGCTCTTTTATGGGAGGAAGAGCTGCCGTATGCCGGTTTTGCCACACCGGCTGTATATGAAGTGAATGGAAAGCAGTATGTGGTTATTGCCTGCGGGGGCGGCAAGCTTGGAGTGGAATCCGGCGATGCCTATGTCGCCTTTTCGCTGCCTGATTAACAAGAGAAAGCTAAAACTTTTGGACCATTGCTTCTACCTGGCGGGCATAGCTCCCCCCGAATAAATTGGTGTGTACCAGCAGGGGATAGAGGTTATAGATGGGTATTCGTTCTGAGAAGCCCGCCTCCAGGGGGTATTGAGCCTCATAGCCCCTGTAGAAGGCGCTCGGGAAGCCTCCAAACAGGTGAGTGAATGCCAGTTCCATCTCGCGGTGACCATAATAGACAGCCGGATCAAAAATGGTTGCCTCTCCCCCTTGGTCATAGAAATAATTTCCGCCCCAGAGATCCCCGTGCAGCAGGCTGGGAGGTTCAATGGGAAAGATAGCCGGCAGCTGGGAGAACATGGACTCGAAATGAGAGACCGTCTCAGAGCCAATCCTGGAGGCATCGGTCGCCATGCGGAGCTGTGGTTCTATTCGTTCTGCTATAAAGAAATCAAGCCATTCTTCGTGGCGGCAATTTGACTGTGGCAAACGACCGATATAGTTGTCGTGATCAAGGCCAAACTGTTGGTCCCGATGTTGGTGCAAGGTTGCCAGGGCCTTGCCAAAATGTTCTGCTGAATGGGGTTGCGAAGCCCCCTCACGGACAAACTCCTGGATCAGGAATCCGGTCCCTTCTTCAGTGGCCCCCGTCTCGAAGACGCGGGGAATACGAAGGGGCGTTTCGGCGGAGGCCAGTAGGTTCAGCCCCTTCTCCTCTTTGAGAAACATTTCAGGATCGGCACTGTGATTCCATTTTAAAAAATAGGTCGTCGCATCGTCAGAAAGAGTGACCCGGGCGGCCTGGTTGATGCTGCCACCCGAAAGGGGACGCGTCTGCTGGATCTTGATGCCCAGCTTTTGCCGTAGATATTGCAGCAGGGCGTCTGGTATCATGGCTCTGACTGAATATGGGGTTCCAGCTTATCAAGAAGCTGCGTGCAGCTGCGTTTTACGATCTGGAAGACATTTTCGAAGCCGTCAATTCCCCCGTAATAAGGGTCGGGGACCTGACCGTCTCCCGGCTGAGGGTCAAAGTCACGCATGCGGGCGATTTTTTCCAGATGTTTTTCCGAAGCCATCTGCTTCAGATTGGAAAGATTTTCGTTGTCCATGGCCAGAATGAGATCAAAATAATCCAAGTCGAATGGCTTGAAGCGTCGGGCTTTGGAATGAAGGGTGATGCCGTGCTTCCGAGCTGTCCGCTGGCTCTTGCTGTTGGCAGATTCCCCTTCATGGAAGGCGGAAGTCCCGGAGGAATCAATCTCAAAGAAGGGAGAAAGCCCCCGTTTCTCCACCTGATGTTGAAAAATGCCCTCCGCGGTGGGACTCCGGCAGATGTTTCCCAGGCAAACAAAACATACTTTGTAGTGATTTTCTTTGGTTATGGGGCGTTCGACAGGCAGATCCATGCGTGTTGGTCGTTCAAACAGTTAGAGGATTATTAGTGTTGAATAAAAGAAAGAGGATTTATTTTAAAGGTCCAACCCTATTTTATCAAATTCGAATTTGCAACTTTTCCGATCAATGCTTTTACTGGTTCGCTGCACGAGAAAAATCAGTTGCAAAATGTGATTTGATGGGCTAAGACTTGTATCTTTGAGGCTCATTTATATGGATAAACAGGTTATTTTTGAATGTTTAGCTGCGGGAAAGTGAGTAAAAAGTGGTATATTTACTGCTTTCAAAAAGCTAACTGAGTAGGCATAACGGTTTTTTATGAGTAAAAAGTTTGACGAAGTCAAAAAACTTAACTTTTCAAAGCTGGAGGTTGAGACCCTCAAGTGGTGGAAAGAGCATGATATTTTTGAGAAAAGTCTTTCTAGCCGTGAGGAGGGGATTCCCTTTACGTTTTATGAGGGACCGCCCACAGCCAACGGGAAACCGGGTATCCATCATGTTATGGCGCGGACGGTTAAAGACATGTTCTGCCGCTACAAGACCCTGAAAGGTTATCGCGTGGAACGAAAAGGAGGATGGGACACCCACGGACTTCCGGTGGAGATTGAAGTGGAGAAAGAGCTGGGGCTCGAAGGACGTGCACAGGTAGAAGACTATGGGGTAGCTGAATATAATGCAAGGTGTCGAAAGAGCGTCCTGAAGTATAAGGATCTGTGGGATAAGCTGACCCGGCGTATGGCGTACTGGGTGGACCTTGACGATCCCTATATTACCTTTGACAATGACTATATTGAATCGGTCTGGTGGGCCTTTAAAACACTCTATGAGAAGGGGTTGGTTTACAAGGGATATAAGATTCAATGGTATTCTCCGGGCAGTGGCACCGTACTTTCTTCGCATGAAGTGAGTTTGGGCTATGAGGAGACGCAGGATCCTTCCATTTTTGTGAAATTCAAAGTGCAGATGGCCGATGACGTATACTTTGTGGCCTGGACGACGACTCCCTGGACCATTATCTCAAATATGGCCCTGGCAGTGAATCCCGCCTTGGACTATGCCAAGATCAAGCTTTCTGAAGGAGATCGTACCGAGTATTATATCCTCGCAAAAGACTGCATCGATGACGTTATTGATCATGAGTATGAAATTGTAGAAGAGTTCAAGGGCGATGAACTGGTCGGATGGACCTATGATCCGGTCTTTGATTACGCGCTGCAGGAATACGACAAGGAAGATGCCTGGCGAGTGATTCCGGCTGATTATGTCACAACCGAGGAGGGTACGGGCGTTGTGCATACAGCCCCTGCTTTTGGCGCGGATGACTATGAAACCGGTCAGAAGAATAATATCCCGATGTTCAATCCCATCGATGAGGATGGAAAGTTTACGGATGTGGTCCCGGATTTTGAGGGAGAGTGGTTCAAGGACGCCGATAAGGGCATAGCCCGTGCGATAAAGGACAAACATTTGATGTACAAGCACGAGACCTATCTGCACAACTATCCCTTTGACTGGCGCAAGGGCACCCCGTTGATGTCGTACCCGGTGGAATCTTGGTTTGTCAAAACCACCGATGTGAAGGATAAGATGGTCAGCTCAAACAAGACTATTAACTGGAAACCCGAAAGTACGGGTAGCGGGCGGTTTGGAACATGGCTGGAAAATAATGTAGACTGGGCCGTATCCCGGCAGCGCTACTGGGGATCTCCCATCCCGATTTGGATCAGTGACGAAAATCCTGATCATATAGAGGTGATCGGCAGTATCGAAGAACTCAGGAAAAAGGCCGGCCTGTCCGATGATGAGGAACTTGATCTGCACCGTCCCTATATTGATGAAATTACCTGGGAGGGGCCGGACGGCGGAACCATGCGGCGTATCCCCGACCTGTTGGATGTCTGGTTCGATTCCGGATCCATGCCGTTTGCACAGTGGCACTACCCCTTCGAAAACAAGGAAAAGTTCAAAGACAATTTTCCAGCTGATTTTATTGCTGAAGGTGTTGATCAGACCAGAGGGTGGTTCTATACGCTGCACGCCCTGGGGACAATGCTGTTCGACCAGCCGGCCTATAAGAATGTCGTGGCCAATGGACTGGTGCTTGATGAGAATGGCAATAAAATGAGCAAGTCCAAGGGCAACGCAGTAGAGCCGTTCGAGGTAATTCAGAAATATGGTGCCGACACGGTGCGCTGGTATATGATGAGTAATTCATCGCCCTGGGAGAATCTCAAGTTCAGTGAAGACGGGCTCCGGGAAACCCAGCGGAAGTTTTTTAATACTATTGTCAATACCTATTCGTTTTTTGCGATGTATGCAAACATCGATGAGTTTACCTATTCGGGGACGCCGATACCGGTGGGTGACCGCGTGGAGATGGATCGGTGGGTTATCTCGCGTCTTAACACCACGGTTAAACTGGTTGATGAGTATCTGGATGCCTATGAGCCGACAAAAGCGGCCCGTGCTATCGAAAATTTTGTGGAAGAACTCAGCAACTGGTATGTGCGCCGGAATCGTCGCCGTTTTTGGAAAGAGGGTAAAAGCCTGGACAAGGCGGCAGCCTATCAGACCCTGTACGAGTGTTTGCTGGATCTGGCCAAACTGATCAGTCCCATAGCACCTTTCTTGGGTGAATGGCTGTACCAGCGGCTCAACAAGGTCACCGGACAAGACGAGGAGTCGGTTCACATCTCCTTCTATCCGACGGTCGAAGAGACCGCTATTGACAAACAGTTGGAACACCGTATGGAACTGGCCCAGCAAATATCCTCAATGGTGCTCAGCCTCCGGAACAAGATAGAGATCAATGTCCGACAGCCACTGGAGCGCATTATTTTGCCCATTGAGAATGAAGATGAGCGTCATGCTGTAGAATCGGTAAAGAGCATCATTCTCGATGAGGTGAATGTAAAGGAAATAGAGTTTGTAGATGATGATTCCGGTATCGTTCACAAGACGGCCAAGCCCAATTATCCCAAACTCGGCAGTAAGCTCGGGGCTAAAATGAAACCGGTGGCTGCCAAGGTAAGTGAGCTTACCACCGAGGAGATAAGTGCATTTGAAGAAACGGGCTCCATTGAGCTGGATCTCGGTGAGAATGGCATCGTACAGCTGGGTGAAGATGCCCTGGAGATCAACCGTACGGGCCTCGAAGGCTGGTCGGTGGAAACCGAAAAGGGATTGAGTGTGGCTCTGGATACCGAGTTGAGCCCAGAACTGGTTCAGGAAGGGCTGGCCCGGGAGTTTGTTAATCGTATTCAAAATATGCGTAAAGAGGCTGATTTTGAAGTCGTGGATCGCATAACCATTGGATTTGAAGGGTCTGGTCAGCTCGAGGAGGCCGTAGGATCGATGAAAGAATATATCAAAAGTGAAACACTCGCAGAGGATATTGTATTACATAAACTTGAGGTATCAGATTTTGTGAAAACCTGGGAAATTGGAGATGAGGAATCAACAATTTCCATCAGAAGAAACCCTAACTAAGTAAAAGAGTGGCTACTATGGCAGCTGAAGAGAAGGAACAAATTGAAAATGAGGACCGTGTAAGTCCTTACACCGATGAGGAATTAGAATATTTCAGGGAGATTATCGAACGTAAGCGCGAAGAGGCACAGAATGAGCTTGAATCGCTTCAAAGTTCTCTGCGCGACAGCATGGAGAATGCCAATGATGAATCAGCTTATTCATTTCATATGGCCGATGCCGGAACGGATGCGCAGGAGCGTGAGAAGACCTACATGTTGTTCAATCGTACCAAGAAGTTTCTTCGGTACCTGGATGGCGCCCTTGAGCGGATTGACAACAAGACCTATGGAATATGCAAGGTAACTGGCAAGAAAATTGCTAAAGGGCGTCTTGAGGCTGTGCCGCATACCCAGCTGAGTATCGAGGCCAAGCTAAAGCGTCGTTAATTCGAAGAATAACGTTTAATCCTTTTTTGTTTGGATAGTAAAAGAATTGCGACTCTTTCGGTTCCCATTGTCGTTGTTGTTATTATAGACCAGTTGACCAAACACTGGATTCGCCTTTCTCCCGAATGGCATAACTGGGAGGTAATTCCCGGCTGGTTGGCATTTCACTATACCCAAAATCCGGGTATGGCCCTGGGGATGCGCTGGGCCTCTACAGAGGTTATCAGCATGATAGCGATAATAGCAACACTGGGTATTTTAGGCTACGTTGTATATAACCGGAATAATGCCAACCTGGGGTACCTTTTATGCATGGGACTCATTTTGGGCGGAGCCATTGGAAATATCATTGATCGGCTGCTGATGGCACAAATTGAGCAGTATGGCGGGGTTCTGGAAGGACATGTAGTAGACTTTATCCATTTTAATCTAGAGATCAGCGGCTACCCTGTGTTCCCCTACATCTTCAATGTAGCCGATATTGCTATTAGCGTAGCTATTATTTCCATGCTGCTATTTCACAAGAAGGTTATGCCGGTGGAACCGCAATCTGCAGCCGAGGAAGGACTACAGCCCGAAAGCTTGTCTTCCCAGCCGACAACGGCAAGTCGGTCTTCTGAGCAGGAAGTCTCAGGTTCAGACCGTGAACAGCCACAGTAGCGGGCTACCCCACAGGCCTTCACTGGAGACTGGCTAGGCGCATATTCCCCGGCACAGCCACTCCCCCTCGCCAGGAATTGCATTTCTTCAGCGGCAGTCGACATGTAGATTCAGATGACAGCTGAGATGACAAGGTCCGCCGCAGGTTTGGGTTGCCTTATGTTTAGTATATGTTTAGTAGTCTGGGTTTTGCTGCCATTCGCTGTTGAGTTCAAGCTCAATTTGCGGGATGGGAAACAAGCGATTTTTTTCCTGGATATTCTTACCGTCTTTTCGTATTTCATCCAGCAGGCGCCCGGTCCGTTTCAAGTCGAACCAGCGTTTTCCCTCCCCGGCCAGCTCCCAGTGACGCTCGCGCCAGACGGCTTCCCGAAATGCGGATTGTCCCAGCTCCGTCAAATCAGGAAGAATACCAGGGGGTGATCGTGGCGCGCCCGTTCCCGCACCTTGTTGACAGCTGCATAGGCCTCTGGTGTGGGCCCGCTGTTGGCTTCGTTTGCTGCTTCGGCGTAGATAAGCAAAACTTCCGCATAACGGAACAAGGGAAAATTAACGCTGGATCTTTTCGCATTGGTCTGACCCGGGTCGTGATATTTAAAAAAGTGTGGTTCAAAGCTCACCGTCGTACTGTCCTCCGGGAAGGTCCATTCGGTAAAGAAATTGACCTCTTTGCGATAATCTTCCGGGTATTCTTCATAGTATTTCCTTTCGGGAAAAATGGCCCCGAAGCTGGAGCCGCCCCCGGCCACCGATCGCCCCCCCGGTTTTACGTGCATTAGGTGCAGTATAGGTCCAGAATTGTCCCTGTTTCCCGGCATTCTGATCTCCCGCATGAAACTGAATGGAAAATATGTGTTCTTTCCCGTTTTCATATTGCGGCATAAATACGTGGGCATAATCTTCGAACAGGGCATAGGTACCCGAATCCATAACCTCCCTGGCTTTGTCGGCGGCCTGTTGCCATTGCTCGCGGGTCAGGTATACTTTTGCGAGCAGGATCTTGGCAGCGCCAGCGGTTGCCCGGCCCTGGTTGTCGGCGCCATAGGAGACAGGCAAAACCTGTTCGGCTTTTTTAAGGTCCCGGATAATTTGGGCATAGACGCTGTCGACGGGGGCCCGGGCTTTGTTCACATCTTTAAAACTTTCGGTTTCACGGGTGATAACGGGTACTTTGCCATACATGCGCACGAGATTAAAATAGGCAAGCGCCCGCAGTAACTGAGCCTCACCTACGATACGGTCTCTCAGATTATCATTCATATCAATATCGGGCACATTATCGGTTACCGCATTGGCCCGATTCACAATCTGGAATGAGGCCCGCCACCAGGCTGAGGTAATGGAATTGAGCTCTGTCAGGGAGTATTCGTCAATAGCTAGCCGTTCAGCATTGGCTCCGAACGGGCGTGCCTGGTCTGATGCATTTGCCAGGATATACATGACCCCGTTCATGTTGTAGAGATCATTGGTGCCCAGACGCTCGTAGACGCTGTATATGGCGGCAACGGCATCCTCTTCGTTTTCATAGAGATTCTCCGGCGCGAGAGTGTCTTCCGGCCTGTTGTTCAGGAATTGGTCCATACAGCCCGTCAAGATGAACATGAATAACAGTACAAGTGTTCTGATAGCTTTCATTGCAATAATTTTTAGGGGAAGAAATTTCCATTTGATCTTCTAAAATCCAAGCTTAACACCCATAAGGTAGGTTCTGGCTTTGGGATAGGTACCGTAATCAGCGCCCATATTTCCCAGGTTATTATAGCTGCTCACTTCAGGGTCATAGCCACTGTAGCTGGTCAGCGTAAAGAGGTTTTGCCCGCTGATATACAACCGCAGCGATCGGTTTCCAAAGCGCTGCACCCAGCTTACGGGCAGGGTGTATCCAAGGGTAATAATCTTGAGCCGAAGATAGGACCCATCCTCGATAAGACGACTCGAAATGGCCCGCATGGCTGTTTGTGAGGCACTGTTTCGCTGTCGGCTGGCCCGCGGAACATCAGTCTGCGGATTGTCTGGGGTCCACCGGTCCAGCACATCAGTTGTTTGATTGGTGTAGCCGCGCAGGCTCTCCAGTCGAAGGGTATTCATATTTAAAATATCATGACCATAGGAGCCCTGGAAAAAAGCTCAGATCAAAACCTTTGAAGTAGAAGTCGCTGGTCAAACCGAATATAAAATCGGGAAAGGCATTGCCAATAATGGTCTGATCATTGGCATCGATCTGTCCGTCGGGCATGCCTTCGGGGCCGCCGATATCTGCAAGGTAGGGGTCGCCGGGCCGGGCTGAAGAGGACGCTGTAGCCGAATGGTTGATTTCCTGCTCATTGTTGTATATCCCCCCCCATATTCATACCCATAAAAGGCTCCCAGGGATCTACCTTCCTGAATGATTCGAAAACTTTGACCGCTGGCATAGGAGATGGGGGTCCCAACCAGCAGGGGTTCTCCGTCGGACAGGTTCAATACCTTGTTGCGATTTACGGTAAATTGAAGGCCCGTTGACCATGAAAGGGAAGAAGTCGCAATGTTCTGAGTAGTGAGCGACAGTTCCAGTCCCCGGTTTTCGGTGCTGCCAATATTATCAAGATACTGCGAGTAACCGGTATAGCGGGGAACACGGCGGATGAGCAGCAGGTCGCTTGTTTTTTTATAATAGGCGTCGCCAGTCAGGCTGAGCCGTTCATTGAACAGGTCAATATCCAAACCGATGTTGTACTGGGTCGTTTTTTCCCACTGCAGGTTCTTGTTGCCAAGGCTTGCGGGGGTAATGCCAACCGCCACCCGGTCGCCTAAAGTGACCTGTGAATTTCCGAGCTGGGCCAGGGCTGCATAGTTTCCAGGCAGGATATCAGCAGGTGTTATTGCCAGAGGAAGGAAGTGGAGGGGCAAAGGAGGCAGGCCGGGATCGGGCAAGAGATGGTACCGAAGGGAGGAAAAGAAGAATGGAAACCGATGTACTTTCTATTCTTCCGTTACAATACTGTCAATAAAATCGGGACTGTGAGGATCCAGTTCGTCGAGCTTCAGGTCATGGCCCATCTTGTCACGTTTGGTTTTGAGGTAGCGCACATTTTCAGGGTAGGCCCCCACTTCGATGGGAACCCGCTCTATCATTTCCAGCCCAAAGCTTTTCAGGCCCACCCGTTTTACCGGGTTGTTTGTCATCAGGCGCATCTTGGTAATGTTGAGCAGACGAAGTATCTGGGCTCCGACGCCGTAATCGCGGTGATCGGGCTCAAAGCCCAATGCTTCATTTGCTTCCACGGTGTCCATCCCCTCTTCCTGCAGCTTATACGCTTTCAGCTTATTGACCAGCCCGATGCCGCGTCCTTCCTGGTTCATATAAAGCACGACGCCCCGGCCTTCCTTCTCCACTTTCAGGAGGGCCTGGTGCAGTTGTTCTCCGCAGTCACATCGTTTGGAACCAAAAATATCACCGGTCATACAGGAACTGTGCACGCGGACCATGACGGGGTCGTCTTCTGCCCACTCGCCTTTGACAAGGGCCAGGTGATGATCACCGGTAAGCCGTTCTTCGAAGGCATGCAGGGTGAAGTCACCATAAATGGTGGGCAGATTGACTTCAACAACCTTGCGGACCAGCGATTCGTTTTCCATGCGATAGGCAATCAGATCCTTAATCGTAATCACCTTCATGTCAAATTCTTCAGCAAGCTTTACGAGATCTGGAATGCGGGCCATTGCCCCATTGTCTTTCATGATCTCGCAGATGATTCCCGCTGGTTTCAGACCGGCCATGCGGGCAAGATCAATAGCGGCTTCTGTATGTCCTGCACGCCGCAGCACACCGCCATTGACCCCGATAAGCGGGAAAATATGTCCGGGCCGCCGGAAGTCGCCGGGACGGGCGTCTTCTTTCATCAGTTCATTGATGGTATTGGCCCGGTCGGCTGCTGAAATTCCGGTCGTTGTCAATTCTTTGTGATCCACCGAAACGGTAAAAGCCGCTTCTTCGGGGTCGGCTCCCTCCGATACCATGTAGTCGAGGTTGAGGGCATAGGCTTTTTCGCGGGTGATAGGCACGCAGATAAGCCCGCGTCCGTATTTGGCCATGATATTGATGGCTTCGGGCGTAACCTTCTCGGCAGCCATAACAAAATCGCCTTCGTTTTCACGGTCTTCGTCATCCGCGACAATGACAATGCGACCTTGCTTGATATCCTCGATAGCAGATTCAATGCTATCGAACGTAATTTCACCGGACATAGTTGGAAAATCTGTTAATCATTCTGATTGGGGTTGACGTCCGTTATAGCGCTCTTCCTAAAGCGAGCCTTGACGCCACTGTCGATTTCGGCCAGAACAGTGTCCTCATCAACAGTTTTAACCTGAGCAATCATTCCGCCGGACGTTACAATTTTATCTCCTTTCTGGAGGTTATCAACCATTTTTTTTATCTCTTTCTGGCGCTGACTCTGGGGACGAATAATGAAAAAATAGAAAATGAGAAAAATAGCCCCCAGGAAAATAAGGTTCATCCATCCGGCCTGGTCCGGCGATCCCATTAGGAAAAAGGCTGCTGTATTAAACATGCAAGTATCAGTTAATTTGATGTCAATTGGTTAAGCTTCTAAAGATACCATTTTTGCGGACTTGCTCCAATTTTTAGGAAGGAACGGCCGGGTAGGGATTAGATATGAGGCCTCTGTATTGCGGAACGAATGAACCACGGGGCCAGACCAATAGCCTGGCTGGGGGCGTTTGTTGGAGGTTTATCTTCGGAGCAGCCTGCTAAATTAACCATGAGTATGCACGACGAAAAGCATAAGGTCAATCATGCCTGGTCGGGATGAAATTTTTTCCTGGCCGAAGCATAAGACTTGAGTATGTCGGCCGGTTTGAACCTTGGCCCCAGTCCTTGCTGATAGTTCTCCAGCCGTTCCACAATCAGGTCGGCGCCCACACGGTCTATGTACCGGAAAGGGCCGCCCAGAAAGGGGGGGAATCCCAGGCCGAGCACGGCTCCCAGGTCTCCGTCGGCAGGGTTGCGGAGAATGTCGTCCTGCAGGCACCAGGCCGCTTCATTAATCATCATGAGGGTCATACGCTGCTGTACCGTCTGGGCATCCATGGACGTGCGTTTGGGGCCTCCAAAAAAGCGGTAGATTTCGTTGTTGGGATCCTTCTTCTTAGTCTGGTTATCCTCTTCTTCGTAATGATAAAATCCCATTTTATTTTTCTTGCCCTTGTAGCCCTCTTCAAGGAGAGTGGTTGGCTTTTTACTGGGATTGAACCCCCGCTGGGCAAAGAGTTCGCCCAAAACTTCCGTAATATGGGCTGAAACGTCAATGCCTACCTCGTCAAACAGCGCCAGTGGTCCTACAGGGAAGCCAAACTGTTTCATATGATTGTCAAGCTCCTTGATTGCAATTCCCTCTTCGAGCAGCATAAGTGCTTCATTCATATAGGGTGCCAGAATGCGGGTCGTGTAAAAACCGGGTCCATCATTTACCACAATGACATGCTTGCCTTGCCGGATTCCCACTTCCCGGGCGGTGGCTGTAACCCAGTCGGCTGTTTGATCAGTGGTGATAATCTCCAGCAAGGGCATCTTAGGTACCGGTGAGAAGTAATGCATGCCGATTACCTGTCCGGGACGTTTTGCTGCTTCGGCAATCTTCCGAATAGGAAGAGAGGAGGTGTTGGAGGCAAAGATACCGTGTTCCGGCAGTACTTCTTCCACTTCCTGCAAAATCGACCGCTTCAGATCCAGATCCTCAAATACGGCCTCGATAACGAGGTCAGCTTTTTCAAATCCCTTGTAATCGGCGGTGGAGGTAATGAGGCTCGAAAGACGGTCGCGTTCAAAAGAGGAAATAATTCCCTTTTTTCGTTTTTTTTCCAGCCCCTTCCAAATATGCTTTTTCCCCTCCGCGGCCTGTTGTATTTCCTGATCTTTCAACAGGATACGGTATTCGCCTTTGGTTGCGCTTACATCGGCAATGCCTGAACCCATGAGACCAGCCCCCAGCACCCCTATCTTGTGAATGTCTGAAACCTGTTCCGAATTGGGATTTTTTTTGGCTGCCTGCATGGCAAAGAAGAGGTTGACCATCGCTTTGGATTCCGGCGTTGCCGCCAGTTCGCCAAAAAGTCTGGATTCCAGTTCCAATCCTCCCCGCATGCCGTTTTCATAGCCTTCCTCAACACAGTCTATGATTTTGGGAGGAGCGGGATAGTTGCCCCTGGTTTTGCTTCGGGTACGTTTTCGGGCCTGAGAATAGATAATCTTACGCAGGGGACTCAATCCCTCCATAAGCTGGTGAAGCAGGGATCGTTTGTCCTTGCGTTTAAATCTTTCCTTCCTGAGGGTACGGACAGCCTTTTTTGCGGCTTTCAGAATAGCATCTTTGTGAGTCAGTTCGTCAACCAGTCCCATCTTGTAGGCCTGACCCGGATATATATTCTTACCGGTCAGCAGGTAGGTAAGGGCATTTTGAATACCGATCAGGCGCGGCAGCCGCTGCGTGCCGCCACCGCCCGGCAGCAGGCCCAGTTGTACTTCAGGCTGCCCCATAGTCGTTTTGTCATGATCTGAAGCCACCCGGTAGTGACAGGCCATGGCTACTTCGAGGCCTCCTCCCATGCAGGAACCATGAATCGCCGCTACCACCGGCTTGTCGAAATGCTCGAGTTCGAGCAGCAGGTCATTTCCGCGGCGACTTAGATCCTCCACCTCTTTAGGAGCCTTTTTATTTTTCAGCATCTCCACGTCTGCCCCGGCAATAAAGTTGTTTTCCTTGCCGCTGGTCAATACTATCCCTTCAATATCCTGTTGGGCGGCCCGGGGCAATAACTCCTGGAATTCTGAAATGAGCTGTTCGTCCAGTTTGTTGACTTTCTCATCCGGCTGGTCCAGTGTAACAACAAGGATGTGATCCTGTTCTTCTGTCGATAGATAACTCATAGCATTATGCCCTGATAATTATGTTATTAGAAGGTCTAACCGTCATATCGTTCTATAATCATGGCGTGTCCCTGTCCACCAGCCGCACAAGCCGCAACCAATGCAATCTGTCCATCCTCGTGGTGCAAGCGGTTCGCAGCGGTGGTAACAAGCCGGGCTCCGGTGGCCCCGAAGGGATGGCCCAGGGAGAGAGAGCCTCCCCAGCAGTTAAATTTATCCATTGGTATTTCACCTACCTTCCGGCTGCGGTCGAGCTTTTTCCGGGCGAAGGCATCAGAATCCAGGGCCTTCAAAACGGTCAGTATCTGTCCGGCAAACGCTTCGTGGAATTCAAAAACATCAATATCGGACAGCGAAAGTCCCATGCGATCCAACACTTGCGGGGTAGCATAAGCGGGGCCCAGCAGCAGCTCATCTTCGGGATCCTGGGCCACAAAAGTATACTCGCGGAGGTAGGCCTTGGGAACAAGACCAAGCTCATGCGCCTTTGTTTCTTCCACAATAAGCGAAGCAGAAGCTCCATCGGTCAGAAAAGAGGAATTGCCGGCCGTAATGGTTCCGTGCGGCTTAATGAATGCCGGGGGTAGTTCTGCAAGCTTTTCCATGGAGGTATCTTCCCGAAAGCCGTTGTCTTGCACGAAGGTATCAAAATCGGGAGGGACGGCTGCGGGCAGAAGCTCGGGGGCCAGGAGCCCCTCCCGGGTAGCCTTGGCTGCCAGCTGGTGAGATCGCAGTGAATATTTATCCTGCGCTTTCCGACTGATGCCAAAATGGGCGGCCATTCGGTCGCAGCTCTCGCCCATGGTTTCACCCGTCGAGAATTCAGATATGGCAGGGACCTCGGGCAGAAGGTCAGAGGGTCTGAGTCCCTTGAAAAAGGAAAGCCAGTCGGACAGTGATTTATACTTTTGAGCATCCAGCAGTTTTCGTCGAAATTTGCGACGGAAGCGAATGGGGATGTCTGACATGGTTTCCGTACCGCCGGCCAGTACGACTTTGGCCTGACCCGTCCGGATGAGATTGACCGCCGATGAAATAGCCTGGTTAGAAGAGATGCACGCCTGGGTGACCGTATGAGCCGGGATGGAGTTGGGCAAACCGGCTCCCAGAGCCGATTCCCTGGCAATATTGCTGGTATTTACATCCTGGATGACACAGCCCATGATAATTTGGTCTATGTCCGATTCGTGGAGCGCCGAACGCCCTATTAGGCCTTCGATGGCCATGCGTCCCAGATCATAGGCCATTAATTTTTTATAACCAGTGCCTGAACGCTGGAAGGGGATGCGCCCACCGTCAACAATAACTGCTTCAAAGGGATAGGGGGTGATCGAGTTATTTGCCATAATTTCACCTTGCAAGTGAAGAGTCTTTTGAACTGCTAAGATGGTTGATAAATACGCATAAATCAAGGTAAGGTTAACATCGTTAAGTTAAAAGATGGAGTAAAAAAATTATGGAAGAGCAGAAATGTTTTTTTGTGAGATTCCAAAATATCCGTATATTTGTGCTCTCTAAAAACGGGCGATTAACTCAGCGGTTTAGAGTGCTTCCCTTACAAGGAAGAAGTCGCAGGTTCGAATCCTGCATCGCCCACTTTCATCCCTGTGAAACCTTGGTTTTGCAGGGATTTTTTATTTTCGGCCCAACTGTAAACAACCAGTGGGGGAGCCTTTATGCCCGTCCTGTATTCTTAGAGAGGGTTTCTGGAATGTTGTTCCATGCCTTTTCATGCTTCTTGTCTGCTGGTTGCTTTGGCAATGTCAAAAAGTAAATGCCCGGAGGGCTGCTGGCTAATTTGTCAGCGGTAAGACTCCTCTTTTATCAGTTTTTACCGAGATTATTTCTGTCAGCAGGCAATCGATATTTTCTATGATCTTCATCATATTTGTGTGTTGGCAACATATAATATGCGTATTAAATTGCGTGTAGAAAACACATAGTTGGAAGCCAATTGATTTCTCATGGAATACGCATCTTATGAAAATGCATGGACCATCGCTGTTTTACAACGCAGCATCAGGCGGGCTAATTAATGATACCGACAAAGCGGTGGAGATACTTACACGGACAGCGGATTACATTCCAGAGGCATGCATGCAATGAAATTATTGGCCGGATGTCTCCCGCCTTCTGGATCGCCTTTAAAAACTGGATTTGATCTATCGAACCAAATCAGAAAAAGACCGCGGGCTTTCCATTGGCTAAATATTGAATAAGGGGATCAAGCTGCTGGATGAAATGGATCCCGAATTCAGCAAAGTTTCTCAAGGTTATACTCGGGGAATTCCGGAGGATGATTTGGAAAAAATATCTAAAATCTGCAATGGGGTGCTTCACAATATTTAATAGGGGTCTTATGAAGTATAGCATGTTATAAAAGTTTGTAACATATTGCTATACAATGAATAACAAGTATTACAAGCGTTCAAGAATTTCTGAGGCCAAATTTCGGCATTTAATTCGATGTTTTTCGTTGGATTTAACCGCGAGTGAAACGGCCGAATTGACCGGAATTTCGTTGCGC